>CP107851.1:3357500-4795000 GCA_036013505.1 Streptomyces sp. NBC_00510 | reverse complement strand
TGAGCGATGGGGTGACGCAGGAAGGTAGTCCAGCCCGGGCGGTGGTTGTCCCGGGGTAAGGGTGTAGGCCGAGTGGTAGGCAAATCCGCCACTCATTGAGGCTGAGACCTGATGCCGAGCCGATTGTGGTGAAGTGGATGATCCTATGCTGTCGAGAAAAGCCTCTAGCGAGTTTCATGGCGGCCCGTACCCTAAACCGACTCAGGTGGTCAGGTAGAGAATACCGAGGCGTTCGGGTGAACTGTGGTTAAGGAACTCGGCAAAATGCCCCCGTAACTTCGGGAGAAGGGGGGCCATTGCTGGTGAGGGGACTTGCTCCCTGAGCTGGTGGTGGCCGCAGAGACCAGCGAGAAGCGACTGTTTACTAAAAACACAGGTCCGTGCGAAGCCGTAAGGCGATGTATACGGACTGACGCCTGCCCGGTGCTGGAACGTTAAGGGGACCGGTTAGCTCCATTTCGGTGGGGCGAAGCTGAGAACTTAAGCGCCAGTAAACGGCGGTGGTAACTATAACCATCCTAAGGTAGCGAAATTCCTTGTCGGGTAAGTTCCGACCTGCACGAATGGCGTAACGACTTCTCGACTGTCTCAACCACAGGCCCGGTGAAATTGCACTACGAGTAAAGATGCTCGTTTCGCGCAGCAGGACGGAAAGACCCCGGGACCTTTACTACAGCTTGATATTGGTGTTCGGTTCGGCTTGTGTAGGATAGGTGGGAGACTGTGAAGCGATGGCGCCAGCCATTGTGGAGTCGTCGTTGAAATACCACTCTGGTCGTGCTGGATGTCTAACCTCGGTCCGTGATCCGGATCAGGGACAGTGTCTGGTGGGTAGTTTAACTGGGGCGGTTGCCTCCTAAAGAGTAACGGAGGCGCCCAAAGGTTCCCTCAGCCTGGTTGGCAATCAGGTGTTGAGTGTAAGTGCACAAGGGAGCTTGACTGTGAGACTGACGGGTCGAGCAGGTACGAAAGTAGGGACTAGTGATCCGGCGGTGGCTTGTGGAAGCGCCGTCGCTCAACGGATAAAAGGTACCCCGGGGATAACAGGCTGATCTTCCCCAAGAGTCCATATCGACGGGATGGTTTGGCACCTCGATGTCGGCTCGTCGCATCCTGGGGCTGGAGTCGGTCCCAAGGGTTGGGCTGTTCGCCCATTAAAGCGGTACGCGAGCTGGGTTTAGAACGTCGTGAGACAGTTCGGTCCCTATCCGCTGTGCGCGTAGGAGTCTTGAGAAGGGCTGTCCCTAGTACGAGAGGACCGGGACGGACGAACCTCTGGTGTGCCAGTTGTTCTGCCAAGGGCATGGCTGGTTGGCTACGTTCGGGAGGGATAACCGCTGAAAGCATCTAAGCGGGAAGCCTGCTTCGAGATGAGGACTCCCACCCCCTTGAGGGGTTAAGGCTCCCAGTAGACGACTGGGTTGATAGGCCGGATGTGGAAGCCCAGTAATGGGTGGAGCTGACCGGTACTAATAAGCCGAGGGCTTGTCCATAGGTTGCTCGCGTCCACTGTGTAGTTCTGAAACAACGAACCGTTGGTTCGTATAGTTTCATAGTGTTTCGGTGGTTATAGCGTTAGGGAAACGCCCGGTTACATTCCGAACCCGGAAGCTAAGCCTTTCAGCGCCGATGGTACTGCAGGGGGGACCCTGTGGGAGAGTAGGACGCCGCCGAACAAATTTTGAGCCCCGGCTCCCGAGTTTAATCACTCGGGAGCCGGGGCTTTTTTGCGTACGATCGCGGTATGACGAGCTACACGATACGTGCGTCCCGCCCCGACGAATGGCGTGCCCAGCGGGCCCTGCGGCTGGAGGCGCTCAAGGATCCCGCCAGCAGCGTGGCCTTCGTCAACACGCACGACACCGAGGCCGCGTTCACCGACGAGGTGTGGCAGCAGCGGGGGCAGACGCAGGCGTTCATCGCTGAGGACGAGGCCGGCGAACGCGTCGCGAATGTGGCCGTACTCGTGGAGACGGGCGAGGAGTTCGCCGTGCCCCAGACGCACCTGGTCGGTGTCTACGTACGGCCGGAGTTCCGGGGCGGCGCGTTGGCCGCGGAATTGCTGGGGGCGGCGATCGCGTGGTCGTGGGAGCTGCCGGAGCAGGTGCGGCGCGTGCGGCTGTGGGTGCACGAGGACAACCACCGGGCGCAGGCCTTCTACAAGCGGCTCGGCTTCGTCAGGACGGGGAGGACGATGGCGTTCCCGCTGGACGAGTCGCAGACCGAGTACGAGATGGAGCTGGAGCGCCCGTAGGGAGTGCGCTAGGGCAACCGCACCGCGTCCGGGACCTCTTCGAGGAGCGCGGGGGGCTGGGTGCCGAGGACGAGGCGGGCGTCGGCGCGCTGCCACAGCGGCCCTCGCCAGTGGTCGCGGGCCTGTTCGGGGGAGCGGAGCACGGCCAGGGTGGGCAGGCCCGCGGAGGTGCCGGTGGCCAGGAGGTCGGGGAGTTCCGGGATCGGCGCGAGGGCGGCGATGTCGTCCAGCACGAGGGTCATTGGTGGGTCGAGCCGACCGGAGGATGACCCTGCGGCCATGCGCCGGCCGTGCTCGACCACGCTGGAGACGAGTGCGGTGAGCAACGGCATCGCACCCGGGTGGGTTCGCGGGTCCTCGTTGGGCTCGCCCACCACATAGAGCGTGCCCAGATCCTTGAGGAATGACTCCAGCTCGAGGCCGTCGGCGCGTCCGGGATTGCAGGCGTCCCGGATGTGGACGGAGTTGAGGGACTCCAGGGCGCGGTGGACGAGGGCCTGGGCGGCGTCGCGGCGGTGGGTGTGGGCGTGGAGGACGGACTCGAGCTCCCCGCTCCAGCCGGAGGCGGCCTTGGAGTGCGTGCGCAGGATGCGGACGGCGTCCTGGCCGGAGGTGCCGCCCGCCCAGCGGTGCACCTGGCGGAAGGGCTGGCCGTCGACGGCGGCGGCGTGCAGCCAGCAGCGCAGGAGGGTCTCGGCGGCGTCGAACATCGCGGCGTCGACCGCGGCGCGCGGCCGTACCGGGAAGAGCAGGGCGCGGGCGCGGGTGACGGCCGTGGGGACGTCTTCGCAGCCCGAGTGCGGGGCCCAGCGGAGCCGGGCCGGGGTGTCGACCAGGTGGGCCGGGTCGTAGACGTGGACCGGGCCGAGCTTGGCGCGATTGCCGACGGTCTGGTGGAAGGTGTCCGGGTCGGCGGTGGTGACGAGGACCGGGCCCGCCGCGTTGAGGACGGACGGCTGGACGAGGCGCTTGCCCTTGTCGCTGCGGAGGGCGGCGAAGGCGGCGTAGGTGCGGGTGAGTTCGCGGTCGGTGGTCACCGACGGAGCCGCGGGGCCGGCGGCGGGGACGCCGGTGGCCGGCCCCACCGGTACGGGTTCAGGCTCGGGGGCGGCGGGCTCAGGGGCCTCCACGGGCCGCTGCGCGGCCTGCCGGGGCCGGACCGGGGTCTCGGGCTCCACGGCAGCCTCCGCGGCCTTCTGGGCGGCCGTACGGCGTGCCGCGCGGCGCAACCGGGTGCGCGCGACGACGCCCATCACGAAGACCGTGAGGACGAAGAGCACCATCAACTGCCCGATGAACACGCCCCAGAACAGCCCGGAGCCGGGCAGCCCCGCCGGTGGGGCGGGCCGCCAGGCCCCGGCGATGTCGTGGGGGTCGGCGATGAGGTGACGCATGGCCACGGGCGTGCGCGTGAAGTGGACCTCGGCCGGCCACGCCCCGTGGGAGACGAGGCCGGCTATCCCGGTGCCCGTCCACACCAGGACGGTCATGCCGAGCAGGAAGCCCATGACGCCGAGGATCAGCCCGTCCGGGATGCCGCCCTCGCGCTCCTGTCCGTGGTGCTGCGCTCTCGCCATGGTCAGGTCCCCGTTCAGGCCACCGCGTCGTCGGCCAGCTGCTTGTCGAGGGAGACCCGGGGCTCGTCGAACCCGTCCGCCCGGTCGTCCTCGTCGGCCGAGGCCTCGGTCATGGCGCGGTCGGTGTAGACCAGCGGCCGTTCGGTCTCGGTGATGAGGTGCTTGACGACCTGCACGTTGCCGTTGACGTCCCAGACGGCGATGCCGGGGGTGAGGGTGGGGATGATCTCCACCGCCCACCGGGGCAGGCCCAGCACCCGGCCGGTCGCGCGCGCCTCGTCGGCCTTCTGGGCGTAGATGGTGCGCGTGGAGGCCATCTTGAGGATCGCCGCGGCCTCCTTGGCGGCGGCGCCGTCCACCACGTCGGACAGGTGGTGGACGACGGCGACGAAGGACAGGCCGAGACGGCGGCCGAACTTCAGCAGCCGCTGGAAGAGCTGCGCGACGAACGGGCTGTTGATGATGTGCCAGGCCTCCTCGACCAGGAAGATGCGTTTCTTCCGGTCGGGGCGGATCCAGGTGTGCTCCAGCCAGACGCCGACGATCGCCATGAGGATCGGCATGGCGATGGAGTTGCGGTCGATGTGGGACAGGTCGAAGACGATGAGCGGGGCGTCGAGGTCGATGCCGGCGGTCGTCGGGCCGTCGAACATGCCCCGCAGGTCGCCGTCGACGAGCCGGTCCAGGACGAGGGCCACGTCCAGGCCCCAGGCGCGGACGTCCTCCAGGTCGACGTTCATCGACTCGGCCGAGTCGGCCATGGGGTGCCGCAGCCGGTCCACGATGTCGGTGAGGATCGGCTGGCGGTCGGTGACCGTTTCGTGGACGTACGCGTGGGCGACCTTCAGCGCGAAGCCGGAGCGCTCGTCCAGGCCGCGGCCCATCGCGACCTCGATGATCGTGCGGAGCAGGGCGAGCTGGCCCGTGGTGGTGATCGCCGGGTCGAGCGGGTTGAGCTTGATGCCCCCGTCGAGGGCCGCCATCGGGTCCAGGCGGATGGGAGTTATTCCGAGGGCCTTGGCGATGAGGTTCCACTCGCCGACGCCGTCCTCGCCCTGCGCGTCCAGGACGACGACCTGGCGGTCGCGGAAGCGCAGCTGCCGCAGGACGTACGTCTTCTCCAGGGCGGACTTGCCGTTGCCGGACTCGCCGAGGACCAGCCAGTGGGGGGCGGGGAGTTGCTGCCCGTACAGCTGGAACGGGTCGTAGATGTAGCCCTTGCCGGAGTAGACCTCGCGGCCGATGATCACGCCGGAGTCGCCGAGGCCGGGTGCGGCGGTCGGCATGTAGACGGCCTGGGCCTGGCCCGTGGAGGTGCGCACGGGGAGTCGGGTGGACTCCACCTTGCCGAAGAGGAAGCTGGTGAAGGCGTCGGTGATCGCTGCGAGGGGGTCCAGCATGGCCATGGGTGGAGAGCCTCCTCGGCGTCAGCGGTCGTCGCGCCTGGGGCGCAGGCTCCGGCGTGGCATCGTTGTCCCTGTCGTCCTTCCCATTAGCGCCGTCCCTGGAGACGGAGCGTCAAGTGCGCACAGGCGCATGGTGCTACCTCCCGGCCCCTCAGCGGCGGATGCCGGTCGCGAACGGAAGCGTGTTGACGAACGCCCGGTGGTGTTCGCGGTCGCACCACTCCAGCTTGAGGTACGACTTGCCCGCGGAGGCGCGGATCGTGCGCTTGTCGCGCGCCAGGGCCTCCGGGGAGCGGGAGGAGACCGTGATGTAGCCGACCAGGTTGACGCCCGCGGCGCCGGAGGCGAGGTCCTCGCCGCGCTGGTCGATGCGGGTGTGGTGGGCGAGGTCGCGGGGGTCGACGACGCGGTTCATCTTGGCGGCGCGGCTGGCCTCGGCGTCGTCGTTGGTCTTCTCGGTGAGCATGCGCTCGATGGCGACGTCGGTCGGTTCGAGGTCCATGCAGACGGCGACGGTGCGGATCACGTCCGGGGTGTGGACCAGCAGCGGGGCCAGGAAGTTGACGCCGACGGGGGTCAGCGGCCACTCCTTGACCCAGGCCGTGGAGTGGCACCAGGGGGCGCGGGTGGCCGACTCGCGGGTCTTGGCCTGGAGGAAGGTCGGCTCGGTCGCGTCCAGTTCCGCGGGCCAGGCGTTGCGCCGGGTCATCGCCTGGATGTGGTCGATCGGGTGGTCCGGGTCGTACATGGAGTGGATGAGCGACGCCAGCCGCGCCTGGCCGAGCGGCTGGCGGACCCGGATGTCGGCCTCGGTGAGGCGGGCGCAGATGTCGGTGAGCTCACGGGCCATGACGGCGGCGATGCCGGCGTCCTTGTCGAGGGACTTGCGGGCGCCGCCCGCGGCGCGGGCGATGGCGTTGCCCTCGGCGGCGAGCTCGCGGCTGTAGTGCATGCACGCGACGAGGTAGGCGCGGTGCTGCTCGGACGAGGTCGAGACCATCGACTGCAGTTGGTCGTAGGAGTCCTTCAGCCACTGCTCGGCCCGGTCGTCGCCGCGCTGGGCGACGTCCTTGGCGTGGGCGTCGGGGTCGGCGGGGAGGGTGCGGGCGAGCATCTGCAGCCGGGTGACGAAGCCGTCGCCGTTGGCCACGTGCTTCAGCAGGGTGCCGAAGCGTTCGACCAGGGCCTCCTGGTCCTCGCTGTCGCGCAGGCCGACGCCGGGGCCCTCGATCTCGATGGCGGCGGTCACGGTGCGCCGGTCGACGTGCAGCAGCACGGCGATCTCGTCCGGGCCGAAGGGCGCGGACAGCCAGGTGATGCGGCCGATGCCGGGGGGCGGCCCGATCTCCACCTCGCGGCCGTCGAGCCGGGTGCCGGACTCGGCGGCGGTGGAGCGGTACGTCGCGGCCGACCGCAGCGTGCGGCGGTAGCTGCGGTTGATCTCGAACCAGCGGTAGAAGGTGCGGCGCCGGTAGGGCATGTAGACGGCGGCGAAGGCGAGCAGCGGCCAGCCCGTCAGACCGAGGATGCGCAGCGGCAGCACGGGGATCAGCAGGCCGCTCATCATGCCGAGGAACGCGCCGACGATGATCAGGGCGATCTCACCGGTCTCGCGGTTCTTGCCGACGATGGCGTTGGGACGTGCCTTGCCGATCAGGTACGTACGGCGCTGCTGCGGTGCGGCGTAGGGCTGGGACGTCACCGGCTTTCGCCTCCTGCTGTCTTGCTGGTGGTTCCGCCGCCGTTGCCGCGGTCAGGGTTCGTGCGCGGCGCGGGGGCCGGTGCCGGCGCGGTGCCGTTGCGGCTGCTGTGCGCGGCGATGCCGCTGGGCACGGCGTTCGTGGGCTGTGCGCCGCCGCCCGAGGCCTGCTCCTGGGGGCCGCCACGGGTGCTGTGCGTCTTGATGCCCTGCTTCACCAGCGCGGCCGGGGAGGAGATGACGGCGGCGGCCTGGGACTGGGCGCTCGCCTTGCGGTTGCTGCGGAGGCTGGCCACATCGTCGCCGAAGCCGGGGACGAAGCGGTAGATCATCGCGCTGGCGAAGATGGCCAGCAGGATGATGGCCAGACCCGACACGACGGCGCCGAACGCGGTGGGCCCGTCGGAGCCGCTGAGCGCGCCCGCGAGGCCGAGCACGACCACGATCACCGGTTTGACGAGGATCACCGCGATCATGATCCCGGCCCAACGGCGCACGTGGTGCCACATGTTCTTGTCGACCAGGCCCGAGTACACGGCGGTGCCGAGCAGCGCGCCGACGTACAGCAGGGCGGCACGGATGACGAGTTCGAGCCACAGGACGCCGGCGGCGAGCACGGACACCAGGGAGACCACGATCAGCATGATCGGGCCGCCGCCGATGTCGGAGTCCTTGGTCAACGCGTCCTGGAACGAGCCGAAGAACGTGTCGGTGCCGGCGGAGGTGCCCGACGCGATGACCTCCGTGATGCCGTCGGTCGCCGACACGACGGTGTAGAGGATCAGCGGCGTGAAGGCGGAGGCGATGACGGTGAGCCAGAGGAAGCCGACCGCCTCGGTCAGCGCCTCGGTGAGGGGCACCCCGCGCACGGCGCGCTTGGCGACGGCCAGCAGCCACAGGAGGAGCGTGAGGAAGGTGGAGGCGGCGAAGACGACGGCGTACTGGGTGAGGAACGCCTTGTTGGTGAAGTCCACGGCCGCGGTCTTGTTGACCGCCTTGGAGAGGCCGTCGATGACCCAGGCGGCGGCGTCGGCGCAGCCGCGCGCGAGCGAGTCCAGGGGGTCGAGGGGGTCCGCCACGGAGGGGGTGTTCTTGGACCCTGTGCCGCCCTCGCAGTAGTCGCGGGCCTGTCCCACGATCAGGTCGCACGGGTTACTGCTGCCGCTCGGGCTCGGGGTGGGGCTGGGGGCGGCCACCGCGCGCGAGGCGGCCAGGACGAGGGTCGTCTGGGCAGCCGCGACCAGGGCGGTCAGGGACAGCGCGCGGCGCCGGTGGCTACCTGGCATAGGTGAACCCTCCGTAACCCTGGACCGCGTTGGCGATTTCCTCGGCGTCGGCCGCGCGGTTGTCGCCGTTGACGGGCGCGGGCCCCTCCTTCTGGCCGGACGTTTCGATTCTCCAGTCCCCGTCAACCCAGACGAGTTGCTCGGTGATGGTGAACCACGTCTGGCTCACGGGCTTCGTCGAGCCCTCCCCGGCCAGGCCGACGAGGCCCGTGCTCCACACCTCGACGGTCGCCGCGTTCTTGGAGAAGCCCGTCACGCGGGTGCCCACGGGGACGGTGCGGGAGACGAACGTGTAGCCGTCCGGCACGCTTCCGTCCTCGTTGAGCCCCACGTTGGCGAGGAAACCGGGCGAGTAGGCACGGTCGAGGTCACCCTGGAGGCGGTCGACGACCTGGGGGGCGTGGATCGCCGCGACGATCGTGTGACGGCGGGCCTCGTCGAACATGCCGTCGGAGCCGAGTGCCACGGCGTAGTTGGCGGCCGCCGACTGCGCACCCTGGTCGGTGCGGGCGTAACCCGTGGGGATGCCCGCGTCCTTGCCGTTCACCGGCTTCGTGCCGGTGGGGGATGTGGGCTGGGAACGGGCGCCGTTGGAGGAGCCGCCGCTCTGGCTGCCGCCGCCGGGGGAATCGGAGGGGGAGCCGCCGCCGCGGTTGGCGAAGGCGATGGCGGCGATGAGGAGCACGACGACGCCGACGACCGTGACGAGGCTGCGGCTGGAGCGCTGCGGGCGGCGGGAGGGGCCGCCGGTGCCGGGCGGGGGCTCGGGGAGACGGGTACGGGTCGGGGGGCCGTCCTGGCCGAGGCTCATCGGGGGCTCGCCCCCTCGGGGGTCATCGGGTGAGTGGGCATCAGCAGACAGCCTCGGGTGGGGTGCGGGGCCGGGACGGGCCCCTCGGGGACAGTGCGCAGGGGATGGGGCGGACTCCGACGCGTGGTCGCTAGACCGCCATCCCGTAGACGATGGTGAAGAGCGTGCCGAGGGAGCCGATGATGAACACGCCGGTCAGGCCGGCGATGATCAGTCCCTTGCCCTGCTCCGCACTGAAGGTGTCGCGGAGCGCCGTGGCTCCGATGCGCTGTTTCGCCGCGCCCCAGATCGCGATGGCCAGGCAGAGCAGGATCGCCACTGCCATGACCACCTCGATCATGACGCGTGCTTCGTTCCCCAGAGAGCCGAAAGGCCCCCAGTCCGGGGCGATACCACCGATGATGGTGTTGATGTCGCCCTTGTCGGCCGCCAGGAACATGAGAACTCACCACCACGCTAGATCAGTTGGCGTCCTCGACGGGGCGCAAGGAGCCAAGGTCTATCTTGGCGGAGGATGCCGCCGTCGTATGTCGACTCGGCGACTTTCTCAGCCGATTCCCCGGTGTGATCCGGGCCGCAACCGCCAGACTGGACACACTGGCGTGCGATCCGGTGTTCGATGGGACTTTGTTGACTACTCTGTGTATCACGGTGGTGAGCGGAGGGCAACGATTGGCGGCGCTGCGGGTGGGGATGCTCCCCAGGGCCTGGCGCACCGTCACCTTCCGTGCCGGGCAGGGTGATGTGACGAAGGGGTGGGGCGGGTGACGGCGGCTTCGCGGACCGCGCGGAAGGCCTGGCTGGTGTCGGGGGTCGTGGGTGGCCTCTTCATGTCGTTCGTCATGCTGCTCGTGGTCGGCACGTACCTGGTGGCGGCGAAGCTGACGGGCGGGGGCGGGGCGGTGACGCTCGCCACGGGGGCGGTGCCCGCGGCGTACCAGGGCCTGGTGCAGAAGTGGGGGAACCTCTGCGGGGCCATCGACCCGGCGCTGCTGGCGGCCCAGCTCTACCAGGAGAGCGGCTGGAACCCGAAGGCGCAGAGCGCGGCGCAGGCGCAGGGGATAGCGCAGTTCATCCCCGGGACGTGGGCGACGCACGGCGTGGACGGGGACGGCGACGGGGACCGCGACGTGTGGGACCCGGCGGACGCCATCCCCTCGGCCGCCTCGTACGACTGCGAGCTGGCCGGCTACGTCAAGGACGTGCCGGGGGACCCGACGGAGAACATGCTCGCCGCGTACAACGCGGGTGCGTACCGGGTCATCCAGGCCGGCGGGGTGCCGCGGATCCGGGAGACGCAGAACTACGTCCGGATCATCACGACCCTGCAGAAGAGCTTCGCGGCTCCCGTGGGCCCGGTGGGGCCGTCGCGGCAGTCGGCGGGCGCGATCTACTACGCCCAGCAGAAGCTGGGGACGAAGTACCTGTGGGGCGGCAACGGCACGCCGGAGCAGGGCGGCCGGTTCGACTGCTCGGGCCTGACGAAGGCGGCGTACCACTCGGTGGGGATCGAGCTGCCGCGCGTGGCCAACGACCAGTGGAACGCCGGACCGCACCCGAAGCGGGACGAGCTGCTCCCGGGCGACCTGGTCTTCTTCGCGTACGACCTGACCGACCCGCGGTCCATCCACCACGTGGGGATCTACGTCGGCGGCGGCTACATGATCAACGCTCCGTACACGGGCGCGGTGATCCGCTTCGACAAGATCGACACCCCGGACTACATCGGGGCGACGCGCGTGACGGCGGCGGGCGCGGCGGCGGTGTGACCGCCGCGCGCCCGCCGCGGCGTCGCTGTGGGTGAACACCCGGCCCCGGCATGCGGGAACGTGTCTCCCTTCGATAACACCTTGGTGATCATCCGGTGGAGACCGGAACGCGACGTACCGTGCCGTCCGTTGGACGGGGGAGAATCAACTCCCACACGGACGTGCACGGGGGTGCGGCGGAAGAGAATGAGGGGACACCGGTGGCAGAGCTCTCACTGGACGGCTCGAACCCCGACGTCAGTCTGCTCCGCGACATCAACGGGCTCGCGAAGGACGCCCCGCGCTGGTTCGACCGCGTGATGGAGGCCGTCGGCGAGTACGGCCTGATCCTGCTCATGGTGCTGATCGCCGGCTGGTGCTGGTGGCGCGTGGCGCGCCGCAGCGGCGCGGAGGCGCCGACGGCCGTGGCGGGTGTGATCTGGTCCGGGCTGGCGGCGTCGATCGCGCTGGCGCTCAACATCCCGCTGCGGAACTTCGTGGACCGGCCCCGGCCCTTCGTGGAGCACGAGGGCATCGACGTCCTGGTGAAGGGGAAGACCGACTTCTCCTTCGTCAGCGACCACGCCACCTTGACGATGGCCGTCGCGATGGGCCTGTTCATGGTCAGCCGCAAGTGGGGCCTGGCGGCCATCGCCGTCGCGCTGGCCGAGGGCTTCTGCCGCGTCTACATGGGCGTGCACTACCCCACCGACGTCCTGGGCGGCTTCGCCCTGGGCACGGCCGTCGCGCTGCTGCTGGCCCCGGCGGCGCTGGCCCTGCTGACACCGCTGACGACGGCCGTGGCGGGGTCCCGCATCGGCGTGCTCGTGCAGGCCGCCCCGGGCCGGCCGGAGGCCCGCCGGGGCGAGCCCTACCCGGAGCCGTCGGCGGTCGACAAGGACCTGGCCGCCTGACGGCCGCCGCCGGCGGACGGTGCCTCGTTACAGGGCCTGCTGGAAGCTGAACAGCCGCGCGGGGTCGTACCGGGTCTTCAGGCGGGTCAGCTTGTCGGCGGCCGAGCCGTAGTAGGCGGTGCGCCAGTCGGTCAGCGTGGCGTCGGTGTAGTTCTGGTAGGCGGCGCCGGAGGCGTGGCGGCGCATGGCCGCGTGGAGCCCGGTCAGCCAGCCCGTGGTGCCGGGGTTCTCTATGTACTGCGCCAGGAAGCGCGAGCGCCGGTGCACGAAGGCGGTGGCCGTGGGCGCGACACGGTTGACGGCGCCGCCCAGCGCGGTGAGGGAGACGCTGCCGGAGCCGGAGCGGAGCCCCTCCACCTGGGACAGGAGGGTCTGGATGCCTGCGGCGGAGAGCGAGCGGTCGTAGAAGTCCGAGCGGGCCGCGTAGGTCTCCCGGCCGAGCCGGCCGGAGGGGCTGCGACCCGGGGTGGTGCCGGGCAGGTGGCACTGGGCGGTGCTCAGGTTCGAGCAGCCCGCGTACGCGAGGGCGGCGTCGAGGTAGGAGCGCGGGTGCAGGGAGACGCTCGTCGCGGGGGCACCGATGGTGTCGGCGAGCCGGTCGACGGCGTTCGCGAGCCCGTCGCGCGAGGTGATGCCCACGGTGGCGATGCTGATCTGCGGGGATCCGGTGCCTGACTTGTCCAGGTGCAGGGCGGACCAGATCTCGTCGGGCTGGGTGGGCCCCCACTCCTGCCAGGCGCGCAGGACGGCGGCGGCCTTGCTCCAGGGCCAGGTCAGGTAGCCGGTGACGACCTGCGGTGAGGCCTGCGTGTCGAACGTCAGCCGGGTGACCACGCCGAACTGGCCGCCGCCCGCGCCGCGCAGCGCCCAGAACAACTCCGGGTTCTCGCCGGCGCTGCAGCGCAGCACCCGGCCGCCCGCCGTGACGATCTCGGCGCCGGTGAGGCTGTCGCAGGTCAGCCCGTACGCGCGGCTGAGCACCCCGTGGCCGCCGCCCAGGGTGAGGCCGGATATGCCGACCGTCGGGCACGAGCCGGCCGGCAGGGTGCGTCCGCTCGCGCCGAGCTTGGTGTAGACGTCGATGAGCTTCGCCCCGCCGCCGATGGTCGCGGTGCCGCCGGACAGGCTCACCGAGGCCATGGACGAGACGTCGAGGACGAGCCGGCCCTTGCCGCCGGAGTAGCCGGCGTAGGAGTGCCCGCCGTTGCGGACCGAGACGGGGACGCCGGTGCGGCGGGCGAAGTCCAGGCACGCGCGGATGTCCTCGGTGCCGGAGACGTACGCCACGGCGGCGGGGCGCTGCCCGTCGAAGCGGGTGTTGTACAGCAGGCGTGCGGTGGCGTAGTCCGCGTCGTCGGGCAGGACGAGGCTGCCGTCCAGGGTGCGGCCGAGGGCCTTCCAGTCGGGGCGGGCGGTCGGCGAGGCGCTGGGGGACGCGGCGCTGCCGGCCGTCGTGGCGGTGCCGGGGGTGCCGGGCGCGGCGCTGCCCGCGTGCGCGGGGCGACCGCCCTCGGGGGTGCAGGCCGTGGCCAGCCAGCCCGCCGCGGCGACGCCGGCGCCGCCGCGGATCAAAGTTCGTCGGTTCAAGGTGGGGCCTCCCGCTCCGCTTCCCCCGTGTGGTCGTCCGTGAGGACGGTGGGGAACAGGTGACCGGTTGCGGGTGGGGGATGTGACGTCCGCCGGGCCGTCGTCAGCCCTGCTCGTGGTCGGTGGCGTCGCGCCGGGCGCGGTCGCGCGCCCGGCGCGCCGGGCCCCGCCAGCCGCAGACGCAGGTCGCGCGGGAGAAGGCGCCCTGCTCGGTGGTGGTCGCCCGGTGGGGGGGCGGGGGCGGATCGCTGGGAGGCACGGAACAAAGCTACCGGCCGTGACGCGGTGCCCTGACCCTCGTTATGCCCGACGACGTCCGAGGCGCGGGTGCAGGGGGTTGGCGGAGATGGGGCAGCTCGGTCGGGCGACTGTGGCAGCCGTGGGTCTCGGGTTGTGCGCGCTGGCGGTGGCGGGGTGCTCGGCCGCCGGTGAGGCCGTCGAGGTGGACAGCGTCCCGGTCGACGCCGGGGAGACGCTGCGGCAGGCGGTGGACTCCCTGGCCGCCGCGGGCAGCTCGAAGATCGTCACGTCGATGGAGATGGCCAGCGGCGGCACGAAGATCGCCATCAGGGGCACCGGTTCCTTCGACTACGCCGAGCGCCGCGGCAGCCTCCAGGTGGTCCTGCCGCCGGACGCGGCCGGGGACGCCGAGCACGAGCCGGTCACGGAGCTGCTGACGCCCGGCGCCCTCTACATGAAGAACCGGGGCGAGGGCGTGCCCGCCGACAAGTGGGTGCGGGTCGACACGACCAGGCTGCCGGACGGCAACCTCGTCACGGGGGGCGCGACCGACCCCCTGGTGGCCGTGGAGCTGCTGCGGGGGGCGCGGGAGGTGCGGCAGACCGGGACGGAGACCCTGGACGGGGTGCGGGTGCGCCACTACCAGGGGGTCACGGACATCGCGGACGCCGCACGCGTCGCCTCACCGCTGGTGCGGGCGGAGCTCGCGGCCGCGGCGGAGGGCTTCACCGTGACCCGGGTCCCGTTCGACGCCTGGCTCGACGAGGACGGCCGGCTGCGCAAGGTGCGGCAGCGCTTCACCTTCAGCAACGGCGGGGGCGCAAGCGTACGGAGCGCGCCGGCGCAGGTCACGGTGGTCTCGACGACCGGGATGTACGGATTCGGGGTGCCGGTGCGGGTCACGCTGCCCCGGGAGACCGACATCTACACGGGGAAGATCGTTTCTGCGACCGGCCCCTGAGGGCTTGCCGAAATGGCCCGTCCGTGTCATGCACGGACCGTGCACCAGTCCCTACGCTGGGCGGGGAGGAGGTGGTGCACGTGGCGGTGTGGCTCCTGGACCAGGACGATCAGGTCCACGTGGCCCTCGCGGAGATCGAGCTGTGCTGCGAGCTGATGATCGCGGCGTCGGCGACGACCGAGGAACGGCTGAGTTCCGAGCGCATCGACGAGGTGCTGAACGTGAGCCCCCGCGTGCCCGCGCAGGGGACCCGGTGGTCGGCAGGGGCCGGTCGCTAGCTCCGGAGCAGCCGGGCTATGGCGGCGGTGGCCTCGGCCACCTTGTCGTCGGCCTCCGGTCCGCCCTTCGCCGCGGCGTCCGCCACGCAGTGCCGCAAGTGCTCCTCCAGCAACTGGAGAGCGAAGGACTGGAGAGCCTTCGTACCGGCCGACACCTGGGTGAGGATGTCGATGCAGTACACGTCCTGCTCGACCATCCGCTGCAGACCGCGGATCTGGCCCTCGATGCGGCGCAGCCGCTTGAGGTGCTGGTCCTTTTGTTTGGCGTAGCCGTGCTGGTGCGCCTCGTGCCCGTGCTCCGGAGCGTCCCCGGCGTCGTCCGCCGGCGACTGCGCCTGTTCCTCGGCGCCACCGGTCTCGGTGACCGTCATGATGTCCCTCCTGCCCCCTATACCCCGGCAGGGTATATCGTACCGAATTCGCCCCAATGTGCGAGGGCGCGCGCAGAACCCCAGCTGGGGCGCACCCGCGGCGATGAGCGACACTGTAGGACGCCGGTTAGCTGTTGCCGGATGATGCGCCTAGCATCAATGCGACCGAAACCGATGTATTCCGAGGACTTCACGTGCGCTTTCGTCTGACCCCCAGGGAGACGAGCTTCTACGACATGTTCGCCGCATCCGCGGACAACATCGTCACAGGGTCGAAGCTCCTCATGGAACTGCTCGGGGCCGATTCGGCCACCCGCTCGGAGATCGCGGAACGGATGCGTGCCGCGGAGCACGCGGGAGACGATGCCACGCACGCGATCTTCCACCAGCTGAACTCCTCCTTCATCACGCCCTTCGACCGGGAGGACATCTACTCCCTGGCGTCGTCCCTCGACGACATCATGGACTTCATGGAGGAGGCCGTCGACCTGGTGGTGCTGTACCAGGTCGAGGAACTGCCCCGTGGGGTCGAGCAGCAGATCGAGGTGCTGGCCAGGGCGGCCGAGCTGACCGCCGAGGCGATGCCGCACCTGCGGACCATGGACAACCTCACCGAGTACTGGATCGAGGTCAACCGGCTGGAGAACCAGGCGGACCAGATCCACCGCAAGCTGCTGGCCCACCTCTTCAACGGCAAGTACGACGCCATCGAGGTGCTCAAGCTCAAGCAGATCGTGGACGTCCTGGAGGAGGCGGCGGACGCCTTCGAGCACGTGGCCAACACCGTGGAGACCATCGCGGTCAAGGAGTCCTGACCCCGGTGGAGACGTTCTCTCTGGTCGTGACCATCGGCGTCGCGCTCTTCTTCACGTACACCAAC
The DNA here is from genome assembly GCA_036013505.1 of Streptomyces sp. NBC_00510. Taxonomy (NCBI): domain Bacteria; kingdom Bacillati; phylum Actinomycetota; class Actinomycetes; order Kitasatosporales; family Streptomycetaceae; genus Streptomyces; species Streptomyces sp. NBC_00510. The sequence goes on along the minus strand of CP107851.1, from coordinate 4,778,988 downwards.
GGCTTCCACGACTCCGCGAACGCCATCGCCACCTCCGTGTCCACCCGGGCACTGACCCCGCGGGCCGCGCTGGCGATGGCCGCGGTGATGAACCTCGCCGGCGCCTTCCTCGGCACCGGGATCGCCCACACCGTCAGCGAGGGCCTGATCGAGACGCCGCACGGGCAGACCGGCATGGCGATCCTCTTCTCCGGGCTGGTCGGGGCGATCGTCTGGAACCTGATCACCTGGTACTACGGCCTGCCCTCCTCCAGCAGCCACGCGCTCTTCGGCGGTCTGGTGGGGGCGGCGCTGGCCGGCGGCACGGGGGTCATCTGGTCCGGGGTGGTGGACAAGGTCATCCTGCCGATGTTCCTGTCGCCGGTCGTCGGCCTGGTCGTCGGCTACCTGGTGATGCTGGCCATCCTGTGGATCTTCCGGAAGGCCAACCCCCACAAGGCCAAGCGCGGCTTCCGCATCGCGCAGACCGTCTCGGCGGCGGGCATGGCGCTCGGCCACGGCCTGCAGGACGCGCAGAAGACGATGGGTGTCGTCGTGCTCGCGCTGACCATCGCCGACGTCCAGGAGGAGGGCGACGGGATCCCGCTGTGGGTGAAGTTCGCCTGCGCGGCGATGCTCTCGCTCGGTACGTACGCCGGCGGCTGGCGCATCATGCGCACCCTCGGCCGCAAGATCATCGAGCTGGACCCGCCGCAGGGCTTCGCCGCCGAGACCACGGCGGCGTCGATCCTCTACACGACCGCCTACATCTTCAAGGCGCCGATCTCCACGACCCACATCATCACCTCGGCGATCATGGGCGTCGGTGCGACGAAGAGGGTCAACGCGGTCCGCTGGGGCGTCGCGAAGAACATCGTGACCGGCTGGTTCATCACCATGCCGGCCGCGGGGCTGGTGGCCGCGCTGGTCTACGCCGTGGTGCACGTGGCCTTCGGCTGAGCCGGGGACGGCCCGCCCCCGGGTACGCGCCCCCGGGTACGACGCAAATGGGCCCGCCCCCCGTACGGGGGGCGGGCCCTTCGCCTTGCGGTGGCACCGCCATGCAGCACCGCAGGACGGCTGTGGCCGGCTGCGGGACGGATCAGCCGAAGCGGCCGGAGATGTAGTCCTCGGTCGCCTGGACGGACGGGTTGGAGAAGATGCGCTCCGTCTCGTCGATCTCGATCAGCTTGCCGGGCTGGCCCACCGCCGACAGGTTGAAGAAGGCGGTGCGGTCGGAGACGCGCGCGGCCTGCTGCATGTTGTGGGTCACGATGACGATGGTGAAACGCTCCTTGAGCTCACCGATCAGGTCCTCGATGGCGAGGGTGGAGATCGGGTCGAGCGCGGAGCAGGGCTCGTCCATGAGCAGGACCTGGGGCTCGACCGCGATGGCGCGGGCGATGCACAGACGCTGCTGCTGACCGCCGGACAGGCCCGAGCCGGGCTTGTTGAGGCGGTCCTTGACCTCGTTCCAGAGGTTGGCGCCGCGCAGCGACCGCTCGACGATCGCGTCGAGGTCGCTCTTCTTCTTGACGCCGTTCAGCTTCAGGCCGGCCGCGACGTTGTCGTAGACCGACATCGTCGGGAACGGGTTGGGGCGCTGGAAGACCATGCCGACCGTGCGGCGCACGGAGACCGGGTCCACGCCGGGGCCGTAGAGGTTCTCGTCGTCCAGGAGCACCTTGCCCTCGACGCGGCCGCCGGGGGTGACCTCGTGCATGCGGTTGAGGGTGCGCAGGAAGGTGGACTTGCCGCAGCCGGACGGGCCGATGAAGGCCGTCACCGTGCGCGGCTCGATGTTCATCGAGATGTCGTCGATCGCCCTGAAGCCGCCGTAGTACGCGGAGAGTCCGCTGACGTCGATTCGCTTGGCCATGGTGGTGATGCTCGCAATCCTTGGGTCGCTGATGTTGGCCGCGTCAGCGACCGGTCTTCGGGGCCTTCCAGCGCGCGATGCCGCGCGCCATCAGGTTGAGGATCATGACGAAGGCGATCAGCACGAGTGCCGCCGCCCACGCCCGGTCATAGCTCGCGTCGTTGCCGTTCTGGTACTGCTGGAAGATGTAGAACGGCAGCGAGGCCTGAGGGCCGTTGAACGGGTCGTTGTTGATCAGGTTGTTGCCGAAGACCAACAGCGCGATGGGGGCGCTCTCGCCGGCGATGCGGGCGACCGCGAGCATGACGCCCGTGGTGATGCCGCCGATCGCGGTCGGGATGACCACCTTCACGATGGTGCGCCACTTGGGGACACCGAGCGCCAGCGAGGCCTCGCGCAGCTCGTTCGGGACGAGCTTGAGCATCTCCTCGGTGGAGCGGACGACCACCGGCATCATCAGGATGGCCAGGGCCATGGCGCCGGCGAAGCCCGAGGGGCCGAAGCCCAGCAGCAGGTTCCAGGTCGACAGGATGAACAGACCGGCGACGATCGACGGGATGCCCGTCATGACGTCGACAAAGAAGGTCACCGCCAGGGCGAGCCGGCCCTTGCCGTACTCGACCAGGTAGACGGCGGTCAGCATGCCGATCGGGGCCGCGATGGCGGTGGCGATGCCGACCTGCTCCAGGGTGCCGATGATGGCGTGGTACACACCGCCGCCCTCGCCGATGGTCAGCACGCCGTTCATGGAGTGCGACAGGAAGGCGCCGTCGAGGATCTTGACGCCCTTGCTGACCGTGGTCTGGATCAGCGAGTACAGCGGGAGCGCGGCGAGGATGAAGGACGCCCAGACGACGCTGGTGGCGACCCGGTCCTTGGCTTGGCGGCGGCCCTCGACCGCCGTGGCGATCGCGTAGGTGCCGAGCACGAACAGCAGGACGGCGATCAGGCCCCACTGGAGCTTGCTGTCCAGGCCGGCACCGAGGCCGATGCCGACGGCGAGCACGAGCGCGCCGGCCGCTATGCCCGCGGGGGCCCACTTCGGGAGCCGGCGCTGGGCCAGGGCCCGCTGCGGCACCGCGGGGGCGGAGCGCTTGTCTGCTACTGCGTGGCTCATGCGTTGGCCCCCGAGTATTCCTTGCGCTTGGCGATGATCGCGCGGGCGGCGCCGTTGACGAGCAGGGTGATGACGAAGAGCACCAGACCGGAGGCGATCAGCGCGTCACGGCCGAACTCGTTGGCCTCGCCGAACTTGGCGACGATGTTCTGGGAGAAGGTCCCGCCGACCGGGTCCAGGACGTGCACCGACAGGATGGGCGCGGCGGACAGCACCGTGGCGACGGCCATCGTCTCGCCGAGCGCGCGGCCGAGGCCGAGCATCGAGGCGCTGATGATGCCGGACCGGGCGAAGGGGAGCACCGACATGCGGATGGTCTCCCAGCGGGTCGCGCCGAGGGCCAGGGCGGCCTCCTCGTGCATCCGCGGCACCTGCCGGAAGACCTCGCGGCTGACGTTGGTGATGATCGGGAGGATCATGATCGCCAGCAGGATGCCGACGGTGAAGATCGAGCGGGCCGCGCCCTGCGGGTCTTCCTTCTCGAAGACGACGGTCCAGCCGAGGTACTCGTCCAGCCACATGTTGAGGCCGGTCAGGTGCGGGACCAGGAACAGCGCGCCCCACAGGCCGTAGATGATGCTGGGCACGGCGGCGAGCAGGTCGACGATGTACGAGAGCGGGGAGGCGAGGCGGCGCGGCGCGTAGTGCGAGATGAACAGCGCGATGCCGACCGCGATCGGGACCGCGATGGCCATCGCGATGATCGAGCTGACGATCGTGCCGTAGGCCAGCACCGCGATGCCGAAGACCGGCGGGTTGGCGTTGGCGTTCCACTCGAAGGTGGTCAGGAAGTTGCCGTGGTCCTTGGAGATCGCGTTGATCGCGCGGATCGTCAGGAAGATCGCGATCGACGCCATGACGACCAGCAGCAGGATGCCGGAACCACGGGACAGGCCCGAGAAGATCTTGTCGCCAGGGCGCGTGACGTTCGCCCCGGCGTGCTTCGCGGCCGTTGGCGGGGTGGGGTTCTGTGTAGTTATAGCCATCGGTTTTTTCTCCGGTCTGGGTGGGGGATCACTCCCCCGGCGGCGGTGCACCGGAAGTGCGACCGGCCCCGCGACGTGCGTCGCGGGGCCGGTCGACTGGGTTAGGACAGGGCGTCCACGGTGGAGCGGACCTTCGTGGCGATCTCGGCCGGGAGCGGCGCGTAGCCGGCCTCGGACAGGATCGACTGGCCCTCCTCGGAGGCGGTGTAGCCCAGGAAGGACTTCACCAGCGGCAGGGTGTCGGCCTTGTTGCCCTTGTCACAGGCGATCTCGTAGGTCACCAGGACGATCGGGTAGGCGTTGTCGGCCTTGGTGGTGTACGCGGCGGACATGTCCAGGGACAGGTCGGCACCGGTGCCCACGACCTTCGCCTGCGCGATGCCGGCGGAGGCGTTGTCGGCGGTGGCCTCGACCGGGGCGGAGGCGCCGGTGTCGACCTTCACCGTCTTGATGCTGTTGGCGGTCGCGTAGGAGAGCTCGAAGTAACCGATGGAGCCGTTGACCTGCTTGACCTGGGCCGCGACACCGGCGGACTTGGCGGCGGACTGGCCGCCCTTGCCCGCCCACGCCTTGGCGTGCTCGTACGGCCACGCGTCCTTGGCGGCACCGTTGAAGTACTTGGTGAGGTTGTCCGTGGTGCCGGACTCGTCCTGACGGTGGAAGGTCTGGATCTTGGAGCTGGGGAGCTTGGCGTCCGGGTTCAGCTTCTTGATGGCCGCGTCGTCCCAGGTGGTGATCTTCGAGTCGAAGATCTTGGCCAGGGTCGGGGCGTCCAGGACCAGGTTGTCCACGCCGGAGACGTTGTAACCGATGGCGATGGGGCCGCCGACCATCGGGATGCTGATGCCGGTGCCGTCGGTGCAGACCTTCTTGGACGCCTCGACCTCTTCGGGCTTCAGCGGCGAGTCGGAGCCGGCGAAGCCGTCCGTGCCGTTGTTGAAGTCGATGATGCCCTCACCGGAGGACGACGCCTTGTAGTTGATCTGGGCGTCGGCGCAGGCCTGCTGGTAGTTCTTGACCCAGGCGTCCATGGCGTTCTGCTGCGCCGAGGAGCCCGAAGCGAGGAGCTGGCCGCCCTTGTCCGCGCACTTGATGCTGCTGGACGAGGTGGGCGCCTTGCTGCTGTCGCCGCCCGCGTTCGTGTTGTCGTCCGAACCGCACGCAGTGAGCATGAGGGCACCGGAGACCGCGACCGCGCCGACGGTCAGGGCGCGGAGCCCGCTCTTACGCTGAAGCTTCACCTTTGGTGATTCCTTCCTGAAGCCCGCCGGTGGACGGCGAAGCAGAGGTATGGATTTCTGCATCCACCCGGCGGCTGCTCGCTCACCGGTAAGGCCGAAATTAGGCAGATCAGGTGAAGTGGTCGACGGCCAAGGGTGAACGCAAGGTGAACCTCGCATATCAGTGCGGTGCTGTAGCCCACACCGAGTGGCGTACGTCTCAGCGTGCCATCGTCACCTGCGCGTTCCGCGCAGGAACGCGTCGAGCACGGCACGGTCCCGCTCATGGGTGAGCCGGTTGCGCGCGGCGGCCGGCGGCAGCCAGACCATGCGGTCGACCTCGTGGTTCGGGGCGAAGGAGCCCTCACGCGCCTCGGCGGCCCAGTAACGCACGATCTTCGTGCGCCCCTCCACGACGTACGTGGAGGAGGGGAGCACCCGCCCGGGCACGCAGTCGAGCCCGGTCTCCTCCTTGACCTCGCGGAGCGCGCCGTCCAGCGCCGTCTCCCCGCGCTTCAACTTCCCCTTGGGAAGCGACCAGTCGTCGTACTTGGGGCGGTGGATCAGCGCGATCTCCAGGCCGTCGTCGAACGGGGAGCGGCGCCACAGCACCGCTCCGGCGGCGAGGATCGGGGTGTCGGCGGTTCCGGTGGAGGCGATGGCGGTGCTCCTTTCCGGGCGGGGCTGCGGGTCACGGGCCGCTCCCGCGGGCGGGCGGACGCTCAGTGCGACCGTCAGCGTGACCACAGGTGGGCGAAGGCGTACCGGGCCGCCTCCACCTCCAGGCGCTGGTCGGCGTGGAGCACGCCCAGCGCGTAGGCGGTGGCGGGGGCGATCCGCGGGGTGCGTGCGGCGGCGGTGACGGCGGTCGCCGCCTCCGAGGCCTCGCGGTGCTGCTCCAGCACCCGCGCCGCGGCGGCCAGCCGGGCGGCGGAGTCCCCGTCGTCGTAGGCCAGCACCTCCTGGGCGTAACGGCGCAGGCGCAGCAGGACGCGGACCCGGTTCCACGCGGCGTCCTGGCGTTCGGCGGGCAGTTCGCCGGCGAGCGCGGCGTGGAGCGTCTCGCCGTTGTACGGGTGCCGTGCGCGCGTCAGCGGCAGCGCGGCCGCGGCCTCGGTGAGCCGGGCGTGGGCCTGTTCCGCCAGCAGCGGCAGCACGGTGGCGGCGGGTTTGCGCGCCGCGGGGGACAGCGGCACCTCGGAGGCGAGCACCGCCACCGCGTCCACCACCGCGTGGAACCGCGAGGAGCCCATGGCCTGCAGGGCGGCGGAGTGCGCCCGGGTCCGGGCGAGGGTGAGCTGACGTTCCAGCAGGGCACCGGCCCGGGCGGCGCCCACGGCGAGCGGGCCGCTCGCGGCGCCGCCGCGTTCGGCGGCCTGCGGCGGAGCGGGGGAGCGACGGGTCCCGGCGGCGTGGGCCACCGCGGTCAGCGGTTCCGGGAGCTCGGCGGGCGCCTGGGGCGCGGCCGCCGTGCCGCGCGGGGTCTCCGCGACGCCGCCCAGGCGCTCGCGGGGCGGTTCGGACACCGCGGCCGCCGGGTCCGGCGCGGTGGGCACCGGCAGCCACAGGCCGAGGTCGTCGTCGGAGGGAGCGGCGGGGATGCCCCCGGTGTCCTCCGCGGAGGCCAGCCGCTGCAGTGCGCCGATCAGCCGGCTGAGCCGGGCGGCGTAGCGGTGCTCGCGGCCGAGGGTGTCGGTGAGCCAGCCGAGCTCGGCCCGCAGGGGGTCGGCCCAGCCCGGGTCGGTGAGCGACCCGAAGGTGTGCAGCGTGCCGGCGATGCGGCGGGCCGAGCGGCGCATCTGGCGGCCGCTCTCGGCGGTGTCGTCCTGGGGGCGGCCGGGTTCGCCCTCACGTGGTGCCAGTGCGCGCAGAAAGGCCGTGGCCTCCTCCCGCAGGTACTGTCCGAGGACCGCACCGGCCTCACGGTCGGGGAGCCCGCCGGCGGTCAGGCCGGCGGGCGTCGCTGCCGTGTCAGGGTGTCGCTGGGCCACGCCGGCGCCTCCGCGCATCGATGAGCATCTCCTGGATGTGGGGCAGCGGACGCCCTTCGGCGTCGGTGCTGTGCCGGGTCCAGTCCCCGTCCGGGCCGAGCCACCAGGACGAGGTGGAGTCCGAGGTTCCGGTCTCCAGGAATCGGTTCAGGGAGGCGCGGTGCGCCGGGTCGGCGACCCGGACCAGCGCCTCGATCCGGCGGTCGAGGTTGCGGTGCATCATGTCGGCGCTGCCGAGCCACACCTCGGGGTCGCCTCCGTTGCCGAAGACGAAGACCCGGGAGTGCTCCAGGAAGCGGCCGAGCACGCTGCGCACCCGGATGTTCTCCGACAGCCCCGGCACCCCCGGGCGCAGCGCGCAGATGCCGCGCACCCAGACGTCGACGGGCACGCCGGCCATGGAGGCCCGGTACAGGGCGTCGATGATCGCCTCGTCGACCATCGAGTTGGCCTTGATCCGGATGTACGCGGGCCGGCCCTCGCGGTGGTGGGCGATCTCCGCGAGGATCCGCGAGACCAGCCCGTCGCGCAGGCTGCGCGGGGCCACCAGCAGCCGGTTGTAGGTCTCGCGGCGCGAGTAGCCGGAGAGCCGGTTGAACAGGTGGGACAGGTCGGCGCCGACCTGCGCGTCGGCGGTCAGCAGCCCGAGGTCCTCGTAGAGCCGGGCGGTCTTCGGGTGGTAGTTGCCGGTGCCGACGTGGCTGTAGCGGCGCAGCGTGTCGCCCTCCTGGCGGACCACCAGCGACAGCTTGCAGTGCGTCTTCAGCCCGACCAGGCCGTAGACGACGTGGCAGCCGGCCTCCTCCAGCTTGCGGGCCCACTTGATGTTGGCCTGCTCGTCGAAGCGCGCCTTGATCTCGACCAGCACCAGCACCTGCTTGCCGGCCTCGGCGGCGTCGATCAGCGCGTCCACGATCGGCGAGTCGCCGGAGGTGCGGTACAGCGTCTGCTTGATGGCCAGGACGTCCGGGTCCTGCGCGGCCTGCTCCAGGAACCGCTGCACGGAGGTGGAGAAGGAGTTGTAGGGGTGGTGCAGCAGCACGTCGCGCTCGCGCAGCGCCGCGAAGACGTCGGTGGCGTGCGCGGACTCGACCTCGGCCAGGTCCGGGTGGGTGCCGCCGACGAACTTCGGGAACCTCAGCTCCGGACGGTCCTGCCCGGCGATCGCGAACAGCCCGGTCAGGTCGAGCGGTCCGGGCAGCGGGTAGACCTCGGCGTCCTCTATGTTCAGCTCCTGGACCAGGGTGTCCAGGGCCTGCGGGGAGATCGACTCCTCGACCTCCAGGCGGACCGGGGGACCGAAGCGGCGCCGCAGCAGCTCCTTCTCCAGGGCCTGGAGCAGGTTCTCCGCGTCGTCCTCCTCGACCTCCAGGTCCTCGTTCCGGGTCACCCGGAACATGTGGCTGTCCAGCACCTCCATGCCGGGGAACAGCTCCTCCAGGTGCGCGGCGATGACGTCCTCCAGCGGGACGAAGCGCTGCGGGCCGGCCTCGAGGAACCGGGACAGGATCGGCGGGACCTTCACACGGGCGAAGTGGTCGTGACCGGAGACCGGGTTGCGCACGGTGACGGCCAGGTTCAGGGACAGGCCGGAGATGTACGGGAACGGGTGCGCCGGGTCGACGGCCAGCGGAGTCAGGACCGGGAAGATCTTGTTGCGGAAGAGCGTGAAGAGCCGGGCCTGCTCCTTCTCGGTGAGGTCGCTCCACCGGATGATGTGGATGTCCTCCTCGGCCAGCGCCGGGGCAACGTCGTTCTGGAAGCAGGCGGCGTGCCGGGCCATGAGCTCGCGGGCGCGGGTGAGGATGTTCTCCAGCACCTTGGTGGGCGACAGGCCGGAGGCCGAGCGCTGGGCGACGCCGGTGGTGATGCGGCGCTTCAGGCCGGCGACGCGGACCATGAAGAACTCGTCCAGGTTGCTGGCGAAGATCGCGAGGAAGTTGGCCCGTTCGAGGAGGGGCGTGCCCGGATCCTCGGCGAGTTCCAGCACGCGCTCGTTGAAGGCCAGCCAGCTCTGCTCGCGGTCAAGGAAACGGTTCAGCGGGAGCTCTTCGTCCGTGCCCTCGTCCACCGCCGCGTCGGCCGGAAGGGCCTCGCCCGACTTCTCCGCCGGCCGCGGCACGGTCGCGAGGCCGTCCAGGCGCTTGAGCTCGGGGTGCAGGGGCGGGACGACGTGCGGGCGGCCGTAGGACGGGGACTGCTCCGCCGGGGGCTGTTCCGCCGGGGTCTCGGACTCGGCGGGAGCACCGGAGCCGGACCGCTCGGTCCGGGCGTTCGTCGGGAAATTCATCGAGGCCATGGGTGCGAGCCCTCCTCCGGATCCGGCACGTCGTTCACGTGGACGGCGGCGCACGGAACCCGGCCACCGACCATGCCTCCATTGTCCCCGGCGCGCCGGGATACCGGCAGGTCGAGAGGGGGGAGGTGGGTCGCGGCGGGCGTCTGCATTCACAGATGCTCGCAAGCGAGTTTGAATCGCCGGTAACGGGCAGGTGGCGGTCAGGAAATCGCCGTACGTACCGGCCGTGTCCGGGCGGGCACCCGGATGGCTCCGCCGGAGGCCCGATCGCCCGCCCGCGGGAGCCTCAGGTCTCCGTCCGGTACATCAGGTCGACCTCGTGCGTGGTGAAGCCGAGACGTTCGTAGACGGCGAGGGCGGGGGCGTTGTCCGCGTCGACGTAGAGCATCGCGGTGGGCAGGCCGCGGTCGTGCACGAGGTGCCGCAGCCCGATCAGGGTGAGCGCCCGGCCCAGGCCGCCGCCCTGCTCCTCGGGGTGGATGCCCAGGACGTAGACCTCGCCGAGACGCTCGCGCTCGTGCACCTTCGTCCAGTGGAAGCCGGCCAGCCGGTCGCCGCGGAAGGCGAGGAAGAAGCCGGCCGGGTCGAACCAGGGCTCGGCCTTGCGGTCGTCGAGGTCGCGCTGGGTGAGGCTGCCCTGCTCGGGGTGGTGCGCGAAGGCGGCGGCGTTGACCGCCAGCCAGGCGGCGTCGTCCTGCCCGGGGACGAAGGCGCGCACGGTGACGCCGGCGGGGAGCACGGGCTCGCCCAGCGGGGGCGCGCCGGCGCCCTCCTCCAGGGGGCGGCGCAGCTGCCGCAGCTCGCGGAAGAGGGCGAGGCCGAGCAGCCCGGCCAGGTGGCGGGCGGCGGGATGGCCGCCGTGCGCCCACACGCGCAGCCGTTTGCCGGAGGCGCCGAGCAGTGCGTGGCCGAGGGCGCGGCCGTGACCCTGCGCGCGGTACGCGGGGTGGATGACCATCTCGGCGGCGGGGGCCTCGACCGGGTCGGTGTCCTCCAGTTGGGCGTACCCGACGAGCACGCCGTCGCTCTCGACCACCAGGTGGCGTACGCCCTCACGGGCGCTGCCGCGCAGGTTCAGCCGGCCCTGCTCGGAGACCGCGGCCTGGCCGTCGACCGCCGCGGCCGCCTCGATCAGGGCCAGGACCGCCTCGGCGCGGCCGGGGCTCAGCGCGTCGAGGGTCTCGATCCTGCGTGGGCCCACGGCGGTCTGCTGCGCTGCTGCGTCGGTCATGGGACCGAGCTTACGGCCGTGGGGGTGCGGGAGGTGTCCATCGGCACCAGTGCCGCCGCACCGCAGGCCACGGCCGCCGCGGCGGCGAGGGCGGGCCAGTAGCCGGTGGCCGAGATGAGGGCGGCGCTCAGCGGCGGGACGACGGCGGCGGTCAGGTTCTGGCCGGTGTTGTGGACGCCGAGGGCACGGCCGGACCAGGACGGGCCGGCGCGTTCGGCCGTGGCGGTGAAGGACAGGCCGTTGGTGCTGGCGGTGATCCCTATGGACAGTACGAGGGCGGCGGCGGTCACCGGGGAGGGGAAGGCCGCGGTCACGGCCGCCGCGACGACCACCACGGCGGTGGCGACGGCGAGTTGCCGCATCGGCCGCAGCCGGCTGCCGACCCGGTCCGACCAGCGCCCGGCGGCGATCCGGAAGCAGGCCCCCAGCACCTGCGCGAGGGCGATCAGCCGGCCGGCGCCGACCGGGGACCAGCCCCGGGTGTCCACCAGCAGCACGAGGGCGAAGGCCCCCGCCGTGAACTGCGGTACGACCAGCAGCGCGCCCGCGCCGTGGATCCGCCACAAGGTCGCCGAGCCCCGGTAGGGGTTGGCGGCCGGCGCCGCGCCGGGACCGGTCCGCGGGCGTACCGGGTCGACGGCGAACAGTGCGACCAGGCAGGCGACGACCCCGCACACGGCGGCCAGGAAGCCGAAGGCGCCGTGCACCCCGTACGCGGCGGCGAGCGGGGGCATGGTCAGTGCGGCCACTCCCATGCCCAGCGGGGTGGCGGTCTGCCGGATGCCCATGGCCAGCCCGCGTTCCCCGGCGGAGAACCAGCCCATGACGAGGCGTCCGCTCGCGGAGTACACCGAGGCCCCCGCCGCTCCCGCCAGGGCGAGCAGCGCGCCCAGCGCCGTCGTGCCGCCCCCGGTACCCACCGCGCCGGCCGCGACGGCGAGCAGCGCGGCGGCGCCGCCCAGACCGGTGGCGATGACGACGCGTTCGCCGTACCGGTCGGCGGCGGCGCCCCACACGACGAGGGCGGCGACCAGGCCGGCGGTGGGGCAGGCGATGAGCAGCCCGATCTGCGGCAGCGTCAGGTGCGCCGTGTCCCGCAACGTGGCGGCCAGATAGGGGACTCCGTAGACGAAGGCGCAGGCGGCGGTCTGTGCGGCGGTGCCCAGGGCGAGCATCAGCCAGCGACGGGGCATGGGTGCACCTCCTCGGTCGGTGGTGGATCCAACTATGTCGCTTGTTTGAATGGCGAGACAGATCATTCCGGTGGGTGAGACGGAATTCCCGGCTGCCCGTCATGTACCGATCAGTCGAAACCTGCCCGTAACCGCAAAGCCACTGACAACTACGCGCGTTGACAATAGGCTGCGGCCGTCCTCCGCCTCCATCCATCGTTCACGTCCAAGGGGACCCATGTCAGTGACCCACCCGCGTCGCCGTGCCGCACGCCGCGTCGCCGCCGCGACCGCCGGTCTGGCGGCGGTCGGTGTGCTCGCGATAGCGAGCCCGGCCGCCCAGGCCCACGAGACCCACCACGGGGGTCACGGCCACGGCAGCCGTACCGTCGACCTCCAGCTGCTCGCCGTCAACGACTTCCACGGCAACCTGGAGCCCCCGGCCGGTTCCTCCGGCCGCGTCACCGAGCTCCAGGCGGACGGCACCACCAAGACCGTCGACGCCGGCGGCGTCGAGTACCTGGCCTCCAGCCTGCGCACCGCCCGCAAGGGGCAGGAGCGTTCGCTCACCGTCGCCGCCGGCGACATCGTGGGCGCCAGCCCGCTGCTGTCCGGCCTGTTCCACGACGAGCCCACCGTCGAGGCCATGAACAAGCTGGGCCTGGACGTCACCGGCGTCGGCAACCACGAGTTCGACGAGGGCAAGGACGAGCTGCTCCGCCTGCAGAACGGCGGCTGCCACCCGATCGAGGGCTGCTACGAGAAGGGCCGCACGTTCAAGGGCGCGGACTACCCGATCCTCTCGGCGAACGTCGTCAACGAGAAGACCGGCCGCCCGCTGCTCAAGCCCTACACCATCGAGAACGTCAAGGGCGTCCGCGTCGGCTTCATCGGCGTCACGCTCGAGGGCACCCCGAACATCGTCACCGCCGAGGGCGTCAAGGGCCTGAAGTTCCTCGACGAGGTCGAGACGATCAACAAGTACACCAAGGAGCTCAAGCGCAAGGGCGTCAACGCCGTCGTCGCGCTCGTGCACGAGGGCGGCTTCCCCGCCTCCTCCGCGTACAACTACGACTGCGACGCCGGCGGTGCGGGCACCGGTCTGTCCGGCCCGATCGTCGACATCGCCAAGAACACCTCGGCGGACGTCGACGCGCTGGTCACCGGCCACACCCACAACGCGTACGTCTGCACCATCCCCGACCCCAAGGGCAACGACCGCCTGGTCACCAGCGCGGCGTCCTTCGGCCGGCTCTTCACCGAGCTCGACATGAAGTACGACCTGCGCACGCACGACATCGTGCGCGCCTCGGTCGAGGGCTCCAACCACGTCGTGGACCGCACCCAGACCAAGGCCGCGGACATGACCTCGCTGATCAGCCGCTGGCAGACGCTGGCCGCCCCGGTCGCGGGCCGCACCGTCGGCTACATCTCGCAGGACATCACCCGGGCCGGCAACGAGTCCGCCCTCGGCGACCTCATCGCCGACGCGCAGCTCGCGTACGCCAAGACCCTCGACCCCTCGGCCACGATCGCGCTGATGAACCCCGGCGGGATCCGCACCGACCTGGTGCACAAGGCCACCGGCAGCGAGGGCGACGGCGTCGTCACCTACGCCGAGGGCTTCGCGGTCCAGCCGTTCAGCAACACGGTCAACCTGCGGACGCTGACCGGCGCCCAGCTGGTCACCGTGCTCCAGCAGCAGGTCAGCGGCAGCAACGAGGCCGCCCCGAAGATCCTGCAGATCTCCAGCGGCCTGACCTACACGCTGGACCTCACCAAGACCGGTGCCGCCCGTGTCGTGACCGACTCGATCCGTCTCGGTGGCGCCCCGATCGACCCGGCGGGCAGCTACCGCGTCGCGATGAACTCCTTCCTGTCCGGCGGCGGTGACGGCTTCGGCGAGCTGGCCAAGGGCACCAACGAGCTCGTCGGCGGGGACGACCTGGCCGCGCTCAACGCCTACCTGACCGCCAACTCCTCGGCCTCCGCGCCGCTGGCGGCCCCGGCGGCGAACCGCATCACGATCGTCCAGTAGTACGCGGCACGAGCGGGCGGGTCCCGCGACCGTGCTCCGCCCCGGGGGCGGCCGTCGACACCGACGGCCGCCCCCGTCCTTCGCGGCGGGCCGCCCGCGACCCCGCTCTCGTGGCGCCGGCCCCTGGTGCCTACGCTGTGGACATGACGACCACGGAGCGACGGCGGTTCAGGTCCGGCACGGTGATCCTCGGCGGCATGGGCGTGCTGGCCGCCGCGCTGACCGCGTGCGGCTCCGAGCCCGACAAGCGCTGCGTGGACCCGGACACGTACCGGACGCTCCCGGTCAAGGAGTGTGACGACGACAGCGGCCACGGCCGCTACTACTACGGCGGCAGCGTCCGCAACGGGAAGGCCAAGGGCGGCAGCTTCGACAAGTCGTCGGTGAAGACCGGGGGCTTCGGCGGCCACGGCTCGGGCCACGGGTCCGGCGGCGGCTGATGCGCCGGTACGCCGTCGAGCCGCGCCCGGGCTGGCAGCGGATCGTGGAGGACCAGGGCGTCGTCTACCCGCTGACCCGTTACCCCGACGGCTCCCTGCGGCCGTACTGGGACGAGAGCGGGTACTACGCGTTCTCGCTCCCGGAGGTCGAGGCCCTGGAGGAGACCGTCGCGGAACTGCACGCGATGTGCCTGGCCGCCGCGGAGCACATCGTGACCGAGGACCGCTTCGCCGAGCTCGGCGTCCACGACCCGCGCCTGGCGGGGCGGATCGCCGAGTCCTGGCGGCGGCGCACCGAACTCCCCTCCCTCTACGGCCGCTTCGACCTGCGCTACGACGGGACCGGCCCGGCGAAGCTGCTGGAGTACAACGCCGACACCCCCACCTCGCTGGTGGAGGCGGCCGGCGCCCAGTGGTTCTGGATGGAGGACCGTTTCCCCGGCGCCGACCAGTGGAACTCCCTCCACGAACGCCTCGTCGACGCGTGGCGGCGCCAGGCCCCGCTGCTGCCGCCCGGCCCGGTGCATTTCGCGCACACCGAGGCCGACGAGCTCGGCGAGGACCTGATGACGGTGGCCTACCTGCGGGAGACCGCCGAACAGGCCGGACTCGACACCCACGCCCTGTCCGTCGAGGCGATCGGCTGGGACGAGCTGTCCGGCCGCTTCGTCGACGACCGGATGCGCTTCATCCGCAGCTGCTTCAAGCTCTACCCCTGGGAATGGCTGGCCGGCGACCCGTTCGGCGGCCACGTCCTGGACACCCTCGACAACGGCGGCGGCACCGGCACCACCTGCTGGATCGAGCCCGCCTGGAAGATGCTCCTGTCCAACAAGGCGCTCCTGGCCGTCCTGTGGGAGCTCTACCCGGGCCACCCCAACCTCCTCGCCGCCCACCTCGACGGTCCCCGCGACCTCGCCCGGACCACCGGCTGGGTCGCCAAGCCGCTGCTCGGCCGCGAGGGTGCCGGCGTCACGGTGCACCGCGCGGGCGAGGCCGCCGTGCCGCGCGTCGACGAACCCTGCTGCTACCAGGAACTGGCCCCGCTGCCCGTGTTCGACGGCAACCACGTGGTGCTCGGCGCGTGGGTCGTGGCGGACGAACCGGCCGGGCTCGGCATCCGCGAGTCTGCGGGCCTGGTCACCGACACGTACGCGCGCTTCCTGCCGCACGTCATCCGCTGAGCGGGCGCGACCTCGGCGGTAGGGGTCGCGGCGGTCCGGCGCGTCCACCGGACGGTCCACGCCGGGCGGGGTGATGCCGCCCCGTGACGCGGCGCTGCTGGGGCCGGTCCGTCGCGACCCGCCCCGCCGCCGGACCGACGGAGCGGCGGCACAGGGTGACCCCTCGGCCGCAGCGCGTGGACTGAAGGCGCTTACCCCTTGTCGGGCAGGGGAGTTACCAGCGGAAACACTTTCCTCGGCAGTAACTTGTGGCCCACCATGGGCAACCCTGTCCCTCCAGACCCATCGACGTGTCCGGGTGGTCCGCCGTGTCCCAAACGCACCAAGAGCCCGTCTACGACGAGTTGTCCGACGCCGCTCTCACCGAGCGGGTACGGGCCGGCGCACCGACCGCCTACCCGGCGACCGAGGAACTGCGTCGCCGTCACCTCCCGGCCGTCGTCTGCTACGCACGGCTGTGCGTCCGCGGACAGTCCGCCGCCGACCAACTCGCCGCGCAGGCCTTCGCGCTGGCCTGGCAGGAGGTGCACCGGGGGGTCGACCCGCGCGGTCCCTGGCGGCACCGGCTGCTGATGCTCGTCCACCAGGCCGCCGCCGTGTGGGCGGGCGGCAGCCGCCGCGAACGGCTCGGTGACGCGTACGCCGCCTTCATCGACGACATCCGCGGCGCCGAGCAGCGCGTCCCCGGGCTCCCGGGCCTGCCCGTCCACCCCCGGCTCCACCTGGCCGAACGCTCCGTGCTGTGCGGTGCCTTCGCCGTCCTGCCGCAGCACACCCAGGGCGTGCTGTGGCACGCGGTCGTCGAGCGGGAGGGCGACACCGAGGTCGCCCGGTGGACCGGTGACAGGGCCGCGGAGGTGCCGGACCTGACCGCCAGGGCCCGGGACGCGCTGCGCGAGGCCTACCTGCGGACGTACCTGGAGCGCAGCGAGGACCCCCGGTGCAAGGGCTTCGGCCGCCTCCTCGACGCCGCCGCCCGCCGTGACGACGCCCGGCAGAACGAGGACGTGGAGCGGCACCTCGCGCACTGCCAGGGCTGTGCCGGTGCGCTGGAGACGCTGATCGTCCTCGAACGCGACCCCCGGCCGCTGCTCGCCACGGCCCTGCTCGGATGGGCGGGGCCCGCCTACCTGGCGGCCCGGTCCGCCCCCGCGCTGCCCGCCACCGCACCCGCCCCGCCGGCTCCGCCCCCGACGTCCCGCCGGCGCCGGCGGCCCGGACCGCTGGAGCGGCTGCTGAACCTGCGCGCCCGCCACCCCTCGCCCCTGGTCTCCCTGGTGCTGGTCGCCGCCGCCAGCCTGGCAGCCACCGGCCTGGTGTACGCGACGGGTGACGACCCCGCACCGACCGGCAGCAACAGGGCACTGCCCCAGCCGCCCACGGGCTCGGTCACGGTCACCGCGACCGCCACCGCCACCGCCACGCAGACCCTCACCCCGAGCCCCGCGGGGACCCCGAGCGCCTCCGCGACCCGCTCGCCCACGCGGCCCGGCGCCGGGGCCACCCACGAGGCCCCGGCGACGCGCACGCCGAGCGCCGGCCCGCCGCGGAGGGTGCCGGGCAGCAGCTACGCCCAGATCGTCAACGACGCGTCCGGCCTCTGCCTGGACGTACGGGACGAGGAGTTCGACAAGGGCGACGACGTCATCGTCGCGGGCTGCGACTCCGGCTCGGCCTCCCAGCAGTGGCGGGTGGACTCCCGCGGCCTGCTGGTCAACGGCGCGGACTCCTCGTTCTGCCTGGACTCGCGCGGTGACACCGACCGCGGCCTCGGCATCTGGGCCTGCTCGTCGGCCGAGGGCAGGAACGCGCGGAACCTGCAGTTCCTGGTCGACTCCCTGGGCCGGGTCCGCCCGCTGATCGACCTCGGCACCGCGATGCAGCCGGACGGCTCGACCCCCGGCTCCACCCTCTCCTTCGCCTCCGCCGGCAGCGGCGACGCGCAGCGCTGGCACGCCGGGTAGCCGGCCCGGACGGGCGGTCGCGCAGGCGGTCTCAGACGGTCTCGGGTGTGCCGGGCCTCTCCGGTGTCCCGGGCGTCTCGGGCGTCTCGGGCGTCTCCGGCGCCTCGGGCGGCGGGGTCTGCGCCCCGGGCAGCCGTACGACCGCCACGGTGCCGCCGCCCTGCGCGGGGTGCAGGGCGATGGTGCCGCCGAGCTGCTGCACCGTACGGGCCACGATCGACAGGCCGAGGCCCGAGCCGGGCAGGCTGCGGGCGGAGGCCGAACGCCAGAAGCGCTCGAAGACGTGCGGCAGGTCCTCCGGCGGGATGCCCGGGCCGTGGTCCCTGACCGTGAGCTCGCCGCCGTGCAGGTCGACCTCGATCGTGCCGGCCGGCGGGCTGAACTTCACGGCGTTGTCCAGGAGGTTGATCACCGCCCGTTCCAGGGCGGAGGGTTCGGCCCGCAGGTACCAGGGGGCCAGCTCGGTGGTGATCTTCAGGTCGGGACCGGTACGGCGCCGGGCCCGCTCCAGTGCCGCCTCCACGACCTCGTGGAACGCCACGGTCTGCGAGGGCGACCCGCCGGGCGCCGCGTCCGGACGGGACAGTTCCTGCAGATCGCCGATGAGCGCCGCCAGTTCGCTCATCTGCGCCTTCACCGACAGCATCAGCTCCCGGCGGTCCTCCGGGGGCAGCTCCCGGCCGGTCAGCTCGCTGCGTTCCAGCAGTTCGATGTTGGTGCGCAGGGAGGTGAGCGGGGTGCGCAGTTCATGACCGGCGTCCGCGATCAGCTGCTGCTGCAGCTCGCGGGAGGAGGACAGCGCGGCCGTCATGGAGTTGAAGGAGGCCGACAGCCGGGCGATCTCGTCGCGGCCCTCGACCGGGATGCGGACGCTCAGGTCCTCGGTGCGGGCGACGTGCTCCACGGTGTCGGTGAGCCGGTCCACCGGCTTCAGCCCCGCACGGGCCACCCCGAGTCCGGCGACGCTGGCGCCGACCACCCCTATCCCGCTGACGGCCAGCAGGATCACGGCCAGGGTGTTCAGCGGCCCGGTCACCTCGCTGAGCGGGCGGCCGACCGAGATCGCGGCCCGCTCCGTCCGCTGGCGGGAGTACTCGATCTGGGCGGGCCGCGTCAGCACCCGCATCTCCGTGCCGTCCTTCGTGGTCACGGTCTGCAGGGACTCCGACGCGTCACCCCGGACCACGGCCAGGTCGGCCTCGCTCACCGGGAGCATCTCGTCGCCGAGCACCCAGCACCCCGTGCCGTCCTCGGTGACGAGCAGCACGGACGAGTGGTTGGGGTTGAAGGCGAGCGCCCCGTCGGACGTGTCGTTCTGGGGCTTGCTCAGACATCCGTAGTCCCCGAGCACGCTCCGGGCGGCGGGGGCCGCGTTGCCCGGCGCGCGCAGCGACTCGTCCAGCTGGTCCATCAGCTGCTTCTGCACGATGAACCAGCAGGCCAGCGCGCACGCGGCCACGGCGGCCGCCACGGCGGCCGCGGTGAGGATCGCCAGCCGGGACCGCAGCGGCAGGGAACGGAAGCGCGGGATGCGCGGCATCAGCCCTTGCCCTCCGCGGAGCGCAGCACGTAGCCGACGCCCCGCACGGTGTGGACCAGGCGGGGCAGGCTGCCGGACTCGGTCTTGCGCCGCAGGTACATGACGTACACGTCCAGGGAGTTGGAGCTCGGCTCGAAGTCGAAGCCCCAGACCGCCTTGAGGATCTGCTCCCGGGTGAGCACCTGGCGCGGGTGCGCGAGGAACATCTCCAGCAGGGTGTACTCGGTGCGGGTCAGCTCGACCGGCACGCCGGCCCGGGTGACCTCGCGGGTCGAGGTGTCCATCCGCAGGTCCGCGAAGGACAGCACGCTCTCCTCGCCGTGGTCGCCGCCCGGCACCGTCGCGTACGCGCTGCGCCGCAGCAGCGCCCGCAGCCGGGCCAGCAGTTCGTCCAGCTCGAAGGGCTTGACGAGGTAGTCGTCGGCGCCCGCGTCGAGACCGGTGACCCGGTCGCCCACCGTGTCGCGGGCGGTGAGCATGAGGATCGGTGTGGTGGTGCCGCCGGACCGGAGCCTGCGGGCGGTGGTGAGGCCGTCCATGCGCGGCATGAGGACGTCGAGGACGATCGCGTCGGGCCGGTAGGAGGCGACCTGGTCCAGGGCGGCCAGGCCGTCCTCCGCCAGCTCGGTCTCGTATCCCTCGAAGGCGAGGCTGCGCCGGAGTGCTTCGCGGACCGCGGGCTCGTCGTCCACGATCAGGATGCGGGCGGGGGCCTCGCCGTTCTCGCCGGGGCTCATGGTCTTCCACCTCGCGGGATGAGGGTCGGGGGCGGTGGGTGCCGCCGGGGTGCGGCGGGGTGCTCCGGTTCTTAGCCTCGCACGGCGGCGAGGCGGTGGGCCGCAATCGCCCGGCGGGCGTAGCGGCGCGCGTACCGGCGGGTGGTCGCGATCTCCGGCTCGCGGGCGGCCGGCTCCCGGTAGGGGATCAGCGCGCGGTCGGAGGGGCCGGACGGGACTCCGGCGGGGTGGAGGGAGGTGCTCAGGAAGACGTTCATGGTGCCCACGTCCCTTCGGTGCGGTGCGGTCAGCTGTCGCCGCCGCCGTTGCGCAGGGTGTCGAGGTCTGCCTTGAGGGTGTTCACGGGGATGGCGAAGCCGAGGCCGACGCTGCCGGCCTGGCCGGAGGAGGAGGAAGCGGCGGAGTACATGGCCGAGTTGATGCCGATGATCTCGCCGTTCATGTTGATCAGGGCGCCACCGGAGTTCCCGGGGTTGAGCGAGGCGTCGGTCTGGATCGCCTTGTACGTGGTCGTGGACGAGCCGACGTCGCCGTTGTACTGGCCGCCGCCGAACTCGAACGGCCACCGGCCGGTGCCGCCGCCGGGTCGCTGTCCCTGGCCCTGGCCGGTGGAGATGGTCACGTCGCGGTCGAGCGCGGAGACGATGCCGCTGGTGACCGTGCCGGTCAGGCCCTCGGGGGAGCCGATGGCGACGACCTGGTCGCCGACCGAGACCCGGCTGGAGTCGCCCAGCGACGCGACCGGCAGGCCGCTCACGCCCTCGGCCTTCACCAGCGCGAGGTCCTTGCCGCCGTCGGTGCCGACGACGGCTGCGGTGACCGTCTTGCCGGAGCTGAAGGTGACCTTGACCGAGTCCGCTCCGGAGACGACGTGGTTGTTGGTGACGATCTCACCGTCACCGGTGACGACCACGCCGGAACCGGTCGACTCCCCGGCGCCGGACGTCGCGCTGATCTCCACGATGCTCGGGCTGACGGCGGCGGCGACGGCCGCGACGCCGGTGCTGCCCGAACTGCTGGTGCCGATCACCTTGGTCGTGGTGCCCGCCACGGACGGCGAGGTGGTCGCCCGCCCCACCAGGGCGGCCGTCCCGCCGCCGATCAGCGCGGACACCAGTGCCACGGAGGCGACCAGGGCCACGGGGCGTCGCGTGCGTTGCTTGGGGATCCCGGTCGCGGGCGCGGGCGCCGGCATCGGCGTGGGCTGCGGTTGGGGCTGGGGCTGGGGCTGCGAGGCGTAGGGCGCCGGGTGTCCGTACGGGACGTGCGGCGCGTACGGCGGCCGGGACGGGTACCCGCCGGCGCCGGGGGACTGCTGCGGCTGCTGCGGGTCGTAGGCGTCGTCGTGACGGGTGCTCTCGTTCATGCCTATGACTGTGCTCGCCGAACATGAGAGCTTCCTGAGCGTGACCTGAGAACCGGGGCAGAGTTCCGTATGCCTGATATAAAGAACGAAGCGCCAGGTCAGGGCCTAGGCTTACACGGCCCGTAGACAGGTCGCCGGTCGCGGCGGGCGGGGCCCGCCGCGACCGGCGGAACGGTCAGTGGCAGCCGCAGCTGCGCCGCACGACCAGCCGGGACGGGAACTGCCGCAGCCGCTCCCGCCGCGAGCCGGAGACCCGCAGCCCGTCGTCCAGCACCAGGTCCACCGCCGCACGGGCCATCGCCTCGCGGTCCGAGGCCACCGTCGTCAGCGGCGGGTCGGTCAGCCCCGCCTCCTTGACGTCGTCGAAGCCGGCCACGGCCAGCTCGCCGGGCACGTCGATCCGCAGTTCGCGGGCCGCCCGCAGCAGGCCGATGGCCTGGTCGTCGGTCGCGCACACGATGGCGGTCGGCCGGTCGGGCCGGGAGAGCAGTTCCAGGCCGACCTCGTAGGCGTCGTAGCGGTTGTACGGGGACGAGTACAGATGGCCGTCGACGGGGAGCCCCGCCTCCTGCATGGCGCGGCGCCAGCCCTCGATGTGGTCCGTGACGGGGTCGCCGTGCTTCGGGGTGACCTCGGTGCCGCCGAGGCAGGCCACGTACGCGTGCCCGTGCTCCAGCAGGTGCCGGGTGGCGAGCTGGGCGCCGCCGACGTCGTCCGTCACGACCGCGACGTCGTCGATCGCCTCGGGCCGCCGGTGCATCAGCACGACCCGCGCGTCCCAGGCGTCGATCTCCGTCGCCGCGTGCTCGCTGAGGCCCTGGCTGATGAGGATCAGCCCGGAGACCCGCATGCCGAGGAAGGCACGCAGGTAGTGCACCTCGCGCTCGTCGAGGTAGTCCGAGTTGCCGACCAGCACCATCTTGCCGCGCTCGGCGGCCGCCCTCTCGACGGCGTGCGCCATCTCCGCGAAGAACGGCTGCCGGGCGTCCGGCACGATCAGGCCTATGAGGTCCGTGCGACGGCTCGCCATCGCCTGGGCCACCCGGTCGGGGCGGTAGCCCAGTTGTTTGATCGCCGCCAGGACACGCTCGCGGGTGGCCGGTGCGACCGGCCGGGGTCCGTTGTTGATGACGTAGCTGACGACTGCGGTCGAGGTCCCCGCAAGCCTTGCCACATCGTCACGCGTCACCTTTGCCACGGGCCGAGTCTACGCGGGTACACCCGCGCGTCCCACCGTCTGTCCACAGGCGTGACCACCGCGTGATCAGCCGTTCCGGGAGGCGGTGACGGCCGTTCCCTGCCCGGGTGCCTCCTCGGTCCGCGACGGCGCCGGCTCCTCCGCCGTCCGCTCGCCCTTCTCCGGGGTGACGAAGCGGTAGCCGACGTTGCGGACGGTGCCGATCAGGGACTCGTGCTCGGGACCGAGCTTGGCGCGCAGCCGCCGTACGTGCACGTCCACGGTGCGCGTGCCGCCGAAGTAGTCGTAGCCCCAGACCTCCTGCAGGAGCTGGGCGCGGGTGAAGACCCGGCCCGGGTGCTGCGCGAGGTACTTGAGCAGCTCGAACTCCTTGAAGGTCAGGTCCAGGACCCGGCCCTTGAGCTTCGCGCTGTACGTGGCCTCGTCGACCGACAGGTCCCCGTTGCGGATCTCCATCGGGCTGTCGTCGACGCTGATCTGCTGCCGGCCCATCGCCAGCCGCAGCCGCGCCTCGACCTCGGCGGGCCCCGCGGTGTCCAGCAGGACGTCGTCGATGCCCCAGTCCGCGGTGACGGCCGCCAGGCCGCCCTCGGTGACCACCAGGACCAGCGGGCAGCCGGGTCCGGTGGAGCGCAGCAGCTGGCACAGCGAGCGGACCTGCGGCAGGTCGCGGCGGCCGTCGATGAGGATCACGTCGGCGCCGGGGGTGTCCACCAGCGCGGGGCCCTCGGCCGGGGCCACCCTTACGTTGTGCAGCAGCAGTCCGAGTGCGGGGAGCACCTCGGTGGACGGCTGGAGGGCGTTGGTCAGGAGGAGGAGAGAGCTCACCGGCCGCTCCCGTCGTTCATCGTCCGGTCATGCGTGTTCCGCTTGCCCATTGCGACCCTCCTCGGTCCCTGCGAGGACGTGTGCGTCCGCCGACGTGTGCGCTCCGGTCGCCCGGAAAGCACGAAAGGACCCGGGGGCGACGCTGCCCGGATCCTCTTGACCCAAGAGAATAGCCCACATGGAGTCCGTAAGTGAGTCCGCGGTTGCGCGGTCGTGTGTCCCGTCGATCATTTCCGGTGGGTTGCGAGCGGTGCTGACGGCCGAGGACCGGGTGCCGATCGACGCCGCGTACCTGCCCGGAGCGACGCCCGGAGGGCTCGCGATCGTGGTCGCGCACGGCTTCACCGGCGCCCTGGAACGGCCGGCCGTGCGCCGCGCGGCGGAGATCTTCGCGCGGGTGGACGGCGTCGGCGGTGTGGTGACCTTCTCCTTCCGGGGGCACGGCCGCTCGGGCGGGCGCTCCACGGTCGGCGACCGCGAGGTCTGGGACCTGGACGCCGCGGTGCGCTGGGCGCGACGGCTGGGCCACCCCGCGGTGGCCTCGGTGGGTTTCTCCATGGGCGGTTCCGTCGTCCTGCGGCATGCGGGGCGCAAACCGGCGCACGACGGGGCGCACGTTGACGCCGTGGTTTCGGTGAGTGCGCCCGCGCGCTGGTACTACCGGGGTACGGCGCCGATGCGCCGGGTCCACTGGGCCATCACCCGGCCCGCGGGACGGCTGGTCTCCCGGGGGCTGCTGCACACGCGCATCCACGACAAGGACTGGGACCCCGTGCCCGTGGCCCCGGTCGAGGCGGTGCGGTCCATCGCGCCCACCCCGCTGCTCATCGTGCACGGCGACCGGGACGGCTACTTCCCGCTCGACCACCCGCTCTCCCTCGCCGACGCCGCGGGCGCCGCGGCCGAGCTCTGGATCGAGCCCGGATTCGGCCACGCCGAGAACGCCGCGGCGCCCGCCCTCCTGCGCCGCATCGCGGTGTGGGCGGCCGAGCGGGCCCGCCCCGCCGGTACGCCCGGCTGACCCCGCGGCCCGCACGCCCGGGGCCCGGCCACGTCGCGGCGCCCGCGCTGCGCCATCATGGACGGCGGCAGGACCCGCACGGGCGAACGGAAGGACCGCTATGGCGGCACACGGAACCATCCGGTACTGGGCCGCGGCCAAGGCCGCCGCCGGCGCCGCGGAGGAGCCGTACCGGGAGGGCACCCTCGCCGAGGCGCTGGACGCGGCGCGCGAGCGCCACGCGTCGCGCCCCGAGTTCGCCCGCGTACTGGCGAACTGTTCGTTCCTGGTCGACGGGAACCCCGTCGGCACCCGGGACCACACCGGGGTGCGGTTGGCCGACGGCGGCACCGTCGAGGTGCTCCCGCCGTTCGCGGGAGGATGAGCACGTGACCGACAACCACGACTGGTACGACCGCGGCGCGGGCGCGATGCCCGCGCACGACGCCACCGCCGTCCTCCCGCCCGTCGGGGGCGCCCCGCAGCCGCCCCCGGACGGCGGTCGCGCCGCCCGGCGCCGGCAGGCGTCCCGCACCGGCTCGCCGATCATCGCCCCCGGCATGCAGCCCGCCCTCGTCACGACCGCCCTGGCCCTGCTGCTGGCCGGCGGGGCGCTGCTGGGCCGCCCCGCGCTCGCCGCCGCGGGCGTGGTGCTGCAGGCGGTCACCGCGGCCGGCTGGTTCCGGCTGAACGGCATGTGGCCGGCGAGGCAGGGCATCGTGCTGGCCTTCCTGGCGGGCGTCACCGCCGAGGCCGCGGTGCTGATCGCCGGGGCGGACAACGCCCCGGCGGTGATCGTGGGCACCCTCGGCGTCTGGCTGCTGCTCGTCCTCGTCCTGCAGCTGCGCCACCGCGGCAGTCCCGAGGAGCGGCTCTCCTCGCTGACCGCGACCACCGCCTCGACGCTGATCACGATCCTGGCCACCGGGTTCCTGGCGACCACGGCGGACCCGCGGGGCACCGACGCCGTGGTGACCGCGGTGATCGCGGTCGCCGTCGCGACGCTCGCCCGGGCGATCCCGCTGCCCGGCGTCGTCTCCGTGGCCGTGGCGCTCGCAGCCGCCACCGGCAGCGGCATCGCCCTCGGACGGCTGGAGACCTCCGACGCGGCCCTGGTCGCGCTGGCCGCCGGGGTGTGCGCGCTGATCGGCCTGCGGGTGGCCAGCTACGACTTCCCGTCCCGGTTCGTCCACTTCACGGCGGGTGTGGCGCTGCCGCTGACCGCCGCGGCGCCGGGCGTCTACGTCATGGCCCGGGCCCTGCTGGGCTGACACACCGACTAGGGTCGGTCCGAACACCGACTCGGGGGTTGTCCGATGCGCGCTCTGAAGGTCCTGCTCGTCCTCGTCGTGCTCCTCGGCGGCCTGTTCGTCGCGGCGGACCGGATCGCCGTGCACTTCGCGGAGTCCGAGGCGGCGGACCGGGCGAAGACGACGCTGGGGCTGACCTCCCCGCCGGGGATCGACATCAAGGGCTTCCCGTTCCTCACGCAGGTGCTGGTCAAGAAGCTGGACGACGTCGCGGTGACGGCGGACGGCGTGCAGGCCGCCGGCACCGGCGGGCAGACGCTGCGCGTCACCCGCTTCCAGGCCGACCTGCACGGGGTGGACCTGGGCAGCGGCTTCAGCAGCGCGGTCGCCGACACCGCCGAGGGCACCGCCCTCGTCAGCTACGAGGACTTCGCCAAGGCCGCCCCGAGCGGCGTGACCATCGGCTACGGGGGCACCTCGGCGGACGGCAAGGGCCAGATCAAGGTGGGGGTCGAGGTCTCCACCCCGGTCGGCTCGATCAAGCGCAGCGTGGTGAGCGGGATCAGCCTGGCCGGCAAGGACAGCATCAAGCTGAGCGCGGGCAAGATACCGGACCTGGACTCGCTGCCCCCGGTCGTGGAGGACCTGGTCCGCGAGCGGATCGACTTCACCCGTGCGCTGTCGGGCCTGCCGGAGGGCATCGAGCTCACGTCGGTGACCGTGAACGCCGACGGCATCAGCATCGCGGCGACGGGCAAGAAGGTCGTTCTCGCCCAGTGAGACGAGGGTGTCCGCTCCGCAGTCGGGGCGGCACCAGGCGGGGGCGGGGCGGCCGCGCGGCCGCCCGGCACCTGATGTTCATCTCGTAGTGCGGACAATCTCATCTCGGGATGCGGACCGCCGGTGACATCGGCCGGTCCCCTTCCCTACGATCGAGCCCATGAAGCGACAGGCGGATCTCACGAAGCGGCGGGCAGTCGACCTGTGCCGTGTCGCCGCCATGCTCTGTCGCATCCCGTAGGGGCCCCCGCGCCGTCTTCCGGCGCCGCACGCAGCCCCGCCCTTCCCCGCGCAAAAGCCGCGACGCGCCCGTGCAGCGCCCCGGCACCTGTGCGCACCCGTCCGTGCGCCGAGACATCCGCAACTGCCCCGGAGGAGACAGCAATGAGCCGCAGTGACGTCCTGGTGGACGCCGACTGGGTCCAGGCCCGGATCGACGACCCGAAGGTGGTCATCGTCGAGGTCGACGAGGACACGTCGGCGTACGACAAGAACCACATCAAGAACGCCGTCCGGATCGACTGGAAGACCGACCTCCAGGACCCGGTGCGCCGCGACTTCGTCGACCAGGCCGGCTTCGAGAAGCTGCTGTCGGAGAAGGGCATCGCCAACGACGACACCGTCGTGCTCTACGGCGGCAACAACAACTGGTTCGCGTCCTACGCCTACTGGTACTTCAAGCTCTACGGCCACCAGGACGTCAAGCTCCTCGACGGCGGCCGCAAGAAGTGGGAGCTGGACTCCCGCGACCTGGTCGACGGCTCCGAGGTGCCCGTCCGCCCGGCCACGCAGTACACGGCCCAGGCCCAGGACGCCTCGATCCGCGCCTTCCGCGACGACGCGGTCGCCGCCATCGGCAGCCTCAACCTCGTCGACGTCCGCTCGCCCGACGAGTTCTCCGGCAAGCTGCTCGCCCCGGCGCACCTGCCGCAAGAGCAGTCGCAGCGCCCCGGCCACATCCCGACCGCCCGCAACATCCCGTGGTCGAAGTCGGCCAACGACGACGGCACCTTCAAGTCGGACGACGAGCTCAAGGAGCTGTACGAGGGCGAGGGCGTGGACCTGACCAAGGACACCATCGCCTACTGCCGCATCGGCGAGCGCTCCGCGCACACCTGGTTCGTGCTGCACGAGCTGCTCGGCCAGCCCAACGTCAAGAACTACGACGGTTCCTGGACCGAGTACGGCTCCCTCGTCGGCGTGCCGATCGAGCTCGGCGCCGCCAAGTAAGCCCCCCAGACCCCCGACCCGGAGGAACAGCACCATGTGTGGAGCGAAGACCGGCGGCCCGGACCTGGCCGGCATCGACGTGGCGACCGAGACGATCATCCAGGGTTCCGTGACCCGCGACGGCGAGCCGGTGACCGGCTACGTCCGGCTGCTGGACGGCGGCGGCGAGTTCACGGCCGAGGTCCCGACCTCGGCGACCGGCCAGTTCCGCTTCTTCGCGGCCCCGGGCTCGTGGACGCTGCGCGCCCTCGTGCCGGGCGCGACGGTGGACCGTTCCGTCGTGGCCCAGCAGGGCGACCTCACCGAGGTCGCCATCGCCGTCTGACCCGGCGACCGCGCGTACGACGAAGGGCCGCAATCCCACCGGGCCACCGACTGGGAGTGCGGCCCTTCGGGTCGTACCGTGGAAGGGTGTCCACGAGGCGGCGTCGTCGCTGGTATTACGCCATGATGGGCAGTTGCGTGCTGCTCTTCGTCCTGGCGTGGAGCCTCGTGCGCCTGTGGTCGGTGCCGGTGGCCGTGGGGATGTGCGTGGTGGCCATGGTCATCCCGCCGATAGCCGCCGTCGTGGCGAACCGCAGGGGCCCGGACGAGCACTGGTGGGACGAGACCGGAGACCCCAAGTCCGACGAGTGGTGGCGCGAGCTGGACCGCCGCGACGACCACCGCGACCAGCGCTGACGCGCCCGCGCGCCCCTGAGCCGGGCCGGCCGGGCTCAGTAGACGAGTGCCTGCGTGCCGTCGGCCATGGCCTCGCTGACGAAGACCTGCGCACCGGCGATCCGGATTCCGTCCAGCACGTCCTTCTCCGTGATGTCCCGGCGCGCCGCGCACTGCGTGCACAGCGTGATCCGGCCGCCCGCCAGGATCCCCTCGATCAGCTCGGGCAGCGGCGCGGCGTGCGGCAGCTCGAACTCCGCGGCCCGTCCCGGCAGCGCGAACCACGAGGACTCGCCGGTCAGCCAGAGCGACACCTCGACGCCGCTGGCGACCGCCACCGCCGCCACCGTGAACGCCTGGGAGCACCGTTCGGGAGCGTCCGCACCTGCGGTTACCTTGATCACGAGCTTCTTCGCCATGGTCATACCTTAGGGTGGCCCGTCTCACAGGAAAAACATTGGGAGCGTTTACCAGCGCTCGGCATAATGCGTTCGCCGCGTAGGTGCGATCAGCGCGCCGGCCGCGGATTTCTGCCCGGGGGGGCTTGTGGAAGCGCGTACCGATTCGCGTACCGGCGTCGTGATCGCCACGATCGTCGGACTTGTTGTGCTCGCGACATTGACCGCGGGGGCCGTCGTGGCGTTCGGCTCCTCGTCCTCGTCGACCGCGTCCTCGTCGACCGCGTCCGCGTCGCCGGGCGGGGCCGAGCCGAGCAGCCGGAGTCCGGAGACGACGGACCCCGCGACGCCGTCACCGACGGCGTCCCCGAGCCGCGGCGCGACGGCGGCGCCCTCGCCCGCCGGCACCCTCAAGGGCTCCGTGGACGACGGGAAGCACCGCGGCGACCTGCGCTACTTCCTGCTCGTCCCGCCCGCGGACGCCGAGGTCTACGGCGACGAGGAGGGCACCGATCTCTCCCGTTCCGAGGTCGCCGACTCCGCCGACGTGAAGCAGGCCCTGGCCACCTACGGCTTCAAGGCGGCGGCCCAGCGGACCTACCTCACCGGCGACGGCGAGTACGAGGTCTCCGCGCAGCTCGTCCGCTTCGCGAGCGCCGGCTCCGCCACCGGCTACTACAACGCCTTCTACTACCAGGGCACGCGGATCACGCTCCCTTCGTCGGGCAGCCCCGCCAAGGCCTACCGGCTGTCGTCCTCCTCCGCCGAGAGCACCGGCTCGGTGATCGTCCTGTCCCACCAGGGCGACGTGCACCTGACCCTCTCGGTCACCGGGGCGAAGACCCCCGGGCAAGGCCCTGCTCGCCCGGCTCCTCGACCAGCAGTACCGGCGCCTGAAGACCGGCCGCTGAGCCGCACACCGAAGTCACCGGCCGGCCCGCGCGCCGGCCGCGCCCACCCACGGACACCCCAGTGGAGAACCCTTTGTCCCAGGACACCCCCGTCCCGGAACAGGACACCCCTGTTCCGGACGGGCCCCCCGTCCGCCCGCCGCGCAGACGCGGCCGGACCACCCTGCTGATCGCCTGCGCGGCGGTCCTCGGCGTCCTCGCGGGCGCCGGCGCCGGGTACCAGATCCAGTACGACCGCCCCGAGACGCCGCTCCCCCCGCTCGCCCAGTCGAAGCTCCCGCAGCCCAAGGGCGCCGCCCCCGCGGCGAAGCCGCTCGCGGCGACCGAGGACACGCTGGCCAAGTACGACGGGGACCTGCGCAAGCTGCTGGTGAAGAAGCCGAAGGGCGCCAAGGACCTCGACGGCACGTACGGCGCCGACCATTGGCTCTCGCTGTACGACTACGCCGACACCTTCGAGGAACCGGACGGCATGTTCAGCGAGCTGAACGGCAACGACTTCCGGAGGGCGGCCGTCTCCATGTGGCGGACCGGTGGCTACGCCACGGCCGTCACCACCGAGGTCCGCCTGATCCAGTTCCGCGACGAGGCGGACACCTTCACCGACGAGATGCTTGACGGACAGCAGAGCTACATGGCCGGGAAGAAGTACGCGGGCAACAAGGGGACGGCCGTCCCCGGCGCCTTCGACGGCAGGGCGTGGGTGTACTCCAAGCCCTGGACGAAGCCGGGCTATCTGCCCCTGTACACGGCGCGCGCCCTGGCCCGCAAGGGCACGGTCATGATGGACATCTGGGTGCACTCGGACCGGCCGATCAAGAAGTCCACCATCATGTCCCTGGCCGAGCGGCAGTGGGAGCGGCTGTGAGCGACGAGAACACCCCTGTCCCCGCGGAGCCGCAGCCCGAGGTCCGCCCCGAGGCCCCGGCGACGCGGCCCGGGCCGCAGCCGGACCAGCCCCAGGGCCAGTCGGTCGAGCCCGATGTCCAGCCGGCACCGCTCGCCGGGCTTCCGCCCGCGGACGGGACCACCGGGCCGGAGACCATTCCCACGCCCCGCCGCGGCCGCCGTGGCCTCGCCCTGGGCATCGCGGCCGCGCTGGTCGCCGTCGTCGCGGGCGGTGGCATCGGCGTCGCCGTGCTGCAGCACCAGAAGGACGACGTCAAGCAGGCGAGCCCGCGGACCTGGAAGGCCCCCGAGCCGAAGAAGACCGGCGAGTACGGCAGCCAGTCCGGCGGCAGCCACTACGGCGCGCTCGGCAAGCTGCTGCTGCCCGTGCCCGATGCGTACATGCCGGGCCCGGACGTGGGCGAGTACGGCAACGACGCGGAGTTCACCGGCAAGGAGGCCGTGGCCGTCTTCGAGGGCGACCTCGCCGGGCTGCCGAAGAAGCAGCGGGACCGTCTGCACAAGGCCGTGGCGGGGCTGCACATCCAGGGCGTGGGCCTGCGGACGTACCGCGAGGTGTCGGGCGAGGCGGTCTTCGAGACGCAGATCGTCCAGATGAAGAACAAGCGCGCGGCGCGCGCCGGCACCGAGTTCTTCACCGAGTTCACCAAGGCGCTCGGGGTCTTCAGGAACGGGCCGAAGATCGAGGGCCACGCCAAGGCGCGCTGCGTCCTGCCGCCCAAGAAGCCCGGCGCGAAGCTCGACACCATGATCTGCGAGGCGACCGAGGGCGACCTGACCATCCGCATGTCCGTCTCGGGCGCCTCGCCGCTGAAGAAGGACGACGCCGCGGATCTGTTCAAGCAGCAGCTCGACCGCGTACAGGACCCGGGAGAGGCCGCATGACCGAGCAGACCCAGAGCGACGACGTGAAGATCCCGGCGCAGGCCGCCGCCCCGGCGGAGGAGACCCTCACGGACGCCGCCCCCGAGGCGGCTCCCTCCGGGGGCGACGCGGCGGAGGCCGTGCCTGCGGAGGCCGCCGAGCCCGTCGTCGCCGAAGCCGCGACGGAGGCCGCGTCGGCGGAGAACGCCCCGGTGGAGCCCGCGCCTGGGGACGCCGCCTCCGCGGCGGAAGCCGTGGTGGAGCCCGTGCCCGCCGAGGCCGTCTCCGAGGCCGTCTCCGCGGAGCCTGCCGCGCCCCGCCCGCGGAAGCGGCTGCGGGAGCGCAGGGGGCTGCGTGCCGCCGTGCGGTGGACCGCCGCCGTCGTGGCGTTCGCGGCTCTCGGCGGGGCCGCGGCGTACGCCGTCACGCAGCCCGAGCGGACCGAGATCCCGGGTCTGCGGACCCCGGACGACGGCCGGTGGACCTACCCCGCCCTGAAGCTGCCCAAGCTGCCGGCCGGGGCGCCCCGGCCGCTGGACGGGGACCACAACCCGCCCCGCCGGCACTACGCGGACATCCGCACCCTGCTGCTGCCGGCGCCCGCCGGGGCCAAGGTCGACAAGACCTTCCCGGGCGCCACCGGGTGGCTGCCGACCCGCGACTTCCTGGAGGTCTTCCGCGAGGACGACCGCAAGGAGCTGACCGGGACGCTCGAGCAGAACACCCTCCGGCACATCGCCGCCCGCGCCTGGACCATGGGCGACGGCACCCGCGCGGAGGTCTACCTGCTGCAGTTCGCGACCTGGGGGTACTCGAGCGACGTCAAGGACGCGCTCATCGACGACGGCGCCCTCGCCAAGGCCGAGGCGGCCGACTACGACACGGACTGGGATTCGACGTCGCTCGACGACTCCGAGCTGCACCTGTCCCTCTACGACGAGGACAAGCCGCGCGGCGCCGAGCACGTCCGGTACGGCTACGTCCAGTCCGGCGACGTCCTGGCCATGGTCGTGCTCTCCAAGGCCGGGACCCAGCCGGCCGTCCCGTTCCACCAGGCCGTGCTGCTGCAGGCGCAGCTGCTCGGCTGACGAGGGCAACGGGACATCGGGGGCGGGCGCGGCGCGTGGAGCGGACCTCACGCGGCCGCGCCCGCACCCGACCACTAGACTCGTAGCTGGCCCACCGGGCCGCCGACCGTCCGCGCCTGCCCGAGGAGCACGCTCGTGAGCGCCATTGAGTTCTTCTTCGACACCCTGCTCGTCCTGGTCTGCCTTGGCGTCATCGCGTTCTCCGCTCTGGCCGTGAAGAAGCTCTACCAGGGACAGCGCTGAACATGATCGAGATCCCCTCCGACCTGCATCCCGAGCTGGTCCCGCTCGCCTTCCTCCTGGGCACCTGGGAGGGCGCGGGCGTCTTCGACTTCCCCGGCGCCGAGAAGTGCAACTTCGGGCAGGAAGTGATCTTCAGCCACGACGGACGGCCGTTCCTGGAGTACACCTCCAAGTCCTGGGTGCTGGACGCCGAGGGCAAGCCGGTGAAGCCGCTCGAGAGCGAGTCGGGCTTCTGGCGGATCGACAAGGACCGCAAGGTCGAGATCACCATGACCCGCGACGACGGCGTGATCGAGATCTGGTACGGCGAGCTCGCCGAGGGCAAGCCGCAGATCGACCTGGTCACCGACGCCGTGGCCCGGCTCGGCGACGCGCCCCCGTACAGCGGCGGCAAGCGCCTGTACGGCTACGTCAAGAGCGACCTGATGTGGGTGGGCGAGAAGGCCACCCCCGAGGTGCCGCTGCGCCCCTACATGTCGGCGCACCTGAAGAAGGTCGTCAACCCCAGCGAGTGGGCCAAGGACCTCAAGGACCTCCCGGACGACGGCATCGCCTTCTTCCGCTGAGCCGCCCCGCGGGTCCGGCGCGACCCCCGAGGGGGATCACGACTCCGTGATCCCCCTCTCCCTTGCCTAGACTGTCCTCGTGGTCACCACGGACTGGAAGAGCGACCTGAGGCAGCGCGGCTACCGGCTGACGCCGCAGCGGCAGCTTGTCCTGGAGGCGGTCGACACGCTGGAGCACGCGACGCCGGACGACATCCTGACCGAAGTGCGCAGGACCGCCTCGGGCGTCAACATCTCCACGGTCTACCGCACCCTGGAGCTCCTGGAGGAACTGGGCCTGGTCAGCCACGCCCACCTCGGGCACGGCGCCCCCACCTACCACCTCGCCGACCGGCACCACCACATGCACCTGGTGTGCCGGGACTGCGAGTCGGTCATCGAGGCCGACGTGTCCGTGGCCGAGCCGCTGACCGCGCGGCTGCGCGAGACGTACGGCTTCGAGACCGACATGAAGCACTTCGCGATCTTCGGCCGGTGCGCGGACTGCGCGGGGAAGCCCCGAACGCCTGAGGGTTCAAGTAACCGGACGTAGGCTGGTGGGCATGCAGCGACAAACAACGACCAGTCCCCTGCTGTCGCTCCCCGGCGCCGTTCCCGCGGAAGGCCCCGACGAGGGAGTCGCCGCGCACTACGGAGACCTCTTCCGCGAGCAGCGCGCCCTGGCGGACGGCAAGGGATTCGTCGACCTCTCCCACCGTGGCGTCGTCGCCGTCACCGGCCAGGACCGCCTCGCGTGGCTCCACCTGCTGCTCACCCAGCACGTCAGCGACCTCCCGCCCGGCCGGGCCACCGAGGCGCTGGTCCTCTCCGCCCACGGCCACATCGAGCACGCCCTCTACCTCGTCGACGACGGCACGGCCACCTGGATGCACGTCGAGCCCGGCACGCAGGCCGAGCTGATCGCGTACCTGGAGAGCATGAAGTTCTTCTACCAGGTCGACGTCTCGGACCGGACCGGCGAGTACGCCGTCGTGCACCTGCCGGCGGGCAGCATCGCCGCCGTCCCCGGGGACTGGCCGGTGCGCGAGGTCCCCTACGGCCGCGACGTGTTCGTGCCGCGCGGCGAACTGGAGGCCTATGCCCGCCCGTCGCCCGCCACCGCCCTTTCAGAGAGCTCCGCGCGCTTCTTTTCCGAGGTCGGCACCCCCGTCGGCGTGCTGGCCCTGGAGGCCCTGCGGATCGAAGGGCACCGGCCGCGGCTCGGTCTGGAGACCGACCACCGCACCATCCCGCACGAGCTGGGCTGGCTGGACACCGCCGTCCACCTCGACAAGGGCTGCTACCGCGGCCAGGAGACCGTCGCCCGGGTGCACAACCTCGGCCGGCCGCCGCGCCGCCTGGTCTTCCTCCACCTGGACGGCAGCGAGGTCAAGCTGCCCGGCCACGGCGCGCCCGTACGGCTCGCCGCGGACGGACCGGACGGCCGCCCGGTCGGCACCGTCACCTCCTCCGCCCGGCACTGGGAACTCGGCCCGATCGCCCTCGCCGTGATCAAGCGCAACACCCCGGTGGACGCGGTGCTGCTCGCGGACGGGACGGCGGCGAACCAGGAGACGGTCGTCGAACCCTGAGGGACGCGCCTCACATCTCCAGCACGACCGTGAACGGGCCGTCGTTCGTGAGCGAGACCTTCATCTCCGCTCCGAAGCGGCCCGTCTCCACGTGCGCGCCCAGCGCCCGCAGTTGTGCCACCACCTCGTCCACCAGCGGCTCGGCGACCGGGCCGGGCGCCGCCGCGTTCCAGGTGGGGCGGCGCCCCTTGCGGGCGTCACCGTAGAGGGTGAACTGGGAGATCACGAGCAGCGGCGCGGCGATGTCCGAGCAGGACTTCTCCCCGGGCAGGATGCGCAGCCCCCACAGCTTCCGCGCCAGCTGGGCCGCCTTCTCCGCGGTGTCGTCGTGCGTCACCCCCACCAGCACGCACAGGCCGGGACCGACGATCTCGCCGACCGTCTCGCCGTCCACCACGACACTCGCTTCGCTCACCCGCTGGGCCACCGCACGCATGCCGCCATTGTCCCGGGTCGGTGGGGGCGCGCGGCGCCCGGGCCGTACGCCCGCTTGGACTCACGCACAACTGTCCGGAGCCGCCGTTCGGGTGCAGGTGCCTGCGCGACGCAGTTACTCGGTGGCACGATCGAGATCTGCCCGACGTGGGGGACGAGGGGACGGACAGCGATGAAGCACAGCATCACGACCGGCACGGCGGAAGGCGATCGCATGCTCAAGGCACCGGGCCCGCGCTCCCCCCTCACCGCCGGCACCCCCCAGCCCGACTTCGCCGACCTCACCCTCGAAGGGCTGCGCACCGCGCGCCGCGAGGCCCAGCTGGAAGAGGCCGACCTCTCCTACCTGCGGCGGCTCCTGCAGGGCCGGATCGACATCCTCCGCGCCGAACTCGCCCGGCGCACCGCCCCGGACGCCCCCGTGCTCGACCGGCTCTCCGAGATCCTCACCGACACCCCGTCCCGGCACCGCACCTCCGCCCGCCACGTCACCCTGGGCACCCCGCACAGCGAGCGCTACCGGCAGCTCGCCGAGGAGATGCTCTCCGAGGTCCAGCTCTCCGACCTCGAGGCCCGCACCGACCAGGAACTCCACGACGCGATGGGCCGGCTGGTCCGGCACGAGCAGCAGGTCTCGCGCTGCCGGCAGTCCCTGCAGCGGACGGTCGACGGCTGCAGCACCGAGATCGCCCGCCGCTACCGCGAGGGCGAGGCCCGGGTCGACGACCTGCTCGCGGGGGACTGACGGCGACGCGGCGAAAACGGGATGCGGCCGGGCCGGGGGTCCGCCTACCGTGCGGGGCATGAGCCTTGAGGTCCGTACGATCGGTGAGTCCGACTTCCCCGGCTGGCTGCGCGCCGTCAACACCGGCTTCCACCGGCCGCCGTCGGTGACCGAGGAGGAGATCGCCCTCCGCCGCTCCCAGACGGACCTGGACCGCACGCAGGGAGCGTTCGACGAGGGCCGCTGCGTGGCCACCTTCCGCAGCATGCCCCGTGAACTCACCGTGCCCGGCGGCGCGGTGCTGCCCGCCTCGGCGATCACCAACGTCTCCGTCACCGCCACGCACCGACGCCGCGGCCTCGCCTCCCGCATGATGACCGCGGAACTCGACGCCTCCGTGCGCCGCGGCGAGCCGGTCGCGATCCTCGTCGCCGCCGAGTACCGGATCTACGGCCGCTTCGGCTTCGGCCCCGCCGCAGGGGTCACCGAGTGGGAGGTCGACACCGCCCGCGCGGGCCGCCCCCAGGGAGCACCGTCCGACAGCGGCCGCATCGACCTGGCGGACCCGTCCGAGGTCCTCAAGCTCGGCCCCCAGCTCCACGACCGGGTGCGGCTGCGCCATCCCGGCGCGATCAACCGCACCGAGCGCTTCTGGGAGTACGCCACGGGGACGGTGGTCAACCCCGCCTTCCCCTGGAAGGAACCGATCTTCGTCCTCTACCGCGACGCCTCCGGCCGCGTCGACGGCCTGGCCGCGTACACGGCCGAGGACACCTGGCACGGGATGTTCCCGAAGGTCCCGCTCACCGTGCGGGAGTTGTTCGCCGCCACCCCCGAGGCCGAACGCGCCCTGTGGCGCTACCTGCTCGCCATCGACTGGGTCGCCACCGTACGCACCGGCTTCCGCGGCCCGGACGACGTCCTGCCGTTGCTGCTCGGTGACCCACGCGCCGCGCACGTCCACTCCACCAGCGACTTCCTGTGGCTGCGCCTGCTCGACGTCCCCCGCGCCCTGTCCGCCCGCACCTACGCGGCGCCGGGCTCCGTCGTCCTCGACGTCGCCGACCCCGACGGCCACGCCGCCGGCCGCTTCCGCCTCGAAGCCGCCGCCGACGGCACCGCCATCGCCGAGGCGGCCCCCTCCGCCGCCCCGGACGTCCACCTCACCGCCGCCGCCCTCGCCTCCCTCTACCTCGGCGACGAGTCCGCGGCCCGCCTGACCATCACCGGCGGCGCCACGGAATCCCGCCCGGGCGGCGTGGCCCGCCTCGACGCGCTGTTCCGCACCGCGCGCAGGCCGTGGCCGATCGACACGTTCTAGTGGTGTCCGTAGGACACCAGCACCAGGAGGACGAGTACCCCGCCGACGCACATCGCATAGCTGGAACGGGCCTTGAGCCCGACACCCACCAGCAGTACGCCCAGCCCCATCAACGGCCCGTACTGCCACGCCAGGTACTGCTCCAGCAGTGCCGCCGTCACATGGCTCCACAGCATGACCCACCCCCTTCCCAGGTGGCCGACCGCAAGGCGCGGGCCCGCTGCCGTCCTGGCCCTACTGGGCCAGGAGCAGCGCGATCACCGCGAGTCCGACGCACGTGAACGTCGTGTTCCGGGCCTTGTGGCCCACCGTGAACAGTCCGACGGCGAAGGCGCCGGCCGCGCCGTACCGCCACTGGACGAGCTGCTCGAACGCGAAGGCACACAGAGCGATAGCGGGCATAGCGATTCACTCCTTCGAGGCGCGTGGGATCGATCCCTCCGCGCGTAGAGCGCGGAGGGGGCAGATTTGACCCGTGGGTCGGCATGTGGCTGAGCGGAAGCGTGGTGCTGCTGATGCGTGCGAAGCGTCGTGGCGCTGCACTGTCACCCGCGGCCATCCCCGGCGCGTCGTCGGGACGGAGAGGCTGCGGCCCCCGATGGCATCGACTGGTTCAACTCGAC
Organism: Streptomyces sp. NBC_00510; assembly: GCA_036013505.1. Taxonomy (NCBI): domain Bacteria; kingdom Bacillati; phylum Actinomycetota; class Actinomycetes; order Kitasatosporales; family Streptomycetaceae; genus Streptomyces; species Streptomyces sp. NBC_00510. The sequence goes on along the minus strand of CP107851.1, from coordinate 4,741,246 downwards.
TGTAGGGTGACCCAGTTGACTGCACTTCTCTACGGTCATGTTGCCGCTGACTGCAGATCCCTAAACTCCATGCAGTCAACTCCACTTGTCTGGCGTGAAGCTGTAGTGTGGGTCACGTGAGCAACGACCGCACCGTCGGTGGAGCCAGGCGCGAATACGAGCGCGTGGCCGATGTGTTGCGTCACGAAATCGAGGACGGCGCCATCGCAGCGGGCGATCAACTCCCCACGCACGCCGAGTTGAAGGACCGCTTCGACGTGTCCCGCGATACCGTTCAGAAGGCGATCAAGGCGCTCGAGGGCAAGGGCTACGTGGAGTCGGCCCAGGGCAAGGGCGTCTTCGCCCTCGACTGGCGGAAGTCCGCCGTCGCCACCCACGCCAACGGGACCGCCACGGCGACCGTGGAGGCCGGCAGCGTTGAGCTGGACGACGCCATCGCTGAGGCGTTCAGGGCGAATGACATCACGATCGACGCGTACTGCCTGACTGCAGAGTCGCTCAACGCGGCCATCGTGCCGCTGGCGCGCCGCATCCTCAGGGGCGAGCTCCGGCCCTCGTCTATCAAAGTGCGACTCCTGCTGGCTCGTCCTGGTGCACATCTGGCGATCCCCCGAATTGTGGGGCAGCCGGAGGACACCCGGCCGCTCGACCGGCTGTCCGAGCTGATCGAGCGCCACGCGTTCACCCTGCGCAACCTGCTGGAGGACCTGGGCAGACGGAACGTCGACGTGGCCGTCGACATACGGACCCTGCCCATCACGCCGGTGGCCAAGTACTACCTGCTCAATCGACATCAGGGGCTCATGGGCTTCTACAAGGTCGAGGCGAACACCGTCGACCTCCCGGACGGCGAGAGCGCTCAGATCCACGACGTCCTGGGTCTGGGGGCGCGTCTGTATCTTCAGGGGCCCGAGCAACGGGCAGAGTGCCAGCAGTGGTTCGACTCCTTGTGGAACACAATCGCCGAATCGGTGTGACACTCACTGAATGGCTTCGATCGACCCTGAGCGGCTCCTGAGCCGCGTACGAGGCGTCAAGGTTGTCCTCTTCGACTTCGATGGGCCGCTTTGTGACCTGTTCGCCGTGTACACGGCCGCAGCAGTGGCCGAGAGCATGAAGGAGTACCTGCGTCGCGAGCTACGGCTCCTATCGGAACGCGAGCCACAACTCCTATCGGAATTCGAGTCGTACACAGATACGCATCAACTGCTGTACGACGTCGCAGAGCGGGACGACATACCTGGCGACATACATCGAGGCCTCGACGAGGTGCTCGCTGAGGCCGAGCGGAAGGCCGCGGAGGTGGCGCCGCGCCCCACAGAGGGTGCGGCGGAACTCGTGGAGTTGCTGGACGGCGCACAACTGCCGATCGCGATCACGACGAACAATTCTGCGGCAGCGGTTCGGCTCTACCTGAAGAAACACGGGCTAGACCGCCCATTCGGTGAAAGAATCTTTGGCCGAGAGGCTCCCCAGCTCATGAAGCCGAACCCCAATTGCCTCCTCATGGCCATGCGGCACATCGGATCGGAAGGAGACCCGGGCAATTGCCTCATGATTGGTGATTCCGTGCGCGATCTGAAGGCTGCCAGCAGTGCGGGGGTCAGATTTCTGGCATATGACACCCCCGACGAGCGCGATCCAGAGCGCGGCAAGCGGCTACTGGGGGCCGGTGCGGATTTCCTGGTCAGCGACATGCGTGAGGTGACGGAAGCTTTCTCCCGGGCTGATCTCGACTGCCGGAGCGCTCCTGTGAGGGAGTGATGCGCGGAAATTTCGATTGACAGAACTCGAGGTTTCGATTCGCATCACGCGGAAGACTCGTATAGGCTCGGCCCTCATCCACACCGTATCAAGTGGTGATTCCCTGCTGGGTCGATCTCAAACGGTCGGTGCAACTTATGACGATGGCTGCGCCTACGAGTGCCCGGGGTGCCGGCACAGCGCCCTCGCGCCACATCGTGCGCAGTCGGCTGCACGAGCCTCTTGTGCGCTGGCACTACAACCGTCGGAAACGTGACGGGGGGACCCTGATCCTGACGGGTCATCACAATTCCAATGAAGTCGTGACGCTGGACAAGCGACTCGCCTGGTTGGCCCAAGTGACGCTGGACGAGGCCGCGCGCATCAAGCTGCGGGTGCCGCTCGCGACGCCCAAGGTCGTCATGCGCACGTGGCCGGACGAGGCCGAGGTCCTGGCAGCGCTGAACGAGGCCGTCGCAGGCCAGCAGCTCCGGCCGAACTTCGGTATCCCGCAGTGCCTGGTCACCTTCGGGCGGGCGTCCCTGCACCGATTCGTGGACGGGGAGGCGCTGTCCCAAGAGGCACCCTCCGGCGCTCCCATCCGGGAGAAGCGCCTGCGGGACATCGCGGAGGTCTTCGCCTATGCGGCGACGGTCCGGCGCGATCAGTTGCCGAAGCTGCCCGCGCGATGGCCGGGAGACGAGGACAGCGACGGGTTCCTGGACCTCCTGGTCGAGTACGCGGAGCGGGTGCACCAGGACCACCGTCCCGTGTACGGCCGCCTCTTCGACGCCCTCGGTGTGCCGGTGGACGCACTAGAGCGTTTTCGGGAAGGGGTGCGGCAGCGGATCGGAGCGCTCTACCCGCGGCCCTACTCGTTGCTGCACACCGATCTCCACCGCGACAACATCGTGCTGCTCAAGAACGGCAGCCTCTTCATCCTCGACTGGGAGCTCGCCACGTTCGGCGACCCTCTTCATGATCTTGCGACTCATCTGGTCCGGATGGAGTACACCGACCGCGAGCGCGAGCGGATGAAACGGGAGTGGGAGAGGACCCTCAACCTGCGCGGCCATTCGGCGATGACCGCCGGAATGGCGACGGACCTGCAGGCTTACGTCGACTTCGAGTACGCCCAGTCCGTCTACGCCGATGTGGTACGGGCCGCCTTCAGACTCGGGGACGTTCCCGGGAGTCCGCTGCTCGGTCCCTCCGTCAGCCTGGTCCTGCGGGCGCTGCAGCGAGCCGAGGTTCCCTTCGGACTCGCATCCGTCCCCGGGGAGCACGAGGTCGAGACCGCGCTGAACGAGTGGCATGCCCGGCGTTACCCCGAGCGACGCCGGAGGTGGGGTTTCGTGGAGAGGCGGGCCCGCAGCCAGGCCCATGCCTTCTAGCGCCACGGCCCCGGAGGCCGTCGACGACGCGTCGGCGCTACTGGGGCGCGCGAGCTGCGTGCTCTTCGACTTCGACGGTCCCCTCGCGGACCTTTTCGCCCGCCGCCCGGCTGCCCGCATCGCTGAGGCTCTTCGAGCCCGAACAGTGGACCTGGATCTTCAGCCGGAGGAGCTGAACGGTGTCAGCGATCCCCTGCGCGTGCTGCAGATCACCGCGAAACGCGATGCGTCCGGTCGTCTTACGTCGGAACTGGAGGGGCTCCTGGCCCAAGAGGAGGTCCTGGCTGCGGCGACCGCTCTACCGACACCGCATGCCCGCCGTCTGGTGCATTCCCTTGCGGAGAGCGGCCGGAAGGTCGCCATCACCACCAACAACTCCGCTGCGGCGGCAACCGCCTATCTGCACCGACGCGGGCTGTCGCGGTACTTCGGCGCTCATGTCTACGGGCGGGCGGCGGACCTCGGCCTCTTGAAGCCGGATCCACACTGCCTGACGCGTGCCATGGCCTGCACGGGAGAACCGCCCGAGAGCTGCTTGATGATTGGGGATTCCCCCAGCGACCTCCTGGCCGCTGAGAGCGCGGGTGTGGCGTTCCTCGGCTTCGCCCGTGACGAGCGTAAGGCGTTGAGTCTTCGCCAGGCCGGAGCAAGGCATGTCGTGGCGTCCTTGGAACATCTGTCAGTGGTAGCAGTGCCGGTGTAGGTGAGGGACCAATTACCCTGATAAGGCGTCAAGTTGTACGCTCGGGGACATGTCAAGCGATCGCACAGCCGGCGGGCCCAGGCGCGAGTACGAGCGTGTGGCCGATGCGTTGCGTCACGAGATCGAGGGTGGTGACATCGCGGCGGGCGCACAACTTCCCACACATGCTGAGCTGGTGGATCGCTTCGATGTCTCCCGCGCCACTGTCCAGAAGGCGATCAAGGCGCTTGAGGGCAAAGGTTACGTGGAGTCGGCCCAGGGCCGGGGGGTCTTCGCCCGTGACTGGCGTAAGTCCGCCGTCGCAGCCCACGCCAACGGGACTGCCGCGGACACCGCGAGAGCCAGCGGCATCGAGTTGGACGACGCCATCGCGGAGGCGTTCGAGGCGGAGCACGTTACGATCGACGCGTACTGCCTGACTGCGGAGTCACTCAACGCGGCCATCGTGCAGCAGGTCAAACGGATCATCCGCGGGGAGATCCGGCCGTCCTCGATCAACCTTCGTTTGCTGCTGCCGCGCACCGACATACGACTTGCCGTTCCGCGCAACGTCGAGGACCCCGATGACGAGCGCCCCATGGAGCGGCTCGACAGTCTGTCCGTGGCTCATATCCGGGCCCTGAGGAACCTGGAGAACCTGGCCGGTCAGGGCGCCGTACCCGAGGTGAAGGTCGAAGTGCGCCTGGTTCCGGTCACACCTCTGCACAAGCTCTATCTGATCAATGGAGACCTGGCCCTCGACGCCATGTACGTCGTCACCGACAACGTCATCAACGTCGACGATGCGACCATCAAGATCCATGACGTCCTGGGCGTCGGGGCCAAGCTCTATCCACAGCCGAGGGAACGCGTGGAGCTCTCTCAAGAGTGGTTCGACTCCCTGTGGACGAGGCTCGCCAAGCCCGTCTGATGGTCACCGCCGATCAGAGCGCGGGCCTCACATCACCAGTGACATCCAGTGCCCCGGCACCTCCAGCGGCTCGAACCCCACCTTCGCGTACACCCCGTGCGCGTCGTGCGTCGCGAGGAGCACGCGCCGCACGCCCAGGCCCTCCAGGTGGTCGCGGGCAGCGGTCGCCAGGGCGGTGGCGAGGCCGTGGCCGCGGGCGGAGGGGGTGACGTAGACGTCGCAGAGCCAGGCGAAGGTGGCGTGGTCGGTGACGACGCGGGCGCAGGCGACCTGGGTGCCGGTCTCCTTGTCGTACGCGCCGAAGTTGAGGGAGGCGGCGATCGCGGCGTCCTGGACGGCGCGGGGGCGGCCGAGGGCCCAGTAGGCGTCGGTGGAGAGCCAGTGGTGGACCAGGGCGGCGTCCACGCGGGCGGGGTCGGCGGAGATCTCGTACCGGTCTTCGGCGATGGTCATGGGCGGAGGTTAGCGGAGCGTCCACGGTTGCGCGGCGCGGTTCGTGCAGCACTGCTTACCGGTGCGATGAAGGACTATTAACTGGACCTTGAGGGTGCCGTGGGCCCACGCTCGATGGCATGGGTATTCACGTACCGCTCATCACGCCCTTCGACGAGGCCGGCCGCGTGGACGCCGGCGCGTTGGAGCGGCTGGCGCACGAGGTGGCCGACGGGGGTATCGCCGGGCTGGTGGCGCTGGGGACGACCGCCGAGGCGGCGATGCTGGACGAGGCCGAGAAGGCGGTCGTCCGGGAGACCGTGGGGCGGGTGTGCCGCGAGCGGGGGCTGCGGTACACCGTGGGCGCCGGGGGGCCGGACACGCGCAGGGCCGCGGCGGAGCTCGCGGAGCTGGACGCGGACGCCGCGCTGGTGTCCGTGCCGTCGTACGTCAGGCCCTCGCAGGACGGGGTCGTCGCGCACTTCGAGGCCCTGGCGCGGGCGTCGGCGGTGCCGCTGGTCGTCTACAACATCCCCTACCGCACCGGGCTCGCCCTCACCGCGGACACGGTGCGCGCGATCGCGGCGATCGACGGGGTCGCGGGCTTCAAGCACGCCGTCGGCGGCATCGACCAGGACACCGTGCTGCTGGTGGGGGAGGTGCCGCTGTACGCCGGGGACGACGTCTTCGCCCCGGCGCTGCTCGCCCTGGGCGCGCAGGGGGCGATCGCCGCGTCCGCGCACCTGGCCACCGAGCGGTGGGTGGAGGAGGCCCGTTTCCACGACGCGGAGCGCGGGCATGCGCTCGCGAGGCTCGCCGCCGCCTGCTTCGCCGAGCCGAACCCCACGGTGATCAAGGCGGTGCTGCACGCCCAGGGACGCATCCCGACCCCCGACGTGCGGCTGCCGCTGCTGCCCGCCGGGCGACCGTCGCTCGAGACGGCACTCCGGGCACTCGCCGCATCGGGGGATACTCGGGACCGTACGTACGCACTGATCGGAGAGACCGGATGAGGATCGGAATCGTCGGAGCCACCGGCCAGGTCGGCGGTGTCATGCGCAAGGTGCTGGCCGAGCGCGACTTCCCGGTGGAGCGGCTGCGGCTGTTCGCGTCGGCCCGTTCGGCGGGACGTGCCGTGCCGTGGAAGGACGGCGAGGTCACGGTCGAGGACGCGGCCACCGCGGACTACTCGGGTCTCGACATCGTGCTGTTCTCCGCGGGCGGCGCCACCTCCAGGGAGCTGGCCCCCAAGGTCGCCGCCGCGGGCGCGGTCGTGATCGACAACTCCTCCGCCTGGCGGATGGACCCCGAGGTCCCGCTGGTCGTCGCCGAGGTCAACCCGCAGGCGATCGCCGACCGGCCCAAGGGCATCATCGCCAACCCGAACTGCACCACCATGGCCGCCATGCCCGTGCTGCGCCCGCTGCACGAGGAGGCGGGGCTGACCGCGCTGGTCGCCACCACCTACCAGGCGGTCTCCGGCTCCGGTCTGGCCGGTGTCGCCGAGCTCGACGGCCAGGTGCGCAAGGTCGCCGACCGGGCGACCGAGCTGACCTTCGACGGCGAGGCCGTGGAGTTCCCCGAGCCCGCGGTCTACCAGCGGCCCATCGCGTTCAACGTCGTCCCGCTGGCCGGCAAGATCGTCGACGACGGCCGCTTCGAGACCGACGAGGAGCAGAAGCTCCGCAACGAGTCCCGCAAGATCCTGGACATCCCGGAGCTGAAGGTGTCCGGCACCTGCGTCCGCGTGCCCGTGTTCTCCGGGCACTCGCTGCAGGTCAACGCACGTTTCGAGCGTCCGGTCAGTGTGGCGCGCGCGTACGAGCTGCTGAGCGCGGCCCCGGGCGTGGAGCTGTCGGAGATCCCCACCCCGCAGCAGGCCGCGGGCAAGGACCCCTCCTACGTCGGCCGGATCCGGGTGGACGAGACCGTCGAGCACGGCCTCGCGCTCTTCCTCTCCAACGACAACCTTCGCAAGGGCGCCGCGCTCAACGCCGTCCAGATCGCGGAGCTGGTCGCCGCCGAGCTGCGCGGCTGACCCCGCTCGCCCCCGGATCCCCCGAGATGCCCCGGCGCCGACCGCGCGCCGGGGCATCCGCCGTCCCGCTTGACCCTCACACCGTGTGAGGCGCTGGACTCGGAGACGTCATGTTCGGAATCGGAGACTTCGCCAGGCACGGCCGCGTGTCGGTCCGCATGCTGCGTCACTACGACGCCGTCGGACTGCTGCGCCCCGACCGTGTCGACCCCGCCACCGGCTACCGCAGCTACGCCGCCGGGCAGCTCGCCCGGCTCAACCGCATCATCGCCCTCAAGGACCTCGGCTTCACGCTCGAACAGGTGCGGTCGATCCTCGACGAGGAGGTGAGCGCGGAGCAGTTGCGCGGCATGCTGCGGCTGCGCCGCGCCGAGCTCGCGGCGGCGATGGCCGCGGACGCGGCCCGGCTGGCGGGCGTCGAGGCGAGGCTCCGGACGATCGAGAGCGAGGGACGGATGTCCACCGACGACGTGGTGATCAAGAGGGTGCCCGCGGTGCGGCTCGCGGAGCTGACGGCGACCGCGGCGGGTTTCGAGCCGGCGCAGATCGGGCCCGTCATCCAGCCGCTGTACGACGAGCTGTGCCGGCGGCTGGACGCGGCGGGCGTGCGGCCCGTCGGGCCGGGGATCGCGTACTACGAGGACGCCCCGGAGGGGGAGGGCGCGATCCTCGTCCACGCCGGGCTGCAGGTCGCGGCCGAGCCGGACGGCGGGTACGACTTCGCGGTCGTCGACCTGCCGGAGCTGGAGAGCGCGGCGACGATCGTGCACCGCGGCTCCATGGACGACGTCCTGCGCAGCGCCCAGGCCCTGGCGCGGGGGATCGACGCCCAGGGCCACCGGTCCCTCGGCTACCCCCGGGAGCTGTACCTGGAGTGCGAGGGGCATCCCGACACATGGGTGACGGAGCTGCAGGAACCGGTGGCCACCGGGGCGTGACCGGTCAGCCCATCGGCTTCCCCTGCTGAGCCGCCTCGGCGACCAGCTCGAAGGCCGTCCGGCCGTCCAGGGACTCGCGGATGACGTCCGCGTGCCCGGCGTGCCGGGCGGTCTCCTCGATCAGGTGGAGCAGGATCCAGCGGGCGCTGACCTTCATGCCCGGCGGGTTCCAGGGCGCGTCCGGCAGCGGCACCACGACGTCCAGGTCGGGCAGCGCCAGGACGGCCTCCTCGGTCTCCCGGCCGATCCGCGCGTACTCCTCCAGCCAGCCGGCGAGGGTCTCGCCCTCCAGCAGCCGGAAGCCGTCGAGGTAGTCCGCCTCGGTGCCCTTCTTGTCCTCGTGGCCCAGCAGCAGGCCCTGCACCCAGGACTCCTCGGTCCTGGCGACGTGCTTGACCAGCCCGGCGAGGCTCATCTCGCTGACGCTCGGCCGCGAGGAGGCCTGCTCGTCGGTGAGCCCGAGCACCGCGCGGCGCATCCCGCCGCGCTGCGCCTCCAGGTACGCCAGCAGCGCGTCCCGCTCGCCCGTCTCGTTCCGTACCACCGTCGGCATCGCGCGCTCCCTTTGGCCATGGGCCTCGGTCGTGGGCGCCGGTGTTCCGGCGTCCTTCGATGTCTTCGACGTTACGCACCCATGCGGTCAGTTCCGGTCCGCGATGGGCCGCGAGGAGAAGGCTCCCTCGGAGAGGACCGGGACGACGGAGGCGGCGTCGAACTCGGTGGCGATCGCGACGTCCTCGGGGAAACCGCCGCCGCTGAGTTCGCGCCCGGAGGCGCAGGCCGCGACGGTGCCGGCGGGGTCGGGCGCCCCGGTGAAGGCGGCCGCCGCGGCGCGCGCCTCGGGGGAGAGCGTCACGGCGGGGGCCTGCCCCCGCAGCGCGGCGACGACCGCACCGGCGCCGAGCAGGTCCTCCAGCGCGGGCCGCAGGGTCCCGTCGGGCCAGCGCTCGCCCGCGGCGATCACCGCGACGGGGCGGTCCCGGACGCCGTAGCCGTGCCGGGCGAGCCACGCGCCGACGGCGGTCGCGTTGCGCAGGCAGGCGGCGACGACGGTCGCCGCCTCCCCGGCCGCCGCGGCGATCGTCGATCCGTTGGGCGAGGGCAGCACCAGCCGCGGGGTGTACGGCGCACGGCGCAGGGCGGCGGGGGACAGCGACCACGGCGAGCGTTCGCTGACCTCCCGCCGCCCCACGGCCAGCCGCGCCCCGACCCGCCGCGCGTACGCGGCCGCCGTCGCGTCGCGCCAGGCGTACGGGTGCACCGCGGTGCCAGCCTCGACGGCCACCGTCACCGCGGTGGTGAAGGACAGGACGTCGACGACGACCAGGCACGCCACGTGCGCCCCGATCCGCCGGGCGCCTTCCGGTCCCCACTCGAACCGCACCCCGTGGCGTGTCTGCAGAAACCATTCCTCGCTCATGGGCGAGGACTATGCCGCCGCGGACCTCTCCTGTACATCGGCGACCGCGCAACTGACGTTGTCCGGACCGCCGGCGGCGTTGGCCAGCCCGACCAGCGTGCGCACCGTCTCCCCGGGTCCGGCGCCGGAGGCGAGTACCCGGCGCAGCTCGTCGTCCGGGACGACGGTGGACAGGCCGTCCGTGCACAGCAGGTAGCGGTCGCCGGGACGCGGGTCGTGCAGCCGCAGGTCGGGCAGGCGTCCGGCGGGACGGGTGCCGGAACCCAAGGCCCGTACGAGCAGCGACCGCTGGGGGTGCGAGGCGGCCTCGGCCTCGGTCAGCCGGCCCTCGTCCACCATCGACTGCACCATCGTGTGGTCGTGCGTGATCCGGAACAGCTCGCCGTCGCGCAGCAGGTACGCCCGTGAGTCCCCGATGTGGACGAGGGCCAGCCGCTCCCCGGACCACAGCAGCGCGGTGAGCGTGGTGCCCGAGTCCGCGAAGCCGCGCACGGTCTCGTCGGCCCGGTCCAGGGCGTCCTGCAGCAGGTCCAGCAGACCGCCGGGGGCGGCACCGGCGTCGAGCTCCTTCAGCGCGTCGACGGCGGCGGCGCCCGCCGGCGCCCCCTCGCCTCCGAAGCCGTCGGCCACCGCCAGCAGCCGGGCGCCGGCGTAGGCGGTGTCCTGGTTGCCGGGCCGGACCAGGCCGGCGTCGGAAAGAGCGGCGTAGCGCAGTTCCAGGGAGTGGTTCGCGTCGTTCGCGTCGTTCACAACGGAGTCCTTCCGGGACAGGTGATCGACGAGGAAGGCGGCCAGGTCCCGCCGCGCGCCGTGCGCTGCCTCGACCTGCGCCCAGTACGCCCGGATCTCCCGTGCGGCGGCGGGCGCGTCCAGCGCGCACACCTCACGTATGCGGGCCAGCGGCATACCCAGGCGCCGCAGCCACGCCACGAGCCGGGCGCGCTCCAGCTGGGCGGGCGCGTAGTGGCGGTAGCCGGTCAGCGGATCGACCCGCGCGGGCGTCAGCAGCCCCAGCTGGTCGTACAGCCGCAGCGCCTTCGGCGACAGCCGGGACGCCTTCGCGAACGCCCCGATCGTCAGCGAGTCCATGGCGGGCTCCCTCCCTCGGGCCGGGCACGCCGCCCGGCCGCTTCGATGCTGTGGCCTGCCCCAGGGTCAGGGTCAACCGGCCACCCGCGCCCGGTTCACAGGGCGATCGGCCGGTAGGCGAGCGCGGCGTCGACGATCCGCCCGGGCGGGGCGTCCTCGAGGCCGGCCGGCGGGTGGAAGAGCAGGTCGCAGGCCCGGGGGTGCGGGGTGTTGCAGTCGAAGAGCAACAGGTAGTGGTCGGTGTCCTCGCCGGCCGGGTCGGCATCGACACGGCGGACGATCTCGACGAGTTCCTCGCGCGTGATGTCCGCCACCCGCGGCCGGGCGGGCCGGGCGGCCTCCCGGGCGAACTCCTCCAGGCCGCGCGACGCGTCGTACCAGGCGAAGTCGGACGGCAGGTAGGCGTGGCCCGTGCGCTCGTTGAAGGCTGCCACGGCTTTCTCCGCCGGTTCGCCGGACCCGGCGAGGTCCGCGATGCGCTCGATCTCACGGGCGACCTCCGCCAGTCGTTCCGGGCTGACGGGCGGCGGGAGCAGTTCGGTGCGCAGGTCCACGGCGGCATTATGCGCGCCGGGGCCGACAGCGGGCCGGGGCGGCCGGCTGGGCCGTGCGGGGGATGTCACATCCCCTTAACGAGACTTTTGCAAGCACCTTGCTTGCAAAAGTTAGCACCGCGCGGCATCCTCGGAGGCATGGCTTCACTGAACGTCGGCACCCTCGGCGAGTACCTGCGGGAGCAGCGCCGCAACGCGCAGCTGTCCCTGCGTCAGCTCGCCGACGCCGCGGGGGTGTCCAACCCCTACCTCAGCCAGATCGAGCGCGGGCTGCGCAAGCCCAGTGCCGAGATCCTGCAGCAGCTCGCCAGGGCGCTGCGCATCTCCGCCGAGACCCTGTACGTGCAGGCGGGGATCCTCGACGAGCGGGACCAGGGCGAAGGGATGGAGGTGCGGACCGCCATCCTGGCCGACACGGCGATCAACGAGAAGCAGAAGCAAGTCCTCCTGCAGATCTACGAGTCGTTCCGCAAGGAGAACGCCGCAGTGGAGGAAGCTCTTGACGAGCAGCCCGCCGCGCCGCGCGAGCACGTGGCGAAGAAGGCGGCGAAGAAGGCTGTCGCCGTGCTGAAGCCGAACGCGTCCGGACCGGCCGGACCGGGCAGCGGCGACGACGCCGCGGCCGCCGGGTGACCGGCTGCGCCCGGTCGCGCGGAACGGGCGACTGAACAGACGTACACGCCACCATCCTCAAACGGGAGAAACCCTCATGGCGATCACCGAAGACATCGTCAAGACCCTCAAGGACCCGACCCCGCTGTACGCGCTGGCCGGGACCGCGGACCTCGCGGCCGAGAAGCTCAAGGAGGTCCCGCCGCTGATCGAGAAGATCCGCGCCGAGGCCCCCGAGCGGATCGAGAAGATCCGCGGCACCGACCCCAAGGCCGTGCAGGAGAAGGTGACCGCGCAGGCCAAGGACGCCCAGACCAAGGCGCAGGCCAAGGTCAACGAGCTCCTGGGCACCATCGACGGCGACCTGCGCAAGCTGCGTGACTCCGCGCAGGACTTCGCGCTGCAGCAGGTGGGCCGTGCCGCCGAGTACGCGGTCCGCGCCAAGGAGGCCTACGACGGCCTGGCCGAGCGCGGCAAGGACGCGGTCGCGACCTGGCGCGGCGAGGCCGCCGACCAGGTCGAGGACATCGCGGTCGCGATCGAGCCCGAGCCCGTCCCGGCCGCGCGTCAGGCGCCGGTCGCGGACATCAAGCCCGCCCCGGCTCCTTCCCCGGCCCCCGCCCCCGCCCCCGCCCCGGCCCCGGTGCAGGACAGCCAGGCGAAGAAGGCCCCGGTCAAGAAGGCCCCCGTGGCCAAGAAGCCCGCGACGCCGGGCAAGCCCGCTTCCTGAGCGGCCGGAACATCACGGGCCGGGCACGCGCGGCGTGCCCGGCTCGTTGTGCCGGTACGGTGGGAGCCGATGACGGAGGTGGACGGCAATGCTGGTGCAGGGCTTCTACGACTTCATGGGCTGGATCTCCATCGCCCTGCTGGTCTTCGCGCTGTTCGCGCTGGTCGACGCGGCCATCCGGCGTGAGGACGCCTACCGGGCGGCGGACAAGAAGACCAAGGCCTTCTGGCTGATCATCCTCGCCGTGGCGGCGGCGCTGATCGCGATCCTGCCGATCATGTCGTTCCTGCCGGTCATCGGCCTGATCGCGGTGATCGTCTACACGGTGGACGTGCGTCCCGCCCTCAAGCAGGTGTCCGGTCCGCGGCGGCGCGGCGGCGGCAGCAGCAGCGACGGCCCGTACGGCCCTTTCAACCGCTGAGGCGGAGTCCCCCCGGCCGGCGGACCGGCCGGGCCCGCGGATCAGGCGCCCGACTCCAGGAGCATGAGGGCGACGTCGTCCGTCAGCTCCCCGCCGTTGAGCTCCCGTACCTCCGTCATGGCCGCGTCCAGCAGCTCCTCGCCGGCGAGTCCGGCGGACAGCTGCCGCCCGACCAGCTCGACCATGCCGTCCTGGCCCAGCCGCTGCGCGCCCAGGCCGATCCGGCCCTCGATGAGCCCGTCGGTGTAGAGCATCAGGCTCCACGCCTCGCCCAGCTCGAAGCGCGCGCCCTCCCAGCAGTCCCTCTGGGGCAGCAGCCCGAGCGCCGGACCGCCGTGCTCGTACGGCAGCAGCTGCGGTGCCATCCCGGACAGCGACACCAGCGGCGCCGGGTGACCGGCCAGCCAGAGGTCGGCGGCGCGGCCGTCCGGGCTGATGTCGACCTGGCAGAGGGTCGCGAAGATCTCGTCGTCGGACCGCTCGTGCTCCAGGACCTCCTGCAGGGTGCCCAGCAGGGCGGCCCCGCACAGTCCGGCCAGCGTCAGCGCGCGCCAGGCGATGCGCAGCTCGACGCCGAGGGCGGCCTCGTCCGGGCCGTGGCCGCAGACGTCGCCGATCATCGCGTGCACGGTGCCGTCCGGGGTGCGGACGGTGTCGTAGAAGTCGCCGCCGAGCAGGGCCCGGCTGCGGCCGGGCCGGTAGCGGGCGGCGAAGCGCAGGTCGGCGTCGTGGAGCAGCGGCGTGGGGAGCAGCCCGCGTTCCAGCCGCGAGTTCTCCTGGGCGAGCAGCCGGGTCTCGGTCAGCTGGCGCTGCGCGACGTCGGCGCGCTTGTGCTCCACGGCGTAACGGATGGCTCGGGTCAGGTGGGACGGGTCCAGGTCGGCCGGGGTCAGATGGTCCTGGGCGCCGACGCGGACGGCCTCGGCGGCGCGCTCGGCGTCGGTGTCCGTGCCGGCGGTCAGCACCAGCACGGCGGTGCGCGGGGCGAGCCGCAGCAGCTGCCGCAGGCTGTCCAGCCCGTCGGAGACGCCCTCCGCGGCGGGGGCGGACAGCTCCAGCAGGATGCAGTTGACGTCGTCCCTGAGCAGCCGCTCGGCCTCGGTCAGGTTGCGGGCGCGGCGGATGCGGACCCGGGTGCCGGAGACGTCCAGCAGGTCGGGGACGGTGAAGGCACCGACCGGGTCCTCACCGATGACGAGCAGGGTCAGGGCAGGGGAGGTCCGGCCGTCGGCCAGGGTGGTTTCCTGGCGCGGCCCCGGCACGGCGGCGTACTGGTCGGTGCGCCGCTCGGTCGCGGACATCGGCGACATCGGACAATTCCTTCCCTCCCCCCGAGGGCAACGTCCCGGAGCGGTCGGATCGGTCGGATCGGTTGCTCAGCTCCGAGAACACTGAAGGGCGACCATAGCGGTAGCGCCCGGCGGCGGGGGAGGCCCTGTTGGTAAACCGCCCGTGTCATATGCGGTTCTGAGCTGCGGATTTCGGCCGCGGAGGGACGAAGCGGGCATGACCAACGTCACGTTTGCTCGGACACGGGGTGGTACGGGTCACGCGGCCGGGGTCACAGGACGCAGGTCACAGCGCGGCGGCCGCCCGGCACGGCCGCGTGCGGTCATCCGGGGCGCACGACGCCGAGGACGGGCATCGACCCGGCCCCCGCCATCGTGATCCGCCGCCCGGGGCGCGGCGCGTGGACGATGGCTCCGTCGCCCACGTAGATGCCGACATGGCTGGCGTCGTCGAAGTAGACGACCAGGTCGCCCGGGCGCATCGCCGCCACGGGGACGTGCGGCAGGAGCCGCCACTGCTCCTGCGAGGTGCGCGGGATGCCGATCCCTGCGGCGCGCCAGGCGGCCCGGGTCAGCGCGGAGCAGTCGTACGCGGCGGGGCCGTCCGCTCCCCATTCGTAGGGCTTGCCGATCTGCGCCGCGGCGAAGGCGACCGCGGCGGCGCCCTGCCGTGTGGCGCCCGCGGCGTTGCGGCGCAGGTGGGTGGCGGCGTCGGTGCGCAGCCAGGCGACCTGCGAACGGTAGGCGGCCTCGTCCTCCAGCCGTTCCAGCCGTGCCCGCTCCCGGGCCTCCAGGCCGGCGAGCAGGCGCTTCGCCCGGGTCAGACGCGCGGTGACCTCCCGCTCGGCGTCGGCCGCCTCCTTCTGGTCGGCCATGAGGCGCTCCCAGGCGACGGTGGCGGAGTGGGCGTAGGCGCCCAGCTCCGCCGTGGTGGTGCGCAGCTGCTCGATCGTGGTGTCGGCGGCCTGGGCGCCCCGGTCGGCGAGGGTGAGCCCGTCCAGGAAGGCGTTCGGGTCGTCGCTGAGCAGCAGGTCGAGCCCGGGGCCGATGCCGCCGCCGCGGTACTGGGCGCGGGCGAGCGCGCCTGCCTGGGCGGTCAGGGTGCGCAGCCGGATCTGCTCCCGGTCGATGACGCGGGCGAGCGCGACGATCTCCTTCTGCTGGGCGAGGACCCGTTCGTGCGCGGCGTTGTAGGTGTCGGTGGCCCGTTCGGCCTGCCGGTAGAGGGTGCCGACCTCGGCCCGTACGTCCTGGAGCGTACGGGGCGGATCGGCGTGCGCGACCGGCACGGGGGCGGCGAGGAGCAGCAGCGCGGCACAGGCCAGGCAGGCCGTACGCTTCATGCGGGCACCTCCGCAGCGTATCTGACGGTCCGTCACATGGCTGTGGATGGTGCCACGGAAGACGCGAATCGGCCAGAGCCGTGGGCCGGTGCATCGCCCTCCGGCGCCATGTCGGCCCGGCCCGGCACGTGTTCGGTGGCTGTGGACGGCTGCCGACGGCTGCCGACGGCGGGCGGGATCGGGCCGGTCCGGCGGGGCGCCTGCGTCGTCGTGTACGGATCTGACACGGGTCCCGCGCATCGTCCGGGCGGCGTGGCGGCCGCGGCCGCGGGGATCAGTCCGCTGCCGGGGCCAGGGCCTCCCAGCGGACGGTCACCTCGCCCTGGCGCCAGCGGGACGGGGTGTCGGTGACGGGCCAGCCGCCCGGGCCCGCCAGGCTGCGCACCGTGCGGATCCAGCGCTGCCGGGCGCCCAGGGAGGCGAAGGGCGCGGCGGCCGCCCACGCGCGGTCGAAGTCGGTGAGGAACGCGTGCACGGGCTCGCCCGGCACATTGCGGTGGATCAGCGCCTTGGGCAGCCGTTCCGCCAGGTCGGAGGGGCGCTCCAGCGAGCCGAGCCGGGTGGCGAAGGTCACCGTGCGCGGGCCCTCGGGGCCGAGCGCCACCCACACGTGGCGGCGCCCGATCTCGTCGCAGGTGCCCTCCACCAGCAGCCCGTCCGGCGCGAGCCGGGACCGCAGGCGCGTCCACACCTCGGCGACGCGCTCCTCGTCGTACTGCCGCAGCACGTTCGCCGCCCGGATCAGGGCCGGCCTGCGGCCGTCCGGGAGGGGCACTTCGAATCCGCCGTGCGCGAAGGAGAGCCCCTCACGGGCGTACGGCCGGGCGGCGGCCACCCGGGCCGGGTCGATCTCGATGCCGACGACCTCGGCGTCGGGGCGCGCGGTGCGCAGCCTTCCCAGCAGCTCCAGGGCCGTCCAGGGAGCGGCGCCGTAACCCAGGTCCACGGCGAGCGGGTCGTCGCTGCGGCGCAGCGCGGGTCCGTGCTGCGCCGCGATCCAGCGGTCCATGCGGCGCAGCCGGTTGGGGTTGGTCGTCCCCCGGGTCACCTCTCCGACCGGCCGTGTCGCGCGCATGCGCCGAGCCTATGCGAGCCCGCAGGCGCCGGATCCGGGCCGTGTCGACGGTCACGCTTTGGCAAAGCGGAAATGGATCTAGGCCTTCCACTGGTTGTCACCGTTCAGGGGCGGCCTCCGCTCGGCCGCCCGTCGGAGAAGTGGAGGACGCGACGTGAGCCAGTACGTGGCGAAGGTCCTGGCCGGTGGTGCCCATCGCCGGTTGCGCCGCCATGGCGTCGGTGGACGCCGTCCGCGACGCGTGGCCATGCTCAGCGTGCACACCTCGCCCCTCCACCAGCCCGGCACCGGGGACGCGGGCGGTATGAACGTCTACATCGTCGAGCTGGCCAAGCGGCTCGCGGAGGGCCCCGGCGTGGAGGTCGAGATCTTCACCCGCGCCACCACGGCCGCCCTGCCGCCCACGGTCGAGCTGGCCCCCGGGGTCCTGGTGCGGCACGTGGACGCCGGCCCGTACGAAGGCCTGGCCAAGGAGGACCTTCCCGCGCAGCTGTGCGCCTTCACCCACGGCGTGATGCACGCCGAGGCCAGCCACCGGCAGGGCCACTACGACCTGGTGCACTCGCACTACTGGCTCTCCGGCCACGTCGGCTGGCTCGCCGCCGAGCGCTGGGGCGTCCCGCTCGTCCACGCCATGCACACCATGGCCAAGGTCAAGAACGCGGCGCTCGCCGAGGGCGACACCCCCGAGCCCACGGCCCGGGTCATCGGCGAGACGCAGATCGTCAACGCCGCCGACCGGCTGATCGCCAACACCGCCGAGGAGTCGGACGAGCTGATCCGGCACTACGAGGCCGACCCCGGCAAGGTCGCCGTCGTCCACCCCGGGGTGAACCTGGACCGCTTCCGGCCGGACGCCCACGGCGGCCGCGCCGGGGCCCGCGCGCGCCTCGGCCTGCCGCAGGACGCGGTGATCCCGCTCTTCGCCGGCCGGATACAGCCCCTCAAGGCGCCGGACATCCTGCTGCGCGCCGCGGCGATCCTGCTGGCGGAGGACCCGTCGCTGCGCGACCGCCTCGTCGTCCCGGTCGTCGGCGGGCCGAGCGGCAGCGGCCTGGCCAAGCCCGAGCGCCTGCAGAAGCTCGCCGCCCGGCTCGGCATCTCCGACCTCGTGCGCTTCCAGCCGCCGGTCGCCCAGGACCGGCTCGCGGACTGGTACCGGGCCGCGTCCGTGCTGGTCATGCCCTCGTACAGCGAGTCGTTCGGGCTGGTCGCCATCGAGGCGCAGGCCTGCGGCACGCCGGTGGTGGCGGCCTCGGTCGGCGGGCTGCCGGTGGCCGTGAAGGACGGCGAGACCGGCTTCCTCGTCGCGGGCCACGACCCGGCCGACTACGCGCGCGCCCTGCGCCGCTTCGTCGAGCACCCGGAGCTGGTGCCCGCCATGGGCGGGGCCGCCGCCCGGCACGCGGGGTGCTTCGGCTGGGACGCGGCGGCCACCAGGACCGCCGAGGTGTACGCGGGTGCGATGGCCGAGCGGCGGCGTCGCCTACGATCGCCGCATGGGTGAGCGGGAGCAGACGGCGGCGCGCGCGGCGGTCGAGCGGGCACTGGAGGACGCGGAACTCGGCTGGGAGACCGGCGCCGGGGGCGAGTACGTCGTCAAGCTCCCCGGCACGCGCAAGCTGTCCACCACCGTCGCCCTGGCCGTGGGACGGCACACCCTGACGGTCAACGCCTTCGTCGTGCGCCGCCCCGACGAGAACCACGAGGCGTTCTACCGCTGGCTCCTGGAGCGCAACACCCGGCTGTACGGCGTGGCCTACGCCATCGACGCGCTCGGCGACGTCTACCTCTCCGGCCGGCTGCCGCTGGTCGCGGTGACGCCCGAGGAGGTCGACCGGCTGCTGGGCGCCGTCCTCGAGAACGCGGACGGCAGCTTCAACACGCTGCTGGAACTGGGCTTCGCCGACGCGATCCGCAAGGAGCACGCATGGCGGACCGCGCGCGGCGAGTCCACGCGCAACCTCGACGCGTTCACCCATCTGATCGGCAAGGCCGGCAAGCGTGCCGAGTAGCGTCGCCGCCGCCTGAGCGTCACCAGGGTCTTCGACGACGACGGCTCCCACGGCGGCGACGCGTCGGCGGGACCGCCGTACGGGGCGCGCTTCGCGCTGTACGAGGCGCAGCGCGCCCTGCGACTCCCGCGCTAGCAGTCCGCCGTCGGCTCCGGCTCCGGTATCCGTACCGGGGCCGGCGGCACCGCCTCCACCGGCTCGGCCTGCACCCCGCGCTCCCGCAGCAGCAGCCAGTAGCCGGCGCCGGCGACCGTGCCGACCACCGCGCATGCACCCCACACCACGCCGCCGCCCCACCGGTCCAGCGCCACGCCGCCCAGCAGCGGCCCGGCGAAGGACGCCGCGGGCCAGGCGAGCGAGTACATGCCCTGGTAGCGCCCCCGGGCGTGGGCCGGCGCCAGGTCGGCGACCAGCGACATCGAGGCCGGCGCGTGCAGGATCTCGCCGATCGTCCACACGGCCACCGTCAGCGCGTAGAAGGGGACCGAACCGGCGAAGGCGGTGAGCCCGAAGCCCCAGCCCATCAGCAGCGTGCCGGCGGTGAGCAGCGCCGCCACGCTCCGTTGCTCGACGAGCCGGGTGAGCGGGATCTGCAGGAGCACGATCAGCAGGCCGTTGAGCCCGATGATCAGGCCGTACTGGCTCGCGGAGAAGCCCTGGCGGCCCATGTCGACCGAGAGCGTCGTCGAACCCTGCTGGGTGACCGTGCCCAGCAGGAACGTCAGCGCGACGAACCACATGAAGCGCTGGTCGCGCAGGACGACCCCGAGGCCGACCCGCGACTTCCTGTCCCCGGCCGCTCCGGACGCCCCGGCGGACCGCCCCGGGCTCGCGGGCTCCCGGCCCGGCATGGACTCCGGCACCTTGGCGTAGATCACCAACGCGCAGAGCACCGTCATGAACGCGTCGCCGAGGAAGAGCCAGAGGTAGCCCTGCGAGGCGATGAGGCCGGCCGCCGCCGAGGAGACGGCGAAGCCGATGTTGATCGCCCAGTAGTTGAGCGAGAACGCCCGCACCCGGTCCGCGGCGGGCACCACGTCCGCCATCATCGCCTGCACCGCGGGCCGCGAGGCGCTGCTCGCCACGCCGATCACGGTGGCCACCCCCGCGATCTCCGCCTGCCCGTCCACGAAGGCCAGCGTCGCCGTGCCGGCCGCGGCCGCGACCTGCGCCAGCAGCATCGTCGAGCGCCGCCCCAGCCGGTCGGTCAGCACCCCGCCGACGACCGCGCCGACGGCGCCACCGAGGCCGTACAGGGACGCGACGAGACCGGCGTAGGTGGCGGAGTAGCCCCGGTCGAGGGTCAGGTAGAGCGCGAGGAAGGTGACGACGAAGCCGCCGAGCCGGTTGACCAGTGTGCTGGTCCACAGCCACCAGAAGGTCCGGGGGAGTCCCGAGACGGTCTCCCGTACGGCACGTCTGACATCGGGCACGGCGGCTGCTCCTCGCGGCGTCGGGGCGTCGTAGGCGTAATGGGCCAGGATGGCCCGCGCAGCTTACATCCGCCCTCCGGAGGGCACCAAAGGGTTTTCTCTTAGACTCCTTGCCATGGCTGAAGCTCCGTACAAGCTGATCCTCCTCCGCCACGGCGAGAGCGAGTGGAACGCTAAGAACCTCTTCACTGGCTGGGTTGACGTCAACCTGAACGAAAAGGGCGAGAAGGAGGCGGTCCGGGGCGGCGAGCTGCTGAAGGACGCCGGACTCCTCCCCGACGTCGTCCACACCTCCCTCCAGAAGCGCGCGATCCGCACCGCGCAGCTGGCCCTCGAGGCCGCCGACCGGCACTGGATCCCCGTCCACCGCAGCTGGCGCCTCAACGAGCGCCACTACGGCGCCCTCCAGGGCAAGGACAAGGCGCAGACCCTCGCCGAGTTCGGCGAGGAGCAGTTCATGCTCTGGCGCCGCTCCTACGACACCCCGCCGCCGCCGATCGAGGACGGCAGCGAGTTCTCCCAGAGCGACGACCCGCGCTACGCCTCCATCCCGCCGGAGCTGCGCCCGCGCACCGAGTGCCTGAAGGACGTCGTCGACCGCATGCTGCCGTACTGGTACGACGGCATCGTCCCCGACCTCCTCACCGGCCGCACCGTCCTGGTCGCCGCCCACGGCAACAGCCTGCGCGCCCTCGTCAAGCACCTCGACGGCATCTCCGACGCCGACATCGCGGGCCTGAACATCCCCACCGGCATCCCGCTCGCCTACGAGCTCGACGCCGACTTCCGCCCCGTCACCCCGGGCGGCCGCTACCTCGACCCCGAGGCGGCCGCGGCGGCGATCGAGGCCGTGAAGAACCAGGGCAAGAAGAAGTAGCCCTTACCGATCAAGCCCCCTGCCTGCGGATTCTCCGCGGGGAGGGGGCTTGTTGCTGCTCCGGGGCCGACGGGATGTGGCTACGATCCCGGTCACATCGAGGGAGGGATGTCACCATGGCGATGGGGCTTGCAGGGTTGCCCGGCAGAGAGTGGATGATCCGGGACGCGAAGGGGCGGAAGTACAGCTACGACTCCGAGGAAGAGGCGTTCCAGGAGCTTCACGAGTACGGGGACGGCGCGAGCGTGTGGACGCGCGACGTCTACCGGGTGTTCTTCGTGACCCGGTCCGTCGAGGGCTGGAAGCAGGTTCCCGCTCCGCGCGGTTAGGGGAGGCCGAACGCCGGGGGGTTCGGTTCCGCGCGGCTGTGGTGTCCCGGGGCCTGCCGGGACATGCTGTGCGCATGGACGACGAGCCCCTGGAGCAATGGGTGGAGCGCCGCGAGGAACGGCAGGCACGCAGGAAGGGCCGGCTTCGTGCCGGCACCCTTGCGTCGGGGCCGCCGCGGGGCGCTCACGTGGATCCGGACGCCCCACGTCTCATCTCGCAATGGGACGGCTACGCATGGCAACCGGTCGCCGTGGTCTCCGGCCTGGCGGAAGCCCGGGCCCTGCTGAACGCGGCCCGGCGCGGTCGGCAGGCCGGACCCCCGGACGGGGGGAAGCGCGCGGTCCCGCCCCCTCCCGCTGCGGCCGCCGACCGGCGGAAGGCACGGCTGCGGGCACTGCTGGACGAATAGCCGGGCCTCGGCACGCGCACCGCCGCTCAGGAGTAGAAGCCCCGGCCGAACTCCTCGGGCCCGAAGCCGAAGTCGTCCGGGCGCTCCCGGCGCAGTTCCTCGTGCCGGACGGCGACCACGTCGATGGCTTCGTGAATCGAGCAGCCCAGGGTTTCCCGGATCGTCCGCACCGCGAACATGATCCGGTGATCGAGGATGTCGCGGTCCACGCTCGCCGGCAGTGCGGTCACGGTCTCTCCGAAAGTCGCTGTCCCCGCAGCAGGGTAGAGCGGCCGCGCCGAGCGGTGTCGGTGGCCGCCGCTAGCATCGGCGGCAGCCTTCGGGGAGGGAGCCATGGGGTACACCGGCGATTTCGTACTGGCGCGGAGTGACGCGCCGTTGGAGCGGACGCGCGGGTTCGAGGAGTCCGCCGACGACCTGAACGTGTGCCTGCCGCGTCCCGGGGGTTGGCAGACGCTGCAATTCGACCGTTCGCTTCCGGACAACGGCGACGACCGATGGCTGGAGGGGCTGGTGGCCGCGACCGGTTCGCCCGTCCTGATCGCGAGCGTCTTCGACAGCGACGTCTGCCTCGTACGCGGCCTCACGCCCTCCGGGGCGGGCTGGTCCGCCTTCCTCGACCCGGAGATGGCCGCCGACTACGAGATCGCCGGGTCGCCGCCGGCCGTGGACGACGCGCCTCCGGGGGAGAGCGAGAAGGAGCGGAACGTCCGCTGGATGCTCGCGGAGGTGCCGGGGACCGCGGAGGAGATCGCCGGCTGGGCCGCCGAGGCCGGTTTCACCGCGGACCGTGACACGCTGCGCGAGGTGCTCGCCAAACGGGCGGACCCGTTCGTGGAGGACCTGTTCTTCGAACTGATCGACGCCTGCGGACTGCCACCCGTCCGACCGGAAGGAGAAGACCCCGTGGACACCGACCCCCTCGCGCACCCCGGTCACCGCCCCGATGACGGCAGCCCCCGCGGCGCCGAGCTGGAGAAGGCGGTGCTGAACCTCCCGCGTGACGGGCACCTGGTCATGGAGTGCGCCGCGGACCAGCAGTGCTACGCCCAGGTGTGGCACCGCCCCGACGGCACGTACCAGCTCGAGTACCGCGACCGCGCCCCCGCCGAGCACTACCGGACGCGAACGGCGTCCGCGGAGAAGGTCGTCGCCGCCCTTCAGGGCTGGACGGCGGGCGGGGTCGCCTGGCGGGACGCCTTCCAGTGGGAGTCGATCGGTGCCTGGTTTGCCGATTCCTGAGGGTCCGGGGTCGAGCCCCGTGACCGACCCCTCCTCCCATCCCGTCTCGACGGCCGGCGCGTACGACGCCGTCGCCGTCCTCTACGCGGAACTGTTCCGCGACTCGCTCGGCTCGCTCCCGCTGGACCGCGCGATGATCGCGGCCTTCGCCGACTCCGTGCGGGCGGTCGGCGGGAGGACCGTCGCCGACCTCGGCTGCGGCCCGGGGTACCTCACCGCGCACCTGCGGGACCTGGGGCTGGAGGCCTTCGGCGTCGACCTGTCGCCGGTGATGATCGGCCTCGCCCGCGAGGCGCATCCGGAACTGCGCTTCGACGTGGGCTCGATGGACGCCCTGGACGACGTCGCCGACGGCGAGCTGGACGGCATCGTGTCCTGGTACTCCGTCATCCACACGCCGCCGGGCGAACTGCCCCCGTACTTCGACGAGTTCCGCCGGACCCTGGCCCCGGGCGGCCATCTCCTGCTGGGCTTCTTCGAATCCGGCGGCGGCCCCCTCGAGGCGTTCGACCACAAGGTGACGACGGCCTACCGGTGGCCGATCGACGACCTCGCCGCCCTGGCGGCGGCCGCCGGCTTCACCGAAACCGGCCGCATGCTCCGGGAGCCCGGAACGGACGAGCGCTTCCGCAGGGGCCACCTGCTGATGACCAGGGCCCGGCCGGCCGAACCCGGCGTCAGCGCAGCCGCGAGGACGACAGGATCGATGCCAGGTGGGCCACCACCATGAGCCACGTGATCACCGCCAGCGCGGCGAGCGTCCAAGCGGTGGGGGCGGGACTGCCGGTCAGGGTGTCCGCGACGGCCGCGGCGAGGAGGACGAGGGAGGCCTCGATGCCGTTGGTGAGGCGGTGGATCTTGAGGGCGGAGGCGAGCCGGCGGACGGTGGCGACGCCCTCGGAACGGGGCCTGGCCGCCTCGTCGTCGGCGACGGACAGGCCCCGGCGGGCGCGGGCGACGTCGACGAGGTCGGTGGACGCCTTCAGCAGCACGATGCCCAGGGCCGTCGCGAGGCCGACCGAAGCCCAGTACGCGGACCCGCCGTGGGCCACCCGGAAACCGGCCCCGGTCAGCAGTGCCGCGTCGGCCAGGTAGGCGCCGAGACGGTCGACGTAGATGCCGGTCGCGCTGTTCTGCCCCTTCCAGCGGGCGACCTCGCCGTCCACGCAGTCGAAGAGCAGGAAGAGCTGGAAGAGCACGGCGGCCAGCACGGCCCCGGTGAGCCCGGGGATGAGAAGGGCGGCGCCCGCGCCGACACCGCACACGACCATCGTCCACGTCAGCGTGTCGGGGGAGATACGGGTCCGTACCAGTTGCCGGGTCATGCGGAGCGAAACGCGCCGCATGTAGAGGCGGCCCGCCCAGTGCTCGCCGTTGCGGCTCCGCAGCTTCGCCTGCGGCTGGCAGACCTC
Source organism: Streptomyces sp. NBC_00510 (assembly GCA_036013505.1). Classification (NCBI taxonomy): domain Bacteria; kingdom Bacillati; phylum Actinomycetota; class Actinomycetes; order Kitasatosporales; family Streptomycetaceae; genus Streptomyces; species Streptomyces sp. NBC_00510. Next base: position 4,716,837 of record CP107851.1, on the reverse strand, counting down.
GCGCAGCTCCGCCAGTGCCGGGGCAGCAACCATGACGATCTCCTCCCAACTGATCACCGCACACCGAGGTGATCGGCACAGGTTAGGGGACGCCTCCGCCACGCCCGTCGGGGGCCCCGGGACGGCGACCCGGCACATGGCCGTACGCCGATGAGTTTCCGGCGCCGGGACCGTCTTTAGGACGTACGCGCCCATGCGCCAGGAGGAGGCAGCGATGACCACCGACGGATTCACCACGTGCCTGTGGTTCGACGGGAAGGCCGAGGAGGCGGCGAACCACTACGTCTCGATCTTCAAGAACTCCGCGATCGGCACGATCGGCCGCTACAACGAGGCCGGGCCCGGCCCCGCGGGGTCCGTGCTGGCCGTTGAGTTCACGGCCAACGGGCAGAAGTTCGTGGCGCTGAACGGCGGTCCGCACTTCACCTTCAACGAGGCGGTCTCGTTCCAGATCCGCTGCGCCGACCAGGCCGAGGTCGACTACTACTGGGAGAAGCTCACCGACGGCGGTGAGGAGGGCCCCTGCGGGTGGTTGAAGGACCGGTACGGGGTGTCCTGGCAGGTGTTCCCCGAGGTGCTGCTGGAGATGGTCGGGGACGCCGACCCGGAGAAGGCCAGGCGGGCCACGGAGGCGATGCTGTCCATGAAGAAGATGGACCTCGCCGCGCTGCGGCGCGCGTACGACGGCGGGTGACCCGGGGGGACACGGCGTCGGGGGCCCGTCCGGAGCGACCGGACGGGCCCCCGAGCGTGAGGAACGCGGGTGGCGTGGACTCGGTGGAGTCAGCAACTGCCGCCGCAGCGGCAGGGCGCTCCGGACTGGCAGCCGCATCCGCAGCCCGAACCGCAGCCGCACGCTCCGAGCAGCGGCAGCTCACGGATGCCGGGGGACTGCGGGGTCCCCTCGGGGGACGGCTGGTCGCGGGCGGTGGGCGACGTGGGGGACTCGGGCATGGTTACCCTCCTATGCCGTTGGTGACGGCTGCCTGCATGCCTGCATGCCTGCCACCAGTGAACGACATCCCCCACCGGCGCATCAACGGCGCGCGGAAGCGTTCCGCCCCGGGGGCGCACCCGCCCCGCGCGCCGCGTCGTGCCGCGCCGTACGGCTGTTGCGGCTGCTAGTCCGCCGGCATCGGGGTGGGAGGCGGGGACAGCTCGTCCGCGTGCTCGCCCGTGACGAGGTAGACGACGCGCTTGGCGACCGAGACCGCGTGGTCGGCGAAGCGCTCGTAGTAACGGCCGACGAGGGTGACGTCCACGGCCGTCTCGATGCCGTGCTTCCAGCGGTCGTCGAGCAGGTGCTGGAAGAGCGTGCGGTGCAGCTCGTCCATGCGGTCGTCGTCCGCCTCCAGCTGCAGGGCGTCGTCGACGTCCTTGCTGATGATCACCTCGGCGGCCTTGGCCATCAGCCGCTGAGCCAGCTGGCCCATCTCCAGGATCGTGGCGTGCAGGTCGCTCGGGACGGCGGTGTTGGGGAACCGCAGCCGTGCGAGCTTCGCCACATGGCGGGCGAGGTCGCCGGAGCGCTCCAGGTCCGCGCTCATGCGCAGGCTGGTGACGACGATCCGCAGGTCGGTCGCGACGGGCTGCTGGCGGGCGAGCAGGGTGATGGCCCGGTTCTCCAGCTCGCGCTGCAGGTCGTCCACCTTCTCGTCGGCGGCGATCACGCTCTCCGCGAGCTTGAGGTCCGCGTCGAGCAGCGCCGTGGTGGCCCGCCCGATCGCGGAGCCGACCAGCCGGGCCATGTCGACCAGGCCGTCACCGATCGAGTCGAGTTCCTCGTGATATGCGTCGCGCATCGCGATCCTTCCGTTGCCGCTTCAGCCGTTCGAAAAGAGGATTGTCCTCCCACGCTGACACGCTCCCCAACCTCGCGCGCACACGCGTACCGCTCGAGCATCGGGAATGAACCGGTGCTGACACCACGGTGAACTCTTGGCAACGCGCGTTCGAGAAGACGCTCCGACCGCTGTGGGTCACTCATTCCGTCCCCCTAACCTGGGGGTATGGACGTGAACGCGGCAGTCGCCGCAGCCAGTGCGATCGCCGGGCTCTGCACCGGTGTGATCGCTGTGCTCGCGTTCCGCTGGAGCGAGCGGGAACAGGCCCGCCCGACGCGCACATCCCTGCGGCCCGACGCCGCAGCCGTACTACCGCCGGGCGTGGACACGGTGCTGTCCGTGCTGCGCTCGTCGGCCGTTGTCCTCGACGAGGGCGACACGGTGGTCAAGGCAAGCTCGGCGGCGTACGCCCTCGGGCTGGTTCGTGGCGGAAGGCTCGCCGTCGACCAGATGCTGCAGATGGCCCGGGAGACCCGGCGGGACGGCGAGATACGGCAGGTGGAACTGGACCTGCCGCGCCGGGGCGCCGGCCGCGGCGAGGGCCTCGCGGTCTCCGCCCGGGTGGCACCACTGGGCTCGCGCCTGGTGCTGCTCCTGGTCGAGGACCTGACCGACGCCCGGCGCATCGAGGCGGTGCGGCGCGACTTCGTCGCCAACGTGAGCCATGAGCTCAAGACCCCGGTCGGCGCGCTGTCGCTGCTCTCCGAAGCGGTGATGGACGCCAGCGACGACCCCGAGGCCGTCGAGCGCTTCGCGGGCCGGATGCAGATCGAGGCCGCGCGGCTGACCAGCCTGGTCCAGGAGATCATCGACCTCTCCCGGGTCCAGGACGACAACCCCCTCGACGACGCCGAGCCGGTCGCCGTCGACGACCTCGTCGCCGAGGCGGTCGACCGCTGCCGCCACCCGGCGAACGCCAAGCAGATCACCATGGCCACCGGCGGCGCCCCCGAGCTGTACATCTGGGGCAACCGTGGCCAGCTCGCGGCCGCGCTCGGCAACCTCGTCGAGAACGCGGTCAACTACAGCCCGGTCCGCACCCGCGTGGGCATCGCGGGCCGCAGGGTCGCCGCACCCAGTGGCGACCTGATCGAGATCTCCGTGACCGACCAGGGGATCGGCATCTCCGAAAAGGACCGGGACCGCGTCTTCGAGCGGTTCTACCGGGTCGACCCGGCGCGCTCGCGCGCCACGGGCGGCACCGGCCTCGGTCTGTCCATCGTCAAGCACGTGGCCGCCTCCCACGGCGGGGAGGTCACGGTGTGGAGCGCCGAAGGCCAGGGCTCCACCTTCACCCTGCGGCTGCCCGAAGCCGCGGCGTCCCGGGACGGCCGGGACCGCTCCACCGCCGTGGCGGTGGAGGACGGCGGGCCCGGCTCCGGGTCCTCTTCCGCCCTCTACGAGACGTTCCCCGATCACATCCCCGCCCCGGAGGTCCTCCCGTGACCCGAGTACTCGTCGTCGAGGACGAAGAGTCCTTCAGTGATGCCCTGTCGTACATGCTCCGCAAGGAAGGCTTCGAGGTCGCCATCGCGGCGACCGGGCCCGACGGGCTGGACGAGTTCGAGCGCAACGGCGCCGACCTGGTCCTGCTCGACCTGATGCTGCCGGGTCTGCCCGGCACGGAGGTCTGCCGCCAGCTGCGGCTGAAGTCCAACGTCCCGGTGATCATGGTCACCGCGAAGGACAGCGAGATCGACAAGGTTGTCGGTCTCGAAATAGGAGCGGACGACTACGTCACCAAGCCCTTCTCCTCCCGCGAGCTGGTCGCCCGCATCCGGGCGGTGCTGCGCCGTCGCGGCGAGCCCGAGGAGATCTCGCCGTCGGCGCTGGAGGCCGGCCCGGTCCGCATGGACGTCGACCGGCACGTCGTGACGGTGGGCGGCGGCAAGGTCGACCTGCCGCTCAAGGAGTTCGACCTCCTGGAGATGCTGCTGCGCAACGCGGGCCGCGTCCTCACCCGCATGCAGCTCATCGACCGGGTCTGGGGCGCCGACTACGTCGGCGACACCAAGACCCTCGACGTCCACGTCAAGCGCCTCCGCGCCAAGATCGAGCCGGACCCGGGCGCGCCGCGCTACCTGGTGACGGTCCGCGGCCTGGGCTACAAGTTCGAGCCGTAAACCGCCGCGGCAAGGGACGCGCGGACGGGGTCCGGCGCAGCGCTGCGAAGCCCGTCAGGCCCCCTGGGGCCGGGCGGCGCGAGGAGCGCACGCGGGATCGGGCTCGAGCCGGACCCGGGCGCGCCGCGCTACCTGGTGACGGTCCGCGGCCTGGGCTACAAGTTCGAGCCGTAAACCGGCCGCGGCAAGGGACGCCGGACGGGGTCCGGCGCAGCGCTGCGAAGCCCGTCAGGCCCCCTGGGGCCGGGCGGCGCGAGGAGCGCACGCGGGATCGGGCTCGAGCCGGACCCGGGCGCGCCGCGCTACCTGGTGACGGTCCGCGGCCTGGGCTACAAGTTCGAGCCGTAAACCGGCCGCGGCAAGGGACGCCGGACGGGGTCCGGCGCAGCGCTGCGAAGCCCGTCAGGCCCCCTGGGGCCGGGCGGCGCGAGGAGCGCACGCGGGATCGGGCTCGAGCCGGACCCGGGCGCGCCGCGCTACCTGGTGACGGTCCGCGGCCTGGGCTACAAGTTCGAGCCGTAAACCGGTGACCGGACAGGAAGGGGCCCCGGGGGCGATGTGCTCCCGGGGCCCCTCCGCGTGCCGGGGTGCGCTCAGCCGGCTCAGCCGGCGGGCGACTCGGTGATTGTCTCGGTCTCGGTCGGCGAGGCCGTGGCGCCCTCGGCGGGCGACTCGCCCGGGCTCGCGGTCTTCGTGGGCGAGGGCTTCTCGCTCGGCCCGAAGGAGGCGTAGTAGCCGGCGGCGGGCAGCGCGAGGCTCTGCAGGGAGACCTCGCCGGTCTTGCTGAAGTCGAAGACGACGTCCTTGAAGTCGCCGTCGGTCTTGCTCGCGGAGCCGCCCTTGAACAGGGCGGACGGGTTGCCGTCACCGCCGAGCAGCACGGAGCTGTGGCCGGGCAGGGTGATCGGGCCGGACAGATCGGCGTCCAGGGAGCCGACCTTCACGGAGTCCAGGGACTGCGACTCGTCGCCGTTGTTGAAGATCTTGGCCGTCACCGAGGAGGAACCGTCGGAGGTGGCCTGGGTGAGCACGACGACGTTCTGGACCTCGATGTCGCCGATGCTGGTCGCGGCGTTGTCCGGCCTGACGCGCAGCGTCTCCGCGCTGTTCCCGGCAGCGCAGGCGGCGAGCGGGACGAGCGAGAGTGCAAGGGCGGCGGCGAGAGCGCCGCGTCGAAGGCTGCTGCTCACGGCGGCGGCGTCTCCTTGGGCGGGGTACGGGAGGTACGGACGTACGGGACTTACGGGTTACCTGGTGCTGGATTAGGTTACCGAGCCTGTCTCGTGCGCCCGCACCGGGCCACCCCCCGGCGGGCCCGGGCTTCACCCACCCGGGTGTCCGGGAGGCGTTCCAGGGGGCCGTCGGAGGCCTTCCGCAGGGCTCCGGGCGGAACGGCGCGGGCGCGGCGGAATCCATTACGGGATTCCGCCGAACGATTCCCGCCACACCGGCAAGATCCATTTACCGTTCATCCGCCGGACGGAAATCCGGCGTGGTGCGAAAATGGATCACATCAAGCCCGTGGCGGCCGAACGGAGTAGCGAGAGACCCCCCGCAGGAGAGCGACAAATCGGGATGTTCCTCCCCTTGTCCTGGCCCTCCGAAGGGTGTAACGGCGGCGTTTCAGGGCCCCTCGACACCCACTCCGACCTGCGAATACCGCCCTCCGCTCCCCTCCCGCAGCACGTTCCGGGCGCACTTGTCAAGCCCCGAGATATGCCCTGACCTGCGAAAACGCCATTCAGAACCAGCCGTTCCCGTGTTACCCTGGATAGCCACGGAAGGGGTACCTGTCACATGACGTTCAAGGTTGGCGACACCGTGGTCTATCCCCATCACGGGGCCGCGCTGATCGAGGCCATCGAAACTCGCCAGATCAAAGGCGTGGACAAGACCTACTTGGTGCTCAAGGTCGCCCAGGGCGACTTGACGGTACGCGTGCCCGCGGACAATGCGGAGTTCGTCGGCGTGCGCGACGTGGTCGGTCAGGAAGGGCTGGACCGGGTCTTCGAGGTGCTGCGCGCACCGTACACCGAGGAGCCCACCAACTGGTCCCGCCGGTACAAGGCGAATCTGGAGAAACTCGCCTCCGGCGATGTCATCAAGGTCGCGGAAGTCGTGCGTGACCTGTGGCGTCGCGAGCGGGAGCGCGGGCTGTCGGCCGGCGAGAAGCGCATGCTCGCCAAGGCCCGCCAGATCCTGGTCAGTGAGCTCGCGCTCGCGGAGAACACCAACGAGGACAAGGCCGAGACCCTCCTCGACGAGGTCCTCGCGTCCTGACGCGGATTTTCGCCGTGGTGCCCGGTGCGTTCCCTACGCCGGGCACTGCGGCATGCCGGGGCGCCCTCACGGTGGCCTGGCACTTCGACGACGCCGAGGATCCCCCTCGTCTTCGTTCGCGCGTCGCTTCCCCCTGCATACTGGGTGCCGGGCCCGGGCAGCTGGCCCTGTCGGTGTCACGGAAGGGTCCGACAGGGGCTTCGCGCCCGGCACGTTGAGGCGATACCCATTTCGGCCAAGGACACAAACCTGACTACCGCGGCAGTCATTCCCGCCGCCGGACGTGGAGTCCGGCTCGGCCCCGGTGCGCCCAAGGCGCTGCGCACCCTGGGCGGCGTCCCCATCCTCGTGCACGCCGTGCGTGCCATGACCCGCACCCGTGCGGTGTCACTGGTCGTCGTCGTGGCGCCCCCGGACGGGGTCGCCGAGGTCAGGGCGCTGCTCGACAGCAACGGCCTGCCCGAGACCAAGGACATAAGGGTCGTCGCCGGCGGCGAGAGCCGGCAGGACTCGGTACGGCTGGGCCTGGCCGCGCTGCCGGACGAGGTCGAGGTGGTGCTCGTCCACGACGCCGCCCGCCCGCTGGTGCCGGTCGACATGGTCGACGCCGTCGCAGCCGCCGTGCGGGACGGTGCCTCGGCCGTCGTGCCGGGGCTGCCCCTCGCCGACACGGTCAAGGAGATCGACCCGGCGACCGACGCCGTCGTCGGCACCCCGGACCGCTCGCTGCTGCGCGCCGTCCAGACCCCCCAGGGCTTCGACCGGGCGACGCTGCTCAAGGCGCACACCACGGTCACCGGGCCGGTCACGGACGACGCGAGCATGGTCGAGCGGCTCGGCGTCCCGGTGCTGGTCGTGCCGGGGCACGAGGAGGCCTTCAAGGTCACCCGCCCGCTGGACCTGGTCCTCGCCGAGGCCGTCCTCGCCCGCAGGAGGGCCACCGATGACTACTGAGCCGACGGGCGCCGCCCCGGCCCCCCACGTCCCCGTGCTGCCCCAGGTGGGCATCGGCACCGACATCCACGCCTTTGAGGCGGGCCGCGAACTGTGGGTCGCCGGTCTGCTGTGGGAGGGCGAGGGGGACGGCCTGGCCGGGCACTCCGACGCCGACGTCGTCGCACACGCCGCCTGCAACGCGTTGTTCTCCGCCGCCGGCATGGGCGACCTCGGCGCGCACTTCGGCACCGGGCGCCCGGAGTGGTCGGGCGCACCCGGTGTGACCTTGCTCACGGAGGCCGCCCGGATCGTCCGTGAGGCGGGCTACGACATCGGCAACGTGGCCGTCCAGGTCATCGGTCCCCGCCCCAAGGTCGGCAAGCGCCGCGACGAGGCCCAGAAGATCCTGTCCGCCGCGGTGGGCGCCCCCGTGGCGGTCTCCGGCGCGACGACCGACGGTCTGGGCTTCACCGGGCGCGGCGAGGGACTGGCGGCCGTGGCGACCGCGCTGGTGGTCCGCCGCGCGAAGTGACCGGCGGTACGGAGCAGTTGACCCGCGCCCGCAGGGCCGTGCCGTCCGCCGTACGGGTGAAGCGCCCGCCCGTCGGACGCTCCCGCGGCCGGTACGACGGCCCCCGCGAGCGTCACAACCCCATGAAGCTCCCGTGGAGCGGACGGCGCACGCACCCAGGACCACTACCCTTGATGCGTGACTATTCGCCTGTACGACACCGACGCGCGCCAGGTCCGTGACTTCACCCCGCTCCGGCCGGGCTGCGTCTCGATCTACCTGTGCGGCGCGACCGTGCAGGCAGCCCCGCACATCGGGCACATCCGGTCCGGACTGAACTTCGACATCATGCGCCGCTGGTTCGCCTACCGCGGCTACGACGTCACGTTCATCCGCAACGTCACCGACATCGACGACAAGATCATCACCAAGTCCGGCGAGCAGGGCCGCCCCTGGTGGGCGATCGGCTACGAGAACGAGCGGGCCTTCAACGACGGTTACGACGCGCTCGGCTGCCTGCCGCCCACGTACGAGCCGCGCGCCACCGGCCACGTGCCCGAGATGATCGAGATGATGCGCGGTCTCATCGAGCGCGGCCACGCCTACGAGTCCGAGGGCAACGTCTACTTCGACGTCCGCTCCTTCCCGGACTACCTGGAGCTGTCCAACCAGGAGCTCGACAACCTGCGCCAGCCGGAGAGCGAGGGCGAGACCGGCAAGCGGGACGCCCGCGACTTCGCGATGTGGAAGGCCGTCAAGCCCGGCGAGCCGTCCTGGGAGACCCCGTGGGGCCGTGGCCGTCCCGGCTGGCACCTGGAGTGCTCCGCGATGGCCCACAAGTACCTGGGCACCGCCTTCGACATCCACGGCGGCGGCATCGACCTGATCTTCCCGCACCACGAGAACGAGATCGCCCAGGCCAAGGCCTTCGGCGACGACTTCGCGCAGTACTGGGTGCACAACGCCTGGGTCACGATGAGCGGCGAGAAGATGAGCAAGTCGCTCGGCAACTCGGTGCTCGTGAGCGAGATGACCAAGCGCTGGCGGCCCATCGTGCTGCGCTACTACCTCGGCACCCCGCACTACCGCTCGATGATCGAGTACAGCGAGGAGTCGCTGCGCGAGGCCGAGTCGGCGTTCGCGCGGATCGAGGGCTTCGTGCAGCGGGTCGTCGAGATGGCGGGCCCGGTCGAGCCGGCCGCCGAGGTGCCGCCGGCCTTCGCCGAGGCGATGGACGACGACATGGGCGTCCCGCAGGCGCTGGCGATCGTCCACACCACCGTCCGGCAGGGCAACTCGGCGCTCACCGCGGACGACAAGGAGAGCGCCGTCGCCCGCCTCGCCGAGGTGCGCGCGATGCTCGGCGTCCTGGGCCTGGACCCACTGGACGCGCACTGGTCCGGCGACGGTCGCGGGGAGGACCTGCACGGGGTCGTGGACTCCCTCGTCCGGCTGGTGCTGGAGCAGCGGGAGTCGGCCCGCGGGCGCAAGGACTACGCGACCGCCGACGCCATCCGCGACCGGCTCCAGCAGTCCGGGCTGGAGATCGAGGACACCCCCTCCGGGCCGCGCTGGACGCTCGGCTCCCGGTAGCCGGGCGTCCGCGTCATCATTGACACGTACGTACGTTCACGCAGTAGCAGCAACAGCAGCAGGAAACAGGTGACCCATGGCCGGCAACAGCCAGCGCAGGAACCGCCGCACGTCCAACAAGAAGGGCGCCACGGTCGGTAGCGGCGGGCAGCGGCGCAGGGGCCTGGAGGGCAAGGGCCCCACCCCGCCCGCGGAGGCGCGCAAGGGGCACGCCAAGCAGCGTGCCGCGAACGCCAAGGTGAAGCGCGCGGCGTCCACACAGTCGCGCCGCCCGTCCGGCCGGGGCTCCAAGTCCACCTCGGAGCTGGTGGCCGGGCGCAACCCGGTGGTGGAGGCGCTGCGCGCCGACATCCCGGCCTCGGCGGTCTACGTGCAGCAGTTCATCGACAACGACGAGCGCGTGCGCGAGGCGATCAAGCTCGCCACCGACCGGGGCATCCCGCTGATGGAGGCCCCGCGGCCGGAGCTCGACCGCATCACCAACGGGCTCAACCACCAGGGCCTGGTGCTGCAGATCCCGCCGTACGAGTACGCCCACCCCGAGGACCTCGCCGCCGAGGCCTTCGACGCGGGCGAGGACCCGCTGATCGTCGCGCTGGACGGGGTCACCGACCCGCGCAACCTCGGCGCCGTCGTCCGCTCCGTCGCCGCCTTCGGCGGCCACGGGGTCGTCGTGCCCGAGCGCCGCGCCGCCGGGATGACCGCGGGCGCCTGGAAGACCTCGGCCGGCACCGCCGCGCGCGTCTCGGTCGCCCGCGCCACCAACCTCACCCGCACGCTCGAGGCCTACCAGAAGGCGGGCCTCACGGTCGTCGGCCTGACCGCCGACGGCGAGACCGAGCTGCAGGACCTCGAGGCGCTGGCCGGGCCGGTCGTCGTCGTCGCGGGTTCGGAGGGCAAGGGCCTGTCGCGGCTCGTCGGGGAGACCTGCGACCTGCGGGTGCGCATCCCGATGCCGGGTGGCGCCGAGTCGCTGAACGCGGGCGTCGCCGCGGGCATCGTGCTCTACGAGGCGGCGCGCCGCCGGGCCTGAACCCGGACGCGCCCCCGTGCGCGCCCCGGCGACAACCCCTGATTGACGGGCCTCGGACACAACGGGGCCCGTCACACAGTGTCCTTATCGGGTGTCACTCGGTTAGATGAGTGTGGACACCAGAACACCCCGCACTCCTCCGGGGGGACGGTCGTCGGCGGTCACCGACGAGCCTGTGCTCAACATGCATAAGGTCTCCTCCGACCCGGCCCAGGTCATCGTCAATCACGCGAGCTTCCGCGTGCAGCTCGGCACGGCGTCGGGCCGTTCCCTGACGAGGACCCAGCGCGTCCCCGTCATTCCGACCTCCGTCCGCCCCTCCGCGGCCGCACAGCGGCGCGGTGCGCCCCTGGTGTGGTCCGGGCGCAGCGAACCCGGCGACGCCGCTGCCGGCCACCTGCTCGCCGCGGTGCGCCACGGCCAGGTGGCCGGCCCCGACCTCGGCACCGCGACGCAGGTGCTGCCGCGGATCGAGGAGCCGCCGCAGCCCGTCGTCGGCCCCCCGCGCCGGCCGCCGGCGCCCGGCGAGATGCTCGGCGGCATCCGCCCCGCGCGCGGCGCCTACGACGACTACCCCGACCACGAGGACACCAGCGAGTTCGCGTACGCCGCGCCGCCCGCCGGCCCCGTCGACGAGGACCCCGACTTCGATCCGTACGGGGATCCCGACGAGGAGTACGGCCGCGCCCGCCACCGCGATCGCGCCGAACCCATCCGGCACGCCTACTACCCCGGCCGCCGGATGAACCTCGGCATCGTGCTGCTGCCGCTGCGCATCTTCCTGGGCTTCATCTCCATCTACGCCGGCATGGGCAAGCTCTGCGACCCCGTGTACTTCGACGGCGGCAAGCGCGGCTCGATGGTGACCTGGCTCGCCTCGCTCCACCCGTGGGGGCTGGCCGAGCCGCTGCGCGACCTCGCCCTCGCGCACCCCATCGGCGCCGGACTCACGGTGGCCTTCCTGCAGGTGATCGCCGGTGTGCTCACGGTCTTCGGGCTCTGGCAGCGGTTCGCGGCGTCGATCGGCGCCCTGCTGTCGGCGGCGCTGCTGGTGACGGTGAGCTGGCGGACCGTCCCGGCGTACGACACGCCCGACATCATCCTGCTCGCCGCCTGGAGCCCGCTGGTCATCGCGGGGGCGCCGGTCTACTCCGCCGACGGCCGCCTGGCGAGCGAGGCCTGGCGCAAGCTCGGCCCGCGCGCCCCGCTGGGGGAGTTGCGGAGCCGGGTGCTGCGGCGCGGCGCGGTGCTGGCCACGGTGCTGGTCGGGATCTCGCTCGTGGTCGGTGCCACCCTCGGCACCGCCGTACGGTCCACCAGCCCGCGCTCGCAGCTCCCCGCCCCGACCGACGTCCCGACCAACAACCTCGAGGGCTCCCCGCTGCCCGAGGTGCCCGGGGAGAAGTCGTCCCGGCCCTCCACGGCCCCCTCGGCGGGCCGTTCCGGTGGTCCCTCGTCCTCCCCGTCCTCCTCGCCGTCGGCGCGGGGGGCGGCGTCCTCGGCGCCGAACGCCACACAGTCGCGTCCCGGGTCGTCCTCGGCGAACACCGGCAGCGGCGGCGGCACCGGCGGAGGCCCCGCGCAGACCGCGCCGTCCGTCCCGTCCCGTCCCACGGTGCCCAGCAACCCGCCGACGCAGGGCGGCGGCAACGGCACCGGCGGCACCGGCGGCGGTTCCTCCGACAGCGGCGGCGCGCTCGGCGGGCTGCTGGGCAGCGGCGAGACCTCCGGCTGGCTGCTCGGGGCCCCGTCGCGGCACGGCTCGGGCAAGGTCGCGTAACGCCCGTACGGCACACGGGAAGAGGCGGCCGGAGGTACCACCCTCCGGCCGCCTCTTCGTCGTTCCCTGGCGCGCCTGCGGCGCTGCCTTGCCCGAGCCGTGCCGCGGTCGGTGCGCTCAGGGCTGCGAGGCGAGTTCCTTCGCGGCCTCGGCCAGGTCCTTGGCGGTGTCGATGGCCCGCCAGTACGCGCCCTGGGGCAGCGGGAAGCCCGCGAGCCGCCGTTCCCGGGCGAGTTGGGGGAAGGTGGTGCGCTCGTGGTCACCGCGCTCCGGGAGCAGCCCGGTGAACTCGGGGGAGAAGACGTAGACGCCCGCGTTGATGAGGAACGGCGAGGGCGGGGACTCGATGAAGTCCAGGACGTGGCCGAACTCGTCGGTCTCCACGGCGCCCCACGGGATGCGCGGACGGGCCAGCGCCAGCGTGGCGACCGCGGCCCGCTCGACGTGGAAGGCGGCCATCTCCCGCAGCGAGAAGCGCGTCCAGATGTCGCCGTTGGTGGCGTACCAGGGCTCCTGGGGCCGGGGCAGGGAGGCCGCGGCGTGCTTCAGGCCGCCACCGCGGCCGAGCGGTTCGCGCTCGACGACCGTGGTCACCCGCAGCGGCAGGTCGGCCGCCGAGTCGGCGAGCCACTCCTGGAGGACCTCAGCGAGATGGCCGCACGAGATCACGGCGTCGGTGACGCCCTCGGCGGCCAGCCAGGCAAGTTGATGGCCGATGATCGGGATCCCGGTTCCGGGGATCTCGATCATCGGCTTGGGGCGGGTGTCGGTATAGGGCCTCAAGCGGGAGCCCTGTCCTCCGGCGAGGAGGACGGCCTGGGTCACCGCCGGGGAGGTCGCGGGCGTGCCGGTCATGGGCGCACCCTACGCGACCCGCGCGTCGGGTCATCCGAGCGAGGCCACGCCCGTCGCGAAGGCGGTGTCGCAGACCGGCCGCGACCAGGCCTGGGCGCGGTGCACCGAGCCGTACTTGGCGACCGCGGCGCGGCCCAGGGACCGGGCGATCGAACCGCAGTACTGCGCCAGCGAAGGCCGCTCGTTCATCTCGCGCTGCAGGTGCGTCAGGGCGATGCCGGGGTTCTTCTCCTGCAGCTCGCCCAGCAGCTTGCGGCGGAGCACCTCCTGCGGGGCCGACCGCAGGGACGCCGCCTCCTTCTGGTGCGAGGCGGTGAGGACTTGGGCGTCGGACGCCGAAGTCGCCCACGGGACGCGGGTGACGGCGAGGGTGCCGGAGAGCACGAGGACGACCGGGAGGACGAGGGCGAGTGACTTGCCGATGCGGCGGGCTACCTGGTTCACGGCAGTGATGGTAGCGAAGAGTGATGATTTGGCGACATTTAGCCACTCTGATGAGTGATGAACGCCCCTTGATCGACTGCGGGCGCATTGACGAACATGGTCGAAACGCCACTGTATGACCGGAAATGTGGGGTGATTCGGCCCCTGGAACGGCCGCGGCCCGGCCCCCCTTGCGCGGGGGCCGGGCCGGGTGTGTCCGCGGGCGGTCGGGGGACCGGATGCCCGGTCACCCGCTCGCTCGGTCGTTCAGTCGCTCAGTCGCTCAGTCGCTCACCGGTGGAGGTGGAGAAGACGTGGCTCTCGCCGGCGCGCGGCACGACACGCAGCACGGAGCCCTTCTCCGGCACCTGGCGGCCGCCGACGCGGATGACCAGGTCCTTGTGCTCGCCGCCGACCTCGGCCGAGCCGTAGACGAAACCGTCCGCGCCCAGCTCCTCGACGACGTTCACCGTCACGGCCAGACCGGCCGGCTCGTCCTTCGACAGGCCCGAACCGTCGCCGTCGACGATGTCGAAGTGCTCCGGGCGGACGCCGACGGTGACCGTGCGGTCGCCCTTGTCCGCCGCGGCCTGCACCGCGTCGCGCTCGACCGGCACCACGGAGTTGCCGAACTTCACGCCGCCGTCGGTGATCGGCACCTCGACCAGGTTCATCGCCGGGGAGCCGATGAAGCCCGCGACGAAGAGGTTGGCCGGCCGGTCGTACATGTGGCGCGGGGTGTCGACCTGCTGCAGCAGACCGTCCTTGAGGACCGCCACGCGGTCGCCCATGGTCATGGCCTCGGTCTGGTCGTGGGTGACGTAGACCGTGGTGGTGCCGAGGCGGCGCTGCAGCGAGGCGATCTGCGTACGGGTCTGGACACGGAGCTTGGCGTCCAGGTTGGACAGCGGCTCGTCCATGAGGAAGACCTGCGGCTCACGGACGATCGCGCGGCCCATCGCCACACGCTGGCGCTGACCACCGGAGAGCGCCTTGGGCTTGCGGCCCAGGTACTCGGTGAGGTCCAGGATCTTGGCGGCTTCCTCGACCCGCTTGCGGATGTCGGCCTTGTTGACGCCCGCGATCTTCAGGGCGAAGCCCATGTTGTCCGCGACGGTCATGTGCGGGTAGAGCGCGTAGTTCTGGAACACCATGGCGATGTCCCGGTCCTTGGGCGGCAGGTGGGTGACGTCCCGGTCACCGATCCGGATGGCGCCGGCGTTGACGTCCTCGAGGCCGGCCAGCATGCGGAGCGAGGTCGACTTCCCGCAGCCCGAGGGGCCGACGAGGACGAGGAACTCGCCGTCCGCGATGTCGATCTGCAGCGCGTCGACGGCGGGGCGCTCGGTCCCGGGGTAGATCCGGGTCGCCTTGTCAAAAGTGACAGTAGCCATGGTGCAGTGGTCCCTTCACCGGCAGGAACGTGCCGGACGATCCGAGTAAAGGAATGAGGTCTAGTCCACAGGATGTGGACCTTCCGTGACGCTACCTGGCCCGCCCCGCTTTGTCAGCACCCTCCCGGCGGCCAATTCCCGGACCCTCCCCCCTCCCCGCCTGGGTACACTTCTCGTGGCCCCACCCGTCTCCCGGGCACCCCGGAGCGGGGACGGTGCCGTGCCGCCTTAGCTCAGCTGGTAGAGCACCGCTCTTGTAAAGCGAAGGTCGTCGGTTCGAACCCGACAGGCGGCTCCAGTTGGGAGCAGCGACGACGCCCCGGACCATGATCGGTCCGGGGCGTTTGACATCCACGGGTGAGATCGACCGGAGGCGGTCACTCACGGTCGGGGCGGCGCCCGAGCGGACGGTCCATGTGGCTGATGGCCTCACGCTGTGTGTCGGAAGTCACGTGCGTGCGGACGTCCGGCGTGATGCCGGGACGCCGACGGATACGAGGCCCCGGCGGGGCGCTGGTTCATTCCGGGGGCGGGGCGGGAGAGACCGGCCGCTAGCCTCACGGCCGATGTGCGCCGGGTCCGGCGGCAGCGCGTCTTCGTTGCTGCGTGCGACAAGGAACTTCAGCGGACCGTCCACGCGCGGATCGCGCCGCGCAGAGCGGCGCGGCGGCACGGCGCTTCCGTCCCCGCCCCGCTCCGGCCGCCGGTCGCACGCCAGACGGCGAAGGGTCGCAGGGGGATGTACCGCCCGAGTCCGGCAAGGTGGGGGAATCCGCAGGTCATGCCTACGGTCCCCCGACCTCACTCCTGAACCGGTGATTGCCCGCCCGGTCGCCGTACTCCCGTGCCGTCGACGCGCAGGCCCCGGATCCCGGTGTGGGCCGCCCGCTGGTTTTTTGCGTGCACACAGGCATAGCGGGCGCCCACCGCACACGTCATCAAGGACAGCAAGCCCGCCGAGGAAGATCCCAGAACGTCTAGAGAAGGTGACGATGGATGCCGAGGGCCAGGAAAACTTCAGGGAGTTCGTGGAGAGCAGGTCGTCCGCGCTGCTGAAGACCGCCGTCCTGCTCAGCGGGGGTGACCGGCACGCGGCCGAGGATCTGCTGCAGAACGCGCTGATCAAGGCCGCGGGACGGTGGCACCGCATCGAGGAGCCCGAGGCGTACGTACGGCAGATCCTCTACCGGCAGCAGGTGAGCCGGTGGCGGCTGAAGTGGCCGCGGCGCGAACTGAGCGTGCCCGAGCCGCTGGAGAGCCCCGTGCGCCATGGCGCCGACGACGGGCCCGGTGCGGCCGACCTGCGCATCGTCATGCGTGCCGCACTGGCCCGGCTCACCGCCCGTCAGCGCACCGTCCTGGTCCTGCGGTACTTCGAGGACCTGCCCGAGGCCGACGTCGCCCGCCTGCTGGGCTGCTCGGTCGGCACGGTGCGGTCCACCACGCACCGTTCCCTGGCCCGGCTGCGGGGCCTGGCCCCCGAACTGGCAGCACTCGGCCCCGCGGACGCCGAGCAGCAGCCGTTCCGTGACTTCTCGCCTGTGGAGGTGCGTCCGTGAACGTCGACGAGCTGGTGCGCGACTCGCTGCGCGAACAGGCCGCCGAACAGCCTGCGCTGGGGCCGGGCTTCGCCGAGCGGGTGCTTGCGGTCCGACGGCGTCGTCGGACCCGGGCGCTGGCGTCCGTCGCGGCGGCCACCGCCGTCGTGGTCGCCGTCGCGGTGGCGGTCCCGTTCCTGGACGCCGGCAAGGACGACGCGCGCCTCGCGAACGTCTCCGCCCACCCGGACCAGACGCCGCCGCGCGACATGATCGCGGCAGGGGGCGTCGCGCTGGCCGCCTACTACACCTGGGAGACCGACGCCCGTGGTGTCGCCGTCCGCGCCTACCGGCTCCTCGACCCGAAGACCGGGACGTACGTGAAGACGACCAAGTGGTCCCGTGTCGCCGTCGCTCCCGGTATGCGGACCGCCGCCGTCCTGGAAAGGAACCTGCCCGCCAAGCGGATCGGCCTGCTCGACCTGCGCACCGGCGAGGTCGAGCGCTGGATCCCGGCCGACCGCGGCGTCGCGGGCGTGGAGTTCTCGCCCGACGGCAGCAAGCTCGTCGCGACGACGTACAGCGAGAACCCCGACCTGAGGTACAAGAAGGCGAAGTACGACAACGACGGCGACGGCGAAAAGGACTGGACGTCGGAGCCCGACGCCCCCGGCCAGTCGAGCCGGACCGGCTTCTACATCCTGGACGTGGCCTCCGGGAAGGGATCCTGGAGCGAGGCCGCCGTCGTCGACCAACTCGGCATCCGCCAGGACTTCGCCTTCAGCCGTGACGGCAAGCTGCTCCAATCCGGGCTCTTCTGGCCTCCCTACAGGCAGTACTACGACTTCGCGGGCAACCAGGTCGCCGCGCCCGCGAACGAGGCGTACGCGTCCTGGCGCAATGAGTCGGGGCTGTCCCCGGACGGCAAGTTCGTCGGGGGCGGTTACCTGCGGGGCACCCGCCCCATCGAGCAGTCCCGTTCCAAGCTCCTCGACCCCTACACCGGCAAGCAGGTCACCACGGTGCGCGGGGAGGAGTTGCTCACCTGGGTCGACAACAAGCACCTGATCGCCTGGGACTTCACACCGGACTTGAAGTCGCCCTCCCTCCGGCTCGTGCTCGTCACGATCGGCAGCGACAAGGTCGTACCGCTGAGCGGTTTCAGCAAGGGACTCGACGGTGCGGCCGGGCACTGGACGCCGATCTTCGCCGAACGCTGATCAGGCGGGCCCGCCGGCCGCTCGTTTCCGCCATGCCGCCTCGGGCCGCCGCTGGGGCCGCGCCCCCCGGGACGTCGCGTCGTGCTGCCAAGATGACGCGCACGCGTCGAATCAGGGGTGGGCATGGAGAACTGGGACTTCCGCGAGTGGCAAGCAGCCCTGGGCGCCCTCGACCCAAGGGCGGCCGCCTTGGTCGGCCTTGCGGCGGCCGAGCGCATAGCGGGGTGCCTGGGCGACGAGCGCTTCCGTCGCCACGGTGCCTCGGCGGCCGAAGCGGTGCGGGACCTGCTGCAGGAGTGCTGGTCCTGCGCCCAGTGCGGGGATGGATCTGCGGCGGCCCGGATACGGGACCTGGCCGACCGGTTGACCGGCCACTGCGCGGACTACCAGACGCTCTCGATGACCGAGCTGTTCCACTCGTACGGGCCGTTCGCCGCCGACGACGAGGATCCCGACGATGAGGCCCCCGACCTGGACGAATTCCTGGAGGAGGCGGAACCCGAGGGTGCGGTGATGATGCATCTGGACGCGCTCACGGCCATAGGGGAGGCGGCTGCGGCCTGTGCCGGAGGCCCCTGGGACGGAGCCCTCCGGTGCCTCCAGGTCACCGCCATGGCCGCGGACCAGCACGATCCCGGGCGCCGAGACACGGCACCAGGCGGAGGACCTCGCGCTGGTCCGGGCGACGGACGGCGCCGGGGCCGGGCCGGGACACCTGGTGACGGAGCTCCGGACCCGCGCCCAGGCGGAGGCGGCGGGATGGCAACGGGCCACCGAGCGACTCGGCCTTCTGCACGACTGATCCCGGAGCCTCGCATGGGGCCGTCGTACGGAACCGGGGGAATCCGGGGTCCCGCGGCGGCTGCGCGATGGGGCGCAGGGCGGATCACACCTGACTAGGCGCCGCCCAGCAGTCGCGAGAGCTCCGTCTCGGCCTCCTCGTACCCCGCGTCGGCGATCCGCTGCAGTTCGCGCAGGTCGCCCGCGGCGGCGGCGCGGCGGGTCAGCAGGAACCCCGCGTGAGTGGAGCCCTCGTCCAGCAGTTCGCTCAGCTCCTCGATGTCCCCGGCGGCGTCGGCGAGGTCGGCCAGCCGGTCCAGGGCGCTCTCGTTCCCGGCGTCCGCCAGCTCGCGCAGGGTCTCGCGGTCGAAGTTCGTGTTCACCATGGCGCCAGGGTGCAACCCTGCCCCTGGGACAGGGTCAAGTGCCACGATTGCCGGGTGATCACCATCGGTCAGCTCGCGGCGTACGTCGGAGTGTCGATCAAGACCATCCGCGTCTACCACGCCAAGGGGCTGCTTCCCGAGCCCGGCCGCGACGCCTCCGGCTACCGGCGCTACGGCGCGGACGACGTCGTCGCCCTCATCAAGATCCGGACGCTCGCCGAAGCGGGTGTCCCCCTGGCCCGCATCCAGGAACTGAGGGCGGCCGGCGAAGAGGAGTTCCGCCGGGCGCTCCACGACATCGACGGCCGACTGGCCGAGCGGATCCGCGGACTGCAGGCCACGCGGGCGCGCCTGCGCGAGCTCGCCTCCGGGGAGCCGACGCTGCTGCCCGCCCGGGTCCGGGCGCATCTGGAGGACCTGCGGCGCTGGGGATTCACCCCCCGGTGGGTGGACCTCCAGCGGGACCTGTGGATCCTCGTCTTCGCCACCCACCCGGACCAGGCGGGGGCCCTCTTCCAGGACCAGGGCGAGATGCTGTCCGAGCCCGCGCTGCGCCGGCTCTTCCTGCGGTACGACCACGCGTACGGCCTCGATCCCGGCGACCCCCGCATCGACGACCTGGCGCAGCGGATCGTCGAGGCGACCCGGAGCCGCTACGGATCGGGCGCGCCCCCCGAGGTGGACGTGGCCTCGGACATCCCCGCCCTCATCCAGAGCACGGTCAACGCCGCCTCCCCGGCCTGGCGGCGGCTGGACTCGCTGATCCGGGCGGGGCTGGGCGCGGCGCCGTGAGCCGCTCGAAGGGCCCGGGGTCCCTGCACGTTCGAATGGGGGCAGTGGCTGTAGGACCGCGGAGGGGTGCCCGCCCGCGCGGGGCGGGCACCCCTACGGGTCAGCGGACGGTGACCTGGGTCGTGCCCGTGACGCCGCCGCTGGTCACCGTGATGGTCGCGGTGCCGGAGCGGTGGGCGGTCAGGGCGCCGGTGGACGGGTCCACCGAGGCGACCTTGGGGTTGCCCGACGTCCAGACGTGGGACGCGGGGTCCGCGATCGGGATCGCGAGCGGTGCGATGTTGTCACCGGCGATCTGGTCGCCGGTCGCGGTCAGGGTGAGGCGGTCGCCGCGGGCGATCGGGTCCTTGGGGCCCGTGACCTCGATCGAGGCCAGCGCGGGCTCGACGGTGTACTGCAGGTTGCCGTCGTCACCGATCCGGACGAGACCGAAGTGGTAGATGCCACCCTGGTCGGCCGGGGCGTAGGCGGGCATGCCGAGGTCCGCGAAGGTGAACTGCGGGATGCCGCCCTCGTCCGTGGTCACGCTCCGGCCCTCGGGGTCGAGGATCTGCTCCGCGAAACCGCGCGCGTGACCGTACATCATGATCACGTGCTGCTTGGGGTGCGTTTCCTGGTAGCGCTGCACCAGCCGCAGGTACATCCGCGCCTCCCAGCGGTCCGTGAACTGGCTGTTCGCGGCCGGATGCGGGTCGTACGCGGGCATGTGGGTGATGACCAGCACGTCCTTGGCGGTGGTGTCCGTCAGCTGCTGGACGAGCCACGGGTACTGCACGCCCTCGGGGTTCTGGAACGGGTCCGAGGACTGCAGGCTGCCGTGCGAATTGTCGGTGACGATCATCCGCGCCGCGCCCTGGCCGTACGCGTAGTGGGTCTCACCGAAGGTGTCGCTGAAGTTGCCGTTCTCGGAGTCGGCGCCCTGCGTGATCTCGTGGTTGCCGACGATGTCGCGCTCGGGGATGCCGAGGGCGTCCATCTTGGACTTCGCGTACTGCAGGTCCACCAGCTTGCCGTCGTCGGGCATGTCGCCGAGGAACTGGGCGGAGTCCGGACGTGCCTGCGGGGTCAGGGTGGGCAGCCGCTTGGCGATGGAGTCCATCACGTTGCTGCTGACCGAACCCGGGTCGCTCGCGAGCATGTGCGCGTCGTCACCGGTGAGGATCGTGGTGCCGCGCTTGGCGAAGTCGGCGGAGTCCTCCTCGAAGGACAGCCACTTCGGGTTCTGCGGGATCGCGCGGTACTCGGGCACCGTGACCGGACGCGGCGAGTACAGGGCCTGCAGGCCCGCGACGTTGAGCGAACCGCTGTAGGCGGTGCTGGGGCTGATCGCCAGGAAGTCGATGAAACTGATGGTCAGCGGGAACTGCATGCCCGCCGGCAGCTGTGCGACCGCCAGGTGCCAGTCCTTCCACGTCACGAACGTCGGGTACAGCGTGGTCGACGAGCCGTTGACGCCGATGTACTTCTCGGCGAGCTCGATGCCGTTGCCGTCACCCTTGATCCACACGCCGATGGCGGTGGGGACCTGGCCGTTGTCGGTGTCGGTCTTCAGGGTGACCTTCGGCGAGAGCACCAACTGCTTGACACCGGAGGCGGCCGGCATCGAGTAGTCGAGCCGCAGGGATCCCGACTCGGTGGAGCCCGGCGGGACGACCCCGGGGTCCGTGGTCAGGGTGGCGGGCTTGCCGGTGGTGTTGTTGCTGAGCCGCCACACGTCCAGGCTGGTGACCGGGTCGATGACCTTGCTGACCCGGCCCACGGCGACCGACGTGGTCGCGGTGGTGCCCGCGACCTGTGCGCTGACCTCGGCCAGACCGCCGTCGTCGGTGCTCGCGGTGAACAGGCCGTGCGCGTCGACGGTGCCCAGGTTCTCCGGGGTGACCTTCCAGGTGGCCGCCTCGGCGGGGATCTGCACCGCGCCGCCGTCCTTGACGGTGCCGGCCAGGGTGAGCCGCTGGGTGGCGCCGTTGTCCAGGTCGGCCTTGTCGGGCGAGACCGTGAGGGTCGTGAGCCTGCTGACGACCTCGAGCTTCTCCGAGGTGGAGGCGCGGCCGTTCGAGGCGATGATCCGGCCCGAGCCCGTGCGGTGCGGGGTGAGCTTGCCGTCCTCGTACGAGGCCAGCGACGCGGGCACGACGCGGACGTGGACCTGGCCGGCCGCCGGGTTCGCGAGCCGGTCGACGGAGTGCACCGGGAGCGGGATGGTGCCGCCGGCGACGGTGGTGACCTGCTCGCCGCCGTTCACCACGACCTTGACGGCCGGGCCGGCCTCCTCGGCGGTGGAGTAGAAGAAGATGCCGTTGGCGACCGGACGTTCCGTGTTGCCGGGCTGGTCGGAGGGCTTGTTGACGATCTCGGCCCGGTCGGCGCCGGGGGCGCGGCTGACCATGCCGGTGGAGCCGCCGCCGTCGAAGAGCATGGCGTCGTGGGCGCCGTGGGCGACCATGTAGCCGGCGGCCTGGTCACGGGTCACGCCGAAGGCGGTGGTGGCGCCGCCCTGGCCGTCGACGGCGATGACGATGGCGTGCTTGCCGTCCTTGGTGACGCCGACCGCGGTCTCCGGGTTGGCGCCGCTCGGCGGGGTGCCGGTCGGGTCCTTGTAGACCTGGCCGTCCTTCACCAGCGTGTCGACGCCGCTGATCAGCTGGGTGACATCGTTGTCGGGCGAGAGCCGGGTGGCGATGCCCACCGTGTCGCCGCCGTGCAGGGTGTCGGTCAGCCACTGCCCGCCGTCGCCGGCGCCGAGCAGACCGAGTCGGCCGTCGGCGAGGCGCGGCACCGCGGTGACGCCGGTCCGCACGTCGTCGACGACGAAGCCGCCGTCGGTGACGTGGCCGAGCACCAGGACGGAGGCCTTGGGCAGGCCGGGGGTCTCGCCGAGGTCGGGGGTGACCTCGGTGATGCCGCCGGACGTCACGTCGTTCACGGTGTTCACCGAGGTGAGCGCACGGGTCGCGGAGCCGGCGGTGATCGTCCCGGAGAAGGTCTCCGGGCCCATCACGATGGTTCCGTCCGGCTTGACGCCCAGCTGGGAGGCGAAGCCCGGCTTGGGGCTCTTCAGCAGGCGCCCGTCGGTCATGATGCCGCCGAGCGGACGGCCGCTGGCGTGGATCTCGAAGTAGTCGCCGTTGACGCCCGCCACCGCGCGGGTGCGGTGCGCCATCGACGACGGCGTCTCGTCGGCCGGGTTGGTGATGGTGTCACCGGCCTGGACCATGCCGACCCGGAGGTTCGGGTCGTCGAGGTCGGCGGAGAGCACCTGGATGTGCTGGCGGCCGCCGACGGTGTCGTAGGTCTCGCTGTAGTGCTGCAGACCGCGCGTGACCGTCTCTGCGGGGGTTCGGGTGTAGTCCACCACGAGCGGCCAGTTCTGCGGAGTCTCCGGCAACCAGTCACGGTCGGGCGTGTGGCCCTGGAGGGCCTCCTCGCCCGCCGGTGCCGAGGCGGTGGCCACGGCCCCGCCCACGGCGCCGGTCAGCGCCAGTGCCAGCGCGGTGACCACGGCGGTGCGGCGTGCGCCGGTCCCCGTGGTCCTCTTCCCGCGAAGTGTCATGGAGTGTTCCTTATGGGTGACGTGCCGGCTGGTCGCCGGCCCCGGTCCACCCGACACCCGTTCGGCGACGCCCAGGTTTCCGGTTGCGGATCGGCGGGTGACCCGCAGGGGGTGCGGGGTTATGGATTCGGTCAAGTCGTCGCCGCTGAAGGGGGGTCCGCCGGGCGCACCGTTCCGCTGCCGTACCCGCGCGGACGTGCGGAACGCCCCGGCCGAGCATCGGCCGGGGCGTTCCGTGGGTCCCTCGGGTCAGGTACGGGCGCCCGTCACCAGGGGGCGGGGCCCGAGGGCGCGACGACCGGGGGACGGTCGTCGCAGGTGATGGTGTTGGGCAGCTCCCACGCGCCCAGCCAGGGGCCCGTGGTGCCGCCGCCGTCGTTGCCGCCGAGGTCGGTCAGGGAGAACTCGGAGCCGGTGGCGGGGAAGTTGAAGGAGCCGCAGTTGTTGACGCCGACCGCGCCGACGTTGCGGGCGTCGACGTTCTCGAAGGACGCCGAGCCGGCGACCCTGGCGCTGACGACCGAGGTGCCGGTGCCGTCCACCCGGATGTCCTTGAAGTGCACGTTCGTGATCGAGTAGGTGTCCTTCACCGGCCAGTCGGCGACCAGCATGATCGCGTTGTAGGTGCTGTCGAGGAAGTGGTCGCCGGTCACGCGGATGTCGGCGTCGATGTTCCGCTCCAGGGCGTAGAACCAGATCGCGCCGAGGCCGATGTTCCAGTTCAGCTCGTACGTGCCCGCCCGCACCGTGGTGTTGTCGGTGATCCACAGGTGCCCGGTGAACGGCTGGGCGCCGAAGCGGGAGCCCACCTGGAGGGCGCTGCCCTCGCGGATGGGGTCGGCGATCAGGTTGCCGGAGACCGTGGTGTCGGTGCCGCCGTAGATCGCGATGCCGTTGGCGAGCACGGGCGTCTGCACGGTGTTGTGGTCGAAGGTGTTGCGGGCGTTGCCCGTCTTCTCCGACCACATCGCCAGCCCGTCGTCGCCGGAGTTGCGGACGAAGTTGTTGCGGACGACCGAATCCGTCACGCCGGTGTGGAAGTTGAGGCCGTCGGCGATCTGGTCGGTGATGACGTTGCCGGTGATCCGCAGGTTCGACATCGGGCCGTCGAACCACATGCCCACCTTGGTGTGGTGGATGTAGAGGCCCTCGATGGTGGAGTCGCTCATCGCCCCGCCGACACCGTTCACCTGGTCGGTGTCGATGCGTTCGCGGACGTCGCCCTCGATCGCGAAGCCGGACAGGTGGACGTCGCGGCTGCCGCCGTCCGCCGCGTCCTTGCCGTAGAAGCCGACGCCGGTGTGCACGGAGCCGTCCGGCGCCGGGGAGTCGAGCGCGACCTCCCTGCCCTTGATGATCGTGTACCAGCTGCCGGCGCCCTCGATCGTCACGTCGTCCACGACGATGTGCCGGTTGACCTGGTAGGTGCCCGGCGGGATGTAGACCTTCAGGTGCGCGTGGCGGGCGAAGGCGATCGCCTTGTCCAGTGCCTTGGCGGAGTCCCGGCGGCCTGTCGGGTCGGCGCCGAAGGCGAGGACGTTCGCCGCGAGGAGCGAGACGCGGGGCGGGGCGACCACGTGGGAGTCGAGGAGGTCGACGGTCGTCGGGACGGCCCCGGAGCGCGCCGGGACGGTGAGCCGGATCCTGTCGCCCGCCTTGTACGTCCGGCCCAGCAGGAGGCGCTGCTCGTCGTAGAAGTGGTTCGGCCGGAAGGGCTTGGAGATCACCGGCGCCGGGGTGGTCGCGTTGGGCACGCAGCCGCACTCGGTGATCCACCAGTCGTCGTGGAGCAGCCCGGCCTGCGGGTCGTTGGAGAACGGGTACTGGTTGTAGAGCCAGGCGTACTGCGAGGTCAGGGTCATCGTCGTGCGGGCGCGGCCGTTGACCGTCACGTCGAGCGGCGCGGTGATGCCGCCCCCGCCGGGCGCGTCCGGGACGCTGTACCGCACGGTGATCGCGTTGGCGGCGCTCGGCAGCGTGAACTCCACGTACTGGCCGCGCCGCAGGGTCACCGCCTTGCGCCCGGACGCCTCCGCGGGGAGCGTGTAGGCGCTCCGGTCGGGGCCGATGACCTCGCCGTCCGTGACGGCGTTCTCGGCCTCCTGCTCCACGAACCCGAGGTCCGCGCCACGGCCCTTGACCAGCGCCGGGTCCAGTGCCGCCCGCGTCACGACCGGCCGGGCCGCGCCCTTCGCCGTCGCGGTACCGGCCTGCGCCGTGGCGCCGACCGGGCCGATGCCGACGCCGAGGCCGGCCGCCACCGCGACCACCGCCACGGCTCTTCGCCAGGCACTCCTGCTGCTCCGTGTCATCCCCAGCTCTTCTCTCGTAAGGCGCGACCGCCCGGGACGTTCGAGGCGGAGCGGACGTCGTGAGGTGAGGCGACAGTAAGGACCCGTCAGGCCGCTCCACAAGGCTCATGCGTGATGTTTTCGGCCTGATGATGGTCAAGTGCGTTTGTCTGTTTGTTTTTTGCTCTGCTTGCGTCACTCGTTGCGGAAGCGGACAACGTGAAGCGCGCCCCGGGCCGAGCGGGCCAGAGGTTGGCGGGGGCGGCTTACCGGCCCGGCCAGGGCCGGGGCAGCGGGACCCACTCCGGTCCGCGGTGGTGCAGCCACCACTCGCCGATGGTCCGGAACTTCTCCTCGAAGGCGGCGTCCTGGCTCATGAAGCCGGTGATGGGCGCCCGGAGGCGGGTGAGGCGGCCGTCCGCCTCGCAGATCACCACCCGTCGCACGCCCATGTTCGACTCGACCCAGATGCCCTGGACGTCCGCCCAGCGGACCGTCCTGCGCCGCAGGTTGTGCACCACCGCGGCCGACGGGGTGAGCGTGACACCGAACCGCGCGGAACCGAGCAGACCCGCCGGCAGCGCGAGCCACACACCCGCCGGGAACGCGAACCCGGCGCTGGACGAGTCGGGGAAGAGCAGCGGTTCGGCGATCGCCAGGGCCATGACGAGGACGGCGGCGGGCACCAGCGGCATCACCCTCTGGTACCAGGTCAGCCGGAAACGGACGTGCTCCATCGAACTCCCCACCCCTTGTCGGCACATGATCGCCGACGCAGCTTGGCCGAGCGCGACGCCGCTGTCCATCCCGGCGGGAGTGTCAGCCGGCCGGGGCGGCCGCGGGGGGCGGTCCGGGCGCGTGGCGCAGCCCGTAGGCGATGAGGGGTTCGAGGGCGGCGAGGAGTTCGGTGCCCCGGGCGGAGGGGTGGTAGAGGATCTGCACGGGGGTGCTCGGGATGACCTCGCGGCCGATGAGGCCGAGGTGCTCCATCTCCTTGAGGCGTTGTGAGAGCAGCCGGTCGGAGATGCCCGGCACCATGCGGCGGTAGTCGGTGAAGCGCCGGGCGCCGCGGGCGGCGGCCAGCAGGACGGCGCCGGTCCAGCGGCGGCCGACCTGTTCGAGGACGGCCTGGAAGGCGGTGCAGGCCTCGGCGTCGATGTCGGGCTCGGTGGTCTCGCGGGAAGTCACTTACCCAAGATTAGCGGCTAACCTTCGCCTTTGCCGAAGGTCCCGGCCCCCCGACGCTGAAGCCATGGACACCACCGACCGTGCACAGCGGCTCCGCTTCGGGCTGAGCCTCGACCCGGACGCCGGCCGTCTGCCGGAGACGCTGGAGCTGGCCGCCGCCGCGGACGCCGCGGGGCTGGACCTGCTCGCCCTGCAGGACCACCCGTACCAGCCCGGCCACCTCGACGCGCTCACGCTGTCCGCCCTGGTCGCGGCCCGCACCTCGCGCATCTCCGTCTTCACCGACGTCGCCGACCTGCGGCTGCGGCCCCCGGTCATGCTGGCCAAGACCGCCGCGAGCCTGTCGGCGGCGTCCGGCGGCCGCTTCCAGCTCGGCGTGGGCGGCGGCGGCATACCGGAGGCGATCGGCTCGATGGGGGCGGCGCCGATGCCGCCCCGCGAGGTCGTGGCGTACACGGAGGAGTCGCTGCGGATCATGCGGACCGCGCTGGACGGCGGGCCCGTGCGGCACCGTGGCGACGTGCTCACGGTGCCCGGCTACCAGGCCGGCCCGGTGCCGCCGCGCCGGGTCGAGCTGTGGCTCGGCGGGCAGCGGCCGCGGATGCTGGCGGTCGCGGGCCGGGCGGCGGACGGCTGGATCTCGCCGCTGAACATCTACGTGCCGCCGCAGGAGGTGCCGGAGCGTCAGCGCGTCGTCGACGAGGCGGCCCGCGCCGCCGGGCGCGATCCCGCGCGCGTCCGCCGCATCTACAACGTGATCGGTGTCATCGGCGGCTCCGGCGCCCCCGGCCTCAACGGCGACGTCGGCCGGTGGGCCGACACCCTCGCCGAGTGGGCGACCGTGCTGCGCTTCGACACCTTCGTCTTCTGGCCCGTCACCGCGCACCGGCAGCAACTGG
This sequence comes from Streptomyces sp. NBC_00510, assembly GCA_036013505.1. Lineage (NCBI taxonomy): Bacteria > Bacillati > Actinomycetota > Actinomycetes > Kitasatosporales > Streptomycetaceae > Streptomyces > Streptomyces sp. NBC_00510. The sequence goes on along the minus strand of CP107851.1, from coordinate 4,689,418 downwards.
AGGTCTTCGCCGGCGAGGTCGTGCCGGCCGTCCGCGAGCGGGTGGCCCGATGACGCCCGGCCCCGGCACCGCCCCGGCCGCCGCCTTCGCGGTGCCCGCCGCCCTGGCGGAGCGGACCGTGCTCCCCGGCGACCCCCGCTACCCGCTGCTGCGCTCCACCTACACCACCGTCGCCCGCCCCGCCGCCGTGGTCCTCGTCCGCGGGCCCGGCGACATCGCCGCCGCCCTCGCCGCGGCCCGTGCGCAGGGACTGCCCGTCGCCGTGCGCTCCGGCGGCCACGGGCTGTCCGGCCGGTCGTCCAACGATGGCGGGGTCGTCATCGACCTCTCCGGGCTCGACGAGGTCCGGGTCCTGGGCCGGGCGGCCCGTCTGGTGCGGGTGGGGGCGGGCGCCCGCTGGGGCCGGGTGGCGTCCACGCTCGCGGTGTACGGGCTGGCCGTCAGCTCGGGCGACCACGGCAACGTGGCGGCCGGTGGCCTGGCCACCGCGGGCGGCATCGGCTGGCTCGCCCGTACGTACGGGCTGACCGTCGACCGGGTCCGCGCCGTCGAGCTCGTCCTGGCCGACGGGACCGCGCTGCGGGCCGACGCCACGCACCACCCGGACCTGTTCTGGGCGGTGCGGGGGGCGGGCGCGGGCGTGGGGATCGTGACCGCCTTCGAGATCGAGGCGATGGACCTGGGGGACATCGGCGTGGCCCAACTGGTCTTCGAGGCCGACCGCGCGGGCGGCGCCCTCACGCAGTGGGCGGCCGCGATGGCCGCCGCGCCGCGCACGCTCACCTCCGCCGCCCACCTCCTGTCCAACGGTCCGGCCCTGGCGCTCTCCGTCACCGTCGCCGTGGCCGACGACGACCCCGACCGCGTCCGCGAGGCACTCGGCCCCCTGCTGGCCGGGCGGCACCGCCCGCTCCAGGCGACGGCACAGATGGCCCCGTACACCGCGCTGGTCTCCACCGCCCACCAGCACGCCAACACCGGTCAGCAGCCCGTGGTGAGCACCAACTCGCTGCTGCCCGCGATGACCCGGGACGCCGCACGCGCCGTCATGGCGACCGCGGGCGACCGGCGCCGGCCGGCCTTCGTCCAGCTGCGCTCGCTCGGGGGCGCGATCAACGACGTCCCGGCCGACGCCACCGCCTACGCCCACCGCACCCAGCAGGTCCTGGCGCAGGGCAACCTCTTCCCGCCGCACGGGCCGGACGACCTGCACCGCCTGTGGACACCGGTCCGTGAGCTCGGCGACGGCAGTTACGTGAACTTCGAGAGCGGCACCGGCCCCGGCGTGTTCGACCGTGCCTACCCGGGCGCCACCGGTGCGCGGGTGCGCGCGCTGTGGCGGCGCCACGACCCGGACGGCGTCCTGCGCCCGCTCACCCCCGGCTGACCGGGCCCGGGCCGGACCGGCGGCGCTCCGCGAACGGGCCGCCCGGTCCGAAGGCCAGCGCCGCGAAGCGCCGGCCCATCCGCCGGTAGCCCGCGGCGTTGGGGTGCAGGTCGTCGGGCAGGTCGGCGACGTCGCCGGGCCCGAAGAGCCGGCGGCCGTCCAGGTAGTGCAGGTTGCGGTCGCCGGAGGCGGCCCGGGCGGCCACGATCCGGGCCAGCTCGGCCCGGATGACGGTGAGCGTGAGCGCGCCGCCGGGGACGTCCGCGGCAGAGCCCATGGCCACCACCCGCGGGACGGGGGCCGACAGGTCGGGCGCGGTCGGGCCGGGGGTGGTCTCCACGACCGGGCAGCTGATGGGCGACACGACCAGCAGCGGGGTGTCCGGGTGCCCGTCGCGGACGGTGTCGAGGAAGCCGTGCACGGCCGGGCCGAAGGAGCGCAGCCGGAAGGCGTCCCGGTTCACGATGTTGATGCCCAGCTTGAGGCTGATCAGGTCGGCCGGCAGGTCCCGGATGGTCCGGGCGACGTACGGGTCGAGCATCGCGTTGCCGCCGAGCCCCAGGTTGAGCAGCTCGGCCCCGGCCAGGGCCGCGGCGAGCGCCGGCCAGGTGGCGGTCGGGGACTCGGCCGCGGCGCAGTGGCTGATGGAGCTGCCGTGGTGGATCCAGCGCCGCCGGCCGGTCGGGCGCGGCGGCAGCACCTCGGCGTCCGCCCACAGCCCGACCAGCTCGGTGCGGGTCTGCTGCGGCAGCCACAGCTCGACGTCCTTCTCGCCCCGGGGCAGGTCGTGGAACCGGACCCGTCCCGGCGCCCCCGGCTCGCGCCGGGAGGGCTCGGCGAACAGGTCCGGCTTGTGGAGGACGTCCCCTGGCGGCGCGGGGGCGCTGCCGGCGCGCCTGCCGTCGACGACCAGGTCGACGACCCCGGCGGGGAGCGGCTCCGAGGTCCCCGCCAGCTGCCAGACCGAGGTCAGCAGTTCCAGCTCGACCACCCGGGCGGCGGTCCGGAACGCCAGCCGTACGCCGGAGGGCAGGGCGGTCATCTCGTCCATCAGGACGTCCGGATACTGCGCCCGCGTCCACGCCGGGAGACGCCGCGGCAGCAGCCCGGCCCTCGTCCGTTCCAGGTCGAGCGCGCCGCGGATCTCCACCGGGCCCCCGGTCAGCGGGACCGCGTGCAGGGCGTGCGTCGCTGTTGTCACGTTTTCTCCCTGCCCGGGACCGGCCGTCGGCACACGGCCGCGCCATCGGATCCGGCGTCCGGTGCCGTGCCCGCGCCGATGGGCGCCGGTGTCCGCGCGCCGCCGGAGACGCCCGCGGGCGCGGGACGGCCAGGGGCGTGAGGGGATCCCCGTCGCCGGCGGCCCCTACGGAACCAGGACGACCTTGCCCATCGTGCCGCGGCCTTCCAGGGCCGTGTGCGCCGCGGCGGCCTCGGCGAGCGGGAAGCGCTGCACGGCGGGGGTGAGCCGCCCGGCCGCCCACGCGGCGAGGGCCTCCTCCTCCAGCGTCCGCAGGCCGGACCGCAGCATCGCCGGACCGAGGACGACCTGGGAGGTGATGCCGCGCGCGGCCAGTTCGCCGGGTGTGAACTCCAGCGGGCCGCCGGACGCCCAGCCGTAGACCACGTGCCGCCCGCCGGGGCCCAGCAGGTCCACCGCCCCGCGGCCGAGGTCGCCGCCGACCGCGTCGAGCACGACCGTACCGGGCCGTCCGCCGAGGGCCGCCCGGGCCGCGTCCGTCCAGTCCTCGGCGGAGTAGTCGACGGCGGCGTCCGCGCCCAGCTCCAGGACGCGCGCGGTCTTGGCCGGCCCGCCCGCGAGCCCGAGGACGACGGCGCCCGCGGTGCGCGCGGCCTGTACCAGCAGGCTGCCCAGTCCGCCCGCCGCCGCGGTGACCACGACCGTGTCGGCGGGACCGAGCGGTGTCCGGCGCAGGATGCCCAGGGCCGTGCGGCCGGTGCCGATCATGGCGACGGCCTCGGCGGCGTCCTTGCCGTCCGGCAGCACGTGGAGCTTCTCGACGGCGGTGACGGCGAGTTCGGCGTAGCCGCCCGGCGCCACGCCCAGATGGGCCACGACGCGCCGGCCGAGCCACTCGGGGCCGACGCCCTCCCCGGCGGCCTCCACGGTGCCGGCCACCTCGCGGCCCGGGACCGTGGGCAGCTCGGGCAGCGGGTAGGGGCCCTTGGGGTCGCCGGAGCGGATGGCGGTGTCGATCACGTGGACGCCGGCGGCGGCGACGGCGATGCGCACCTCGCCGGGGCCGGGCTCCGGGTCCGCGGTCCTCTCGTAGCTCAGGTTCCCGGCCGGGCCGAACGCGTGGAGACGGATGGCGTGCACGGTGCTTTCCCCCTGGACACGACGACAGTGGGCGGTCGGATGATCCGCACCGCCCACTGTCCGACCTCAACCGCGGTTGAGGTCAAGCGAGGAGCTTCGCCTTCGCCTTGGTGTACTCCTCGTCGGTGATGTGGCCCTGGCTCTTGAGTTCGGCGAGCTTGGACAGCTGGTCGACGTTGCCGCCCGCCGTTCCGCCCTCGCCCGCGGCGGCCTGCCGCACGTACTGCTTGAAGGCCGCGTCCATTTCCTTCGCCTGCTTCTGGTCCCGCTCGGCCATGCCCTTGCCCCGGGCGATGACGTAGATCAGCACGCCGATGAAGGGCAGGAAGATCAGCAGGATGATCCAGCCGGCCTTGGCCCAGCCGCCGACCGTGTGGTCGCGGAAGAGGTCACCGATGATCCTGAAGAGCAGGAAGAACCACAGCACCCAGCAGAAGATCAGGAGCATCGTCCAGAAGAGGTTCAGCAGCGGGTAGTCGTCCATGCCCCAAGTGGACGGCGGCCGAACGGGTCCCGCACCTGGGATTGCGCCGTTCGGGCTACAGGCGGGGGAACCGCGCCGTCAGGTCCCAGATCGCGGGGTTGGCGTCCAGGCCGTCGTGCATGTCCGTCAGGTCGGCGACCAGGTCGTGCAGGAAGTCGCGGGCCTCGCGGCGCAGCTCGGCGTGGGGGAAGGAGAGCGGCCGGTCGTCCGGCGCCCAGTCGGCGCCGACGTCGACGAAACCGAAGCGGCGCTGGAAGCGGAGCCGGTCGGTGGACTCGGTGAAGTCCAGCTCGGCGTACTGGGGGCGGGCCGCACGGCTGCCGAGCGGGTCGCGGTCCAGCTGCTCGACGATGTCGCACAGCGCCCACGCGAAGTCGAGGACCGGCACCCATCCCCAGGCTGTGGACAGTTCGCGGTCGGCCGTCACGTCCGCCAGGTAGACGTCCCCGCAGAACAGGTCGTGGCGCAGCGCCCGTACGTCGGCGGTGCGGTAGTCGGTCTGCGGGGGGTCGGGGAAGCGGCGGGAGAGCGAGTAGCCGAGGTCGATCACCCGCCGATGGTACGCGGCGGCCCCGGCGGCAGGTCCTTGTGGAGCACGGAGCAGGGACGGCCCATCTGCCGGTCCTCGCGGTGGTCGATCACCCGGTAGCCGAGCGTCCGCCAGAACGCCAGCGCGCCGGGGTTGCTGTCGAGCACCGCCAGGCGCACGCCGTCCCGTCCCCGCGCGCGCAGCCGTTCCTCGACCAGCCCGGCGAGTTCGCGTCCCAGCCCCGAGCGGTGCCGGCCGCCGTGCACCATCAGCAGGCCGATCCAGGGGTAGGGGTCGAGGGGATCCGGGTGCTCGGCAAGGGTGACGGCGAGGCCTGCCAGGCTCCCGTCGGCGCCGTCGCGGGCGAGCAGCACTTCGGTGGCGGGGTGGGCCAGTTCGGCGTTGACGCTGCTCGCGACCTGGTCCGCCGTGACGGACGCGGGGTCGGGGAAGTCACCGGTGGCGCGGTGGAAGGCGGGGTTGGAGGCGTACAGCTCCGTCAGCCCGGCGAGGACGCCGGGCGGGAGGGAGCCGTCCACCGGTACGAGGGGTTCGAGCACCAGCATGCCCCGCACGCTAGTCGCGTGCGGGGCACGGGGCGCCGCATTAAGTGAGGCTCGTGGGACCCGACGGGTGTCAGAGGCCGACGCCGAAGTCGGTGGCGATGCCGGCGAGGCCGGAGGCGTAGCCCTGGCCGACCGCGCGGAACTTCCACTCGGCACCGTTGCGGTAGAGCTCGCCGAAGACCATGGCGGTCTCGGTGGCGGCGTCCTCGCTGAGGTCGTAGCGGGCGATCTCGGCGCCGCCGGCCTGGTTGACGATGCGGATGTAGGCGTTGCGGACCTGGCCGAAGTTCTGGCTGCGGGTCTCGGCGTCGTAGATCGAGACGGGGAAGACGATGCGCTCGATGTCGGCGGGCAGCCCCGCCAGGTTGACGTTGATCGCCTCGTCGTCGCCCGCGCCCTCGCCGGTGCGGTTGTCGCCGGTGTGGACGATGCTCTGGTCCGGCGTCTGCTTGTTGTTGAAGAAGACGAAGTAGGCGTCCGCGTAGACCTTGCCGCTCGGGTTGAGCGCGATGGCGCTCGCGTCGAGGTCGAAGTCGGTGCCGGTGGTGGTGCGCACGTCCCAGCCAAGACCCACCGTGATGGCCGCCAGGCCCGGTGCTTCCTTGGTGAGCGAGACGTTGCCGCCCTTCGACAGGCTTACAGCCATGGGAGTCCCCTCCGTGATGTCGGTCATTCGTGCCGACGACGACGCTACCTTCACAGGGGGGAACGTCGTGAGAGGCCGGCATGGTTCCTTTACGGCGAAAAACGCCTCCCGGGCCATGTCCCGGAAAATCCTGTGACTCCGGCGGCCGTCGGCGGGATCATGGGGGACATGTCCGGGCCGCCCCCTCTCGTCGTCCGTGGCTCGGTCTCCCTTCCGGAGGCCGAGCTGATGTGGCGTTTCTCCCGGTCGTCCGGACCGGGCGGCCAGCACGTGAACACCTCCGACAGCCAGGTCGAGCTGCGATTCGATCTCGTCAATTCCGAGTCGCTGCCCCCGGTGTGGAAGAAGCGTGCCCTGGAGCGGCTCGCCTCCCGTCTGGTGGGCGGCGTCCTGGTCGTACGGGCCTCCGAGCACCGCTCGCAGTGGCGCAACCGGGAGGCGGCGATGACGCGCCTGGCGGCGCTGCTCGCCGAGGCGACGGCGCCGCCGCCGAAGGTGCGCAGGCCCACGAAGATCCCGCGCGGCATCAATGAGCGGCGGCTGCGGGAGAAGAAGCGCCGCGGCGACACCAAGCGCGGCCGGGACCCGCGGGGCTGGTCCTGAGCCCTGGCGGCGTCCTCCGCGCGCGGCCCTGCCGGACTCCTCAGCCGAGGTGCCGGTAGCGGCCCCGGAAGTACATCAGGGGCGCGCCGTCGGCGCTGGGGGTGCGCGCGGTCAGCACGCGGGCGATCACCAGGGTGTGGTCACCCGCCGGGACGCGCTGCTCTGTCTCGCACTCCAGCACGGCCAGGCCGCCGCCGAGTATCGGAGCCCCCGAGACCTCGCCGCGGTAGTAGGCGACGTCCTCGAAGAGCAGCCGGTCGCTGATGCGGCCGCGCATGGCGAAGCGCCCGGCGATGTGCCGCTGGCTCTCGCTCAGCACGGACACCGCCCAGCGCCGCCGGCGCTCCAGCAGTTCGTCCATGCGGGACCCCTCGCGCAGGCTCACGAGCACCATGGGCGGCTCCAGGGAGACCGAGACGAAGGCGGTCGCGGTCATGCCGACGTCCTCGCCCCGCGGGCCGTCCTCGGGGTCGTGGGCGGTCACCAGGACCACCCCCGCGGCGAGGCGGCTCATGGCGGCGCGGAAGGCATCGCTGTCCACGCCCGTCAGGGGTGGCTCGGAACCGTCGGGCACGGTCCCAGGATGCGGGATGCGGGGCGCGGAGGTGATTGACTGTGACACGCCCCGACGCTAGCCGGACTGCCGCACCACCCGCATCGGACTTCGGATCGAGCCAGGTCCTAGGACCTCCCGGCCACGCCCGCTTCCGGTCGTACGACCCCCGCTCACCTGCTCGATTGTGTTCAATGGGTGAAGGCGGAACACCGGCCTGCTCTACGCTGCGTGATCGGAACACGACAATCGGATGTGACTTGAGTCACAAGGGGCATGAATTGTTGACCCTGTGTACCGGTCGAACTGCTCGCTGTGATTCAGTTGCGGTGGGAATTGGACCACAACGGACCACAAGCAGTCTCAGGAGTTGTCGTCGAGGGCCCGGGGAGAGCGCATGGACACCGAGTCGGAGCCGTATGTCCGCCTCGCGACCCTGCGCCAGGTGCACCAGGTCGTGGCCGACCTCAACTGCGCGCGCAGCCTCGCCGACACCCTGCAGGCCGTGGCCGACGGCGTCGTCAAGGGCCTCGGCTTCGAACTGGCCGTGGTCAACCTCGTCCGCCCGGACGGTGACCTGGTCGTCGCCGCCGTCGCCGGGAGTGCCGCCGCGGAGGCCCTGATGGCCGGCCGGGTCGGCTCGCGCGCCTCCTGGGAGCGCCGGCTCACCATGGGGGAGCGCTGGGGCACCCTGCGCTTCATACCCCACCACGAGGGCTGGGTCCTGGACGGCGACGACGTCCCCAGCTGGCCCGGCGACGGCCCGCCGCCCCGCTTCCCCGACGAGTGGCACCCCGAGGACCGCCTCCTCGCTCCCATGCACGCCAACCCGGCCGGCGGGGGCGAGCTGATCGGCGTCATCTCCGTCGACCGTCCCGTGGGCGGCCGCCGGCCCGGCCCCTGGGGCCGCGAGGCGTTGCAGATGTACGCCTTCCAGTCCGCCATCGCCATCAGCAACGCGCGTCTACGTGCAAATATGCAACGCGCCCTGGTCCGTCTGGAGCGCGAGCAGCAGGCGCTGCGGGCCAGCGAGGAGAGCTTCCGGCAGGCCTTCGAGTACGCCCCCAGCGGCATGGCCATCGCCGAGATGGGCGGAGACCAGCACGGCAAGCTGGTCCGCACCAACGACGCGCTGTGCCGGCTGCTCGGCCGCCCGGCCGCGGTGCTGCGCCGCCACTCCTTCTCCGACCTCGTCCACCCCGAGGACGTCGGCGTCCTGCTGCGCACCAGCGCCGAGGGCGGCCGCGCCGAACTGCGGCTGCAGCGCCGCGACGGCAGTTACGTGTGGGTCAACCTGCGCAACTCCGTCGTCGCCGACACCGCAGACGGGCCGCGCTTCCTGCTCACCCACGTCGAGGACATCGAGGAGCGCAAGGGCCGCGAGATCGCCCTCGCCCACCGCGCCAGCCACGACTCGCTCACCGGCCTGCCCAACAGCGCCGAACTGCGCGCCCGGCTGTCCGGCAAGATCTGCGCCCGTCCGCAGGCCCCGGACGCCGACGGCCACACCGCCGCCCACGCGGGCACCGACGAGTTCGCCTACACCTACGACTACGACCCGATCGAAAGCGCCGCCCGGCTGTCCGGCTTCGACCACCACACCCACACCGTCGCGCCCTCCGACGACGCGGACGGCGGCAAGGGCCTGGCCGTGCTCTTCTGCGACCTGGACGGCTTCAAGTCGATCAACGACCGCTTCGGCCACCACACCGGCGACGCCGTGCTCATCGAGGTCGCCCGCCGGCTCACCAGCGCGGTGCGGGACGGCGACACCGTGGCCCGGCTGGGCGGCGACGAGTTCGTCGTCCTCGCCGACGGCCTCGGCCGGGAGGACGCCGAGGACCTCGCCGTCCGCCTGCGCAACGCGATCATCCCGCCGATCCGCTTCGAGGGACGCGCGGTCCGGGTCGGGGCGAGCTTCGGCATCGGCTGGGCCGGCTGCGGCATGACCGCGGACGAGGTGCTGCAATCCGCGGACCAGCGCATGTACATCGAGAAGCGCTCCCGCAACGGCACCCGCAGCCACCGCCGCGCCGCGGGCTGACCGCACGGAGGACGCACCCCCGGCGGCCCGGTGGCCTCATCCTCGGCGGAGGGCGCGCGTCCACCCTGGGGAGTACCCCGGATCGCTCCTCCGGTTGACTCCCGCACGCATCCGGGATGCCTACGCTGGGTTACGTGCAGCGTCTCTACGATTTCCTCCGCAGGCACCCGACCTGGGTCGACGGCTTCTGGGCCCTCGTCCTGCTCGGGATCTCCTCCCTGTGGATCGTCGCCGACGACCTGCACGCGCACTCCCGGGTCGCCGCCGTGCCGCTGGCCCTCGCGCTGTCCGCCGTGGTCGCGCTGCGCCGCCGCATGCCGGAGAAGATGCTGCTGCTCGCCGTCCTCGTCGGGGCGCTCCAGCTGCTGCTGGACGTCCAGGTCAACCCCGGCGACTTCGCCATGCTGGTGATCATCTACACCGTCGCGGCCAACGGCGCCCGCTGGGCGTCCCGGCTCGCCCTCGCCGGCGGCCTGGTCGCCTCCACCATCTCCACGCTGCGCTGGCCCAACGAGACCGAAGGCCAATGGGCCGACGCCGTCTCCGCCGTCTTCCTCGCCGTCCCCTTCCTGCTCGCCTGGGTGATCGGCGACAGCCTCCGCACCCGCCGCGCCTACTACGCCGAGCTGGAGGAACGCGCCGCCCGCCTGCAGCGCGAACGCGAGGCCCAGTCCAAGGCCGCGGTCGCCGCCGAACGCGCCCGGATCGCGCGCGAACTGCACGACGTCGTCGCCCACAACGTCTCCGTCATGGTCGTCCAGGCCGACGGCGCGGCCTATGTGCTGGACGCCTCCCCGGAGCAGGCCAAGCAGGCCCTGGAGACCATCTCCACCACCGGCCGCCAGGCGCTCACCGAGATGCGCCGCCTGCTCGGGGTGCTGCGCGCCGGCGACGACGGGGGCGGCGAGTACGTGCCGCAGCCCGGCGTCGACCAGCTGACCGACCTCATAGAGCAGGTCCGGGGCGCCGGCCTGCCGGTCGCCTTCGAGGTCGAGGGGGAGTCCCGGCCGCTCGCCAGCGGCGTCGAGCTCACCGCGTACCGCATCGTGCAGGAGGCGCTCACCAACACCCGCAAGCACGGCGGGCCCGAGGCGCGCGCCAAGGTCCGGCTCACCTTCGGCGACGGCGACCTCAGCCTCCTCATCGAGGACGACGGCCGCGGCGCCCAGCAGGAGCTCTACGAAGGCGGCGGCGAGGACGGCCAGGGCCAGGGCCTCATCGGCATGCGCGAACGCGTCGGCATGGTCAGCGGCACCCTGGACGCCGGCCCGCGCCCCGGTGGAGGCTTCCGGATCAGCGCGGTGCTCCCGGTGAAGGCTTCCCGCTAGCGGGAACGGAATGACGACAGAAGAGGGAAAGAGGACCGGACCCATGGCGATCCGCGTGATGCTCGTCGACGACCAGGTGCTGCTGCGCACCGGCTTCCGCATGGTGCTGCAGGCCCAGCCCGACATGGAGGTCGTCGCCGAGGCCGGGGACGGCGCGGAAGCCGTCGCGACCCTGCGCACCACCCCGGTGGACGTGGTCCTCATGGACGTCCGCATGCCCCGCCTGGACGGCGTCGAGGCCACCCGCCAGATCTGCGGCGCCCCCGACCGCACCCCCGACGACGGCGGGCCCCGCGTGCTCATCCTGACCACCTTCGACCTCGACGAGTACGCCTTCTCCGCGCTCAAGGCCGGCGCGAGCGGCTTCATGCTCAAGGACGTCCCCCCGGACGAGCTGCTCACGGCGATCCGCGCCGTCCACAGCGGCGACGCGGTCGTCGCCCCCAGCACCACGCGGCGCCTGCTGGACCGCTTCACCCCGCTGCTGCCGAGCACGAGCCAGCCGACGCACAAGCAGGTGGACCGGCTGACGGACCGCGAGCGGGAGGTGCTTTTGCTGGTCGCCCAGGGGCTGTCGAACGGGGAGATCGCGGCGAAGCTGGTGCTCAGCGAGGCGACGGTGAAGACGCACGTCGGGCGCATCCTCACGAAGCTGGATCTGCGGGACCGGGTGCAGGCGGTCGTCCTCGCGTACGAGACGGGGCTTGTCCGCGCCGGCAGCGGTGGCGGCGCGTAGCCGCACAGCGGGGGCCCGGTGATTGTGTGCGGGTTGTTTGCGCCTGCGGCGGGTATCCCCCGCCCGCCCTCCCGATTGCCCGGCGCGGTCGGTGACCGCCTCGCGCGGTCGTTGTTGGGTCGGTGCCGCGCCGGGGTACGCCCCCAGCCTTCGGCCGGGGGGACCCCCACCTCGGCGCTCGCGGCGCTGCCCTACGTCATCCGGCATCGCGCGCACCGCTCGTCGCCTGCGGGGTGCGCCCGGAAGCGACGAGCGGGGGACCCGGCGCCGAATACTGCAGGGGTAAACCGCGAGCGCTGAGGACGTGCGCCGGCGCGGCCCCGACCCAGGCACACGATGCGCAGGCCCGCACTGACCGCGCCGGGCAATCGGGCGGGCGGCGGGGAACCGCCCGCCGCAGGCGCAAACAACCCGCACACAAATACCGAGCCGCACACAACCACCGGGCGGCCCGGCGCAGCCGCTCGCGCGTGGGTCAGGCGGTACCGCGGGCGACGTCCACGAGATGGAGGAAGTCCGCGACGGCGTCCCCCACGGCGGCGGCGTCCCACTCGAGGGCGGACGCCCCCACCGTGACCTCCGTCATGGCGACTCCCGGCACTTCCGCCTCCGCCCAGCGGCCGAAGAGCGCCGTCTTGGTCTCCTCGGCCTGCCGCACCGCGGCCTCGTTGAGGAGGTCCGGGGACTGTGCGAGCCACACCTGGAACTGGTGCGTGTGCGGTACGTCCGGGTGGACCCGGACCCAGCCCGCCCCCGCCGCGAGTGCGTCCCGCAGGGCCGCCGCGACGACCTTCGCGTGGGCCACGTACTCCGGCAGGCGCGGCAGCTCGCGGTCGAGCCCGTCGAGCGCCGCCAGCACCGCCGGCCACTGCTGGAAGACCAGCCCGCCGTAGCGGTGCCGCCAGGTGCGCGCCTCGGCGGCGAGGTCGGCGGGGCAGGCCAAGGCGGCGCCGGAGACGCCGCCGAGGGACTTGTAGAAGGAGACGTACACGCTGTCGGCGAGCCCCGCGATCTCGTCCAGGGGCTGCCCGAAGTGCGGCGGGCACTCCCACAGGCGGGCGCCGTCGAAGTGGACGACGGCGTCGCGCTCGCGTGCCGCGGCCACGGTGGCGGTGAGTTCGTCCCAGGTGGGGAGGACGAAGCCGGCGTCCCGGAGCGGCAGCTCCAGCATGAGCGTGCCGAAGGGCTCGTCCATGCCGCGCACCTCGTCCGCGTCCGGTATGCGGCGGGCCGTGGTGGGGTGGACGGTCCGCAGCCCGCTCAGCGCGGACAGCGCGCCGCGCTCGTGCACCTCGGGGTGGGCCAGCGGGTGCAGCGCGACGACCGGGTTGCCGGTGCGTCCCGCCCAGCAGCGCAGGGCGACCTGCTGGGCCATCGTCCCGGTGGGGAACCAGACGGCCTCCTCCGTGCCGAGCAACCCGGCCACCCGGTGCTCCAGTTCGGCGACGATCCCGTCGCCGTACATGTCCACGGGGCCGTCCAGGCCGTCCCGTCCGGCCAGTCTCGCCAGCCGTTCCCGCATCGTGGCGGGTTTCCCGTGGGACAGCACGCGGTCGCAGGCGCGTACGGCGGCGATGCGCCGCGCCTTCTCGTCATCGGCAGAGGTCATGGACCGATCCTGCCGCCCCGGAGGGCGCGGGGAAACATTCGCGTAGCATTGACGAGAACGTCCGGTACCCCCGTGAGGACTGGAACGGAAGGCCAGCGCAGCGTGAACGCATCGCACACCCCGGGGCCCCTGCCCCCCGACGTGGAGGCCCGCCCCGCGCGGCTCACGGTCGGCGTCGTCGGCGCGGGGCGGGTCGGTACCGCGCTCGCGGCCGCGCTGAAGCTCGCCGGGCACCACCCGGTCGCGGCGTCGGGTGTGTCCGACGCCTCACGCCGCCGTGCCGCCGCCCTGCTGCCCGACGTGCCGCTCGTGGAGCCGGCCGAGGTGCTGGCCCGCTCCGAGCTCGTCCTGCTGACGGTGCCGGACGACGCGCTGCCGGAGCTCGTGACCGGCCTCGCCGAGACCGGAGCCGTACGGCCGGGCCAGTTGCTGGTGCACACCTCGGGCCGGTACGGCACCGGCGTGCTGCAGCCGGCCCTGCGCGCGGGCGCGCTGCCGCTGGCCCTGCACCCCGCGATGACCTTCACCGGCACCTCCGTCGACGTGCAGCGGCTGGCCGGCTGCTCGTTCGGCGTCACGGCACCGGCGGAGCTGCGGATGGCGGCCGAGGCCCTGGTGATCGAGATGGGCGGTGAGCCCGAGTGGATCGAGGAGTCGGCGCGCCCGCTCTACCACGCGGGCCTGGCGATCGGCGCGAACCACCTGGTCACCCTGGTCGCCCAGTCCATGGAGCTGCTGCGCGCCTCCGGCGTCGCCGAACCCGGCCGCATGCTGGGCCCGCTGCTCGGCGCGGCCCTGGACAACGCCCTGCGCTCCGGTGACGCGGCCCTCACCGGCCCGGTCGCCCGCGGCGACGCGGGCACGGTCGCGGCGCACCTGGCGGAGCTGCGCCGACACGCGCCGGAGATGGTGGCCCCGTACGTCGCGATGGCCCGCGCCACGGCGGACCGCGCCCTGGCGGGCGGGATGCTGAAGCCGGAGTTCGCGGAGGCGCTGCTGGGCGTCCTGGCGGACGGCGCCGAGGGGGGAAAGCGATGACCAGGCTGGTGCACACCGCGCGTGAGCTGCGGGCGGCCGTCGAGGGCCGGCCCGGCGAGGTCGGGGTCGTCATGACCATGGGCGCGCTGCACGAGGGGCACGCGACCCTCGTGCGGACCGCCCGCGAGCGGGTGGGGGACGGCACCGTCGTCGTCACCGTCTTCGTCAACCCGCTGCAGTTCGGGCCGGACGAGGACTTCGACCGCTACCCGCGCACCCTCGACGCCGACGTCGAGACCGCCGGGCGGGCCGGCGCCGACCTCGTCTTCGCGCCCGCCGCCGACGAGGTCTACCCCGGCGGGCAGCCGCAGGTGCGGATCAGCGCCGGGCCGATGGGCGAGGGCTACGAGGGCGCCGTGCGCCCCGGCCACTTCGACGGCATGCTGACCGTCGTCGCCAAGCTGCTCCACCTGACCCGGCCGGACGTCGCCTTCTACGGCCAGAAGGACGCCCAGCAACTGGCCCTCATCCGCCGCATGGTGACGGACCTGAACTTCCCGGCCGAGATCGTCGGCGTGCCCACGGTCCGCGAGCCGGACGGCCTGGCCCTGTCCAGCCGCAACCGGTACCTCTCCGACGGCGACCGCGGGACCGCCCTCACCCTCTCCCGCGCCCTGTTCGCCGGGCGCGACGCGCTGGACGACGGGCCGGAGGCTGTACGGGCCGCGGCGCGGACGGTGTTGGAGAAGGGCGACGGCCTCGCCGTGGACTACCTCGCCCTGATCGACCCGCGAGACTTCACCGAGGCCGCCCCCGGCCACACCGGGCCGGCGGTGCTCGCGGTCGCCGCCAGGGTCGGCACGACCCGGCTGATCGACAACATCCCCCTGGAGTTCGGAGCCCGCCGATGAGCGGCACAGGTACAGGCATACGGCTGCACTCCCCCGCGCCCGGCTGGGCGCACGAGGCGGACGTGGTGGTGGTCGGCTCCGGCGTCGCCGGGCTGACGGTGGCGCTGCGCTGCGCCGCGCAGGGCGCCAAGGTCACCGTCGTCACCAAGGCGCGGCTCGACGACGGCTCCACGCGGTGGGCGCAGGGCGGCATCGCCGCCGCCCTCGGCGAGGGCGACACCCCGGAGCAGCACCTGGACGACACCCTTGTGGCGGGCGCCGGCCTCTGTGACGAGGAGGCGGTGCGCACCCTGGTCACCGAGGGCCCCGACGCCGTCCGCCGGCTGATCGCGACGGGCGCGCACTTCGACACCAGTGAGGCCACCGGCGAGATCCTGCTGACCCGGGAGGGCGGCCACCACCGCCGCCGGATCGCCCACGCGGGCGGCGACGCGACGGGCCTGGAGATCTCCCGGGCGCTGATCGAGGCCGTGCGCGAGGCCAGGATCGAGTTCATCGAGAACGCGCTCGTGCTCGACCTGCTGACCGACGCCGAGGGCCGTACCGCGGGCGTCACCCTGCACGTCATGGGCGAGGGGCAGCGTGACGGCGTCGGCGCCGTGCGGGCCCGCGCCGTGGTGCTGGCCACCGGCGGCATGGGGCAGGTCTTCTCGGCCACGACCAACCCGGCGGTGTCCACGGGCGACGGGGTGGCGCTCGCGCTGCGCGCCGGCGCGGAGGTCTCGGACCTGGAGTTCGTGCAGTTCCACCCGACGGTGCTCTTCCTCGGCGCGGACGCGGAGGGCCAGCAGCCGCTGGTCTCCGAGGCCGTGCGCGGGGAGGGCGCGTACCTCGTGGACGCCGACGGGGTGCGCTTCATGCAGGGGCAGCACGAGCTGGCCGAGCTGGCGCCGCGCGACATCGTCGCCAAGGGCATCATGCGCCGCATGCAGGAGACCGGCGCCCAGCACATGTACCTCGACGGCCGGCACTTCGGCGCGCGGATGTGGGAGCAGCGCTTCCCGACGATCCTGGCCGCCTGCCGCGCCAACGGCATCGACCCGGTCACCACGCCGATCCCGGTGGCGCCCGCGGCGCACTACGCCTCCGGCGGCGTCCGCACCGACCTGCACGGCCGCACCACGGTGCCCGGCCTGTACGCGTGCGGCGAGGTCGCCTGCACGGGCGTGCACGGCGCCAACCGGCTGGCGTCCAACTCCCTCCTGGAGGGGCTGGTCTTCGCCGAGCGCATCGCCGCCGACATCGCCGAGCACCCCGCGGCCCCCGGCGCCCCGGTGGTCCCGGAACCGGGCCGTTCCCCGCTGCTGCCCTCCGAGGCCCGCTTCGCGATCCAGCGGATCATGACGCGCGGCGCGGGAGTGCTGCGCAGCGCGGACAGCCTGGAGGGCGCGGCGGCGGCGCTGAGCCGGATGTACGCCGACGCCGAGGAACTGCTGGAGCGCGACGGCAAGACGGCCGAGCCCTGCGTGGAGACCTGGGAGGCGACCAACCTCTGCCTGGTCGCCCGGGTCCTGGTCGAGGCGGCCCGCCGCCGTGAGGAGACCCGCGGCTGCCACTGGCGCGAGGACCGGCCCGGGCGCGACGACGAGAACTGGCGCCGGCACATCGTCGTCCGGCTCCCCGCCGGTGGTGCGGGGCTGCCCGCGGCACCCACTAGTCTCACCATCCGCACCACCCCCACAGCGGACCTTCCCGCTACCCGTCCTGGAACGGAGCACCTGCGATGAGCACGCCCGACCTCCCCCTCCTGCAGATCGGCGGCGCCGGCGGCGGTGGCTGCGGCGACGGCTGCGGCTGCGGTTCCGGCGACGACTACGCGCACGACCCGAGCGAGTGCGGTCTCGACCCCGACCTCGCGCGGCTGCTCGTCGACGCCGGGCTGGACCCGGTGCTGGTCGAGGACGTCGCGCACATGGCCATCGAGGAGGACCTGGACGGCGGGGTGGACGTCACCACCGTGGCCACCATCCCCGAGGACGCCCTGGCCACCGGTGACTTCACCGCGCGCGAGGCCGGCGTGGTCGCCGGGCTGCGGGTCGCCGAGGCGGTCCTGTCCATCGTGTGCACCGACGAGTTCGAGGTCGAGCGGCACGTCGAGGACGGCGACCGGGTCGAGGCGGGTCAAGTGCTGCTCTCCGTGCGCACCCGTACGAGGGACTTGCTGACCGCCGAGCGCAGCGCGCTCAACCTGATGTGCCGGCTGTCCGGGATCGCCACCACCACGCGCCGCTGGGCCGACGCGCTGGAGGGCACCAAGGCGCAGGTCCGCGACACCCGGAAGACGACCCCGGGCCTGCGCGCGCTGGAGAAGTACGCGGTCCGCTGCGGCGGCGGCGTCAACCACCGCATGTCGCTGTCGGACGCGGCCCTGGTCAAGGACAACCACGTGGTCGCCGCGGGCGGCGTGGCGGCCGCCTTCAAGGCCGTCCGCGAGGAGTTCCCCGAGCTGGCGATCGAGGTCGAGGTCGACACCCTGCACCAGGTCCGCGAGGTCCTGGAGGCGGGCGCGGACCTGATCCTGCTGGACAACTTCACCCCCTCCGAGACGGAGGAGGCGGTCGCCATCGTCGCGGGCCGCGCCCTGCTGGAGTCCTCCGGCCGGCTCTCCCTGGACAACGCCCGCGCCTACGCCGCGACCGGCGTCGACTACCTCGCCGTGGGCGCCCTGACGCACTCCTCGCCGATCCTCGACATCGGGCTGGACCTGCGGTCCGAGGGGTCGGAGCGGGACTGATGCTTCTCACCATCGACGTCGGCAACACCCACACCGTCCTGGGGCTGTTCGACGGGGACGAGATCGTCGAGCACTGGCGGGTCTCCACCGACGCGCGCCGCACGGCGGACGAGATGGCCGTCCTCATGCAGGGCCTGATGGGCATGCACCCGCTGCTCGGCGAGGAGCTGGGCGACAACATCCACGGGATCGCCATCTGCTCCACCGTCCCCTCGGTGCTGCACGAGCTGCGGGAGGTGACGCGCCGTTACTACGGCGACGTGCCGGCGGTCCTCGTCGAGCCCGGCGTCAAGACCGGCGTCCCGGTGCTCACCGACAACCCCAAGGAAGTCGGCTCCGACCGGATCATCAACTCCCTCGCCGCCGTCCACCTCTACGGCGGGCCGTGCATCGTGGTGGACTTCGGCACGGCCACCACCTTCGACGCGGTCACGACGCGCGGCGAGTACGCCGGCGGCGCCATCGCCCCCGGCATCGAGATCTCCGTGGACGCCCTGGGCGCCCGCGGCGCCCAGTTGCGCAAGGTGGAGCTGACCCGCCCGCGCAGCGTCATCGGCAAGAACACCATCGAGGCCATGCAGTCCGGCATCCTGTACGGCTTCGCCGGCCAGGTGGACGGCGTGGCCGAGCGGATGGCGCGGGAGCTCGCCGACGACCCGGACGACGTCACGGTCATCGCCACCGGCGGGCTGGCGCCGCTGGTGCTGGGCGAGTCGGCGGTCATCGATGTCCACGAGCCCTGGCTGACCCTGATAGGCCTCCGGCTGGTCTACGAGCGGAACGTGTCGACGACCTGACGGCCCGGCAGGCGCACGGGGGAGGCACGCGGCACGCCCGGCCATATCTGGTTACGCGTATTTTGTTCGCTTAGTACGTAAAGTCAGACCATGCCCACGCCACACGGGTCCCGAGGCGGAATGGCGTTCAGCGCGGATGAACTGCGCGTGCTCCGGCGCGCCCTCTCAGCGGCCCTCCAGTCCAGCACCATGATCCCCACCCCCGACGAGGTCAGGGACTATCTGCGCCTCGCCGAGGACATCGACGAGGCGGCCCGCGAGGGCGGGCGGCTGCGGACCTTCCAGCTCGCGGAACTCGCCCGGTACCGGGCGGCGCTGCCGGGCAGCGCCGCCGGCTACCTCGAGCGGCTGACGGGCGCGCTCGACACCGGTTACGTGCCCCTGCCGGACGACCTCGCCGCGCTGCGCCGACTGCACGACGCGCCGTGCACGGACGCCGAGGCGCACCGCAGGCGGGCCGTGCTGCGCCGCTGCGAGCACCTGGCGGAGCTCGACGTGCGTGCCCGCCTGGAGGCGCGCATCCCCGCTCCCTCACAGCCCTGCGGCACGCCCTCCACCGGCAGGGCCCGGCTGCGCGCGCTGCCCGGCGGACGGGCCGCCGCCGACGATCCCAAGCCGGGCCCCAAGCCCGAGCCGAAGACGCCCCCCGCCGAGCCGGCCGCGCCGGACCCCGGTGAGGAGAAGCGCAAGGTGCCCACGCCGGCCGAGATCTTCCCGCCGCGCCGCCGCACGCCGCCGCCCCCCGAGGAGCGGGCCACGGGCTGACGCCGGGTCACCGCACAACCTTCCGGAGACGTCACGGGTCCATCCCGTGACGTCTCCCGTGCGTTCACGGGTGCGCCACCTGACCGTCGACTTCCTCAGGGGGAACCCGGCATGAGACTCACCCGGCTCGCGGTCTGCACCGCGGCCGCCGTCATGACCGCGACGGCGGGATCCGCCGTCATGGCGGGCGCGGCCTCGGCCGAGCCCCTCAGAGCCGAACTGCACCTGACCGCACCCGGCGACGTCGGGGTGGCGGCGACGAGCACCGCGTACAAGACGTTCGAGATCACCGCCCTGGTCCAGCGCTTCGACGACGGGCAGGTGCCGGAGCCCGCCCACGAGGTCGTCGTCACCATGGACCTCGCCGCCCTGGCCGGCGTCGTGGACGTGGCGCTCCCCGCGGACCTGTGTGCCGCCTCGGGCACCACGGCCACCTGCTCGCTGGGCGCGGTCGACCACGCCGGCACCGCGATACCCGTGAGGATGCGGGCCGCCGCCGGCTCCAGGACCGACGACGCCGCGACGCTGCGCTACTCGGTGAGCGCCAAGGACGCCAGGCCGGATCCCGACAGCATGACCGCCACCCGGATCACGGTCGGCAGCGGCCCGGACCTCGTCGTCCCGAAGTCGTCCACCGCCTCCGACGTGCGGCCCGGCGACACCCTCGACCTGCCGGTCGTCATCGCCAACGTCGGTGACCGGCCCACCCGCGGCGGCGTCTCCGTCCTGGTGCGGACCAACCTCACCCGCTCCTTCGGCACGGGCCTGGTGATGGCGGACGACTTCGGCAACTGCCGCCACGCCCCGCTGGGCCAGCCGGAGGACGCCTTCGTCTGTCACTTCGCCACCGACATCGCCCCGGGCGAGGTGTGGGAACTCGCGCAGCCGCTGAAGATCGAGGTCGAGTCCGGCGCCACCGACGGCAGGGTGGGCTACCAGGCCGACCTGATCGGCGGAAACCTCGACGACGACGCACAGCTCGGCACCCCCGGTACCGGGGCCCCGCTCACCCTGGTCCGCAAGACGTCCGCCCCGGCGGCGAAGGACACGCGCGGCCCCGGGACGGCGGCCCGGAAGCTCGCCGCGCAGGAGGGCCGGGACGTCGACTACACCGACAACCTCGGCGGCCTGGACATCACGATGTACGACCCCGAGGGCCCGGCCCCCGGCCACCGCGGGGCGGACCTGGTCGCGATCGGGGACACGGTCCGGGCGACGGTCGGCGAGCGGACGAAGGCCGTCGTGGGCCTGCGCAACGAGGGCGACGAGGCCGCGCGGGCACGCGGCACCAGCGGGACCGGGCCGGCCACCTGGGTCGCGGTGGAGATCCCCCGCGGGGTGCGGGTCACGGCGCGCGACGGCGCCTGCAGGCTGACCACGAGCGCGGACTGGGACGACTACCCGGGCGGCGTCACCTTCGGCGACGACCCGCAGGACGTCGCGCCCGTGCCGACCGGGACGATCTACTACTGCCACACCCGGCACTCGATCGAGCCCGGCACCTCCCAGACCTTCTCCTTCACCCTCGTCGCGGACCGGGCACTGGACGGGGCCACCGGTCTGGTCTTCGCGGCCTCGGACTACGGCGTCGACCGCAAGGGCCAGAAGAACAACGCGGGCGTCCTCACGGTCACGGCCAAGGCGTCGTCCGGCTCCGGCGGGAGCACCTCGGGCGGTTCCGGGGTGGTTCCTGCCGGAGGGACGGGCTCCCTCGCCGCCACCGGCGCGGGGCCTGTACGTCCCCTGGCGGCCGGCTCGGCGGCCTGCGCCGTCCTGGGCGCCCTCCTGGTGGCGGCCGTCCGCCGCAGGGCGCGTACGGGCGCGTAGCCGCCCCTCAGCGGCGAAGCCGTGGCCCCGGCCCGCGACGACGCGGACCGGGGCCACGGCTTCGCCCGACCGGGGGACGCGCCCCCCGGTGGTGGTCCGCCGCGGGGCGCGGCGGGGGGCGTGGCTACCCTGGTGCCATGGACTACGTCTCCGCGCTCGTGCCCCCCACCGTGATGGCCATCGCGTTCACCTTCCTCATCCGGACGCTGATCAGGAGCCAGGGCGGGGTCAACAAGGCCAAGGAGGACGCGGTGGTCGACGCCGCGCTGTCCGGCGCGCAGCCCCCGGCCCAGCGGTCGGGCGGCATCGAGAAGCCCCGGGTGTGACCTCGGGATTTCCGGCATTCCGGGCATTGTGCCCGTAAGCAACTAGTATTCGGGTGTGCCCCGTCCATTGGGAGACCTCGAAGACGCCGTGATGAGCCGGGTGTGGCGCTGGAACCGCCCGGTGACGGTGCGCGAGGTGCTGGAGGATCTCCGCCGGGAGCGCTCGATCGCGTACACGACGGTCATGACCGTAATGGACAACCTTCATCAGAAGGGCTGGCTCCGGCGGGAAGCCGAAGGACGCGCCTATCGCTATGAGGCGGTTTCCACTCGGGCCGCTTACTCGGCGGCACTCATGCACGAGGCGTGGGCCGCCAGCGACAACCCCGCGGCGGCCCTTGTCGCCTTCTTCGGCATGATGTCGGCGGAACAGCGAGAAGCCCTCCGTGACGCAATGCGGGTGGTGCAATCCGCTGATCCGGGTGACCCCGGGGAGACGGGCGGATCGGACGGGCGATAGCGTCCGCACATGCGCGCCGCATCAAATGACGTCACCATCCGCCGGGCCCGGACGGCCGACGTGCCGGCTGTCCGGCGACTGCTCGACGCCTATGTCCGCGACCGCATCCTGCTCGACAAGCCGACGGTGACGCTTTACGAGGACATCCAGGAGTTCTGGGTGGCCGAACACGACCAGGACGCCGAAGTGGTGGCCTGCGGCGCATTGCACGTGATGTGGGAGGACCTCGCCGAGGTGCGCACCCTCGCGGTCGATCCGGCGCAGCACGGCAAGGGCGTCGGGCATCTCGTGCTGGAGAAGCTGCTGCAGACCGCGCGGTGGCTGGGAGTGCGGCGAATTTTCTGCCTCACCTTCGAAGTGGACTTCTTCGCGAAGCACGGCTTCGTGGAGATCGGCGAGACGCCGGTCGACGGTGATGTCTTCGGTGAGCTGCTGCGCTCAAAGGACGAGGGCGTGGCCGAGTTCCTCGACCTCGAACGAGTGAAACCGAACACCTTGGGCAACAGCCGGATGCTGTTGCATCTGTGAGGCTGCCCACGGCGTCCGTCCGGCACAACAGTATGTCCGAAACGTTCCCGCGGAAGACCGCGGGGATGGTGGCCGGCCGGGAGCAGTTCGGGCAAGGGGTTTGAGTTTTCCGGGAAAAGGCGGTTTGCTTTTACCGGTTATCCGTATTCGATGAAAGGGAAGCCGGTGGCACAGAAGGTTCAGGTCCTTCTTGTTGACGACCTCGACGGCGGCGAGGCGGATGAGACCGTGACGTTCGCACTCGACGGAGTGACGTACGAGATCGACCTCACCACCGACAACGCCGACAAGCTGCGTGGTCTCCTCGGTCCGTACGTGGACAACGGCCGCCGTACCGGTGGCCGCGCCGGCCGGGGCCGCGCCGCGAAGGGCGCCTCCCGCGGGGGCGCCGCGAGCCAGGACACCGCGAAGATCCGCGCGTGGGCCAAGGAAGAGGGTTACGAGGTCAACGACCGCGGCCGTGTCCCCGCGCAGATCCGCGAGGCGTACGAGAAGGCGCACGGCTGATCGGTCCGGGCGACACGCAGCCGGACCCGGTGGCAGGCGGTCGCGAGCGCGGAGACCAGGGCCGTCAGGCCCACGGTCCCTCCGGAGCGTCCGTCCGCCGCGGGGTTGGGCTGCGTGCCGAGGGTCATGGCGGGCAGGGAGAACGGCGCGCCGGCGTGGCGCCCGCCGTCCGGAACGGGCGGCCGGAGCCAGGCCTGCGCGCCGTCGTCGTAGGCGGCCTCCCGCCCGCACAGCGGTACGAGGTCGAGCGGGATGCCGCTCCACTCCAGCCAGTCCAGCAGGCCGGGCAGTTCCTCGGCGCTGCCCGGGGCGACGAAGAAGCGCATCCGGTACCCCGCCAGGGCGACAGGTCCCGTCCGGGGCGCCGGGAAGCGGCCGAGCACCTCGTGCCCCGCCTCCGCGGGGACGTCGAGGGCGTCCGCGTGTTCCAGGGTCGCCGGGACCCGTGAGGCCTGCATGCCCTGCGCAACGCTCCCCGGGGGTCCCGGGTTACGAGGCGGGTCACCGGGAGTGCCCGGCCGGCCGGTTCCCGTCACCCTCCGTGAATCCCCAGGACGCAAGTCTGTTCGCCTATAGCAGACAGCGGGCGTGCTCCCGGCATGGACTGTCCGTGCGGGCGGGTAAGAAATACCTAGTGGGAACGGACGACGGCCATGTCGGACAGGCGGGGCGTTCGCCCTCGGCGTACTGGATAAAGGGCTATCCGCCTGGCCTGCGGGAACATCGTCTCGCACCATCGGGTTGAGGCTGTTGTCGACGGCGCGGGGGTTAACGACCTCGCAAGGTGTCGACGGTTGAAGTGAGCTGCCCCGCTGTGCGGGACTAGCATGCGGAAGGACAGGGAGGGGACACGCCCCTAACTGCCCGACCGCTCTGAGGAGCGATTAACGATGTTCGAGAGGTTCACCGACCGCGCGCGGCGGGTTGTCGTCCTGGCTCAGGAAGAAGCCCGGATGCTCAACCACAACTACATCGGCACCGAGCACATCCTCCTGGGCCTTATCCACGAGGGTGAGGGTGTCGCCGCTAAGGCCCTGGAGAGCCTCGGGATTTCGCTCGAGGCGGTCCGCCAGCAGGTTGAGGAGATCATCGGACAGGGGCAGCAGGCCCCGTCCGGCCACATCCCCTTCACCCCCCGGGCCAAGAAGGTCCTGGAGCTGTCGCTCCGCGAGGCCCTCCAGCTCGGCCACAACTACATCGGCACCGAGCACATCCTGCTCGGCCTGATCCGCGAGGGCGAGGGCGTCGCCGCCCAGGTCCTCGTGAAGCTGGGCGCCGATCTCAACCGGGTGCGGCAGCAGGTCATCCAGCTGCTCTCCGGCTACCAGGGCAAGGAGGCCGCCACCGCCGGCGGTCCGGCCGAGGGCACCCCCTCGACCTCGCTCGTCCTGGACCAGTTCGGCCGCAACCTCACGCAGGCCGCTCGTGAGACCAAGCTCGACCCGGTCATCGGGCGCGAGAAGGAGATCGAGCGCGTGATGCAGGTGCTGTCGCGCCGCACCAAGAACAACCCCGTCCTCATCGGCGAGCCCGGCGTCGGCAAGACCGCCGTCGTCGAGGGCCTGGCCCAGGCCATCGTCAAGGGCGAGGTCCCGGAGACGCTGAAGGACAAGCAGCTCTACACCCTGGACCTCGGCGCCCTGGTGGCCGGCTCCCGGTACCGCGGTGACTTCGAGGAGCGCCTGAAGAAGGTGCTCAAGGAGATCCGCACCCGCGGCGACATCATCCTGTTCATCGACGAGCTCCACACCCTGGTGGGTGCGGGCGCCGCCGAGGGCGCGATCGACGCCGCCTCGATCCTCAAGCCGATGCTCGCCCGCGGCGAGCTGCAGACCATCGGCGCCACCACGCTCGACGAGTACCGCAAGCACCTGGAGAAGGACGCGGCCCTGGAGCGCCGCTTCCAGCCCATCCAGGTCGCGGAGCCGTCGCTGCCGCACACCATCGAGATCCTCAAGGGCCTGCGGGACCGCTACGAGGCCCACCACCGCGTGTCCATCACGGACGCCGCCCTGGTGGCCGCGGCGACCCTCGCCGACCGCTACATCTCGGACCGCTTCCTGCCGGACAAGGCGATCGACCTGATCGACGAGGCCGGTTCCCGGATGCGCATCCGCCGGATGACCGCTCCGCCGGACCTGCGCGAGTTCGACGAGAAGATCGCCGACGTGCGCCGGGAGAAGGAGTCCGCGATCGACTCGCAGGACTTCGAGAAGGCCGCTTCCCTCCGCGACAAGGAGAAGCAGCTGCTCTCCGCGAAGACCAAGCGGGAGAAGGAGTGGAAGGCCGGCGACATGGACGTCGTCGCCGAGGTCGACGAGGAGCTGATCGCCGAGGTCCTGGCCACCGCCACGGGCATCCCGGTCTTCAAGCTCACCGAGGAGGAGTCCTCGCGTCTGCTGCGCATGGAGGACGAGCTGCACAAGCGCGTCATCGGCCAGAAGGACGCGATCAAGGCCCTCTCGCAGGCCATCCGCCGTACGCGGGCCGGTCTGAAGGACCCCAAGCGCCCCGGTGGCTCGTTCATCTTCGCCGGCCCGTCCGGTGTCGGTAAGACCGAGCTCTCCAAGACGCTCGCCGAGTTCCTCTTCGGCGACGAGGACGCGCTGATCCAGCTCGACATGTCCGAGTTCAGCGAGAAGCACACCGTCTCGCGGCTGTTCGGCTCCCCGCCCGGATACGTCGGCTACGAGGAGGGCGGCCAGCTCACCGAGAAGGTGCGCCGCAAGCCGTTCTCGGTCGTCCTCTTCGACGAGGTCGAGAAGGCCCACCCGGACATCTTCAACAGCCTGCTGCAGATCCTGGAGGACGGTCGCCTGACCGATTCCCAGGGCCGGGTCGTGGACTTCAAGAACACGGTCATCATCATGACCACCAACCTCGGCACCCGGGACATCTCCAAGGGCTTCAACCTCGGCTTCGCGGCCGCGGGTGACGTCAAGACCGGGTACGAGCGGATGAAGGCCAAGGTCGGCGAGGAGCTCAAGCAGCACTTCCGCCCCGAGTTCCTGAACCGTGTCGACGACATCGTGGTCTTCCACCAGCTCAGCGAGGAAGACATCATCCAGATCGTCGACCTCATGATCGCCCGGGTGGACGAGCGCCTCAGGGACAAGGACATGGGCATCGAGCTCAGCCCCGAGGCCAAGTCGCTGCTCGCCAAGCGTGGCTACGACCCCGTGCTGGGCGCCCGGCCGCTGCGCCGGACGATCCAGCGCGAGATCGAGGACGTGCTCTCCGAGAAGATCCTCTTCGGCGAGCTGCGCACCGGTCACATCGTGGTCGTGGGCACCGAGGGCGAGGGCGAGAACATCAAGTTCACCTTCCGGGGTGAGGAGAAGGTCGCCGTCGCCGACGCGCCTCCGGTCGAGGCGGCCGGCGGGCCGAACCTCAGCAAGGAAGCGTAACCGCAAGTAATCGCACAGCGAGCCGACCCCGTCCGCACATTAGTGCGGGCGGGGTCGTCGTGTTTTGTGTTCCCCATGAACCCACCCTTGTTGCGCCGGTTGCATTTGTGGAAAGGTGAGCGATGTTCAGCACGGACTCCTCCTTCTCCGTGCTCCGGCCGGTGTCGTGCCGTCATTCCGGCAGGCATTCGAAAAGATCAGCCGAGAGTGAGGAGAGGCCACCTTGCCCCTTCACCGGCGCCCCGGCCTCACCTCCCCCCACGTAGCTGCGTCCCGCGCCGGCACATTGGTTCGTACTTTTCCCGGCGGGGCGAACGCGGAAGGAAACTCTCGTTGAAGGAATCCCCGCATCCGAATTCCGCGCACCCCGGCCGGCTGTTCGGCGTACCGGACGAGGCGTTGTCCGGAGAGATCGGAAAGTCCCTGGGAAAGGAAGGCGCGCACCAGCCGTTCGAGGAGTTGCTGGCCCGCCATTGGCGGCCGGTCTCCGAGTACGCGGAGTTGTGCACGGTCTCCGGACACGCCGCCGGCATCCTCGCGGCGGCCGCGTTCACCCGGGTCTTCGTCGACACCTTGCGGCTGACCGGGCCCTCGGCGGCCTGGCGCCCCGAACTCCTGATCACCGTCCACAAGATCGCCGAGGAGTGGGCCGTCGACCGCCGCCGCGCCTGGCTCCACCGGCGGCTGCGTCCCCGGCCCGACCAGACCGACACCCGCCTGGCGGTACCGGAGAACCGCCGGCTGGCGAACCGGGCCTTCATGCGGCTGCCCGAGCCCGCCCGCTGCCTGCTCTGGCACGCCGAGGTCGACGCCGAGCCGCTCGACGTGCCGGCCGGGCTGCTGGGCATCGACCCGGAGCGGGCAGCGGCACAGCTGGAGCTCGCCCGCACCCGCTTCCGCGAGGCCTGCGTCCAGGCGCACCGGGACCTCGCGCCGTACGAGGCCTGCCTGCAGTTCAGCCGTCTGCTGGACATATCCATCCACCGCGGGGGCGCCGGTCTCGTACCCGACCTGCAGCGGCACATCGCCCGGTGCGACCACTGCCGGTACGCGGCCGAGCAGCTCGACCACTCCGGGGACCGGCTCGGCGTGCTGATCGCCGAGGCGGTGCTGGTCTGGGAGGCGCGGGGCTACTTCGACTCCCGCCCCACCCGCCGGGCGGCGCGTGACAACGATGCCGAGAAGGGCTCCGGCGGTTCTCCCGGGCGGCGCCACGGCGGCCGAAGGCGCCGCGCCGCGAGCGGCGGCCGCCGGGGGCTCGCCGCGACCCTGCTGGGCATCGGCGGCTGCGCCCTGGTGATCGCCCTGGTGGTCGGCCTCACCACCGGCGACGGCGGCAGCGACGACCGTGCCTCCGGTACGGCGCCCACCGCGGCCACGGCGTCCCCCACCGCCTCGGCCTCGGTCACCACCTCGGACACCGCGCCGGGCACGGTCACCGCCGACCCCGCCCCCACCGACGGGCTCCGCGGCCGGCTCCGGAACAACGGCGACGACCTGTGCATCGACCTGTCCGGCCGCCGCACCGTGATCGGCACCGGGGCGGCCACCGCGCGCTGCGACTCCGGTGCCACGCAGTTCTGGTCGTACGAGCCGGACGGGCTCATGCGGAGCGTCGCCCAGCCCGCGTACTGCCTCAACTCCCACCGCGGTCCCGCGCTGGAACTGGGTCTGTGCACGGCGTCCTTCGTCACCGGCGCCGAGGACGTGCGCTACGACCTCACCCTGACCGGGGACCTCATCCCCCGCTGGAACCAGCAGCTCGCGGTCGCCCCCGAGGGCCGCGAGCCGGGTGCGGAGGTCGTCCTGCGGCCCCGCGACGGCCGGCCCGTCCAGCGCTGGACCTTCGACACCTCCGTCGCCCCGCCCCGCTTCCAGTCGGTGGCGTACACCACCGGCTCGCAGCTGCTCGCCGGCTCGACCCGGGTGGCCGCGCTGCCCTCGGCGCCGCCGAGCCCGACGCCCACGGCCACCGGTTCCCCGGCCCCCGGCGGGGAGCCCTGCGAGGGGGACTGCGACGGCGACGACGGCCGGGGCCACGGCGGCTGGGACGGCTGGGGGGACCGGGACGGCGGCTACCGCCCCTGACCCGGTCCCGGGACGACGGTCACGTGCGCGGGCAGCCGGTCGGCCCCGGCAAGACGGTCGGCCGGCAGCGGGATGCGCACGGTCAGCGGCCCGGGGTGGGCCGCCAGCGGTGACAGGTCGAACCGGCCGTCGGCCGGGGCGGCCAGCTCCAGCTCCCGCAGCGCGGGCAGCCCGCCGATCGACCCCCAGTCGGCGGGCGTGCCCGGACCGAGCAGCGCGAGCCTGCGCAGGCCCCGCTGGCCCGCCAGGAAGCGCAGGTCGGGCAGCGCGCAGTCCTTCAGCCTGACCTCGGTGAGGGCGAGCCCGGCCACGTACCCGGTCAGCTCGTCCACGGGCAGGTCGCCCCGCAGGTCGAGGCGGGTGGGCCGCAGACCGAGCCTGCGCAGTTCGCGCAGCTGGTCGGCGGAGCGGACGGTGAAGTCCAGGCCGTCCGGGTCGAGACGGGCGACGACCTCCTGCGCGTACACGGCGCAGTCGAAGCGGTGCCAGGACCACATCAGCTGGGCGCGGACGCGTACGGACGGGTGCGCGGCGAAGCGGCCCAGATAGCCGGCGGCCCGGTCCGAGGGCAGGTGGCAGGCCGTGACCACGACGTGGAGGGCGTCCTCGTCGGAGAGCCCGTCGGGGCCGGGGAGCAGGTCCAGGACGAGCGGTCCGGCCTCCGCCAGGGCGCGGGCCTCGGCCGCGTCGGCGGGCGGGACGAGCGCGGCGGCGCGCCGTTCCACGGCCCCGCGCACGGCCGGGTCGAGTGCGGTGGCGTGCTCCAGGCAGGCGGCGGCGAGGAGGTGGAGCCGTGCCCGGGTGCGCCGGTCCGCGGCGAGGTCACCGCGGTCGAGGAGGTCCTGGAGGATCGCGACCCGCTCGCTCGGGCGGGCGAGCGCGACGGCCATGCGCAGGACGTCCTCCCACCGGTCGTCGGCGGCGTGGGCGGCGAGCAGCCCGAAGTCGCCCTCCTCGACGGCGGCGCGGGCGCCCAGGTAGTCCTGGAAGGTGCGGTGCACGAAGTCGACCGTGCCGGGTGCGGGCCGGCGCAGCACGCCGCCTCGGTCGAGGAGGTGGGTGAGGACGGCGGCGGCGTCGCCGAGCGCGGCGGCCTCGGGCACGGCGGGCAGCGCCCGCGCGACGACGGCCTCGGCCCGGTCGAGGTCCATCTCGGTGCGGCCGTTGCGGACCAGCCAGTGCGCCAGCCGCTGCAGCAGCTCGATCTGCGCCTCCTCGCGCAGCGGCACGACCGCCGCCTCCCGTTCCCGGTCCCGGCGGACCAGCAGCATCGACAGGGCGGCGGCGTACAGGTCCTTCCTGGCCCGCGGGAGGTAGCCGCGGCGGTCGTGGTGCAGGGCGCAGATCAGGCCGCACATCAGGGGGTTGGTGGCGAGCCGGCCGAGGTCCGGCTCTGCTCGTACGGCGCTCAGCAGCCCGTCGGCGTACCCGGCCGGCTCCGGCCCGGCGGCGGCGTGCCAGCGGCGGACGAAGGCGGCGACGTCGGCGGG
Source organism: Streptomyces sp. NBC_00510 (assembly GCA_036013505.1). Lineage (NCBI taxonomy): Bacteria > Bacillati > Actinomycetota > Actinomycetes > Kitasatosporales > Streptomycetaceae > Streptomyces > Streptomyces sp. NBC_00510. The sequence continues at coordinate 4,659,774 of CP107851.1, read as the reverse complement.
GCCCATGGGGGTCAGGGCCAGCTCGGTGAAGCCCTCCCCGGCCAGCCAGTCCTCCCGTACGGCGGAGGGGCGGGAGGTGACCAGCCAGCGGTTGCCGGGATGGGCGTCGAGCAGGTCGCGGAGCCAGGCCCGGGCGCGGCGGCGCTCGGACTCGGGGATCTCGTCGATGCCGTCGACCAGCAGCAGCCCGCGGCCCTCCGTCAGGACCCGGGTCTCCCAGCCGGCGGGCTGCGTGCCGGCGAGCGGGCAGCCGGCGGCGGCGAGGAAGCCGGGGGGCGCGGGCAGGCGTTCGCCGTGGCGGGTGAGGGTGCGCAGCGGGAGGACGAAAGGGATCCGGTCCTCCAGGTACGCCATGCCCTCGTCCGGGTCCTGGCGCGCGCAGGCGATCGCCAGCCACTGCACGAGCGTGGTCTTCCCCGACCCGGCCTCGCCGCGCAGCAGGACCCGCTCGTGCGCGGCGAGCGCACGGTCGGCGGCGCGGGGTCCCCCGGGCCCCTCCGTCCCACCGTCCGCAGGCCCGCCGTCCGGGGGCCCGGCGGACGGTGCCGCCTCCAGGCTGAGGTAGGCGGTGTCCAGCGGCCAGCGGTCCGGGGTGTCCGCCAGGTCGAGGCCGTGGATCGTGAGCCGGCCGTGCTTCTTCGCGACGTACGCCAGGTAGCGCCGCTCGAAGGCCGCGTCCTCGCCGCCCGGCAGCGGGGTGCGGGCGATGAGCTCGTCGACGCGGGCGGTCAGGTCGCCCAGGGTCCGGCTCTGCTCGACCAGGGTGGCGGCGACGAAGGTCGAGCGCTGGGTGAAGAAGTGCAGGATGTGCAGGCAGGCCGTGTCGAGCAGCCGTTGGTGGAAGTGCGCCCCGTCGGCGCTGAGCTCCCGTTCCGGGGACCCGGCCGCACGGCGCAGGGCGCGGGCGAACGCGGTGTGCCCGAGGCCCACGGCCTGCAGGTCGGTGAGGTCGAGGTCGCCCAGGGCCCGCAGGGAGGCCGCGAGGGCGTCCGCGACGGGGGTCTCCTCGTCGGCGCCGACGGGGCGTTCCCCGGTGCGCAGGGCCTGGTGCACCAGCTTGGCGGCCAGGGCGCGCAGGTCCGCGTCGGTGAGGGTGCGCTTCTCGCCCCTGAAGGAGACGCGGGAGGAGATGCGGACCGGCCGGTCCACGAGGCCCGCGCCGGGGCCCTCTGCCACGAAGAGCCTCTTGACCAGTGGCCCCGCGACGGCCGACGCCAGCCGTACGCCCACGGTAGAAGGATCCACGTTCCCGCCCCCCGTCGCGCGGTTCGCGCGGTTTTCCTTTTCGCGCGCTCCGCGTGCTCCCGGATTTCCCATTCCGTGTGACCCGGGCCACGGGACCTAGGTCCCGAAGGGCAATTCCCTTTGGTCCCTGGGCCGGTGACGTGACCCACGTGACCTGGGCCACGTACGAATCACCATAGGGGACAGGGCTCTTGCCGCAGGCGGGGAAGCGGGGCGCGGACGGTGAATCCTACGAAAGACGGTAGTAATCGGGGGGGTTTGTCCGGGGCCGGAATGTCGGGTTACCAAGGGATCGCGGCGAACGCGTCGCAATGTTCTTGTCCGGCTATTTCCGCGAGGTAATTCCGAATGCGCATGCCCAAGATCTCGAACTCCGTCTTCCGCGGCCGTCGCACCGTCGTCACCGCCGGCGTCTGCGCCTCGCTGGCACTCGGTGCGGCTGGGACGGCCATGGCGGAGACGCAGGACGGGAGCCTGCTGGGCCTCGGCGCGGCCGGGAAGCTGGCGGACGTCACCCGGGCGCAGGCCGACGTGCAGCAGCGTGCCGCGCAGGCCGTGAAGGCCGACCGTCACGCGCGCGCCGAGCTGCACTGGAAGCACCGGAACCACGTGGCGCAGTCCGCGAAGAGCGCCCCGCAGCAGCAGAGCCGCAGCAACAGCGCCTGGTCGGTCCCGGTCAAGAAGTACGCGCTGTCCGCCGGTTACATGCAGAACGGCGCCCGCTGGGCCCACAAGCACTCCGGCCAGGACTTCGCCGTGCCGATCGGCACCAACGTCCACGCCGTGAGCGCCGGCACCGTGGTCGAGGCGGGCTGGGGCGGCGCCTACGGCAACAACATCGTGATCCGCCACGCCAACGGCATGTACTCGCAGTACGGCCACCTGTCGAAGATGCAGGTGCGCATCGGCCAGCACGTCGGCCAGGGCCAGCAGATCGCGCTGTCCGGCAACACCGGCAACAGCACCGGCCCCCACCTGCACTTCGAGATCCGCAAGACCCCGTACTACGGCTCGTCCGTGAACCCGCTGCCCTACCTGCGGGCTCACGGCGTGTCGGTCTGACCCCGGTAGGTCTGGGCGATCAGTTCCTGGGCGACCTCGAGGACGGCGGCACGCTTCTCCTCGGGGTCGCCCTCGAGGTTCTGCATGGCGAACATCCCCGCGTGCATCGCGAAGACCGCGGTGATCGAGCGCACCTGGTCGGTCAGCGGCGCGTCCGGGTCCTTGAGCAGGGAGTGGACGGCGAGCAGCTTGGTCTTGAAGGTCTCGCCGATGCTCAGGTCGCGGACGGTGGCCTGGTTCTCCTGGACGAAGCGGAACAGCGGTCCGGCGCTCCACAGCGCGTCCGCGTAGCGGCGCAGCACCTCGCACTTGGTCTCCAGGGTGCGCGGCTGCTCCGTGGCCCAGGCGATCAGCTCGTCGACCGGTGAGGCGAGGTCCTCGACGATGCTGTTGAGGATGTCCTCCTTGGTCCTGAAGTGGTAGTACAACGCCGCTTTGGTCACGTCCAGGTGCTCGGCGATCTCGCGCAGGGACGTCTTCTCGTATCCCTGCTCGGCGAAGAGTTGCAGCGCGACGTCCTGGATGCGGCGTCGCGTATCACCTCTGCGTGCGTGGGGCGTTGCCATGGGCGAACTTTAACTTACTTGACGCCCGGCTAGTAAGCCGCATACTGTCAGGGTGCCCCAGGCAACTAGCCGGGCGGCAGGTAAGCAACCGAAGACAAGCAGGAAACAAGTAGGGGAGCTTGTGATGGCGGACACCGCCGACACCCCGCAGCGCAGCGTGCGCGTGGTGTTGTTCGGGCTCATGATCGCGATGTTGCTCGCGATGCTGGACAACATGATCATCGGCACCGCGATGCCCACCATCGTGGGCGAGCTGGGCGGCCTGGAGCACCTTTCGTGGGTGGTCACCGCGTACACGCTGGCCACCGCCGCATCGACGCCCGTCTGGGGCAAGCTCGGCGACCTGTACGGCCGCAAGGGCATCTTCATGTCGTCGATCGTGATCTTCCTGATCGGATCGGCGCTGTCCGGCATGGCGCAGGACATGGGCCAGCTGATCGCCTTCCGCGCCGTGCAGGGCCTGGGCGCCGGCGGTCTGATCGTCGGTGTGATGGCGATCATCGGTGACCTGATCCCGCCGCGGGAGCGCGGCAAGTACCAGGGCATGATGGCCGGCGTCATGGCGGTCGCCATGATCGGCGGACCGCTCGTCGGTGGCAGCATCACCGACAACTGGGGCTGGCGCTGGAGCTTCTACATCAACCTCCCCCTCGGCGTGGTCGCCCTGTTCATGATCTCGGCGGTGCTGCACCTGCCGAAGAAGCAGATCAAGACCAGCATCGACTACCTCGGCACGGTGCTGCTCACCGTCAGCATCACCTCGCTGGTCCTGCTCACCACCTGGGGCGGCAACCAGTACGCGTGGGGCTCGCCGCAGATCCTGGGCCTGCTGGTGCTCGGCCTGGCCGCGCTGGCGGCCTTCCTCTTCGTGGAGAACCGCGTCGCGGAGCCCGTCATCCCGCTGCACATCTTCCACAGCCGCAACTTCTCGCTGATCTCGGTGATCGGCTTCCTGGTCGGCTTCGTGATGTTCGGCGCGATGACCTTCCTGCCGCTGTACCAGCAGACCGTCCAGGGCGCCTCCGCGACCAACTCCGGCCTCCTGCTGCTGCCGCTGCTGCTGGCGATGATGGTCGTCTCGCTGATCGCCGGCCGGATCACCACCCAGACCGGCAAGTACAAGATCTTCCCCATCGTCGGCGGCGGCCTGATGACCGTCGGCCTCTACCTGCTGTCCACGATGGACACCGGCACCACCCGCTTCGTCTCCGGCCTGTGGATGGCCGTGCTCGGCGCGGGCATGGGCTTCCTGATGCAGATCACGATGCTGATAGCGCAGAACAGCGTCGAGATGAAGGACATGGGCGTCGGCTCCTCGTCCTCCACCCTCTTCCGGACGATCGGCGGCTCCTTCGGCGTCGCCCTCTTCGGTGCGATCTTCACCCACCAGGTGCAGAACACCATGACGGACCGCCTCGGCGGCGGCGCCGCGGGCGCGGCGTCCGGCTCCGCCCAGCTGGACCCGGCGGGTCTGGCCAAGCTGCCCCCGGCCGTCAAGGACGCCTACCTCCACGCCGTCGCCGGCGGAACGCACCACGTCTTCCTGTGGGGCGCGGCGGTCAGCGTCATCGGCTTCCTGCTGGCCTTCTTCGTCAAGGAGATCCCGCTGCGCTCGGCGCCGACCACGCCCAGCACCGAGGAAGCGGTCGCCGCGGTCGAGGTCGTCTGAGCCTCCGGCCCACCCCGCCCCACCCGCTGCCGATGCTCGCACGGGGGTCGTCGTCCGACCCGCGTGCGAGCATCGTCCGTTCGGCGGACAACCTGCGGCCCACGGCGTGGGACCGCTGCGTCGGGCCCGCCGTCACTCGCGGGGCAGCAGCAAGCGGGCGACCGCGCCGCCGCCCTCCTCCTCGGGCACGTTGCGGAAGGTGAGGCGGGCGCCGAGGACGCGGGTCTGACCGGTGGCGATGGTCAGTCCCAGGCCGTGGCCGCTGCCGGCCCGGTCGCTGCTGCCCGTGCGGAAGCGGCTCGGGCCGTCGCGGAGCAGGTCGCGGGGGAAGCCCGGGCCGTGGTCGCGGACCTCCACGTACGGGCCGTCGACGGTGACCTCGACGGGCGGCCGGCCGTGCCGCCCGGCGTTCGCCAGCAGGTTGCCCAGGACACGCTCCAGCCGGCGCGGGTCGGTGCGGACGACGGCGTCGTCGCGGACGGTCACGGTCGCCTCGGGAGCGGCGGCCGCGACCCTGCGCCGTACGAAGTCGCCGAGCGCCACGTCCTGGAGGTCGGCCTGCTCGGCGGCCCCGTCCAGCCGGGCGACCTCCAGGACGTCCTCGACGAGCGTGCGCAGCGCCTGCGAGCGGTCCCTGACCAGCTCGGAGGGGCGGCCCGGCGGCAGCAGCTCGGCCGCGGTGACCAGCCCCGTCACCGGGGTGCGCAGCTCGTGGGCGATGTCCGCGGTGACCCGGCGCTCCGCCTCCAGCCGGCCGGCCAGGACGTCCGCCATGGCGTCCACGGCGCGCGCCAGCTCGTCCGTCTCGTCCCGGACCCGGCCGCCGATCGCGTCGCGCACCCGTACGTTCGTCTCCCCGTCGGCCACCCGGCCGGCCGCCTCGGCCGCCTTGCGCAGCCGCCGGGACAGCTGCCCGCCGATGAGCACGCCCAGCGCCGTGCCGCCCACGACGACCGCCGACGAGCCGATGACCAGCGCCTGGTCCAGGTCCTCCAGGACCGAGAAGCGGTCGGTGAACGCCGAATTGAGGGACAGGACCTTGCCGTCCGCCAGCGGGGTCTCCGCCCACACCACGGGCGCGCCGCCGGTGTCGGAGACGTAGGTGGCCCGCTTGCCCTCCCGGGCCAGCCGCCTCAGCGGCGCGGGCAGGTCCGGGTCGTCCAGCCGGGCGTCGAAGGTGAGCCGGCCGGTGGACTCGTAGATCCGCTGGGCGAACTGCACCCGCTCGTTCTGCACGTCACGGGAGTTGTCGATCATGCTGGCCCGGGCCGCGTTGTGCACCACCAGGCTCAGCACCAGCGCGACCAGCGCCGACACCACGGCGATCGCCACGCAGACCTTCCAGCGCAGCCCGATCTTCGGCAGCGGACGGGGCCTCCTCGCCGCGGGGCCCCCGGGACGCGCGGTCACCGCGTCAGCCCCTGAGCTTGTAGCCGAAGCCGCGCACCGTCTCGATGCGCTCCTGCCCGATCTTCGCCCGCAGCCGCTGCACATGGACGTCCACCACCCGGGTGTCGCCGCCCCACTCGTAGTCCCAGACCCGCTCCAGCAGCCGGTCCCGGGACAGCACCGTCCCCGGCGCCGCCGAGAACTCCAGCAGCAGCCGCATCTCCGTGGGCGTCAGCGCCAGCCGGTCACCGGCGCGCCGCACCTCCATCCCCTCCGGGTCCACCTCCAGGTCCCCGAAGGTCAGCACCCCGGCCCCGGCCGGGGGCTCGTCCGCCGCGGCCACCCGGAAGCGCCGCAGCACCGCCCGCATGCGGGCGGTCAGCACGGCCCCGTCGAAGGGCTTGGTGACGTAGTCGTCGGCACCCGCCTCCAGGCCCAGGACGACGTCGATCGCGTCGGCCCGCGCCGAGAGCATGATCACCGGCACCGTCGACTCGTCCCGGATGCGCCGGCACAGGCTCACCCCGTCCAGGCCCGGCACCATCACGTCCAGCAGCGCCAGGTCAGGCTGCCGGGCCCGGAACGCCTCCAGCCCGGCCAGACCGTCCGGCACGGCGGTCACGTCGAAGCCGTCGCGCTCCAGCGCCAGGGTCGTCGCCTCGCGGATGACGTCGTCGTCCTCGACGAACAGGACGTGCGTGTCAGCCATGCGGACCGCTCCCGGTGTCGTCGTCCGTCTCGTAGTCGCGGTGGGAGAACGAGACCTCCTCGAAGCGGGAGCCGTTCCACCGGTACGTGGTCACGTCCTCGCCCGAGGGGTTGGAGACCGCGTCCTGCGGCTCGTACACCTGGTGGGTCACCTTCAGGGTGCCGTCGCCGATCTCGGCGAAGACGGGGGGTTGCTCGTCTGCGAAGACGTTGACGTACGCGCCGTCCACACGCCGGTAGACGTAGCTCCCGATGCCCACGCTGTCCGCGCAGGTCGAGACGTTGACCACCAGGTCCGTGCCGTTCCCGCCGGTCAGCCGGCCTGAGCGGCGGTCCACCGGGTACGGCTGCTCCGCGGCCTTCGGGCGGGTCCCCGCACCCGTGGACGGCGCGGCGCAGGCCACCAGGCTGTCCCGGATGTCCCGGGCCACCTTCGGGTCGTGCTTCACCAGGCGCACCACGTCCGCGGTCGCCTTGGCGTCCACCGCCCGCGGGTCCGCCGACCGCCCGCCGTCCAGCGTGCGGGCGTCCGGGACCGGCGCCGACACCGAGGGGGACGGCAGGGCCGGGGAGGCGACCGAGGCGGTGCCCTCCTCGCGCACGCCGCCGGCGTCGCGGCAGCTGGTCACGGCGACGAGTGCCCCGCACACCGCGACAGCGGCGGCGGCGGTACCCACCGGGACTACGCTGCGGCGCACACGCCCTCCGTCCTGCCCGTGACGGGCTCCACGGGCCTTCCGTATCCGTTGCTCTGCCGCTCGAGCTCGGCGCGCAGCCGCGCCAGCGCCCGGTGCAGCGTGCTCTTCACGGTACCCACCGACATGCCCAGCGCGTGCGCCGTCTCCTCCGTGCTGAGCTGCCGGTAGTGGCGCAGCAGCACCACCTGGCGCTGCTTGGGGGCCAGCATGCCGAGCGCGTCCAGCAGCATCGCCCGGTCGGCCCGCTGGTCGGCGCCGTCGTCCACGGATCCCTCCGGCAGCTCGGGGGTCGGCACCTCCTCCAGCCGGCGGGCGCGCCACCACTCGGTACGGGTGTTGATCATCACCCGGCGCATGTAGGCGTCGGCCAGGTTCTTGTCGGCGATGTCGCCCCAGCGCGGGTAGGTGCGGGCCAGCGCCGTCTGCACCAGGTCCTGGGCGTCGATCGGGTCGGGGACGAGCCGGCGCGCGCTGCGCAGCAGGGCCTCCTGCCGGTTCCGCACGTACTCCTCGAAGTCCATGACCTGGGCTGTCCCCTGGGCGTTCGCCGCCATGGCGTCCCTCCGTCCGGCGCGCTTGATTACGACCCGGTCGACGCTACGGAGCGGATGTACGGCTTTCGCGACCACCGCCGCACAGCGGACCCACAGCCACCCATCGGTTGTGTAACGACAGGGCCGTCCGGAGTGCGCGGCACTTAGCCGGGCAGCCGGTACAGACCGTCCTCGAGGGGTTCCACCAGGCCGTCGGCGACCAGGCCGTCCAGGGCCCGGGCGCGCTGGACGGGCTCGTGCCACACGGCGTCCAGCTCGGCCTGCGCCACCGGCTCCGTGCCCTCGCGCAGCACGGCCAGCAGCCTGCCCCGGACCTGGCGGTCGGTACCGGCGTACGTCTGGCCGCGGCGGGGCGGGCCCTCGTGCGCGGGGGAGCCGGCCAGCCGCCAGGCGCACTGCCCGGCGATCGGGCAGCGCACGCACTCGGGGCCGCGGGCGGTGCAGATCAGGGCGCCCAGTTCCATCGTGGCCGCGGCCCAGCGGGCGGCGGTGGCCTCGTCGGCGGGGAGCATCCGGTGGGCGATCCGGCGCTCGGCGGCGGTCGTCGCGTTCGGCGGGTACTCCACACCGGTCACGGCGCGCGCGAAGACCCGGCGCACATTGGTGTCCAGCACCGCGTGCCGCTGCCCGTACGCGAAGGAGGCCACCGCGGCGGCCGTGTACTCGCCGACCCCCGGCAGGGCCAGCAACTCGGAGTGCTCCGTAGGCACTTCGCCGGCGTGCAGCTGGGCGATCGCGGTCGCCGCGGCGTGCAGTCGCAGCGCCCGGCGCGGATAGCCGAGCCGGCCCCAGGCGCGGACCGCCTCGCCGGAGGGCTCCGCCGCGAGGGCGCCCGGCGTGGGCCAGCGCTCCAGCCACGGCCCGTACACCGGCAGGACCCGGCTGACCGGGGTCTGCTGCAGCATGAACTCGCTGACCATGACGCCCCAGGCGCCCGCTTCGGGACGGCGCCACGGCAGGTCCCGGGCGTTGTCGTCGAACCAGTCGATCACGGGGGAGTGCAGCTGCTGGTGGTCGCGGTCGTCGTTCATAGCGCCTCCGATCCTACGTCCCCGGGGCCGCCGTGGCGGGCAGCGCGAACGGGTGGGGGAGCTCCCCGGAACGGAGGGGAGATCTGCTGATCAATCACACAAGTTGCCAGCGTGCCGCGCGTGCCTTGGTCCGATTCAAGGGAAACCGCATAAGGTTTGCGCGTGGGCTCAATGCGCAATCCCGTGGGACCTCTCCCGTCCTCCATCTACTGGCGGCGACGGGCGGTTGTGCTGCTCCTGGTCGGGCTGCTCACCGTCCTGGTCGTATGGGCCGTCAACTCCCGTGACGGCGGGGGGAACAGCGCCAACGGGCCGGACGGCCGTTCACCCGCGCCGTCCATCACCCCCGGCCCGTCCGCGAGCGGTCCGCTCAACAGCTCCCGCCCGGGCGGCTCGGTCGGCGGTGGCTCCGGCGGCGACGACGGCGGTGACGCCACGGACGGCGGCACCGGCAACTCCGGCGCCACGGACGGCAGTTCGCAGGGCGCCGACTCCGGTGCCACCGACGGCGGCACGGACGCCGGTGCCTCGGGCGCCGCGGACGCGGGTGGCTCCGGCGGCAGTGGCGGTGGGAGCGGCAGCGGCGGTGCGCAGTTGCCCGCGGGCTCCTCGCTGCCGAACTGCGGGCCGGGCGTCTCGCTGAGCGTGCGCAGTACCGACAACGCCTACGAGCCCGGTGAGCGGCCCCGGTTCACGCTGACCGCGACCAACCCCTCCGCCACCGCCTGCAAGCTGGACTTCGGCCCGGACTCGGCGGTCTTCTCCATCAGCGACGTCAACGACCACCACGTGTGGGCCAGCGACGACTGCCCCAAGAGCCGTGCCTCGTACCTGCTGCAGGTCCCGGCGGGCGGCTCGACCTCGTACGACGTCGAGTGGGACCGCCGGACGAGTTCCCCGCAGTGCGCCACGCCCAAGGGCGGGGCGGCCCCGTACGGCACCTACCTGCTCGAGGTGAAGCTCCCGGGCCGCTCCGCGAAGCAGACGTCCTTCGTCCTGAAGAACGTCTAGGACGTCCGGGGCGGCCAGGACGCCCGGACGTCCGGCGCGGGGCGGGACCCCCGGGCCTCAGACGTAGCGTTCCAGGATGGAGGACTCCGCGAGGCGCGACAGCCCCTCGCGGACGGAGCGGGCCCGGGCCTCGCCGACGCCGTCGACCGTCTGCAGGTCGTCCACACTGGCGGCGAGCAGTTTCTGCAGCCCGCCGAAGTGCTCGACCAGCCGCTCCACGATCGTGTTCGGCAGCCGGGGCACCTTCGCCAGCAGCCGGTAACCGCGCGGCGAGACCGCGGAGTCCAGCGCCTCGGGGGAGCCGGCATAGCCCAGCGCCCTTGCCACGGTGGGGAGTTCGAGCAGCTCGCCCTGGGGCAGCGAGTCCAGTTCGGTGAGCGCCTCGGCGACCGTGCGGCTGCGCTTGGCGGTCGGCTCCGGCACGTAGTCGCGGACGACCAGCTCGCGCTCGGGCTCGACGCCCGCGATCAGCTCGTCCAACTGCAGGGAGAGCAGCCGGCCGTCGGTGCCCAGCTCGACCACGTACTCCGCGATCTCCGTGGCGATCCTGCGCACCATCTCCAGGCGCTGCGCGACCGCCGTGACGTCCCGGACGGTGACCAGGTCCTCGATCTCCAGGGCGGAGAGGGTGCCCGCGACCTCGTCCAGGCGCAGCTTGTAGCGCTCCAGGGTGGCCAGCGCCTGGTTGGCGCGGGAGAGGATGGCCGCCGAGTCCTCCAGGACGCGGCGCTGACCGGCCACGTACAGGGCGATCAGCCGCATCGACTGGCTGACCGAGACGACCGGGAAGCCGGTCTGGATGGAGACCCGCTGCGCGGTGCGGTGGCGGGTGCCGGTCTCCTCGGTGGGGATCGCCGCGTCCGGCACCAGCTGGACCCCGGCCCGCACGATCTTGGTGATGTCCCGGTCGAGGATGAGGGCGCCGTCGAGCTTGCACAGCTCGCGCAGCCTGGTGGCGCTGAACTCGACGTCCAGCACGAAACCGCCGGTGCACAGTGATTCGACGGTCTTGTCCATGCCCAGCACGATGAGGCCGCCGGTGTTGCCGCGCAGGACCCGCTCGAGGCCGTCCCGAAGGCCGGTGCCGGGGGCCACGGCGCTCAGGGAGGCGCGCATCAGACCCTCACCGCCCGAGCCCTCGCGACTCCAGGCCTTGCCGGGAGCTGACGCCCGGTCGTTGGCTGCCACTGCTCTCCTCCGGTCGTACGGATGCCCGGATGGGCGAGACCAGGGCAAAGTTTACCGTCGGAAGGGTCAGGGACGTGGGGCCCTCTTGGGCAGGACGCGCAAGGCGTCCCCTATGTCCGCCACCTCCGTCACCTTCATCCCCGACGGGATCTTCCCCGGGTCCGGCGGCACGAGGGCGTGGGTGAAGCCCAGCCGGGCCGCCTCGGCGAGCCTGCGCTGCACCCCGGTGACCCTCCTGACCTCGCCCGCCAGGCCCACCTCACCCACCGCGACCAGGTTCTTCGGCAGCGGCGTGTCGATCGCGGCGCTGGCCAGGGCGAGCGCCACCGCCAGGTCGGCGGCCGGCTCCCCGAGCTTCACGCCGCCGACGGTCGCCGTGTAGATGTCCTGCTTGCCGATCGACCGGATCCGGCCGCGCTGCTCCAGCACCGCCAGCATCATCGACACCCGGGAGTTCTCCAGCCCGGAGGTCGTACGGCGCGGGGAGGGGATCTGGGTGTCGACGGTCAGCGCCTGCACCTCGGCGACCAGCGGGCGCTTGCCCTCCAGGGTGACGGTCAGGCACGTGCCCGGGACCGGCTCGTCGCGCCGGGTCAGGAAGAGTCCGGACGGGTCGGCCAGGCCCGTGATGCCCTCGTCGTGCAGCTCGAAGCAGCCGACCTCGTCGGTGGCGCCGTAGCGGTTCTTGATGCCCCGGATCAGCCGCAGGCGGGCATGGCGGTCGCCCTCGAAGGACAGCACCACGTCCACCAGGTGCTCCAGCAGCCGGGGGCCCGCGATCGCGCCGTCCTTGGTGACGTGGCCGACGAGCAGCGTCGACATGCCGCGCTCCTTCGAGGCGCGGATCAGCGCGCCCGCCACCTCGCGGACCTGGGCCATGCCGCCGGGGGCTCCGTCGATCTCGGGGGAGGCGACCGTCTGCACCGAGTCCAGGATCAGCAGCGAGGGCTTGACGTCGTCCAGATGCCCCAGCACCGCCGACAGGTCGGTCTCGGCGGCGAGGTAGAGGTGGTCGGACAGGGCGCCGATGCGGTCGGCCCGCAGCCGCACCTGCGACGCGGACTCCTCACCGGTCACGTAGAGCGTGCGCGCCTGGGGCCCGGCCGCCTTCGCGGCGACGTCCAGCAGCAGCGTCGACTTGCCGACGCCCGGCTCCCCCGCGAGCAGCACCACGGCCCCGGGCACCAGCCCGCCGCCCAGGACCCGGTCCAGCTCCGGCACGCCCGTGCCGCGCGCGGTGGCCTGGCGGCCGTCCACCTGCCCGATCGGCTTCGCCGGCGTCGTCACCCGGCCGGCCGCGGTCGTGCGCACCGGCGACGCGCCGCCGTACTCCTCGACCGTGCCCCACGCCTGGCACTCGCCGCAGCGGCCGAGCCACTTGACGGTCGTCCAGCCGCACTCCGTGCAGCGGTACGACGGACGGTCCTTGGAAGCGGGGCGGGTACGGGCAGCCATGTGCCGCACGCTATCGGGTGCCACCGACAACGCCGCACCGCCCGGGGCGCGGGTCCCTGCCGTCCCGCTCCGGAAAAGGCTCGCGCACGCGGCCGGAGGGTCACCCGACCGGGTGAGCGGCGTGTGCTCTTTCGGGCGGGATCACCACCCATTTGGATTAAAGCCCGCCGTGATGCCTGAGGGTGTACGGGTCGTGGTCCTACCGTCACGGAGTGATGAGCAGCAGGTCTGACACACCCTCCCAGACAACCGGCGCGCCCCGCCGACACCGCGCGCCGGTCCAGCGTGGCCGCGCCGCGCCGGGGACCACGGGGTCCCCGGCGCGGCGGCGGCCGCGCCCGCAGGGGACCCTGCCCGCGCAGCCCCCGGCGCATTACGAGCCGTACCTGGACGGGCTGTTCACCTACTGCCTCTCCGTGCTGTGCGAGCACGACTCCGCCGCCGCCGCCCTCGGCGACGTGCTGGCCGTGGCCGAGCGCCAGCGCGCCCGGCTGCGCGACACCGAGCTGCGCAGGCCCTGGCTGTACGCGCTGGCCCGCTGGGCCTGCCTGCGCACCCTGGCCGAGGGGCGGCCGGTGTCGGTGCAGGCCTCGGCGGACGTGGCCGCCCGCAGACGCGGCGAACTGGCGGCGCTCGCCTGGCCCGAGGCGGCCGGCACCACCCCCGAGCAGCGCGAGGCGCTGGAGCTCGCCGTCAGGCACCAGCTGGCGCCGCACGAGGTGGCCCTGGTCGTCGGGCGGGAGCCGGACGCGACGCGCGCGCTGCTCGCCCAGGCGGCCTGCGAGGTGGAGCGCACCCGGGCGGCGCTCGCCGTGGTCGAGCTCGGCAACTGCGCGGCGGTCGCCCGCCTCGCCGGTGACGCCCGGGTGCTGCTGGGCTCGGCGCTCCGCCGCGAGCTGGTGACCCACGTCGACGTGTGCGCGCACTGCCGGGTCACGGCCGAGCGCGCCGTGGCGACGGGACCGTGGCCGGGCCTGGCCACCACCGCCGCGACGGCCGTGCTGTCGACGGTCGAGGCCCCCCGCTCCGCCGCGTACGCCGCCTTGCTGCACGCCATGCGGGGCGGCGTCGGGCGCGCCCGCCAGGGCACCCCGCGCTTCGACCGGCGCGGCTTCCCGATGGACCTGAAGGAGCGGATGGCGCGGCGGGCCCGGATGCGGCACCGCGCGGTGACCTCCACGGTGGTCGCGGCCGTCGTCGCGGCACCGGTGCTGGCGCTGTGGGCGGCGTACCACGGGGCGCCGCTGGCGCCCGAGCACAAGGGGGAAGGTTCCTTCAGCGCCGGCGAGGGCCTCGACGGCGTGCAGTACGAGAAGGCCGGTGTCGCGGGCGCGGCCGACGCGCGCGGGCGTTCCACGCGCGGCGGCCAGGGCCGTCTGTCGGTCTCCGTCGTGTCAGCCGCCCCCTCGGCGTCCGCCGCCGCCTCCGCCTCGGCCGGCGCCCGGGGCTCCGCCTCGCCGCCGGGCGACGCCACGGACGGCGACGACCGCTCGGTGCCCCGCCCGGGCCGGCTGCTCGTCGAGGCCCGCTCGCGCGGTCATGTCACCGTCGTCACCCTCACCGCCGAGGGTGCGGCGCCGGTCCGCTGGAGTGCGGCCACCTCCGAGCCGTGGCTGCGGCTGAGCCGGAGCCACGGCAGGCTGCGACCCGGGGAGAGCATGACGCTGACGGTCTCCGTGGACCGCTCGCGGGAGCCCGTGGGGCCGTGGACGGCACGGATCTGGTTCGACCCGTCGGGCGCGGTCGTCACGATCGAGGGGAGGGGGAGGCAGTCGCCTTCCCCCGACCCCTCTCCGACCCCGTCCGCCCCCGACCCGTCACCGAGCGACCCGCCGAGCCAGAGCCCCTCGGCCTCCCCGTCCTCCGCCGAGGGGGACGACCAGGGCGACGACTAGGCGTCCTCGCCCTCGTCCTGCCCCTGATCCTCACCGCGGGAGCCCGGCACCGGGTCCGCGGGGTGCGGCGCCATCGGCAGCAGGGAGGCGAGCCGCTGCTCGCACAGCTCGACGAGCCGGTCGTAGCCCTGCGGTCCCATCAGCTCCGTGAGCTCCGCCCGGTACGAGACGTACACCGGTTCGCCCGCGCCGTGCGCGGACCGCGCGCCCGTGCACCACCAGTGCAGGTCGTGACCGCCGGGGCCCCAGCCGCGCCGGTCGTACTCGCCGATCGAGATCATCAGCACGCGCGTGTCGTCGGGCCGGTCCACCCAGTCGTACGTCCGCCGGATCGGCAGCTGCCAGCACACGTCCGGCTTGGTCTCCAGCGGCTCGCGGCCCTCCTTGAGCGCGAGCGTGTGCAGCGCGCAGCCGGCGCCCGCGGGGAAGCCGGGGCGGTTGAGGAAGATGCAGGCGCCCTGGTGCCGCCGGGTCTGCCGGTCGCCGTCCTCGTTGACCTCGGCCCAGCCGCCCTCCTCGCCGACCGGGTGGAACTGCCACAGCTCCGGGGTGAGCCGCTCCACGTGCCGCGCGACGCGCTTCTCGTCGTCGTCGTCCGAGAAGTGCGCGCCGAGGGTGCAGCAGCCGTCGTCCGCCCGGCCCGCCTGGATGCCCTCGCAGCCGCGGCCGAAGACGCAGTTCCACCGTGAGGTGAGCCACGTCAGGTCGCACCGGAAGACCTGTTCCTCGTCCGCCGGATCGGGGAACTCGACCCACGCGCGCGGGAAATCGAGCCCGACCTCGTCCGACACGTCCGGGTGATGCTGCCGCTTCGTCGCCTTTTTCACCTTCGCCACGATGTCAGGGTAAGCATGTGAAGCTCCTCCAGTGGTCACCCGCGCATGTGCCCATACCCCGCATGTCCCCGGTCAAGGCGCGGCGCAGTAGCGTTCCGGGCATGAGACTCGGTGTCCTCGACGTGGGTTCGAATACCGTCCACCTTCTGGTCATGGACGCGCACCCCGGCGCGCGTCCGCTCCCCGCCTACTCCCACAAGGCGGAGCTGCGGCTGGCGGAGCTGCTGGACGAGGACGGCGCGATCCGCGAGGACGGCGTGCGGCGGCTGGTCGCCCAGGTCGCCGAGGCCCTGGTCGTCGCCGAGGACAAGGGCGTCGAGGACGTCCTGCCGTTCGCCACCAGCGCGGTGCGCGAGGCCGCCAACGGCGAGCAGGTGCTCGCCCGGGTCGCCGCCGAGACCGGGGTCGCCCTGACCGTGCTGTCCGGGGAGGACGAGGCGCGGCTCACCTTCCTCGCCGCCCGCCGCTGGTTCGGCTGGTCCGCCGGCCGGCTGCTCATGCTGGACATCGGCGGCGGCTCCCTGGAGGTCGCGTACGGCATGGACGAGGACCCGGACGCCGCGGTCTCCCTGCCGCTCGGCGCCGGCCGGCTCACCAGCGGCTGGCTCCCCGGCGACCCGCCCACCTCCGACGACGTGCGCGGCCTGCGCAAGCACGTGCGCGCCGAGATCGCCCGCACCGTGGCGGAGTTCAGCAGGCTCGGCGGGCCCGACCACGTGGTGGGCACCTCCAAGACCTTCAAGCAACTGGCCCGGATCGCGGGCGCGGCCCGCTCCGCCGAGGGCCTGTACGTGCAGCGCACGCTGAGCCGCAAGGCGCTGGCGGAGTGGGTGCCGCGGCTGGCCGCCATGACGGAGGGCGCCCGCCGGGACCTCCCGGGCGTGTCGGAGGGCCGGGCCCGCCAGCTGCTGGCCGGGGCGCTGGTCGCGGACGCGGCGATGGACCTGTTCGGGGTCACCGAGCTGGAGGTCTGCCCGTGGGCGCTGCGCGAGGGCGTCATCCTGCGGCGCCTCGACCTGATGACGAGCGACCGGGGCTGAGCGCGGCGCACGGCGTACCGCCGCCGTGCGGGCGCCGCGCCGCCCCGCGTGTCGATCGCGTCACGTCGGCCGGGTGCGATGTGCCGTCGGGCCGACCGGCCGCCGTACGCTGTTCCCCGTGGCAGCCCCTGACCCTGTGGACCCGAACGGACACACCGTGCGCGTACCGGACGCGAAGGTCGCGCTGTCCACGGCCTCGGTCTACCCCGAGTCCACGGCGACGGCCTTCGAGATCGCGGCCCGGCTGGGCTACGACGGCGTCGAGGTGATGGTGTGGACCGACCCGGTCAGCCAGGACATCGAGGCGCTGCGCCGTCTGTCGGACTACCACGGCATCCCGATCCTGGCGGTGCACGCGCCCTGCCTGCTGATCACCCAGCGGGTGTGGTCGACCGACCCCTGGGTGAAGCTGCAGCGGGCCCAGACGGCGGCGGAGAAGCTGGGCGCCTCGACCGTGGTCGTCCACCCGCCGTTCCGCTGGCAGCGCAGCTACGCGCGGGAGTTCGTCGCCGGCATCTGGCGGATGGCGAACGAGACCGACGTCCGGTTCGCCGTCGAGAACATGTACCCGTGGCGCTACCGCGACCGGGAGATGCTCGCGTACGCCCCCGACTGGGACCCCACCAAGGACGACTACCGGCACTTCACCATCGACCTGTCGCACACCTCCACGGCCAGGACCGGGACGCTGGAGATGCTCGACCGCATGGGCGACCGGCTCGGTCACGTCCACCTGGCCGACGGCAGCGGCTCCGGCAAGGACGAGCACCTGGTGCCCGGACGCGGCAACCAGCCCTGCGCGGAGGTGCTGGAGGGCCTGGCCTCGCGGGGCTTCGACGGCCATGTGGTGATCGAGGTGAACACCCGGCGCGCGATGTCGGCCGCCGAGCGCGAGGCGGACCTCGCCGAGGCGCTGGCCTTCACCCGGCTGCACCTCGCCGCGGCCGCGCGGGTGCGCTGATGGCTCCGCAGGACGGGACCGGCAGGCGCGGCCGCGGCCGCCCCGCCGGGAGCCGCTCGGGCACCGCCGAGACCCGCGAGCTGATCCTCGCCGCGGCCCGGCAGGAGTTCTCCGCCCGCGGCTACGACAAGACCTCGATCCGCTCCATCGCCAAGTCCGCGGGCGTGGACCCGGCGCTGGTGCACCACTACTTCGGGGCGAAGGAGCAGGTCTTCGCCGCCTCCATCGAGTTGAGCTTCGAGGCCGCCTTCGGCGTCCCCGACGTCCTCGCGACCGGTCCCGAGGGCGTCGGCGAGCGGCTGGCCCGCTTCTTCGTCGCCATCTGGGAGAACCCGGTCTCCCGGGCCCCCATGCTGGCGATCGTCCGCTCCGCCGTGACCAACGACACCGCCGCGGGCGTGCTGCGCGGCATCGTCCTGCGGCGGCTGCTGGAGCGCGTCGCGTCGGAGCTGAAGGTCCCCGACCCCCGGCTCCGCGCGGAACTCGCGGGCGCCCAGATGATCGGCATCGTGATGATGCGCTACGTCATCAAGATCGAGCCGCTGGCGTCGGCCGACATGGAGGACGTCATCGCCCTCATCGCGCCGACCCTCCAGCGCTACCTGACCGATCCGGGGCCCGTCACGGGATGAGCCGGCCGCATGGCAAACGGGTCGACAATGGGGGAGAGCGCCCCGTCGCCGGCCCGCTGCGGACCCGTCGTGTCCGGTACCGGATCGCCATCCACACCGTGGACTCGCCGTCCGCAATACGGACACACCGCCGCGTACCACGACCGGGGGCGTACGCTCGAAGGCTCCGAGATGGAAACGTAGGGAGTGGTCCCCGTGCCCGAGCTGAGGTCCCGCACAGTCACCCACGGCCGCAACATGGCGGGCGCCCGCGCCCTCATGCGCGCTTCGGGCGTAGCGAGCGAGGACATCGGCAAGCCGATCATCGCGGTGGCCAACAGCTTCACGGAGTTCGTGCCCGGGCACACCCACCTGCAGCCCGTCGGCCGCATCGTCAGCGAGGCGATCAAGGCCGCGGGCGCCGTGCCGCGCGAGTTCAACACGATCGCCGTCGACGACGGCATCGCCATGGGCCACGGCGGCATGCTCTACTCGCTGCCCTCCCGCGACCTGATCGCCGACTCCGTCGAGTACATGGTCGAGGCGCACTGCGCCGACGCGCTGATCTGCATCTCCAACTGCGACAAGATCACCCCGGGCATGCTGATGGCCGCCCTGCGCCTCAACATCCCCACCGTCTTCGTCTCCGGCGGCCCCATGGAGGCCGGCCGCGCCACCCTCGTCGACGGCACGGTGCGCACCCTCGACCTGATCGACGCGATCGCCGACGCCGTCAACGACAAGATCTCCGACGAGGACATCCTCCGCATCGAGGAGAACGCCTGCCCCACCTGCGGCTCGTGTTCCGGCATGTTCACCGCCAACTCGATGAACTGCCTCACCGAGGCGATGGGCCTGTCGCTGCCCGGCAACGGCTCGGTCCTGGCCACCCACACCGCCCGCAAGGCGCTGTACGAGGACGCCGGCCGCACGGTCGTGGACATCACCCGGCGCTACTACGAGCAGGACGACGAGTCCGTGCTGCCGCGCTCGATCGCCACCTTCGAGGCCTTCGAGAACGCCATGGCCCTCGACATCGCCATGGGCGGCTCCACCAACACGATCCTCCACCTGCTGGCCGCGGCCCAGGAGGCGGACGTCCCCTTCGGCCTCACCGACATCGACGCCGTCTCGCGCCGCGTGCCGTGCCTGGCCAAGGTCGCCCCCAACGTCGCGAAGAGCCGCACGTACTACATGGAGGACGTGCACCGGGCCGGCGGCATCCCCGCCCTGCTGGGCGAACTCCACCGGGCCGGCCTGCTCAACGAGGACGTCCACTCCGTCCACTCGCCGTCGCTCGCCGACTGGCTCAAGACCTGGGACGTCCGCGGCGGCTCCCCCTCCGCCGAGGCCGAGGAACTCTGGCACGCCGCCCCCGGCTGCGTCCGCTCCGCCGAGGCCTTCTCCCAGTCCGAGCGCTGGGAGGCCCTCGACCTCGACGCCGCCGAGGGCTGCATCCGCTCCGCCGAGCACGCCTACTCCAAGGACGGCGGCCTGGCCGTGCTCCACGGCAACCTCGCCGTCGACGGCAGCGTGGTGAAGACCGCCGGCGTCGACGAGTCCATCTGGACCTTCGAGGGCCCGGCCGTGGTCTGCGAGTCCCAGGAGGAGGCCGTCGACAAGATCCTCCGCAAGGAGGTCAAGGAGGGCGACGTCGTCGTCATCCGCTACGAGGGCCCCAAGGGCGGCCCCGGCATGCAGGAGATGCTCTACCCCACCTCCTTCCTCAAGGGCCGCGGCCTCGGCAAGGCCTGCGCCCTCGTCACCGACGGCCGCTTCTCCGGCGGCACCTCGGGCCTGTCCATCGGCCACGCCTCCCCCGAGGCGGCGTCCGGCGGCACGATCGCGCTGGTCGAGGACGGCGACCGCATCCGCATCGACATCCCCGGCCGCAGCATCGAACTCCTCGTCCCCGAGGAGGAACTGGCCGCCCGCCGCGCCGCCCTCGGCGGCGTCTACGCCCCCAAGGACCGCGACCGCAAGGTCTCCCTGGCCCTCAAGGCGTACGCCGCGATGGCCACCAGCGCCGACAAGGGCGCCGTCCGCGACGTCACGAAGCTCGAGGGCTGACCCCGGCCCCGGCCCCGTCGTCGTCCCCGGGACCCCTTCCGCCGATCCCCACGATCACCAGCGGGAGGGGTCCTTCGCGTCCACGGCGAACACACTGCCGTCGGGCGCGGTCGCGAACACCTTCCCGTCGGCGACGACGGGGGAGGGCGGGGCCTCGGTGTTGCCGGGCCCGTCGCCCAGACGCGGCTTCGTCTGTCCGAGGAACACGCCCCGCTCGGTGTCGACGGCGAGCAGCCGTCCGTCGCTGGAGGAGAGGTACAGCCGGCCTCCCGCGACCATGGGCTGGGAACCGTCGCTCACCGAGGTCTCCAGCCGCCACAGTTGGGCCTTCGCGTTGAGCCCGCCGGCACCACCGGCGTTGACGGCCAGCAGTGTGCCTCCGTACCCCAGCACGTAGACCACGTCGTCGCGGACCACCGCCTGTGCCGCGTCCAGCGGTTTGGTGAGCGGGATACGCCGGACCGTGCGGTCACGTAGATCGAGTCGGAGAACCGCGTCGGTACGCGAGTACGCGTCGAAGGAGGTGAGGTACAGGGCCGAAGCGGAAGCCCCGACGGCATGGAGTTCCCCCTCGAGCCGGTGCTGCACCAGCAGTCTCCCGTCGGCCGGATCCACCGAGCTCACCAACGTGTGCCCGCCGTCTCCCGACACCTCCGTGGCGTACGCGCTCGTGGAGCCCGGGAACATCGTGAAGAGCGGCCGGGAATGCCCCCGCAGTCTCTTGTGCCACCGCTCCGTACCGGTCCGGCCGTCGACGGCGGTCACCGTACCGTCCCGCCCCACGAGCAACACGGAACCGCCGGCGTCGTAGAAGGCACCGTCGTTCGCGGAGATGTCGAGCGCCCAGATCAGCTTGCCGTCGGCCGGGTCCAGACCTTCGAGACGGTTCTCGCCGCGGGTGACCACACGCAGGACCCCGTTGCCGAGGACGGGAGGGTGGGACGTTTTCCGCGCGTCGTTCACGCCGGAATTGGCACGGGCGGACCACTGCAGGAGCCCGTTGCTCGGGTCGATCTTCGCCGCGTCCACCCCTCGCTGGGAGCAGAACAGGAAATGCGTCGCGTATGTGCAGCCCGCCAACGCGTTCCCCGTCGTACCGCCCTGCAGAACCGTGGACCAGGGCCGGAAATCCACGGAGGAGGCGGTGCTTGCCGCGTGACGGGAGGCGGTCTCGCCGAAGGGACCGCCGTGGATCTGGACCGCGGCGACACCTCCGGTGATCAGCAATGCCGACGTCGCCGCCACTGCGGCGATCCGGCTCATCCCACGCCGGGGCGCCCCGGTGCCGGAGTTCCGCTCGGACGGTGGTTCCTCGGCACTCCGTGGTGATTTCCCGGAAGCGGCCCGTCGCTGCAGGGGGATGAGGCCTTCGCTGTCGATGCCTTCGACGTCGAAGGCACTGAAGGTCTGTGTGTCGTAGGAGGCCGAGATCGTTCTCAGCTCGGCCATCAGCGTGTCCGGAGTGGGACGGTCATCCGGGTCCTTGGCGAGGCAACGCCTGATGAGCGGGAGCAGGTCCGCGGGCAGGCCGGTCAGCTCGGGCTCGTCGTGGACCACCTGGTAGGCCACGATGTAGGGACTGTCGGAGTCGAAAGGGCTGCGTCCGGTGGCAGCGTGCACCAGGACGCTGGCCATCGCGAAGACATCGGCTGCAGGGCCCACCGACCGTGGACGCCGGAACTGTTCGGGAGCCATGAACGGGGGCGTCCCGATGAGTTTGCCCGTCTCGGTGCGCAGTTCGCTGTCCAAGGGGCGCGAGATGCCGAAATCGATCACCTTCGGGCCGTCGGCGGCCAGCAGCACGTTGCTCGGCTTGAGATCGCGGTGGACGACGCCCACTCGGTGAATGTCTCGCAAAGCCTCGGCGAGGCCCGCCATCAGGTAGCGCACCTGGGGCGGCGAGACCGGCCCGTTCCGCTTCACGAACTCGGCCAGCGTCGGCCCGGGTATGTAGAGCGTGGCCATCCACGGCCGCCCGGCATCCGGATCGGCGTCCACGACGGACGCGGTGAAGGCCCCGCTCACGCGCCGGGCGGCGGCGACCTCCTGTCGAAAACGCGCCCTGAACTCAGGGTCCTTGGCGAACTCCTCGTGCACGACCTTGACGGCAAGACGCATGCCCGACGTGGAGCGTGACAGATGCACCACGCCCATGCCGCCGGAGCCGAGCCGACTCTCGAGCCGGTACTGCCCCGCGTATTCCGGATGTTCCGCTTCCGGGTCGGTCCCGAGTCCCCGTAGTGGCGGCATGACCCACCCCCGTGTGTTCGTCCGCAGCCGCAACTCGGTGAGCCTAGTCGATCCCCGTAACGGCGACGGCTCGGATTGCTAGCCTGCACTTGACAGAGCGTGAATCTTCACGGGGGAGGGCCAATGGCCGAGAAGAGCCTTGACGAGCCGGCGCACGAGCAGAGCGAGAAGACCGCTGCCGCGGCCGACGTCTCCCTGGTGTACTACTCCGTCGCGCCGGGTTGCCGGGTCAACGTCCGCACGGGTCCGGGCACCAGCTACCAGCTCGTCAGGATCCTGCCGTACGACGCCAAGGTGCCGATCTTCTGCCAGACCCCGGGCACGACGGTCAACGGCTACTACGGGACCTCGAACATCTGGGACCGGATCGCCCCTGGCCAGTACGTTTCCGATGCCTACGTGCACACCGGCAGCGACGGGTACGTCGCCGGACGCTGCGTCTGACGTGAGACCGTCGGCCGGGAACGGTCGCGGTTCATCACAGCTCAGCTCCATCCACCCGCCGGGCTCCGTGGCTTGCCGGAGAGCCCTCGGCGTGTGCGTCCACAAGTGGCCCATCCCACGGGAGGAACGCGTTGAGCAAGAGCAAGGGCAAGAACAGGCGCGTGGTGCTGGCGGCCGGGATGGCCGGCGCCGTTTTGGTGGTGCTCGGGGGTGCCGCCGAAGCGACCGCGGCGTCCGCTGATCTCGTGTACTACCCGGTCGCTCCCGACGTACGGCTCAACGTCCGTATCGGCCCCGGGACGGGCTATCAGATCGTCAAGGTGCTGCCCTACGACGTCAAGGTGCCGATCATCTGCCAGACCCCGGGTGAGACGGTCAGCGGCTATTACGGCACGTCGAACATCTGGGACCGGATCGCCCCCGGCCAGTACGTCTCCGACACCTATGTGCACACCGGTAGTGACGGGTACATCGCGGGACGCTGCGGATGACCGTCCGCGGTTCTTCATCCATCAGGAGGGCACGTTGAGCGAGGGCAAGAGCAGACGCGCGTTACTCGTCTCCGGCGCGGCGGCGTTGACCGGGGTGGCGTTCCCGGTGCTCGGGGGCGCCGGCGATGCCGCGGCGGCCACGGCTTCGGCCTCGGGCGATCTCATCTACTACTCGGTCGCGCCGGACGTGCGCCTCAACGTCCGCTCAGGGCCGGGCACCGGTTACCACATCGTGAAGGTCCTTCCCTACGACGCCAAGGTGCCGATCTTCTGCCAGACCCCGGGCACGACGGAGAGCGGCTACTACGGGACCTCGAACATCTGGGACTGCATCGGCACCAACCAGTACGTCTCCGACACGTACGTGCACACCGGCAGCGACGGGTACGTCGCGTCGCGCTGCAGCTGACATCGGCCGTTCGTGTCCGTACGTTCACTGGTCGTCCGCAGGAGGAACGTGTTGAGCAAGGGCAAGGGCAGAAGCAGGCGCGCCGCACTGGCGGCCGGCGCGGCCACCGGCATCGACGGCTACGTGGCCGCACGCTGTACCTGACCGAGCCCACGCGGTGGGTCGCACCCGCGTCCGACGGGGAAGGACAACCCCCATGACCACACACCCGGCCCACCGCGTGCTCGCCCAGTCGTTCGACACCGTCGCCGCGCAGTACGCCGCGGCCCGCCCCGGTTACCCGGGGGAGCTGTTCGACGCCGTCGAGGAGATCAGCGGCCGTCCCTTCGCCGGGGCCGCGGTCCTGGACGTGGGGGCCGGGACGGGGATCGCCACGGCGCTGCTGCGGGCGCGCGGGGCGAACGTGACGGCCGTGGAGCCCGGGGCGGGGATGGCCGCGCAGTTGCGGGCGGGGCAGCCGGACGTGCCGCTCGTACGCGGGGACGGGGACGCGCTGCCGTTCGCGTCCGGGGTGGCGGACTTCGTGACGTACGCCCAGGCGTGGCACTGGACGGACGCGGCCAAGTCCTCCCCCGAGGCGGCACGGGTGCTGCGGCCCGGCGGCGCGCTCGCGCTGTGGTGGAACGTGCCGGACATGGGCGTCGCCTGGGTGCGGGAGCAGGAGGAGCGGCTGGCCCGCGCGGTCCCCCGCTACCACGAGAACGGCCTGACGGGGACGGCGGAGGACATCCTCCGCTCGCTCGGCTCCCGCCTGGGGATGCGCACCGAGACCCGCGTCCTGCACTGGACGCGCACCGTCGCGCTGGACACGCACCTCACGATGCTCGGCAGCCGTTCCTACTTCGCCGTGCTCGCACCGGACACCGCCCGCCGCATCCTCGACGACGAGCGGCGCGCGCTGCTGGCGCTCTTCCCGGACGGTCACGTGGTCGAGCCCTACAAGGTCGACCTCACGGTGGCGGTCAAGGACTGACGGTCAAGGACTGACGGTCAAGGACCGAGGGGGTCGGACCGAGGGTCAAGGCCCGGCGGGCCGGCCCTAGCCGGCCCGCCGCCTCCCGGCCACCGAACCGACGACGCCGACCACGCCCGCGACGAGGACCCCTCGCCACAGGCCGTCCCAGAGGCTGCCGAAGAAGCCCTCGGAGGTCAGGATCTGGCGCATCACGACGTCGGTGACGAGCAGCATCCCCGCCGGGACCAGCGCGACGCGCCAGGGGTGGGCGGCCGCCCAGCGGCGGATGCGGCGGTCGGCGCGCGGGCCGCGCCCGGTCACCGCGCCGGCGCCGCCGACGAGGAAGAAGAGCATCAGCGCGACGGACACGGCGCCGGCGACGACGCCGAGCCCGAAGTCGCCGCTCAGGGCGGAGGCGGCGAGGGAGACCCCGCCGCCGATCGCGCCGACCGCCGCCGCCGGGCGCCAGGGGCCGAGGGTGGCCGAGGCCACCGCGAGCTGCCGCTTCTCGGCTCCGGTCACGTCCCGGGATACATCGGTAGAACGCCTCATATGGCCACGGTCACTCCGCTCCGCTCCCGAAGCCATAGGGGATGACCCTGAGACGGCCCGGAACCGTGGGTCAGGGGCGGCGCCCCGTCCCGCCCGGTCCCGGGCCGCCGCGTCACACCGGTGCGCCCTGCACCCGGACGGGCGTCACCCCCTCCTCGTTGTGCCGCTCGGCCCAGCCGAGCAGGGCCATGCCGCAGGCGTGGTCGAGGTGCCGCAGCCGGCGCAGGTCGAGTTCCATCGGGCGGTCGCGGGGCAGGGCCTCCAGTTGGTCCAGCAGCTTGGGCAGCCGCAGGAAGGTGGCGTTGCCCAGGACGCGGACGACGATCGGGCCCTCGCCCTTGTCGTGGATCTCCACATGCGTCTGCGAGGTCTCCCAGGCCGCCTTGACCACGGCCGTGAGCAGCCCGATGAGGACCCCCTCGAACATGTTGGTGGCCACGATCGCCGTCGCGGTCACCACCAGGACGACGGCCTCGCCCCGGTGCGCGCGCCACAGCGGCACGAGCTCCTTCACCGGTACGAGCTTCCAGCCCGCGTGCACCAGCACACCCGCCAGCGCGGCCACCGGGATCACCCCCAGGGCGCCGGGGATCAGCGCGGCGAACAGCAGCAGCCACACGCCGTGCAGTACCCGTGCCGCCTTCGTACGGGCGCCCGCCTGCACGTTGGCCGCGCTGCGGACGATCACCGCGGTCATCGGCAGGGCCCCGAGCGCCCCGCAGACGGCGTTGCCCGCGCCCTGCGCGATGAGTTCCTTGTCGTACTCCGTGCGCGGCCCGTCGTGCAGCCGGTCCACCGCGGCGGCGCTGAACAGGCTCTCGGCGGAGGCGATCAGCGTGAAGGCCAGCACGGTGCCGATCACCGACAGACTCGCCAGCCCCGCGAACTGCTCGGCACCCGGCGGCTGGATGACGTCGAGCAGTCCCGCCACCTCGACGCGCTCGACCGGCAGGCCAAACAGCACGGCCGCGCCCGTGGCCAGCGCGACCGCGGCCAGTGGCCCCGGCAGCAGCCGCGCGGCACGCGGGATGCGGGGCCACAGCACGAGGACCGCGATGGTGCCGCCGCCGACGGCGAGCGCGGTGAGCGCCGTGGGCGAGGCGACGGTGCCCGCGACCAGTCCGGGTAATCCGGCGATCTTCGCGACGCCGCCTGCCGGTGCCGCGGTGTCGGTGAGCGCGTAGACCTGTCCGGCGATCAGCACCAGGCCGATGCCGGCCAGCATGCCCTGGACGACGGCGACGGAGATGGCCCGGAACCAGCGGCCCAGCCGGAGCACGCCCATGGCGAGCTGCAGCCCGCCCGCGCAGAGCACGAGCACGCCCAGTGAGGGCAGTCCGAACTCCTGGACCGCCTCGTAGACCAGGACGGTGAGTCCGGCGGCCGGGCCGGACACCTGGAGGCTGCTGCCGGGGAGCAGCCCGGTCACGATCCCGCCGACGATGCCGGTGACCAGGCCGAGTTCGGCCGGCACCCCCGAGGCGACGGCCACGCCCACGCACAGCGGCAGGGCGACGAGGAAGACGACGAGGGAGGCGGTGACGTCGGCGCGCAGCGACTGCGGGCGGGGCAGTCGCGACGTGGCGCGCATGAGGCGGCTCACCGCGCGGGGGCGGGGGTGAGGGAGCCGCGGACGGGCCGGAGGGGCCGGGCGGCTGGTGGGGGGAGGGCGGCTGGTGGGGGGAGGGCGGAACAAGAGGTGGGGGATGGGGGGATGAAGGTCTTCACGCGGGTGTCCTCCATTGCGCCCCGGCGCCGGTGTGGGCGGGGGCGTACGTGGTCGAGCAGTGTGGGGGGACGGTTCTCCCGGACCGCGGGCGCCGCGTACGAGTGCATGTGCGTGCACGTGGACGCGCGGGCGCCGGCGCGGGCTCGGGCCGGGGTCGGGCCCGGGCCGCGGGCGACGACCGCGGTCAGGAGGGAAGGGCAGGCGGCAGGCCGTGCCTCAGCAGCGGAACGCGCCGAGGGCGATCGGTAGTTCTCCGGATCTGGAGAGGGGTACCGCCTGCCGGGCGGTCCGCAGCGCCGTCACGGCGGCGGACACCTGGGCGCCTTCCGCCGGGACCGTCTCATCGGTCCCGGTGCCGCCCCGTGGTGCCGGTGCCGGTGCCGGGACGCTCACGGTCCCGGGCAGCACCAGGCGTATGCCGTTGCTCCCGTGCCTGCGTGCCAGGCAGTTCCGGGTCTCGGGCTCCACGCGCGCCACCGTCGTGCCCGCGCCGCGGCCGGAGACGGGAACGGGCTCGGCGGCGGCGCAGCCTATCGCCGCGAACAGGGAGAGCAGCAGTGCCGCCATTCCGGCGACAGCACGCGCAACTCCCTTGGCCGATACCACAGGTGCCCCCGTTCCGATGCGTAGCCGCCCTCCATTTTGCGCAGACAGCCACTCCATTTTGCAAGCTCTTTAAGCAAACGGAGTGTAAATGATCCGTCACTCAAACGCATGCATCCGCCGCTCCTTGACGTCCCGACGCGCCCCGGAGCATTATTCACCGCATGATGAATAAAGCCGAGGAGCCCGGAGAACCGGGCCCCGGATCCGCCGTGCACGCCTCCGGGCTCACCGTCGCCCGCGGCGGCCGCACCGTCCTGGACGCCCTGGAGTTCACCGTCCCCCGTGGCGAGATCACCGGCCTGCTCGGCCCCAGCGGCTGCGGCAAGTCGACCCTCATGCGCGCCGTCGTCGGCACCCAGGCGGGCGTCACCGGCACCCTCGACGTCCTCGGCCTGCCCGCCGGCCACCGCGACCTGCGCCCCCGCCTCGGCTACGTGACCCAGGCCGCCTCCGTCTACCTCGACCTGACCGTCCGCCAGAACCTCGCGTACTTCGCCGCCGTCCTCGGCGGCGACGCGCCCGACCACGTCGAACGCGCCATCGCCGACGTCGACCTGGCCTCCCACGCCACCGCCCTCGCCGGCAACCTCTCCGGCGGGCAACTGGGCCGCGTCTCCCTCGCCGTGGCTCTGCTCGGCACCCCCGAACTGCTCGTGCTCGACGAACCCACCGTCGGCCTCGACCCCGTCCTGCGCCGTGACCTGTGGGAGCTCTTCCACCGCCTCGCCGCCGAACGGGGCGCCACCCTCCTCGTCTCCAGCCACGTCATGGACGAGGCCGAGCGCTGCCACCGGCTGCTGCTCATGCGCGAGGGCCGCATCCTCGCCCAGGGCGCACCCGACGAGCTGCGCGCAGGCACCGGCGCCCCCACCGTCGAGGACGCCTTCCTCCGCCTCGTCGACGAGGCCGCCGGGAAGCTCCCCCACCAGACCGAGGAGCCCGTCCGATGAGCACGCGCCGCACCCTCGCCACCGCCCGCCGCGTGCTGCTGCAACTGCGCCACGACCCGCGCACCATCGCCTTGATGGTCGTCGTGCCCTGCGTCCTGCTCACCCTGCTGTCCTGGGTGTACGACGCCAGCCCGCGCACCTTCGACACCGTCGGCGCCTCGCTGCTGGGCATCTTCCCGCTCATCACGATGTTCCTGGTCACCTCGATCGCGACGCTGCGCGAACGCACCTCCGGCACCCTGGAACGCCTGCTGTCCATGCCGCTCGGCAAGGGCGACCTGCTGGCCGGGTACGCCCTCGCCTTCGGCGCCATCGCCGTCGTCCAGGCCGCCCTCGCCACCGGGCTCGCCGTCCTCGCCCTCGGCCTCGAGGTCACCGGCTCCGCCTGGCTGCTGCTCCTGGTCGCCCTCGCCGACGCCTGCCTGGGCACCGCCCTCGGGCTCTTCGTCAGCGCCTTCGCCGCCAGCGAGTTCCAGGCCGTGCAGTTCATGCCCGCCGTGCTGCTGCCGCAGATCCTGCTCTGCGGACTGCTCATGCCGCGCGACCGGATGCAGCCGGTGCTGGAGGCCATCTCCCACGTCCTGCCCATGTCGTACGCCGTCGACGGCATGCAGGAGGTCCTCACCCACACCGGCGTCACCGGTGACTTCGTCCGCGACCTCGCCGTCGTCGCCGGCAGCGCCGCGCTCGCACTCGCCCTCGGCGCGGTCACGCTCCGCCGCCGTACGGCCTGATCCCCCAGGGTGACCGCACCGTGGACGGCACGGCCTCCGGGCCGCCCACGGTGCGAGGATGACCCCTATGACGCAGAAAGTCGCGGTGCTCGGCACCGGCAAGATCGGCGAGGCCCTTCTGTCGGGCATGCTCCGTGCCGGCCGGCAGCCGGAGAACCTCCTCGTGACCGCCCGCCGCCCGGCGCGCGCCCAGGAGCTGCACGCCCGCTACGGCGTCGAATCGGTCTCCAACGAGAAGGCGGCCAAGACCGCCGACACCCTCATCCTCGCCGTGAAGCCGCAGGACATGTCCGCCCTCCTGGAGGAGCTCGCCCCGCACGTCGCCGCCGACCGGCTGATCATCAGCGCCGCGGCCGGCGTCCCGACCTCCTTCTTCGAGGAGCGCCTCGCGGACGGCATCGCGGTCGTCCGCGTCATGCCCAACACCCCCGTCCTGGTCGACGAGGGCATGTCCGTCATCTCCGGCGGCAGCCACGCCGCCGAGGAGCACCTGCTGCGCACCGAGGAGATCTTCCAGCCGGTCGGCAAGACCCTGCGCATCCCCGAGTACCAGCAGGACGCCGCCACCGCCCTCTCCGGCTCCGGACCCGCGTACTTCTACTACCTGGTCGAGGCCATGACCGACGCCGGCATCCTCCTCGGCCTGCCGCGCGCCCAGGCCCACGACCTGATCGTGCAGTCCGCGATCGGCGCCGCCGTGATGCTCCGCGACAGCGGCGAGCACCCCGTCAAGCTCCGCGAGGCCGTCACCTCCCCGGCCGGCACCACCATCAACGCCATCCGGGAACTGGAGAAGCACGGCGTGCGCCACGCCCTGATCGCCGCCCTGGAGGCCGCCCGTGACCGCAGCCGCGAGCTGGCCTCCGGCAACGGCTGACCGACCGGCCGGCCGGGGTCGGCGGGCCCCGGCCGCCGTCAGCACGACCTCAGCCCGGCGGCAGCAGCCCGATCGCCCGGTAGGCCGCGTCCACCGTCGGCCGGGCCAGGGCCCGCGCCCGCGCGGCACCGTCCCTGAGCACCCCGTCCACGTAGCCGGGCTCGGCCACCAGCGCCGCGTGCCGTTCCCGCAACGGCCGCAGCTCCTCCACGACGGCCTCGGCGGTGTCCTTCTTCAGGGCGCCGTACGAGTCGTACCCCGCCGAGAGGTCCTGCGGCGCCCGGCCCGTGCACGCCGACAGGATCTCCAGCAGGTTCGCCACCCCGGGCCGCTCCTGCGGGTCGTACGCCACGTCCCGCCCGCTGTCCGTCACCGCCCGCAGCACCTTCCTGCGGACGACGTCGGGCTCGTCGAGCAGGTAGACGATCCCCGGGCCGGTGTCCTCCGACTTCCCCATCTTCGACCCCGGGTCCTGCAGGTTCATCACCCGCGCCGCCACCTGCGGCAGCACCGCCCGGGGGACGGCGAACACATGCCCGTAACGGTGGTTGAACCGCACCGCCAGATCCCGCGTCAGCTCCACGTGCTGCGCCTGGTCGTCCCCGACGGGCACCTCGTCCGCCCCGTACGCCAGGATGTCCGCCGCCATCAGCACGGGGTACGTCAGCAGCGACAGCCGCACACTGCCGCCCCGCCGCTGCTCCCGGGCCGCCTTCTCCTTGTACTGGACCATCCTGCGCATCTCCCCGTCAGTGGCGGTGCATTCGAGGAGGTACGCCAGGCGGGCGTGCTCATCCACATGGCTCTGCACGAAGAGCGTGCAGACCCGCGGGTCGAGGCCGGCGGCCAGCAGGAGCGTCGCCGCCTGGCGGCTCAGCCGCCGCACCCGCGCCGGATCGTGCTCGACGGTCAGCGCGTGCAGGTCCACGACGCAGAACAGCGACTCGGCCCGGTGCTGGTCCACAGCCGCCCACTGCCGCACGGCGCCCAGGTAGTTGCCCAGGGTCAGGTGTCCCGTCGGCTTGATCCCGCTGAAGACCCTCGTCATCGCTGTTCCTCCCGGCTGTGGGACCACCGCGGTCGGCGAGCCGGAGCAGAAACACGTACGGCCGCCGAAGCGGCGGCCGTTGGATGCATGCGCTGAGCGTCGGCCGCCGTCAGGCGGCCCACCACAGGTACGAGTGCGCATGCTCGGTCATGCCCCGAAGGTAACGCGCAAACCTGTTGACGGCCACAGGTTTGAAGCACCCCGGGGCGTGGTGTAGTGTTCTCAAGCTGCCTCGGACGGGTCACCTTCTAGAGGTGGCCACTCAAGCCGCCCGGCGGCAAACCACTACTGCACGACTTCCCCTCGGGGACGATTTCGGCATGCCGAAATCGGATCCGAATGGCTCGATTATGAACCGCCGGGGAAATCCGCTAACGTGGTGGACACGCCGGAAGGCGCGAAACGAAAAACCCCGCTCCAATAGGGGGCCGGAAACGAAGAGCGGAAACGCGAAACGGATCTGGTAAGGTTGGAGACAACGAAGGGAAAGCCCGGAGGGGCCGGTGAAACGGTCTCGAAGGAAGCTTCCGTTCCTTGAGAACTCAACAGCGTGCCAAAAGTCAACGCCAGATATGTTGATACCCCGTCCATCTCGGACGAGGTTCCTTTGTAAAAACACAGCGAGGACGCTGGGCACGTCGGGATTATTCCTCCCGATGGTGCCGCTCTCGTGAAGACATTCACGGAGAGTTTGATCCTGGCTCAGGACGAACGCTGGCGGCGTGCTTAACACATGCAAGTCGAACGGTGAAGCCCTTCGGGGTGGATCAGTGGCGAACGGGTGAGTAACACGTGGGCAATCTGCCCTGCACTCTGGGACAAGCCCTGGAAACGGGGTCTAATACCGGATATTACCTTCCTCTGCATGGGGGTTGGTGGAAAGCTCCGGCGGTGCAGGATGAGCCCGCGGCCTATCAGCTTGTTGGTGGGGTAATGGCCTACCAAGGCGACGACGGGTAGCCGGCCTGAGAGGGCGACCGGCCACACTGGGACTGAGACACGGCCCAGACTCCTACGGGAGGCAGCAGTGGGGAATATTGCACAATGGGCGAAAGCCTGATGCAGCGACGCCGCGTGAGGGATGACGGCCTTCGGGTTGTAAACCTCTTTCAGCAGGGAAGAAGCGAAAGTGACGGTACCTGCAGAAGAAGCACCGGCTAACTACGTGCCAGCAGCCGCGGTAATACGTAGGGTGCGAGCGTTGTCCGGAATTATTGGGCGTAAAGAGCTCGTAGGCGGCTTGTCACGTCGGTTGTGAAAGCCCGGGGCTTAACCCCGGGTCTGCAGTCGATACGGGCAGGCTAGAGTTCGGTAGGGGAGATCGGAATTCCTGGTGTAGCGGTGAAATGCGCAGATATCAGGAGGAACACCGGTGGCGAAGGCGGATCTCTGGGCCGATACTGACGCTGAGGAGCGAAAGCGTGGGGAGCGAACAGGATTAGATACCCTGGTAGTCCACGCCGTAAACGTTGGGAACTAGGTGTGGGCGACATTCCACGTCGTCCGTGCCGCAGCTAACGCATTAAGTTCCCCGCCTGGGGAGTACGGCCGCAAGGCTAAAACTCAAAGGAATTGACGGGGGCCCGCACAAGCGGCGGAGCATGTGGCTTAATTCGACGCAACGCGAAGAACCTTACCAAGGCTTGACATACACCGGAAACACCCAGAGATGGGTGCCCCCTTGTGGTCGGTGTACAGGTGGTGCATGGCTGTCGTCAGCTCGTGTCGTGAGATGTTGGGTTAAGTCCCGCAACGAGCGCAACCCCTGTCCTGTGTTGCCAGCGGATTATGCCGGGGACTCACAGGAGACCGCCGGGGTCAACTCGGAGGAAGGTGGGGACGACGTCAAGTCATCATGCCCCTTATGTCTTGGGCTGCACACGTGCTACAATGGCCGGTACAATGAGCTGCGATACCGCGAGGTGGAGCGAATCTCAAAAAGCCGGTCTCAGTTCGGATTGGGGTCTGCAACTCGACCCCATGAAGTCGGAGTCGCTAGTAATCGCAGATCAGCAGTGCTGCGGTGAATACGTTCCCGGGCCTTGTACACACCGCCCGTCACGTCACGAAAGTCGGTAACACCCGAAGCCGGTGGCCCAACCCCTTGTGGGAGGGAGTCGTCGAAGGTGGGACTGGCGATTGGGACGAAGTCGTAACAAGGTAGCCGTACCGGAAGGTGCGGCTGGATCACCTCCTTTCTAAGGAGCATCTAGACCTGCGCAAGCAGGTCCAGAGCCACTTCGCCGGCGAATGTCCGGCGGTGGTTAGCTCATGGGTGGAACGTTGACTATTCGGCACGGCTGGTTGTGAGTGTTAGTACTGCTTCGGCGTGGAACGCACATCGTCAACTGGTCGGGTCGGGCGCGCTGTTGGGTCCTGAGGGCACGGAAGTGTTCTCGGTTGTGGACCGGACTCGATCGAAGCTTCGCTGGTTGCGGGGTGGGTGTTGGGTGACGGGTCGTTGTTTGAGAACTGCATAGTGGACGCGAGCATCTGTGGCCAAGTTTTTAAGGGCGCACGGTGGATGCCTTGGCACCAGGAACCGATGAAGGACGTGGGAGGCCACGATAGGCCCCGGGGAGCTGTCAACCAAGCTTTGATCCGGGGGTGTCCGAATGGGGAAACCCGGCAGTCGTCATGGGCTGTCACCCGCTGCTGAACACATAGGCAGTGTGGAGGGAACGCGGGGAAGTGAAACATCTCAGTACCCGCAGGAAGAGAAAACAACCGTGATTCCGGGAGTAGTGGCGAGCGAAACCGGATGAGGCCAAACCGTATGCGTGTGATACCCGGCAGGGGTTGCGCATGTGGGGTTGTGGGATCGTACTTCAGTCGTCTGCCGGCGGCTGGGCGAGTCAGAAACCGTTGATGTAGGCGAAGGACATGCGAAAGGTCCGGCGTAGAGGGTAAGACCCCCGTAGCTGAAACATTAGCGGCTTGCTTGTACGACACCCAAGTAGCACGGGGCCCGAGAAATCCCGTGTGAATCTGGCGGGACCACCCGCTAAGCCTAAATATTCCCTGGTGACCGATAGCGGATAGTACCGTGAGGGAATGGTGAAAAGTACCGCGGGAGCGGAGTGAAATAGTACCTGAAACCGTGTGCCTACAAGCCGTGGGAGCGTCGCATGCAAGCTTGCTTGTATGTCGTGACTGCGTGCCTTTTGAAGAATGAGCCTGCGAGTTTGCGGTGTGTGGCGAGGTTAACCCGTGTGGGGTAGCCGTAGCGAAAGCGAGTCCGAATAGGGCGATTTTAGTCGCATGCCCAAGACCCGAAGCGGAGTGATCTAGCCATGGGCAGGTTGAAGCGTGGGTAAGACCGCGTGGAGGACCGAACCCACCAGGGTTGAAAACCTGGGGGATGACCTGTGGTTAGGGGTGAAAGGCCAATCAAACTCCGTGATAGCTGGTTCTCCCCGAAATGCATTTAGGTGCAGCGTCGTGTGTTTCTTGCCGGAGGTAGAGCACTGGATAGGCGATGGGCCCTACCGGGTTACTGACCTTAGCCAAACTCCGAATGCCGGTAAGTGAGAGCGCGGCAGTGAGACTGCGGGGGATAAGCTCCGTGGTCGAGAGGGAAACAGCCCAGAGCATCGACTAAGGCCCCTAAGCGTACGCTAAGTGGGAAAGGATGTGGAGTCGCACAGACAACCAGGAGGTTGGCTTAGAAGCAGCCACCCTTGAAAGAGTGCGTAATAGCTCACTGGTCAAGTGATTCCGCGCCGACAATGTAGCGGGGCTCAAGCGTACCGCCGAAGTCGTGTCATTGCAGCAATACTCCCAACGGAGGCTGTGATGGGTAGGGGAGCGTCGTGTGCCGGGTGAAGCGGCCCTGTAAGGGAGTCGTGGACGGTTCACGAGTGAGAATGCAGGCATGAGTAGCGATACAAGAGTGGGAAACTCTTGCGCCGATTGACTAAGGGTTCCTGGGTCAAGCTGATCTGCCCAGGGTAAGTCGGGACCTAAGGCGAGGCCGACAGGCGTAGTCGATGGACAACCGGTTGATATTCCGGTACCCGCTTTGAAGCGCCAGCGCTGAATCTGGTGATGCTAAGGCCGTGAAGCCGCCCTTGATCTCTTCGGAGTGATGGGGAGTGGTGGAGCCGCTGAACCTATCCAGTAGTAGGTGAGCGATGGGGTGACGCAGGAAGGTAGTCCAGCCCGGGCGGTGGTTGTCCCGGGGTAAGGGTGTAGGCCGAGTGGTAGGCAAATCCGCCACTCATTGAGGCTGAGACCTGATGCCGAGCCGATTGTGGTGAAGTGGATGATCCTATGCTGTCGAGAAAAGCCTCTAGCGAGTTTCATGGCGGCCCGTACCCTAAACCGACTCAGGTGGTCAGGTAGAGAATACCGAGGCGTTCGGGTGAACTGTGGTTAAGGAACTCGGCAAAATGCCCCCGTAACTTCGGGAGAAGGGGGGCCATTGCTGGTGAGGGGACTTGCTCCCTGAGCTGGTGGTGGCCGCAGAGACCAGCGAGAAGCGACTGTTTACTAAAAACACAGGTCCGTGCGAAGCCGTAAGGCGATGTATACGGACTGACGCCTGCCCGGTGCTGGAACGTTAAGGGGACCGGTTAGCTCCATTTCGGTGGGGCGAAGCTGAGAACTTAAGCGCCAGTAAACGGCGGTGGTAACTATAACCATCCTAAGGTAGCGAAATTCCTTGTCGGGTAAGTTCCGACCTGCACGAATGGCGTAACGACTTCTCGACTGTCTCAACCACAGGCCCGGTGAAATTGCACTACGAGTAAAGATGCTCGTTTCGCGCAGCAGGACGGAAAGACCCCGGGACCTTTACTACAGCTTGATATTGGTGTTCGGTTCGGCTTGTGTAGGATAGGTGGGAGACTGTGAAGCGATGGCGCCAGCCATTGTGGAGTCGTCGTTGAAATACCACTCTGGTCGTGCTGGATGTCTAACCTCGGTCCGTGATCCGGATCAGGGACAGTGTCTGGTGGGTAGTTTAACTGGGGCGGTTGCCTCCTAAAGAGTAACGGAGGCGCCCAAAGGTTCCCTCAGCCTGGTTGGCAATCAGGTGTTGAGTGTAAGTGCACAAGGGAGCTTGACTGTGAGACTGACGGGTCGAGCAGGTACGAAAGTAGGGACTAGTGATCCGGCGGTGGCTTGTGGAAGCGCCGTCGCTCAACGGATAAAAGGTACCCCGGGGATAACAGGCTGATCTTCCCCAAGAGTCCATATCGACGGGATGGTTTGGCACCTCGATGTCGGCTCGTCGCATCCTGGGGCTGGAGTCGGTCCCAAGGGTTGGGCTGTTCGCCCATTAAAGCGGTACGCGAGCTGGGTTTAGAACGTCGTGAGACAGTTCGGTCCCTATCCGCTGTGCGCGTAGGAGTCTTGAGAAGGGCTGTCCCTAGTACGAGAGGACCGGGACGGACGAACCTCTGGTGTGCCAGTTGTTCTGCCAAGGGCATGGCTGGTTGGCTACGTTCGGGAGGGATAACCGCTGAAAGCATCTAAGCGGGAAGCCTGCTTCGAGATGAGGACTCCCACCCCCTTGAGGGGTTAAGGCTCCCAGTAGACGACTGGGTTGATAGGCCGGATGTGGAAGCCCAGTAATGGGTGGAGCTGACCGGTACTAATAAGCCGAGGGCTTGTCCATAGGTTGCTCGCGTCCACTGTGTAGTTCTGAAACAACGAACCGTTGGGTTCGTATAGTTTCATAGTGTTTCGGTGGTTATAGCGTTAGGGAAACGCCCGGTTACATTCCGAACCCGGAAGCTAAGCCTTTCAGCGCCGATGGTACTGCAGGGGGGACCCTGTGGGAGAGTAGGACGCCGCCGAACAATCATTAGCCTCAGCCCCTGAGTTTCGACTCGGGGGCTGAGGCTTTTCTGCGTTGTCCCCCAAAAGCGCCGGGCCGGCCGGATCCGGTGCCCGACTACAGTGGGGCGGTGCGCTACGACCTGGTCATCTTCGACAACGACGGCGTGCTCGTGGACAGCGAGCCGATCGCCAACCGCATCCTGGCGGGCCTGCTGACGGAGTTGGGCCACCCCACCACGTACGAGGAGTCCGTCCGCGACTACATGGGCTCCGCGATGCACCGCGTCCACGACCTGGTCGCCGAGCGCACGGGGCAGCGACTGCCGGAGGACTTCGACGCCACGTACTACGCACGGGTCTTCGAGGGCTTCCGGCGTCAACTGGAGCCGGTACCGGGCGTGGCGACCGTGCTGGGGAAGCTGGCGGCGGACGGGGTGCCGTACTGCGTCGCGTCCTCAGGCAGCCACGAGCGGATCCGGGTGGCGCTGAAGAAGACCGGGCTGTACGGGTACTTCGACGAGGAGCGGATCTTCAGCGCGCAGGACGTCGGGCGCGGGAAGCCGGCACCCGACCTGTTCCTGCACGCGGCGCGCACGATGGGCGTGGCGCCGGAGCGGTGCGCCGTGGTGGAGGACAGTCCGCTCGGGGTGCAGGCCGCGGTGGCGGCCGGGGATGGACGCGTACGGCTTCACGGCGATGACGCCGGCGGAGAAGCTGGCGGGAGCGGGAGCGGGAGCGGGAGCCGGGGCGCGGGAGTTGTTCGCGGACATGGCGGAGCTGCCCGCGAAACTGTTCGTGTGATCGATCTACCCGTCCGTAGCCCGCGGCCCTACGCTGCACGCTCATGGACGGCATCGACGGCGGATTGCGCCATGGACGGGCCTCGTTGGCCGTCAGTTTCTTCGCGCAAGGGGCGGCGTTCGCGCTGCTGGTGACCCGGATCCCGGCGCTGCAGGACCGTTACGGCATCAGTGACGCGCTGCTGCCCGTGTTCCTGGCCGCGGTGCCCGTCCTGGCCGGCGTGGGCAGCGTCGCCACCGAGCACCTGGTCAAGCGGGTGCGGCCGAGCGTGGTGCTGCGCTGGGTGCAGCCCGTGGTGTGCCTGGCGCTGCTGGGCGCCGGCGCCGGGGACGCGCTGTGGCAGTTGGCGACGGCACTGGCCGTCTTCGGGATATGCGTCGGCGCCCTGGACGCGTCCATGAACATGCTCGGGGTGAGCCTGCAACGCGCGTACGGGCGCAGCATCATGCTGGGCTTCCACGCCGCGTACAGCTTCGGCGGCATCCTGGGGGCGTCGCTGGCCTGGGCGGGGGCGCACTGGCACCTGTCGCTGGCGGTGCTGTACGGGCCGGTGGTCGCGGTGCTGATCCCGCTGACGCTGGCGGGCAGTCGCTGGTACGTCGACCAGAAGGCCGATGCCCCCGACGGGCAGGACGCGACGGCCTCGCCGGCCGCGACCGCGGTGGCGATGCGGCTGCTGCTCCCGCTCTGCATGGTGATGGCCTTCGCGTACATCGGGGACTCCACCGTCTCCAACTGGAGCGCGAAGTACCTGCAGGACGTGCTCGGCAGCTCCGAGCAGTTGGCGACCGTCCCGTACAACGTCTACATGGTCACCACGCTCCTGGGCCGCGCGGTCGGTGACCTCGGGGTGCGGCGCTTCGGGGCGGCGGTGGTGGTGCGCGCGGGCGCGCTGGTGGCGGCGGCGGGCTTCGCGGTGGTCGCGGCCGCGCCGGGCGCGTGGGTGGGGATGGCGGGGTTCACGCTGCTGGGCCTGGGGCTGTGCGTGATCGTGCCGCAGACGTTCGCGGCCGCCGGGCGGCTCTTTCCGGGGGCGTCGGACACGGCGATCGCGCGGCTGAACATCTTCAACTACGTGGGTTTCCTGGTCGGTTCCCCCTTGGTGGGTGCGCTGGGCGACGCGTGGAGCTACCGGGGGGCGATGCTGGTCCCGATGCTGCTGGTGACGGCGACGCTGCTGTACGCCCGCTCGTTCGGGGCGGAGCCCGCCCGATACGGTGTCGACCATGAGCGGCCGCGCACAGCTGATGTGGGACGAGCAGGTAACGGGCTATGACTTCGGTCGCGGCCACCCGATGGACCCGGTGCGGCTCGCACTGACCATGGGGCTGGTCCGGGCCTTCGGTCTGGACCGGGCGGTGACCGTGGCCGCGGCCCCCGCGGCCGGCGACTCGACGCTGCGCCTGGTGCACGACGCGGAGTACGTGGCGGCGGTGCGCCGCGCCTCCGCCGACCCCAAGGGCATGACGGAACTGGCGTACGGCCTCGGCACCGAGGACACCCCGGCGTTCGAGGGCATGCACGAGGTCTCCGCGCTGATCGCGGGCCAGTCGGTGGGGGCGGCCGAGGCGGTGTGGCGCGGCGAGGTGACGCACGCGGTGAACTTCGCGGGCGGGCTGCACCACGCGATGCCCGGGATGGCCTCGGGGTTCTGCGTCTACAACGACGCCGCGCTGGCCGTCGCCCGGCTGCTGGAGCTGGGCGCGGAGCGCGTCGCGTACGTGGACGTGGACGTGCACCACGGGGACGGCGTCCAGACGGCCTTCTGGGACGACCCGCGCGTGCTGACGATCTCGCTGCACGAGCACCCGCGCACGCTCTTCCCGCAGACCGGCTGGCCGGAGGAGACCGGCGGCCCGGAGGCGGAGGGCGGCGCGGTGAACGTGGCGCTGCCGGCCGGCACCGGGGACGAGGGCTGGCTGCGGGCGTTCGACGCGGTCGTCCCGGAGCTGCTCGCGGCCTTCCGGCCGCAGGTGCTGGTGACCCAGCACGGCGCGGACACGCACTTCGAGGACCCGCTGGCGCACCTCGCGGTGAGCCTGGACGCGCAGCGGGCGGTTGCGGAGGCGCTGCACGGCCTGGCGCACGAGCACGCCGAGGGCCGCTGGGTCGCCCTGGGCGGGGGCGGCTACGCGGTGGTCGACGTGGTGCCCCGGACGTGGACGCACCTGGTGGGCATCGCCGCCGGGCAGCCGGTCGCGCCGGAGGCGGCGACGCCCGAGGAGTGGCGGGCAGAGGTGTACCGCAGGACGCGGCAGATGGGGCCGCTGCGGATGACGGACGGCCGGGACGCGGCGTTCACCGGCTTCCACGATGCGGGGTACGACCCGGCGGACCGGCTGGACCAGGCGATCCTGGCGACCCGGCGGGCGGTCTTCCCGCTGCACGGGTTGCTGCCCTAGGTGTACTCGGCCGACACCAACGTGTCGGCCGAGTACACCTAGGCCGGGCGTCAGGTACGGCCGGGCCCCGCGAGGGGCGGTGGGGCGCCGGCCCGCAGCAGCTCCGCCGCCCGTTCGGCGATGGCGTAGACCGTGGCGTTGGTGTTGGCCGAGACCGGGGCCGGCATCACCGAGGCGTCGGCCACGCGCAGACCGTCGACGCCGCGCACCCGCAGGGCGGGGTCGACGACGGCGTACGCGTCGGTGCCGATGCGGCAGGTGCCCGCGTAGTGGTTGTAGGAGCGCAGGTTGCGGCCGAGGTAGGCGCGCAGCTCGGTGCCGCCGGTGGTGTCCGGGCCGGGGAGGACCTCCTCGCCGTACCAGTCCGCCAGCGCGGGGCCGGCGGCGATCTCCCGTGCCGCGTCCAGGCCCCGCACCATGGTGTCGAGGTCGCGGATGTCGGCGTAGTAGCGGGGGTCGATGAGCGGTGGCGCGCCGGGGGCGGTGCCGGAGAGCCGGACCGTTCCGTGGCCGTAAGGCGCCATGAGGGCGACCATGACCGTCCAGCCTTCGCCGACGGCCGGCCCGGGCAGGCTCTCCTCGCGGATCGGGACGTCGACGACCTGCAACTGGACGTCGGGGCCCGGTGCGTCGGGCCGGGTGCGGATCAGGCCCTGGACCTCGCCGTGGTTGTTGGCGCCCGGCGGGACGGGGCGGGGGGCCCGTACGACGACGCCGGAGACCACGTGGTCCAGCAGGTGGGAGCCGACGCCGGGCAGGTGCACGGCGGTGGGGACGCCCCAGTGGCGCAGGTGGTTGCGGGGGCCGATGCCGGAGAGCATGAGCAGTTGCGGGGTGCCGACCGCGCCCGCGGCCAGGACCACCTGCCCCGACGGGGAGCAGCGGGCGGTGCGCAGCTCGCCGTCCACGGCGTACTCCACGCCCGTGCAGCGGTCGCCGGCCAGGAGGACCCGGTGTGCGAGGGCCCCGGTCAGCACGTGCAGGCCCGGCCGGTGCCGTGCCGGGCGCAGGTAGGCCGTGGCGGCGTCCTGGCGTACGCCGTCGGCGATGCTGAGGTCGCCCCAGCCGAATCCCTCCTCCAGGCCGCCGGCGAGGTCGCCTGCCTCGGGTTGGCCGGCGTCGACGGCGGCGCGCAGGAAGTCCCGGGCGACGGGGTGGCGGTCGGCGGCGGGGCCGACCCGCAGGGGTCCTTCCATGCCGCGCAGTTCCGGGTCGCGGCCCGGGACGCCGGTGAGGTCCTCACTGCGGCGGAAGCAGGGCAGCAGGTCGTCCCAGCCCCAGCCCTGCGCGCCCTCGGCGGCCCAGGCGTCGTAGCCGGAACGGTGGCCGCGCAGGAAGTTCATGGCGTTGATGGCCGAACTGCCGCCCAGGCCGCGGCCGCGGGGCCACGGCACGGTGAGACCGGTCCCGGTCTGCGGCACGGTGCGGTCCGCCCAGTCCAGGGAGGTGCCGAGCAGGCCGGGCCAGGCCGCGGGGACGGAGACCTCCGGAGGGTGGCCTGCCCCTCCGGCCTCCAGGAGCAGCACGCGGGCCGCGTCGTCCTCGGAGAGACGGGCGGCGAGCACGCACCCCGCGGATCCCGCCCCCACCACGACGTAGTCGAACTCGCCCGCGTCGGCGGAGGTGTCGGCCACGGGGGTCCTCCCATCGCTGTCGCGCGCTATGTCCGTATTGTACGGAGGGTTTCGCCGGGTACGCCGACCCGAACGGCCGCCCCTCGGGAGTGATGTCCGGGCTGTTCCGGCACGTGAGGGGGGCGGGGGAGGCCACCATCGGCGCGTGGTGACTGTTGCCGCGCTGCGGGCGCATCTGGTGGGGGCGGGGATCGCGGGGGTCGTGACGACACCGCGGGAGAAGAGCCTGCGCAGCTATCGGCTGTTCGCCGCGGGTGATCCGCGGCAGACGCTGGGACTGGAGCCGGCGCGGCCCTGGACGCAGTCCGGTCTCTTGCGGTTGATGGCCGACCGATGTGGGGTTTCGCCTGACCCGGGGCACACTTCCGGGCAGGATGTGATCGACCCGGACCGCACGCTCGCGGGGCTCGAGGCCTTCGCCGGCCGGCTGAAGGAGGCCGCGCGGCGCAGGGAGCCCGTGCTCATCGGTACTGGTCACCCGCATCGGCTGCTCGGCTTCTACGCCGGATTGGCGGCCGGGCTGTCGGCGGCGGGATGTCCCGTCCTCACCCCATCGCATGGCCGATGTATCGACATGGCGACGCAATTCGGTCTACGCACGTACAACCTCTGGTACGTAGGGGGCGTCGCGACGGTCCGGGATGCGCCGGGTGAGGGCGCCCGTGGTGCGCCGGCGGTACACACGCACTCCCCGCTCCCGGTTCGGGCCGCGCTGGCCGGTGCGGCAGGACGCGGGGGACTGCTGCCGAGCCTCGTGGTGGGAGACCACGGCTGGGTCTGCGGAGCAGGTCAGCTGGGCATCGAGGCCATCGGGCTGGCCGATGCGGACGACCCCGCGGTCTTCGTCGCCGAGGCGGAGGGCAGGGTTTCGGTCGCGGTTCCGCTTGATGACGCTGTGCGGTCCGATTACTACCGACCGCTTACGCGCTATGTACTCAATCGAGCGTGTCTGTCACAGTAGTCAACCGATCGCTACTCCTCTTCCCCACTTGCATCACCCGCACCTAATCTGGGGAGGAGCGCACGTGCGAGAGGGAGTCACCGGAGGGGAAGCCGGTGCCCGTCATGTGCGGAAGGTTCAGGTGTGTCATGGCTTCAAGCGAGAGGCCTCTCAACGAGGTCGTGTTCCTGACCGTGGCAGAGGTCGCCGCGGTGATGCGAGTGTCCAAGATGACCGTGTACCGGCTGGTGCACAGCGGTCATCTGCCGGCGATCCGGGTGGGGAGGTCCTTCCGGGTGCCGGAGCAGGCCGTCCATGACTATCTTCGGGAGTCCTACGTGGGGGTGGGGGAAACTGCCTGACGGCCGCCTCGGTTTCTACTCGGCGCTTGCGGACGGGTAGGCTGAGCCGACGTAGGTCGTGTGGGCTCGGACGCCCCGCACCGAGTGAAAACGAAGCGAGGGTAGTCGTGGGCTCTGTCATCAAGAAGCGGCGCAAGCGTATGGCCAAGAAGAAGCACCGCAAGCTGCTGAAGCGTACGCGTGTGCAGCGTCGCAACAAGAAGTAAGCGAGCTACGCGTCGCACTTCACTGCCCTCCCGCCCCCACGGACCGTGGGGGCGGGAGGGCAGTCGCGTTCCCGGGGGGACCGCCGGCCGGGCCCTCCTTGACGGTGCTCGTACGTTCGGGCGTCATCACGGCGCAACATCGAACCGATACGGTGCGTACATGCGGTGCGAGGGAAGGCGCTGATCTTGGGCAAAGTGGTGCTGGTGACCGGAGTCGCCCGCCAGCTCGGCGGCCGGCTGGTACGACGCGTGATGCGCGACCCCGACGTCGACCGGGTGATCGGGGTCGACACGATGCCGCCCCCGCACCATCTGGGCGGCGCGGAGTTCGTCCGTGCCGACATCAGGCACCCGATGATCGCGAAGGTGCTGGCGGAGCACTCGGTGGACACGGTGGTCCACATGGACGTCAGCGGCACGCTGCCCGGCCGCAGCAGCCGGACCGCGGTCAAGGAGACCAACGTCATCGGCACGATGCAGCTGCTGGGCGCCTGCCAGAAGGCCCCGACGGTGCGCCGCCTGGTGGTGAAGTCCACGACGAACGTGTACGGCTCGGCGCCCCGTGACCCGGCGGTCTTCACCGAGTCCATGCCGCCCAAGTCGTTGCCCAGCGGCGGCTTCGCCAAGGACGCGGTCGAAGTCGAGGGATACGTACGCGGCTTCGCACGGCGTCGCCCGGACGTTGCCGTATCGGTTCTGCGGTTCGCCAACATCCTGGGCCCGCGGGCCGACACCCCGCTCGCCGAGTACTTCGCGCTGCCGGTGCTGCCGACCGTGCTCGGCTACGACCCGCGGCTGCAGTTCGTGCACGAGGACGACGTCATCGACGTCCTGATGCTGGCCCTGCGCGACGAGCGCAACGGGACGATCAACAGCGGCACGTTCAACATCGCCGGTGACGGGGTGCTCCTGCTGTCGCAGACCGCGCGACGGCTGGGGAAGCCCACGGTGCCG
Organism: Streptomyces sp. NBC_00510; assembly: GCA_036013505.1. Classification (NCBI taxonomy): domain Bacteria; kingdom Bacillati; phylum Actinomycetota; class Actinomycetes; order Kitasatosporales; family Streptomycetaceae; genus Streptomyces; species Streptomyces sp. NBC_00510. The sequence continues at coordinate 4,615,657 of CP107851.1, read as the reverse complement.
GTGCTGCTGCCCGCCGTCACCTGGGTGGGGCAGATGTTGCGCACCGCCGGCGTCACCGACTTCTCGCGCGAGCAGATCCGGCTGCTCACCCACGGCAGGGTCGTGGACACCACGCAGATGCGCGAGACGCTCGGTTTCACCCCGAAGTACACCACCGCCGAGACCTTCGGCGACTTCGCCCGCAGCCACGGCCCCGGCCTGCTGCCGCCGGACCGGCTCGCCGAGGCCGTCGACCGGCTCGCCGCGCTGGTCCCCGCGGGCGGCCCCCGAGGACTGAGCTCGTGAGCACTGCTGCGAGGAGGAACCGCACCATGGCGGACGCCAAGGTCATCCCGTTCGACGAGGACACGCGGACGCGGAGGGGGGCACCGCGCTCGCGCGGTCGGGCCGCGGCCCGCGGAAAGGCGGGCGGCGACACCGGGAACGCGGTGGCCGCGCTGCCGGTGGAGGAGCGGGCCGTGCGCGTCGCCTCGGAGCCCGACGCCGTCCAGGACGCCGTGACGGCCTCCGCGGACACCCCTGGCACCGATGGTGCCGGTGAGGCGTCCGAGGGCGCGCAGGCCGCGGCGGAGGGCGCTGAGGGGCACCCCGGCACACCGGGCGGCCCGCTGGTCGCCGCGCTCGGCTCGGCCGCTGACCGGCTGCTGGGCGGGCCCTGGGAGCGCCGGGTGGCGCACGGGCTGGCCTTCCTGCGCCGCCGGATCACCGGCGACTACGAGGTCGACGACTTCGGCTACGACGAGGAGCTCACCGACCAGGTCCTGATGTCGCTGCTCCGGCCGCTGTACGAGTCGTACTTCCGGGTCGAGGTGAAGGGCATCGAGAACATCCCGGCCGAGGGTGGTGCCCTCGTGGTGGCCAACCACTCCGGGACGCTGCCGATGGACGGGCTGATGATGCAGGTCGCCGTCCACGACCACCATCCCGCGGGGCGGCACCTGCGACTGCTGGCGGCGGACCTGGTGTTCGTGCTGCCGCTCGTCAACGAGCTGGCCCGCAAGGCCGGGCACACCCTCGCCTGCGCGGAGGACGCCCAGCTGCTGCTCGAACGCGGCGAGGTGGTCGGCGTGATGCCCGAGGGCTTCAAGGGGCTCGGGAAGCCCTTCTCCGAGCGCTACAAGCTGCAGCGCTTCGGGCGGGGCGGCTTCGTCGCGACCGCGCTCAAGACCGGGGTGCCGATCGTCCCGTGCTCCGTCGTGGGCGCGGAGGAGATCTACCCGATGGTCGGCAACGCCAAGACGGTGGCCCGGCTGCTGGGCTTCCCGTACTTCCCGGTGACGCCGACGTTCCCGTGGCTGGGGCCGCTGGGCATGGTGCCGCTGCCGACGAAGTGGACGATCCAGTTCGGCGAGCCGATCCCGACGGACGGCTACGCACCGGAGGCGGCCGAGGACCCGATGCTGGTCTTCAACCTGACCGACCAGGTACGCGAGACGATCCAGCACACCCTCTACAAGCTGCTGGTGCAGCGCCGCTCGGTCTTCTTCTGAGGTTCCCGGGCTTTGTGCCCGGCCGGCAGGAGCCGGACATGGCGGTGGGCCGGGGCATGGCGCCCCGGCCCACCGCCGTGAGGTCCCCGCTCAGTCGCCCCTGTCGTCCTCGGCGCTGAGCCCGAGGCCCGGGAGCAGCCCGGGCAGCAGCGGCGGGAGGGTGACCGACGGCTGGGTGCCGTCGCCGCCCGAGGAGCTGCCGGTCGGCGTGGGGTCGAGCAGATCGCCGGTGCCGCCGATGAGGCCGCTGTCCGAACTGCGCGACGCCGAAGGGCTGGCCTTGTCGCCGCCGCGCTCGTCGGCGGACCCGCTCGCGGAGCCGCTGACCGAGGGCGAGGGCCCGCGGGTGCCGCTCGCGGAGCGGTCGCCGCTGCCCGGGACGCCGCGGCCGTCACCGTGGCCGGAGCCGGTGGAGGGCGGCAGCAGCCTCTGCAGCGGGGCCACTTCGTCCTCTATGGCGTCGAAGACGGAGGTGACCTTGTTGCCCACGTCGTCGAGCCGGGAGGGGAGCTTTCCGCGCAGCTCGGTCCAGCCCTTGCGGTGGTTGCTGGAGAACGCGGAGAGCGTTTCGATCGGCTGCAGCGAACCGTCCTTGCGGTACGCGGCGGCGAGCAGTCGGTGGCCCTCGGAGGCCTCCTGCTGCATCCCCGACAGCGCCCTGCGGATCTCGCCCACGGACTCGTCGTCGAGCTCGCCGCCCCGGCCGCGTTCCATGAGGCGGCGCGCCTCCTGGAGCCGGGTGGAGGCGAGGTCGAGATAGACCTTGCCGCGGTCGGCGTCGTCGTCGGCGAGGTTGAGGCGCATGTCCTCCATGCCCCGTTTGAGGCCGTAGAGGGTGTCGCCGGGCAGCGCGTCCGTGCTCGCGGCGGCGACGCCGCCGAGGGCGCCGGCCGCCACACCGACGGAGAGGCCGCTGGCGGCGAGCCTGCGCGACCACGCGGAGCGCGGTTTCAACTTGCCGAGACCGCGGCCGTCGGCGCGGTGTGCGCCCCGGCCGCCGTCGCGCTGTACGGGAACCGTCAGGGTGCCGTCGGCGAGCGCGGCCTCCATGGCGGCGATCAACTGGGCACGCTGGACGGTCTTGGTCTCCGGGTCCAGCGTCGGTCGCGGTACGTCCCGCAGGGCGTCCGCCAGGGCCAGGAACGTGCCCTGGCCCGGATCCGCATGCCGGTCCGCGGCGTGGGCGCCGTGCTGTACGCCGGCACCCGTCTGGGGGCCTTCGCCCTCGAGGGCGTCGGCGAAGGCGTTAGCCCGCCGGTGCGCCGTTGGATTCGCGATCACGGGCGGCACCTCCTCTCGTCATCCACCTCGACTCCCCGTAGTGCCTTCAAGGTTGTGCACCTTGAGCCTTTCCACCCGATCGAGTGATCGGAAGCGGGCAGAGCACGGCATTGGGGGGTCCGCATGTGATGCAACGAGTGCCGCCCGAGTTGGGTTACGCAGTCATGATGATCGGACCGTGGAGGCAGTCGCAAGATGAAGATCCATCCATCGCGCTATCGCGCGTCGTCGGGGAGCAGCCGGGCGAGGGTCCGTACGGCGCGGTACTGCAAGGTCTTGATCGCGCCCTCGTTCTTGCCCATGATGCGGGCCGTCTCGGCGACCGAGAGCCCCTGCAGGAAGCGCAGCGTCACGCACTCCTGCTGCTGGGGGTTGAGCTTGCGGACAGCCCTGAGCAGCGACTCGTTGGACAGCGCCTCCAGGACGCAGTCCTCCGGGCTGGGCTCGACCTCGTTGGCGTCGAGCATCTCCCCGGTGGTCACCTCCAGCCGGAAGCGGCTGGACTTGAAGTGGTCGGCCACCAGGTTGCGCGCGATGGTGACCAGCCACGCGCCGAAGTCACGCCCCTGCCAGGTGAAGGTGCCGATGCGGCGCAGGGCGCGCAGGAAGGTCTCGCTGGTCAGGTCCTCGGCGGTGGCCTTGCCCCCGACGCGGTAGTAGATGTAGCGGTAGACGGTGTCCGAGTAGTGGTCGTAGAGGCGCCCGAAGGCCTCGGTCTCGCCGGCTTGCGCGCGCTCGACCAGGTCCATCATGCGTCCGCTGTCACTGTCGGCCGCCGGCCGGCGCGGGGTGGCGCCCGTGGACCGGTCGGCCTGCTGGGTGCTGCGGGACCGTCTGCCGACCGTGGCCCGGCCGTCGGCCAGCGCGTAGGCGCGGCCGGCGGGCGCTGCCGCCGTGGCGAGTGCGGGGACGAGCACGGCGTGCGCGGGGACAACGCGCAGCAGGTGCTCGGCCACCAGTGCGCGCAGCGTAGCCAGGCCAGAGGCGTCAACCCCGGTGTGTGGGTACACGGGACTCCCAGAGGCAGAACTTCCATCACGTGCAGTACGGAACCGTTCACCCGTCGTAGGGACGTGTGGGTACCGGCTTGCGTCTGAGGAGAATAACGCTTCGTACAGGCGACGCTACACCGAGTTGCTGAAATCGTCGGTTCCGCCCACTCTCTGGCGGAATGGTGATCGATCAATTATCGAACACCGAAACACTGTTGACCACATAGCGTCGTGAAATGCTCGCGTGGAGAGCGTGTTGTGGCTGTGTGGCTCACCGTGAACTGACGGGGCGCCAGAGGGTGACCCGGGCGTGTCGCCCGCGTCCCTAGCGGCGGCGGCGTTGCAGGGCCATCGCGGCGGCCGCGCCGCCCGCCACGGCGCCCACGCCTGCTGCCGCCGGGATGCCGATCTTCACCGCCTTGCGGCCGGTGCGGTAATCGCGCAGCCGCCAGCCCTTTTCGCGTGCGTGTTTGCGCAGCCGCGTATCGGGATTGATCGCATATGGATGTCCGACGAGCGACAGCATCGGGATGTCGTTCGACGAATCGCTGTACGCGGCGCAGCGCGAGAGTTCGAGTCCCTCCACGGCGGCGAGCGCCTTGACCGCCTCGGCCTTGGAGGGGCCGTGCAGCGGCTCGCCGACCAACCGGCCGGTGTAGAGGCCGTCGACGTGCTCGGCGACGGTGCCGAGGGCACCGGTGAGGCCGAGCCTGCGGGCGATGATCGTCGCCGTCTCCACCGGGGCGGCCGTCACCAGCCAGACCCGCTGTCCGGCGTCGAGGTGGGCCTGGGCGAGCGCGCGGGTGCCGGGCCAGATCTTGTCCGCCATGTACTCGTCGTAGATCTCCTCGCCGATGGACATGAGTTCCTCGACGCGGTGCCCCTTGATGATCGAGAGCGCGCTCTCCCGCACCTCCTGCATGTGCTCGGGGTCCTCGGACCCGGCGATCCGGAAGTACGCCTGCTGCCACGCGAAGCGCGCGAGGTCACGGCTCTGGAAGAACTTCCGCTTGTACAGGCCGCGCCCGAAGTGGAAGATCGCGGCGCCCTGCATCACGGTGTTGTCCAGGTCGAAGAAGGCGGCCGCGTGCGGATCGCCGACCACGGGGAACGCGGGGACGCCCGCCCGGTCGTCCTTCTTCTCCACGGGTGCCGCGAGCGCGGCCTCCGCCGCGGCCTCGCCGGCCAGCACGCTGCGCGCGGTGGCGGAGCGCTTACGGGGGGTGAGCCATCGCAGAGCGGCCATGGGGCGAGCATAGCCAGTCCGTTGGGCAACTCCGGTGCACCGATGGAGCAGGTGAATGAACTCCTCGCGACGAGGGTGTTACTGCGGGTCGGGAGTTGACGGAGGCAGAATGGCCGGCATGAGCCCTCTGTTCGGACGCGATGCCCGCAATGCCCGGAGAAACCCGGCGGATCGGACGGTGACGCTGATCGCCAAGCCCGGCTGCCACCTGTGCGACGACGCGCGGACGGTGATCCGCAGGGTCGTCGACGACCTGGGCGCGCGCTTCGAGGAGAGGGACATCACGCGCGACGAGGAGCTGCACGACCGGTACTGGGAGCAGATCCCGGTCGTCCTCATCGACGGGGAACAGCACACCTTCTGGCGTGTCGACGAGGGCCGGCTGCGGCGCGGGCTGGGCGCCTGAGGGCCCTGGTGCGACAGGTGGGCGATTTGCGCGTGTTCCTCTGGACGCGGGTGCTCGATTACCATCAAGGCGTTTTGTGTAGTGCGGGGGTGCGTGAGTAAGGGTGGTGACTGCGTGCTCCCGGGCAGACTTCAGGCGCGCGGCGGCTTCGCCGTGGTCGATCTGGAGGCCACCGGTTCCAGTTCGCGGCGCCACCGGGTGGTCGAGCTGGCTGTGGTGCTCCTCGACAGCGAATTCGGGCACGAGGGTGAGTTCTCCACCCTCGTCGACCCCGAGGGGCCGGTCGGCCCCACCCACATCCACGGCATCGAGTCCCGCCACGTCGAGGCGGTCGGCGCACCCCTGTTCGGGCAGATCGCCCCGAGGCTGCTGGGGCTGCTGCGCGGGCGGGTGCTGGTGGGGCACAACGTCGGCTGCGACCGCGCGTTCCTGGCGGCGGAGTACGCCCGGCTCGGCGTGGAGTTCCCCGTCGTCCCCGAACTGTGCACCATGCGGATGGCCGCGCTGCGGGAGACCGCCCCGGGCGGGCTGAGCCTGCTGGCGTGCGCCGAGGCGGCGGGACTGACCGGCTGGACCGCGCACACCGCGCTGGGGGACGCCCGTACGACGGCCCGGCTCTTCGCCTCGTACGTCCCGGACCACCCGGGTGGACCCGCGCAGACCGAGAAGGCGCTGGCGCGCGCGGCGGTGGTCGAGTGGCCGCAGCTGGCCGGAGCGGACGCGCTGTGGGTGGGGCGCCGGAGTGCGGACCGGGCGCCCGCGTGGAACGTTCCGTCGCAGCAGAAGGTTTCTTATGTCCGTAATGGGGGTGCGTGATGCCGGTCACTTCCCCCGGGCAAATCGGACACCATCTTTGTGCACGCGTTCACAAAGACATAGCCTGGCGTGCACGGGGCGGTCCCAATGACGGGTGCCGCTCGCAGCCCAGCTCTACCCGCAGGAGCATCGTGGCAACTGGCCGAACTCACCGACCGGCGACCCGCAGCCGAGGGATTCCCGAGGCCACCGTCGCCAGGCTCCCGCTGTACCTGCGGGCCCTGACCGCGTTGTCCGAGCGATCGGTGCCCACCGTGTCCTCGGAGGAACTCGCGGCCGCCGCCGGGGTGAACTCGGCCAAACTGCGCAAGGACTTCTCCTACCTCGGTTCGTACGGAACCCGCGGGGTCGGCTACGACGTCGAGTACCTCGTGTACCAGATCTCCCGCGAGCTGGGCCTCACCCAGGACTGGCCGGTCGTCATCGTCGGCATGGGAAACCTCGGGGCCGCGCTCGCCGGGTACGGCGGCTTCGCCTCGCGGGGTTTCCGCATCGCCGCGCTCATCGACGCGGACGTCCAGCTCACCGGACGGCTCATCGCCGGGCTGCCCGTGCGGCACGCGGACGAGCTGGAGGGCATCGTCCACGACAACCAGGTGTCCATCGGAGTGATCACCACGCCGGCCGGGGCCGCCCAGGAGGTCTGCGACCGCCTGGTGGGTGCCGGGGTCACCTCGATCCTCAACTTCGCCCCGACCGTGCTGACCGTCCCCGACGGGGTCGACGTCCGCAAGGTCGACCTCTCCATCGAGCTGCAGATCCTCGCCTTCCACGAGCAGCGGAAGGCCGGCGAGGAGCTGGAGGGCAGCCTCGCGGCGCCCCCGGTGGCGGCCAAGGCGGTCCGTGACGGCGGCCGCCGTCCGGGACCTGACGGGGACGTCCCCGCCGTGATGCCGGCATGAGCCTCCTCGTCGTCGGACTGAGCCACCGCACCGCCCCCGTCAGCGTCCTGGAGCGCGCGGCGCTCGGTGAGGACACCAAGGGCAAGCTGCTGCTGGACGTCATGGCCGCCGAGCCCGCCGGTGAGGCCGCGGTGCTGTCCACCTGCAACCGCATCGAGCTGTACGCGGACGTCGACAAGTTCCACGCCGGTGTCGCCGAGCTGTCCACGCTGCTGGCGCGGCACAGCGGGGTCGGTCTCGACGAGCTGACCCCGCACCTGTACGTGCACTACGAGGACCGGGCCGTCCACCACCTGTTCTCGGTCGCCTGCGGCCTGGACTCCATGGTCGTCGGCGAGGGCCAGATCCTCGGCCAGATCAAGGAGACCCTGGGTCTCGGCCAGGAGCTGCACACCGCGGGCCGGTCCCTGAACGACCTGTTCCAGCAGGCGCTGCGGGTCGGCAAGCGCGCGCACTCCGAGACCGGGATCGACCGGGCCGGTCAGTCGCTGGTCACCTTCGGCCTGGAGCAGATGGCCGAGGCCGTCGGCGGCGTCCCCTTCGAGGAGTGGGGCAAGGGCAAGCGCGCCCTGGTCGTCGGCGCCGGCTCGATGAGCTCGCTCGCCGCGGCCACCCTCGCCCGTGCGGGGGCGGGCGAGATCGTGGTCGTCAACCGCACGCAGGAGCGCGCCGAGCGCCTCGCCGAGAGCGTCGGCGGCCGCGCCGCGTCCATGGCGGACCTGGCCGGCGAGCTGTCGTACGCCGACATCGTCGTGTCCTGCACCGGGGCGACCGGCCTGGTGCTCACCGCCGACACCGTCGCCCGCGCCACGCTCTCCCGGGCCCTGCGCTCCGGCGGCGAGCCCGTCGCGCCCATCGGGATGCTCGACCTCGCACTGCCGCGCGACATCGACCCGCTGGTGCACTCCCTGGACGGCGCCCACGTCACCGACCTGGAGACCATCGCCGCGGCCGCCGCCGACGCCCCGATGGCCGCCGACGTCGACGAGGTGCGAAAGATCGTTTCCGCTGAGGTGGCCGCCTTCGGCGCCGCCCAGCGTGCCGCGCACATCACGCCGACCGTCGTCGCCCTGCGCGCCATGGCCGCCGACCTGGTCGCCACCGAGCTGGCGCGCCTCGACGGCCGCCTCCCCGACCTGGACGAACGGCAGCGCGCGGAGGTCACCCAGACCGTGCGCCGCGTCGTCGACAAACTCCTGCACGCGCCTACTGTGCGGGTCAAGCAGCTCGCGGGCGAGCCCGGCGGTGCCGGGTACGCCGACGCGCTGCGTGAACTCTTCGACCTGGACCCCCAGGCGGTCGCCGCGGTCAGCAGGGCCGACTCACCGGGCACGCCGGTGATCCCCTCCGCGGCCGTCCCGCCGGCGGTGTCGGCTGCTTCAGCAACGAGTGACTCGAATCGAGGGCGGGCATGACGAGCCCAACCGCACTGAAACTGGGAACCCGGCGCAGCGCGCTGGCGCTGGCGCAGTCCGGCATGGTGGCCGAACAGGTCCGCCGGATCACCGGCCGTGACGTGGAGCTGGTGGAGATCACCACCTACGGCGACGTCTCGCGCGAGCACCTGGCGCAGATCGGCGGTACCGGCGTCTTCGTCTCCGCCCTGCGCGACGCGCTGCTGCGCGGCGAGATCGACTTCGCCGTCCACTCCCTCAAGGACCTCCCGACCGCCGACCCCGAGGGCCTCACCCTCGCCGCGGTCCCCCTGCGTGAGGACCCGCGCGACGCCCTGATCGCGCGCGACGGCCTCACCTTCGAGCAGCTGGCCGCCTCCCCCCGGGGCGCCCGCATCGGCACTGGCTCGCCGCGCCGCATGGCGCAGCTGAACGCCTGGGCCCGCTCGATGGGGGTGCGCGTCGAGACCGTGCCGATCCGCGGCAACGTGGACACGCGCATCGGATATGTTGCCTCAGGCGACCTCGACGCCGTCGTGCTCGCCGCCGCCGGACTCAGCCGGCTGGGCCGCCTCGCGGAGGCCACCGAGCTGATCTCCTGCGACGTCGTGCTGCCCGCTCCCGGACAGGGGGCGCTGGCCGTCGAGTGCTCTGCGGACGACGCAGGGCTCGCCGGTGTGCTCGCCGAGCTCGACGACCCGTTCACCCGGGCCGCCGTGACCGCCGAGCGCGCACTGCTCGCCGCCCTCGAGGCCGGCTGCTCCGCGCCCGTGGGCGCGCTGGCCGACCCCGTCGTGGACGGGCAGATCACCGAGCTGCGCCTGCGCGGTGTCGTCGGGACCACCGACGGCTCCTCGCTGGTGCAGATGTCCATCACCGGTCCGACCCCCGCCTCCCGGGACGAAGCCGTGGCCCTCGGCCACGAGCTCGCCACCGAGATGCTCGCCAAGGGTGCGGCCGGTCTTATGGGGGAGCGCGAACTTTGAGCCCCACCGCCGCCGCAGCGACCAACACGACCGCAGACGCCACCGCGGCCGGGCCGGTAGGACCGGCAGGAACGGCAGGCAGGACGGGTACCGCGGGAACCGCGGGCCAGACCGGGACCGCGGGCACGGGTACGCCGCGTTCCGCCCACGGGCACGTCACCTTCCTCGGTGCCGGGCCCGGTGACCCCGGGCTGCTGACCCTGCGCGCCGTCGAGGCGCTCGCCCACGCCGACGTCCTGGTCGGCGACCAGCACGTGCTGGACGTCGTACGGACCCATGCCCGGCCGGGCGTGGACACGGCGCAGCCGGGCGACGCCGAGGGGGAGTTGAGCCCTTCGGCCGCCGCGGCCAAGCTTTTCATGGCCTCCGCGCGCACCGGCAAGCGGGTCGTCCGTGCGATCGCCGGGGACCCCGGACTCGACTCCGCGGCCGCCACCGAAATGCTCGCCTGCGCGCAGGCGGGCATCCCCTTCGAGGTCGTCCCGGGCGTCGCCGCGGCCGTGGGCGTGCCCGCGTACGCCGGCGTGCCGCTCAGCGGCGACGTGCGGTTCGTGGACGCCGCGACCGCGTCCGGACGGTGCTGGAGCGAGGCGGGCACGAGCGACGCGACCCTGGTCGTCTCCACCACCCTGCAGACCGTCGCCGCCAACGCGGCGGAGCTGGTCTCGGGGGGCCGCAAGCCGGACACCCCGCTGACCGTGACCGTCGCCGGTACGACGACCCGGCAGCGCACCTGGTCGGCGACCCTGTCGACGATCGCGGCCGAGCTGAAGGCGACGAAGGCGCTGCCCACCCCGGAGGGCCCGATCGCGGCGATAGCCGTGGTCGGCGAGCCGACCACGCGGCGCGACCTGCTCTCGTGGTTCGAGACCAAGCCGCTGTTCGGCTGGAAGGTGCTCGTCCCGCGCACCAAGGAGCAGTCCGCGTCCCTCTCCGACCAGTTGCGCTCCTACGGAGCCGTGCCGCACGAGGTGCCCACCATCGCGGTGGAGCCGCCCCGTACGCCGCAGCAGATGGAGCGCGCGGTCAAGGGCCTGGTCACCGGACGGTACGAGTGGATCGCCTTCACCTCGGTGAACGCGGTCAAGGCCGTCCGCGAGAAGTTCGAGGAGTACGGGCTCGACGCGCGTGCCTTCGCCGGGATCAAGGTCGCGGCGGTGGGCGAGCAGACCGCCCGGGCGCTGGTGGACTTCGGCGTGAAGCCGGACCTGGTGCCCAGCGGCGAGCAGTCCGCCGCGGGCCTGCTGGAGGACTGGCCGCCCTACGACCCCGTCTTCGACCCGATCGACCGGGTCTTCCTGCCGCGCGCCGACATCGCGACGGAGACCCTCGTGGCGGGCCTCGTGGAGCTCGGCTGGGAGGTCGACGACGTCACGGCCTACCGGACCGTGCGGGCGTCGCCGCCGCCGGCGGAGACCCGTGAGGCGATCAAGGGCGGCGGGTTCGACGCGGTGCTGTTCACCTCGAGCAGCACGGTGCGGAACCTGGTCGGCATCGCGGGCAAGCCGCACAACGTGACCGTGATCGCCTGCATCGGCCCGGCCACCGCGAAGACCGCGGAGGAGCACGGGCTGCGGGTGGACGTGATGGCCCCGGAGCCGTCCGTCCACGCGCTCGCGCAGGCGCTGGCGGACTTCGGCGTCCGGCGGCGCGAGGCGGCGATCGCCGCGGGCGACCCCGTGACGCGTCCCAGCGAGCGCCGTCCCGGGTCCCGGCGCAGGGCCCGCGTCTGACGGGTCGGCGGGCCCCCGCGGCCCCGCTCCTCGTGCCCCCGGCTCCCTCCGTGGAACCGGGGGCCGTCGCGTTCCGGGGCCGACACCGGGTCGGCATGAGCACGGCGCACACGGGCGTACCGTGGAACGCGGAAACGGCCCGGGACGGAGAAAGGCGCGGCGCGGTGATGAGCGGAAACGGAAGCGGATACGGTCAGTTCCCCGGTACGAGGCCCCGCCGGCTGCGCACGACGCCCGCGATGCGCCGCCTCGTCGCGGAGACCCGGCTGCACCCCGCCGAGCTGATCCTCCCGGCTTTCGTCCGCGAGGGCATCGACGCGCCGGTGCCGATCTCCGCCATGCCGGGCGTCGTCCAGCACACCCGTGACACCCTCCGCAAGGCCGCCGTTGAGGCGGCCGAGGCGGGCGTGGGCGGGATCATGCTCTACGGCGTGCCGCTGGAGGAGAAGAAGGACGCCGTGGGAACGCCCGGCACGGACCCGGACGGGATCCTGCAGGTGGCGATCCGCGACGTGGTCGGCGAGGTCGGCGACGCCCTGGTGGTCATGTCCGACCTCTGCCTGGACGAGCACGTCGACCACGGCCACTGCGGCGTGCTGGACGCCGAGGGCCGGGTGGACAACGACGCGACGCTGGAGCGGTACGCGGAGATGGCCCGGGTCCAGGCGGACGCCGGCGTCCACGTCGTCGGCCCCAGCGGCATGATGGACGGTCAGGTCGGTGTGATCCGGGGCGCCCTGGACGCCGCCGGGCACCAGGACGTGTCGGTGCTGGCGTACACGGCGAAGTACGCGTCGGCGTTCTACGGGCCGTTCCGGGAGGCCGTCGGATCCTCGCTCAAGGGCGACCGCAAGACCTACCAGCAGGACCCGGCGAACCTGCGGGAGTCGCTGCGCGAACTGGCGCTGGACGTCGCCGAGGGCGCCGACATGGTGATGGTGAAGCCCGGGCTGCCGTACCTGGACGTGGTGGCGAAGGTCGCCGAGTCGGTGGACGTGCCGGTGGCGGCGTACCAGGTCAGCGGCGAGTACGCGATGGTCGAGGCGGCCGCCGAGCGCGGCTGGATCGACCGCGACCGGGCGATCATGGAGGCCCTGACCGGCATCCGCCGCGCGGGTGCACAGCTGATCCTCACCTACTGGGCGACCGAGGTGGCCGCGCAGCTCTGACGGCTCCGACGGCTCTGCCGGCGGCCGATCGGCCCGCCGGTACGGCCGTCACCGCGCACCGGGCGCCGCTGCCGATGAACAGCCGCGCCGGGCAGGCGACTCCGGTCATGGCCGCGATCGGCGGCGGAAGCGCCGGGACGCGCCACCTGACCCGCTGTCACCCCTCGGCAAGCGGGTCGCTTCCGCGTGCGCATCGCCCGTGTCACCGTTCGGCAGGTGAGGCAACGTGCCGCGGTGCCCGTGCCGTTCGGGTCCACACGGCGTGGGACGGGCGGCTGCCGGTCGTCCTGGGCCCGGTCGGGGCGTGATCGGCGGCAGAGGAGTGATCATGCTCGGCCGGGTCTGCAGCCGGGGCGGTCACCTGCCGAAGGAGGGGTGGCGGCGTTCTTCCCGCCTGCTCGGGCGTGGTGCCTTCAGATGATCGCGCGCAGGACGCGGAAGCGGACGGCATGGTTCCAGACCGCGCGGCATTTCATTACATCAAGTGGCTTTGGTGGCGATTCGGACTTAACGGCTGATGTGGGTGGCAAATTCACAGCAAGTCCACAGCAGGCGGAGGCGCAAGGGCCTCCGCCGTGAAAGGAGAACCGCGATGCGGATTCCCCGATTCGCCGCCGCGCTGGGCGTCGCGGCCGCCGTCCTTCTGGGCGGGGCCGGTGCCGCCGGCGCCGCAGCGCCGCCACCGGCGGCGGTGTCGCACACGACCCAGGCGACAAACGACCGGGGCGGCGAGTACCGGCACGACGGTGACCGAGGCCGGGGCGGCGAGTACCGGCGCTACGGTGACCGCGGCCGGGGCGGCGAGTACCGCCGTGACCGGGGGCGTGACGGCCGCTGGTACCACCGCCACCACCGGCACCACCCTCGTTGGCACCACCGCCACCACCGTCACGACCACCGCTGGCACTTCCACCGCTGAGCGGTACTGACCGGGTCGTCTCGGGGGTGTCCTTCCACCGCGGGGAAGGACACCCGTACCTCGGGCCCGGCAGGGGATCCGTCTAGTCCCACCAGAAGGACCAGGTGGGCACGTCCACCAGGGACTTGGCGTACGTGCGGAGCGAGCCGCTGCCCTGGGTGACGTTGTCCGGGCAGAAGGCGAAGTGCTCGGCGGCCACGGCCTCGGCCTCCCGCACGGTGGCCGGCGGCGCTGCCACGGACAGCACGAGCACGTCGAAGGCGAGGGCCACGACGCGCACGCCGAAGCGCTCCTCCCAGGAGCGCAGCACCGAACAGAGCCGGGCCACGTCGTTCTCGTGGTTGCACGGCCCCGTCCAGCCGATGGCCGCGGGGACGTCGGCGCTGCGCCGGGCGGGGACGAGGGCCGCTCGGGGGTCCTTGAACCACCCCGCCTCGACCACGGCCGCGGCGACCTCGGCCGCCCTGACGTCCGGGTCGGCCTCGAACTCCCGCGCCGGGGCGAGGCCGGGCCACGCCCGGCCGAACGGGGCGACCAGGTCCGCCGCGTCCTCGTCGGGGGCCTCGTCCTCCTGCTCGTCGTCCTCGTCCTCATGGCCCCAGAAGCCGGCCAGCACCTCGTCGGCGTCGTGGTCGCCCGGGTAGGACATCATCCCCGGGTCCAGTTCCGCCGTGGCCGGCAGCGCCGCGTCCATGGAGAGCAGCACCGGGTGCAGCCCCGCCGTCATCCGCGCGGGGAGCAGCCGTTCCCAGGAGCCGGGCCCGGCGGTCTCCTCCGCGTGCCAGAGCAGCGGTTCGGGCCACCGGCCGTCGCACGTGGCGTCGACGAGCGTGCCGGGCGGGAGGTCGAGGCCCAGGGACCGGCCGGCCGGGTCCTGCGCGAGCTTCGGGAGCTGGTTGGGGAGCATCGCCATGGCCGTGAATGTAGGGGTGCCCACTGACAACGGCGGCCCCGGGGGGAGTGTTGACTCCCGCCGGGGCCGCCGTCGTACGGACGCGGGGCGCGTCAGAGGCGCTCGGGCGTGCGGATGCCGAGCAGCGCCATCCCCTGGCTCAGGGTGCGGGCGGTCAGGTCGCAGAGGAAGAGGCGGTTCTCCCGCAGTTCGGGGGTCTCGGCCTTCAGGACCGGGCACTGGTCGAAGAAGGTGGTGTACGCCGAGGCGAGCGCGTACAGGTACGAGGCCAGCTTGTGCGGCTCGTACGTCTCCGAGACGCCCGCCAGGGTCTCCGCGAACTCGTCCAGCAGCAGGCCGAGCGCCCGCTCGGCCGGTGCCAGCGGCAGCTCCGGGTGCGCGACCGGCTTCGCGTCGCCGGCCTTGCGCAGGATGGAGCGGTTCCGGGCGTACGCGTACTGCAGGTACACGCTCGTGTCGCCGTTGAGCGAGACCATCCGGTCCAGGTCGAAGACGTAGTCCCGGCCGAGCGAGGTCGACAGGTCGGCGTACTTGATCGCCCCGATGCCGACCTCCTTGGCCCGCTCGGTGACCTCCTGGTCCGTCAGGTCCTGGGACTTCTCCCGGATGACGGTCGCGGCCCGCTCCACGGCCTCGTCCAGCAGGTCCACCAGCCGGAAGGTCTCCCCGGACCGGGTCTTGTACGGCTTGCCGTCCTTGCCGAGCAGCGTGCCGAACGGGATGTGGAGCGCCTTGACCTCGTCGGTCAGCCAGCCGGCCCGCCTGGCCGTCTCGAAGACCATCTTGAAGTGGAGGGCCTGCCGGGAGTCCACCACGTACAGGAGGGTGTCCGCGTGCAGGTCCGCGGTGCGGTTGCGGATCGCGGACAGGTCGGTCGCGGCGTAGCCGAAGCCGCCGTCGGCCTTCTGCACGATGAGCGGGACCGGCTCGCCGTCCTTGCCCTTGACGTCGTCGAAGAACACGCACAGCGCGCCGTTGGAGCGCACGGCGACGCCGGACTTCTCCAGCAGCTCGCAGGTCTCGACGAGCATGTCGTTGTAGCCGGACTCGCCGACGACGTCCTCGTCGCGGACCTCGATGTCGAGCTTGTCGTAGACAGAGTTGAAGTAGATCTTCGACTCGTCCACGAACCGCTGCCACATCGCCAGCGTCTCCGGGTCGCCGGCCTGCAGGTCCACGACCCGCTTGCGCGACCGGGTCTTGAAGTCGTCGTCGGAGTCGAAGACGGCCCGCGAGGCCTTGTAGAGCCGGTTGAGGCGTGACATGGAGGCCTCGCCGGCCTCCTCGCCCGCGTCGGACGCGTCGTGGTCCAGCTCGTGCGGGTGCTCCACCAGGTACTGGATGAGCATGCCGAACTGGGTGCCCCAGTCGCCGATGTGGTGGCGACGGATCACCGTCTCGCCCTCGAACTCCAGGATCTTGACCAGCGCGTCGCCGATCACGGAGGACCGCAGGTGGCCGACGTGCATCTCCTTGGCCACGTTCGGCTGCGCGTAGTCGATCACCGTGACGCCGGGCGCGGCCTTCGCGGGCACGCCGAGCCGTTCGTCGGCGGCCCGGGCGGCGAGCGTCCGGGTGATCGCGGAGTCGGCGACGGTGATGTTGAGGAAGCCGGGGCCGGAGACCTCGACGGAGGAGATCAGCCCCTCGTCCGCCGGGAGGGCGGCCACGACCTCGGCGGCCAGCTCGCGCGGGTTCGCCTTGTTCCGCTTGGCGAGGCCCAGCACACCGTTGGCCTGGAAGTCGGCCCGGTCGCTACGTCGCAGCAGCGGATCGGCACCGAGGGCGTCAGCGACGCGCTGCTGGATCGAGGCGGAAAGCGAGTTGACCGAGGCCATGGGATGGGTGCTTCCTGAGAGGGATCGGAGATCAACCCTCAGTATCCCACGCGCTACCACTCATTTTTCTCTGGGACAATTGCCGGGTACCGCGCTACCCGCTGCACAGGTGGAAGGAAGTCGAGACAGTGGCTCAGAGCACCGAGGCCGACTGGGTCGCCCGCTTCGCGGACGACGTCATCGCGGAAGCCGAGCGGCGGGCTCCGGGCAAGAAAATCGTCGTCGCCTCCGGGATCAGCCCCTCCGGGCCGATCCACCTCGGCAACCTGCGCGAGATCATGGTCCCGCACCTGGTCGCCGACGAGATCAAGCGGCGCGGCGTGCCGTGCGAGCACATCCTGTCCTGGGACGACTTCGACCGTTACCGCAAGGTGCCGGCCGGCTACGACCCGTCCTACGCCGAGCACATCGGCAAGCCGCTGACCTCCGTGCCGGCGCCCGAGGGCAGCCCGTACGAGACGTGGTCGGACCACTTCAAGGCCCCGTTCCGCGAGGCGCTGGCGGCGCTGGGCGTCGAGGTCACCGAGATCAGCCAGACCGTCGAGTACACCTCCGGCACCTACCGCGAGCGGATCCTGCACGCGATGCGCGAGCGCCGGCGGATCGACGAGGTGCTCGGCCGCTACCGGACGAAGAAGAAGGGCGGCGAGGAGCAGGACGACGAGGAGGCCTCGCTCGCACAGGCCCCCGAGTACTTCCCGTACAAGCCGTACTGCTCGGCCTGCGACAAGGACCTGACCACGGTCGTCGCCTACGACGACGACACCACCGACCTCACCTACGAGTGCCAGGCCTGCGGCAACCGCGAGACGGTGCGGCTGAGCGAGTTCGACCGCGGCAAGCTGGTCTGGAAGGTCGACTGGCCGATGCGCTGGGCCTTCAAGGGCGTGGACTTCGAGCCCTCCGGCGTGGACCACCAGTCGCCCGGCTCCTCGTGGATGGTCGGTCAGCAGCTCGTCCGCGAGATCTTCGGCGCCGAGCCGCCCATCGGCCCGATGTACGCCTTCGTCGGCATCAGCGGCATGGCCAAGATGTCCAGCTCCAAGGGCGGCGTGCCGATCGCGGCCGACGCCCTGCAGATCATGGAGCCGCAGCTGCTGCGCTGGCTGTACGCCCGCCGCCGGCCGAACCAGGCGTTCAACATCTCCTTCGGCGACGAGATCTCCCGCACCTACGACGAGTGGGACGCGCTGGAGCGCAAGGTCGCCGAGGGCACGGCCGCCCCGGTGGACCTCGCGGTGCACTCGCGGGCCGCGCGCACCGCGAGCGGTGAGCTGCCCACCACCCCGCGCAAGCTGCCCTACCGCACCCTCGCCTCGGTCGTGGACATCACGACCGGGGACGAGGAGCAGACGCTGCGCATCCTGCGCGACTTCGACCAGGAGCAGCCGCTGGCCTCCCTGGACGAGGCCCGGCCGCGGCTGGACTGCGCCGAGCGCTGGGTGAACACCCACGTCGAGCCCGAGGCCCGCACCCGGGTGCGTACCGAGCCCGACGCGGAGGCCCTGGCGGCGCTGTCCGGCGAGGAGCGGGAAGCGCTGAAGCTGCTGGTGGACGGGCTGCCCGAGCACTGGTCGCTGGACGGGCTGACCACCCTGGTCTACGGCGTGCCGAAGGTCCAGGCCGGGTTCGCGCCCGACGCCAAGCCGACGCCGGAGATGAAGGTCGCCCAGCGGTCCTTCTTCGCCCTGCTCTACCGGCTGCTGGTCGGCCGGGACACCGGGCCGCGGCTGCCCACGCTGCTGCTGGCGGTGGGTCAGGACCGCGTGCGGGAGCTGCTCGCGGCGAGCTGAGCCGGACGCGGATGTGACGGCGGCGGGTGGCGATGCCACCCGCCGCCGTCGTCGTGCGGGCCGGCGAATATTCGAACGCGGCGGTGAGCGGCGCGCGCTATGGTCATCGGGCGCGGGGCGGCTCACGGTGTGCTTCCTTCTCTCACTTTCCCTGAACCAGGGCACCGGCTTCCCGCCCCGCCCACGCAAACCGGCTCACCGGCCCGGACATGGGGACCGGGCACGGGACCACCGGTTCCCGAGGCGGCTCCGGGCGTGCTTCCTCCTCACAGTCATCGCTATTGCTGTGCCGCGAAGGTTGTCAGCGCGCCCACTTCCCGCCCCGGCACGTCCACCAGGGGGAGACACAGGGATGTCCACGGCCACCACCACCGCCACCACGACCGCGCCGCGCACGCTCGCCGGCATCCTGCTCGCGCGCCGCGGAGCCGTCCACCTGCCGGCCGCTTCGGCCGGGCCGTCGCTCGCCACCACGGCGGGCGTGGCACTGCTGGAAGCGGACCTCCTCGACCGCGGTTACCTGATGGCGCCCGCCCTGCGGGCGGCGCTCACCGAGCGGAGCGAGGCCGCGCTGACCGCTGCCGGCCGGGCCCTGCTGGCCGACGTCGACCAGGCGCTCGGCGCCGACCGGCCCCACGAGCCGCTGTTCCGCGACTTCCCCACCAGCACCCCGAGGGACACCTTCGCCTTCTACGTCGACCGTGTCCTCACCCTGCTCTTCCAGCACGCGGAGCAGCCCTGCGTGCTGTGCGGCACGCAGGGCACCGTCCACGCGGTCTCGCCCTGCGCGCACCTGGTGTGCCGTTCCTGCTTCGACGGCGCGGACTTCTCCGCGTGCCCCGTCTGCCACCGCCGGATCGACGCGGACGACCCCTTCCTGCGACCGCGCCGGCCGCGGCGTTTCGGCGGGCTGCGACGCACGCTGCCCGAGCGGCTGCGCGTGCTGCAGTACGGCGGCGACCTCGCCGCCCGGGACGCGGACGCCACGGGGGAGATCCGCGGGCTCCTCGCCCGTACCGGCGCCCTGAGCCCGCAGGACGCCGACGACCTCATGGCCCTGCTGGAGACCCGCGACCGGGCCGGCCTGGCGTGGCTGCCCGAGCAGATCCCGGGCCGGGAGACCAAGGCCCGGGTGCTGGCCTGGCTGCTGGCCGATCCCGACGCGTACACGACGAGCCTCCCGGCCGTCGCGGCCCGCGTCGACACCGCGACGGACGTGCTGCGGCTGCTCGCCGTGCGCTCCGGCGGCGACCCGGGTCTGGTCGACCTGCCGCGGCTCCGCACGATGCCCAGGCCGCTGCGGCGTGCCCTGCTCGGGGTGCTCGACGGACTGGCTCCGGACCTGGTCGCACAGGACATGCGCCGGCACCGGCACGCCTGGCTGCGGGCCGCGGAGCTCCTTCACCCCTTCGAGCACGCCGGCCGCTTCCCGCGGGCGGCGCTGGCCGTCGCGGCGCTGCGCGACACCCGCCTCGCGGACGGCGACGCGCTGACCGCGACCCTGCGGACGGCGGCCGACGGCGCGGCGCGGGTCGACGCGACGGGGACGGTGGTGCGGGTCCGCGGCTGGGCGGGCCGGGTCGAGGCCGCGCTGGACGCCATGGACGTACCGGCGGCCGTCGCGCTGCTGGCCCAGCGGCCGGGCGAGTTCGTACGCCGGCTCGACCACCTGCTGCGGCTCTCCGAGGCCGCGGAGGCGGACGTCGTGCTGTCGGCGCTGGAGACGGCGGTGCCCCGGGTGTCGCCCGCGGTGCTGCTGTCCGCGCTCGGCGCCATCCGCAGCCGTCCGCACGCGGACGGCACCCGGGTGTTCTTCCCGAAGGGCGGCAGCGCCAAGGCGCACCTGGCGGACGACGACCGGCTGCCGATCGCGGCCGACGTGGTCGGGAAGGCCGTGGCCGTCCTCCACGCCGAGGTGCTGCGGAGGGCCGCGGAGCGGGAGGCGGTCGACGTCGCCGTCGTGGACGCGGGCCTGGACGGCCTGATCGCGCCGTTCACCGAGCGCACCGCCTCACGCGCCCTGGTGACCCTGCCGCGCGGCAGCGAACTGCCCGTGCCGGACGGGAGGACGGTCCGGCTGTTCCTGCACTGGATGGAGAGCGAGCGGTCCGGGCGGACCGATCTCGACCTGTCCACCGCCCTGTTCGACGCGGAGTGGAACCCGGTCGGCCACTGCGACTACACGCGCCTGCGGTTCGCGGAGGACGCCGCCGTGCACTCCGGCGACCTCACCAGCGCCCCGGCGCCGCAGGGCGCCAGCGAGTTCGTCGACCTCGACCTGGACAAGCTGGCGGACGCCGGGGTCCGCCACCTGGTCGCGGTGGTCTTCTCGTACAACAACGTCCCCTTCGAGGACCTGGCGGAGGGCTTCGCCGGGCTCATGGCGCGCGACCTGCCAGGCGACCACGGGCCGGTCTTCGACGCCCGCGCCGTGGAGCAGCGCTACGACCTGACCGGACGGTCCCGCGCGGGCGTGCCGCTGGTGATCGACGTGGCGGCCCGCACGATGCGGTGGCTCGACGTGGTCAAGGGCGTCACCGGCACCGGCCACTCCGTGGCGCGGCACGGCGACGACCTTGCCGCGCTCGGCAAGGCCCTCACCACTCTGTTCGCCTCCGGGGCCCGCGTGGGGCTGGGCGAACTGGCCGTGTGGCAGGCCGCGGCGCGCGCCGCGACGGTCCTGATGCGGCACGCGGACGGTTCCACGACCGCCTACCGGCGCCGGGAGGCCGAGTCCGCGGCGGAGTTCGCCGCGCGGATCGGGAGCCCGTCCGGTGACCCGGCGGACGGCGCCGTGCGGGAGGCGGCCCGGCTGGCGTACCTGCTGCGCGGCGACGTCGCCCTGCCCGAGGGCGGCGAGGTGTTCGCGCTGCACCCGGCGGCCCTCGACGCGGCGAAGGTGCGGCTGCTGTCGGCGTCCGACGTGGTCGCCTCGCTGGCCCCCGCCGCCGGCTGAGGCGCTACGACGCGTACTGGCCGTCGAGTTCGAGGCGGCGGCGCAGTTCGCGGACGTAGGGGCGCAGCGTGCTCTCGCTGAGCGGGCCGCCGTTGGGGCTGGAGATGCCGTACCGGTCCTGCAGGATCAGGCCGAACTGGCGGGCGTTGGGGAAGTTGCCGAACTGCTGGTGGTAGGCCCGGAAGGCGCGGTCGTAGATCTCCTCGCGCGAGGTGTCGTCCGTGACTGGCTCCGGTTCGGGCTCGGGCTCGGGGTAGTAGTCCGAGTCGGGCTCCGGGGCGAACTCACTGCGGGGCGTGGGGATCACACCGTTGCCGTCGGCGAGGGCGCGGCGGCGGTTTCCGGCGCCGACCGGGGCGGTGACCTGCTCGGCCGCGGGGGCGGGCGCCTGGTACGGCTCCGGTGCCTGGTACGGCTCGGGCGCCTGATAGGGCTCGGGTGCCGGTTCCGGCGCGGGAGCGGGGGCCCGGTACGTGACCTGCGCGTCGGCCCGGACCGGTTCGGGGGCCGGGGCGGGGGCGGGCTGCTGCTCGGGCGCGGGTGCCGGTTCGGGTGCCAGTGCGGCCTCCGGGGCGGGCAGCGCGGCGACGGCCGGGGCCGGCAGCTCGATGCCCGCCGCGGCAAGGCCGATGGCGGCGGTCTGCTCCATCGGCACCCCGTACCGGGCGAGCTTCAGCGGCATCAGGGCCTCGACCGGGGCCTTGCGGCGCCAGGCGCGGCCATAGCGGGCGCGCAGCCTGGCCCGGTAGACGAGACGTTCCTGCTCGACCCGGATGACCTCGTCGTAGCTGCGCAGCTCCCACAGCTTCATGCGCCGCCAGAGGCGGAAGGTCGCGAACGGCGCCAGCAGCCAGCGCGCGAGCCGGACCGACTCCATGTGCTTGTCGGCGGTGATGTCGGCGACCCGGCCGATCGCGTGCCGGGCCGCCTCCACCGAGACGACGAAGAGGATCGGGATGATGCCGTGCATCCCGACGCCGAGCGGGTCGGGCCAGGCCGCCGCGCCGTTGAAGGCGATCGTCGCCGCCGTCAGCAACCACGCCGTCTGGCGCAGCAGGGGGAACGGGATGCGCAGCCAGGTCAGCAGCAGGTCGAGCGCGAGCAGGACCACGATCCCGGCGTCGATGCCGACCGGGAAGACGTTGGCGAACCAGCCGAAGCCCTTGCTCAGCGCCAGCTCGCGCACGGCCGCGTACGAGCCCGCGAAGCCGATCGCGGCGATGACGACGGCGCCCGTGACGACCACACCGATCAGGATCCGGTGCGTCCGGTTCATGCGTATCGCGGACACCCGCGACCCTCCCAGGCTCGGAAACTGGCCTGCCCAGCCTGCCACACGGGGCAACGGGCAGGTTGCCCAAACGTGGTGAATCGGTACAGCGGATCCCGCAGTTGTTACGCGTTCGCCGCCGCGACCGCGGTGGCCGCCTCCTTGGCCGCCTTGAGCGCGCCGGTCTTCAGGCCGGACTCGGCCGGGGTCTTCGCGTCCTCGAGGCCCGCGCCGTTGTAGGTGAGCACCAGCACGGCGTTCCCGGTGCGGGCGACGACCGTGACGTCCCGGTACTCCTCCTTGTCCTTCCTGACCGACGAGGTGACCGCGGTGCCCGCGTCCCACACGCCGTCCACCGTGACCGGCGTGCTCTTGGCGCCCTTCGCCCTGCCGGCCTCGGCGACCTGCTCGGCGTAGCGCTCCTTCGCCTGCTCCTCGGCCGAGCCGAGGCCCGCCACCGCGTCGTAGCGCTGGAGCGAGACGTCCAGCCAGCGGTACTGGTAGCCGTCCAGGCCGTTCCAGGAGCAGCCGCCGCGCTCGTCGCGCTCGGCCGAGTGCGCGGGGGTGCCCGCGGGCTTCTTGGCCTTCGGTACCAGGGACTTGACGGTCTTGGCGCCGATGACCCGGCACGGGTCGGGGAGTTCGGCGTACCTGGCGGCGACGGCGCTGGGTGACGGTGACGCGGACTTCGACGCGGGGGCCGATGCGGCCGCCTTCTGCGCGTCGTCCTTCGACGAGTCCGAGCCGGAGGAGCAGCCGGCGACGAGCATCACCGGCACGGCCGCGCCGACGAGCAGGCGGGCGAGGTGCGGGGCTGATCGGTGCATGGATCCTTCGCTCATTTCGGTGCGTTTCATGTCATGGCACAAACGGCCAGACTACGCGCTTCGCCTCATTCGTCGAGTTGATCTGCGAGCTCCGCCGCGACCTGGCGGGCCCCCAGCTGCAGCTCCTCGCTGGGCGGTTCGACCGATTTGTCCGTTGACCACTGCGAGAGTTCGACGGTGACCAGGACGTTCGCCATGCGGAAGACGACGGTGATGTCGCGGTGGAGTCCGGGGCCCTGGTTCTTGAGGACGTCGTCGAGGAAGGCCCCGTCGCCGAGGTCGTCGAGGGTGCGCGGGGCGGTCTCGCCGGTGGCCGTCACGGACGGCGAAGGGGCGTCCGGTGCCACCGGGCTGCCGCCCTCTGAGCTGGGCCGACCCGCGGTGGCCGACGCGGACGCGGCGGCGTCGGCCGGCGCCGTGGCGGCCGGGATGTGGGCCTCCGCGGCCCGGCTGTCGTAGTCCGCCGTGGCCTGGCTCTCGTCGCTGACGGATGTGTCGTACGACACGACGCGCTCGAGGTCGATCTGGAGGTAGCGGTTGCCGAGGTCGGTGCGGCCGGTCCACTTGCAGCCCACCTTGCGGTCCGTGTCGAACGTCACGGTCGCCTCGCCCGCGTCGTCGTCCGCGTCCGGGACGAACTTCTCGAGGGTGTCCGCGGCGACCGAACCGCACGGCTCGGGCAGCACCCGGTAGCGGCCGGGTGGGGCCGCCGGGGTGGACTGCCTGCCGTCCGCGGTGTCGCCGTTGCGTGCGCCGTCCCCGGAGCCGCCCGACCCGCTGCACCCGGACAGTGCGGCGACGGCGAGCGCCGTCGTGCACGCCGCGGCCAGCAGGCCCCGGATCCGGTGGACGCGGTCTCCCGTTGGCTGCACTGAGGTGGCCCCTTCCTCCGGCGGTCGGTCCGGCGCCCGCGTAAATCCCTTGGCGGGGGTGGGCGACGGGTAGACACAATGTCTACCGCACGCGCTGCGGCCGTCGCCGGATCATGGGGCTGTATGGCTGACTTCGCCCTTTATTTCGCTTTCCATTAAGACGTGTTGTTTGTGTTGCCTTGATGGATTCCACCGTCCGACCCAGGGGGGAAAGAGATGTCGTACACGGAAGTGCCCGGAGTGCAGGTACCGATCCGCATGTGGACCGACCCGGCCGCGGTCGAGGGCGTCGCCATGCAGCAGCTGCGCAACGTCTCCTCGCTGCCGTGGATCAAGGGACTCGCCGTCATGCCCGACGTCCACTACGGCAAGGGCGCCACGGTGGGCTCGGTGATCGCGATGCACGGCGCGGTCTGCCCGGCCGCGGTCGGCGTGGACATCGGCTGCGGCATGAGCGCGGTGCGGACCTCCCTGACGGCGAACGACCTGCCCGGTGACCTCTCGCGGCTCCGCTCCAAGATCGAGCAGGCCATCCCGGTCGGCCGCGGCATGCACGACGAGGCCGTCGACCCCGCCCGGCTGTACGGCCTGCCCGCGGCCGGCTGGGACCGTTTCTGGGACGGCTTCGACGACCTGGCCGAGCCCGTCAGGTTCCGGTACGAGCGCGCGACGAAGCAGATGGGCACGCTCGGCTCCGGCAACCACTTCATCGAGGTCTGCCTCGACGAGGAGGGCGCGGTCTGGCTGATGCTGCACTCCGGTTCGCGGAACATCGGCAAGGAACTCGCCGAGCACCACATCGGCGAGGCCCAGAAGCTGCCGCACAACCAGGGCCTGGTCGACCGCGACCTGGCCGTCTTCATCGCGGACACCCCGCAGATGGCGGCCTACCGGCGCGACCTGTTCTGGGCTCAGGACTACGCGAAGCGCAACCGCGCGATCATGATGGCCCTGTTCCAGGAGGTGCTGCGGCGCGAGTTCCGCAAGGCCAGGGTCACCTTCGACGAGGTCATCTCCTGCCACCACAACTACGTGGCCGAGGAGCGCTACGACGGCATGGACCTGCTCGTCACCCGCAAGGGCGCGATCAGGGCCGGCAGCGGCGACCACGGCATCATCCCGGGCTCCATGGGCACGGGTTCGTACATCGTCCGCGGGCTCGGCAACACCGACGCCTTCAACTCCGCCTCGCACGGCGCCGGCCGCAAGATGAGCCGCAACGCGGCGAAGAAGCGGTTCTCCACGCGGGACCTGGAGGAGCAGACCAAGGGCGTCGAGTGCCGCAAGGACTCGGGCGTCGTGGACGAGATCCCGGGCGCGTACAAGCCGATCGAGAAGGTGATCGAGCAGCAGCGGGACCTCGTGGAGGTCGTCGCGAAGCTCAAGCAGGTCGTCTGCGTCAAGGGTTGAGCCCGGCGGGCGGGTCCGGGGCCGTGCGCGGCCGCCGGACCCGCCGGTCGTACGGCGACGGCGGGAGGAGCGGTGACGCGCCCGCCGGGCGGCTACGGCTCCCGGTGCTCGCGGTGCACCCGGTGCTGGGCGGCCTGGGCGCGGGGGCGGACGACCAGCAGGTCGACGTTGACGTGGGACGGGCGGGTGACCGCCCAGGTGACCGTGTCGGCGATGTCCTCGGAGGTGAGGGGCTCGGCCACCCCCGCGTAGACGGCGGCGGCCTTCTCCTCGTCGCCGTGGAAGCGGGTGAGGGCGAAGCCCTCGCTCTTCACCATGCCGGGGGCGATCTCGATCACGCGGACCGGCTCACCGAGCAGCTCCAGGCGGAGCGTGCCGGCGAGGGCGTGGGTGCCGTGCTTGGCCGCGACGTAGCCGCCGCCGCCCTCGTACGGGGTGAAGGCGGCGGTGGAGGAGAGCACGACCACGGTGCCGTCGCCGGAGGCGATCAGCCCGGGCAGGAACGCCTGGACGGTGTGGAGCACGCCGAGGACGTTGACCTCGTACATCGTGCGCCACTCCTCGGGGTCGGCGGTGGCGACCGGGTCCGCGCCGAGGGCACCGCCGGCGTTGGCGAACAGGACGTCCACCCGGTCCAGCGAGGCGGCGAGCGCGTCGACGGCGCCGCGGTCGGTGACGTCGAGGGCCACGGCGGCCGCCGAGTGGCCCGCGGCGGTGATCTCCTTGGCGAGCGCCTCCAGGCGGTCGGCGCGGCGGGCGGTGAGCACGACGTGGTAGCCGGCTTCGGCCAGCCTGCGGGCGGTGGCGGCACCGATGCCGCTGCTCGCGCCGGTCACGACTGCGGTACGGGGGCTCATGGTCGTGCTGCCTTTCGCCGGTCGGGAGGTCGGGAGGTCGGGAGGGGCAAGTGCCCGCCTACGCTTGCAGCATAGGCGCGGTGGTGCCGGGCGCTCTCAGGGCGGTCCGCTGGGTGAACCACAGCAGGAACACCGGCTCCCTGCCTTGCCCGCAGCCTCCCGTCCCGTGCCCGGCGGCAGTCAGGTGCGGATGCCCGCGGTCGGCCGGGACATGTGTCCCGCCTCCCCGGCCCACGCGGTGAGGGCGGCGCCGTGGTCGCCGCCGGCGGCGCCGTCGGCGGCCCAGGCGACGTAGCCGTCCGGGCGGACGAGCAGCGTGGTGCGGCCGCCGTCCGTACGGGTGACGTGGACGGCGCGCGCGTCGGCGGGTCCGGCCGCCGCGCCCTCGGGGGTGACGAGCACGAAGCGGCCGGCGCGCAGGGCCTCGTACAGCCGGCCCTCCCGCAGCGGCAGGTCGGGGGCGCGCCCGCCGGTCAAGGGGTGGGCGCCGCGCGGGGCGGGGTAGGCGATGCCGATGCCGGTGATCGCGCCCAGGGCCCTGCGGCGCAGCGTCGGGAGGTGGCCCACGGCCAGGGAGACCAGGTCGCGGAAGGCCCGCTGGAGGGCGTTGTGGGCCATGGCGAGCCGGATGATGCCGCCACTGCTGCGCAGCACCGTCGCGCCCACCGGATGCCGTTCGGCCTGGTAGGTGTCGAGCAGGGCGTCGGTCGCGTGGCCGCGGACCACCGCGGCGAGCTTCCAGCCGAGGTTGGCGGCGTCCTGCAGGCCGGTGTTCATCCCCTGGCCGCCGGCGGGGGAGTGGACGTGCGCCGCGTCGCCGGCGAGCAGCACGCGGCCGGCGCGGTAGACGGGCACCTGGCGTTCGTCGCTGTGGAAGCGGGAGAGCCAGCGGGCCTCGCCCATGCCGTGGTCGGTGCCCAGGGCGCGGCGCGTGACGGCGCGGACCTCGTCGAGGCCGACCGGGTCGCCGTCGGGCCGCTCGCCGGTGCGGTCCCAGCACATCACGCGGTACCAGCCGTCGCCGAAGGGCGCGAGGAAGGCGAAGGCGTCGCCCGTGCCGCCCACGGTCAGCAGTTCCGCGGGCGGTTCGGCGAGCCGGACGTCGGCGAGCACGATCGACCGGATGACGGACCGGCCGGGGAAGGGCAGGCCCAGGGCGGTCCGGACGGCGCTGCGGTGGCCGTCGGTGCCGACGGCGTACGCGGCGCGCCGGGTGGTGATCGTGCCGTCCGCGGTGCGGACGTCGAGTGCGACGCCCTCGTCGTCCTGGCGTACCGCGAGGACCTCGGCGCCGTGCTCGAAGCGCGCGCCCGCGGCGCGGGCCCGGCGCTCCAGCAGCCGCTCGACCTCGTACTGGGGGGTGATCAGCAGGTACGGGAAGCGGGAGGGCAGCTCCGTCAGGTCCAGCGACAGCCGGCGGAAGAGCCGCAGGCCGCGCAGCCGGTGGCCGGTGGCGACCAGCTCGTCGGCGAGGCCGCGGGCGTCGAGGAGTTCGAGGGTGCGGGCGTGGACGCCGAAGGCCCGGCTCAGGTTGCCGTGCCCCGGGCCGCGCCGCTCCAGGACGGTGACGGGGACACCGGCGGCGGCCAGGTCCCCGGCGAGCAGCAGACCGGTGGGGCCCGCGCCCACGACCAGGACCCCGGCGGGGTGCTCCCCGGTGCCGGTGGCGGTGGCGGTGCGGGTGGCGTCGGTGCGGGTGGCGTCGGTGCGGTTCTCGGTGGTCATGGCGGTCTCCTCGGATGCCAACACTTGTAGGCCAACGCTTGTTGGCAAACGTAGCGCCGCCGCTCTGGCGATGTCAACAGCCGTTGGCCTACAGTTGTGGGCATGACCACGACGTCCCCCGCCCCCCGCCGTTCCGACGCCACCCGCGCGGCGATCCTCGCCGCGGCCCGCGACCGCTTCGCCGCCGACGGCTACGAGCGCGCGACCATCCGCGCCATCGCCAAGGACGCCGCCATCGACCCCTCGATGGTCATGCGCTACTACGGCAACAAGGAGGGGCTCTTCGCCGCCGCCTCCGAGTTCGACCTGCGCATGCCGGACGTGACCGCGGTCGCGACCGAGGACGTCGGGGCCGTCCTCGTCGCGCACTTCCTGGAGCGCTGGGAGGAGGACGAGACCCTGACCGCGCTGCTGCGCGTCGGCGTCACCAACCCGGCCGGCGCCGAGCGGATGCGGTCGATCCTGCAGTGGCAGCTCGCACCGGTCGCCGCCGCCGTGTGCCCGGACCCGGAGCCCGGCCGCGCCACGGAACGCGCCGTGCTCGTGGCCTCGCAGATCCTCGGCATGGCCGTCAGCCGGTACGTGCTCCGCTTCCCGCCGGCCGTGGCGATGCCGCGCGAGGAGGTCGTGGCCTGGCTGGCGCCCACCGTCCAGCGGTACCTGACGGCCGCGGCGCCCTGACCCCCGCGGACGGATCCGCGAACGAAGGAGTGACGAGGCATGGAGCCGAAGAACGTCCTCGCGGTCATCGCGCCGCACGTCGGGGGCCGCCGCGTCGGTGCCGCCATGGCCGGGCTCTTCGAGGGCCGGGCCGCCGTGACCGTCGTCGAGTCCGCCGACGAGGACCCGGCCGCCCTGGCCGCGGCCCACGTGATCATGACCGCGCTGGGCCCCGTGACGGCCGGGCACCTCGCCCGCGCGTCCGTCCTGGAACTGGTCCAGTGCACCGGCCACGGCCACGAGCACGTGGACGTCGCCGCCGCCCGCGCCCGCGGGGTGCCCGTGTGCACCATCGGCTCCAGCGGGGCCGAGACGCAGAGCGTCGCCGAGCAGACCTTCGCGCTGATGCTCGCGCTCGCCAAGCGGATCGTCCCCGCGCACGACGCGCTGTCCCGCGGCGAATGGCCGCTGCCCCGCCTGCAGCGGTCACTGACCGAGCTGGACGGCAGGGTCCTCGGCGTGATCGGCCTCGGGGCGATCGGGCAGGCCGTGGCCCGGCGGGCCGCCGCCTTCGGGATGACCGTCCGCTACACCTCGCGCGGGCCCGTACCGGCCGCGACCGAGCAACTGCTCGGGGCCCGCCGCCTCCCGCTGGAGGAGCTGCTGGCGACCGCCGACTACGTGTCCGTCCACGTCCCGCTGAACGACGCGACCCGGCATCTGCTCGACGCGCGACGGCTGGCGCTGCTCAAGCCCACCGCCTTCCTGGTCAACACCGCGCGGGGCGCGGTCGTCGACCAGGACGCGCTCGCCGACGCGCTGGAGGCCGGGCGCCTGGCCGGTGCCGGGCTCGACGTCTTCGACCCCGAACCGCCGCCGGCCGGGATGCGGCTGCTCCACGCGCCCAACGTCGTCCTGTCCCCGCACGCGGGCGGCGCCACCGGGGACACGGTGGCCCGGATCGCGCTCGCCGCCGTCCGCAACGTCCTGGACTTCCTCGACGGCCGCCCGCCACGCGACGTGGTCACCGCCACGGAGGCCTGAACCGGCCCGCCCCGGCTCAGGCGCTTTGATCGCCCTCGACGTTGGTGCCCGGGCCGAGCCCGGCGAGCGCGTCCTTGGCCACGGCAAGGGCGCCGTCGCGGACCTCGGACTCGTCCGGCGCCTTCTTGTTCTCGAAGTCGCTGCCGTTGTACGTGACGGTCACGACCGCGTTGCCCTTGCGGAACACCACGACCGCCTCGCGCGTCTGCTGCTTGTCCTCGGTCGTCAGCTCCACGGACACGGACGCCTCGTCACCGATCCCGGACGCCGTGGTCGCCTTCTTCAGGCGCTTGTAGGAGGCCTTCGCCGCCGCCTCGCCGTCCTGGCCGCCACCGGTCGTGGACACCTCGAAGGTCACGTCGAGCCAGCGGTAGTCGAAGCCCTTGAGGGCGTTCCACGAGCAGCCCGTGCGGTGCGAGGGGTCGGTGAGGGACAGTTGCTTGCCCGTCGTCTTGGCCTCGGGGACCAGCTTCTTGATGGTCGCGGTCTTGATCGCGGTGCACGGCGCGGGTGGCTTGGAGTACGTGGCGGGCGCGTCTTTGGAGCCGTCCGAACCGGAGCCGGAGCCGGAGCCGGAACCGGAGTCCGAACCCGCGCCGGAGTCCGACCCGGACGGCGCGGTGGAGCCGGTCCGGGATCCGTTCGCCGACGTGCGGCCGGCGTCCTCGTGGGACGAGGAGGCCATCGTCCAGCCGACGATGGCGAGTATGGCGGTGGGCAGCAGACGAGCCGCCAGGGTGAGGGGCAGGGACGCCACGGCGGTCTTCTCTTCGTCGATCCTGAGGAACCTGGGGCTGAGGAGGTGAGCGTGGGGGACGTGGGCCTGAGCGTACGACGTGAAGATGAGATTGCCATATGAAAGTGGCCCGGGAACAGACCAGGCGCGTAGGGGTTGCGGTACCGGGCGTGACGGGTGTAGCCGCGCGCCCCTGAAAAACCGGGCGCGCCGCGGACACGTCGACACCGGGACGGGTGCCGTGACGGACCGCCCCCGCGCACGACCGGTGACAGCGTGGGAGCGCTCTCATAGCATGCGGGGGCATGAAGAGCCTGACCAAGCGCGCCCTCACCGCCGGACAACTGGCCGCCCTGCTGCGGGAGTCGGCGGGCCTCGGCTGCAGCGTGGAGGCCGAGCTCACGGACGGCTGGTTCAACGCCGCCTACCGGGTGCGGCTCGACGACGGGCGTCCGGCGGTGGTGAAGATCGCCCCACCGCCGGACGCCCTGGTGCTGCGCTACGAGCGCGGCATCATGGCCACCGAGGTCATGGCGCACCGCCGGATGGCCGCCCTCGGCGATGTGCCGCTGCCGGAACTGCTGCACGCGGCACCGGACTTCATGACCCTGTCGGTCCTGCCCGGCACCCCCTGGGACAAGGCGGCGGACCGCCTCCCCGCGGACCGGCAGGCCGCGCTGCGCCGTGAACTGGGCCGGATCGTGGCGCGGCTGCACACGCTCGCCCCGGAGGACGGCCGGTACGGCTACCCGGCCCCCGAGGCCGGGCTGTCGGCGGCGGACTGGCCGACGGCCTTCCGCGTCATGGTGGAGGCGATGCTGGAGGAGGCCGTGCGCTGGAGCACCCCGCTCGGCGTCGCCCCCGACGAGGTCCGCGCGCTCGTCGCGGAGGGCGCGGACGTCCTGGCGGAGGTGACCGAGCCGCGGCTGGTCCACTTCGACCTGTGGCCCGGCAACGTCTTCGTCGCCGAGGACGGCTCCGCCGTCACCGGGCTCATCGACCACGAGCGGGCCTTCTGGGGCGACCCGGTGGCCGAACTGGTCTCCCTGGCCCTCGGCGGCGACGCCGGCCCCGGCAGCGACCTCGTCGCCGGCTACCACGAGGCGGGCGGCACCCTGGACTTCGGGCCCTCCACGCTGCACCGGCTGGCCCTCTACCGCGTCTACCTCGGCCTGATCCTGGTCGTCGAGTGCGGCCCGCGGGGCTATCCCGCCGACCACGCCGACCACGTCCGCGACGTCCTGCGCCGCTGGGTCGCGGAGCTCCGGGCCGTACGGCGGGGCTAGGCCGTGTCGTCACATGCCCTCCCCCAACCTTCGGCCGGGGGTGCCCCCACCCCGCGGCGCTCCCCCAGCTGGCGCTGGGAGGTGCGTCCAGGCACGGCACTCCACCAGCCTTCGGCCCGGGGGACTTGTCGAATCGTCCGAGTAGCCCACTACGAGGACGATCCTCCGCCTTGCGATGCACCGCATCTGGGGGCACCTCCCAGCGAAGCTGGGGGAGCCGCGGGGCCCGCCCTCCGGGCGGTGGGGGCACCTCCCAGCGGTAGCTGGGGAGCTCATTTGACGACACGGCCTAGTACAACCCCGGCGGCCCCTCGTGGGTCTCCTCACCGCGGCACCCGGGTCCCGGGCTCCCGCCCGACCCCGTCCCCCTGCTTGGAGACACGTAAGTGAAGCACCCCCTGCGCGGCGCCGCGGCGCTGGCCACCCTGCTCGCCGCGGGCCTCGCCCCGTTCGCCCTCTCCTCCCCCGCCTCCGCCGCCCCCTCCGGCCTCGCGGGCGACTTCAACGGCGACGGCTACCGGGACGTCGCCATCGCCGCCCCCGCCGCCAAGGTGAGCGGGAAGCTCTGGGCCGGTCAGGTCGCCGTGGTCTACGGGACAGCGAGCGGGCTGAACCCCGCCAAGCACCAGGTGATCAGCCAGAACACCGCGGGCGTCCCCGGCGCGGCGGAGGCGGACGACGAGTTCGGCGACCAGGTCGCCGCCGCCGACCTCAACCGCGACGGCTACAGCGACCTCGTGGTCGGCGCCCCACGCGAGAAGGTCGGCAGTTACCCGGACGCGGGCACGGTCGTCATCGTCTGGGGCTCCAAGAGCGGCCTGTCCGGCGGCACGACGGTGAAGAACCCGCTGTCGTATGCCGGAAGCTACTTCGGCATGGGCCTCGCGGCCGCCGACTTCACCGGTGACGGCAAGCCGGACCTGGCGGTCTCGACGCAGGGCCGCACGGGCGAAGCCTCCTGGCGGATCCGGTTGATCCGCGGCCCGTTCGCCAAGTCGGGCAGCACCGGCAAGGCGTCCTCGTACGCCCCGGGCATCGACCGGCCCGCCCTCACCGCGGGCCGGGTCGACGGCGACAACAGGGCCGACCTCGTGGCCACCGGCAGCAAGGCCAATCGCGACCAGCTCGGCTCCGCCGTCTACTACCGGGGCACCGCCTCCGGCATCACCAGGGCGGCGACCCTGCGGCCCGCCGGGACGGCGGCGATCGGCGACCTGAACAAGGACGGCTACGGCGACATCGCGCTCGGCAACCCCGAGGACCGGGCCGCCGAACCCACGGCCTCCACCGGCGGCAGGATCGACGTCGTCTACGGCACGTCGTCCGGTCCGAGCGCCACCCGGCGCGTCGCGCTCACGCAGAACTCCGCGGGGGTCCCGGACTCCTCGGAGACCGGGGACCGCTTCGGCCAGGCCCTCGCGATCGGCGACTACGACAAGGACGGTTACGGGGACCTCGCGGTCGGCGCGCCGGGCGAGTCCTTCGGCGACGCCGTCGACGTCCGGACGTGGGCCGGGGCGGTCACCCTGCTCCGGGGTACGGCCTCCGGCGTCACCACGGCCCGGTCGGTGTTCCTCACGCAGGACAGCCCCGGTGTGCCCGGCGAGACGGAGATGAACGACGCCTTCGGCCACCGCCTCCTGGCCTCCGACGTGAACCGCGACGGCCGTGCCGACCTCACCGTCGTCGCCGACGGGGAGAACGACCCCGAGGGCGCCGCCTGGTTCCTGCCGGGTGCCGCGTCCACGCTCTACTCGACGACGGCCTCGACCAGCTTCGGCCCGGCCAAGGTGGGGCTCCCGGCGCATACCTACACGGCGTTCGGATACGGACTGGCGGGCTAGCCTCCCAGCCGCACCCCGCGGTTGAAGCGGAAGAGGTCGCCGGGGTCGAGGGCCGCCTTCAGGCGGGCGAGGCGTTCGGCGTCCGGCGCCGGGTGGCCGGAGCGGAACTGGGCCGGGTTGGCCCCCGCCCCGTCGCCGTAGACGAAGGTCAGGCAGCGCCCGGCCGTCCGGTCGGCCACCTCGGCCAGGACGCGGCGCTGCACCGCCCGGACCGGCTCCATCTCCGGCCCGGTCGCCGAGATCACCCGCAGCAGGAACCGCCCGTCGCGGTGGCCGGTCGCGCCCGGTACGGCGGGCGGCCGGGACAGGGCGCCCCCGAGGTGGCGCAGGTCGACGACGGTGCCGGCGGCCGCCGTGAGGACCCGGCGCAGGGCGGCCGCGTCGACGTCGCGCAGCACGGCGTTGTCGGCGGCGTAGGCGTGCGGCCGCGGCGGGTCGCGGTGGATGGCGCCCGACTCGGTGTACGGCACGAGCCGCACGTCGTCGGTCGTACGCGGCCCGGTCGCGCGCAGCGGCGCCACCAGGCGTTCGCCCTCCGCCGCCGGGCCGTTGAAGGCGATCCGCACCGAGGCGAGGTGCCGTCCCCCGGGCCCGGCCGGGACCAGGGCCACCGAGGACGTCAGCTCCTCGGGCACCTCCCGGGTCCAGCGCAGGTACGCCTCCAGCACCTCCTCCGTCGCCCCGGCCGGGAAGACCAACTGCCCGCCGTACAGCGCCGGCACGGGCAGCAGTCCGATCTCCATCCCCGTGACCACGGCGAGGCCGTGGCCGGCGCCGCGCAGCGCCCACGAGAGTTCCGGCTCGGTCCGGGCGGTGACGTGCCGGGCCCGGCCGTCCGCCGTGACGACGTCGAAGGCCCGTACGTGGTCGCAGGCCCAGCCGTACTGGCGCGCCGTCAGACCCAGTCCGCCGCCGAGGGTGTAGCCGACCGCGCCCACGTCCGGCGAGGAACCGCTCGGCGGCGCCAGCCCGAAGGGCGCGGCCGCCGTGACGACGTCCGCCCAGCGGGCACCCGCCCCGACGTACGCGGTGCGCGCCACCTGGTCCACCCGGACCGCGCGCATGCGGCGGGTGCTGATCAGCACACCCCGGTCGGCGGCCACGGACAGGCCGTGCCCGGTGGCCTGGACGGCGACCGGCAGCGCGCGGGCCGCCGCGTGGACCACCGCCGCCCGGACGTCCTGGGCGGTCCGGGCGGCGACGATCAGGTCCGGGCGGTGGAGCCAGGCGGTCTGGAAACCGGAGCGCTCGGCGTCGTACCCCGCGTCGCCCGGGGTGATCAGGGTGTCCTCGTGCGTGTTCGTCCTCATGGGGACGACGCTAGGAGCGCTTGAGGACACATCCTGTCCCCAGGCTGTGGAAATCTCGGCGCATGACGACGGACCGCCCGACGATGCCCGCCCGGATGCTGCGGCTGCTCTCGCTGCTGCAGAGCCGCCGCACATGGTCCGGCGCCGAGCTCGCCGGCCGTCTCGGCGTGACCGGCCGCACCGTGCGCCGGGACGTCGACCGGCTGCGCGAACTGGGCTACCCCGTGCACGGCACCACGGGCACGGCCGGTGGCTACCGGCTGGCCTCCGGCCGCGACCTGCCGCCCCTGCTGCTGGACGACGACGAGGCGGTGGCGATCGCCGTCGGACTGCGCACGGCCGCCGCGGGCGGTGGTGTGGCGGGCATCGAGGAGACGTCGGTACGCGCCCTGGCCAAGCTGGAGCAGGTGCTGCCCGCGCGGCTGCGGGCCCGGGTCGCCGCCGTCGGCGCGGCCACCGTCCGCGTCCCGGTCGGGCAGCCGGTTCCGGAGGCCGATCCGGAGGCACTGGCCGTACTCGCCGCCGCCTGCCGCGACCACGAGGTGGTGACCTTCGACTACCGCGGGCGCGCCGCCACCGCCCCGGAGCGGCGCCGTGCCGAGCCGCACAGCCTCGCCACCGCGTACGGGCGCTGGTACGTCATCGCCTACGACACCGACCGCGCGGGCTGGCGGGTGTTCCGGCTGGACCGGCTCACCGGCCCCGCCCCCGTCCACCGCCGCTTCACCCCGCGCGACCTGCCCGGCGGCCCGGGTACCGACCCGGCCGCGTACCTCGCCGCGACGCTGACCGCCGCCCCCTACCGCTTCACGGCCGCGGCCACGGTCGGCGCCCCCGCCGCCGAGGTGCTGGCCCGCCTCCCGGCGCCGCTGCCCGGGCGGGTGACGCCACTGGACGAGGGCCGCTGCCGCGTGACGTTCGGCGCGGACTCGCCGGACCTGATCACGCACGACCTCGTGGCGCTGGCCGGGCTCCCCGTCGTCCTCGACGAGGACACCCCGGCCGCGCTCCGCGCCCATCTGCGGGACGTCGGGCGCGCGCTCGCGGCGATGTGAGCCGTTGAGCGGTTGAGCGGTTGCCGGGGGAGTGGGGGGCTACCCGGCGGCGGTCGTGGGCTGCTCCACGATGTTGCGGCCACCGAGCGGCGCCATCCTGCCCGGGTGCTCGGGCTGCTGGCCCGGCATGAGCCCGGTGCCGGACGCCGGGGCGGATGTGTGGGCCGACGCGTGCGCGGATGTGTGGGCCGCCGTGTGGGCCGACGCGTGCGCGGGGGCCGCGTGGGTGGGAGCCGCGTGGGCGCCGCCGGACTGCTGCGCGGCACCCGGCGCGATCGCCATCGGGGCGGCGGAGGAGGGCACCGCCGCGGTGACCGCACGGCTCGCCTCGGTCTTCGGGTGTTCGTCCTTGTCGGGCGCGTGGCTCACCCCGAAACGGGTCCGCAGATGGTGCCCGGCCGCCTCGTCGAGGCTCACCGGCCGCTGCAGCCGCACCGCCAGCCGGCTCGCCTCACGGCCCAGCGCCGCGAGGTCCTCCCACCGCAGGTGCACGACGAGCGGCAGTTCCGCCTCGCCGTCGGGGAGCGCTTGAAGGCCCTGGAAGGGGACGTTGCTCTGAGCGTTCATCGGCCGGTCCTCACCATTGGCTGCAGTGCGGTACGGCAGGGGATACGCACCCCGTCACCGGAACGTTCAGCCGCGCCCCCGCAGTGCCCGCCGCGCGGCGGGGATGATGGGACCGTGCGCACCCTCGGGATCGACCTGGCCGCGAGCCCCCGGACGACCGCGGTCGCGGTCGTCACCTGGCCCGGTGACGGCACGGCCGTCGTCTCCCCGCCCCTGCTGGGGTGTGCCGACGACGTGCTGGCCGACCTGCTGTGCGGCCTGGAGCCGGGGGAACGGGCCGGGGTGGACTGCCCCTTCGGCTGGCCGATCCCGTTCGTCGAGGCCGTCTCCGCGCACGCGGCGGGCACGCCGTGGCCCGGGCGGGGCACCGACGGCTCGGCGTACCGGGCGACCCTGCGCCACCGCCGCACCGACGTCCTCACCCATGAGGAACTCGGCGGCCGGTGGCCGCTGTCCGTCGCCTTCGACCGGCTGGGCGCCACCGCCGCCCGCTGGGCCCACCTCGCCGACGAACTCGCCGCCCGCGACCGCCCGGTGGCCCGTGACGGCTCCGGCCGGATCGCCGAGGTGTACCCGGCGGCGTCCCGCA
Source organism: Streptomyces sp. NBC_00510 (assembly GCA_036013505.1). Classification (NCBI taxonomy): domain Bacteria; kingdom Bacillati; phylum Actinomycetota; class Actinomycetes; order Kitasatosporales; family Streptomycetaceae; genus Streptomyces; species Streptomyces sp. NBC_00510. The sequence goes on along the minus strand of CP107851.1, from coordinate 4,578,771 downwards.
GACGATGGGGCCTGGGCACCGAGCGCTCGACGGCCGGACTCCGCGCGGCCGCCCCCTGGCTGCGGTGCGGCCCGGCCGAACGCGCCGCGTACGACGGCAGCGAGCACGCCTTCGACGCACTGGTCGCCGCCCTCGCCGCACGGGCCGTCCAGCGTGGACTCACCCGCGGCCCCGCCGGCCCGGAGGAGACCTACGCGGCCGCCGTCGAGGGCTGGATCCACATCCCCGGTGAAGGCACGCTCCCGGCCCTGCCGTGAGTCCGGGTGCGGACCGCAGGGTGGGCGCCGCCAGAGGTCGTGCTCGGGCGGCCGCCGCGCACAGCGGCGGGCGTGGCGGACGGGAGCGGGCCGGGGATCGCCAGGGCGTTCGCGGTGTGGTGCGTGGGTGACCCGGACCGCAGGAGCCCCGGAGGCGTGCTCGGGGCGCCGCGCGGAGGGGGCCGCGCGGCGGCCCGGGCGGCCCGGCCCTGCCCGGGCGCCGCCCGCTCAGTGGAGGCGGATCGCAAGGGTGACGACCGCGCCGACCGGGCCCGTGGCGATCGTGAGGTGGTCGGTGACCAGGCGGGCGAGCCACAGGCCGCGCCCGCAGCGGGAGTCGAGGCCCGGCAGCAGTTCGGGAATGACGGTGGCGCTGAAGCCGGGGCCGGCGTCGGTGATCCGGCACTGCACCTCGCCGTCGGTCCGGCGCAGCATCAGGCGGCCGCGGCCGCCGCCGTGGGTGATCGCGTTGGAGGCCACCTCGTTCACCGCGAGGACGAACTCACCGCGGCGTGCCGCCGGGAGCCCCGCCCACATCGCGAACTCCTCGGCCAGCACCCGCAGTCGGGGCAGCTCACCCTCCGTGAAGTCGCGTTCCAGCCAGCAGCCCCCGGCGGCCGGATCGCCGGCGGAGGGTTCGTGCAGCTCCTCCAGCATCAGCCGCTCACCTCGATCAGTGTCAGCCCCGGCAGGGACGTCGCGCCCAGCGTGCGCAGCAGCGTCAGGTGGAAGGCCGAGCAGCGGACCTCCACCCGTACCCCGCGCTCCCCGGCGGAGGCCGCCAGCGTCAGGAGTTCCGTCGCGCAGCCGACGCCGAGGAAGTGCAGGTCGCGCAGGGCCAGTACGAGCCGCCCGCCCTCCGCGGTCCGCCGCAGCGCGTCCTCGACCACGCCGTGGAACCGTTCCCGTGTGCTGAGGTCGGCTCGCCGAGCAGCCGCAGCAGGCCCTCGGTGTGCGTCGCGTACAGCGCGCCGAGCCGGGTCAGCAGGTTGCGCGGGTGGGCCTGCGCCATCGCGTCGAGCACGTCCCCGGTGAACCACCGGCGGTCGTAGGCGCAGATCTCCGCGTACGGCCGGCCGGTGAAGAGGTGGTCGGCGTGGGTCTCGCGGTGCACCATCGCGTCGATGGGCGCGCCCATGTCGCGCACCCAGTGCATGTCGATGTACGCGCGCAGGCCCGCGTACCCGTCGCGGACCGCGCGGTCCGTCTCCTCGGCGAGCCGGCCCTGCTGCCGCACCGCCGTGAACGCGAGGTCCGGACGGATCAGCTCGCGCATGCTGCTCAGCACGAGCTGTCCGCGCCGGTGCGCCGATTCCACCCGTGCGTCGGCGTGCCCGGGATGCCCGGCGTCGTCGGCCGGACCCAGGTGGGCCAGCACCTCCCGGTCCGGCACGCCGGGGGCGGCGAAGACCATGACCCGCTCGCCGGCCGCCAGCCCGAGCCGTGCGAACGCGGCCAGGACGTCCCAGCGTGTGTCGTCGCCGTCGTAACTGACGAACGCGTGGTCGCCGGGCCGCATCCGCTGCACCGGCACGACCCGCACATCGGCGGCAGGCATCGGTCCTCACCCCCTGGTTTCCGAGCTGCCGAGGGTAGGAGCGCGCACCGGGACCACCAGGCGGGACCGACTCTGCCCGGGATCGGGCGGGGAGCGATCGCGGGCACGCCGGAGCTGGCCGGAAGCGCCCGTCCGTCAACGCGAAGTGACGGACGGGCGATCAACGCACCGGCCGTCCGGACGCCGGCCCGGCCGTTCTGCGTGACGTCACCCGGATGCGCCATGAAGCGGAGGTTCTCGTCCCCGCCGTGGTCCAGTGGGTAGCGAGGTCCCGCCCCCACCAGCAGGGAGCGGCGGCCCGTGCCAAGCTGGGGTCCGTCAGGTCTGTGGTGTGCGTCACACGCGGTGACCCCGCTTCTCGCCGGCCGGACAGCGTCGGCCGAGGACGCCACGGGCGGCGTACGCGCCCCGGCCCGACCGTCGGGCCAGGGCCGGCGAACGGAGTGGGGACCGTCGGATCGGCCGTGGGAAGGAGGTGGCGGCGACGCCCCGCCGGGCCCGGCACGACTGTGAGAGCGGCCACGTGCCCCCCTTTCGGCGGGCTGCGGGGATTAAGCACCGGTAAACTCCCTGTTCGCCATTTGTGACGCCGGGTGAACGAACCCGTCGCCAATCCGGTCCGGACGGCCGCGGTACGGGGATGCCGGGCGTGCGCCAGTCGCGGGGACGACCCCGCGCGCCGGGACACCGTGGTCCCCGGCCGGCCGGTCGAGGGGCACCGGCACCGCAGTGGTCCTGAGTTTTTGGAGGGTTTGACATGCGTCTGTCTCTGGCCGTGAGCGACCGGAACAAGGTGCCCGGCGCGTCCGCGGCGGCGCCACCGACCCCCGGCTCGTCCGAGCCGGGGAGCACCGTATGACCCTCGTCGAATCGCCCTTCCCGCTCCTCGAGGACCCCGCGCCCGCCGGTGTCGCCGGCACCTCCGGCGTCCTGTGTCCCGCGCGGGCGCTCTTCCGGGCCGGCGACGCCGCCCCCGTGCGCACCCTGCTCGGGGTCCTGGCCGCCACCGCCCGGGCGCACCCCACCGCGCCCGCCGTCGACGACGGCACCACGACGCTGAGCTACCGGGCCCTGGCCGCCGCGACCGAGCGCCTGCGCCGCCGCCTGGCGGAGGCCGGCATCGGCGCCGGCGACCGGGTGGGCGTACGGGTGCCCTCGGGCACCGCCGACCTGTACGTGGCGGTCCTCGCCGTGCTCTCCGCGGGCGCCGCCTACGTGCCGGTCGACGCCGAGGACCCCGAGGAACGCGCCCGGCTGGTCTTCTCCGAGGCGGAGGTGTGCGCCGTCATCGGCGAGCACCTCACGATCACCCCGTGCGCCGAGCCGCGCGGCACCGTCGGCCGCCGTCCCGGGCCGGACGACGACGCGTGGATCATCTTCACATCCGGTTCCACCGGCAAGCCCAAGGGCGTCGCCGTCACCCACCGTTCGGCCGCCGCGTTCGTGGACGCCGAGGCCCGGCTCTTCCTCGCCGAGGAGCCGCTGGGACCCGGCGACCGGGTGCTGGCCGGGCTCTCGGTGGCCTTCGACGCCTCCTGCGAGGAGATGTGGCTGGCGTGGCGGCACGGCGCCTGCCTGGTGCCCGCGCCGCGCTCCCTCGTCCGCACCGGGCTGGATCTCGGCCCCTGGCTCGTCGAGCAGGGGATCACGGTCGTCTCCACCGTGCCCACCCTGGCCGCGCTGTGGCCCGTCGAGGCGCTGGACGACGTCCGCCTGCTGATCTTCGGAGGCGAGGCCTGCCCGCCGGAACTGGCCGAACGGATGGCCGTCGAGGGGCGCGAGGTGTGGAACACCTACGGCCCGACCGAGGCCACCGTCGTCGCCTGCGCCGCCCAGCTCACCGGCGAGGGCCCGGTCCGCATCGGACTGCCCCTGGACGGCTGGGAGCTGGCCGTCGTGGACGCCCACGGCGAACCGCTGGCCATGGGCGCGACCGGCGAGCTGGTCATCGGCGGGGTCGGCCTCGCCCGCTACCTGGACCCCGCCAAGGACGCCGAGAAGTACGCGCCGCTGCCCGCCCTCGGCTGGGACCGCGCCTACCGCAGCGGCGACCTGGTCCGCGCGGACGCGGAGGGCCTGGTCTTCGTCGGCCGCGCCGACGAGCAGGTCAAGCTGGGCGGCCGCCGCATCGAACTGGGCGAGATCGACGCCGCGCTGCAGGCGCTGCCCGCCGTCGCCGGGGCGGCCGCCGCCGTGCGCACCACCAAGGGCGGCAACCAGATCCTGGTCGGCTACGTCGCGGTGACCGGGGACTTCGACCAGGCCGACGCGCTCGCCCGGCTCCGCGAGGCGCTGCCGGCCGCCCTCGTCCCGCTGGTCGCCGTCGTGGACACCCTGCCCACCCGGACCTCGGGCAAGGTCGACCGGGACGCGCTGCCCTGGCCGCTGCCCGGGCTCGACGCGCCCGCCGTGGAACTGGGCGGCACCGAGGGCCTGCTCGCCGGCCTGTGGGGCGAGCTCCTCGGCGCGCCGGTGACCGGGCCCGACGCCGACTTCTTCGCGCTCGGCGGCGGCAGCCTGACCGCCGCCCGCCTCGTCTCGCAGCTGCGCACCCGCTACCCCGCGGCCGCGGTCGGCGACGTCTACCAGCACCCCATCCTCGGGGCGCTCGCCGCCCGCCTGGACGAGGCCGACGCCCGCCGTGCCGCCGCGCGCCCCGTACGGCCGGTGCCCCGGCGCGCCGCCGCGGTCCAGCTGGCGCTGATGCTCCCGCTGTTCGTCCTGGCCGGACTGCGCTGGGGCGTCGTGGCGGCCGCCATCGGCAACGCGCTGCGCCTCCTCGGCCCGTTCCCGTGGGTCCCGGCCGTCTCCTGGTGGTGGGTGCTGGCCGGCTGGGCGCTGCTCATCAGCCCCGCCGGACGGGTCGCCGTCTCCGCGGGCGGCGCCCGGCTGCTGCTGCGCGGGGTGCGCCCGGGCACCTATCCGCGCGGCGGGGCGGTGCACCTGCGCCTGTGGGCCGCCGAACGCCTCGCGCAGGTCAGCGGCGCCGGCAACCTCACCGGTGCCTGGCTGAGCCACTACGCCCGCGCGCTGGGCGCCAAGGTCGGCGACGGCGCCGACCTGCACTCCCCGCCGCCGGTCACCGGCATGCTCAAGCTCGGCAAGGGCAGCGCCGTGGAGCCCGAGGTCGACCTGTCCGGGCACTGGCTCGACCGCGACCTGCTGCACATCGGCAAGATCCGCGTCGGGGCGGGCGCCACGGTCGGCTCCCGCAGCACCCTGCTGCCCGGCGCCCGGATCGGCAAGCGCGCCGAGATCGCCCCCGGTTCCGCGGTCGTGGGCGCCGTCCGGGCCGGGCAGCGGTGGGGCGGCGTGCCCGCCGTCCGCACCGGCAAGGCCCCGCACCGCAGCCCCGACTCCCGCCCGCCGCGACGGCTGCGCTGGTCGGCGGCGTACGAGGCGACCGCCTTCGCCCTGGACCTGATGCCCGCGGTGTCGGCGCTGCCCGCCCTGCTGGTGCTGGCCCGGTTCCTGCACGGCGCCGGCGCCGCGCCGCTGCCCGCCGCGCTCGCGGCCGTGCCCCTGGCCACGCTCGCCTGGCTGCTGACGTACGCGCTGCTGGTGCTGGCCGGGGTGCGGCTGCTGGGCGTCGGGCTGCGCGAGGGCCACCACCCCGTGCACGGCCGTGTCGCCTGGCAGGCCTGGACGACGGCCCGGCTCATGGACCGGGCCCGCGCGCACCTGTTCCCGCTCTACGCCAGCCTGCTGACGCCGGTGTGGCTGAGGGCGCTCGGCATGAAGGTCGGCCGCCACGTCGAGGCGTCCACCGTGCTGGCGCTGCCGACGATGACCACCGTCGGCGACGGGGCCTTCCTCGCCGACGACACCATGGTGGGCAGCTACGAGCTCGGCGGCGGCCTGATGCGCATCGCGGAGGCCCGGATCGGCAAGAAGGCCTTCCTCGGCAACTCCGGCATGACCGCCCCCGGCCGCTCGGTGCCGAAGAACGGCCTGGTCGGTGTGCTCTCGGCGACGCCCAAGGGGGCCAAGGCGGGCAGTTCCTACCTGGGCATGCCGCCGATGCGGCTGCCGCGCGTCCCCGAGACGGGCGACCGCAGCCGCACCTTCGCGCCGCCCCGGCGGCTCGTGCTGGCCCGCGCGGCCGTCGAGCTGTGCCGGGTCGTCCCCGTGATGTGCGCGGTCGCGCTGGTGGTGCTGGTGCTCGCCGGGTACGCGGCGGTGGCGGACCGGTACGGGGCGCCCGTGGCGCTCGCCGCCGGCGGGGCGCTGCTCGCGGGCGCCGGTGCGGTCGCCTGCGCGGTGGCCGTGGTGATGAAGTGGCTGCTGGTCGGGCGGGTGCGGACGGGCGAACGGCCGCTGTGGAGCTCGTTCGTGTGGCGCAACGAACTGGCCGACACCTTCGTCGAGGTGCTGGCCGTGCCGTGGCTCGTCGGCGCGGTCGGCGGCACCCCGCTGATGAACCTGTGGCTGAGGTGCCTGGGGGCGCGGATCGGACGCGGCGTATGGTGCGAGACGTACTGGCTGCCGGAGGCGGACCTGGTCCGGGTCGGGGACGGCGCGACCGTCGGCCGCGGCTGCGTGGTACAGACACACTTGTTCCACGATCGGATCCTGCGGATGGACGAGGTCGTACTCGGGGAGGGCGCGAGCCTCGGCCCGCACGGCATCGTGCTGCCCGGGGCGACGGTCGGGGCCCGGAGCGCGATCGGTCCCGCCTCGCTCGTCATGCGGGGCGAGAGCGTGCCCGAGGGCACCCGCTGGCTCGGCAACCCGATCTCCGCCTGGCACACAGAGGGGGCCCGCACAGGGTGAGCAACGGCAAGCGCGTGCGTGGCGGGGCCGCCGTCCCCGCCACGCCCGGGGCGGAGGTGTCCGCGGACACCTACTTCCCCGAGCACGGCAACGGCGGCTACCGGGTCACCCACTACGACCTGGAACTGGAGTACCGCCCGGCGGCCAACCGCCTCTCGGGCCGGGCCCGGATCTCCGCGCTGGCGGACCGGGCCCTTTCCGCGTTCAGCCTGGACCTCGGAGCCTTCCGTCTCGACCGGGTCCTCGTCGACGGGCGCCCCGCCCGCTACACCCACCGCGCGGGGAAGCTCCGCGTCAAGCCCGCGAAGGCGCTGCCCGAGGGCCCGTTCGCGGTCGAGGTCCGCTACGTCGGCAACCCGAGGCCCGTCCGCTCCCGCGACTGGGGGGAGCTGGGCTGGGAGCAGCTGGAGGACGGCGCGCTCGTCGCCAGCCAGCCGATCGGCGCGCCCTCCTGGTTCCCCTGCAACGACCACCTCGGCGACCGGGCGGGCTACCGGATCACGGTGACCGCGCCCTCGCCGTACACGGTCGTCGCCAACGGCAGCCTGGAGTCGTACCGGGTGGGCGCCTCCACGACGACCTGGGTGTACGACCAGCCGCGGCCGATGCCGCCGTACCTGGCGACCGTGCAGATCGGCCAGTACGAGCTCATCGACCACCTCGGCGGCGCCGTACCCCAGCCGGCCGCCGTCCCGCCGCGCCTGACCGCGGACTTCGACCACGACTTCGGGCGCCAGCCGCGGATGATGGAGGTGTTCAGCGAGCTCTTCGGGCCCTACCCCTTCGGCGAGTACGCGGTCGTCGTGACCGACGAGGAGCTGGAGGTCCCGGTCGAGGCGCACGGGCTGTCCGTCTTCGGCAGCAACCACCTGGACGGCCGCCGCGGCTCCGAACGCCTCGTCGCCCACGAACTCGCCCACCAGTGGTTCGGCAACAGCCTCGCCCTCGCCGACTGGCGGCACATCTGGCTCAACGAGGGCTTCGCCGCGTACGCCGAATGGCTGTGGGCCGAGTCCTGCGGCGAGGCGACCGCCGCCCGCAACGCGGCCCGCGCCCACGCCAGGCTCGCCGCCCAGCCCCAGGACCTGCGGCTGGCCGACCCCGGTGCCCGGAACATGTTCGACGACCGGGTGTACAAGCGCGGCGCCCTCACCCTGCACGCGCTGCGCACGGTCATGGGCGACCCGGCGTTCTTCCGGCTGCTGCGGGCCTGGACCGCCGCGCACCGCCATGGCACCGTGACCACCGGGCAGTTCACCGCCCTGGCCCAGGAGCACACCGACCGGCCGCTGGAGGCGCTGGTCTTCCACCCGTGGCTGCACGGGACGCGGCTGCCACGCCTGCCGATCGGGGGAGCATGAGCGACGCGCACACGGACGGGGGCGGGATCGTCGTCTACTGGCGGCCGGGCTGCCCGTTCTGCATGAAGCTGCGGGCGCAACTGCTGTTCACGCGGCTGCGCCACACCAAGGTCGACATCTGGCGCGATCCGGACGACGCCGCCTTCGTGCGCTCCGTCGCGGACGGGAACGAGACCGTGCCGACCGTCACCGTGGCGGGCCGGCCCCTGGTCAACCCCTCGCTGCGGCAGCTCAAGGAGGCGGTCAGGGCGTACGCCCCGCACCTTCAGGCGAAGCGCGACACGTAGCGGCGCTGCCAGGGCGTCTCCACCGCGCGCCGGGTGTAGTGCTCCCGGACGTAGGCGACGGCCTCACCGGACGGCACCCCGTCCAGCACCGCTAGGCACGCCAGGGCCGTCCCCGTACGGCCGAGTCCGCCGCCGCAGGCGACCTCCACCCGCTCGTCCGCAGCACGCCGCCATGCCGCGCGCAGCGCCTGAGCGGCGTCCGCACGGTCCGCGGGCAGCCGGAAGTCCGGCCAGCGCACCCAGCGGCTCTCCCAGGCCACCGCCGGGGGTTCGTGGCCCAGCAGGTACAGCCCGAACACGGGGACGGGACCGGCCGGCAGCGGGTGCCGCAGCCCCCGTCCACGCACCAGCCGCCCCGACGGCAGCCGCAGCACCCCCGGGGCGCCCGGCTCCCAGCCGGCGGCGGGCTCAGCGCCCATGGCCGCCGCACGCCGCCGGGTAGAGCACGGCGCCGGCCAGTTCGCCGCCGTCCGCGGCGTCCGCCGCCAGGCCGGACAGGCGCAGGCACGCTTCGGCGGTGGCGTCCACGGGAGGGCACTCGACGCCCACGGCGCCGACCGCGGTCACCGAGCCGTCGTGGTGGAGTTCGCCGCCGGAGGACGGCGCGGGCAGCCCGCCCTGCAGGGTGCCGAGGGCGACGACGTCGCCGGACGCGGTCGAGGCCTCACGGATGTCGAAGCGCCAATGGGCGTCGCTCGCTTTGAGGAGGTATTTCCCGGACCTCCCGCATTCAGCCAGGGAATCCCGGCGGGCGCGGACGAGTTCGGCTATCGCGCAGCACAACGGGGCGTCATGTCCGGCCGTCGTGCGGAAGCGGCTGAAATCGGCGAGCGGCGCGGACCGCATCGCGCCGTCGAGGAGGACGACCGCCGACTCCCGTGCGTGCGGATGGCCCTGCTCGGCGATGTCCAGCAGAAAGGGGGCCGCGACCACGGCACCGGGGAGCACCTCGCCGGTGCGTCCGCGCAGCAGGGAACTGCTGGTCAGGGCCGCCACGGCGGAGGCGACCGCATCGAGGTCGTGGGCCGCGGCCAGTGCCCTCAGCCCGGCCGCGGGGTCGGGCCGCTCGGCCCGCGCCCCGTCCCGGGCGTCGGCGGTCCGAGGGCGCGGCCGCGGCGTGGGAATGGCATTCCAATTGACGGCGTCGATCTCGGTGAGCAGCATCCGCACATGATTCCACCCGCTCCGGAATTTCGGGGTTCCGCATGCGGGACAAGCGTTCGAGCGGCTATGCTCCGCCGCCTCAAGCGGTATGACGCAGATACAGCGCGCCGCAACTGTGGCAGAAGGGCTGCGCCGCCGGCGTCCCCCACACGTCCTCCGCCTGCACGGCCGCGGCGGGGGAGAGCTCCCGACCGCAGAGCCCCGTCGCGGCGCCGTCCTCCACCATGTGCCACGCCCTCAGCGGGCTGCCGTCGGCCGGGCCGCCGTCCTCGGTGTCGTACTCGGCGCGCATCTCGTACACGGGCATCGTGGTGCCTCCGGGTCGGTCATGCCCTTCTTGGTGCCGGTAGTCCAGTATGTCCGGGCTCCGTGTGTGCGGCGATCGCAGCCCCGCGCGGGCGGACGTACCGCAGACGGCGGGCCCGGGGCTCGGCCGGTCGTACGACCGGCCCGGGCGGGAGCGCGTGCGCCGACCGGCGCGGCGGCGTCCCGGCGGCCACCGGCCGTCGCCGGCGTCACTGTGGGCCCCGCCGGGCCCGCCGGTGTCCGGGGCACCGATTGACAGGCCGGGACCGGCGTCCTTGAGTGAGGGGCGCCAGGCAGGAGCCTCAGGGGGAAGCGTCATGCCGAGCCACGGTCAGCCGCCCGCACCGCAGCCGCCACTGCCCGGAGTGCCGCCCGAGCGGCTGTGCGGGGAACTGCTCGGCGCGAGCGACGCCGCCGCGGACGTGGGGGACCTCGCGACCGCCGCGGTCCACGCACGTACCGCCGCGATGCTGGCGGCCTCGGCGGGGCTGCCGGCGCTGTTGCGCGCCGCGCACTGGCAGCAGGGGCGGCTGGCGCGCTCGCCGGCGACCGGGAGGCCGCGGACGGCTGGTTCCGGCAGGCCGGCCCTTCCGGCGCCGCCGCTCCCGCCGTCCCTTCCGTTCCCTCCGGCCCGGTCCCGTCCGGGGCCGACGCCGGCGGCGCCGGGCTGTGGGCCCGCTTCCGCCGCGGCCCGCGCGCACCGGAACAGCCCGCGCCGCCACCGGACCGCCCCGCCGCGCCACTGCTGGCGGTGGGCCTGCTCGGCTCGCTCAGCGTCAGCGTCGACGGTGTTCCGGCCGAGGGCTGGCACGGCCACCGCACCCGTTCCCTGCTCGCCTTCCTGCTCACCCACCGCGACCCCTGGCCGCACCGGGAGACGCTGATGGACGCCTTCTGGCCGGACTCGGCCCCCGGGGCGGCGCGCAACAGCCTCGGCGTCGCGATGCACCAACTGCGCCAGACGCTGGGCACCGCGACCGGTGAACCCGTGGTCGTCTTCCGCTGCGGTGCCTACCGGCTCGGTCCCGGGCTCGGCCTCTGGCTGGACTGCGACGAGTTCGACCTGCTGCTGCGCACCGCCCGGGAGGCGGAGGACCGGGGCGACCGCACCGGCGCGGCCGAGGAGTACGAGCGGGCGCTCGCCCTCTACCGGGGCGAGTTCCTCGCCGAGTCGCCGTACGAGGAGTGGACCGTCCTGCACCGGGAGCGGCTGCGGCTGGCCCACCTCGACGCCCTCGCCCGGCTGAGCGAACTGCACTTCACCGCGGGCCGCTACGCCCCGTGCGCCGAACTCTGCCGCCGCCTGGTCGCGTTGGACCCGTGCCGGGAGACCGCGCACCGACGGCTCATGCGCTGCCTGAGCCGGATCGGCCAACCGCACCTGGCCATCCTCCAGTTCCGGGTCTGCGTGCGGACGCTGCGCGAGGAACTCGGCGTGCCGCCGCAGCGCGAGACCGTCGAGCTGCACCAACGGCTGCGCGACGACCTGCCGGTGTGAGCGGTGCGCCCGCGCTTATCGCGTCGCGGCCGCCGGGTTAAGCGACGGCACGGCGGCCGGTTAAGCGCGGTGCGGAAGAACGGACGCCGAGCCCGGCGGCGACCCGCCGCCGCGCCGGCGCCCACCTCGCAGGGGAGAGAACATGCCCGCACAGCCCGACCTGAACAACCCCGCCTTCGGCTTCGACGCGCGCGACATCCAGGTGACGGACAACGACGCGATCCCGTCCGGCCTGGTCCTCACCGCGTCCCTGCCGATCACGGTCAGTGTGACCTTCGAGGTCGGTGGCCTCACGCTGCCGTTGCTGCACGACACGCCCTTCAGGGTGACCTACGCCTTCGCCGCGCTCTCCGGCACCGACGACTTCACGTGCCCTGTCGACGGCAGGCTCGTCACGCTCCCGGCGCCCGCGACGACCCTGTACAGCGGTGCCGACACGGCCGTCACCGTCCCGGCGAACACGCTGCAGCCCGGGCTCTACCAGGTCTCGGCGGTGATCCAGTTCCCGGGGGCCACCACCATGGGCGCCTTCGCCACGCTGCCGGTGATCGAGGTCGTCGAGGGGCCGTGAACGAGGACGAGCTGACCCGGATCGACGGCGTCGGCGCGACCACCGCGCGCCTGCTGGCCGCCGCCGGGATCCGTACGTACGCCGAGCTGTCCGCCGCGTCCACGGACGAGGTCATCGCCGCGGTGCGTGACCTGCGTGTGGTCTCCGCGATCCGGGTCGAGCAGTGGCGCAAGGACGCCGCGGAGCTGGCCTCGGCGGTACCGCCGCCGGGGCCGGCTCCGGAGGCGGAGTCGGCGGACACCGGGTACGAGAGCTTCGTGCTGCGGGTCCGGCTGGACCGGGGGCGGATCCGGGCGACGGAGATCCGCAGGGTGCGCACCGGGGAGACCCGGCACTGGCCGGAGTGGGACGCCGGAGCGCTGCTCGCCTGCGTCCTGGGCCGCCCGGCCGATCCCGGTCCTGGTCCCGGCTCCGTTCCCGGGTCCGTTCCCGCTCCCGATCCCGTCCCCGGACCCGGACGGGCGACCGGGGCCGGGACCGGGGGCGGGAACGACGGCGATCCCCGTGCCGGCGTCGCCCCGCCGGTCACGCTGCTGGCCGAGCCGCTGCCGGCGGTCGCGGGCGGCGCCGTACGGCCGGGCGTGCCGTTCACGCTGGACGTCACGCTGGCCCTGCCCCCGGCCACCGGTTCCGGGGCGTGCTTCGCGTACTACGCGGCCGTCACCGTGAGCCCGGGCGGCGCGGGCCGTCGCGTGCTGGCGGACGACCGGGGCGTGCTGCGGGCCGGCGATCCGGTCGTACGGCTGTCGCTGCCCGGCCTGCCGCCGGGCACCCACCGCCTGGGGATCGCGGTGAGCCTGCGCGAACCCGGCGGGCACCGTCCCAGCGCGCTGGCGGCAACGGTGGACGGGATCGTGCTCACCGTGTGACGTGCCACCGCGTCACGCGGCCGAGTCCGTGTCCTCGTCCCACTCGACACCGATCTCCCGCAGCCAGCGCCGGTCCTCCGGGCCCGGAGGACCGGGCGGCCCGGCCAACGGCTGCGGGGGACCGGTGAGTTCGGCGCCGGTGAGCGACACCCCACCCTTGCCGCCCGCGTGCGCGACGCTCTCGTCACCGCGTTCGAGGACCAGGAGTTCGTAGTGGGGCGGCCACCGCAGCAGGATCCGCCGCCGGCAGACCGGGCAGTACCACTCCTCGGCGCCGGAGCTCCTCGTCTCCGCCAGCCGCATCTCGTGGATCTCGCTCATGCTCGTCTCCGTCCGCGCGAAGGGCACAGGGGAGGGCGGCGAACCGCCCCGCGTACCGGGTTGATGCCCGATCCGCCCCGATCAACCCCGCTTGTACGGGCGCCTCGTGTGACCGGCGGACGACGGGCCGTCACCGATTTCGTCACCCTTCGTGACCGGGGAAGTTCCCACCGCATGAATCGAGTCCGAAATTAGGGGATTTCACCCTATGTATTGACTGCGGGGAGTAATGGAACTTAAGGTTCATGTCAGAGGATGACTCCTATGAGCCGCATCCCGTCCGACATTTCACGTCTGTGATGGTGCGTCCGCACCCGAGGCCCGGACGCACCCCCCGTCGCACCCGTGCCATGCGCACCGGCCGGTGCGACCCGCGCCCGGTCCCCCACGGCCGGCGCCGACGTTCCGCATCTCGAAGGGAACGACCATGCGCGTCACGAGCACGACCATCCGCCGGGTCGCCGCAGCGGCACTCGCGGCACCGATCCTCGCCCTCGTCGGAGCCGGCGCGGCCGGCGCCGCGCCGCAACAGGCTGCCCCCGCCTCGCACCAGTCCGTCGTCACCCACGGGGACGGCTGCCGGGGCTACGGCGACTGGGGTTACGGATGGCGTTACGACCATCACTTCGACGACGACTGTGGCTACGGCTACGGCTACGGCGGTTATGGAGGCTACGGAGGCTACGGAGGCTACGGCTACGGAGGTTACGGCTACGACAACGGCGTCGTCGTGGTGGTGCTGTAACCGTCAGTGAACCCGCACCCGCCCGGCGCCCGTCACGGCCACACCAGGCAGTACAGCTGGTGCCCGCTCTCGTGACAGCGCTGGGCGAAGTCCTGCCACTCGTGCAGCATCGTGTAGATCACGAACGCGTCCCGCGGCCCGCGGCGGTCGGGGACGGTGGACCAGATGAAGGCGGCGGCGCCCAGGGCCTCCTCGTCGGCCTTGCGCAACGGCTCGACGACGGAGTGGGGCAGCTTGACGACGGCGTAGTCGGGGTGGAGCACGACGAGTTCCAGCGGCGGGACCTTGGCCGGGGGTATGCCCTCGATGCCGGTCAGCACCATGGCGGCCATGGTCTCCGGCTTGACCTTGGTGTACATGCCCTGGCCCAGCTCGTCGCCGCCGAGTTCCTCGGGTCGCATCGAGATGGGGACCCGCGCGGCGGTCGCACCATCGGGTGCGCCGAAGTACTTGTAGGTCACCCCCACTCGGCCACCCCTGCTCCCGCTTTTCTCAACGGCCCTGTCGCGCTCTTTCGGCGGCCGGCGGCGCCGACCGGTGGGGCGGGCGTGCTCCGCGTCGGGGTCGTCCGCCCCGCCGCCCACGTCGCCGCGTTCGCCACCGCGCTGCATTCCACTACCCGACCATCCGCAGACCCAACCGCGCAACCCGATCATCGTCTCAGATGCACGGTCGATACCTCGTCGCGCAACGCCCGGCATTTGAGAGCATGTGCTTGTGAGCTATCCGTACGCCTACGAAGCGCCAGTTTCTCAGACCTTGTTCGATCGAGCAGCCACCGTGACCCCCGGTGGGGTGAACAGCCCGGTACGCGCCTTTCGTGCCGTGGGCGGTACGCCCCGGTTCATGGTGTCCGGAACGGGTCCTTACCTGAAGGACGCGGATGGTCGCGAATACGTCGACCTCGTCTGCTCGTGGGGGCCGATGATCCTCGGCCACGCCCACCCCGAGGTGATCGCCGCCGTGCAGGCGGCGGTTGCGCGGGGTACGTCCTTCGGCACGCCCGGTGAGGGCGAGGTGGAACTGGCCGAGGAGATCGTGGCGCGCGTCGCGCCGGTGGAGCAGGTGCGGCTGGTCTCCTCCGGCACCGAGGCCACGATGTCGGCGATCCGGCTGGCACGCGGGTTCACGGGCCGGGCCAAGGTGATCAAGTTCGCGGGGTGTTACCACGGTCATGTGGACGCCCTGCTGGCCGCCGCGGGTTCCGGGGTTGCCACTTTCGGGTTGCCCGACACCCCCGGGGTGACGGGCGCGCAGGCCGGGGACACGATCGTGCTCCCCTACAACGACCTGGGGGCCGTACGGGCCGCGTTCGCCGCCCACCCCGGTGAGATCGCCTGCGTGATCACCGAGGCGTCGCCCGGCAACATGGGCGTCGTGCCGCCGGCCGAGGGCTTCAACCAGGGCCTGGCGGACCTCTGCCGGGAGAACGGCGCGCTGTACGTCTCCGACGAGGTCATGACCGGCTTCCGTGTGTCGAGGGCCGGCTGGTACGGCATCGACGGCGTCCGCCCCGACCTGATGACCTTCGGCAAGGTGATGGGCGGCGGCTTCCCCGCCGCGGCCTTCGGCGGCCGTGCCGACGTGATGGCGCACCTCGCGCCCGCGGGCCCGGTCTACCAGGCGGGCACGCTCTCCGGTAACCCGGTGGCCACCGCCGCGGGCCTGGCCCAGCTGCGGTTGCTGGACGACGCGGTGTACGAGGCGGTGGACTCCGTCGCCGCCGAGGTGTCGGGCCTGGTCGCCGCCGCGCTCTCCAAGGAGGGTGTGGCGCACACCCTGCAGACCGCGGGCAACATGTTCTCGGTGTTCTTCACCGGGGACCGGGTGACGAACTACGACGAGGCCAGGAAGCAGGAGGCGTTCCGCTTCACGGCCTTCTTCCACGCGATGCTCGCCCAGGGCGTGTACCTGCCGCCCTCCGCCTTCGAGTCCTGGTTCGTGTCGTCGGCGCACGACGGCGCGGCCATCGAGCGGATCGCGGCCGCCCTGCCGGCCGCCGCCCGCGCCGCAGCGGAGGCCACCGCATGAGCGAGATCACAGTCGTCCACCTGATGCGGCACGGCGAGGTGGAGAACCCCACCGGCGTGCTCTACGGGCGCCTGGCCGGCTACCACCTGTCCGAACTGGGCCGGAAGATGGCCGACCGGGTCGCCGAGCACCTCGCGGGCCGTGACATCACCCACGTCGTCGCGTCCCCGCTGGAGCGCGCCCAGGAGACCGCGGCGCCGATCGGCACCGTCCTCGGCCTGGACGTCGCGAGCGACGAGCGGCTGATCGAGGCGGACAACGTCTTCCAGGGCAAGACCTTCGGCGTCGGCGACGGCGCGCTCAAGCGCCCCGCCAACTGGAAGCACCTGGTCAACCCGTTCCGCCCGAGCTGGGGCGAGCCGTACGCGGACCAGGTCGTCCGCATGACGGCCGCGCTGGAGGCGGCCCGGGACGCGGCCCGCGGCCACGAGGCGGTGTGCGTCAGCCACCAGCTGCCGATCTGGATCGTGCGCAGCGCCGTCGAGCAGCGGCGCCTGTGGCACGACCCGCGCAAGCGGCAGTGCACCCTGGCGAGCCTGACGTCCTTCACGTTCGAGGACGACAGGATCGTCTCCGTCGGCTACACCGAGCCCGCCCGCGACCTGGTCCCTGCGCATCTGCTCGCCGGGGCGAAGCCGGTCAAGGGCGGCAGCAAGGGCTTCGGCGCCTGACGACCGCCTCGCGCTGGTTCCGGAGGGCACCGGTCACGCAGACCGGCGCCCTCCGGCACGCCCTGTGACGGCCGCCGCCGCGGGGCCCGATCCGGCGCCCTGCCCGGTGAATTCGTGCGCCCCGCGAAGGAACCCGCCGTACGCGCACGGCATCTAGCGCGGTGAGCGGGGGCGAGGCACGGGGATTGGGGCGCGGAATGCGGGAGATCAGCCGACGAGGGGTACTGGGCCTGGCGGCCGGAGCGGCCGCCGTCGGGCTGGCGGGCTGCGCCGGGGAGGGTCCCGGCGGCCGGCACGTCAGCGAGGGGCCGTCGGCGTCGCCCACCCCGTCCGCCGGCGGCCCGCAGGGGCGGCCCTCCCTGTCCCCGTCGGTGCGGACGATCGGCGACGGCTCGACGGCCGACACCGGGCCGCAGCCCCATCAGCCCGCCGTGGAGCGCCTGGAACCCGGGCAGACGCCACCGCAGTTCGTGATCTTCTCCTGGGACGGGGCGGGCGAGCTGGACAACGGCCTCTTCGAGCGGTTCCGCAAGCTCGCGGGCGAGCACGGGGCGACGATGACCTTCTTCCTCTCCGGCGTCTACCTGCTCCCCGAGTCGAAGAAGAGGCTCTACAAGCCGCCGCGCAATCCCGTCGGCGCCTCCGACATCGGCTACCTCACCGACGCCCACGTCCGCGCCACCCTGCAGCAGTTGCGGCTGGCCTGGCTGGAGGGCCATGAGATCGGCACGCACTTCAACGGCCACTTCTGCGCGGGAGCGGGCTCGGTGGGCCGCTGGAGCCCGGCCGACTGGCGCAGCGAGATCGAACAGGCCGTCGGCTTCGTGGAGAACTGGCGCACCCACACCGGTTTCACCGACCTGCCCCCGCTGCCCTTCGACTACCGCAAGGAGCTGATCGGCGGCCGTACGCCCTGCTTGCTGGGCCAGCGCTCGCTGCTGCCCACCGCCGCCCGCCTGGGCTGGCGGTACGACGCCAGCGGGCCGGGCGGCCTGCAGGTGTGGCCGGGCAAGAGCCACGGGCTGTGGGACCTGCCGCTGCAGGCGGTGCCCTTCCCCGGCCGCTCCTTCGAGGTGCTGTCGATGGACTACAACATGCTGGCCAACCAGTCGGTGAACTCCACGCGCGGCAACCCCGCCCACTACCCGGCCTGGCGGCGGCAGGCCCGCGACGCCTACCTGGGGGGCTTCCGCCGGGCGTACGAGACCAACCGCGCGCCGCTGTTCATCGGCAACCACTTCGAACAGTGGAACGGCGGGATATACATGGACGCCGTCGAGGACGCGCTGCGGCGGATGGCCGACCACCGGGACGTGCGCCTGGTGTCGTTCCGCCAGTTCGTGGACTGGCTGGACGCGCAGGACCCGGCGGTGCTGACGAAGCTGCGCACCCTCGGCCCGGGGCAGCGCCCCGCGGGCGGCTGGCGCCGCTTCCTCGCGCAGGAACGTTCCTCCGTGTCACCCTCCGCCACGCCCTCCTCCGCCACGCCCTCCGCCTCTTCCTCCCCCTCCTAGACCGATCCGCCCGTTTCGTCCCGGGGGTGGCGGGCAGGCGAACCGGTGAACGGGAACGTCCCGGAGGACCGAGCCGAGGAGGTCGGAGGCCATGCGCGCGTCCCTGAAGGGGAGGAGGATCGCCTTCCTGGTGGCGCCGGAGGGCGTCGAGCAGACCGAACTCACCGGCCCCTGGGAGGCCGTCCGCGAGGCGGGCGGGACGCCCCGGCTCGTCTCCACCCGCCACGGCCGCGTCCAGGCCTTCGAGCACCTCGACCGGGCCGGCACCTTCCCCGTCGACGACACGCTCGGGGACGTGGTCGCCGCGGACTTCGACGCGCTGGTGCTCCCCGGCGGTGTCGCCAACCCCGACCTCCTGCGGATCGACCCGGACGCCGTCGCCTTCACCAGGGACTTCTTCACCGAGGGCCGCCCCGTCGCGGCGATCTGCCACGCGCCGTGGCTGCTCGTGGAGGCCGGCGTCGTGCACGGACGTACCCTCACCTCCTGGCCCAGCGTCTGCACCGACGTCACCAACGCCGGCGGCACCTGGATCGACCAGGAGGTCGTGGTCGACTGCGACGGCCCCAACGTCCTGGTCACCAGCCGCAGGCCCGGCGACCTCAAGGCCTTCCAGGACGCCCTGGTGGACGAGTTCGCGCACCAGACCGGGAGTCGCGATTAACCATCGCTTACTTGGGGCATTTGCCGCTTTCGGCAAAGCTGTCGGGGGTGCGCGAGATCGCTCCCGGCCTCATGCGAAACTTTTCACATGAGTCCTACGCGCGCCCTCCGACGCCGTCCGCTCCGCGGTGCCGCGGCACTCGCCGGAGCAGCCGCGTTCGCGCTGGCCGTCACGGCCTGCTCGACCTCCACCGCGTCCTCCGACGGCACCGGCCCCGGAACGAACTACGTCGGCGGCACCGGTGAGATCTCCACGGTCAAGCCGGGCCACCGGGTGGCCGCGCCGGAGCTGAGCGGGAAGTCCGTCGAAGGAGCCCCGCTCAGCCTCGCCGACCACAAGGGCAAGGTCGTCGTCCTCAACATCTGGGGCTCGTGGTGCCCGCCCTGCCGGGCTGAGGCGCCGCACCTGGCCAAGGTGGCCAGGGAGACCGAGTCGCAGGGCGTGCAGTTCATCGGCATCAACACCCGGGATCTGCAGACCGCGCAGGCCAAGGCATTCGAGAAGGAATTCGCCATCCCCTTCCCGAGCTTCTACGACCCGTCCGGCGACCTGGTGCTGCGCTTCCCCAAGGGCAGCGTCAACCCGCAGGCCATTCCCTCCACGCTGATCATCGACCGCCAGGGGAAGATCGCGGTGCGCGCGCTGAAGGAGCTCGGCGCCGACGAACTGCACGAGGTCCTCGACCCGGTGATCGCGGAGAAGTGACGTGAGCGTACTCGCCGCCGGCGCCAACCAGACCGTGGTGAACGGCGCCCTGCTCGCCGCCGTGCCGGTCGCGCTCCTCGGCGGCCTGGTCTCGTTCTTCTCGCCGTGCGTGCTGCCCCTCGTCCCCGGTTACCTGTCGTACGTGACCGGCGTCACCGGCACCGACCTGGCCGAGGCCCGGCGCGGCCGGATGTTCGTGGGCGCGTCGCTGTTCGTCCTCGGCTTCACCGCGGTCTTCGTCTCCGGCGGCGCGCTGTTCGGCAACTTCGGCACGACGCTGCTGGAGCACAAGGTGGTCATCACCAGGGTGCTCGGCGCGCTCACCATCGTCATGGGGCTCGCCTTCATGGGGGTGGTCGGCGGCATCACCCAGCGTGAGTTCCGCTTCCACCGCAGGCCCGCGATGGGTCTGGCGGGGGCGCCGCTGCTCGGTGTGCTCTTCGGCATCGGCTGGACGCCGTGCCTGGGTCCGACGCTGAGCGCCGTCAACTTCCTCGCCTTCAACGAGGCCAGTGCCGGCCGCGGGGCACTGCTCACCGCCGTCTACTGCCTCGGCCTCGGCCTGCCGTTCATACTGGCCGCCATCGCCTTCCGCCGTGCGCTCGGCGCCTTCGGCTGGGTCAAGCGCCACTATGTGTGGGTGATGCGCCTCGGCGGTGGCATGCTCGTCGCTGTCGGCCTGCTGCTCGTCACCGGCGTGTGGGACCACATCGTCTACCAGATGCAGATCTGGTCGTCCGGCTTCACTCCAGGGATCTGATCCATGAGCTCCAAAGACACCGCCGGGACACCCCCCGACGCGGCGGCGGACGCCGGTGCCGACCTCGGCGCGGCCGGCGCACAGCTGTCGACCGCGCCCGTCGAGGACCTCGGCCAGGTCGTGCCCGGCTCCTTCGGTGGCGTCCGCAGGCCGGGTACGGCCGGCGGACTCGCCTGGACCGGGCGCGAGGTGTGGGGCTGGACGCGCTGGACCTGGCGCCAGCTCACCTCGATGCGGGTGGCGCTGATCCTGCTCTTCCTGCTGTCGCTGGCCGCCGTCCCCGGTTCGCTGGTGCCGCAGACCAGCGTCGACGAGATCAAGGCGCAGACCTTCAAGGACGCCCACACCACCCTGGCGCCGCTCTACGAGAAGCTCGGGCTGTTCAACGTCTACAGCTCGGTGTGGTTCTCGGCGATCTACATCCTGCTGTTCGTCTCGCTCGCCGGCTGCATCGTCCCGCGCAGCTGGCAGTTCGTCGGCCAGCTCCGGGCCAGGCCGCCGGCCGCCCCGCGCAACCTCACCCGGCTCCCGGCGTACGCGACCTGGCGCACCGAGGCCGAGCCGGACGCGGTGCTCGCCGCCGCCCGGCGTGCGCTCCGCGGCCGCCGCTTCCGAACCCAGGTCACCGGTACGGCGGTCGCCTCGGAGAAGGGCTTCCTGCGCGAGGCCGGCAACCTGCTGTTCCACATCGCCCTGTTCGGCCTGCTGATCTCCTTCGCGGTGGGCGGGCTGTTCAAGGCCGAGGGCGGGAAGCTGATCGTCGAGGGCGACGGCTTCAACAACACGCTCACCCAGTACGACGACTTCAAGCCGGGCACCTTCTACGACGCGGACGACCTGGACACCTTCGGCTTCAAGCTGGACGGCTTCACCGCCTCGTACGCGCGCAGCGGCCCGCAGAAGGGCACCCCGCGCACCTTCCGCGCCAACATCCGCTACTGGACGAGCCCGGGCGGCAAGCAGACGAAGTCCGCGATCGAGGTCAACGAGCCGCTGGAGGTCGGCAGCTCCAAGGTCTACCTGATCGGCCACGGCTACGCGCCCGTCGTCACCGTCAAGGACGGTCAGGGCAACGTCGTCTTCCAGGGCCCGGTGCCGTTCCTGCCGCAGGACGGCAACCAGACCTCGGTCGGCGTGATCAAGGCGATGGACGTCCGCGACCACGCCGACAAGAAGACCCAGTACGGCTTCCAGGGTCTGTTCACCCCGACCTTCGCGCTGAACGCGCAGCAGGGCCCGCACTCGTCCTTCCCGGCCCTGGACTACCCGGCGCTGATCCTCACCGCCTACCACGGCGACCTGGGCGTGGACGCCGGTCTGCCGCAGAACGTGTACCAGCTCGACACCGACAAGATGAAGCAGTTCAAGGACGCCGACGGCCGGATCGTGAGCAAGGCGATGAAGCCGGGGGAGACGCTCGCGCTGCCCGACGGCGACGGCTCGCTCACCTTCGACGGCGTCAAGACCTGGGCCACCTTCCAGGTCTCCCACCAGGCCGGCAACGGCTGGGCGCTGGTGAGTGCCGTCGCCGCCATCCTCGGCCTGGCCGGATCGCTGTTCATCCAGCGCCGCCGGGTCTGGGTGCGCGCGGTGCGCGGCGCGGACGGTGTCACCGTCGTCGAGCTGGCCGGACTCGGCCGCAGCGAGTCGGCTCGGATCGCCGACGAGCTCGGCGAGCTCGCCGCCGACCTCACGGCCACGGCCCCGCCGCTGCCCGAAGCGGATCCCGAACCCTCAGAAGAACCCCTGCCCGATGACGAAGGAGCGCGCGCGTGACCATCGCTGCCGCGGTCAACGAGAACGTCGCCCACCTCAGCAACTACCTGATCTACTCGGCGATGGCGGTCTACACGCTGGCCTTCCTCGCCTACATCGCGGAGTGGGTCTTCGGCAGCCGCAGCAAGGTCGCCAAGACCTCCGCCGCGCTCGCCCCCGGCGCCGCCGGGTCCGCGCCCGCGGTCACCGTGACCGTGAAGCAGGGCGGCGGCACCGCCACCCTGGCGCGTCCCAAGGTCGTCACCCGGGCCTCCGCCAGTGACCGCGGCTTCGCCGACGGCCCCGGCGCGGCCGGCGACACCGAGCAGGGCGACCTCTACGGCCGCATCGCGGTGTCCCTGACCGTGCTGGCCTGGGCGCTGCACGTGGCCGCCGTGGCGGCGCGCGCCTTCTCGGTGCAGCGCGCCCCGTGGGGCAACATGTACGAGTTCTCCACCACCTTCGGCGCCACGGCGGTCACCGCCTACCTGGTGCTGCTCCTGCTGGGCAAGAAGGTCCGCTGGATCGGGCTCTTCCTGACCACCACGGTCCTGCTCGACCTCGGCCTCGCCGTCTCGGTCCTCTACACCGACAGCGACCAGCTGGTCCCGGCGCTGCACTCCTACTGGCTGTGGATCCACGTCTCCTGCGCCATCATCTCCGGCGCGGTGCTCTACCTGGGCGCGGTGGCGAACGTGCTCTACCTCTTCCGCGACCGCTACGAGACCGGCCTCGCGGCCTCGGGCACCGCCGAGGGCACCTGGGCGAACATCATGTACCGCCTGCCGTCGGCCGCGAGCCTGGACAAGTTCGCGTACCGCGTGAACGCCATGGTCTTCCCGCTGTGGACGTTCACGATCATCGCCGGCGCGATCTGGGCCGAGGCGGCCTGGGGCCGCTACTGGGGCTGGGACCCCAAGGAGACCTGGTCCTTCATCACCTGGGTGGTCTACGCGGCCTACCTGCACGCCCGCGCCACCGCCGGCTGGAAGGGCCGCAAGGCCGCCTACCTGGCGCTGCTCGCCTTCGCCTGCTTCCTGTTCAACTACTACGGCGTGAACATCTTCATCACCGGCAAGCACTCCTACGCCGGCGTCTGAGCCCCGGCGTCCGGCTCCGGCCGGGGGTCAGCCCAGGCCGATGGCGTCCAGCTTCGCCCGCAGGTACGCGTGCGAGTCCACCGGCTCGTACGCGTGCCTGCCGACGGGCGCGGGCAGCGGCGTGACGCGGGTGCCGGGGTCGCACTCGTAGAACCACACCAGCGACATCAGCTCCTCCGCCGGCGCGTCGGCCGGCGGGGGCAGCACGCGGTGCCGCCCGGAACGCCAGCGGTCGCCGGTCCAGCGGGCCATCAGGTCGCCGATGTTGACGGTGAAGGAGTCCGGCTCCCAGGGGGCGTCCTGCCAGCCGTCCTCGCCGGTGTGCACCTGGAGCCCGCCCTTGCCCCGCTGGCGGTCGAGCACGGTGACCGTGCCGAAGTCGGTGTGCGGGCCGATCCTGAACTGGCCCGGCTCGGGCGGTCCGACCACGTCGGTGCCCGGGTACCAGTTGATGTTGAAGCCCCAGGTGGGGTGGCGGGTGTGCCGGGTGAAGAGGTCCCCGGGTCCGCCCAGGGCGGCGGCCAGCAGCTCCAGCAGGTGGTCGGAGAGATCGCGCATGTGCGTCACGTACGCGTCCACCAGCGGTCGCAGCCGCGGCGCCTCGGCCGGCCAGAGGTTCGGCAGGAACCACTCGGCGTCCACCGCCGGGTCACCGGTCGGCTCCTCGGCGGCGAACGACCAGGACTCCTTCAGGTCCGGCGGGGTGGCCGTGCCCTCCGCGTAGCCGTTGGCCTCCGCGCCCTGGCCCAGCCAGCCGCGGCCCCCGACCCGTACCGCGTACGGCTCCTTGACGGCGGCCGGCAGCCGGAAGAAGCCGCGGGCGGCCTCCCGGATCGCCGCGCGCAGTCCCGGGTCGACGCCGTGCCCGGTGACCAGCAGGAAGCCGGCCGAGCACAGCGCCTCGTCGACGGTGGCGGCGACGCGGGCGCGGCCGGCGGCGTCACCGGTGAGCCAGGGCCCGAGGTCGATGGTGGGGATCATGCGCCGATGTCCTCGTTCCACAGCTCGGGGCGGGCCGCGACGAACTCCGTCATCAGGGCCACGCACTCCGGGTCGTCCAGCAGGACGATCTCCACGCCGTGCTCGGCCAGCCAGTCGTGGCCGCCGTGGAAGGTGCGGGCCTCGCCGATGACGACCCGGGAGATCCCGAACTGCCGGACCAGGCCGCTGCAGTACCAGCACGGCGACAGGGTGGTCACCATCGTCGTCCCGCGGTAGGTGCGCTGCCGCCCGGCCGCGCGGAAGGCAGCCGTCTCGCCGTGCATCGACGGATCGCCGTCCTGCACACGGCGGTTGCGGCCGCGGCCCAGCACCGTGCGGCCGTCCGGGCCGTACAGGGCCGCCCCGATGGGGATCCCGCCCTCCGCGAGGCCCGCCCGGGCCTCGGCGACGGCGGTCGCCAGCATCGTCTGCGCGTCGTCCATGACGCCCAGTGTCCCGCAGGATCAGCCGCGGGGCTGGTTGTCCTGGCCGTCGGCCGGGCCGTTCTCGCGCTGCCGCAGCTCCTCCTCGCGGCGGCGCAGGTCGGCCTCCCAGCTCTTCAGCAGCTGCTCGTCCTTCTTGTTCTCCTCGCGCAGCGAGTGCAGGAACTCCGGGTTGTCGTCCGGGGCGACCCACTGCGTGCGGTGGTTGCGGTGCCACTCCGCGGGCGTGCTGCCGCCGGCCGGCGCGGTGCGGTGCTTGCCGGCGACCAGCCAGGCGATCGGCCCGATCAGCACCTCTCCGAAGAGCAGGATGACGATGACCCACACGACCTTGGGGAGGCCGCGGACCTGCTCCTCGGGCGTGTTGAGGCAGTCGATGAAGGCGTAGATCCACAACGCCAGCACCAGCAGGAACGGGATGTACCGGATCATCGCGGGAGTGCCCCCCAGGCAGCGACGGCGGGGCGCGGCAGGGCCCCGGTGACGGGTCCAGGGTAGTGCGTGCCGGATACTGGACCGCATGGCTTACGACGATCTTCGCTCGCTGCTGAGGGCCCTGGAGAAGGAGGGGGACCTCAAGCGCGTCACGGCAGAGGTCGACCCGTACCTGGAGGTCGGTGAGATCGTCGACCGCGTCAACAAGGCGGGCGGCCCGGCGCTGCTGTTCGAGAACGTCAAGGGCTCCTCGATGCCCCTGGCGATGAACGTGTACGGCACCGACCGCCGGCTGCTGAAGGCGCTCGGCCTGAAGTCCTACGCCGACATCGGCGACCGCATCGGCGGGCTGCTCAAGCCGGAGCTGCCGCACGGTTTCGTCGGCGTCCGCGAGGCCTTCGGCAAGCTCGCCGGGATGACGCACGTACCGCCGAAGAAGGTGAAGGACGCCCCCGTCCAGGAGGTCGTCCTCACCGGCGACGACGTCGACCTGGACGCGCTGCCGGCCCTGTTCACCTGGCCCGAGGACGGCGGCTCCTTCTTCAACCTCGGCCTGACGCACACCAAGGACCCCGAGACCGGCGTCCGCAACCTGGGCCTGTACCGGCTGCAGCGGCACGACCGCCGCACCATCGGGATGCACTGGCAGATCCACAAGGACAGCCGCAACCACTACCAGGTGGCCCAGCGGCGCGGCGAACGGCTCCCGGTGGCCATCGCGTTCGGCTGTCCGCCCGCCGTGACGTACGCCTCCACCGCGCCGCTGCCGGGCGACATCGACGAGTACCTCCTCGCCGGCTTCGTCGGGGGCAGGCGCGTCGAGATGGTCGACTGCAAGACGGTGCCGCTGCAGGTGCCCGCCCAGGCGGAGGTGGTCCTGGAGGGCTGGCTGGAGCCCGGGAAGATGCTGCCCGAGGGGCCGTTCGGCGACCACACGGGCTTCTACACCCCGCAGGAGCCCTTCCCGGCGCTGACCATCGACTGCGTGACGATGCGCCGCCGGCCGCTGCTGCAGTCCATCGTGGTGGGCCGGCCGCCGACCGAGGACGGCCCGCTGGGCCGGGCCACCGAGCGGTTCTTCCTCCCGCTGCTGAAGGTCATCGTGCCGGACATCGTGGACTACCACCTGCCGGAGGCGGGCGGCTTCCACAACTGCGCGATCGTCTCGATCGACAAGAAGTACCCGAAGCACGCCCAGAAGGTCATGCACGCCATCTGGGGCGCGCACATGATGTCGCTGACCAAGCTGATCGTCGTGGTCGACGCCGACTGCGACGTGCACGACCTGCACGAGGTCGCCTGGCGGGCGCTGGGCAACACCGACTACGCCCGTGACCTGTCGGTGGTCGAAGGTCCCGTGGACCACCTCGACCACTCCTCCTACCAGCAGTTCTGGGGCGGCAAGGCAGGCATCGACGCGACCCGGAAGCTGCCCGAGGAGGGCTACACCCGCGACGGCGGCTGGCCCGAGATGGTGCTCTCCGACCCAGAGACCGCCGCGAAGGTCGACCGCCGCTGGAAGGAGTACGGCCTGTGAGCGCCGAATCCGCGACTCCGGATCTCTTCGGACCCTCCCCGCGCCCGGACGGCAAGGTCCGGGCGTTCCTGCGGCTGGTGATGATCGAGCACTCGGTCTTCGCCCTGCCCTTCGCCTACATCGCCGCGCTCAGCGCGATGTTCGCGCAGGACCGGTCCGTCCACTGGTGGCAGCTCTTCCTGATCACCGTCGCCATGGTGGGCCTGCGCACCTTCGCGATGGCGTGCAACCGGATCATCGACCGCGAGATCGACGCCCGCAACCCCCGCACCGCGGGACGCGAACTGGTCACCGGCGCCGTGTCCGTGCGCTCGGCGTGGACCGGCGCGCTGATCGCCGTGGTGTTCTTCCTGGGCGCCGCCGCGCTGCTCAACCCGCTGTGCCTGGCGCTGGCGCCGATCGCGGTGGTCCCGATGGTGGTCTACCCGTACGGCAAGCGGTTCACGGACTACCCGCACGCCATCCTCGGCCTCGCCCAGGCCATGGGCCCGGTCGGCGCCTGGCTCGCGGTCTCCGGCTCCTGGTCGTGGGACGCCGTCGTCCTCGGCCTCGCGGTGGGCGTGTGGATCGGCGGCTTCGACCTGATCTTCGCCTGCCAGGACGTCGCCGCCGACCGCGCCCACGGGGTGCGCTCGGTGCCGGCCCGCTTCGGCGTCGACGGCGCGCTGTACGGGGCGCGGGTGAGCCACGTGGTGACGACCGTGCTGCTTGTCTGGTACGGACTGGCGGTCGGCGCCGGGGCCTTCTGGTGGGTCGGCATGCTGATCGTGGGCGGTGCCTTCGTCTACGAGCACAGCATCGTGAAGCCCGGCGACCTCAGCAGGCTCAACCGGGCGTTCTTCACGGTCAACGGCTTCATCGGGATGGCGCTGTTCCTGTGCGCCCTGCTCGACCTCGCGGTGCGCGGCCTGGGCGTGTGACGCCCCCGCGCCCGGCGCGGTCGCGCCGGGTCAGCGGCGCACGAACGGCAGGGCGACGAACTTCGGGTAGCTCCACCACTGGCCGCCGTTGGCCTTGGTGCTGCCGATGATGCAGAAGATCACCCCGGTCAGGAGGTGCAGCGCGGCCAGGGCCATCAGGCCGAAGGCCACGAAGGGCAGCCAGACCGGTCCGCCGTGGTCGTACGCGGCCACGGAGGCGATGCCGCCGACGTAGCCGACGATGCCCAGGAGGCCCGCGATGGCCGCGGTGATGCCGTAGTTGATCCCCTGCGCGGCGTGGTGCCGGATGAAGGGGTCGTGCTTGTTGCGCTCGTTGGAGCGGATGACCAGCGGGGTCACCCAGGCCAGCGCCCAGCCCAGGCAGCACATGCTGCTGCCCGCCACCACGGTGAGGAGCGCGCCCAGGTGGGCCCACATGGCCGGTGTGGTGGGCGGCCGCAGCGGTGGGGGCGGGAACGGCAGCGGCCCCTGGGCGTGGCCGTAGCCGTAGCCGTACGGGGGCTGCGGCGGTGCGGGCGGCGGGTACGGCGGGGGCGGCGACGGCATGGCGTGGGGCCCCTGCGCCGGACCCGGCTGCGGTGGCACGGGCGGCACGGTGTCCCGCGGCGGTACGTCGTCGTGCTTGCTGAAATCGGTCATGGAGAACCGCCCCCCGTCGTTTGGTCCCCGGATCCTACGGCCTCATCTGATCAGCCCGTCGGCGGGGCGGTCCCGGAAGAGGAAGGCGCCCACGACGCCGCCGAGGAGGCCGAAGAGGTGGCCCTGCCAGGAGACCCCCTGCGCGGTCGGCAGGACACCCCACAGGATCGAGCCGTACGCCACCGCGACGACCAGCCCGACCGCGATGTCGATGAGGCGCCGGTCGACGAAGCCGCGCACCAGCAGGTACCCGAACAGGCCGAAGACGACGCCGGAGGCGCCGGCGGTGTTGGTGTGCGGCGGCGCCACCAGCCAGACCCCGCCGCCGCTCGCCATGACGATGACGAACACCACGCTCAGCAGGCGGGTCGTGCCGCGCAGCGCCGCGAGGAAGCCCAGCACCAGCAGCGGCAGGCTGTTGGCGGCGACGTGGTCGAAGCCGAAGTGGATGAACGCGGCGGGGATGATGTCGCGCAGTTCGCCGATCTGCCGCGGCACGATCCCGAAGGTGTCGAGCGCGTGATGGGTCATCACGTCCACGCACTCGATCAGCCAGAGCAGCCCCACCCAGATGAACATGATCGCCGCGGCCGTCTTCGCCCGCTCTCCCGGAGCGGCGTCGCCCCGGACACGCCGCCGGGCGTCACCGGCGTCATGGCCGGCGATGGGTTCGTACGCCACAGGCCCCCCTCGTGGTGGTGGACCGCCCGCCGGTCCGGCCGGGCTCCCCTCACGGTAGACAACGACGACGGCATCCGCGGCGGTTCCCGGGCCCACTCGTCCATTCCGCCCAGCCGGACCGGCCGGGGTCGTGCCACGGGTGGCCGGATAGGCTCGCGGCATGGACGACAGCGAACGCGGGACACCGTGGGTGGTCGGGGTCTCCGGGGCTTCCGGGACGCCGTACGCCGCGGCGGTGCTGCGGGCGCTGCTGCACGCCGGCGAGGCGGTGGACCTGGTGGTCAGCCGGGCCGCCCGGCTCACCGTCCTGGACGAGACCGGGTCGCCTTTCCGGGACGCCCACTGGCGCGAGGACCTGGCCCGCTGGCTGGCCCGCGGCGCGGACGGCACCCCGGACCGGTTCGAGACCGATCTGAGCCGGGTGCGCCACTGGTCCGCCGGGGACCTCGCGGCCGGGCCGAGCTCGGGTTCGTACCCGGTCAAGGGGATGCTGATCGTGCCGGCGAGCACCGCCTGCGTGGCGGGCGTCGCCCTCGGGCTCTCCAAGGACCTGCTGCAGCGGGTGGCGAGCGTCACCCTGAAGGAGCGCCGGCCGCTGGTGGTCGCGGTACGGGAGACGCCGCTGGGCGGGCAGACCCTGAGGCACCTGGTCGCGCTGGACGAGGCGGGCGCCGTGGTGCTGCCGGCCTCGCCCGCCTTCTACGCCGGGGCCAGGGACATCCAGGACCTGGTCGACTTCGTCGCCGGCCGCGCGCTGGACGCCGTACGGGTGCCGCACAAGCTGTACCGCCGCTGGGAGGGCGAGCTGGGGGCCGCCGGGGCCGGGGTCGACGGGGCTGCCGCGGATTGATGCGCAGGGCACATCCCCGTTCATGCCTTAGATTCTTGTCCTGACAGCGCAGTCGCGGCACGAATGAAGGGGTCCAGTCTGATGGACGCGGTGGACAGGCAGCTCATCCAGGCCCTCCGTGAGAACGGCCGGGCCTCGTACGCCGAGCTGGGCCGGCTGGTGGGCCTGTCCGGACCGAGCGTCACCGACCGGATCAACCGGCTGGAGCAGGCCGGTGTCATCACCGGCTACCGCGCCACGATCCGCCCCGCGGCGCTCGGCCTGGGGGTCACCGCGCTGGTGGGCCTGCAGCTCAGCGACGCCGCCGACCACGAGGACGTGGCGACCCGGCTGCGCGACCTGGACGAGATCGAGGACTGCTGGTTCATCGCCGGCGACGACTCGTACATGCTCAAGGTGCGCGTCCCCGACGTGGACGGCCTGGAGCACACCATCCGCCGGCTGTCCGGCACCAAGGGCGTCGCCCGGACCCGCACCACCATCGTGCTCTCCACGAAGTGGGAGAACCGGGTCGGGGAACTTCCCGAGAGCATCTAGGCGTAAGGTCGGACGGTCGATTACGGATGGTGAAGGCGAGGCGGGCGATGGACGCGGGGCTCAAGCGCGAGCTGGAGGAGAAGGTCTACGCGGGTGAGCGGCTGACCCGCGAGGACGGCATCGCCCTCTACGAGTCCGACGATCTGGCCTGGCTGGGCGGTCTCGCCCACCACGTGCGGACGCGGAAGAACGGTGACGTCGTCCACTTCAACGTCAACCGTCACCTCAACATGACCAACGTCTGCACCGCCTCCTGCGCGTACTGCTCCTTCCAGCGCAAGCCGGGGGAGAAGGACGCCTACACGATGCGCATCGAGGAGGCCGTCCGGCTGGCGAAGGAGATGGAGGGCGAGAACCTCACCGAGCTCCACATCGTCAACGGCCTCCACCCGACGCTGCCGTGGCGCTACTACCCGCGCTCGCTGAAGGCGCTCAAGGAGGCGCTGCCGGACGTCTCCCTGAAGGCCTTCACCGCCACCGAGATCCACCACTTCGAGACGATCTCCGGGATGAGCGCGAGCGAGATCCTGGACGAGCTCATCGAGGCGGGCCTGGAGTCGCTGACCGGCGGCGGCGCCGAGATCTTCGACTGGGAGGTGCGGCAGCACATCGTCGACCACCGCACCCACTGGGAGGACTGGTCGCGCATCCACCGGCTGGCGCACGAGAAGGGCCTCAAGACCCCGTGCACCATGCTGTACGGGCACATCGAGGAGCCCCGGCACCGGGTGGACCACGTGCTGCGGCTGCGCGAGCTGCAGGACGAGACGGGCGGCTTCCAGGTCTTCATCCCGCTGCGCTACCAGCACGACTTCGTGGACCTGAAGGACGGCAAGGTCCGCAACACCCTCCAGGCGCGCACCACGATGGCCAGCGGCGCCGAGGCGCTGAAGACCTTCGCGGTCTCCCGGCTGCTGTTCGACAACGTGCCGCACGTGAAGGTGTTCTGGGTCATGCACGGCGTGCAGACCGCCCAGCTCGCGCTGCAGCACGGCGCGGACGACATGGACGGCTCGGTCGTCGAGTACAAGATCACGCACGACGCCGACAACTACGGGACGCCCAACAAGCTCACCCGCGACGACCTGCTGGAGCTCATCCAGGACGCGGGCTTCCGTCCGGTGGAGCGCAACACCCGGTACGAGATCATCCGCGAGTACCCGGGTCCCGACGCGGCGCGCCGCGAGTCGCCGCAGCCGATGCGTCTGTGAGCCCGGGCGTGCGCCGTCGCGCGACGGCGCACGCCCAGCGCACATTTCCCGGCCCCCGGAACTCACGCGGGGGCTTCGAGGCCTCCCCTTCACCCTGACGTCGTCCGGCGGCCGGACGCCCGTCGATCGGTGTCAGCCTCGATGCCTAGGGTGTGCGCCATGGCACTGCGCTTCACCCTCGACCCCGAGCTCACCCCCGAACTGCGGGAACAGCTCGTCTCCCTGTGGACCGACGTCTCCAACGCGGGCGGCGCCGTCGGCTTCGTCGCGCCCGTGGCCCGGGCCGACGTGGCCCTCGAGGCGGAACGGCACTACGCGGCACTGTCCGGGGGCAGGGCGCACATGGTCGCCGGTTTCGACGGCGACCGGCTGGCCGCCTCGACCTTCCTCACCTTCAACACCCACCGCCTGATGAGGCACTGGGCCTGGCTGTACACCGTGATGGTCGACCCGTCCCTGCAGGGCCGCGGGAACGGCGCGGAGTTGCTGCAGGCCGCGGAGCGGTCCGCCCGCGACCTCGGACTGGAGGGGCTGAAGCTCACCTGCCGCGGCGGCATGGGTCTGGAGCGCTTCTACGCCTCGGCCGGCTACAAGGAGGTCGGGCGTGTCCCTGCGGCGATACGCGTCGCCGCAGGTGACGACCGTGACGACATCACGATGTGGCTCCCGCTGACCTGACCCTTCCGGGCCCGTGCTTCACTGATACGGGTACGTCCGGTACCTCCCGCAGGCCGGAACGAGGGAACGAAGGAAGTGGCTACGACCGTGAGCTGGAAGCCGAGCCCCATGCTGCGCTACTCCCTGATGCGTCTCGGCCTGTTCGCGGCCTGCTTCCTGGCGATCTGGGGCCTGGTCTACGTCCACGTGCTGCCCGCCGGCCTCGGCGACTCCAACCTGCTGTGGGTGATGCTGCTCGCGCTGGTGATCAGCGCGCCGCTCAGCTTCGTCGTGCTGCGCGGGGTGCGCGAGGAGGCCTCCGTGCAGGTCGCCGAGCGCGTGGAGCGCACGAAGGCCAACCTCGCCGCCAGCGCCTCCCAGGAGGACGAGGCGGACGACGCCTCGCGTGCGGCGGCGCAGCGCGGCTGACACACCGGAGGCCGGGACGCACACCGCCGGCCACCCCGACGGCTGAGCCGTCCTCCACCGTCAGGCGCGCACCGCCGGCGAGCCCTTCGCGGCCGAGGCGGACGCCCTGCGCGAGGGGCTCCTGGCCGCGGAGTCCCCGGCCGACCGGCCAACGGCGCGTCCGGCGCCTTCGGCGTCCGTCCCGGGCCCGAGGACACCGCCGCCCCGCTCGCCCGCGCCTGGACCCCAGGGTCCGACGGTCCCGGTGAGATGGATCCGGTCCCCGGAGCGGACGACGAAGCTCCTTCCCTTGCCCGGCCGGGAGGGGTCCGGGGCCGAGGCCGCGTAGGTGACGGTGGCGGGCAGCAGGACGGGGGCCTTGAACTCGGCCCGCAGGGTGACCGTTTCGGCGTCCTCGGGCACGGCCTCGGCGGCGCAGCGCGCGACGGTCCACATCCCGTGGGCGATGGCGCGGGGGAAGCCGAGCGGCCGCGCGGTCAGCGGATGGACGTGGATCGGGTTCCAGTCACCCGACACGGCGGCGTGCCGGCGCCCGAGGCCGGCGGGGAGCCGCCACTGCGCCACGGCGGGCAGTTCCGCCCCCTCGGCGGCCGCGGTGCCGCCGCCGACCGGGGCCCCGCCTCCCGTACCGCCCGCGCGGGTCCGCGCGAGGTAGCCGCTGCGGTCGCGCCAGACGACCTCCCCGCCGACGGACGCCTCGGTGACGAGCACGACCTCCACGCCGCGCCGGTGGACGCGCAACTGATCGGCGTGCACGGTGATGTCGGGGCGGTCGCCGGGCAGCAGCGGGCGCCGCTGGACGATCTCGATCCACGTGTGCACGAGGCCGAGCAACGGCAGCGGGAAGCTCCGCCGGGCCATCAGCCGGGCGGCGAGCGGGAAGCCGAGGACGTGCGGGTAGGTCAGCGGGAGCCGTTCCGCAGGGGGGAAGCCGCACACCTCGGCGTACGCGGCGAGCCGCCGGGGGTCCACCCGGACGTCCGGCGCGGTCATGTGACCGGCGGGCAGCGGCGCGTCGGCGGCCGGGTGCTTGCCGAGGCCGGTCAGTACGCCTCGGGCGAAGGTGAGGAGCAGGGGCATCGTGGGTTCCCGCGCGGGTCGGTGGGCGGTCGGTGGGTGGTCTACCCACACGTGATGTTACCGAAAGTAACAGCCCCGGCGTGAGCGCCGGAAGCGGATGCGTCACAGGGCCGGGGCCCGACCGGGCGCCCTGGTCTCCGACGCGGAACTGCCGGTCGACCTCCACTCGGCCGTGGACGACGCGCATTCCACCGTTTACCGTGCCGAGTCCCTGGGCCGTTTCGCCGTGCTCCCCGTCGAATTCAGCGGTCGGGGCATCCCACCGCGTCCAGGAAACCGCGCCGGGCGGTCGTCGCCGCCGAATTCGCACAGGAGATCGAGGTGCTTTGCGCCGCGTTCTGACCGGGGCCCTGCAAAGGCAGGAGCCCCGCACGACCGTGCGGGGCTCCTTGGGTACTGCTCGTTGGGTGCGACGTGTCAGTCCGCGATCAGGCGGGGGAGACGTTCTCGGCCTGCGGGCCCTTCGGACCCTGCGTGACGTCGAAGGTCACCGCCTGGTTCTCCTCCAGCGAACGGAAGCCGGAGGCGTTGATCGCCGAGTAGTGGACGAAGACATCGGGGCCGCCGCCGTCCTGGGCGATGAAGCCGAAGCCCTTCTCGGCGTTGAACCACTTGACGGTTCCGGTAGCCATAAGCCCTCCTTGGGCCAAAGGGTTGCCCTGCTCCAGAACCTGCCCTGCGCACTGCAAGAAGTCTGAAAACTACAAAAGCCCGCGGTCACATGCTCCGCAGGCTCTGTACTGCAAGGGAAACCAAACTGCAACTTGCGACGACAGTAGCACGGAGCATCTGCGGCGGGGAAGAGCGACAAGATCGGTTTTCAGCCGTGCCGCGGGACGCGCGAACGCGGCGTGGACGAGGTGCCGGACTGCGACGGCCCGGCGTGGGAGGCCGGTACCCGCCGCAAGATCCCGGGGGCGGGGGTCTAGCCTCCTGATGTGGACAAATCTGCGCCTCTTCCCTCCGCCGGTGGTGTGCGCCGGGCCCGGCCCCGCGTCGGGCACATCCAGTTCCTGAACTGCGTACCCCTTTACTGGGGGCTCGCCCGAACGGGTGCCCTGCTCGACCTGGAGCTGACCAAGGACACGCCCGAGAAGCTCAGCGCCCAGCTCGTCTCCGGGGACCTGGACGTCGGCCCGATCACCCTCATGGAGTACCTCCGGAACGCCGACGAGCTGATCGCGCTCCCGGACATCGCCGTCGGCTGCGACGGGCCGGTGATGTCCTGCGTGATCGTGAGCCAAGTGCCGCTGGGCGCGCTGGACGGCTCCCGGGTCGCCCTCGGTTCCACCAGCCGCACCTCGGTCCGCCTGGCCCAGCTGCTGCTCGCCGAGCAGTACGGGGTCGAACCCGAGTACTACACGTGCCCGCCCGACCTCTCGCTGATGATGCAGGAGGCCGAGGCGGCCGTCCTGATCGGGGACGCGGCGCTGCGCGCCTCGCTGCACGACGCGCCGCGGCTCGGCCTGGAGGTCCACGACCTCGGGCTGATGTGGAAGGAGTGGACCGGGCTGCCCTTCGTCTTCGCCGTCTGGGCCGCCCGCCGCGACTACCTGGAGGCCCTTCCCGCCGTGGTGCACGAGGTGCACCAGGCCTTCCTCGCCTCCCGCGACCTGAGCATGGAGGAGGTGGAGAAGGTCGCCGAACAGGCCGCCCGCTGGGAGGCCTTCGACGCCGGCACCCTCCAGCGCTACTTCACCACCCTGGACTTCTCGCTCGGCCCCGAGCAGCTCACCGGCATCGCCGAGTTCGCCCGCCGGGTGGGCTTCCCGGCGCAGGCGCGCGTCGAACTGCTGGGCGCCGGGGGCTGATCCGCAGGGCCGGCGGCAGCCCGCCGCCGGCCCGGGCCCGGCCCGCGGGCCCACTACGATCGGCGACGGCCCCGGCTGGGGTGACCACGGCGGCCACGGGTACAACTCCACTGACCTTCCGCACCGGCGAGAGGCGCGCAGATGCAGCCCCTGCAAGCGAACGACCCCCCGGCGATCGGCCCGTACCGCCTCCTCGGCCGGCTGGGGGCCGGCGGGATGGGCCGGGTCTACCTGGGGCGCAGCCCCGGCGGCCGGACGGTGGCCGTGAAGGTGGTGCGCTCGGAGCTCGCGGACGACCTGGAGTTCCGCACCCGGTTCCAGCGGGAGGTCGACGCGGCGCGCCGGGTCGGCGGTGCGTGGAGCGCGCCGGTGCTCGACGCCGACACCGACTCGCCGGTGCCGTGGGTGGCCACCCGCTACGTCGCCGGTCCCGCCCTGTCCGAGGCCGTCGCCACCTTCGGGCCGCTGTCGCCGCAGGGCGTACGGGCGCTGGGCGCCGGACTCGCCGAGGCGCTGGAGGCCGTGCACGAACGGGGGCTGGTGCACCGCGACATCAAACCGTCCAACGTGCTCCTCTCGCTCGGCGGTCCCGTGCTGATCGACTTCGGCATCGCCCGCGCCATGGACGCCACGGCCGCGCTGACCAGCAAGGGGGTCGTCGTCGGATCGCCCGGCTACATGGCGCCCGAGCAGGTCACCGGCAGACCCACCGGCCCCGCAGCCGACATCTTCGCCCTCGGCGCGGTGCTGGCCTTCGCCACGACCGGCCGCGGCCCCTTCACCGGGGACAGCGCGGCCGTCCTGCTCTACAAGGTCGCCCACGAGGAGCCCGAACTCGACGGCATGCCCGATGAGTTGCGCCGGATTGCGGAGTCCTGCCTCGCCAAGGACCCCTCGGTGCGCCCGACGCCCCGCCGGCTCGCCGAACTGCTGACGGCCGGCGGCGACGCCGCCTCGCTGGTGCGGGCCGGCTGGCTGCCGTCCCCGCTGACGGAGCGCCTGGGGAGGCAGGCCGTCGAGCTGCTCGACCTCGAACCGACCCCGCCCCCGGGCTCGAACGGCCCGGTCGGCGGTCCCCCCGTCGGGATCACCGGGGGGACCGCCGGGGGGCCGGGCGGCGGCTACGGCTCGTACGGTTCGCACCCCTCGTACGGGTCGTTCGGGCCGCCGCCCTCGCTGACCGAGCCCCAGGACGCGCCGCCGTTCGCCGCCACGCCCCCGCCCGCCCCCGTCCCGGGCCGGCGCCGCGGCCGCGCCGCCGCGCTGGCCGCGACGGGGATCCTGCTGGCCGCGGCCGCCGTGACCCTGGCGCTCGTGCTGCCGGGGCTCGGCGACGACGCGGACCAGGCCAAGGGCGGTGAGCGCACCCCCTCGCAGAGCGCGGGCTCCGGGCCCTCGACAGGGTCCTCGGCCACGTCCTCGGCCACGTCCCCGTCCTCGCCGCCGGCCTCGGAACCGCGGCTGGACGCACTCCCCAAGGCCTTCGTCGGTACGTGGAAGGGCGACACCGTCACCGCCCACGGCGTGCCGGGGACGATGGAGATCACCCTCCGCGAGGGCAAGGTCGGCGCGGTCGTCGGGCGGGACAGGAGCGTGCTGGACCTGCTCGGCCAGTCCTACGACTGCAGCGGCGACTGGAAGCTCGCCGAGGCCACGGAGAAGAGCGTCGTGCTCGACACCAGCGGCGGCACCAACCCGCATCCCGGGGTCTGCTCGGACGGCTCGGCCGACGAGCGGTTCACGCTCAACGCGGACGGCTCGCTGCACTACCGCTCGGGCGACTCCCTGGCCGGTCAGCCGGAAGGGGACCTCAGGAAGCAGGGCGGCTGACCCCCTGGCGTAGGCTGGGCGCGTCCGTCACGACCCCCGGAAGGGATGCCCCGGTGAGCGAGAACGCCGACCTGCAGTCCGTCCTCGACCGTGCGGCCGACGGCGGCCGCATCACGCCCGAGGAGGCGCTCGACCTCTACCGCTCCGCGCCCCTGCACGCCCTCGGCGCCGCCGCCGACGCCGTACGCCGCCGCCGCTACGCCGGCACCGAGCACATCGCGACGTACATCATCGAGCGCAACATCAACTACACCAACGTCTGCGTGACGGCGTGCAAGTTCTGCGCCTTCTACGCCGCGCCCAAGGACACCGCCAAGGGCTGGACCCGCGACCTCGACGACATCCTGCGCCGCTGCGCGGAGACCGTCGAACTCGGCGGCACCCAGATCATGTTCCAGGGCGGCCACCACCCCGACTACGGCGTCGAGTACTACGAGAAGCACTTCAGCGCCATCAAGCAGGCCTTCCCGCAGCTGGTCATCCACTCCCTCGGCGCGTCCGAGGTCGAGCACATGGCCCGCATCTCCAAGGTGCCGGTGGAGGAGGCCATCACCCGCATCCACGCCGCGGGCCTGGACTCCTTCGCGGGCGCCGGCGCCGAACTGCTGCCGGCCCGGCCGCGCAAGGCGATCGCCCCGCTGAAGGAGAGCGGCGAGCGCTGGCTGGAGATCATGGAGGCCGCGCACAACCTCGGCGTCGAGTCGACCTCCACGATGCTCATGGGCACCGGCGAGACCAACGCCGAGCGCATCGAGCACCTGCGCATGATCCGTGACGTCCAGGACCGTACGGGCGGCTTCCGCGCCTTCATCCCGTACAC
The DNA here is from genome assembly GCA_036013505.1 of Streptomyces sp. NBC_00510. Classification (NCBI taxonomy): domain Bacteria; kingdom Bacillati; phylum Actinomycetota; class Actinomycetes; order Kitasatosporales; family Streptomycetaceae; genus Streptomyces; species Streptomyces sp. NBC_00510. Next base: position 4,540,979 of record CP107851.1, on the reverse strand, counting down.
CTACCAGCCGGAGAACAACCACTTGAAGGGCCGCACGCAGGCCACGCTCTTCGAGTACCTGCGGATGATCGCCATCGCGCGGATCTTCCTGGACAACGTCGCCCACATCCAGGGCTCCTGGCTCACCACCGGCAAGGAGGTCGGCCAGCTGTCGCTGCACTACGGCGCCGACGACCTCGGCTCGGTGATGCTGGAGGAGAACGTGGTCTCCTCGGCCGGCGCCAAGCACCGCTCCAACCGGATGGAGCTGATCCACCTGATCCGCGCCGCCGGCCGGGTCCCCGCCCAGCGCGCCACCACCTACGAGCACCTCGTCGTCCACGACGACCCGGCGAACGACCCGGTCGACGACCACGTCGTCTCCCACCTGTCGTCGACCGCCATCGAGGGCGGCACGGCGCACCCGGAGCTGAAGCTGCTCAGCACCTCCTGACCCCGCCGATGCTGACGATCCATTCCGGGACCGACGGCACGGCCCTGCTGGTGGACGGCGGTCTCGTCGCCGCCGTCGGCCCGCTCGACGCGCTACGGGCGGCCCACCCGGGCGCCCGTGTCCGGAGCTGGCCGGGAGCGCTGCGTCCGGGCCTGACCCACGAGGGCGGGCTCCCGCAGGCGCCCACCCCGCGCGAACGCGTGCACGCCCTGCTGCTGCGCGGGGTCACCGCCGTCGCCACCGCCCCGGCCGACCCCGCGCTGCGCTCCGCCCTGGACCGCAGCGGGCTGCTGCCGGCCCGCCAGGCCCCGCCCCTGGAACCGGGCGTCCGGGCGGACTTCGCCGTCTTCGACGAGCAGGGCGCCTGCCTCGCCACCGTCGTCGGCGGCCGGCTCCTGCACCGCAGGGCCTGACGGGCCCACCCCCACCAGCGCGCCCGACGGACCGCCGCGCGGCCCCGGGCGGTGCTCCGCGCGGGCGCTCGCCCCCGGATCCCGCCCGGCCTCCCGTGGCGGTAGCCAGGGCCCCTGCGCGGGACGCGGGGCCGCCGGGTGAAGAATGGGGGGCGTGACCCGAGCCTCCCTGGACAAGCAGCCGCACGAAGTCGCCGCGATGTTCGACGACGTCGCGGCCAACTACGACCTGACCAACGACGTGCTGTCGCTCGGCCAGGACCGCCGCTGGCGCAAGGTCGTCGCACAGGCCCTCGCCGTCCGTCCCGGCGAGCGCGTGCTGGACCTCGGCGCCGGCACGGGCACCTCCTCCCTGCCCTTCGCCGAGGCGGGCGCCCACGTGGTGCCCTGCGACTTCTCCCTGGGCATGCTGCGGGAGGGCAAGCGCCGCCACCCCTTCCTCCCGCTCACCGCGGGCGACGCGACCAGGCTGCCGTTCGCCGACGGGGTCTTCGACGCCGTCACGATCTCCTTCGCGCTGCGCAACGTCCACGACACCGACGCCGCGCTGCGCGAGATGCTGCGGGTCACCCGTCCCGGCGGCCGGGTCGTCATCTGCGAGTTCAGCCACCCCACCTGGGCGCCGTTCCGCACGGTCTACACCGAGTACCTGATGCGGGCGCTGCCGCCGGTCGCCCGCGCGGTCAGCAGCAACCCCGACGCGTACGTCTACCTCGCCGAGTCCATCCGGGCCTGGCCCGACCAGCCCGGCCTCGCCGCGCGACTGCAGAAGGCCGGCTGGTCGAAGGTCGCGTGGCGCAACCTGTCGGGCGGCATCGTGGCACTGCACCGCGCGGTGCGCTAAGCCGGGGCGCCCGGCCCGCGCGCAAAAGCGGCCACATAGACTGCACGGGTCCGGTCCGGCCGCCGCCGGCTGGTCGCAGACAGGCCCGCATCAGCCCAGAGCAGCGAGGAGCACCGTGACCGAGACCGCCGCTTCGGAACGCAGCGCCGATGTGATCGTCGTGGGTGCCGGGCCCGCAGGTTCGACGACGGCGTACTACCTGGCGAAGGCGGGACTCGACGTCCTGCTGCTGGAGAAGACCGCCTTCCCGCGCGAGAAGGTGTGCGGCGACGGTCTGACGCCCCGGGCGACCAAGCAACTGGTCGCGATGGGCATCGACATCTCCGAGGAGGCCGGCTGGCTGCGCAACAAGGGCCTGCGCATCATCGGCGGCGGGGTCCGGCTGCAGCTGGATTGGCCCGACCTGGCCTCGTTCCCCGACTACGGGCTCGTGCGCAAGCGCGAGGACTTCGACGAACTCCTCGCCGGCCAGGCGCAGAAGGCCGGCGCACGGCTGTACGAGCGCTGCAACGTGGGCGCCCCGATCCGGGACGAGCGCACCGGCCGCATCACGGGCGTCGAGGCCAAGCTGGGCGAGGAGAAGACCCCGGTCACCTTCCACGCGCCGCTGGTGGTCGCCGCGGACGGCAACTCCACCCGGCTCTCCCTCCAGATGGGCCTGCACCGCCGTGAGGACCGCCCGATGGGTGTGGCCGTCCGCACGTACTTCACCTCGCCGCGGCACGACGACGACTACCTGGAGTCCTGGCTGGAGCTGTGGGACCGGCGCGTCCCGGGCAACCCGCGGCTGCTGCCCGGCTACGGCTGGATCTTCGGCATGGGCGACGGCACCTCCAACGTGGGCCTGGGCGTCCTCAACACCTCCGCCTCCTTCAAGGAGCTGGACTGGCGTGAGGTGCTGAAGGCCTGGTGCGCCTCGATGCCCGAGGAGTGGGGATACACCGAGGAGAACATGACCGGGCCGATCCGCGGCGCGGCGCTCCCGATGGCCTTCAACCGCCAGCCGCACTACACCAAGGGCCTGCTGCTGGTCGGTGACGCGGGCGGCCTGGTCAACCCGTTCAACGGCGAGGGCATCGCCTACGCGATGGAGTCCGGCCAGATCGCCGCCGACGTCATCGTCCAGGCGCACGCGCGCGGCACCGCGGCCCAGCGGGAGCTGGCGCTCCAGTCGTACCCGCGGATCCTCAAGGACACCTACGGCGGCTACTACACGCTCGGCCGGGCCTTCGTGAAGCTGATCGGCAACCCGAAGGTCATGAAGCTGGCGACCCAGCGCGGCCTGACGCACCCGATGCTGATGCGCTTCACGCTGAAGCTGCTGGCGAACCTCACCGACCCGTCGGGCGGCGACGCGATGGACCGCGTGATCAACGGTCTGTCGAAGGTGGCGCCGCGCTCCTGACGCCCCGGCATCCGCTTGCCGCGCCGGCCCGTGCTGCACGGGCCGGCGCGGCTTTTTGCTGCCGTCACATCGCGAGAGGGTATCCGCAAACGTCCCTAACATTACCTTCACGGGGTAGGATGCGTCCCCATGGAGAGGGAGTGGTTGTCCGTCGAGCAGGTCGCGGACCGGCTCGGCCTGCACGTGCGCACGGTCCGCGGCTACATCCGCGACGGCCGGCTGAAGGCCGTGCGCATCGGCAAGCAGTACCGCGTCGCCCGGGCCGACCTGGACGCACTCACCGGTGCGCCGGCCGCCGCCCGGCACCGGGTGGAGGTCTCGGCCATCGTCGAGGTCGACGGCATCGGGGCGGCCGCAGCGGACCGTCTGAGCACCCTGCTCGTGGCCGGCGCCCAGATGGCGCGGGACCCCCACGAGTTGGCCCGGGTCCGGACGGCGTACGACGACGAGCGCTCGCGGCTGAAGGTCGTGGTGCTCGGCGGCGCCGCGGCGACGGCGGACGTCCTGCGCACCGTCGACGGCGTCCTGGGAGGGGAGAACGACATGTTCCCGGAGGAGCAGGCCGAGGACCCGGAGGCGGGCCGTGGCTGACGTGGTGACCGAGCGAGGGGGCGTGCCCGTCCTCGTCTGCGGCGAGGAGGGCGCGAGGATCTCCGGCGTCCAGGACGCGCTCGACGTGATCGGATCCGCCTTCTCCCGGGCGGAGGTGGTGGCCGTGCCCGTCGGCCGGTTCGACGAGCGGTTCTTCGTCCTGCGCACCGGGCTGGCGGGGGAGATCCTGCAGAAGTTCGTCAACTACCGCATCCGGCTCGCCGTCGTGGGTGACGTCTCGGCGTACACCGCGGCCAGTACGGCCTTTCGCGACCTGGTACGCGAGTGCAACCGCGGCGACCGCACCTGGTTCGTCGACGACCTCGAAGCGCTCGACGCCCGCCTGGGCTGACCGGGCGCCGGCCGGCCCCAGGGGCGAATTCCCCGCATCATGGCGCCCGTTGCCCCGGCCGGCGCCGCGGCCCGCCGGGCGGGACGGCGAACTCCGCCGTCTCGGGGACCGGTTGACACGGGTCGGCGGGAAGGGGCGTGGGCCGGGCGGATCGCCGATCCTCTGACATCGATGTCGTTGACATCGATGTCAGATGCGCCTGCCCCGGAGTCAGCTCGCGCCCGAAATGCGGGATTTGAGGCGTTGTGCTCATACTTTTGATCACTGCTCGGGGATCCGTGATCAAGAGAAGGGTGCAGTCATGAGCACGCGCATAAACCAGGTCCTGGCCGCCGCGGCCGCATCGGTCCTGCTCGCCGGAGGGGGCGTGCTCGCCGCCGGCCCGGCCTCGGCGGCCCCCACGGACCACCGCCCGGGCGACCGCCAGGGCGATGACCGGCGGGGTGACGACCGGCGGGGCGACGACCGCCGCGACGACGACCGCCGGGGCGACGACCGGCGCGACGACGACCGGCGGGGAGACCGGCAGGGGCAGTGCTCGGTCGGGCACGGTTCCTGGAAGCTGGAGTACCGTCCCGGACGCCTGGTGCGGGTGTCCAGCCACGGCCGCGCCAAGTGGGTCCGCACGCCGGGCCAATGGGTCAGGGTCTGGCACAGCGGGGGCCGTGACTGCCACCGTCGATGAACCCGGCGTCCGGAGCCCGGTCCCCCGCCACGGCGGAGCCGGGCTCCGGCCCGTGAGCCCCGGACGGGGCTCCCCGGTCGTCCGGCCCCGTGTGCGGTACGTCTCCTTGCGGCGGGGCCGGACTTTCGTTTGCGGCCGCCTGCCGCGGGGCGCGGTGCGGCGGCGCCCCCTCGCGGCGGCGGGGGAGGAGGGCGCCGGGTGGCCCGGCGCACACGTGCGTGGGTCCTGTCCGGGGCACGGAGGACCGCACGGGGCGGAACGGAGGAGGCCGCCGGCCCGGTGCGGGCCGGCGGCCTCCGTGGGGACGGGGCGCGTGATCAGAGCACGCGGACGGCGGACGTCGGCATGTAGTTGGACATCTGCTGGATGACGACGCCCTTGCTCGGGTTCGCCGCGTCCAGGTACTGCCCGCCGCCGATGTAGACGGCCACGTGGTAGGCGGAGCCGACTCCGCCCCAGAAGACGAGGTCGCCCGGCTGGACCGCGCTCACGGAGATCTGGGTGCCGAAGGTCGACTGCGCCTGCGAGGTGCGCGGGAGCTCGACGCCGATGGTGCGGAAGGCGGCCTGGGTGAGACCGGAGCAGTCGTACGCACTGGGGCCCGTGGCGCCGTAGACGTACGGCTTGCCGACCTGGGCCTTCAGGAAGCCTATGACGGAGGCGACGCTGCCCGTCGCGCTGGAGGAGGAGGCCAGCGCGGTGCGTCCGGCGGAGCGCGACGCGGTCGCGGTCTCGCGCGCCTTGGCGGCCTTGGCCGCGGCGCGGTCGCGCGCGTCGGCGGCGGCCTTCTTCTTCTGGGCGGCCTTCATGGCCTCGGTGCGGGCCTCCGCACGGGCGGCGTCCAGCTGCTGCTCGACGACGGTCTCGTCGATGGCGTCAGCGGCCTCCGCGGCGGTGGCGGTGGTGGAGAGGGCGGGGATGACGGGGATGCTCCCCGTGGTCGCCGGGTCGGCGGCCGAGGGCTCGGCGTTCGCCGAAGACGACATTCCGGTCAGGGCGAGCGTTCCGATGACGCCGCCGGCGACTCCTGCGCGGCGCACCCAGTTGGGGCTCTGCGAGGCGCGTCGCCGGCGGCGTATATGCGAGGTCTGAAGGGACATGAAGACTTGGGTATCAGGCCCGGTCGGTTCCGTTCAACAAAAGTGTGATGCGCCACAGTTGGCTGTCGAGCAGTGGTATTGTCCCTTTTTTGATCTTCCTTATTCAGGATGTTCTGGACATTCAAGTCCAAATCCTCGTGCGCGCGTTCACGTGCCTCCGGCCGCCGTCAGCGGGGTGTTTCGCGGCTCATCCGCAGGAGTGGCGAGGCGCTATCACGTCCCCCGGTCCAGCTCCAATTTGCCTTCGATCGTCGGCGCCTGATAGTGCGGCACCCTTGTTCACCAGCGGAAACGCAGGAAAATGTGACTTCTGGTGATCGTTTGGGATTACTGAGTGAGAAGATCACCGCTCATCCCCGTTCATGATCGTTCGCCTGGTGTCAGAGATCACAAAGGTCAGAGTGAACCCCGTGTCGCAGATCACAGACCAGGAGGCATAGGATGCGGGCAGTCTGGGCTTGTGAACTGCCTCACATGGAGAGGATCTAGGTGGCGCGGGGCGCACGTCCGGGCACGGTCCGTCATCAGTCATCGTCGACTGGAAGGAGCGGGGACGTGAATGCCTACGCGCCCATCCTCGTGCTGGGCGGCCTCGGGGCCGGCTTCGCGATCTTCTCCGTGGTCATGGCCTCCATCATCGGCCCAAAACGGTACAACCGGGCCAAGTTGGAGGCGTATGAGTGCGGCATCGAGCCGACTCCGCAGCCAGCCGGGGGCGGCCGTTTCCCGATCAAGTACTACCTGACGGCGATGCTCTTCATCGTCTTCGACATCGAGATCGTCTTCCTTTACCCCTGGGCCGTCACGTTCGACGCCCTCGGGGTCTTCGGGCTCGTCGAGATGCTCCTCTTCGTGCTCACCGTCTTCGTCGCCTACGCCTACGTCTGGCGTCGCGGCGGCCTGGAATGGGACTAGGGGCGGAGAATAGCCATGGGTATTGAAGAGAAGTTGCCGAGCGGCTTCCTGCTCACCTCCGTCGAGGCGGCGGCCGGCTGGGTCCGGAAGGCCTCGGTCTTCCCGGCCACGTTCGGCCTCGCGTGCTGCGCCATCGAGATGATGACGACCGGGGCCGGGCGGTACGACCTGGCCCGTTTCGGCATGGAGGTCTTCCGCGGGTCCCCGCGCCAGGCGGACCTGATGATCGTGGCCGGCCGGGTGAGCCAGAAGATGGCCCCCGTCCTGCGCCAGGTCTACGACCAGATGCCGAATCCCAAGTGGGTGATCTCGATGGGGGTCTGCGCATCGAGCGGCGGGATGTTCAACAACTACGCCATTGTGCAGGGTGTTGACCATGTGGTGCCTGTTGACATTTATCTCCCTGGATGTCCGCCCCGTCCCGAAATGCTGATGGACGCGATTCTCAAGCTCCACCAGAAGATCCAGCACAGCAAGCTCGGCGTGAACCGCGAAGAGGCCGCGCGCGAGGCGGAGGAAGCGGCGCTGAAGGCGCTGCCGACGATTGAGATGAAGGGGCTCCTCCGATGACGGATTCCCCGGACACCCCGAACCCGGACAAGGACGTCAACGCGGCCGGGCTGCCCGGCCAGCGCGGCGACCACGGGGAGGCGATCCGCGTCCAGCGCGGCATGTTCGGTGCCCGCAACGGCGGCGACACCTCCGGGTACGGCGGCCTGGTGCGCACCGTGCGGCTGCCCGGGGCGGCGAGCCGGCCGTACGGCGGCTGGTTCGACGACGTCGCCGACGAGCTCGAGGGTGCCCTCGAGGAGCAGGGCCTCGTCCCGGACAACGCGATCGAGAAGGTCGTCGTGGACCGCGACGAGATCACCTTCCACGTCGCGCGCGAGCACCTCCCGCTGGTGGCCAGGACCCTGCGCGACGACCCCGCGCTGCGCTTCGAGCTCTGTACGGGCGTGAGCGGCGTCCACTTCCCCGAGGACAAGGGCCGCGAGCTGCACGCCGTGTACCACCTGCGCTCGATCACCCACAACCGGCTGATCCGGGTGGAGGTGAGCGTCTCCGACGAGGACCGGCACGTCCCGTCGCTCGTCGAGGTCTACCCGACCAACGACTGGCACGAGCGCGAGACCTACGACTTCTTCGGGATCGTCTTCGACGGCCATCCCGCATTGATGCGGATCATGATGCCGGACGACTGGCAGGGCCACCCGCAGCGCAAGGACTACCCCCTCGGCGGCATCCCCGTCGAGTACAAGGGCGCCCAGATCCCTGCTCCGGACCAGCGGAGGTCGTACTCGTGAGCACTCACCACGCACCCCGGCAGGCATCGGAGCGGGAGACCACCGAGGGCCGGGTCTTCACGGTCACCGGCGGCGACTGGGACGAGCTGTCCGAGACCGTCGGCAAGGCCGACGACGAGCGCATCGTCGTCAACATGGGCCCGCAGCACCCGTCGACCCACGGCGTGCTCCGGCTGATCCTCGAGATCGACGGCGAGACGGTCACCGAGGCCCGCTGCGGCATCGGCTACCTCCACACCGGCATCGAGAAGAACATGGAGTTCCGGACCTGGACCCAGGGGTCCACGTTCGTGACGCGCATGGACTACCTCACGCCGTTCTTCAACGAGACGGCGTACTGCCTGGCGGTGGAGAAGCTGCTCGGCATCACCGACGCGGTCCCGGACCGCGCCTCGGTCATCCGCGTGATGCTGATGGAGCTCAACCGCATCTCCTCGCACCTGGTGGCCATCGCCACCGGCGGCATGGAGCTCGGCGCCACCACGATCATGATCTACGGTTTCCGCGACCGCGAGATGATCCTGGACGTCTTCGAGCTGATCACCGGCCTGCGGATGAACCACGCGTTCATCCGCCCCGGCGGCCTCGCCCAGGACCTGCCGCCCGGCGCCGTGGACCAGGTCCGCGAGGTCGTGAAGAAGTTCCGCAAGAACCTCCCCGAGTACGACAAGCTCGCCACCGGCAACCCGATCTTCAAGGCCCGCATGCAGGACGTGGGTTACCTGGACCTGGCCGGCTGCATGGCGCTCGGCGCCACCGGCCCGATCCTGCGCTCCACGGGCCTGCCGCACGACCTGCGCAAGTCCCAGCCGTACTGCGGTTACGAGACCTACGAGTTCGAGGTCCCGACCGTCGACACCTGCGACTCCTACGGGCGGTTCCTGCTCCGCCTGGAGGAGATGCGGCAGTCGCTGGACATCGTCGAGCAGTGCCTGGACCGGCTGGAGCCCGGCCCGGTCATGGTCGCCGACAAGAAGATCGCCTGGCCCGCGCAGCTCGCGCTCGGCCCGGACGGGCTCGGCAACTCGCTCGACCACATCAAGAAGATCATGGGCACCTCCATGGAGGCCCTGATCCACCACTTCAAGCTGGTGACCGAGGGCTTCCGGGTCCCGGCCGGCCAGGCGTACGTCGCCGTCGAGTCGTCCAAGGGCGAACTCGGCGTCCACGTGGTCAGCGACGGGGGCACCCGCCCCTTCCGCGTCCACTTCCGCGACCCGTCCTTCACCAACCTGCAGACCATGGCGGCGATGTGCGAGGGCGGCCAGGTCGCCGACGTCATCGTCGCGGTGGCGTCCATCGACCCCGTGATGGGAGGCGTCGACCGGTGACTGAGGTATCACTCGGCATCCCCGCGATGCCCGCGCCGGACTACCCGGCCGACGTACGGCAACAACTGGACGCGGACGCGGCGAAGATCATCGCGCGCTACCCCGGCAGCCGCAGTGCCCTGCTGCCGCTGCTGCACCTGGTGCAGGCGGAGGAGGGCTACGTCTCCCGCACCGGGGTGCGCTTCTGCGCAGAGCAGCTGGGGCTGACCACGGCCGAGGTCACCGCGGTGGCCACCTTCTACTCGATGTACCGGCGGGGGCCCTCCGGCGAGTACCAGGTCGGGGTCTGCACCAACACCCTGTGCGCGGTCATGGGCGGCGACGCGATCTTCGACGAGCTCAAGCAGCACCTCGGCGTCGGGAACGGCGAGACCACCGACGACGGCAAGATCACGCTGGAGCACATCGAGTGCAACGCGGCGTGCGACTTCGCCCCCGTGGTGATGGTCAACTGGGAGTTCTTCGACAACCAGGACCCCGCGTCGGCCAAGCGGCTCGTCGACGACCTCCGCGCCGGCCGCACCGTCGAACCCACCCGCGGCGCTCCGCTCTGCACGTACAAGGAGACGTCCCGGATCCTCGCCGGGTTCCCCGACGAGCGCCCCGGCGCCGTCGAGGCGAGCGGCGGCGCCGGCCCCGCCTCGCTGGCGGGCCTGCGGCTCGCCCGCGGCGAATCGCTGCCGGGCACCGGGGCCGGCGTGCCCCGGCAGACCTCCGCCCCGCCGCAGGACGAGACACCCCCGGCCCACCCCAGCTCCCACGACGCTCCGTTGGACTCCGCGGTCTCCGACCCGGAGCACCCGGCGGGACCGGTCACGCAGGAGCGTCCGACGGAAGGTGAGGAGGACCGGTGACCATGGTCGACTCGGCGGAGAAGGTGCTGTCACCCGTTCTCTCGGCCTTCTGGGACGATCCGCAGTCCTGGACCCTCGACACGTACCGCCGCCACGAGGGCTACGAGGGCCTGCGCAAGGCGCTGGCCCTGCCCCCGGACGACGTGATCGCCCTCGTCAAGGAGTCCGGCCTGCGCGGCCGCGGCGGCGCGGGCTTCCCCACCGGGATGAAGTGGCAGTTCATCCCGCAGGGCGACGGCAAGCCGCACTACCTCGTCGTCAACGCGGACGAGTCGGAGCCCGGCACCTGCAAGGACATCCCGCTGCTCTTCGCCAACCCGCACTCGCTCATCGAGGGCATGGTGATCGCCTGCCACGCGATCCGCTCGAACCACGCCTTCATCTACCTGCGCGGCGAGGTCGTCCCCGTGCTGCGGAGGCTGCACCACGCGGTGGCCGAGGCGTACGAGGCCGGACTCCTCGGCGAGGACATCCTCGGCAGCGGCTTCGACCTGGAGCTGACCGTGCACGCCGGCGCCGGCGCGTACATCTGCGGTGAGGAGACCGCGCTGCTGGACTCCCTGGAGGGACGCCGCGGCCAGCCCCGGCTGCGCCCGCCCTTCCCGGCGGTCGAGGGCCTGTACGCCTGCCCGACGGTGGTCAACAACGTCGAGTCCATCGCCTCGGTGCCGTCGATCCTGCTCAAGGGCAAGGACTGGTTCCGCTCGATGGGCAGCGAGAAGTCCCCGGGCTTCACGCTGTACTCGCTCAGCGGCCACGTCGCCAACCCCGGCCAGTACGAGGCCCCCCTCGGCGTCACACTGCGCCAGCTGCTGAACCTCAGCGGCGGGATGCGTCCCGGCCACAAGCTGAAGTTCTGGACCCCGGGCGGCTCCTCGACGCCGATGTTCACCGACGAGCACCTCGACGTCCCGCTGGACTACGAGGGCGTCGGCGCCGCGGGCTCCATGCTCGGCACCAAGGCGCTGCAGTGCTTCGACGAGACGACCTGCGTGGTGCGGGCCGTCACGCGCTGGACCGAGTTCTACGCCCACGAGTCCTGCGGCAAGTGCACCCCCTGCCGCGAGGGCACCTACTGGCTCGTCCAGTTGCTGCGCGACATCGAGGCCGGCAAGGGGACCCTGGCGGACCTCGACAAGCTCGCCGACATCGCCGACAACATCAACGGCAAGTCCTTCTGCGCCCTCGGCGACGGAGCGGCCAGCCCGATCTTCTCCTCCCTCCAGTACTTCCGCGACGAGTACGTGGAGCACCTGGAGGGCCGCGGCTGCCCCTTCGACCCGTCCAAGTCCACGGTCTGGGCCGACAAGTCTCACCTGGAGGTGAACGCGTGACCGTCACGACCAACGCCGCCTCCGGTGAGGCGGCGGTGCCGCCCGAGGACCTGGTGTCCGTCAGCATCGACGGTGTCGAGATCTCCGTGCCGAAGGGCACCCTGGTGATCCGTGCCGCCGAACTGATCGGCATCGAGATCCCGCGCTTCTGCGACCACCCCCTCCTCGACCCCGCGGGCGCCTGCCGCCAGTGCATCGTCGAGGTCGAGGGCCAGCGCAAGCCGATGGCGTCCTGCACCATCACCTGCACCGACGGGATGGTCGTCAGGACCCAGCTCACCTCCGACGTCGCGGACAAGGCCCAGCGCGGGGTGATGGAGCTGCTGCTCATCAACCACCCGCTGGACTGCCCGGTCTGCGACAAGGGCGGCGAGTGCCCGCTGCAGAACCAGGCGATGTCCGCCGGGCAGGTCGACACCCGCTTCGAGGGCCGCAAGCGGACCTACGAGAAGCCGGTCCCGATCTCCACGCAGGTGCTGCTGGACCGCGAGCGCTGCGTGCTGTGCGCGCGCTGCACCCGCTTCTCGCAGCAGATCGCCGGAGACCCGATGATCGAGCTGGTGGAGCGCGGCGCGCTGCAGCAGGTCGGCATCGGTGAGGGCGACCCCTTCCAGTCGTACTTCTCCGGCAACACCATCCAGATCTGCCCGGTCGGCGCCCTGACCTCGGCGGCCTACCGCTTCCGGTCCCGGCCCTTCGACCTGGTCTCCTCGCCGAGCGTGTGCGAGCACTGCGCGGGCGGCTGCGCCACCCGCACCGACCACCGGCGCGGCAAGGTCATGCGCCGGCTCGCGCAGGACGACCCCGAGGTCAACGAGGAGTGGATCTGCGACAAGGGCCGCTTCGCGTTCCGCTACGCGCAGCGCCCGGAGCGGCTCACCACCCCGCTGGTCCGCAACGCCGACAGCGGTGAACTGGAGCCCGCGAGCTGGCCCGAGGCGCTGGAGGCCGCGGCCCGCGGACTCGCGGCGGCCCGCGGCCGCACCGGTGTGCTGACCGGTGGCCGGCTCACCGTCGAGGACGCCTACGCCTACGCCAAGTTCGCCCGCGTCGCCCTCGACACCAACGACGTCGACTTCCGGGCCCGCGCCCACTCCGCGGAGGAGGCCGACTTCCTGGCGGCCGTCGTGGCGGGCCGCGGCCGGGACCTGTCCGGCGACGGCGTCACCTACACCCTGCTGGAGAAGGCCCCCGCCGTCCTGCTGGCCGGACTGGAGGCCGAGGAGGAGGCGCCCGGCGTCTTCCTGCGACTGCGCAAGGCCTGGCGAGGGCACAAGCAGCGCACCTTCGCGCTGGCGCCGTTCGCCACGCGCGGTCTGGAGAAGGCGGGCGGCACCCTGCTGCCCGCCGCGCCCGGCACCGAGACCGAGTGGCTGGACGCCCTGGCCAGTGGCGTCGGCCTGGACGGCAACGGCCTGACCGCCCACGAGGCGCTGCGCGCCGAGGGCGCGGTCGTCCTGGTCGGCGAGCGGCTGGCGGCCGTCCCCGGCGCGCTGACCGCGGTCGTGCGGTTCGCCCAGGCGTCCGGCGCCCGGCTGGCGTGGATCCCGCGCCGCGCGGGCGAGCGCGGTGCCGTCGAGGCGGGTGCCCTGCCCGGGCTGCTGCCCGGCGGCCGCCCGGTCACCGACCCGCGGGCCCGCGACGAGGTCGCCGAGGTCTGGGGCGTGACCACGCTCCCGTCCCGCCACGGACGCGACACCGGCCGGATCCTGGAGGCGGCGGCGAGCGGCGAGCTCGGCGCGCTGCTGGTCGGCGGCGTCGAGCCGGCCGACCTGCCCGACCCGGCCCGGGCCCGCGCGGCCCTGGACGCGGCGGGCTTCGTGGTCAGCCTGGAGCAGCGACCCGGCGAGGTCACCGACCGCGCCGACGTCGTCCTGCCGGTCGCCGCGGTCGCCGAGAAGGCCGGCACCTTCCTCAACTGGGAAGGCCGGGTACGGCTCTTCGAGGCCGCGATCAAGCCGGCCCAGCAGGTCCAGCGGCACCAGTACCCGGACGCCCGGGTGCTGACCATGCTGGCCGACGCGATGGACGTCTCCCTGGGCCTCGCCGACGTCCGCTCGGCCCGCGCCGAGCTGTCCCGGCTCGCCCCGTACGAGGGCCCGCGCGCCGAGGCTCCGCAGGAGACCGGCCGGCAGCTGCCGAAGCCCGGCAGCGGCGAGGCGGTCCTCGCGGGCCACCGGCTGCTGCTCGACCGGGGCCTGCTGCAACAGGGTGACGACGCCCTCGCCGGCACCCGCCACCCGGCGGTCGCGCGCCTGTCGGCGACGACCGCTCAGGAGATCGGCGTCGCCGAGGGCGAGCTGATGGAGGTGACCGGCCCGCTGGGCTCGGTCAGGCTGCCGCTGCAGGTGACGGCGATGGCCGACCGGGTCGTGTGGGTGCCCCTCAACTCGGCCGGCGGGGGAGTCGCCTCGGACACCGGCGCCCTGCCGGGCCAGGTCGTCCGGATCGCCCCGGCCGCCGTGGACGCCGCTGCCGCACCGGAGGTGACCCCGTGACGGGACTGACGACCCTCGCCGCCGAGGACCTGTCCATGTTCGGGCGGGACCCGTGGTGGCTGATCGCCATCAAGGCGGTCTTCTGCTTCGCGTTCCTGATGGTGACCGTGCTCTTCTCCATCGTGTGGGAGCGCAAGGTCGTCGCGTGGATGCAGCTGCGCATCGGCCCCAACCGGCACGGCCCCTGGGGCATGCTCCAGTCGCTCGCCGACGGCATCAAGCTGATGCTCAAGGAAGACCTCATCGTCAAGAAGGCCGACAAGGTCGTCTACGTGCTGGCCCCGATCGTGGCGGCCATCCCGGCCTTCATGGCGGTCGCGGTGATCCCCTTCGGCCCGGCGGGCAACGAGATCTCGATCTTCGGCCACCGTACGCCGATGCAGCTCACCGACCTGCCGATCGGCGTCCTCTACATCCTGGCCACCGCCTCCGTCGGCATCTACGGCATCGTGCTGGCCGGCTGGTCGTCCGGCTCGACGTACCCGCTGCTCGGGGGCTTGCGCTCCTGCGCGCAGATGATCTCGTACGAGATCGCGATGGGCGTCGCCTTCGCGTCGGTCTTCCTCTACTCCGGCTCGATGTCGACCTCGCAGATCGTCGCCCAGCAGGAGGACCGCTGGTACGTCCTGCTGCTGCCGGTCTCCTTCATCATCTACATCGGCACGATGGTCGGCGAGACCAACCGCGCCCCCTTCGACATGCCCGAGTCCGAGGGCGACCTGGTCGGCGGCTTCAACACCGAGTACTCGTCGATCAAGTTCGCGCTCTTCATGCTCGCCGAGTACGTGAACATGGTGACCGTCTCGGCGGTGGCGACCACCCTCTTCCTGGGCGGCTGGCGGGCCCCGTGGCCCATCAGCACCTTCTGGGAGGGCGCCAACCACGGCTGGTGGCCGCTGCTGTGGTTCGTGGTGAAGGTGCAGTTGCTGCTCTTCTTCTTCATCTGGCTGCGCGGCACGCTGCCCCGCGTCCGCTACGACCAGCTGATGAAGCTGGGCTGGAAGGTCCTGATCCCGGTCTCGATGGTGTGGCTGATGCTGGTCGCCACCGTCCGGGCGCTGCGCAACGAGAACTACGACTTCCAGTCGATCGTGCTCTACGTCGGTGGAGGAATCGTCCTGCTGCTCCTGGTCTCGCTGGTCTTCGACGTCTTCCGCGACCGCGGCGACAAGGCGAAGGAGGCGGCCGAACAGGCCGGGCCGCAGGAGCCGTTCGATCCCATGGCGGGCGGGTACCCCGTGCCGCCGCTGCCCGGCCAGGAGCTGCCGCCCGTCCCGCGGCGGCCGTCCCGCGCGGAGCGTCAACTCGTAGGCAAGGAGGCCGACGATGCCTGAGTTCCTGGGCCCGGTCGCGGGCTTCGGCGTGACCTTCAAGGCCATGTTCAAGAAGCGCCTGACCGAGCAGTACCCCGAGGAGAAGAAGCCGACCGCGCCGCGGTTCCACGGCCGCCACCAGCTCAACCGTCACCCGGACGGGCTGGAGAAGTGCGTGGGCTGCGAGCTGTGCGCCTGGGCCTGCCCGGCGGACGCGATCTACGTCGAGGGCGCCGACAACACCGACGAGGAGCGCTACTCGCCGGGCGAGCGCTACGGCCGCGTCTACCAGATCAACTACGCCCGCTGCATCCTGTGCGGGCTGTGCATCGAGGCCTGCCCGACGCGCGCGCTGACCATGACCAACGAGTACGAGCTCGCCGACAGCAGCCGCGAGTCGCTGATCTTCACCAAGGAGCAGCTGCTCGCGGGCCTGGAGGAGGGCATGGTCGACAGCCCCCACGCGATCTTCCCCGGCATGGACGAGGGCGACTACTACCGCGGCGCGGTGACGCACGCGGCCCCCGGGACCGAGCGCCAGGTCGCGGTCTCCAAGGGCGAGAAGCCGGACGAGACGGTGGAGGGCGAGCGGGACGGCGACGGCACGGCGGGCACCGAGGTCCCCGCGACGGGCGGCGCCGCTCCGGCCGGGACGGGAGGCGAGGCATGAACGGCGTGACCACGCTGGCCGCGTACACCACCTCCACCGGGGAGGCGGTCCAGTTCTGGGTGCTCGGCACCGTCGCGGTGCTCGGCGCGCTCTCGACCGTGCTGATGAAGAAGGCCGTGCACAGCGCACTGTCGCTGGCCGGGACGATGATCGTCCTGGCGGTCTTCTACCTGGCCCAGGGCGCGTACTTCCTCGGCGTCGTCCAGATCGTCGTCTACACCGGCGCGATCATGATGCTCTTCCTCTTCGTCGTCATGCTGGTCGGCATCACCGCCGCCGACTCGCTCAAGGAGACGCTGAAGGGGCAGCGCTGGCTGGCCGCCGGAGCCGGCATCGGCTTCGGCGTGCTGCTGATCGCCGGCATCGCCAACGCCTCGATCAAGAACTTCCAGGGGCTCGGCCAGGCCAACGCCGGCGGCAACGTCGAGGGACTCGCCTCGCTGATCTTCACCAAGTACGTGTGGGCCTTCGAGATCACCGGTGCGCTGCTCATCACCGCCGCGATCGGCGCGATGGTCCTCACCCACCGCGAGCGCACCGAGGCCCGTGCCACCCAGCGCGAACTCGCCGAGCGGCGCGTGCGCGAGGGCAAGCAGATCACCCCGCTCCCCGCGCCCGGCGTCTACGCCCGCAACAACGCGGTCGACGTCCCCGGCCTGCTGCCGGACGGCACGGTCTCGGAGCTCAGCGTCAGCCCGACGCTGCGCGGCCGCGGCCAGTACCGGGACGTGTCCGCGGAGGCGGTCGACAGGGTCGCCGAGCTGGAACAGCGCTCCGAGGAGGCGTCGAAGTGAATCCGGTCAACTACCTGTACCTGTCGGCGCTGCTGTTCACCATCGGCGCGGCCGGGGTGCTGATCCGGCGCAACGCGATCGTCGTCTTCATGTGCGTCGAGCTGATGCTGAACGCCGCCAACCTGGCGTTCGTCACCTTCTCCCGCATGCACGGCAACCTCGACGGCCAGATCATCGCCTTCTTCACGATGGTCGTCGCCGCCGCCGAGGTGGTCGTGGGCCTGGCGATCATCGTGACGATCTTCCGCTCCCGCCACTCGGCCTCGGTCGACGACGCCAGCCTGATGAAGCTCTAAGGGGTAGCGAAAGTGGACTACTTGATCGGATGGCTCGTCCTCCTGCCGCTGCTGGGCGCCGGCGTGCTGCTCACCGGCGGACGGAGGCTGGACCGCACGGGCCACTGGATCGGCACCACGCTCGCGGGGGCGTCCTTCGTCGGCGCGGCGGTGCTCTTCTTCGACATGCTGGGCCGCGGCGGCGAGGACCGCGCGCTGCACTCGACCGCCTTCACCTGGATCTCCGTCGGCGGCTTCCACGCGGACGTGGCCTTCCAGCTCGACCAGCTGTCGATGACCTTCGCCCTGCTGATCACCGGTGTGGGCACGCTCATCCACATCTACTCGATCGGCTACATGGAGCACGACGAGCGGCGCCGCCGCTTCTTCGGCTACCTCAACCTCTTCCTCGCGGCGATGCTCCTGCTGGTCCTCGCCGACAACTACCTGCTGCTGTACGTCGGCTGGGAGGGCGTGGGCCTGGCCTCGTACCTGCTGATCGGCTTCTGGCAGCACAAGCCCAGCGCGGCGACCGCGGCCAAGAAGGCCTTCATCGTCAACCGCGTCGGTGACGTCGGCCTGTCGATCGCGATCATGCTGCTGTTCACCACCTTCGGCACCTTCACCTTCGAGCCGCTCTTCGGCCAGGTGGACAAGGCGGGCGAGGGCGTCCTGACCGGCATCGGCCTGATGCTGCTGCTCGCCGCCTGCGGCAAGTCGGCCCAGGTCCCGCTGCAGTCCTGGCTCGGCGACGCGATGGAGGGCCCGACCCCGGTCTCGGCCCTGATCCACGCGGCGACGATGGTGACCGCCGGCGTCTACCTGATCACCCGCTCCGGGGTGATCTTCAACGCCGCGCCCACCGCACAGGTGGCCGTGGTGACGGTCGGCGCGGTCACGCTGCTCTTCGGTGCGATCGTCGGTTGCGCCAAGGACGACATCAAGAAGGCGCTGGCCGGCTCGACGATGTCGCAGATCGGCTACATGGTGATGGCCGCGGGCCTCGGCCCGATCGGCTACGTCTTCGCGATCATGCACCTGGTCACCCACGGCTTCTTCAAGGCCGGGCTCTTCCTCGGCGCCGGATCGGTCATGCACGGCATGAACGACGAGGTGGACATGCGGAAGTACGGGGCCCTGCGGAAGTACATGCCGGTCACCTTCGTCACCTTCGGCCTCGGCTACCTGGCGATCATCGGCTTCCCGGGACTGTCCGGCTTCTTCTCCAAGGACAAGATCATCGAGGCCGCCTTCGCCAAGGGCGGCACCGAGGGCTGGATCCTCGGCGGCGCGGCCCTGCTGGGCGCGGCGATCACCGCGTTCTACATGACCCGCGTGATGCTGATGACCTTCTTCGGCGAGAAGCGCTGGCAGCCCGACGCGGACGGCCACGAGCCGCACCCGCACGAGTCGCCGAAGTCGATGACGATCCCGATGATCGTCCTGGCCTTCGGCTCGGTCTTCGCGGGTTTCCTGTTCAGCTGGAACGAGGCCTTCGTGAAGTGGCTGGAGCCGGTCACCGGTCACGAGGAGGGCCACCCGCCGATCGGCGCGGCCGCCGTCACCGGCGCCACGATGGTGGTGATGGTGCTCGGCGTCGCCCTGGCCTGGGCCGTGTACGGACGCCGCCCGGTGCCGTCCGTCGCCCCGCGCGGCAGCTGGCTCACCCGCGCCGCCCGGCGCGACCTGCTCCAGGACGACTTCAACCACGTCGCCCTGGTGCTGCCCGGCGAGTACCTCACCCGCGGTCTGGTCTACGTGGACCACAAGGGTGTGGACGGCGTCGTCAACGGCACCGCGGCCGCCGTCGGCGGCCTCTCCGGCCGGATGCGCCGCCTCCAGAACGGTTATGTGCGCAGCTACGCCGTGTCGATGCTGGCGGGCACCGCGGTGCTGGTCGCCGCGACGCTGCTGATGAGGGGTGTTGCCTGATGTCCTTCCCCCTGCTCACCCTGACCGCCGGCCTGCCGGCGCTCGGCGCGATCGCCACCGCCGCCGTGCCGGCGGCGCGGCGCGAGGCCGCCAAGTGGCTGGCGCTGGCCGTCTCACTGGCGACGCTCGTGCTGGCCGTGATCGTGTTCGTCCGCTTCGACCCGGGCGGTGCCCGCTACCAGCTCACCGAGTCCCACGCGTGGATCGCCGACTTCGGGGTCCGCTACGAACTCGGCGTGGACGGCATCGCCGTCGCGCTCATCGGGCTGACCGCGCTGCTCGTCCCGTTCGTCATCGCCGCGGGCTGGCACGACGCCGACCCGCTGGAGGAGAAGAACCCAAACCGCCGCTGGCGGCCCACCCAGGGCTTCTTCGCGCTGATCCTGCTGGTCGAGGCGATGGTGATCATCTCCTTCGAGGCCACGGACGTCTTCCTCTTCTACATCTTCTTCGAGGCCATGCTCATCCCGATGTACTTCCTCATCGGCGGCTTCGGGGACCGTGCCCACGAGCACGGCGAGGAGGAGGCGGCCCGTCAGCGCTCCTACGCGGCGGTGAAGTTCCTGCTCTACAACCTGGCCGGCGGGCTCATCATGCTGGCCGCGGTCATCGGGCTCTACGCCGTCACCGCCGACCAGCTCGGCCAGGGCACCTTCTCCCTCCAGGAGATCCTGCAGGCCCGGGCGGCCGGCAAGCTCGACATGTCCACCACCGCGGAACGCGCCCTGTTCCTCGGCTTCTTCTTCGCGTTCGCGGTCAAGGCCCCGCTGTTCCCGCTGCACACCTGGCTGCCCAACGCCATGGGCGAGGCCACGGCGCCGGTCGCGGTGCTCATCACCGCGGTCGTCGACAAGGTCGGCACCTTCGCGATGCTCCGCTTCTGCCTCCAGCTCTTCCCCGAGGCCAGCAAGTGGGCGACGCCGGTGATCCTGGTGCTGGCGCTGATCAGCATCGTCTACGGCGCCCTGGTCGCCGTCGGCCAGCGCGACATCAAACGGCTGGTCGCGTACGCGTCGATCTCCCACTTCGGCTTCATCATCCTGGGCATCTTCGCGATGACCTCCCAGGGCCAGGGCGGGGCGACGCTGTACATGGTCAACCACGGCATCTCCACCGCCGCGCTGATGCTGGTCGCGGGCTTCCTGATCTCCCGTCGCGGCTCCCGTCTCATCGCGTCCTACGGCGGGGTGCAGAAGGTGGCCCCGGTGCTGGCCGGCACCTTCCTGATCGGCGGTCTGGCCACCCTGTCGCTGCCGGGGCTCGCCCCCTTCGTCAGTGAGTTCCTCGTCCTCGTCGGGACGTTCAGCCGCTACCCGGCCGTCGGGATCGTCGCCACCACCGGCATCGTCCTCGCCGCGCTGTACGTCCTCGTCCTGTACCAGCGGACGATGACCGGCCCGGTGAAGGCCGAGGTGCAGGGGATGCCCGACCTGAAGGTCCGGGAACTCGCCGTCGTGGCGCCGCTGATCGCGCTGCTGATCGTGCTCGGGGTGTACCCGAAGCCGCTCACCGACGTCGTCAACCCGGCGGTGCAGCAGACGCTCTCCGACGTGCACAAGACCGACCCCAAGCCGGCGCTGGAGGCATCCAAGTGAGCAGCACAGTTGCCGTCCACAGCCTGTGGACAACGGCGGCACCGCTCGCCGCCGACAAGATCAACGCGCCGAAGATCGAGTACGCCCAGCTGGCTCCGGTCCTGATCGTCTTCGGTGTGGCCATCCTCGGCATCCTCATTGAGGCGTTCCTGCCGCGGCGCCTGCGCTACACCGGGCAGGTCGGCCTCGCGGTCGTCGGCATGGCCTCCGCCTTCGCCGCGGTCGTGGCGCTCGCGGCGGGCGGCTACGCCACGACGAAGGCCCACATCGCCGCCATGGGCGCGGTCGCCGTCGACGGCCCGGCCCTCTTCCTGCAGGGCACGATCCTGCTGGTGGGCCTGGTCGGGGTGTTCACCTTCGCCGAGCGCCGGCTCGACCCCAAGGCGCACGGCCGGCACGTCGACTCCTTCGCCGCACAGGGCTCCGCGGTGCCGGGCAGCGACCAGGAGAAGAACGCCGTCAAGGCCGGTTTCACCACCACCGAGGTCTTCCCGCTGCTGATGTTCGCCGTCGGCGGCATGCTGATCTTCCCGGCGGCCAACGACCTGCTGACGCTCTTCGTGGCCCTGGAGGTCTTCTCCCTCCCGCTCTACCTGCTCTGCGCCCTCGCCCGGCGGCGGCGTGTGATGTCGCAGGAGGCGGCGGTCAAGTACTTCCTGCTGGGCGCCTTCTCCTCCGCCTTCCTGCTGTTCGGCATCGCCCTGCTGTACGGCTACGCGGGCACCGTCTCCTACTCCGGCATCGCGTCGGTCGTGGACGGCACCGCCAAGCTCAACCCGGCGCTGGCCGACTCCGCGGGCAACGACGCGCTGCTGCTGATCGGTGCCGCGCTGGTCGGCATGGGCCTGCTGTTCAAGGTGGGCGCCGTGCCGTTCCACATGTGGACGCCGGACGTCTACGAGGGCGCTCCGACCCCGGTCACCGGCTTCATGGCCGCGGCCACCAAGGTCGCCGCCTTCGGCGCGCTGCTGCGACTGCTCTACGTGGTCCTGCCGGAGCTGCGCTGGGACTGGCGGCCGGTGCTGTGGGGCGTGGCGATCCTCACGATGCTGGTCGGCGCGATCGTCGCGGTCACCCAGACCGACGTGAAGCGCCTGCTCGCGTACTCCTCGATCGCGCACGCCGGCTTCATCCTGGCCGGTGTCATCGCGACCACGCCGGAGGGCATCTCCTCGGTGCTCTTCTACCTGGCGGCGTACTCCTTCGTGACGCTGGGCGCCTTCGCCGTCGTCACGCTGGTGCGCGACGCCGGCGGGGAGGCCACGCATCTGTCGCGCTGGGCGGGCCTGGGACGGCGCTCCCCGCTGGTGGCCGCGGTCTTCGCGGTCTTCCTGCTCGCCTTCGCCGGCATCCCGCTGACGTCCGGCTTCGCCGGGAAGTTCGCGGTCTTCAGCGCCGCCGCGCAGGGCGGGGCGGTGCCGCTGGTGATCGTGGGTGTGATCTCGTCCGCCATCGCGGCGTTCTTCTACATCCGGGTCATCGTGCTCATGTTCTTCAGCGAGCCCAAGGCCGACGGTCCCACGGTCGCCGTGCCCTCGCCGCTGACGTCCACGGCCATCGCACTGGGCGTGGCGGTCACCCTCGTGCTGGGTGTCGCGCCCCAGTACTTCCTGGACCTCGCGAGCCAGGCGGGCGTCTTCGTCCGCTGACCCCACCGCACGGCCCTGCCCGTGCGGCCATCCACGGCGCGGCTCCCCGCACTTGGCGGGGGCCGCGCCGTTCGGCATGGCGGGCGGCTCGCGGGGAAGGCGGGAGAGCGACGGAGGCCCCTCGCGGAGCCCGCTCCGGGTGCCGTGCGGGGGCGTGTGCGAGGCGGCGGTGAGGCCCCGCGGCCGGGCGTGGTACCGGAAAGGACCGGCCGTACACGCGGGCAAAACCGGGCGTAGTGGCCCGCGGGGGCCATGCCCTCGCAGTGATCGAGAGGCGACCGGTTACTCTGCCAGGTGTAGTGCAGCGCCACGCCGCAAGCCGCAGAAGTGATCTCAGCGACAGGAGAATCCCAGGTGACGACCGTCGTCGGGCCCTTCGGGCTGAGCGTAATGGACGAGGACCTCGAGTCCGCCGTCCGGGCCGGGCTGTCCGCCGTCGAGGCAGGCCTCCTGGAGGCCACCAAGAGCGATGTGCCGTTCATCACGGAGGCGGCCCGCCACCTCGTGCACGCGGGCGGGAAGCGGTTCCGTCCGCTGCTGTCGCTGCTGGCCGCCCAGTTCGGCGATCCGCACGCGCCCGGCATCGTGCCGTCGGCCGTGGTGGTGGAGCTGACGCACCTGGCGACGCTGTACCACGACGACGTCATGGACGAGGCCGCGGTGCGCCGCGGCGTGCCGAGCGCCAACGCCCGCTGGGACAACTCGGTCGCCGTGCTGACCGGCGACTTCCTGTTCTCCAAGGCCTCGCACATACTGGCCGACCTCGGGCCGGAGGCCG
Source organism: Streptomyces sp. NBC_00510 (assembly GCA_036013505.1). Taxonomy (NCBI): domain Bacteria; kingdom Bacillati; phylum Actinomycetota; class Actinomycetes; order Kitasatosporales; family Streptomycetaceae; genus Streptomyces; species Streptomyces sp. NBC_00510. The sequence continues at coordinate 4,517,914 of CP107851.1, read as the reverse complement.
TACGCATCCAGGCCGAGGCCTTCGAGCGGCTGGTCACCGGTCAGATCCTGGAGACCGTCGGCCCGCGCGACGGACGCGACCCGATCGACCACTACCTGGAAGTGATCGCCGGCAAGACGAGTTCGCTGATCGCCGTCTCGTGCCGCTTCGGCGCCATGATGTCCGGCGCGGACGAGAGCGTCGTCGACATCCTCACCCAGTACGGGGAGCGCGTCGGCACGGCCTTCCAGCTCGCCGACGACGTGCTGGACATCGCCAGCGACTCGCACGAGTCCGGCAAGACCCCGGGCACGGACCTGCGCGAGGGCGTGCCGACCCTGCCCGTGCTGCACCTGCGTTCGGCCGTGGCCAAGGCCGACGGATTCGCCTCGGCGGACGACCTGCGGCTGTGCGAACTGCTGGACGGCGATCTGACGGACGACCGGCGGCACGCCGAGGCGCTGGAGCTGATGCGCGCCCATCCGGCGCTGGAGCAGGCCCGGCGCGACACCGTGCGCTACGCGGACGAGGCGCGGGCCCTGCTGGCACCGCTCCCCGGCTGTGCCGCCAAGCAGGCCCTGGAGGGGCTCTGCGAGGCCGTGGTGCACCGCGCGGGCTAGGCCGGCCCGGGAGGTGACCCGGACGGCCGTCCCCCGGCGCCCGAGCGGTCACCGGGGGCGAAGGGCGCCTTCCGCCCTGAGCCGTTGTCAGGGATCGTCATCCCAGAGGTGTATGCCGAGTTGATCCCGGCGGGCGATGCGCCTGAGTGGCCGGATTGATGGGATAAGAGGCACCACCACACGGCGGATCGGGTGACAATGGCCCGAGGTGGACGAGTGCGACGATGACGGGAACCCGCCGTTGACAACGGAGGTAGGGACGTAATGGCACCCATCCAGCCCATGGACGACGACCGGGAGCCCCGGCGCCGGACCAAGGCGATACGTTACGCGGTCCCGGTGGCGGCGGCGGGAGTCGCCGCGGCGACCATCGGGCTCGTACCGGCGCTCGCGAACGCGGGCAGCCCGGATCTGCCCGGGATCACGGCCGAGGAGCTGATCGCGAAGGTCGCGGCCTCGGACACCCAGACGATCTCCGGCTCGGTCCGCATCAGCACGGACTTCGGCCTGCCGGCCCTGCTGACCGGCGCCACGGGCGCCGGTGGGCCCTTCGGCGGCGGTGGTGGCGGCCGCGGCGACTCCTCGGCCGACCCGAAGGAGCAGCTGACCCAGCTGCTGGCCGGCTCCCACACCCTGCGCGTGGCGGCCGACGGCCCGCAGAAGCAGAAGGTGTCGATCGTCCAGAACGCCGCGGAGTACAGCCTCATCCACAGCGGTGACGAGGTCTGGGCCTACGACAGCGGCAGCAACCAGGCCTACCACCTCACCGGTCTCCCGCGGGAGGCGCAGGGTGAGGACCAGGCCAAGGGCGACCGAGAACTGCCCGAGGGCTGGCCGGCCACCCCGCAGGAAGCCGCGAAGAAGATCCTCGACGCGGCGGACGACAGCTCCACCGTCACGGTGGACGGCACCGCGCGCATCGCCGGGCGGGACGCCTACCAGCTGGTGGTCAGGCCCAAGGCCACCGACTCCACGGTCGGGTCGATCCGGATCGGCGTGGACGCCGGCACCGGTGTGCCGCTGAAGTTCACCCTCGCCCCGAGGGGCGGCGGCAAGGCCATCGTCGACGTCGCCTTCACCAAGGTCGACTTCTCCCGGCCCGCCGCCTCGGTCTTCGACTTCACCCCGCCGAAGGGCGCGAAGGTGACGACGGAGAAGGCCGGCGAGAAGGCGGACGGGACGGCGGACGGGAAGGCCGGGCGGGAGGCCCGCGGGGCGCACGAGGAGTTCGGTGACCTCGGCGGCCTGGACGGTCTGGAGGGCCTCGGCGTCCTCGGCAAGGGCTGGGACTCGATCGCCGAGCTGAAGCTGCCTCAGGAGGCGCTGAACGCCGGCCCGTCCGAGGGCGGGGACAAGGCCCCGGGCCTCGGCGGACAGGGGCTGCTCGGCACCTTCGGCAAGGAGGTCAAGGGCGAGTTCGGCACCGGCACGGTGGTCGGCACCCGCCTGGTGAACGCCCTGATCACCGACAGCGGCAAGGTCTACGTGGGCACCGTGACCCAGGACGCCCTGATCAAGGCCGCCGACGCGGCCGCCGAGTAGGGCCCGGAGCAGGGCACCGGCACAGACCGAAGGAGCGCCGATGGGGGAGCCGTCCGCCGAGACCGGTGAGCACGCGATCTCCACGAGCGGACTCACCAAGAGGTACCGCGGCGGACAGCTCGCCGTCGACGGCCTCGACCTGGCCGTCCCCCGGGGCAGCGTCTTCGGCTTCCTGGGGCCCAACGGCTCCGGGAAGACGACGACGATCCGCATGCTCATGGGGCTCATCGCCCCGACCTCCGGCACGGCGCGGGTACTCGGCGAGCCCATGCCGCGCGCGGTGCGCAGCGTCTTGCCGCGCGTGGGCGCGCTGATCGAGGGCCCCGCCCTCTACGGCTTCCTCTCCGGCCGTGACAACCTGCTGCGCTTCGACGCGGCCGATCCGACCGCCGGTCCCCGCACCCGCGGGGACCGGGTCGACGCGGCCCTGGAGAGGGTCGGCCTGGCCGCCGCCGCGGGCAAGAAGGCGCGCGCCTACTCCCTCGGCATGAAGCAGCGGCTCGGCCTGGCCGCCGCGCTGCTGCGGCCCCGCGACCTGCTGGTGCTGGACGAGCCCACCAACGGCCTGGACCCGCAGGGCATGCGGGAGATCCGCTCGCTCGTCCGCGAGCTGGCGGCGGACGGCACCACGGTGTTCCTCTCCTCCCACCTCCTCGACGAGATCGAACAGGTCTGCACCCATGCCGCCGTGATGTCCCGCGGCCGGCTGATCACCCAGGGCCCGGTGGAGGCGCTCTCCTCCGCCGGACGCCTGGTGGTCACCACCCCCGACCCCGCCGAGGCGGTGCGGGTCCTGAAGGAGCAGGGGGTCACCGGCCTGGCCGCCGAGGGCGACCGGGTCACCGGGGAACTGCCGCAGGACCCCGCGGCACTCCCCGAACTGGCCGACCTCAACGCCGCACTGGTCGCCGCCGGGGTCCGCGTCCGCGGCTTCGGCGTCGAACGGGCGTCACTGGAGGACGCGTTCGTCGCGCTGACCGGAGAGGGCTTCGATGTCGCAGGCTGACACCCTGACCAGGTCGGTGTGGCCGATCCGCTCGCTCGGGCTGTTCCGTAGCGAACTGGTGACCGTGCTGCGCCGCTGGCGCACCCTGGCCCTGCTGGCCGTCCTGGCCGGGGTCCCGGTGCTCATCGGGATCGCGGTGCGGATCGAGACCGGTGACGGCGGCTCGGCCGGCGGCGGGGGCGGCGACGGCCCGGCCTTCGTCGCGCTGATCACCAACAACGGCCTCTTCCTGGTCTTCGCCTCGCTCGCCGCGACGCTGCCCTTCTTCCTCCCCATGGCGATCGGTGTCGTGGCCGGAGACGCCGTCGCCGGCGAGGCCAACGCGGGCACCCTGCGCTATCTGCTGGTTGCCCCGGCCGGGCGCACCCGTCTGCTGGTCTCCAAATACGCCTCCGTCCTGGCCTTCTGCCTGATCGGCACCCTCGTCGTGGCCGTCTCGGCACTGGTGACCGGTGCCTTGCTCTTCCCGCTCGGCGACGTCACCCTGCTGTCGGGTACGACGGTCCCCTTCTCCGAGGGGCTGTTGCGCGCCCTGCTGGTCGCCCTGGTCGTGGCCGCCTCGCTCACCGGCATCGCCGCGCTGGGCCTGTTCATCTCCACGCTCACCGACAGCGGCATCGCCGCCATGGCCACCACCGTGGGCCTGCTGATCACCGTGCAGATCGTCGACACCATCCCCCAACTGCACGCCGTGCAGCCCTACCTCTTCCCCCACTACTGGCTGAGCTTCGCCGACCTGGTCCGCGACCCCGTCTACTGGGACGAGATGCGCAGCAACTTCCAGCTCCAGGCCCTCTACGTCGCCGTGTTCGGCTCCGCGGCCTGGGCCCGCTTCACCACCCGCGACATCACGGCCTGACCCCCGCCGGTCAGCTGAAGAAGGTCTTGGCCCGGCCCAGGGCCGCCGTGTCCCTCAGCACGTCACCCGGCCGGGTGCCGTAGCCCAGCAGCGCCCCGCCCCAGCGCATCCCGGCGTAGTCGGCCGTGTGGCGCAGCGTCCCCACCAGCGGGGCGGCCGTCGCCGGGTCCTGGCCGCCGTGCACGGTCACCGACCACAGGGTCTTGCCGCGCATCCGCTCCAGGAAGTCCAGCCCCGGCACCCGCATCCAGCCCGACCAGTGGTCCAGGTAGAGCTTGGTGCTGGTCGAGACGCTGTACCAGTACAGGGGGGAGACCACCACGATGTCGGTGGCCGCCAAAGTGGCCTCCAGGAGTGTCGCGGCGTGCCCCGACGGTGCGGGATAGCGGCCCTCGCCGTCGTGCCGGAGGTCCTCGAAGAGCGGCAGCGGCAGGTCCTTCAGTCGCAGCCAGCGCCGGTCCACCGCGGGCGGAAGCTGCTCGGCGGCGTGCCGCGCCAACATCTCCGTGTTGCCGTCGGCGCGGCTGCTTCCCACCAGGAACAGGAAGGTCCGCTCTGAGTCCGACACCCCGTCATCTCCTTGCGTATGCATTAGTTGCGTACGCATGGAGATGTTGTCACCGCGCCGCCCCCGCCGTCAAGGCGAGTGCCGGAGGGCCGGCGGGCTACTCGACGTCGAACTCGTTCCCCTCCGGGTCGGCCATGGTGACCCAGGTGCCGGAGGGCTCCGCTATCCGCCGCAGCACCGTCGCGCCGAGCCCTTCCAGCCGGGCCACTTCCGCCTCCAGCCGTCCGGTGCCCGGGTGGAGGTCGATGTGCAGCCGGTTCTTCACCGTCTTGGCCTCGGGCACCCGCTGGAAGAGGATGCGCCGCCCGAGGCCCGAGCCCTTCTCCTCGTCGTGGGGGTCGTCGGGGTGGCGCACGGCGGCCAGGTCCCGCCAGGCCTTGCGGCCGGCCGCCTCCGTCAGGACGTCCTCCGTCACGGCGCCGAACCCCAGCAACTTCCCGATCAGCACGCTGTGGTCCTCGAGCGTGTACTCCAGGGCCTCCGCCCAGAAAGCGGCCTGCCGGTGCGGATCCGCCGCGTCGATCACGAGCTTCCAGTGAACCGCCATGCCGAGCCCCCTCGTTCGCGTCTCCTCCGGCCCTCGGCCGGTCTGTAACCAGTTATATTGGTTACGTGACGGAGCCCGCAATCGGTCTGGTCCTCCATTCATCCGAAGGAGTCGCCTACCGCTTCGATCCGGGCGCGCTCGGCCTGGAGCTGCTGCCCACGGGCGGCCCCGGCGCCTACGCGCGCCACGAGGTCCTCCACGAGCCCGGCGACCTGGTCCGCTGGGCCGTGGCGTCCCGGCTGCGCCCCGAGCCGGGCGGCCTCGCCGTCTCCCCGGAGGACGTCGCCGCGGCCCGCTACCTGCGCGACGCGCTCTGGCACATCGCCGTCGCCCGCGTCCACGGGGAACCCCTCCCCGCCCCGGACCTCGTTGTCCTCAACGAGGCCGCCGCCTGGCGTCCCCCCGCCCTGCGTCTCGCCCCCAACGGGGGCCGCACCTGGCGTACCCCGATCACCGGCACCCAGGTGCTGGCGGCCGTCGCCCGGGACGCGGTGGAGCTCTTCTCCGGCCCCCACGCCGACCGCGTCCGCGAATGCTCCGCCCACGACTGCCGACTGGTCTTCGTGGACACCTCACGCCCCGGCCGGCGTCGCTGGTGCTCCATGGAGCACTGCGGCAACCGCCACAAGGTCCGTGCCCACCGCTCCCGCAGACAGGCGTACGAGGCGCCGGAAGGCTAGTGACCGTGCGCCCCGCGCGCCCGTGCGTGAACGCCGCTCAGCCGGTGACGGCCCCGCGCGGCGCCGCCTCGCCGGGCACCACCGCGGCGTCGCGCACCGCGATCCGGCCGCGCCGCGCGGCGCGCAGCGCGTCCCAGGTCAGCAGGGCCAGGGCGAGCCAGACGAGGGCGAAGCCGGCCCAGCGCTCGGCCGGCATCTCCTCGTGGAACCAGAGCAGTCCGAGCCCGAACTGGAAGACCGGCGCGAGGTACTGCAGCAGCCCCAGCATGCTCAGCGGGATGCGGATGGCCGCCGCGCCGAAGCAGATCAGCGGCACCGCGGTGACGACGCCGCACGCGGCGAGCAGGGCGGCGTGGCCGGCCCCGTGCGAGGCGAAGGTGGTGTCGCCGCGGGTGCCGAGGAAGGCCAGGTAGCCGAGCGCCGGCAGGAACTGGAGGGCCGTCTCGGCCGCCAGCGACTCCAGGCCGCCCATGCCGACCTTCTTCTTGATGAAGCCGTAGGTGGCGAAGGAGCAGGCCAGGGTCAGCGCGATCCAGGGCAGCCGCCCGTAGCCCAGGGTCAGCACCAGGACGGCGGCGGCACCGACGCCCACGGCGGCCCACTGCGCGGGACGCAGCCGCTCGTGCAGGACGAGGACGCCGAGGCCGATGGTGACGAGCGGGTTGATGAAGTAGCCCAGCGAGGTCTCGACGACGTGGCCGCTGTTGACGCCCCAGATGTACAGGCCCCAGTTCACGGATATGACGGCCGCGGCCACGGCCAGCAGCGCCAGCCGCCGCGGCTGGCGCAGGAGTTCGGGGACCCACGCCCAGCGGCGCATCACCAGCAGTACGAGGGAGACGACGACCAGCGACCAGACCATGCGGTGGGCGAGGATCTCGCCCGCGCCGGACGGTTCGAGGAGCGGCCAGTAGAGGGGGAAGAGCCCCCAGAGCCCGTAGGCGGCGAATCCGTACAGCAGACCGGCACGCTGCTCGTTCACTCGTTCCTCCCGGGGCGCTGGCCGACCGCTCGAAGGTAGCGTGCGGGGCCTTCTCCCGTCATCTGCGTATCGCATGACGGTCATGACACCCTCGTCGCGGGCCGGGAACGCACCGGGACCGGGCGGACACGGGGCGGGGCCCCCGCGGCAGGAGGGGATCCGCCGTGGGGGCCCCTCCGTCCGGGCGGGCGGCCGGGGTCAGCCCTTGAGCGCCGCCGCGATCGTGTCCGCGAGCGGGGTGGTGGGACGTCCGATCAGCCGGGCGAGGTCGCCACTGCCGCCTTGGAGGAGGCCGCGGGAGACACCGGCGACGTCCACGTCGACGTAGATCCCGGCCACCGTCTCGGGCAGCCCGGCGCCGGTCAGGACCGCCAGGAAGGCGTCGGCGGGCAGGTCGGCGTAGGCGACCGGGCGGCCGGACTGCCGGGCCAGCTCGGCGGCGTACTCGGCCAGCGTCCAGGCCTCGTCCCCGCTGAGCTCGTACACCGCGTCCTCGTGCCCCTCGCCGGTCAGCACGGCGGCCGCGGCCGCCGCGTAGTCCTCGCGGGTGGCGGAGCCGATGCGGCCCTCGCCCGCGCTGCCCGCGACCCCGTGCTCCAGCTGGACGGCGATCTGCGCGGTGTAGTTCTCGGTGTACCAGCCGTTGCGCAGCAGCGTGTAGGTCAGCCCGGAGTCCAGCAGGGCCTGCTCGGTGGCCTGGTGCTCGGCGGCGAGCCGGAAGTCGGCGGCCGGCCCGCCGAGGACGCTGGTGTACGCGAGCCGGGCGACCCCCGCCTCCTTGGCGGCCTCGATCACGGCGGTGTGCTGCGCGACGCGCTGCCCGACCTCGCTGCCCGAGATCAGCAGCACCACGTCGCCGGCCCGGAAGGCGCCCTTGAGGGTCCCGGGCGCATCGTAGTCGGCCACCCGGAGCTCCACGCCCCGGGCGGCGAGGTCCGCGGCCTTGTCCGCGTCGCGTACGACGGCCACGACCCGCTCGGCCGGGACGTCGGCCAGCAGCCGCTCCACGACCAGCCGGCCCAGCTGTCCGGTGGCTCCGGTGACGACGATGCTCATGACGGGTTCTCTCCAGTCCCTGGTGTCCTTGTGCGTGCTGACGGGACTAACCCTAGGGCCGGTACTAACTTCCAGAAAGTACCCACTTCAAAGTAAGCTAGTGGTATGGACGTAAGGGACGAGCTCACCGCCGTGCTGCAGGCGCCCCCGGACGTGAACGCGCGCAACTGCCCCTCGCGGGTGATCCTCGAACACGTCACCAGCCGCTGGGGCGTACTGGTGCTCGCCGCACTGACCGACGGCACCCTGCGCTTCAGCGAGCTGCGCCGCACGGTCGGCGGGGTCAGCGAGAAGATGCTCGCCCAGACCCTGCAGACCCTGGAGCGCGACGGCTTCGTGCACCGCGAGGCGCACCCCGTCATCCCGCCGCGCGTGGAGTACTCCCTCACCCCGCTCGGCAAGGAGGCCGCGGACCAGGTCTGGGCCCTGGCCCGCTGGACCGAGGGCCGCACGGAGCAGGTGATGGCGGCCCGCCGGGCATACGACGAGGCCCGGACCTGATCGTCAGGTCCGGGCCCCGTACGGCCGCTGCGGTCGATGTGAGGGACGCCGGGGGGTCAGCCCACGACCGTCCACGTGTCGTTGCCGGCCAGCAGGGCGGCGACGTCGCCCTTGCCGTGCTGCTCGACGGCCTGCTCCAGCTGCTCGGACATCAGCACGTCGTAGACCGGCCGTTCGACGCTGCGGAACACGCCGATCGGCGTGTGGTGCAGCGTGTCGGGGTCGGCGAGTCTGGACAGGGCGAAGGCCGTCGTGGGCGACGCGGCGTGCGCGTCGTGCACCAGGACCTCGTCCTCGTTGGAGGCGTCGACGTCGACGACCTTCAGGTCGCCGGTGGCCCGGTCGCGTACGACCCCCTTGGCGTTGTCCGCGCCGAAGCGGATCTGCTCCCCGTGCTCCAGCCGGATCACCGCGTTCTCCGCGGAGGCCCGGTCCTTCAGCACCTCGAAGGCGTTGTCGTTGAAGATGTTGCAGTTCTGGTAGATCTCCACGAAGGCCGTGCCCGGGTGCGCGGCGGCCGCCCGCAGCACGCCCGTCAGGTGCTTGCGGTCGGAGTCGACGGTGCGCGCCACGAAGGAGGCCTCCGCGCCCAGCGCCAGCGAGACCGGGTTGAAGGGCGCGTCCAGCGAGCCCATCGGCGTCGACTTGGTGATCTTGCCGAGTTCGGAGGTCGGGCTGTACTGCCCCTTCGTCAGGCCGTAGATCCGGTTGTTGAAGAGCAGGATCTTGAGGTTCACGTTGCGCCGCAGCGCGTGGATCAGGTGGTTCCCGCCGATGGACAGCGCGTCGCCGTCACCCGTGACGACCCACACCGACAGGTCGCGCCGCGAGGCGGCGAGCCCGGTCGCGATGGCCGGGGCACGCCCGTGGATGGAGTGCATCCCGTAGGTGTTCATGTAGTACGGGAAGCGGGAGGAGCAGCCGATTCCGGAGACGAAGACGATGTTCTCCCGGGCCAGGCCCAGTTCGGGCATGAAGCCCTGCACCGCGGCGAGGATCGCGTAGTCACCGCAGCCGGGGCACCAGCGCACTTCCTGGTCCGACTTGAAGTCCTTCATGGACTGTTTGGCTTCGGCCTTGGGGACCAGGGACAGCGCCGGCAGCCCCGGCGTGCGGTGTTCGACGGCAGGCGCCTCAGACATCTGCGCTCTCCTCCTGGATGGCGGCAGCGAGTTGCTCGGCCTTGAAGGGCAGGCCGGTGACCTGGGTGTGCGAGCGGGCGTCGACCAGGTACTTCGCCCGCAGCAGGTGGGCGAGCTGGCCGAGGTTCATCTCCGGGACCACTACCTTCTGGTAACGCCCGAGGACCTCCCCGAGATTCCTCGGGAAGGGGTTCAGATGGCGCAGATGGGCCTGCGCGACCGCGCCCCCTGCGCCCCTGATGCGCCGTACGGCCGCCGTGATCGGCCCGTACGTCGAGCCCCAGCCGATCACCAGCGTCCGTGCCTGGCCGTCCGGGTCGTCGACGACGACGTCGGGCACCTCGATGCCGTCGATCTTGGCCTGCCGGGTGCGCACCATCAGGTCGTGGTTGGCCGGGTCGTACGAGATGTGCCCCGTGCCGTCCTGCTTCTCGATGCCGCCGATCCGGTGCTCCAGACCGGGGGTGCCCGGAACCGCCCAGGGGCGCGCCAGGGTCTCGGGGTCGCGCAGGTACGGCCAGAACTCCTCGGTGCCGTCCTCCGCGACGTGGTTGGGCGTCGTCGCGAACTGCACCCGCAGGTCGGGCAGCTCGTCCAGCTCGGGGACCCGCCACGGCTCGGAGCCGTTGGCCAGGTAGCCGTCGGAGAGCAGGAGGACCGGGGTGCGGTAGGTCAGCGCGATGCGGGCCGCCTCCAGCGCCGCGCCGAAGCAGTCGCCGGGGGTGCTCGGCGCCACGATCGGGACCGGCGCCTCGCCGTTGCGCCCGTACATCGCCTGCAGCAGGTCGGCCTGCTCGGTCTTGGTCGGCAGGCCCGTCGAGGGCCCGCCACGCTGGATGTCGACGACCAGCAGCGGCAGCTCCAGCGAGACCGCGAGGCCGATGGTCTCCGACTTCAGCGCGACACCCGGGCCGGAGGTGGTCGTGACGGCCAGCGAGCCGCCGAAGGCCGCGCCGAGAGCGGCGCCGATGCCGGCGATCTCGTCCTCGGCCTGGAAGGTGCGCACGCCGAAGTTCTTGTGCTTGCTCAGCTCGTGCAGGATGTCCGAGGCCGGGGTGATCGGGTACGAGCCCAGGAAGAGCGGCAGGTCCGCCTGCCGGCTCGCGGTGACCAGGCCGTACGACAGCGCCAGGTTCCCCGAGATGTTGCGGTAGGTGCCCGCAGGGAAGGCCGCCTCGGCCGGGGCCACCTCGTAGCTGACCGCGAAGTCCTCGGTCGTCTCGCCGAAGTTCCAGCCCGCGCGGAAGGCCGCGACGTTCGCCTCGGCCAGCTCGGGCTTCTTCGCGAACTTCTTGCGCAGGAAGTCCTCGGTGCCCTCGGTGGGCCGGTGGTACATCCACGACAGCAGCCCGAGCGCGAACATGTTCTTGCTGCGCTCGGCCTCCTTGCGGGTCAGCGGGAAGTCCTTGAGCGCCTCGACCGTCAGGGTGGTCAGCGGCACCGGGTGCACCGCGTAGGCCGACAGCGAGCCGTCCTCCAGCGGCGAGGCCGCGTAGCCGACCTTGGCCATCGCGCGGGTGGTGAACTCGTCCGTGTTGACGATGACCTCCGCGCCGCGCGGCAGGTCCCCGATGTTCGCCTTCAGTGCCGCCGGGTTCATCGCGACCAGGACGTTCGGGGCGTCACCCGGGGTGAGGATGTCGTGGTCGGCGAAGTGCAGCTGGAAGCTCGACACGCCCGGCAGGGTGCCTGCCGGAGCCCGGATCTCGGCCGGGAAGTTCGGCAGGGTGGACAGATCGTTGCCGAACGACGCCGTTTCCGAGGTGAACCGATCTCCCGTGAGCTGCATGCCGTCGCCGGAGTCCCCGGCGAAACGGATCACCACCCGATCGAGCTTCCTGGTCTCCTTGGCCGGTTTCCGCTGCTCTCCCAGAACGGGATGATCGGGGGTTGTCGGGCTGCTGACCTGGCTGGTCACTGAATCGGACCTCCTTCGAGGCGGCGGCTCACGACCGGGGCCGTGACCTTGTGTCCCACGCGCCATCGTACGTGGGTAAGGGTCGCCTTCCCGGGTCTTCCCGCATCGTGAACGCCGCGCTGGGCTCCCTTTGTGCCCTGATGGGTCACGGTCACCGCCCCCCGGAGCCCGTGCTGCCTGCTTCCTCCATATGGGACGCCTTCCGGCGCCGCTTCGGTTCTACGCTCCGCGGGATCCTCTGACGATACGTCAGACGATCAGGAATTGAGGTACGTGAGCACGGCCAGGACACGCCGGTGGTCGCCCTCGCTGGGGGCCAGCCCCAGTTTGAGGAAGATGTTGCTGACGTGCTTCTCCACCGCCCCGTCGCTCACCACCAGCTGCTTGGCGATCGCGGAGTTCGTCCGTCCCTCCGCCATCAGCCCCAGCACCTCGCGCTCCCGCGGGGTGAGACCGGCCAGCACGTCCTGCTTGCGGCTGCGTCCCAGCAGCTGCGCGACCACCTCCGGGTCCAGGGCGGTACCGCCGCCGGCCACCCGTACGACCGCGTCGACGAACTCCCGCACATCGGCTACCCGGTCCTTGAGCAGATACCCGACCCCGCGGGAACTGGCGGCCAGCAGCTCGGTGGCGTACCGCTCCTCCACGTACTGCGACAGCACGAGCACGCCCAGCCGCGGGTGGTCGCGGCGCAGCCGCACCGCGGCGCGTACGCCCTCGTCGGTGTGGGTCGGAGGCATCCGCACGTCGGCCACGACCACGTCGGGCACCGCGTCCTCGGCGGCGAGCTCGCCGATCACCTTCAGCAGGGCCTCGGCGTCGCCGACCCCGGCGACGACCTCGTGCCCGCGGTCGGTCAGCAGGCGGGTCAGTCCCTCCCTCAGCAGCACCGAATCCTCGGCGATGACCACCCGCACCCTGTCCTCCACCGCTACCGGCTCCCCCGTGTCGACGTCGACGTGCTGTCCCTCCCCAGCATTCCAGCTTCCGGCGGCGGGCACACGGCCTTGCCGCCGGGGCGGAGTGCGGGGAGGGACGGAGGGGGCGCGGTCAGCGTCCTCTCGGTTCTTCCGGTCTTCCCGGTCCTATTGGTCCTTGCGGTTCTTCTGGTTTTTCCGGCTCTTCCGGCTCTTCCGGCTCTTGCGGTCCTGCTGCCCCGGCGGTCGGTCCCCCGCGGGGTCAGGTCCGCCAGGGCAGCTCGGCCGCGACGGTGGTCGGGCCGCCGGCGGGGGAGTCCACCGCGAGGACGCCGTCCACCGCCCCCAGCCGCTCGGCGAGCCCGGCCAGGCCGGAGCCGCGGGCCGTGGAGGCGCCGCCGCGCCCGTTGTCGACGACGTGGATCATCAGCCGGTCTCCGGAGCGCCACAGGTCGACCGTGGCGCGCGAGGCGCCGCTGTGCTTGCTGATGTTCTGCAGCAGCTCGGAGACGGTGAAGTACGCGATGCCCTCGATCGCCGGCACCGGACGCCCCGGCAGGTCCACGCTCACCTGCACCGGCACGGTGCAGCGCGCCGCGAGGGAGGACAGGGCGGCGTCCAGGCCACGGTCGGTGAGGACGGCCGGGTGGATGCCGCGGGCCAGGTCGCGCAGCTCCTGCAGCGCGAGCTTCACCTCGCCGTGCGCCTCCTCGACCATGGTGGCCGCCGCCTTCGGGTCCTCCTGCAGCTTCTCCTTGGCCAGGCCGAGGTCCATGGCGAGCGCCACGAGCCGGGCCTGGGCGCCGTCGTGCAGGTCGCGCTCGATGCGGCGCAGGTCGGCGGCGGCGGTGTCCACCACCGTGCCCCGGTCCGACTCCAGTTCCGTGACGCGGCTGGCCAGCCGCGAGGGCCCCAGCAGCCCGGCGACCAGGCCCCGGTCGACGTACGCCATGCCCCGGATCAGCCAGGGGGTGGCCAGGACCAGCAGCAGTCCCAGCACGGAGGTCATGGCCACCTCGAACGGCGAGTCCAGCCACCAGCCGTTGCCGTTGCCGTCCCCGTACAGCTGGAGCCCGGGCTGGTCGGTGTAGGCCGGGAACACCCACTGCCACAGCGGGTACGTGAGGAGCCCCCAGCCGTAGGTGAAGAAGGAGATGGCCACCGAGAAGGTGAACACGCCCCACGGGAAGTGCACGAAGAAGTACAGGATGTGCCGCCAGGAGGCGCCGCTGGTCAGCTGGCCGCCGAGCCACGACATGAAGCCCTGGCCCGGCCGCCGGCGCAGCGGTTCCGGCGCGGCCACGTCGATGCGCAGGCACTGGCGCGCCCGCTCGCGCTCCACGACGCCGAGCCCCCGGCACCCGGCCAGCATCACGGCGAGGACGGGCAGTCCGAGGAAGGTGACCAGCAGGCCCGCGCCCAGCGACAGCATCGTCACCGTGAAGACGAAGCCGATGATGCCCATTGGCAGGTTCAGCAGGAGATACAGGAACTCGCGCCAGGTGCGGGCCTCGATCGGCGCGCGCAGCGCCGCGGGCAGCCGGTGCTCGCGCGGCTCCGGGAAACCGTATGCCATGGTCACGTCCGTCCTCTTCGTCGTACCTCTGCGTCCGCTGGTGATGCCTCCAGCCTCGTCCTGCGGGCCCCTCGCGCCCATGGTGCGGATCGGCGTCTTGGACCTGGGGAAAACCCCACCCCCGCGGTGCGGCGGCCGGGACCGGGGCGGTGTCAGCGGGGGAGCCGCAGCGCCAGCCCGTCGAGGACGACGTCCAGGCCGTAGGCGAACTTGGCCTCGCGCAGCGCGACCGGGTCCTCGATGGCGGCCGTGGGGTCGGCGTAGGAGCCGGACAGGTGGTCGTGGGGCGCCGCGGCGGCCTGGGCTGCGGGCATGAGACGGGCGATGAAGCCGGCCTCGGTCTCGCCGGAGCGGGCGACCGTGGTGAGCCAGGCGGCTTCCGTGGTGCTCATGCCGATCACGTAGCTCAGGAGGGTGTCGATCGCCCGGCTCGGCTCGGGGAAGCCGGCGGCGGCGAACAGGGCGGCCAGCCGCTCGGAGTACGACATGAGGTTGGGGCCGAGGTAGGCGAGGCCCGCCTGGCCCAGGACCGAGGACAGCCACGGGTGGCGCAGCGCCGTCGCGCGGAAGGACCCGGCGGCCTCGGTGACCGCGGCGCGCCAGTCCGCGCCGCCGGCGGCGGGGACGGCGATCTCGGCGGCGACCTCGTCGACGGCCAGCTCCATCAGCTCGTCCTTGGTCGCGACGTGCCGGTAGAGGGAGGTCGCGCCGGCGTTCAGCCGGGCCCCCAGCTTGCGCATGCTGAGGGCGTCGACGCCCTCGGCGTCCAGCATGGCGATCGCCTCGCGGACGATCGCGCCGCGGCTGAGCGCGGGCTGGTCGGCCTCGCGCTGCTGCCGGGCCCACACGGACGGGATCGGGCTCGGCTTCGTCCTGGCGGCCATGGCGCTCCTTCGGGGACCGGCGTGCGGGCGGACTGCTGCGTACGGCGTTCGCATTCAGCGTACAGGAGCGAGTGTTGCGCACACCGTTCCGCCATGCGTACAGTGTTCGCATTGAAGGAACGGTGTACGCACGAGCCGATGCCCGAAAGGACGCCCCATGGAGACCCGCAACCCCCGCCGCTGGTGGATCCTGATCGTGCTGTGCCTCAGCTCGCTGGTCCTGGTGGTCGACAGCATGGCGCTGACCGTGGCGGTGCCCGCGATGACCGCGGACATCGGCGCGAGCGCCCAGGACACGCAGTGGATCCTCGACTCCTACATCCTGGTCTTCGCCGGTCTGCTGCTGGCCTCGGGAAGCCTCGGGGACCGGTTCGGGCGCCGGAAGGTGATGCTCGCCGGCCTGCTGCTCTTCGGGGCGGCCTCCCTGGCGGCCACCTTCTGCACCAGCCCGGGTGAGGTCATCGCCGTACGGGTCGCGATGGGCGTCGGCGGCGCGCTGATCATGCCCTCGACGCTGTCGATCCTCATCACCGTCTTCGACGAGGAGGAGCGCGGCAGGGCCATGGCGGCGTGGAGCTCGGTGTCGATGCTCGGCCTGGTCGGCAGCCCGGTGCTCGGCGGCGTGCTGATCGACCACTTCTCCTGGCACGCGATCTTCCTGATCAACGTCCCGGTCGTCGCGCTCGCCGTCGCCGCCGGCCTCACCCTCATGCCGGAGTCCAAGGGCCCGTGGAGCAAGCCCGACCCGCTCGGCGCGGTGCTGTCCGCGGCCGGCATGACCGCCCTGGTCTGGTGGATCATCGAGCTCCCGCAGCACGGCGCCTTCGGTGGCCGCTCCGGGGTCACCCTGGCCGTCGCCGTCGTCGCCCTGGGCGCCTTCGTGGTCTGGGAGAACGTCACCCCCGCGCCGATGGTCCCGCTGGTCCTGTTCCGGCACCGCAACTTCAGCGGCGGCTCGCTCTCGCTGACCCTGGTCCAGATCGGCAACGGCGGCCTGCTGCTGGTGCTCACCCAGTACCTGCAGTTCGTGCTGGGCTACTCGCCGGTCAAGGCGGGTGTCGCCTTCGTGCCGCTGGCCGTCGCCGCGCTGGCCGGCAACGTCCTGGGCACCACGTTCGCCGCGCGGATCGGCAACCGCCTGCTGATCCTCGGCGGCATGCTCGTCATGGCCTCCTCCTTCGCGCTGCTGACCACCGTCTCGGCCGGCACCGGCTTCGCCGTCCCGGCAGCCGCCCTCGGCCTGCTCGGCCTCGGCGCGGGGCTGGCGATGCCGGCCGCCGTCGGCGCCCTCATGGCCACCATCCCCGCGGAGAAGGCGGGTGTCGGTTCCGCCCTGAACGACACCATCCAGCAGGCCGGTACCGCGCTCGGCATCGCGATCCTCGGCTCGTTGCTGGCGAGCGGCTTCGCCCGCGAGATGCCCGCAGGCACCCCCGAGGAGGCGAGGCACTCCATCGCCGGCGCGCTGGCCGTCGCCCAGGGCGACAGCGGGATGGTCCGCGCGGCCCGGGAGGCGTTCACCGCCTCGATGTCGGCCACCTTCACCATCAGCGCGATCGGCGTCCTCGCCGCCGCCCTGCTGGCCGCCCTGGTCATGCGCGACAGCAGGCCCGAGCCCTCCGCCACCCCGGCGCAGGAGACGGAACTCGCCGCCTGACGCGAGCACAGAAGGCCGGTGCCCTCGCTGGAGGGCACCGGCCTTCCCGCACGCGGCTCAGCCGCGGTCGCGCCAGGGCAGCTCGGCCGTCACCGTCGTCGGGCCGCCGGCCGGGGAGTCGATCACCAGCAGGCCGTCCACCGCGTCCAGCCGTTCGGCCAGCCCGCCCAGCCCGCTGCCGTCCGACGCGCTCGCCCCGCCCCGCCCGTCGTCACGGACCTGGATCATCAGCCGGCCGTCCGAGCGCCACAGCTCGACGACGGCCCGGCGCGCCCCGCTGTGCTTGCTGATGTTCTGCAGCAGCTCGGAGACGGTGAAGTACGCGATGCCCTCGATCGCCGCGGCCGGCCGGCCCGCCAGGTCCACCTGGACCTGCACCGGCACCGTGCACCGGGCGGCCACCGAGGACAGGGCGGCGTCCAGGCCGCGGTCGGTGAGGACGGCCGGGTGGATGCCGCGGGCCAGGTCGCGCAGCTCCTGGAGGGCCAGCTTCACCTCGCCGTGGGCGTCGCCGACCATCCTCGCCGCCGCCTCCGGGTCCTCCTGCAGCTTCTCCTTGGCCAGGCCGAGGTCCATGGCGAGCGCCACGAGCCGGGCCTGGGCGCCGTCGTGCAGGTCGCGCTCGATGCGGCGCAGGTCGGCGGCGGCGGTGTCCACCACCGTGCCGCGGTCCGACTCCAGCTCGGCGATCCGCCGCTCCAGCTCGTCGGAGGGCGACAGCAGGCCGCGGACCATCGCGCGGTCCGCGTTGGCCAGCCCCCGGGCGATGAACGGCAGCACGGGCCACGCCACGAAGAGCGAGGTCAAGGCGACGGTGAAGGTCGCGATCCCCCACGGCAGCCGGATGAAGAAGTACAGCGCGTGCCGCCATCCCACCGGGTCCTTCAGCGAGGTCCACAGCCAGGGGAAGAACCCCATCCGCCCGGGACGCAGCGACCGGGGCTCGTCCACGGCCACCCCGAGCATGCCGCGCGCCCGTATCCGCTCCAGCCGCCCCAGCAGCCGGCACCCGGCCAGTCCCAGCGCCAGCAGCGGCAGGCCGACCACGGTCACCGACAGCCCGATGCCGAGGTAGAGCACGACGGCGACGTAGACGAAGCCCACGAGGTCCACGGGCAGGTTCGCCAGGAGATACGCGATCTCCTTCCACGTCACGGCGTCGAAGGCGAAGCGCGCCGGCGGCAGCGGGGCGGCTTCCCCGCGCTGGGAGTTGATGGTCATGACGCCAAGCCTGCCGGGGACCGGGCGGCCACCGCCATGGGGTGCGCCTGCCAGGACAAGGTGGGGTTATCCGTACCACCGGACAGGACGGGTGGTTCCGCTCCGGGAGGCAGGGCCTAGACTCCGATCGTACAGATCGTCTAAAGATCCACCGGGATCGCTGGACAACGCGCTTACGACGAGAAACGAGGGGCGGACGGACGTGGACTACTTCCACGGCTACTCGGTCGTCGGGCTGGTCGCCGTGCTCGGGGTGCTCTTCGTGACCGTGGCCTTCGGGGCCGGTCGCCTGCTGCGGCCCGTCGTGCCGACGCAGGAGAAGATGCTCACGTACGAGTGCGGCGTCGACCCCGTCGGCGAGGGCTGGGCGCACACCCAGATCCGCTACTACGTCTACTCCTTCCTGTACGTCGTCTTCGCGGTCGACGCGATCTTCCTCTTCCCCTGGGCGACGGTGTTCGCCGCCGAGGGGTACGGCGGCACCACGCTGGTCGAGATGTTCGTCTTCCTCGGCTTCCTCGCCGTCGGTCTGCTCTACGCCTGGAAGAAGGGCGTCCTGGAATGGACGTGACCGATGTGACCGATGTGAGCACTCCCGAGTACCTGCCGGAGCCGCGCCGCCTCGGTACGCTCGCGCGGCTGGCACCCGAGCCGATGAAGGTGGTCCTGAACTGGGGCCGCCGCTACAGCCTGTGGGTCTTCAACTTCGGGCTGGCCTGCTGCGCCATCGAGTTCATCGCCGCGTCCATGGCCCGGCACGACTTCATCCGGCTCGGCGTGATCCCCTTCGCGCCCGGCCCGCGCCAGGCCGACCTCATGATCGTCTCGGGCACCGTCACCGACAAGATGGCCCCGGCCGTGAAGCGCCTGTACGAGCAGATGCCCGAGCCGAAGTACGTCATCTCCTTCGGCGCCTGCTCCAACTGCGGCGGCCCCTACTGGGACTCGTACTCCGTGACCAAGGGCGTCGACCAGATCATCCCCGTCGACGTCTACGTGCCCGGCTGCCCGCCGCGGCCCGAGGCGCTGCTGCAGGGCATCCTCAAGCTCCAGGAGAAGATCGCCCGCGAGTCGCTCGGCGAACGCTACGGCGACGGGGGCACCCCGCCCGCGTCCACCGCCGCGCTGCGCAGCGGCCTCGTCCAGGCCCCGCCGCCGCCCGGGGAGGCCGCGAAGTGACCACGCCCTTCGACCGGCTCCCCGAGCCGGACGCCGTCGCCGAGGTCTTCGGCGCCGAGGCCACGGCGGAGGAGGCGTACGGCCTGCTGACCGTCGACGTCCCCGCCGCCTCCTGGACCGACGCCCTGCGGGCCGCCCGGGACACCCTCGGCTGCACCTTCTTCGACTGGCTCAGCGCCGTCGACGAGGGCGCCACCGGGTTCCGGGTCTGCGCCCACGTCGTGGCCCCCGCGGTCGGCTCCGTGCGGCGCCTGATGATCCGTA
The DNA here is from genome assembly GCA_036013505.1 of Streptomyces sp. NBC_00510. Lineage (NCBI taxonomy): Bacteria > Bacillati > Actinomycetota > Actinomycetes > Kitasatosporales > Streptomycetaceae > Streptomyces > Streptomyces sp. NBC_00510. The sequence continues at coordinate 4,498,816 of CP107851.1, read as the reverse complement.
CGACCGTCCCGCACGAGGCCCCGGCCCTGCCGACCGCCGTCGGCGTCTACGCGGGCGCCGCCTGGCACGAGCGCGAGACGCACGAGATGTTCGGCGTCGACTTCACCGGCCACCCGCACCTGGTGCCGCTGCTGCTGCCCGAGGGTTTCGAGGGGCACCCGCTGCGCAAGGACTTCGTCCTGGCGGCGCGTGTGGCGAAGGCGTGGCCGGGCGCCAAGGAGCCGGGGGAGCCTGCGGCGGGAGCAGCGCACGGCGGCCCCAAGCGCCGCCAGATGCTGCCGCCGGGCGTGCCCGACCCCAACGAGTGGGGCCCGCTGAAGGGGCAGTTGCCGCCCGCCCCGGCGAGGCCCGCCCGCACCCCGCGCGCGGCCGGAGCCGCCGGTGCCGCCGGCGAGGCCGGTGCGGCGGGCGCCGCGGAGCGTCCCGCCCGGCGCACCCGCAGCGTCACCGAGGGCTCGGCGAGCCAGGCCGCCGCCGCGGCCCCCGCCGCCACCCCGCGCCGCACCCGCTCGGCGGGCGATGGCTCCGTCAGCCAAGCCGGCATCGCCGAGACCCCGGCGGCTCCCGGGACCCCCGCGGCTCCGGCGGAGCCCGCGACGCCCCGCAAGCGCACCCCGGACGCTCCCTGGGACGTCCCCCGCGACCCCGAACCGGCCGCCGCCCCGGCAGCGGAAGCGCAGCCCGACGCCGAGCCCGCGCCGGCCGCACCGGCGAGCCCCGACGGGCCCGCGCAGCCCGACGCGGCGAAACCCGCGACCGCACCGGACGAGGGCCGGGACGGCGAACCCGCGCGGCCCCCCGCGGACGGCGACACCCCCGGCACCACCCCGGACACCCCCGGCAACGACGACGCAGAAGGAGGCAGCACACCGTGAGCGACGCCCTCGAAGTGATCCTCCGGCTGCTCGCCGTGCTCGTCGCCTTCCTCGTCCTGCCCCTCGTCGTCGGCCAGACCGAGCACAAGGTCATGGCCCACATGCAGGGCCGCCTCGGACCCATGTACGCCGGCGGCTTCCACGGCTGGGCCCAGCTCGTCGCCGACGGCGTGAAGTTCGCGCAGAAGGAGGACGTGGTCCCGGCCGACGCGGACCGGAAGATCTTCCAGCTCGCGCCCGCCGTTGCGCTGCTGCCCTACCTCCTGGTCCTCATCGCGATCCCGGTCGGCCCCGACGGACTCGTCGGCCAGGACATCGACGCGGGCCTGTTCTTCGTGCTCGCCGTCATGGGCGTCGGCGTGCTCGGCTCCCTCATGGCCGGCTGGGCCTCCGCCAACAAGTTCTCCCTCCTCGGCGGTCTGCGCACCGCCGCGCAGCTGATGTCGTACGAGCTGCCGATGCTGCTCGCCGCCGCGTCCGTCGCCATGGCGGCCGGGACGCTCTCGCTGCCCGGCATCGTCGACGCGTACGCCTGGTGGTGGACGCCGTGGCAGCTGATCGGCGCCTTCGTGTTCTTCACCGCCGGCCTCGCCGAACTCCAGCGCCCGCCCTTCGACATGCCCGTCGCGGACTCGGAGATCATCTTCGGTGCCTACACCGAGTACACGGGCATGCGCTTCGCCCTGTTCCTGCTCGCCGAGTACGCCGGCATCGTCGTGCTGTGCGGCCTGACCACCGTCCTCTTCCTCGGCGGCTGGCACGGCCCCTGGTCCGGCAGCCTCGGCTGGCTGTGGACGCTACTCAAGACCGCGGCCCTGGCCTTCGTCGTCATCTGGCTCCGGGTCACGTACCCCCGCCTGCGCGAGGACCAGCTGCAGAGGTTCGCCTGGACCGTCCTCATCCCGCTCGCCCTGGCCCAGATCGCGCTCACCGGCGTGGTGAAGGTGGTGATCTCCTGATGGGCATCCCCGGTTCCGGCCTGGCCAAGGGCCTCGCCGTCACCCTGCGCACGATGACCCGGCGCTCGCACACCGCGCAGTACCCCGAGGTGCAGCCCGAACTGCCGCCCCGCAGCCGCGGCGTGATCGCGCTGTTCGAGGAGAACTGCACGGTCTGCATGCTGTGCGCCCGTGAGTGCCCCGACTGGTGCATCTACATCGACTCCCACAAGGAGACGGTGCCCGCCGTGACCCCCGGTGGCCGCGAGCGCAGCCGCAACGTGCTGGACCGCTTCGCCATCGACTTCTCGCTCTGCATGTACTGCGGCATCTGCATCGAGGTGTGCCCCTTCGACGCCCTGTTCTGGTCGCCGGAGTTCGAGTACGCGGAGACCGACATCCTCGACCTCACCCACGAGCGCGACAAGCTGCGCGAGTGGATGTGGACGGTGCCGGCCCCGCCGCCGCTCGACCCGGCCGCCGAGGAGCCCAAGGAGCTCGGTGCCGCCCGCAAGGCCGCGGAGAAGGCCGCCGCCGCGGTCGCCGCCGCCGAGGCCGAGCCCGAGGCCGGGCAGCCGGGGGGAGACGCGTGAACCTCTCCGCAGCCCACCCCGGTTTCCTGTCCCCGACCGGGGTCGAGATCGTCTTCGTCCTCGTCGGCGTCGCGACCCTCGCCGCCGCCGTCGTCAGCGTCACCACCAAGCAGCTGGTGCACGCCGCGCTGTGGCTGGTCGTCGCACTCGGCGGCGTCGCCGTCGAATACCTGCTGCTCACCGCCGAGTTCATCGCCTGGGTGCAGGTGCTGATCTACGTCGGGTCGGTCGTGGTGCTCGTCCTGTTCGGGCTGATGCTCACCAAGGCGCCCATCGGCCGCTCCCCGGACGCCGATTCGGGCAACCGGATCGCGGCGCTGGCCGTGGCCGTCGCGGCCGCGGGCACGCTGGTGTGGGTCGTGGTGGATGCCTTCCGGGCCACCTGGATCGACGTGGACGGCGCCGCGCAGGGCTCCACCAAGGTCACCGGCCAGATCCTCTTCCGGCACTGGGTGCTGCCGTTCGAGGCGCTGTCCGTGCTCCTGCTCGCCGCGCTCGTCGGTGCGATCGTCCTGTCCCGCAAGCAGTTCCGTCAGCAGCCGGGGGAGCGCTGATGCATCTCGCCTATCCCGCCGTCCTCGCCGTCCTCCTGTTCTCCGTCGGCCTGTACGGCGTCCTCGCCCGGCGCAACGCGATCCTCGTCCTGATGTCGGTCGAGCTGATGCTGAACGCGGTCAACCTCAACCTGGTCGCCTTCGACGTCTGGCTCCGCGACACCCTCCACGCCGGGCAGGCGCTGACGCTGTTCGTCATCGTCATCGCCGCCGCCGAGATCGGCATCGGCCTCGCCATCGTCCTGCTGGTGTACCGCAACCGGGGCAGCTCGGACGTCGACCGCCTCACCGACCTCGCCGAGCACGACCCGCAGGGCGAAGGGGACGGGCCCTCCGCACCCGAAGAGAAGGCCGAGGCCGCAGCGTGACCCTGACGACCCTCGCCGTCCTCGTCCCCCTCCTCCCCTTCCTCGGCGCCGTCGGCGGGCTGCTGCTCGGCCGCACCGCCCCCGGCTTCGTCCGGCCGCTGGCCGTGCTGCCCACCGCGACCGCCTTCGTGCTGGCCGTCGTCGTCGCCGTACGGCAGGGCAGCGGCCCGGCCACCGACGCCGCGACCCGGCTCACGCCGACCGGCTCGGTGCCCGTCGACCTCGCCCTGCACCTCGACGGCTTCGCGGTCCTTATCGCCGTCCTCGTCGGCCTGGTCGCCACCTGCGTGCAGCTGTACTCCACGGCCTACCTGCGCCACGACCCGCGCTACGCCTCCTACTCCGCCCTGGTCTCCCTCTTCACCGCCGCCATGTTCCTGGTCGTCTACACCGGCGACCTGATGGTGCTGCTGGTCGGCTGGGAGGTCATGGGCATCTGCTCGTACTTCCTGGTCGGCCACTACTGGGAGACCGAGGTCGCCCGGGCCGCCTCGCTCAAGGCCTTCCTGGTCACCAAGCTCGGCGACGTCCCCTTCCTGATCGGCGTCTTCGCGCTCGCCGCCGACGCCGGGACGTTCCGGATCAACGGCATCCTCACCGCGGCCACCCACGGCGGGATCGCGCACCCGACCGTCGTCGGCCTGCTGCTGCTCGCCGGCGTCGCCGGCAAGTCGGCGCAGTTCCCGCTGCACACCTGGCTGCCCGACGCGATGGCCGGCCCCACCCCGGTGTCCGCGCTGATCCACGCCGCCACGATGGTCGCGGCCGGCATCTACCTCGTCGCCCGGCTGCTGCCGGTCTTCGAGGCCTCCACCGTCACCCTCGCGGTGCTCGGCGTGCTGGCCGCCGTCACCATGATCGGCTCCGGTCTGGCCGCGCTCGCCCAGGACGACATCAAACGCGTGCTCGCCTACTCGACGATCGGTCAGCTCGGCTACATGGCCGCCGCCCTCGCCGTCGGCGACCGCAGCGCCGCCGTGTTCCACCTGGTCTCGCACGGTGCCTTCAAGGCCCTCCTTTTCCTTGCCGCCGGCGTCGTCATCCACGCCGCCGGCACCAACTCGCTGGCCGCGATGTCCCGCATGGGCGACCTCGGCAAGCGCGTCCCCGACGCCATGTGGACCATGGGCATCGCGCTGGCCGCCCTGGCCGCGATCCCGCCCTTCTCCGGGTTCTTCTCCAAGGAGTCGGTGCTGCGGGCGGCCGAGCACGCCGCCTCCGGCCACGCCGAGGGCGTCCCCTCGGCCGTCGGCTGGCTCGTCCTGGTCGCCGCGCTGGTCACCGCCGTGCTCACCGCGGGCTACGCCACGCGCCTGTTCCTCCTCGCCTTCCGCGGCCAGGGCGCCGCGGCACCCCAGGCGCACGGCAAGGAACCAGCCGTCATGACCGCCGTGCTGTGGGTGCTGGCGATCCCCACGGTCGCCTTCGGTGCCGTCTCCCTCGTGCCGAAGTTCTTCGACCTCCCCGCCTGGCTCGACGGCAACGAGCTCGCCCCGACCCTGGTCACCTCGATCCTCGGCGTCGGCCTCGCCGTCGTCGGCATCCTGGCGACCTACGGCGCCTGGCAGGCCACCGCGACCCGCCGCGGCGCGCCCATGGGGGCTCTGGTCCCCGCGGCGGCCGACGAGGAGCCGGCGCTCACCGAGGCCGCCGCCTTGCAGACCCACGAACAGGTCTACGGTGACGTCGCCGCCGCCCGGGACCCCGGCGACCCCGGACGCCTGCTGCTCGGCCCGCTCTTCGAGCCCGCCTCGCACGGCTTCCGCCTCGACGCGCTGTACGCGGCGCTCTTCGTCCGCCCCGTGCTCGCCGCCTCCGGCCTCGTCCGCTTCCTCGACCGCGAGGTCGTCGAGACGTACGTCCGCGGCGCGGGCGGACTGCCCCGGCTGCTCGGCGCGCTCGTGCGCCGCACCCAGACGGGCAACGTGCAGACCTATATCAGCGTGCTGCTGGCCGGCTCCGTGATCCTCGCCGTCCTCGTCGCCGTCGGAGCGTGAGCCGTGAACGACACCGTCCTCCAGTACGTCCTCGCGGCCGCCGTCGTCCTGCCGCTGCTCGGCGCCGCGGCGGCCCTGCTGCCGCCCCCGCCCGGTCTGCGGGGGAAGGACCCCGACCAGGCCGTGCTGCGCCACGGCGTCACCGTCACCGGTCTCGTCCTCGCCCTGAGCATCGTCCTCGCCGTGGGCTTCGACCACGACCACCCCGCGACGATGCAGGCGAGCACCGACATCAGCTGGATCCCGGCCCTCGGCATCCGCATCCACCTCGGCATCGACGGCATCAGCCTCCCCCTCTTCGTCCTGAGCGCGCTGCTGACCTTCCTCTGCGCGCTCTACAGCTACTTCAAGATGCCCGCGGGTCCTTCCCCGAAGGCCTTCGTGGCGCTCCTGCTCCTCCTGGAGACGGGCACGCTCGCCACCTTCGCCGTGCTCGACCTGCTGCTCTTCTTCCTCGCCTTCGAGACGGTCCTCATCCCGATGTACTTCCTCATCGCCCGCTGGGGCGGCGAGAACCGGGAGAAGTCCGCCCTCCGTTTCATCCTCTACACACTGCTCGGCTCCGTGATCATGCTGCTCGGCCTGCTCCTCATCGGGCTGAAGGCGGGCACATTCGACATGGTGGCACTCGCCACTGACAGTGGCCCCGGAGCGGCTCTCAGTCACTCCACGCAACTGGTCGCCGTCCTCGCCATCGGCCTCGGTCTCGCCGTCAAGACCCCGATGTGGCCGCTGCACAGCTGGCTCCCCGACGCCCACACCGCCGCCCCCACGGTCGGCTCGGTGCTCCTGGCCGGCGTCCTGCTCAAGATGGGCACGTACGGCTTCGTGCGGATCCTTCTGCCCATCGCCCCCGAGGGCATGCAGACCTTCGCGCCCTACCTGGCCGCCTTCGGGGTCGTCGGCATCGTCTACGGGTCGCTGGCCTGCCTGGCCCTGGCCCGCCGCGGCGCCGGCGGCGACCTCAAGCGCCTCATCGCGTACAGCTCCGTCGGCCACATGGGCTTCGTGCTGCTCGGCATCGCCAGCCTGACCACCACCGGCGTCAACGGCGCGCTCTTCGCCAACATCGCCCACGGACTCATCACCGGCCTGCTCTTCTTCCTGGTCGGCGCCCTCAAGGACCGCTACGGCACCACCGACCTCGACGGCCTCGCCGGGCAGACCGGCGCCGCGCTGTACGGCAAGGCCCCACGCATGGGCGGCCTGCTGGCCTTCGCGGCCGTCGCCTCCCTCGGCCTGCCGGGCCTGGCCGGCTTCTGGGGCGAGATGCTGGCGATGTTCGGCTCCTTCAAGCCCGCCCCGGGCCTGGACCGCGGCGCCTACCTCGTCTTCACCGCGGTCGCGGCCTTCGGCACCCTGCTCACCGCCGCGTACCTCCTCCTCGTCGTGCGCCGGGTCTGCATGGGCGAACGCGACACCGTCCACGCCGCGCCGGCCCTCGCCGACGTCCGGGGCTACGAGTTCGCGGCCTGGACCCCGCTGGTCGTCCTGACCGTCCTCGCGGGCCTTTGGCCCGCCGCCCTGCTCGGCCTCACCGACCCGGCCGTGCGCACCCTGCTCGGAGGCAGCTGATGAGCACCCTCGCCACCTCCGTCGTCCAGTCGGTCGACTGGGCCGCGATCGCCCCGCCCGGCATCGTGGCGGCGGCCGCGCTCATCGTGCTGGTCGCCGACCTCTTCCTGCCCGACGGCCGCAAGCAGCCGCTGGTGGGGATCACCCTCGCCGGCCTCGTGCTGGCCGGGCTGAGCCTGCTGCCGCTGCTCGACGGCGACCGCACCACCTTCTGCCTCGTCGGCAGCCCCGCCGACTGCTCCTACGTCGCCGACCACTTCACGCTCGTCGTGCAGCTGCTGGTCCTGGCCGGAGCGCTCGTCGCCGCCCTGCTGTCGGTGCACACCCTCGACGAGCTGCCGGCCGGCGAGTTCTGGTTCCTGCTGCTCTCCTCGGCCTCCGGCGCCGCGCTGCTGCCCGCCTCCCGTGACCTGGCGACCCTCGTGATCGCCCTGGAGGTGACCACCCTCCCGTCGTTCGCCCTGGTCGGCCTGCGCCGCGGCGACCGGCTGTCGAGCGAGGCGGCCCTGAAGTTCTTCCTGTCCTCGGTCGCCGCGACCGCCGTCACCCTGCTGGGCGTCAGCTTCGTCTACGCCGCCACCGGCACGCTCCACCTGGAGGCCATGGCCAAGGGACTGCAGGGCGTCGACCCCCGCCTGGACACCCTCGCCGCCGCCGGCGCCGCCCTCACCGTCGTCGGCTTCGCCTTCAAGCTCGCCGTCGCGCCCTTCCACTTCTGGGTGCCCGACACCTACACCGGCGCCCCGCTCCCGGTCGCCGGCTACCTGTCGGTCGTCGGCAAGGCCGCCGGGTTCGCCGGCCTCATCCTCGTGACCGTCGTCGCCTTCCGGCCGTACGCGCACGTCTGGGGCCCCGCCGTCGCCGTCCTGGCCGCCCTCACCATGACCGTCGGCAACGTCGCCGCCCTGGTGCAGCGCCCCGACCGCCCGCGCAGCGCGGTCCGCCTGCTGGCCTGGTCGTCCATCGGCCAGGCGGGCTACCTGCTGGTCCCGATCGCCGCCGCCGCGTACACCGACCCCGACCGCCAGGTCGGCACCACCCTCGCGTACGCGCTGATGTACGGCGCGGTGAACCTCGGCGCCTTCGGCGTGGTCGCGCTCGTCGCCCGCACCGCGCCGCAGAACCGGCTCACCGACTACCGCGGCCTCCACAGCGGCCACCCGCTCGCCGCACTGGCCATGGCCTTCTTCCTGCTCTGCCTGGCCGGCCTGCCGCCCGGCGTCATCGGCCTGTTCGCCAAGGTCGCCGTCTTCTCCTCGGCCGTCGACGCGGACCTCGGCTGGCTGGCCGCCGTCATGGCCGTCAACGTCGTCATCGCACTCGTCTACTACCTTCGGTGGACGGTCCTGCTCTTCGCCAAGCCCGGGACGGAACCGGCCGCCACCGCCCGCCCGGCCGGCACGCCGCGCCCGCTCAGCGCCGCCATCGCGCTCACCGCCGTCGTCGGGATCGTCCTGTCCGGCGCACCCCAGCTCATCCTCCGCTTCGCCTCCGACACCCTGCTCTGAGCACCCGGAAGAAGGTGCACAAGGGAACTAACGCCCCTCCGGTGGCGTTGGCCCCTACGGGAGGTTCTCCTTGGACGAGGAGAGAAGGTCCTCCTGATGCACACCTTGGAGGGTGTACCGTGCACCGCCGGCACAACGGCCTGAAGACCGCCGCGCTCCTGGGCGGAATGTCGGCTCTCATCCTGGTCATCGGCAGTTTCTTCGGCCGTACGGGACTGATCGTCGCACTCGTCGTAGCCCTCGGGACCAACACCTACGCCTACTGGAACAGCGACAAGATCGCACTGCGCTCCATGCGTGCCCGCCCGGTCAGCGAGTTCGAGGCGCCGGCGCTGTACCGCATGGTGCGCGAACTCTCCACCTCCGCCCGGCAGCCCATGCCGCGGCTCTACATCTCCCCGACCGAGGCCCCCAACGCCTTCGCCACCGGCCGCAACCCGCGCAACGCCGCCGTGTGCTGCACCGAGGGCATCCTGCGCCTCCTCGACGAGCGCGAGCTGCGCGGCGTCATCGGCCACGAGCTGAGCCACGTCTACAACCGCGACATCCTCATCTCGTCCGTCGCCGGTGCCCTGGCCTCCGTGGTGATGTTCCTCGTCAACTTCGCCTGGCTGATCCCCATCGGACGCTCCGACGACGACGAGGGCCCGGGCCTGTTCGGCCTGCTCCTGATGATGATCCTCGGCCCGGTCGCCGCCTCCCTCATCCAGCTCGCCGTCAGCCGCTCCCGCGAGTACGAGGCCGACGCCTCCGGCGCCCGCCTCACCGGCGACCCGCTCGCCCTCGCCTCGGCGTTGCGCAAGCTGGAGACGGGCACCAAGCGCGCCCCGCTGCCGCCCGAACCCCGGCTGGAGACCACCAGCCACCTCATGATCGCCAACCCGTTCCGCCCCGGCGACGTGTCCAAGCTCTTCTCGACCCACCCTCCGATGGGCGAGCGCATCGCCCGCCTCGAGGAGATGGCCGGCCACCGCCGCTGACGCCCACGTGCGGCCCGGCCCGCCCGCGGGTACGGGCCCTGTGGGGGACGGCTGACGGAGCGGCGGCTCCCGTCCTCCTGACGGGCGGGGCCCCCGGACGCATGGGAGGCTTGGGCAATGAAGGCGGTCAACATCGTCCTGAACGTCGTGTGGCTGATCATCTGGGGTCTGTGGATAGCCATCGGCTACGCCCTGCTGGGCCTGCTGATGTTCATCTTCATCATCACCATCCCCTGGGGGATCGCGTCCCTGAGGATCGCCAACTACGTGCTGTGGCCCTTCGGCCGCACCACGGTGGAACGCCGCGACGCGGGCGTCGGGTCGCTGCTCGGGAACATCATCTGGCTGATCTTCGCGGGGATCTGGCTCGCCATCGGCCACGTGCTCGCGGGCATCGGCTTCTGCCTGACGATCATCGGCATCCCGTTCGGCATCGCGAACTTCAAGATGGTGCCGATCTCCCTGGTGCCGCTCGGCCGCGAGATCGTCCCCGTCGACGCCCCGTACGCCACCCGCTGAGCCGCTGCCCCCCGGCCGGGGCCCCGGCCGGGGTCAGTCCGGCTCGATGTTGTGGTTGAGCCGGAAGACGTTCTGCGGGTCGTACTCCGTCTTCACCCGGGCCAGCCGCCCCAGGTTGTGCGCGCCGAACCCGGCGATCACGCGGCCCTCGCCCTCGTCGCCGATGAAGTTGAGGTAGACCGCCCCGGAGGACCACTGCCGTACGTCGGCGCGGATGCCGTGCGCCCACCGCCGGGCCCGCTCGTCGTCCGCCGGGTCCGCCCACAGGCCGAACGGGTGCACGACCCACGGCGCCCGTCGCCAGGGCAGCGGGTAGTCGGCGGAAGGGCGCGCCACGGCGCCGCCCACGGGGAACAGCACGTGCTGGGAGGGGGAGGGGACCACCATGTCCCGGGCCCGGGCGCAGAAGCGGTCCACGGCCTCGTCGGGGAAGTCGTCCAGGTACTCCGCCGACCAGTGGTTCCGGTAGCCCGGCGGGTCGTCGAACATGGACTGCAGGTCCGCGTACGGCAGCTCCATCACCAGGCGGCCCTGGGGGCCGAGCGCGAGCAGCGGGTCCAGCACCTCGCGCGCCGCGTCCCCGGTGCCCGCGTACGTCACCAGGACGGCGCAGGTGAGCGCGCCCACCAGGTGCTCCGGCACGAACTCCTCCGGGGGGCCGGTCAGGAAGAGCAGGCCCCCGCCCATCTCGTCCGGCGCCGACGCCAGCAGGGTGCGGTAGGCGCGCAGCACCTCGGGGCCGGCGTCCGGCGGCCACAGCAGCAGGGCCATGGTGACCGCGGGCAGCGGGTGCAGCCGCAGCGTGAGCGAGGTGGCGACGCCGAAGTTGCCGCCGCCCCCGTGCAGAGCCCAGAACAACTCCGGGTTCTCGTCCTCGGCGGCCCGCACCATGGTGCCGTCCGCCGTCATCAGCTCGACTTCCACCAGGTTGTCGCAGGCCAGCCCGAACGCGCGCTCCAGCCACCCCGATCCGCCCCCGAGGGTGAAGCCGCCCACGCCCGTGGTGGACACCCGGCCCCCGGTGGTGACCAGGTCGTACGGCTGCGTCGCCCGGTCCAGGTGGCTCATCGTGGCGCCCCCGCCGACCCGCGCCGTGCGCGCCTGCGGGTCGACGACGACCGCGTGCATGCGCCGCAGGTCGACGACGATGCCGCCGTCCGTCAGGGCATTCCCGGCGACACTGTGCCCGCCGCCGCGGACGGCGACCTCCAGCCCGCGCTCACGTCCGAAGCGGATCGCCGCGGCGACGTCCTCCACCGACTCGCACAGGGCGATCACGGACGGCCTGCGGTCGATCATGGCGTTGAAGAGCGTGCGGCTCTCGTCGTACGACGGGTCGCCCGGTGCGACGACCTCGCCCGCGAAGCCGGAGCGCAGGGCGTCCAGGGTCGCGTCGTCCAGGACCCGGGGTGCCATCGGCGCTGCCCCCTCTCTCCACCTCCACGGTAGGACGAGGGCATGGGCCCGGCACGTCGGCGCCGGGCCCGCGCGGTCAGTCCGCCAACCCGGCGGCCAGGGTCGCGCCCAGCTCCCAGCAGGCCTGCAGATCGGCCTTGGACGGCTCTCCGGTGACCGTCACCTCGGCCGCCGCCTGCTCCCAGCCCAGGCCCGTGGTGATCGACCGGATCCCCCGCACCGTCCCCGTCACGTCGTTGCCGCCGTGCACGTAGTAGCCGAACGGGCGGCCGCGCGTGCCGTCCAGGCACGGGTAGTAGACCTGGTCGAAGAAGTGCTTGAGCGCCCCCGACATGTAGCCGAGGTTCGCCGTCGTGCCCAGCAGGTAGCCGTCCGCCGCGAGCACGTCGGAGGCGGTCGCCGCGAGGGCGGCCCGCCGCACGACGTCCACGCCCTCGATCTCGTCGGTGGTCGCGCCGGCGACCACCGCCTCGAACATCGCCTGCAGGTTCGGCGACGGCGTGTGATGCACGATCAGCAGGGTCGGCACTCAGCTCACTCCGACGGGCGCCGACGCCGGCAGGCTGTCCATGAACGAGCTCACCGAGAACACCGCGTTGCCGGGGCCGGCCGGGCCGTACCCGGGCGGCGAACTCAGCCCGTACTCCTCCAGCGTCGCGCGGTACACGTCCAGCAGGCGGATGTGGTACTCCAGCGGCGCGCCCTCCGGGTTCGCCTTGCCCAGCGGGGTCGTCGGCTCCGGGCACCAGGTGGTGAAGCGCGGCGTGATGCCCCGCGACATGAAGAAGCGCAGGCCCTCCGCCGTGGAGTCGATCGCCTCCCCGACGCTGCCGAAGCCGAACGGCTCGGCCATCTCCACGCCCGCCACGAAGTTGGGGATCACGTTGCGCGGGCCGAAGATCTCCGCCGAGTCCAGGATGCGGCGGTGCCACTCGTCCCGGCCGACGTAACGCTCCTTGCCGGGGCAGTACAGCTCGAACAGACGGCGGTCCCACACCTCGTAGTTGGGGTGGTAGATCTGCACGCCGTAGTCCTTGAAGCGCTGCACGTCCTCCTTGGGCAGCGCCTGCGCGACGACCTTGCCGATCCAGCGGCCGGGGAAGCGCTCCTCGATGGCCTTCGCGTAGTGGCCGTAGAAGTCCGCCTCGTCCCGCCCGGCGACCTTGGAGGTGATCGCCCCGCCGGTGAGGGTGTACGCGGTGGAGGACTTCGTCTCGTCGTACTTGTCGATGATCTCCAGCGCCTCCAGCACCTCCTCGACCGGCTTCACACCCGTGTAGGGGCGCCCGGCCGCCTTGTGCTGGCGCCAGTTGTGGTTGATGTCGCAGTACTGGCACTCCTCCTTGGCGCCGAAGTACTGGCACACGCGGAAGACCGTCAGGTAGATCAGGTAGCCCCACTGGATCGTCGGCGCGACCTCCATCACCGACTTGCCGTTCTCCAGGGTGTGCCGGTAGTACGCCGGCATCGGCGGCAGGCCGACGTCCGCGATGCGCACCCCGTCGAGGTAGAGGCCGAGCACACCGCGCCCGCCCGCCCGCACGCGGTACGGCGAGGCCGGGTTCACCCGCACCGACACCACCGTGCGGCGCAGGTCGTACGGCCCGCCGGTGAGCACGATCTCCTCCGGCGGCCGCTTCAGCGCGGCGGCCCCCAGCTCGGGGAGGGTGCGGTGGTCGAAGGAGAAGATGAAGTACGACTTCGGCTTGACGTCGCCGTCCTCGTTGCCGCTGAGCGCGGACTCGTCGAACGCGATCCCGCCGCGCAGCAGGTCCTCCTTGATGACCGCCTCGCGGGGGACGTGCGGGAAGCGGCTCATCAGGTCCTCGACCAAAGCGGTGCGGCTTTGCATGCCCGGCTCCATCCTCGAGACGCTGCCCCGGGTCCGCCGTCGACGGGCGGGGTAGGTCCCGGGGAGACCTAACAGGAAGACACTACGCACCTGCGGCGGCTTCCCGGGCGGCACCCTCCGAATGCGCCCCGTCGTGCGCGTGGCAAAGGCCCCGGCCGCCTGCTCCCGGCCGGGACCTCGGCAAGACCTCGCTCAGCGGTAGTTCACGAACTGCAGCGCGAAGTCGAGGTCCTTGCCCTTCAGCAGCGCGATGACGGCCTGCAGGTCGTCCCGGCTCTTGGAGGTGACGCGCAGCTCCTCGCCCTGGACCTGAGCCTTGATGCCCTTGGGCCCCTCATCGCGGATGATCTTGGCGACCTTCTTGGCGTTCTCCTGCGAGATGCCTTCCTCGATGGTCGCGAAGATCTTGTACTCCTTGCCGGACAGCTGGGGCTCGCCCGCGTCCAGCGACTTCAGCGAGATCCCCCGCTTGACCAGCTTGGTCTCGAAGACGTCCAGGATGGCCTTGACCCGCTCCTCGGAGTTGGCCTGCATCAGGATCTTGTCCCCGGACCACGAGATCGACGCGCCGACGTTCTTGAAGTCGTAGCGCTGCGAGATCTCCTTGGCGGCCTGGTTGAGGGCGTTGTCGACCTCCTGCCGCTCGACCTTCGAGACGATGTCGAAACTGGAGTCGGCCATCTTCTGTTGGCTCCTTGGCTCTGATCCGTCAGGTCCGCGACCCGCCTGCGGGCCGCCCCCGCAAGCCTAGCCACCGGACCCGCCCGAAGCGCTGATCAATAGGGTGGCGAAGCACCCCCGCGCATCGGGTATTGTTTACGACGTCGCCACGGGGACCGCACACAAGCGGCCCGCGGAGACACTTCCCAGGCGGTGTGCCCGAGTGGCCAATGGGAGCGGACTGTAAATCCGTCGGCTTAGCCTACCCAGGTTCGAATCCTGGCGCCGCCACAGGAGCGAAAAGCCCCTCTGACCAGCAGAAACGCTGATCGGAGGGGCTTTTTTCGTGCCGGTTCCAGCACTACCGAACGAGAACCGAAAACAGTGGCTTTGTCTCGCCCTGTCTCGGGTGAGTGGCAGCCCTGATCAGGGCGTGTCCCCCAGGTGTCCCCCGGGGGACGGAGGCTCCGGCGTGTGCCACTCCCTGAGCGCCGCGTCGATGCGCTCATTGGCCCGCTCCCGCGTGTGCGCCAGCACCTTGGCATAGACCCGCAGAAGGACGGCGAGGCTGTGCCCAGCCCTCCGTGCGCACTCCATTGGGTCCACTCCCGAGCTGAGCCAGAACGACACCCCGGCATGGCGAAGGTTATATCGGAGCCATCAGTCACCCTGAAGCATCGAGACCGGGTGTGCACGAGGGCCTTCGCCTTGGAAGCGAAGGCCCTCGCGATGGGTCAGAAGGCGCCGTTGAGGATCCACCAGTCGGCGTTGTTCTTCTCGGCCGGCCGCAGGCCGCCCGTACCCTTCCCCTGGTACTGGACCAGCCAGTCGCCGCTCGTCGCGAGAAGGTCTGCACGGCCGTCGCCCGACCAGTCGCCGACGGCGATGAGAGAGCTCATGGCGTTCCAGCCGCTGCTGCCGATCAGCACCCGGGTACCGAGGTGGCCGGCCTTGCCCGGGTAGAACCACAGCTTGCCGGTGGCGGCCTGGCGGGCGATCAGGTCCGCCCGGCCGTCGCCGTTCATGTCGCCCGCGCCCACGAGGGCGTTCATGCCGTTCCAGCCGGTGCCGATCAGCTTGCGCGCGCTGTGTCCGCCGTTCCCCGTGCCGGGGTAGAGCCAGAGCTTGCCGGTGGACTTCTCCACGGCGAGCAGGTCCGCGCGTCCGTCGCCGGACAGGTCACCGAACGCGGTGATCTTGGTCATGCCGTTCCAGCCGGTGCCGATCAGCTTGCGCGCGCTGTGTCCGCCGTTCCCCGTGCCGGGGTAGAACCAGAGCTTGCCGGTGGACGCCTCGCGGGCGATCACGTCCTCCCGGCCGTCGCCGCTGAAGTCACCGTGCCGGACGAGGGCGTTGAAGGCGTTCCAGCCGCTGCTGCCGACCAGGCGGCCGGTGCCGTCACCGGGCAGGAACCACAGGCGCCCGGCTGTGTCGCGAACCAGGATGTCCGACCTCCGGTCGGCGTTCATGTCGCCGAAACCGGACAGCTTGGGCGCGGTCTCCGCATACCAGTAGGGGTAGGCGGGACCCTCGCACTCACGCACGGTGCGGACGAACTTCAGCGAGCTGGCGTAGCCCGGGTTCATGCCGGTGGGGTAAGACTCCTTGGGCTGATGGATTCTGTACCCGTGCGCGGTGCTGTACTTCGGGTCGTCGTACATGCAGGAGATCAGGGACGTGCGGTTGATGACCAAACGGAAGCTGTTGTCCCAGGTGCCCAGCGTCGCCTTGTTCGTGTTTGTCTTGAACATCGACCCTGTGCCGCTTTCGTTCTTCCAGGCGCAGAAGTACCCCGATGGGCAGCTGCTGACCGCGGCTTGCGCGGGCGTCGCGCCCGCGCCGAGCAGGCCGAGCGACGCGAGCCCCAGCGCGCCGGCCGCAGAGGCCAGGCGCCGGAGCATTGATATACGCATTCTTTCCCTCCCTATAGCGGCGTGCACAGGCTTCGTGCCGCACCGTGAGGGCACCGTACCCGCGCTCCTGCTCACCCGGCGAGCGGGTTACCCTCGCTTGTTTGCCCGCGGGCTCAGAGGCTCCCGCCGAGAATCCCGGCGATTTTCACCAGGGCCGCATGGGGGGTACACCCCTTTGAACAGTGGATACGCCGATCAAAGGGGCTTTTTCGTGCTGGTTCCAGCATTACCAAATGAGAACCGAAAATAGTGGCTTTGTCTTGCCCTGTCTCGGGTGAGTGGCAGCCCCTGATCAGGGCGTGTCCTCCAGGTGTCCTCCGGGGGACGGAGGCTCTGGCGTGTGCCACTCCCTGAGCGCCGCGTCGATGCGCTCGTTTGCCCGTTCCCGGGTGTGCGCCAGGACCTTGGCGTAGACCCGGAGAAGGACGGCGAGGCTGTGCCCCGCCCTCCGTGCGCATTCCATTGGGTCCACTCCTGAGCTGAGCCAGAACGACACCCCCGCATGGCGAAGGTCATACGGACGCCGGGCGAGGGGAGACGCCACTTCCTCCTGCGAGAGCGCCGCGGCCCTCGCCTTGGCCCACACGTCCCCGTAGCCGCTCTCCTGCAGCAGCCCATCGCGTGCCGTGCGGAACAGCCGGCCGTCCGGGGCAGTGCCGTGCTGGTCGAGGTGGGCCCGGAGCATCGCGACGAAGTGCGGAGGGATGGGCACCGGGCGGGAGTCCTGTTCGGCGCGGGCTTTCAGGTGCCGGGTCTCGTGTGCCTTGCCGTCGCGAGTCCAGCCGCGGCCCGCCCGCACGACGCCCCTCCGCAGGGTCAGGACACCCCATCCGGTCTCGGGCAGGTGGCACCGGTCCCGGGTTAGCGCCGCGGCCTCTGCCGGGCGCATGGCGGCATAGTAGAGACACCCGAAGAACGCTTCCAGGAGTTCCCCTCGCTTGCCCTGTTCCCGGACTCCGGACAGCAGAGCGCGCACCTGCCGGGGATTTGCGACGGCTTCGGGGTCCACGTCTTCGACGGTCTTCGGCGCCGTCCACTTCACGGCGGCGAGGGGATTGACCGGCATGGTGAAGTACTGCGCCTCCACAGCGAAGCCCAGGACATCGCTCAGGCACGCTCGCTTACGGCGGGCGGTACGCGCGGCGGCCGGCTTGCCGTCCAGCTTCTTCCCTAGGGCGTCCAATGCCTGTCGGAGAGTCGCCGGATCTTCCAGCGCCGATATGGGCAGTGAGTGGCGCTCCATCCATGCGAGGGCGTCGCTGATCTCCTTGGGCGGGGTCTCAGCCCAGCGATTCCGGTTGAAAGCCCAGCCGTAGAGGGCACGTCGCAGGGCGGATTGCTCTGGCATGCCGGCGCGCGTCCTGACGAGGGCGGGCGTGATCGTGGCCAGGGCATCGGCGTACGACTTGCGCGATTTAGCGGGCGCCAGGTCCCACTTGCGGTCCACGTAGTCACGGGCGTGCTGATACCAGGTGACCGAACCGCGTTGCGCCCGCAGCTCCGATACCGGCAGGCCGGACTCTTCATCGAACTGATCGCCGGAACGTACGGCGCTCATCAACTCCGAGCGTCGCCCGTCTGCCTGGGCCTTGAGCGTGTAGCTCTTGGAATGCTTCTTCGTACCCACAAGCCAGCGCAAGCGGTACGGCTTGGGCCGGTCTGAGCGGGTCTCCAGCGAGTAAATGCGCACGTCGTACGTCAGTTTCATGGATCTCCGATGGCAGAAGTAGGGCCCGCCGGTAGCCTCCGGCGGGCCCTACGGCTTGATCAGTGGGCGTTCAGCTCGTAGGTCGCCCACCACGTGTCGAGATCCGTGCGACGGCAGCGGATCTGCCCGTTGGGCAACTTGATGAGACGCGGTGCTTGGCCGCGGGCGCGCATCCGGTAGAAGGCGGCGCGGCTCATGCCGATCTCTTCGAGGACTTCGGGGAGCTTGAGTACGGGCGGGCGGGCCATGAACGCACTCCTTCGGGTGTGTGGGCCGTCGTCGGCCCCCTTCCTGTCAGGTCCGCTACTTCCGCTACCTCCGCTACCGCCCTGGTCAGGGGCATGATCGAGGTAGCGGATAGGGGTAGCGGTAGCGGATAAAGCCGCTACCGGCCCTGGGCCAGCGTGGCCAGCGCGGGTAGCGGATGAAGCGGCGAGGTAGCGGATACGCGGGGGCTATCCGCTACCTCATCTAGGGCTCTGACCTGCGCGGTAGCGGAGGTAGCGGAAGTAGCGGACTTTCAGAGGGGGGTGGGCAGTACCGCTGCCACGCGTCGTGGAGGTCGGTGGCGTAGTAGCCCTTCATGACGTTCCCGCCGGCCTTGATGTTGCGGGCGGCGATGGGGGTGTTGTCGCCGGTCATGTACTCGCGCAGCATCCGGGACAGCCCGCGTGCGTCCAGCGGCTTGCCGGCCATATCCGCCCACGGTGCCTCTTCGAGGCTGTGGAGCCGGTCCAGTACGGCGACGGTGGGCAGGCGGTCGATGCCGTTGAAGACCTGGTCCCGCAGGTCGGTCAGCAGCCGAATGCCGGTGCTGCCCTTGTCGTCCACCTTGGCGGCGTTGACCAGCTCCACGCAGGCTTCCCGGGCCCGCTTGGGCCAGTCCCCGCCGGCAGCGTCCGCCACCGCGAGCAGGGCTTCCCACACGTCTGCGGGCCGGTCGGTGACGCCCTCGGGCATCTGCGGGAAAGCACCTTCGACCCGGTCCCGGACGCTGTCGGCCCACGCGGCGAGGCGGTCCCGCAGTACGTGTCCCTCGCCCTCGTGGACGCGCTGCCGGAACGGCTCCACGCGCTCGTTGCGGGCCCGGCGGCGCATGCGGATGATGACCGAGCGGGTCAGGATCGTGTCCGGCAGCGAGCCGAGCCCGGCGACGGCCACGGCGCAGAACGAGGGGAACTCCTGCACTTGCTGGTTGGCGCCGTCGCCCACGCACCGGTACATCACTCCGGAGCGGCGGTGTCCGGCGTTGAGGAATCCCCGGAGCTGTTCGTTCTCCCCGGCCTTGGGGCCGAAGACGGTGTCGATCTCATCGAACAGGATCGTGGGCCGCGCGCTCAGCCCGGACACGGCCCGGAACAGCGCGGACGCTGACGCGTTGACCGCGACCATCGGATACGGGACCAGGGTCTCCACGATCTCCAGCGCCCGGGACTTCCCGCTCGCCGGCTCCGGCGACAGGAACGCCAATCGGGGCGTGGCGTCGAAGCAGTCCAGTAGGTGCGCGTGGGCGTCCCACAGGACCACCGCGACGTAGGCGGCCTCCAGCGGGAAGACGTTGAATCGGCGGTGGAAGGCTTCCACCTCGCTCAGCAGAGCCGCGCCGTCGCTCATGCGGCGTTCCTCCTCTGGTCTCGGGTGCGCAACGGACAGAAGTCCCGGTGCGCGGTGTGGGCGTCGATCAGGCGCAGGACGGCGGCTTTCCCGGTGGCTTTGCGGTCGCGTCCGCAGGCACACCAGGACCGAGCGACCGCGGCCCGGCGCCAGGACGTGGGCGCGGACACGTGCAACCACGCCACGGGGGTGCGTCCGTTGCCGGGCGGCGGGTCCGGGCGAAGAGATGACAGGACGCCTTCGGCGGCGACCTTTGGCGCACCACCCGCCGCGGACCTGCCGGCCGGTGTGGCGGGGTTGGGCTGATCCGGGGTGGAGGTGAGGCGTTTCAGGCGGGGGGTGGATCCGGCCGTGGTCATGCCGTCTCCCGCGGGCGGACCGTGCGCAGGGAGTAGGCCAGTGCGCTGCGGATCGTGGCGCGGCACTCGGCAGCGGTGAGTCCCGCCGACTCGCCCGCCTCCTGAAACGCCGTCTCTACGGCCGTTCGGTCGATGTTGCCGCGCGCGACGTACCGGCCCACGCGGATGACTGCCCGCAGCAGTTCCTCATTGCGCCGCCCGGCCTCCCGGCGCGCGGCCACGCCGGCACTCTCGCGTTCGAGGGCGACCGCCGCGCAGCGGGTGGCGTTACGGACCGGCGCCAGCCGGATTGCCGTCGCCGTCGGCTCCTGAGGGGCCGTCAGAGCGTGGTGGAGCCATTCGGGTAGCTCTGCAACGGGGGTGTTGTCCACGACCGTGTACGGGCCGTGTGGCGTCTTGCTGCCGGGGGCGACGACGTACCCGCCGCATCCCCGAGTGTCGATCTTCTTGGCCAGGCGTCCCGCGGTGGAATGCAGCCGGGCCCCGGGCGGGGCGGTGAAGTACAGATGCACTCCGCCGCCCGCGGTCCGCACGGTGCGCGTGGTGGGCACGGGCTGTCCGGCGCGCTCGCAGAGCGCCGCGAAGGCGGTTACGCCGTCAGGTGTTCCTTTCTTGTCTGTGGGCTTGAGCGTGTCCAGGTCCACGACCAGCAGCCCGGCCGGGCCGGTGGCGATGCCAACGTTGAACGGCCTCTGTGACCACGCGGCGCGGATGCGGTCGGGGTCGGTGGTGGCGCGCTGTTCCCACTTGCGGTGCCCGGTCGTGCAGTCGCCGGTGCGGGGGCAGTGACGTTCCCCGTGCAGGGCGGGTGTCTTGCGGCCGGCGTGGAGCGGGAAGACGTGCCATCCGCGCTCGGCTGCCTGTAAGGCTGCCGACAGCAGCGCGGATTGTGCGTCGTAGGTCATGCTGGAGGTCTCCAGTTCTCTGGTGGGACGGAGATCCGGGCGGGCCGCAGTCTTTGGCGAGAGGCGGCCCGCTCGGGGCGTTAGTCGTCGGTGTCGACGGGTGCGGGGAAGCGCGTGGACGCGCGGACCGGCGGGTGTCATGATCACGCGAGTGTTCGGCGTGGGTCCGGCTTGTAAGGGGGAACCGTGAAGCTCTACTTGGGCATAGCGCTCGTGTTGCTGGCGTCGCTTGTTGCCGTCTCTGGCGTGGCGGCGCTTGCCCGGGGTTGGGTGCTTCCCTGGAACCGGCGCCATGTCAACCGCCTGCGCCTCTACGGCTGGGGCCAGTTGGTGCTTGCCTTTGCCCTCTACTGGCAGGCGCTTTTCGGGTTGGTGCTCAACGACCCGGGCGCTCGGGCGTGGGGCACCCTGGCCGGCAGCGTGATTCTGTTGGCCGGCGTCATCGTGATGGGGTTGGCTCAGTTCATGAGCAGCAGTCGACGGGGCAGCGGCACGCCTTAACTGGTTCAACCGTGGAAGTTGTTGCGCTTGAAGACGGCCTTGCGGATGTTGACTGTGGTCCCGCGGTCGCCCTTGTCGCTGCGGAGGACCTGTACGGCGATCCATCCGCCGAAGATGACCGCGGCCAGGATGATGAGCTGGTGGACCAGGGCCGCGAGTGCGGCGATGAACGTCGTCAGTAGCACCAGCCCGCCGCACACCGCGGCGAAGCCGACACCCCCGAGCGCGATGTTCACCGCTGCGCGGGACACAGCCGGCCGTGCCTGCTCCGGCACTGGGGCGAGGCCGTGTGGTGTGAGGGTGTAGCCGGTGACGATCCGCCCGTCCGGGAGCTGCACGCTCTGCACTGCCGGGACGGCGCCGGATGCGGTGGGCATGAGCGGGGCCGGGTAGGGCTGCGCGGGCGTGAGCGGTATGGGCTGGTGGACTTCCACGGCCGCGTTCGCAGTGGCCGGGTGGGTGCTGTGGTGTGTCATGGCGGATTCTCCTCAGCGGAGGTCGGCGAGGCTGGCCGCGAGCGCGGCACACAGGTTGCGGATGGGGTCGTAGGCGCCGGTTCCGGCGGTGAAGAACCCGAAGAGGAACAAGACGACGGCGGCGGCGCCGTTGGCGGCTTTGGTGCGGACGGTGAAGTAGGCGGCGATGCCGAGCAGCAGCACCGCGGAGACAGTCAGGGCCACGGGGTCTCCGTTCGGGTCAGCGGGTGCCGTCGCGGTGGATGGCGCGGGCGAGGTTGTACAGGTGCCGGCCGGTGCGTATGCGGATGCCGTGGCCTTTGCAGGGGCGGCAGGTCTTGCCGCGCTGCGGCCGTCCCTTGCGGTCAGTGGTCGTGGCGAAGCCGAAACCGTTGCAGTGCCGGCAGCGCGCGAACGGCTGAGTAGCACACACACCGGCATAACCGAGCGTGATGGCCAGCAGGAGTGCGATAGCGAGCAGGGGGAGGGTCACAGGGTGCCTCCAGGCGTGTTTTCGGGGTTTTCGCAGGCAGGGCCGCTAACGGCTAGCGGCCAGATCAGATAGGGCGCGGGCTGCTAGCGGGACCTCTAGCGCTAGAGGGTTGAGCCCCTAGCGCTAGAGGCCCTGGTCGGTCAGCCCGCGGACCGCTTCCGGTCACGCTCCGCAATCGCCGCGGCGATGTGGGCGCGCTCGAAGCCGGTCCGGTTGACGGTCTTGCCGTTGATCCGGCGGGCGACCTGCCCCGTGGACACGCCGTGGGGCTTGAGTGCGGTGGTGAGCTGCCGTGCCTTGTCGGCAGGCTCCATCTCGCCCCACGGCCCGTACAGTTCCGGCCGGAGTTCGGCGAGCCGGTCCACCGCGACGTCGTTCCACACCTTCGCCTCGCCGGAGGGCACGACGGCGAGCACGTCGTCCAGCAGCGTGTCCGCCGCCTCCCTGCGCTCCGGCGCCTCGCCTGCGGCGAGACCGGTGAGGGTGCCGGCGTTCTTGCGGGCAGTGCGGGCCCGCTCGCAGATCCGGTCCGCGGCCGGGTTGTCCAGGTAGTAGGTCCGGACGATCTGCGGATCGTCGGTGGCGCCGGCGAGGTAGCCGATGCCCTTGTCGGACTTGGTGAACGTCGTCGCCCGGATCCCGTTCTTGTACGCGGAAGTCCCCAGGATCATGTCGTTCTCGATCTGACCCATGACCCGCAGGCAGAACCGCGTGCCCACGTTCGCGCTGATCGAGGTGGGCAGGCTGTCCTTGTCCGGGCGCTGCGTGGCCAGCAGCAGGATCACTCCGAGGGCCCGGCCGCGCTTGATGATGCCGGTGCACAGCGCGCCGGCTTCCTTGCCGTACTCGGGGTGGGAGAACAGTTCCTGGCACTCGTCTATCGCCAGGACCAGCGGATGCAAGCCCAGCGAGCGCACCGCGGCGAGGTCGGGGGTGACCTTGTTCTCCGGGCACTTGTCCTTCGGCAGCGAACTGATCACCTTGGCGCGGCGTTCCAGGTCGCCGTAGACGTAGCGGATGGAGTCCAGCGCCGCCGCGGCGGTGGCGTCGTCCGGCCCGGAGCCGTAGTCGGCCGCCACCTTCGCCAGGGGCTCCAGGTCGCCGGTGCCCTTCAACTCCCACACCAGCAGCTCCGCCAGCGGGTCCAGCGCGGCGGCGAGCAGCGGCAGGCGCAGCGAGAACGTCTTGCCCATGCCGGGCATGGCGCCGATGAGCACGTTGTCGTACATCAGCGTCATGTCGATGGGCCGGCCGCGCTGGTCAAGGCCGAACGGGACCGGCTTGAACAGCGACACCGCGCCGGCCTTGGCCAGCGGTCCGGCCACCGGGGGCAGCTTGTTGAGGGCCTTGTCGCCGACCCACAGCATCATCCGGCCGGCGTGCTCGTCGGCGACGGGCTCGGGCCAGACGCACCCGAGCGGGCGGCGCAGGCCGGAGGCGAGCCGGTCCCGGCGGTCGAGGATGTCGGTCACCGTCACCCCGTAGGGCAGGTCGACATCCGCGCGCCAGCCGGGGCCGTCGCGGGTGATCGGGGCGGGGAAGCGGATGCCCTCGCCGCCCTTGCCGAGTGCCTTGTTCACCTCGGCAATGCCCAGCGCCCCGAGGGCGCGTTCCACGACGGTGGAGGTGAGGCGTTCCACCTCGGTGGCGACCACGGCGTGGGAGACGACGGGCTTGTCGGCCGGCGCCCCGGCGAACCCGAACACCGTCACGAGTGCTGCGACGGCCACGGCGAGGATCCACGTCGGGCCCAGCACCCACAGCGCGAGCGCCAGGATCGGGCCGACGATCGCGGCGAGGGTGAACAGGATGCCGCGCAGCTTCACCCGCCGGTCCCGCTGCCGGGACAGGTTCAGGTACTCCCCGGCGTCCTCACGGCGGGCCGCGGCCCGACGCAGCGGGTCCCCCTCGGCGTCGGAGACCCAGCGCAGGGAGGCGCCGACGAACTTGGCGAACCCCACCGGCGCGCGGGCGGTCAGCACCGCTGCGTACCAGGGAAGGCGCACCGCGTGGAACGCCGTGGAGTGCCCGGCGTATCCGGCCAGCCACCCGGCCGCGTTCACGAACTCCGGCCGCGAGGTCGCCCACCCGGGCAGCACCGGCCGACGCCGCGCACCCCGTACGCGCTCCATCACGCCCGGACCGGTCGGCCCCGGGGCGTCCACCAAAGTCGGCCCGCCGTCGTCCGACGCGTCACCGGACCGCCAAGCGTTCGGGTCGTCCATCGCGTCGGACGACGCGTCGGTGTCGGAGTCGGGTCGGGGGTCGGCCGACTCGCGGGCGGCGCGGGCCTTGTCCAGGTCCACCACCTCACCGCCGAAGTCGGACGACAGGTCGGCTTCCAACCGGTTGAAGAAGTCGTTCTCGTCCTCGTGCTTCACTGAGGTTCCTTCCAGAAATGGCAGGGGAAGCGGGTCCGGCCGACGCTGTGAGAGGTTGAGCGGTCGGACCCGCGGGAGCTTTCCGCCCGATCAGGCGGCGCGCTGTTCCTCGGGGTAGGCGCACGGCACGCACGTGCCGAGTGAGCCGGGGATGACGTATCCGGCGTCGGTACGGCACTGCGGGCAGGTACGGCGGGCGGTCATCGCCGCAGCGAGCGCCCGCCGTTTGCCCGGCGTCATCGGCCGCACCGGCAAGGCAAGGTCGATCCGGTACAGGTAGGCGATCAGCACGCCGGCTTTCCGGCGCCGTGCCTGTCGCATGAGTTGCGCAGCAACGGGCTGACCGCCCGGCCGCAGCCCGCGGGCGCGCAGTTGCCGGCGCGTGGCGTAGCCGTCCGGGGCGAGCCGCCATGGGAAGGTCGGTATGCCCCACGTGGCGCCGGTCGGGTCGTAGCACTTGCCGAACGCCGGGGACATCACGCCACCGCTCCGCGGCGCCCGGAACGGCGGCCAGCCACGGTGGCGAACAGCCGCCCGATCCCCGCCCGCCTCACACCGGCGTGGGCGCGCTTGGCGGCGTACATCGCTTCATCGGCCCGGCGCAGCAACTCCGGCAGGCCCTCGCCGGGGAAGTCCGTGACCCTCGCCCAACCGAGCGAGACCGTGGTGTGCACCGCCGGGTCAAGCCCCTCAGCGGGCCGTGCCAGGACGCTGCCGAGTACGGCGAGCATGTCGTCCGCCATGCCGTGCCGGTCGATCACCACCGCAGCGAACTCATCGCCCCCGAGCCTGCCCGCCACTCCCGTGGGGCCGGTGTAGTGGGCCAGGCGGCCCGCGGTCGCCCGCAGCAGCGCATCCCCGGCAGCGTGCCCGTGGGTGTCGTTGACGTGCTTGAAGTGGTCCACGTCCGCCAGCACCACTACCGCCCGCGGGTCGCGCAGCAGTACCGCGGCGCGGCGGGCGAACCCCTCGCGGGTCCACAGGCCGGTCAGCGGGTCGCGGCGGGCCGACTCCAGCCGCCGCCGCAACCACCACAGGTGCACCGACCACCCGGCCACCAGCGGACCAGCGGCCATGGTGGCGGCAATCAGGGCGCTCATGCTGCCACCGCCTCCGGCTCACCCGCGCCACCCTCGCGCTCGGCGCGCAGGGCCTCGCGGGCCGTACGGGCGTGGGCGGCGCCGCAGCTCACGGCCTGCCGGATCCGGTCGGCCGTCAGGTGCTCTACCGGCCAACCGGCCGTGACCTCGCGGGCTTCGCTCAGCACGTCATCGACGCTCCGGCGGGCCGGCTTGGACGCCGGCTTCCCCGGGCGCTTGCGCGGTGCCGGCTTCGGCCCGGACGGCGCCACCGCAGGTACAGCCACGGTCTCAGCGGGGGCGGGTGCCGGGGCGGTGTCGGCCGGTGCCGTCTCGCCCAGCTTGAGCAGCACCCGCGTACGCCGATCCGTCTTGGACCGCCACCGCCGGCCGTGCCGCTCCCGCAGATCCGCGCGGGCCAACTGCCGCTCCCGCTCCCGGGCGAGAGCATCGCCGTAGGAGGTGATCTCCCACAGCGTCATCCGCCGCCACAGCACGAACGTGCTCACCGGGGCGAGCAGCCACCGGGACCGGCGGATCTTCTCCATCCGCCTGCCGGTCACGGCGCCGATCCGCGCTGCGTAGACGTGCGCGACAACCTCGGACAGCACCACCCACAGCAGCGGCATCGTGCCGTGCGCGATCTTCGCCGAAACCGATTGACCGGCCGCGATGTTGAGCCAGCAGGTGACCAGGGTCAGCGCCCACGGCACGAACCGCACCCAGCTCAGCGCGATGTCCAGCCGGGTCAGCAGCAGATTGACCACGGTGAACACCGGAATCGCCAGGTCGATGGCCAGCGGCAGCATCTCCGGCGTGGCGAAGCCCCACCGGGCTCCGGCCGCGGACACGGTGTCGAACGACATCGCCAGCCCCACGCCGCCGACCCCCACGCCCAGCAGCCCCGCCACAGCGACTAACAGCCGCTCCGGACCAGACAGCGGGGGCAGTGCGGGCCGCTCCTTCTGCGGGGCGCTCATGCCGCCACCGCCCCGTTTCGGCGCGGCCGGCGGCGCGGGGTCGCCCGCGGGAGGGCCGCCGCAGCGGCGAACAGCTCCGGCGCGTACGCCTCAACCGCCTCTGCCGCGACCTGGCTCAGCCGGTCCGGCAGCATCGGGTCGTCCGCGAGGATGTCCCGAGCCGCCGCCAAACGCGCCGCCCGCTCCATCTCGCTCTCACCCTCAACCCCCAGCCACAGATCCACCGGGGTACCAAGCGCAAGTTCCACAAACTCCGTGGCAGTGACAGCCACATGACCAGCAACGATACTTTTCACGGGTCGTGCTCCCTTCACCAGGAACGGCCCACAGCACGGCCCCGGGTCGCACCCCGGGGCCGTGCGCCGTAGAGCGGAAGTACTTCCTCCGGCTCCCCTCAACGCTGCTCGTACGAGACGAACAGCGGAGGCAACCGCCGCAGCAGCAGAGCCGCGGAAAGGTTGGTTGCGCTACACCTCACGCGGGCGTCAGCCCACGTAGCCGCCTACTTGGCCGAGGAGAGGCGGCATGATCCCCATTCAGTTTTCAAGGAGCGGCTGCTTCCGGCAGGTGCGGTAACCCCTAGCGAGGGCTCCCGTGCGTGGACACATGGGGCCCACCGGTGCAGCGAAAGCTACCTAGGTAACTTTCCTGAGATCGAAGCTACCTAGGTAGCTTGCTTGGGTCAACCCCGCCAACACGGCAAGGGCGAACTACCTAGGTTGGATAAGCTCTAGGCATGGACTGGAAGCCGGAGAGACCCCCGACCGCCAAGGAGATCGCTGCCCGGTTCCGCGACAACCTCGCGGACGGCCTGTACTCGCCCGGGAGCCGCCTCCCCGGGGCCAAGGGTCTGGCCAAGGAGTTGGACGTCTCGCTCATGACGGTGCAGAGCGCGTACAAGCAGCTTGCGGACGACGGCCTGGTAGAGGGTCGGCCAGGAAGCGGCACGTACGTCATCGACCCACGCGAGGGCGAGCCCACAGCCGCCAAAATGGCTGCCGGACTCCGCGAACTGCAAGACCAGCTGACTCATGTCACCTCCCAGCTCTCCGAACTTCGGCGCCGGGTCGAACATCTGGAGACTGTCCGCTCCGGCGGCGCTGACGAGAACCAGTAAGCCGCACCACTGCGAGATACGCAGCGAACAGGGTTAACAGCCCGGACCCGTTAGCTGTTAACCACCCACGTCAGACGGTGTGTTGGCATGATGAGGATCTGCCCGCATCGTCTGACGGCTGGGGAACGCGATGAAGACGAAGCTGCAAGAGGCACGTGTGCAACGGGGCTGGACTCAGTCTCAGCTCATACAGGCTGTGGAAGACGCAGCCGAGCGGCTTGGGATCACGTTGCCATCTCTCTCCAGCTTGAAGGCTCAGATCTCGATGTTCGAGAACGGTCGAAGGGTGCCGGGGAACGACTACCAAACGCTGTTCTGCGAGGTGTACCAAGCCAGCCGCAGAGATTTGGGCCTCGCCCTTGAGTCAGCCCCTTCCCAGCTTGAGACCCTGCCGACGCTGCCAAGCCCACAGGGCCCGGCGCCTGAAGCGAGTCCGGCAGTGCTGGACTACCTCAAGTCCGTGTTCGTCCAGCATGCGCAGGCCGAACCCCTTGTCGGGCCCCGCTTCCTGGTCCCCGCCGTACAGAGTCAGGTCCCGCTGATCGAGGAGCTCTGCAAGGAAGCCTCCGGCCCGCACCGCGAAGAAGTCGTCCGCCTCGGCTCCCGGTACGCCGAATTCCTCGGGTGGCTGCACCAGGACTCCGGAGACTCTCGGTCTGCGATGCTCTGGACGAACCGTGCGCTCGACTACGCAGCGGAACTGGACGACCCGGCACTCAGCTCGTACGTGTTCCAGCGGCGGAGCAACATCGCAGGCGAGGCAGGTCAAGCTGGCTATGCCATGGGGCTGGCCAACGGAGCCTTACGAGAGGGCCGAAGGCTGCCGCGGAAGATCCGCGCCGTTGCTCTGCGGGCCAGTGCATACGCCCATGCTCAGCTTGGGCACGCTGACGAATCAGCTCGCGCGCTCGACGACGCCCGGACACTGGCTGATGCCGCAGCCGGCGAAGGGTCCGACCTCGCCCCGTACTGTTCCGTCTCGTACATCGACATGGAGGCAGCGAACTGTGCCCTCCAGCTCGGACACCCCGAAGACGCGGTCCAGACGTTGGAACAGAGCTTGACGCGATGGCCAGCCGAGCAGCAGCGAGACCGAGGGCTCTGTCTCGCACGCCTCGCCACGGCTTACGCACAGATGGAGGACGTGGAGGCGGCATACAACGCGGCCTCGCAGGCGGTGTCCATCGCGCAGACGACGGGATCCGCGCGCATCCTGGCTGAACTCGGGCGGTTACAGGGCTACCTCACGCCATGGAGCAAGCTCGTGGAGATTGCCGAACTCAACCGTACGTTGGGCACTATGAAGGGGAGCTGAGCCGAACCGGAGGATAGCCGTGAACCTGCTGCCTACCATCACCACCGTAGATGTCCAGGACCAGGCCCCGCGGGTCGCCGTCCTCCCGATCGGGTCATTCGAGCAGCACGGCGCGTACCTGCCGCTCATCACAGACGCAGCCATCGCCAGCGTCATTGCCCGGGAGGTTGCCGCGGCTTACCCCGTGCTGCACCTCCCGCCGATCACCATCGCGTGCAGCCACGAACACGGCACGTGGGCTGGAACGGTCAGCATCAGTGCTCGGACGCTGCACGCGCTCGTGACGGACATCGCTCAGTCCCTCGAAGCATCCGGCATCCGCAAGCTCGTCCTGGTGAACGCCCACGGTGGGAACTACGTCCTGTCGAACATCGTCCAGGAAGCCAACCTCACTGAGCCGCGAATGAGCCTGTTCCCTCAGGGCGGCGAATGGAACCGCGCACGCGAGCGCGCCGGCCTGGCCACCAACGCGCACGAAGACATGCACGCGGGAGAGATCGAAACCTCAATCCTCCTCCACGCTGAACCGTCCCTCGTCCGCCCCGGCTACGAGACCGCCGACCACGACGGCGGCGAACGCCGCTTCCTCCTTACCGAAGGCATGAAGGCATACACCGAGACTGGCGTCATCGGGTTTCCGTCCTACGCCACGGCGGAGAAAGGGAAAGCCGTCCTAGGAAGTCTGGTGGAAGACTTCGCATCGCACTTGCAGGTGCTTGGCGAGCCAGCCAATTCCCGCTAATGGGCGACTGTATGGAGTGGAAGTCGCGCTTTCCCGTCACTTCGACGGCATGACTGCAAGTCAAGCTGTGGTTCGCCGTGCCCACTGATTCGCAAATTCGACTGCGGCTTCTACCTCCTCAACGTCTGCCATGCCTAGATCCACGTATTCCTTGAACATTGAAGAATTGAGGGGAATCGACTCGCCTTGGCCGTTCAGGAATATTTCATTAGGCCCAATTCCGCACGCTGCAAGTTCGTCGTCACCGCTCGCCGTGAAGCTACACAGGGGACAGTAAAAAAAACGCAAGTCGGAGCCTTCCAGAGGTCCAGACCCAATATTCGGCAAGTTGAAGACTAGGTGACCAGTGCAATGGCATGCCGGACAACCCTTCGGTGAGCGGAGGCTGTAGAGGCCGCACCGGGCAATAAGCCCGTGACGCGCGACGTCCGGATCTCCCGCCTCTGCATGCTCGTAGATAACAGAGACGGCCTTTTGTGGTAGGTACTTCAATCGCTCGGAGAGGTGGTAGCGCGCGCCCTCAATTCGCCTTGCTACTTCCTTGGCAACGTATTCGAGTGCGTCACTTTCCGTGATTTCAATAATTCCAATCCAATCGTCCCAGTATTCTTCGCGCTCCTTTCCGAGATAGCGCAGCAGGGCTGTGGTGGCTCTCACGAAAACCGACAAGCCGTCGAATGATTCGTCAGCGTCGGCGTCCAGGTGTGCGATTCCATTCCGTAGCTCGATCAGCTCATCGAGCCCCGTATCTTGTTTCGGTAGGACGTTCATCACTCGAAGTCGAGCCAAGGCTTGTGCGGCTCCAACAGTCCTAACCTTGGGTGCCTCCTGCACGCCAGCTAGATGCAGCAAGGTATCTTCCTTTCCCTTCATTTCGATGAGGAGAAAGGGGGATTGCTTCGACAGGGCAGATTTGGCAAGCCTTTCAATGCTGACGCCCGCGTGCAATAGAAACACGTCCCGATCGTTTCTGGCGTGGGCATCCATTGCCGTATGCGCAAACTTCCGCGCGCCCTGGTAGAGGCTCTCATGGGAGAGGAAATCGCTCATAGTCGAAAGTTAGTGCAACGACCTCGCTCCACGCGACCCCTTTGACGCAACGCAGTCAGGTGCCGCCTCGGACCTTCGTAAGCGCTCGGACAGTGCGTGGTCCACCGGACCAGTACGGCACGGACTCCGCAGCAGAGTCTGGACCGTTCGGGGGCTGTCCCCCCGCGACGGCCCGACCTTGGTTTACCCCGACCGCCATCTACAGGACAGCCCTCAGCTGGCACATGCTGTGATGCCGAACCTGAGGGAGCTGGATCAGACCCTGCGACTAAGGCTTGTCCCGTTACTCCCGACCGCGGGGACGTGAGTGCTGGCATGATGACGTCCATGACTGCATACCGAAAGGCAGATGCCGCGTAGACGGCCTGGCGCCCTGCGCGTCGAACAGCATGGGCCTCGCGCCTGGGAGTGCCCGCCGCCGGATCGAATCCATGGGCTCTCTAGCTGCACTAGCCTCGCGATACATCGAGTGGAGAGGCTGTCAGCCGACTATTACGTCTATCTCGGTGCCACTGACCGTGCGCTGCGACGTTACCAAACGTTTCTGGAACCGCTTGGACGTCGGCCTCTCTATCCGCAGGACGCGGAGTGCTCGTGCCGCGGCTGTTCCTTTGACGATGTGAGGCATGCCCGGGACGTGCTCGAGCTGGTCCTGGAGCAGCTGCCTGTCCGGGCTCGTGCCGAGCTGAAGCGCAAAGTGGTCTCTCTGGACACTGTGTATCTCAAGCGCACCCTTCCCGACCCGTTTGCCCACTGCCGGCAGTGGCGCTCTGACCTTTGGTGGCGTCGTCGGCTTGCGGGCGGCAGGGAGGCTGGGTGAATACCCGAGGTCCAGAGCAGCAGCAGTGAAATGATCACGGCGTGGCTGGTGTGATCACGGCGTCGGCGCCGTCCTGGATAGCGCCCTTCAGCGGGCTGAACCCGCGCCAGTTCGGCAAGTTGGTGACTGCTGTGCGGCGTCAAGGTGCAGACGCTGCACGTCGGGGACGGCCGTGGGGGCTGCCGCTGGAGGACCGGGTGCTGCTGGTTGCGGCGTACTGGCGAACCAACTTGACGCTACGCCAGCTCGCCCCGCTGTTTGGGGTCTCGAAGTCTTCAGCCGACCGCATCGTCGGCCACCTTGGCCCTCTGCTTGCGCTCCCGCCCCGCAAGCGGTTCTGCAGAGACACCGTGCTCATCGTGGATGGAACTCTTGTTCCAACCCGCGATCACGCGGTGGCCGAACAGTCAAAGAATTATCGGTACTCCACCAATCACCAGGTCGTCATCGATGCGGACACTCGGTTGGTCGTCGTGGTCGGCCGGCCGCTTCCCGGCAACCGAGCCGACTGCAAGGCATGGGAGGAGTCTGGCGCCAAGGCCGCCGTCGGCGGCACCATGACGATCGCCGACGGCGGCTATCCGGGCACCGGCCTCGTAATGCCCCACCGGCGCCGCAAAGACGAGGAACTCCCCGACTGGAAGCAGGCTCATAACAAGTCCCACAGACAGGTCCGTGCCCGCGTCGAGCACGCGTTTGCCCGCATGAAGGCCTGGAAGATCCTGCGCGATTGCCGACTCAAGGGCGACGGCGTACACCACGCCATGAGCGGCGTCGCCCACCTGCACAACCTCGCCCTCGCCGGATAGGCGATCGGGTCGAACGACTGTTGACCTCGCCCACGCCTCATCGAAGATCAGTTACGGGACAAGCCTTAGGCTGCATCGCGGGCGGCCGATATGACATCGGTTGCCGCCATGCCGCACTGCGCCCATGTCATTCCGAAGCTCGCGCCCGCTCTAACGTTCTGACCGTCAATTTGATAGGGCGCGCGAATCTCATTCTGTAGCCGCAGCATTATTTCTTGCGCACCCGAGTGGTCAACTCCATGGATGAGTACGACGAACTCGTCTCCGCCGAGTCGGGCCACGGTATCTCCGGCCCGAAGCGGGAGAGCCAGGCGCCGGCCGACTTCGATAAGGACTGCGTCGCCACTGTTGCGGCCAAATCGGGCATTGAACGACTTGAAGCCGCGGAGCGCGCAGAAGATGACAGCCAGGCCTTGGGTGCTTGAGTCGTCATCGGGGGCCACCACATGCCGGTGGTATTCCTGGAAGCCAGTGGGTTTGTCGGTGGGTTCGTCGGTGGCTTGGCACAGGCGGTCACTGAGGCGAGTGTGGAGCTCGGAGGCGTTTGGCAGGCCAGTGAGCTGGTCATGTGAGGCCCGATGGGCGAGCTCAAGCTCGCGGAGCTTACGTTCCTGGATGTCCTCAACATGGGTGAGCAGGTAACGCGGCCCGTCTTCGGTGTCAGCAACGACAGAGTTACGGAGGGATACCCATACGTACATGCCGTCGCGACGACTGAGGCGCAGCTCGGCGCGCCCTCCCTCTGCAGACGTAAGGAGCAGGGTGCCAACATCATCGGGGTGGACAAAGTCGATGAAGGAGTAGCGGCCAATCGCGGTGGCAGAGCGGCCCAGTAGGCGGCATAGCGCGTCGTTTATGCGGGCGAATCGGCCGTGCTGGTCGCCGCCCATCTCGGTTATGGCCAGACCGCTGGGTGCGTACTCGAAGGCCTGCCGGAAGCTTTCCTCGCTTGCCCGCAAGCTCTCTCGCTCCTGCTCCAGGCGGACAAGCGCACGCTGCATGCTAGCCCGAAGCCGAGCGGCTCTGATGGCGATCGCGGCTTGGAACGCGTACGCCTGCAAGGCCTCACACTGCGCTAGTCCAGGTCGGCGGCTGGAACGTGGTTTGCCTACGGAGATGATCCCTATCAACTCGCCGTCGGCGAACATCGGCACGTATAGCCGGTCCGCTGGGTGCCACTCATACTCGGAGGACGGTGCGGGCCCACCTGCGAACCACTCCGGAACATCGTCTCCGTCGAGGACCCAGCCCTCGGTATGGGGAATGAAGCGGACCCCGCCCCAGGCCTCTGCCAGGCATAGGCGGCGCTCCCAGGAGGCGCGGGAGCCGCTGCGTCCGGTGAGGTCGGGCGCGGCCTCGTCGTCGCCGGAGAACGACGCGACGACAAGGTCGCCATCCGAACTCACAAGGTGTACCCACGCCAGCTCAAATCCCAGAGCGCTTACAACGCCGTCCGAGACAGCCTTTAGTGTCTCGGCGAGGCTGCGGCCTAGATGGAGGTCTTGGATGGCGGCCTGTAGGTCATACCGCAAGTCATGTGCCTGTTCCGGCACGTAGGCGGAGTTCCTGGCAAACGACGTTCGCCCAACCTGATTGCGGCCCAAACATTGAGGATCGGGTCGCGCCTGACGCCTCAGGATGGACTGAACCCCTTGGAAAACCGTGTCAAGGTCGAGCAACTCGGGGGCGTCGGCCATGCCATCGGTCAAGACGCGGACCAACGCTCCAGTAAAAGCCGTGAACGCTTCGCCGGGCGGTGCCAAAGCGATAGCGCGTTCGTCGGCCGCTGCGAGCACATACGTGCCCTCCGCCTCGGCGAGCTCCGCGATGCTTGATGCGGGAGACTGCACCCCCATCGCACGTGCACTAAAACAGCAGTCGAGAATTACGATGCACCGCGAAGCGCCACTCTCGGCCAGGCGCATGCGTATCCAGTCGTAGGGAAATGAGGTGGAGTGGACTGAATCCTTGTCACTGTCGGACATAGCAAGATGCAGACGTCCCTGCCGATCGAGCAGCCCATGCCCGGCGTAGTACAGGAGCAAGGTATCCGTTGCCGCTTTCGCGGCACGCGAGATCGCTTCGTCCACTTCCCGAGTCGAAGCGGGATTGAGTAACTGCGTGCAGTGCGAATAATCCAACCCCCACACGTCACCAACAAACAAGTCGACGAGGGTCGAAAGATTCCGACGGACTGCTGGCAACGGATCGAGGCTGTCAAACGTGTCTACCCCGATGAACAGTGCCTGCGACTTATTTGGATCGGGGAGCTTACTCACTCGCGACGCCTACTGTTGATCATTGAGCAGTTGCTCGATCAAGCGCTGCGCCTCATCTCGGGAAGCGCCTGTGACCGTCACCTTGCTGCCGTCGGCGCGCTCGACAGTGACGGTTGGTTCCTTGGGGCGTGTAGACCGCCATGCAGCGAGGGCCACACCAAGCGAGGCCGCGTTGAATCCACTACCGACCGCCAGCGACACCAAGTCCAGTAGATCCCCCTGCTGCCCAGGGACCGGCACAGATGATGACGCCATCTCCACCTGGGCCTCGCGCCTGAGATTACGATCCAGGAGCAGCCAGTCGTACAGGGAGCGGACGTCGTCCTCGGTCGAGTCCCCTTCAATCCGCAGCGTCAGCCGCACATCCCACCCCCACACTGCCCAACCTGACAGAGCTACAGCATAGGCAGCCAACAGACCCAGAGGTAGTGGATCCCGGTATCGGGGACCCACAGGGTTGGTTCATACGGAGCAGGGCCCGAGCGGTCCGTGCTGCTACCTCGATGCCTGGGCCAGTGACGAGAGCGCAGGTCGGTCAGATGCCGCTGCCAGAACGGGGTACGGTTTTTGCTGGCACGCTTCGCGGTCGCAGCTCGGCGGTCGCCTGCCGAGCGCCGCGGCGCCAGTTGGCGATCTGGTGTTAACGGCAGCGAGCGTCTTCGCTTGCGCTGTCCCCCATGTGTCCCCCGCGCGGGCTCATGCACAGGAATTTGCCAGGTCAGGCCTACTAAGAGTGGCCCGCTGTAAATCCGTCGGCTTAGCCTACCCAGGTTCGAATCCTGGCGCCGCCACAGTGGAAACACAGCCCCTGAGCTGCGGAAACGCGGCACAGGGGCTGTTTTGTTTGCGCCAGCGGATGCGGGTCACTGTCTCGCTCCGTCCCGTTCTCGCACGGTCTCTACCAGCGGTTGTGGACGGGGCGTGGACGGGAATCTGGGGCCCGACCTGCGGCTGTGGGGCATCCGTGGGACGGCGGACCCTGGTCGGCGTCGACCGCGTTGTCAGTGGCCGGTGCGAGGCTCCCGGCGTGGCTGTGCGAGGAGATCATCATGGGTACCTGGGCTACCGGCCCCTTCGACAACGACACTGCCGCGGACTTCGCCTGCGCTCTCGACGACGCCAAGCCCGAGGAACGTGAAGCCCTGATCCGCGGCGTCCTCACCCGCACCGTGGACGCCGGCGGCTACCTCACGGAAGCGGAGGAAGCTGTGGCCGCTGCGGCACTGATCGCGGCGCAGTGTCCAGGCGGTGAACCAGTCGACACGTCCTACGGCCCTGAAACACCCATGCCGACCTTCCGCTCCGACCTCCGGAACCTGGCGGACGAAGCCCTCGCCCGCATCGTCAGCGACGAATCCGGAGTGGCGTCGAACTGGGTCAATCCACGGGACGGCAGGCAATGGCGGGCGACGCTCAACAGCCTTCGTGCCGTACTCGCCCCGCCGCCACCGACCATCCCGCTCTTTGACGTCAAGCCATAGCGCAGGGCTCAAGAGCCCACTGTGCCACCGGGGTTCATCAGCCACTGCATGTACCAGTCGTGGAAGTCCGGGCCGGGGTTGAGCCCCTGGTCGGAGAGGAGGTGGTCCGACCTGACCTGGCCGCGGGCCTCGCCGGTGACCACGAGGCGGAAGTAGGAGGCGCAGCCGATCTCGGCGATGACGAGTGAGCCGGTAAACCAGCACGGGTCGTAGTACTCGTCTTCGGGAGCGTGCCGTGGACGGGCCGTCTCCTCGGGCCAGGGCTGGAAGCGATCGGTGTGGGGGAACGGTGTGGCCGGCAGGTCTGCCCACCGTTCGCCGAGATCGGTCTGCTGGCGTGCCCACACTTCACTGCCGAACCGGAACAGCCCGTGGCAAGGCCCCCCGCCCCCGCTTCCCACTGCCGTGATGAAGGCGCGGTAAGAAGGAGGAAGGCTTATCCCGTGCTCCTGCTCGAAGCGGGCTATTCGGGATTCCGTGACCGGCGGGTCGAGCAGGTAGCGGTGACGTGCCGCACCGAATCGCCGATGGCCGGGGTCGGCTTCGGTCAGCGCCTGGAGCCGCTCGTGCACCTCCGTGACGTTCCACATGCGCCGATCGTGGCACGAGGTGAGCTCGCCGACGCTGGATTTTCGCAGCGCGGGCTCCCGCACCGGCGGACGACGACTCGGTGGAAGGGGACCGGAAACTCACTTCCGGTCCCCTTCCCGGCTGTCGCCGCCGGCGCGGGCGGGGTCAGTAGCTCAGGGCGGCGACCTCGGACGCGCCCGATTCCGTGCCGTCCGCGTAGAGGACCGTGACGCGGTAGTAGACCGTGGTGGCGGCCGGCTGGGTGCGGTCGGACCAGTACCAGTCGGTCGAGTTGCCCTTGGGCTCCGTGGCGAGCACGTCGAAGCTCCCGCTCTCGCGGTTCCATCGGCTCACGGTGAAGGCGGTCACCGGGCTGCCGTTGGCGTTCCTGTCGTCGGTGAGGAACCAGTGGAGGGAGCCGGTCTCGTTGCTGTTCAGGTGGATCGGGGCGCCGGTCGCCGGTGGGGCGGTGGGGCGGAGGTCGAGTTCGGTGACCTCGGTGACGGTGGCGCCGGTGTCGGGGGTGAGCTGGTTGCCGTACTGGTCGACGGAGACGACCGCGTAGCGGATCCGTTGGCCGTCGGCCGCCGTCCGGTCGTGGAAGGTCGTCGCCTTGATCTCCCGCGGCCGCAGGGTCCAGGGGTCGATCAGCGGGGCGTACGTCCACCGCCCGTCGGCGAACGTGCCGCGCAGCACGCGGTAGTGGTCGAGGCCCGGTGCGGTGTCGGCGTCCCAGGTGAGGGTGACGCCGTTCTCCTTGGGGTCGGCGGTCAGGCCGGTGACCGGGGCGGGAGCCGTCGTGTTCCCGGAGACGGTGACGACGACCTCCTGGGACGGGGTGCCCCCGTTGCCCGCGTGGTCGACCGCGACCACCCCGTAGTAGTAGGTGGCGCCGGGCGGCGGCGCGGGGTCCGTGAACGTGGTGCCCTCGACCCCCGTGCCGACCACCTCCCGCGGGCCCCCGGTACCGCGCGGATTGGCGTACCGGATGACGGTGTAGCCCGCGAAGTCGTCGCTGGTCCGCTCGGAGGGATCCCAGGTCAGCGTGACGCCTGCCTCGTCCTCCCGGCCGCGCGCGTTGAGTGCGGTGTCGACCGGACCCGTCAGGTCGCGGGTGTAGTACATCGCCGCCTTGGAGGCCGCCGACTCGTTGCCGTGCGTGTCGACGGCGGTGACCACGTAGTAGTGGATGTCGCCGGTCGGCGGCAGCGGCCCCGTGTAGCCGCCGTGCGACAAGGCGTCGCCGGTCACCCGGTTCTCCGGGGTGAGGGCGACCGGCAGGGACGTCGAGCGGTAGACGCGGTAGCCGGCCAGGTCGGGCTCGGAGTTGCTGTCCCAGTACAGGGTGATGGTGCCGGGGTAGCCCATGGCCCAGTTCTCCTCGACGCCCTTCGGGGCGGCGGGGGCGGTGCGGTCGACGGTGGTGATGCCGAGGTCGGCGGTGCCCGACGAGGTGTTGCCGGCCTTGTCGTAGGCGCGGACCTCGTAGTAGTAGACGTTGCCGTCCTTCGGGACGGTCGTGTCCGTGTACGAGGTGGACGTCGTGGTGGCGATCGGCTTCGAGGGGAAGGAGGCGCCCTTCAGCCGCCGGTACACGCGGTAGCCGACGAGGTCCATCTCCTTGTTCTTCGCCCAGCCGACCTTCGTGGACGCGGTGTTAGCGCTGTAGGCGACGGTGGTGCCGGCCGGGACGAGGGGCTTGACCTTGTCGACCGTCGCCGACGTGCGGGGGGCGTAGCCGAACGTGACGTTGGCCGCGCCCGTCCAGTTGACGAAGTCGACGCGCAGGGTGTGCTTGCCGGAAGGGACGGTGACGTTGGCGGTCCTGCGCACGGTGGACGACACGTTCTTCCACAGGTCGACCTTGCGGACGCCGTCGAGGTAGACGCGGATGCCGTCGCGGGAGGAAGCGGTGAACGTGAAGGGCCCGCCGGAACCGAAGTCGCGTGTGGTGGACCAGCGGACGCCGAAGTTGTTGACCGGCAGGCCCTTGTAGGGCGCGCCGGTGCCCCAGTTCTGGTCGATCGCGGAGTCGCAGTCCGTGTGCCTGGGTGTCCCGGAAAATGTGGTGTTCGCGTAGAACGTCCGCTTGAAGACCGGCGACGTGCAGGTCACGGCGGCGGAAGCGGGCGTGGCCGCGGTGAGCAGGCCGCCCGCGGTGGCGAGCACGACGGTGGCGGCCGTGGCGACCGTCGCGCCTCTGGGTCGGTTCATGCGTTCCTTCGCTCCTGGTCCTCGGCGGCATGACGGCACCGCCGACGATCAGGACTGGTGAGGAGCGCGCTTGGTTGTACGCCCCGAACCTCGGTTTCCACGGTTTCTGCCGCGGCGTAGGAGCAGGAAGACGGCCTTGGCCAGGACGACGGCCACGAGGGCGCCGACGGCCCAGTGCTTCCAGGGCCCGGACGCCAGCAGCAGCCCGCCCAGGCCCAGGTGGGCGACGACGACCAGCACGACGACGGCTGCGACGCCGAGCTTCGTACGCCGACGTGCCAGGTACCGGGCCGGGTGGTCGGTACGGACGTGCCCTTCGGCCTGCTGCGACCGCTCGACGCCCATGATGAGGAACCCCCACCTTCCGTGGTCGGTGTGCTCTTCGTCCATGACGACAGGGCGGCGGGGCGGTATGTGACACCGGCCGTGCGACGGGTCCCCTCCTCCCGGGTCAGCGCCAGTCGGTGTCGCGGGTGAGGCGGTGGTGGTGGGTGTCGTACTGGTCGACGGTGGCGATGGTCCTGCCGTCGGGTATGGCGACGGCCCAGGCGCGGTAGTCGGTGCCGGGGACGGTGACGGTGGTGGCCTTGAGGTGGGTGCCGTCGGTGAGGTTGACGATGCCGTGGGCGACGTCGGCCTCGGGGTTGGAGACCATGAGGCGGGAGCCGGTGGTGCCCTTGTCGTGCAGGCCCCACAGGCCCATGCCGCCGCTGCCGGCGGGGTCGTGGGCGCCGGTGACGGGCTGGCAGTCGGACCAGGGGCCGCCCTGGTGGTCGATGCGGATGCCGCCGATGTACATGCGCTGGCACAGCAGCGCCGTGCCGGGGGCGGTGGTGCCGTCGGGGAGGGTGGGGAGGCGGTAGCCCCGCGGCAGCGTCCGGTGGAACTCCAGCGCCACCGACCAGGGGGCGCCGCCGGTCGTGCCGCCGGCCACCCGGACGGTGAGGGGGCCGGGCGTCGCGGTGGCGGTCGGGCTCGCCGCCGGGGAGGAACGGTCCGCGGGGCCGGCGGAGGGGCGGGCCCCCTGGATCGACACCGCCACGACGACGGCGAGGACGCAGGCGGCACCGGCCACGGCGCCGACGGCGACCGCCGCGCGGTGGCGCTTCCTGCGCGCCCGCGCGGTGGCGAGGATCCGGTCGACGGGGGCCTGGGAGGCGGGGTAGGCGTCGCGCGACCGGGCGAAGGCGTCGCGCAGCCAGTCCTCTTGGGCGGGACGGCGGTCGTGGTCGGGAGTCATCGTGCCTCTGCGGGGCGGCTTGACGGGTGAAGACGGGCGAGGGTCGCCCGGTTGCGCAGTTTGTCCAGGGCCCGGGAGGCCTGGCTCTTCACGGTGCCGACCGAGCACCCGAGGACGTCCGCCACTTCCTCCGCGGACAGGTCCTCGCAGTAGCGCAGCACGACGACCGCCCGCTGCCGCTCGGGCAGTCCGGCGAGCAGGCGGGCCAGGGCGTCGTACCCGTCCACGCCCCCGACACCCGCCCCGTCCTCGGGGGCGGGGCGGGTGTCGGGCAGTGACGGGAGGAGGAGGTGGGCGATCCTGCGGCGGCGGTGCCGGCTGCGGTTGGTGTTGACCAGCGCCCGCCGCACGTAGTGCTCCGCGTGCTCGGGCCGCAACCGCCCCCAGTGCGGGTACACCTTGGCCAGCGTCGACTGCACCAGGTCTTCCGCTTCGTGGAAGTCCCCGGTGAGCAGGTACGCGGTGTGCGTCAGGGCGCGCCAGCGGGCGGCGACGAACCGGGTGAACTCCGCGTCCGGTTCGCTGCCCTCGGCTAGGTGGTCACGTGGCTGCACGGCAGGAGGTGCCCGTCCTTCTTCCCGGGATCAGCGCCAGTAGGTGTCGTGGCTGAGGCGGTGGTGGTGGCTGTCGTACTGGTCGACGGCGGCGATGGTCCTGCCGTCGGGTATGGCGACGGCCCAGGCACGGTAGTCGGTGCCGGGGACGGTGACCGTGGCGGCCTTCAGACGGGTGCCGTCGGTGAGCTCGACGACGCCGTACGCGATGGCGGCCTCGGGGTTGGAGACCATGAGGCGGGAGCCGGTGGTGCCCTTGTCCTGGAAGCCCCACAGGCCCATGCCGCCGCTGCCGGCGGGGTCGTGGGCGCCGGTGACGGGCTGGCAGTCGGACCAGGGACCGCCCTGGTGGTCGATGCGGACCCCGTCGATGTACATGCGCTGGCACAGCAGCGCCGTGCCGGGCGCGGTGGTGCCGTCGGGGGACGTGGGAAGGTCGTAGCCCTCCGGCAGCGTCCGGTGGAACTCCAGCGCCACCGACCAGCGCTTGCCGTCCACCCGGCCCTTGCCGATCAGCTGCGTGACGACCTGGGGCGCCTGCTTCCCGGGCGCGGCGACCGCCTTCGCGGCCACGGCGGCGGGTGCGCCGGCGCGGTGCGTGGCCGGGGCGGACGGGGCCGACGGCGCCGCCATGGCGGAGGCGCCGAGCGACATCGCGCCGATCGCGACCGCCGCGGCGGCCGCCACGCCTGCCTTCCTGGCAAAACTGAGAGCCACGGAGCATTTCTCCTTCGAAGCCGCCACCCGGCACCGCGCCGGGCGGTCCTTGACGGCCGGCGCGTGGGCCCGCGCGCCAGCCTGCGGTGGCCACCGGATGCGGTGGCCGCCGCTTGGACGTCCATTCGTAGGTACTCCCGAATGCGCGCGGAGGGTTGCACGGCCGCGCAACTTCCCTCGGGAAGCGGCCGGTTGCGGTCGCACCGTACGGTGGCGTCCGGCAGGCCCCGTCACGTGGGCCGCAGGTGAGAGGGGGCCGGGAATGGCAGGCACGACCGCGTCCGAATGGTGGGAGATGCTGCCGGCCGGGGTCCGGGAACAGGTCGACGGGTACGTCCTGCAGGACAGCCTGCTCCGCGCGGTGCGGGTCGTCTTCGAGGCCGGCCGGGCCCGTGGCCTCGGGCTCCACGAGGCCCAGATCGTGGTGGGCGAACGCTACGACCACCACGGCGACCGGATCGCCCGCACCCCCGACAGCCCCCTCGACACGGAATCCCTGCACGCCCGCGCCGCCGGTCTCCCCGGCCGCGTCGTCGCGATCGAGGCGGTGTGGGACGGCGACACCGTGCACGACTGGTTCGTGGAGCTGCTGGCGATCACCGCGGATCCCGCCGGCGAGCATCACCTGGCCACGATCTACTGGGGCACCGCGGTGCGGTACCTGGGCGAGGAGCGGGACCCGGGTCGGCGCCACCCCTCGGCGGTCGCTGCCGACCGGGCAGGCCGGGCACTGGCCTCCGTCCTCTCGGTCCCCTTCCACTTCGCGAGTCCGGACACCCCGGACGACGAGGCGCCGCGCCTGCGGCTCTGAGCGACGCGAGGCCACCGCCGGCCACCGGTGGGCATCGGTACCACCCGGCACTTCCGGCATTTCGGGATGAGATGTGCGAAAGAGGGGGAAGTGGTTGAACGTGGCACACAGCTGTCGCGTACCTCCTGCTGAGGGAGGAGGGATGCCTGTGTGATCCGCGGTGACTGCACTGACGAGGGGTTTCCCCATGCATCACATAGCCGAACGATTGCGCGTCCAGCCGCAGGCCGAGGACGCCGTACAGGCGCCGCCGCGGGTGACCGCCGGTGACTGCGGCCTGCTGCTGATCCGGCTCACCTTCGGTGTCCTGATGGCGGGGCACGGGCTCCAGAAGCTCTTCGGATGGTTCGGCGGCCAGGGGCTCACCAGCACCGGCAAGAGCTTCGAGATGATGGGCTACTCGCCGGGGAAGGTCTTCGCCGCCATCGGCGGGGCCTCGGAGTTCCTGGGCGGCGTGGGCCTGGCGCTGGGGCTGTTCACCCCGCTCGCCGCGGCGGCGCTGATCGGCGTGATGATCAACGCCATGGTCACGGTGACCGGCGCCCGCGGGCTGTGGGACGAGCAGGGCGGCATCGAGTACAACCTGGCCATCACCGTCGTCGCCCTCGGCATCGCCGCCATCGGCCCAGGGAGGCTCGCGCTGGACCGGTACTTCCGCTGGGGGAGGGGCGGCTGGGCCGATGCCGCCGTCGCGCTGGCCCTGGGCGGCGTGGGGGCGCTGGTCGTCCTGAACCTGTAGGCCGGGCCCCCGTACCGGGGGTGCACCTGCCCGGTGACCCCGGGGCGCAAGGGAGCCCCGGGGTCACCGGACGTCCGACGCGGGCGCCGCGGCAAGCTCACCCCTACGAGTGACGTGTGAGGCGTGCGCAGTAAATCGAACACATGATTGAATCCTGTGCATGGCCGACACCGTGTTCCCGCCCGACCTGGTGCAGGCGCAGCGCGAATGGCACCGCACCTACGCGCAACTCGCCGCGGAGCCCGCCCACGCGGCGATCCTGCGACGACGCCTGCTCTGGCTCTCCTGCCGGCTGTTCTGGCACCCGTACTGGCGTACCGGCCCCGGCCGGTCGCCCGCGGCCCGCGTGGAGCTGCGGCGGCAGGCGCGGGCCGCTCAGAACCCGAGGTCGGACAGACCGGGATGATCGTCGGGGCGCCGTCCGAGCGGCCAGTGGTACGCGCGCTCCGACTCGGCGATCGGGGTGTCGTTGATGCTGGCCAGCCGTACGCGCATCAGGCCCTCGTCGTCGAACTCCCAGTTCTCGTTGCCGTACGAGCGGTACCAGTTGCCGGAGTCGTCGTGGCACTCGTAGGCGAAGCGGACCGCGATGCGGTTGCCGTCGAAGGCCCAGAGCTCCTTGATGAGCCGGTACTCCTGCTCCCTGGTCCACTTGCGGGTGAGGAACGCGACGATCTCCTCCCGCCCGTGGACGAACTCACCGCGGTTGCGCCACCGGCTGTCGGGTGTGTAGGCGAGGGACACCTTCTCGGGGTCGCGGCTGTTCCAGGCGTCCTCCGCGAGGCGGACCTTCTCGATCGCGGTCTCGCGGGTGAACGGGGGTGCCGGGGGCTTCATCGGCATGGTCTCTCCGTGACGTCAGGGGGATGGCGCTGGCCGTCCCCATACGATCAAGTGCAGCCCAGAGGAGGACTGATCGCATCTCGGCCGTTCCCCCTCTACCCGTCCGCCCGCGCCCGCATCCCGCGCCCCGCGGAATCCGCCCGTCTCAACCCGGAGGCGAACTCGGCGCCAGGGCCCACCAGGCCACGTGCTCCCTGACGTCCTCCACCGGTCTCCGCCCTGCCCGGGGGTGCGGTTCAGTTGCCGGCGACGTCCTTCACCGCGACCGACACCGGGGTGTGACCCTCGATCAGTTCCAGGGTGAGCCCCGCCGTCGAGGGCGTGTCGAGCAACTCCGCCAGGACCGCCGCGACGTCGTCACGGGTCACGGAACCGCGCCCGGTGGAAGCGGCGAGCCGGACCCGCCCCGTGCCCGGGTCGTCGGTCAGCCGGCCGGGGCGGACGATCGTCCATTCCAGGGCGGCGCGACGGCGCACCTCGGCGTCGGCGGCGCCCTTGGCGCGCAGGTAGGCGGTGAAGACCTCGTCGGTGCCGGGGCGGGACCCGGCGTCGGCCCCCATGGCGGAGACCATCAGGTAACGGCGTACGCCCGCGCGTTCCGCCGCGTCGGCCAGCAGCACGGCGGCGTCCCGGTCGACGGTCTCCTTGCGGGCGGCGCCGCTGCCCGGCCCCGCTCCCGCCGCGAAGACGACCGCGCCGGCGCCGGCCAGCGCCTGGGCCACCTCGTCCACCGATGCCGACTCCAGGTCGAGCACGATCGGCTCGGCGCCGGCCTCGCGCAGGTCCTCGGCCTGTTCCGGCGTGCGGATGATGCCCGCCACCTCGTCCTCGCGCGCGGCGAGCAGCCGCTCCAGCCGCAGCGCGATCTGTCCATGTCCACCAGCGATCACAGTGCGCATGCCACCGACGCTACGCCCGGCGCGCCGTTCATGCCGGGTCACGGCGGCTCCTCGACTGACGCGGCAGGTCGAGCGCCAGGGTGTCGGTGTACTCGCGTACCGCGCTGGTCCGGGAGACGACCCGCCCCCGGTGGATGACGATCCGGCTGTACGCGAGCGAGAGCGCGCTCTCCAGCCGGTCGGCCCGTACCGCGAGCAGCTCGGCGGGGAAGCCCGCCTCCACCCGCACCTCGGGCAGCCCCATGACGGCGCGGGCGTCCCGGCTCACCGTCTCGTACGCCTCCCCGGGGGCGCACTCGCCGTGGGAGGCGAGCAGGAAGGCGGCCTCCAAGGGGTCGCCGCGGCCGACGGGGTTGGTCAGGTCGCGCAGCGCGCCGCTGCCCGCGGCGATCCGGACGCCGGCCGCCCGCAGGATGCGCACCGGCGCGGTGCCGCCGCGGCGCAGCGACTCCAGGGCGCCGCAGCCGCCCTGCGGGAGGGCGGTCAGCGAGACCCCGGCGGCGGCGAGCTGCCCCGCCAGGCGGACGGTCGTGTC
The DNA here is from genome assembly GCA_036013505.1 of Streptomyces sp. NBC_00510. NCBI lineage: Bacteria > Bacillati > Actinomycetota > Actinomycetes > Kitasatosporales > Streptomycetaceae > Streptomyces > Streptomyces sp. NBC_00510. Next base: position 4,453,858 of record CP107851.1, on the reverse strand, counting down.
GTACGGGAGCCGGGTCAGGCCGCCGCAGGGGCCGAGGGCGACGCCGGGGCGCAGTCCTCCCGCCATCGCGGCGAGCCGGGAGAGCCGGGCCGGGTCGGCGGCGTCGGTGTGCAGGTCGACGGGGAGGCCGAACTCGGCGGCGACGGCGAGCACGGCCTCGGCGTACCCGCCCGGGTCGGGGTCGAGGTCGGGGCAGCCGCCCACCACGTCGGCGCCCATCTTGAGGGCGTCGCGGAGCACGGCGAGGCCGTCCGCGCCGGCGGGCCCGGTGAGCACCCGGGGCACGGCCACGGTCTGCACGTCGACCAGGCCGCGCAGGGCGCGCCGGGCCTGCAGCGCCGCCTCCAGGGCGCGCAGCCCCTGTACGTCGCCGATGCGGATGTGCGTGCGGACCGCGGTCGCGCCGTGGCCGAGCTGGTGGAGGGCGCCCTCGGTGACCCGCCGCTGCACGTCCTCGGCGTCGTACGAGGGCGGTCCGGCGGAGCCGGCGGTCAGGGCGGTGTCGAGGTGGGCGTGCGGTTCGGCGGGGGCGGGCAGCAGGAGGTAGCCGCCGAGGTCGACACGGGTGCCCTCGTGGAGGCTGCCGGCGGTGCCGACGGCCTCGATGCGCGCTCCGGCCAGGCGCACGTCGACGGTGCGGCCGTCGGCGAGGCGGGCACCGCAGAGCAGGAGGGCGGGGGCTGGGGCGGTTTCGCCCAGCGGCGGGTCGGTGGGCTGCTGCGGCTGGCTGTCGGTCATCGCGCTCCTCGGGGCCGGAGGCAAGATCACGCGGTTCCGAGCCTAGGGCGCTGCGCCCGGTCCGTCTGGGAAGAGCGAATAGTCGTACTGGTGACGTCAAGTGACGTATGGGGCCGAGCGGCTGGGGCGGCGGAGGTGGGAGGTGGTCCGGCGACTGCCCGCAAGATACGGATTTCACCTTCGGCGGCGGACCGTGTAATGTCTTCCTCGCTCGCCCCAATAGCTCAGTCGGCAGAGCGTCTCCATGGTAAGGAGAAGGTCTACGGTTCGATTCCGTATTGGGGCTCTGGTGATCGGATGACCCGCCACCCGGCGGGTGATCTTTTCATCGAAGCGGCGTAGCTCAGTCGGTAGAGCAAGCGGCTCATAATCGCTGTGTCACCGGTTCAAGTCCGGTCGCCGCTACCCCGCGTAGCCGATTGTGGGATCGGTCCTTCAATCGGCTACTCTTTCCGTGTTCAAACCTTATTGCCGTTCGTCAAGGAGCACTCACGTGGCCGCCACCGACGTCCGCCCGAAGATCACGCTGGCCTGCGTGGAGTGCAAGGAGCGGAACTACATCACCAAGAAGAACCGGCGCAACGACCCGGACCGTCTTGAGATGAAGAAGCACTGCCCGCGCTGCAACGCGCACACCGCGCACCGCGAGACGCGCTGATCCAGGCCGTAAGACCAAAGAGGCCGCCCCTGTACCGGGGGCGGCCTCTTGGCGTTGGCGGACCCGCCGACGCGCAAACCACAGCTCCAGGAGGTGCCGATGGCGCTGGACCAGTCCTTCGTGGGGCGGACGTATCCGCCCACCGCTCCCTATGAGGTGGGCCGGGAGAAGATCCGCGAGTTCGCCGAGGCCGTCGGCGACCCGAACCCGGTCTACACCGACCCCGACGCGGCCAAGGCCCTGGGCCACCCGGACGTGATCGCGCCGCCGACCTTCCCGTTCGTGATCACGTACAAGGCCTCGGGGCAGGTCGTCCTCGACCCGGAGCTGGGACTGGACTACGGCCGGGTGGTGCACGGCGACCAGAGGTTCAGCTACACCCGCCCCGTGCGGGCCGGTGACCGCCTGTCGGTGACGGTCACCATCGAGGCCATCAAGTCGCTCGCGGGCAACGACGTCATCGACGTCCGCGGCGAGGTCCACGACGAGAGCGGCGAGCACGTGGTGACGGCGCTGATGAAACTGGTGGCGCGCGCGCCGGAGGGTGAGTGAACCGATGACGGCGAAGATCTCCTACGACGAGGTCGAGGTCGGCACCGAGCTGCCGGCGCGGTCCTTCCCCGTGAACCGCGCCACACTCGTGCAGTACGCGGGCGCCTCCGGTGACTTCAACCCGATCCACTGGAACGAGAGGTTCGCCACGGAGGTCGGCCTGCCGGACGTCATCGCGCACGGCATGTTCACCATGGCCTCGGCGATCCGCGTGGTGACGGACTGGGCGGGCGACCCGGGCGCGGTCGTGGAGTACGGGGTCCGCTTCACCAAGCCGGTCGTGGTGCCGAACGACGACACGGGCGCGCTGATCGAGGTCAGCGCCAAGGTCGCGGCCAAGCTGGACGACGACGAGCGCACGGTCCGGGTGGACGTGACGGCCGTCAGCGCCGGACAGAAGGTGCTGGGCATGTCGCGCGCGGTGGTCCGGCTGGCGTAGTCGTGAGGAGAGGGCGGCGGGGCGTCCCGCCGCCTTCCTCTTGCCCAGGATTGTTATTGACTGATAACTTACTTGGCATGGCAGGTGACGGCATGCGGATGAGCGCGGAGGAGCGTCGCGAGGCGGCGATCCGCGCGGCGATGACGGAGTTCGGCACGGGTGGCTACAACGGCACCTCCACCGGCGTCATCGCCAAGCGCATGGGTGTGTCGCAGCCGTACCTCTTCCGGCTCTTCCCGAACAAGAAGGCGCTGTTCATGGCCGTCGCGGCGCGGTGCGTCCAGACGATCGAGGCGCACTTCGAGAAGGCGGCCGAGGGGCTGGAGGGGGAGGAGGCGTTCGAGGCGATGTGCGGCTCGTACCAGGAGCTCATCGGGGACGGTGACGTCCTGCGGATGCAGTTGCAGATGTACGTGGCCGCCGTCGACGACGAGGAGATCCGCGAGGCCTGCCGGCGCGGCTGGCTGGGCCTGTGGGACTACGTCAGGGCACGCACGGGGGTGGGTGACCGCGATGCGGCGGAGTTCTTCGGCACGGGGATGCTCGTGAACGTACTGGTGGCGCTCGGTGTCCCACAGCACGAGCGCGGCTGGGCGGGGATCGAGGACCTCTACGCCGACCGCTTCCCGGGGAAGGGCTGACGGGTCGCGCCGGCCTGCCGCGGGGCCCACCCATGTCCATGAAAGTTATTGATCAATTACTAATCAGCTGGGGGAGTTCATGGCACAGCAACCGACGGAGGGCCGGCGCGGCAGCGTCGTGTGGGCACTCGTCATCACCAGCGTCGCCGGGTTCATGGCGGCGCTCGACAACCTGGTCGTCACCACGGCGCTGCCCTCCATCCGCGCGGACCTGGGCGGCGCCCTGGAGGACCTGGAGTGGACGGTGAGCGCCTACACGCTCACCTTCGCCGTCCTCCTGATGTTCGGTGCGGCCCTGGGCGACCGCTTCGGCCGCCGGCGCATGTTCCTGGTGGGCCTCGGCGTCTTCTCCGCGGCCTCCGCCGCCGCGGCCCTCGCCCCCGGCATGGGCGAACTCATCGCCGCCCGCGCCGTCCAGGGCGTCGGCGCCGCGATCCTCATGCCGCTGACCCTCACCCTGCTCTCGGCCACCGTGCCGCCCGAGCGACGCGGCATGGTGTTCGGCATCTGGGGCGCCGTGAACGGTCTCGCGGTCGCCGCCGGACCGCTCATCGGCGGCTCGCTCACCGAACACATCTCCTGGCAGTGGATCTTCTGGCTGAACGTCCCGATCGGCGTGCTCCTCCTGCCCCTCGCCCGGCTGCGGCTCGCCGAGAGCCGCGGCCCCGACCCCCGGCTCGACGTGACCGGCACGGTGCTCGCCAGCGCGGGTCTGTTCGGCATCGTCTACGCCCTCGTCCGCGGCAACGCCGACGGCTGGACCAGCGGTCCGGTCCTCGGCGGACTCGTCGGCGGCGGTGTGCTGATGGCCCTCTTCGTCCGGCACGGCATCCGCGCCCGCAACCCGATCCTGCCGATGCGGCTCTTCCGCAGCCGTGCCTTCGCCGCCGTCAACACGGCCAGCCTGCTGATGTTCCTCGGCATGTTCGGCTCGATCTTCCTGCTCAGCCAGTTCCTCCAGGGCGTCGCGGGCTACTCCCCGACCGAGGCGGGGCTGCGCATGCTGCCCTGGACGGGCATGCCGATGATCGTCGCGCCCATCGCGGGCTTCCTCTCCGACCGCGTCGGCGGCCGCCCGGTCGTCGCCGCCGGACTCGCCCTGCAGGCGGTGGGCCTCGGCTGGTTCGCCGTGGTGATCGAGCCGGGCGTGTCGTACGCGGCACAGGTGCCGGCGCTGATCGTGAGCGGCATCGGGATGGCGATGTACTTCGCCCCGAGCGCCAACATCGTCATGGGCAGCGTCCTGCCGGAGGAGCAGGGCATCGCCTCGGGCGCCAACAACGCCCTCCGCGAGGTCGGCGGGGCCCTCGGCGTCGCGACCCTCGCGGCGGTCTTCTCCGCCCAGGGCGGCTACGAGTCGGCGACGCGGTTCGTCGACGGCCTCACCCCCGCCCTCTGGGTGGGCGCGTCCGCCGTCGCGGTCGGAGCGCTCGCGGCCCTGCTCATCCCGGGCCGACGCGCCGCGAAGGCCCCCGAGTCGGCCTCCGCCCCGCCCAAGTCCCTGGTCGACGCGACTTCCTGACGCCCCGTCCGGCGCGCGTCACCACCGGCCGGTCCGGTGGTGACGCGCGCTCCGGTCTACCCGGACCCCGTCCGCCCCGCGGGCGTCCACCCCTCGCTGCGGATGTCGAGCGCCAGGTCGCGGTCGTGGACCTCCTCGCCGCACGCGCGGCAGTACTCGACCGCGTCCACCGGATGGTCGTCCCGGTGCCGGAGCACGACCGGCGGCTCGTCCACCGCCCACTTGTCGCCCCACACCACCAGGGCCCGGATGACCGGCGCGAGGTCACGCCCCGCCTCCGTCAGGTGGTACTCGTACCGCGGCGGCCGCTCGCTGTAGGCGCGCCGCTCCACGATGCCGGCCTCCTCCAGGGCGCGCAGCCGCGCGGTGAGGCGGTCGCGCGGTGCGCCCGTGTTGCGGGCGATGGCGTCGAAGCGCCGGTTGCCGTAGAGGATCTCGCGGACCGCGAGCAGCGCCCACTTCTCGCCGACGACGTACAACGCCGCGGCCGCCGAGCAGGGGCGCCCCGGCAGCGGGGGCACAGGTGTGGTCGGGCTCACCGGGTCAGTCTCACACGGAAGGTTGTGATGTCAAACCCTCTCGTCCTACCCTCGTCCTCACGCGATCGTTGGAAAATCAAACTAACTACGCACCGCACCCTCAGGAGGCGAGAACGTCATGCGCGACGCCGTCATCGTCGAAGCCGTCCGCACCCCCATCGGCAAGGGCAAGCCGGGCGGGGCGCTCGCCGGGACGCACCCGGTGGAACTGCTCGCCCACACCCTCAAGGAGCTCGTCGGCCGCAGCGGCATCGACCCGGCGCTGGTCGACGACGTCATCGGCGGCACCGTCGACCAGGTCGGCGAGCAGGCCATGAACACCACCCGCTGGGCCTGGCTGTCGGCGGGCTTCCCCGACTCCGTCCCGGCCACCACGGTCGACCGGCAGTGCGGCTCCTCCCAGCAGGCCGTGCACTTCGCCGCGCAGGGTGTCATCGCCGGCGCCTACGACGTCGTCGTGGCCTGCGGTGTGGAGTCGATGAGCCGGGTGCCCATGTGGTCCAACGTGCCGCCCGGCGCGGACCCGTTCGGCCCCGGCGTCGCCGCGCGCTTCCCGGGCGGACTGCTGCCGCAGGGCGTCAGCGCGGAGCTGATCGCCGCCAAGTGGTCGCTGGGCCGGGAGGCGATGGACGCCTTCGCCGCCGAGTCGCACCGCAAAGCCGCCGCCGCCTGGTCGGCCGGCGCCTTCGACGCCGAGGTCGCGCCGCTGGCCGGGCTCACCACGGACGAGTCCGTCCGTCCCGCGACCACCCCGGAGATCCTCGCCGGGCTGCGCCCCGCCTTCGCCGACCCCGGCTACGCCGAGCGCTTCCCGCAGATCGACTGGTCGGTCACGGCCGGCAACAGCAGCCCGGTCAACGACGGGGCCTCCGCCGTGCTGATCACCAGCAGCGAGACCGCGGAGCGCCTGGGCCTGCGTCCGCTCGCCCGGCTGCACAGCTTCGCGGTCACCGGCTCCGACCCCCTGCTGATGCTGACCGGGGTCATTCCGGCCACCGAGCGGGTGCTGCGCCGCGCCGGGCTGGACCTGGCGGACGTCGACCTGTTCGAGGTCAACGAGGCCTTCGCCAGCGTCGTCCTCGCCTGGCTGCAGGAGACCGGCGCCGACCCGGCCAAGGTCAACGTCAACGGTGGCGCCATCGCGCTGGGCCACCCGCTCGGCGCCAGCGGCACCCGGCTGATGACCACCCTCGTCCACGCCATGCGGGCCCGTGGCGCCCGCTACGCGCTGCAGACCATGTGCGAGGCGGGCGGCCTCGCCAACGCGACGGTCCTCGAGGCGCTCTGATCCGTACGGGGCGGGCGGCATCCCTGGCGGGGCCGCCCGCCCCGTAACCTGAATGCCGTGCACGTACTCAACGACGCCCCGCTCGCACCCCTGACCACCTTCCGCCTCGGTGGCCCCGCCACCCGCCTGGTGACGGCGACCACGGACGCCGAGGTCGTCGAGGCCGTCCGGGAGGCGGACGCGGCCGGGACGCCGCTGCTGGTCATCGGCGGCGGCAGCAACCTGGTGATCGGCGACGAGGGCTTCGCGGGCACCGCGCTGCGCATCGCCACCAGCGGCTTCCAGCTCAGCGGCACCGAGCTGGAGCTCGCGGCGGGCGAGGTCTGGACGGACGCCGTCGCCCGCACCGTGGAGGCGGGCCTGGCGGGCGTCGAGTGCCTGGCCGGCATCCCGGGCTCCTCCGGGGCCACGCCCATCCAGAACGTGGGCGCGTACGGCCAGGAGGTCGCCAGCACGATCACCGAGGTGGTCGCGTACGACCGCACCACCGGCAAGACGGTCGTCCTGGACAACGCCGCGTGCGCCTTCTCCTACCGGCACAGCCGCTTCAAGGCGGACCCCGCGCGCCACGTCGTGCTGCGCGTGCGCTTCGCCCTGGAGGACGCCGGCGGCATGTCCGGCCCGCTGAAGTACGCGGAGACGGCCCGCGCCCTCGGCGTCGGGACGGGCGACCGGGTACCCCTGGCCACCGCCCGCGAGACGGTGCTGAAGCTGCGCTCGGGCAAGGGCATGGTGCTGGACCCGGAGGACCACGACACCTGGTCGGCGGGCTCCTTCTTCACCAACCCGGTCCTCACCGAGGCCGGTCACGCGGACTTCCTGGCCCGTGTCCACGACCGCCTCGGCCCGGACGTCACGCCCCCCGCCTACCCCGCGGGCGACGGCCGCATCAAGACCTCCGCCGCCTGGCTGATCGACAAGGCGGGCTTCGCCAAGGGCTACGGCACCGGCCCCGCGCGGATCTCCAGCAAGCACACCCTCGCCCTCACCAACCGGGGCGGGGCCACGACCGCCGACCTGCTCGCACTGGCCCGCGAGGTCGTCGAGGGCGTCCACGCGGCCTTCGGGATCACCCTGGTCAACGAGCCGGTGACGGTCGGCGTCAGCCTCTAGGCCGCCGCGGGGCGCCGTTCTCGTCGCACCGCTCCCGGTCCACCCCTCGTACTAGTACGCCACCCCGACCGCCTGCTTCAGCGTCGCCGCGTCGTCGACCACCGCGAGCATCGCGTGCGCCACGTCGGCGCGGCCGATGGTGAAGCCGCCGCGCAGATTGGCGTTGAGCGCGGTCCGGTAGACCCCGGTCAGCGGCCTGTCGCTGAGCTTCGGAGGCCGTACGGCGGTCCAGTCGGTGGCGCTGCGGCGCATCTCGTCCTCCATCGCCCGCAGGTCGTCGTAGACGGGCCGCAGCAGCCCAGAGACGACGGGTGCGGTGATCCGGCCGAGCAGCGTCTCGTCCTCCGGGACCGGGCCCAGCGGGGCCGCGCTGACCGCCACGAAGCGGCGCACGCCCTCCGCCTCCATGGCCCGCAGGACCGGACGGGTGACCGCGGTGGCGATCCCCGCGTCCCTGCGGCGGCGCGGCCCGAGACCGGAGAGCACCGCGTCCCGCCCGGCGACCGCCGCGCGCAGCGGCTCCGGGTCGGTCAGCGACGCCGTGACGACCTCCAGGCCGGATCCCGTCACGGGCAGCCGTGCCGGGTCGCGCACCACCGCGGTGACGCGGTGCCCCGCGGTCAGCGCCTGGCGCACGATCTGCCGGCCTATGCCCCCGGTCGCGCCGAACACCGTGATGTCCATCGTTCCCTCCCTGGTGGGTGAGTACTCACTCACCCTTAGGGTGAGTGCATGCTCACCCCCGAGTCAACACCCACCCGGACGCGGATCCTGGACGCCGCCGAGCGCCTGATGCGCACCATCGGCCTCGCCCGCACCACCACCAAGGAGATCGCGAAGGCGGCCGGCTGCTCGGAGGCCGCGCTCTACAAGCACTTCAGCAGCAAGGAGGAGTTGTTCGTCCAGGTGCTCAAGGAGCGGGCGCCGCGGCTCGGGCCGCTCATGGCCGAGCTCACCGCCGACCCGGGCGACCGCAGCGTCGAGAGCTGCCTCACCGACATCGCGCGCACCGCGGTCCTCTTCTACGAGTCCAGCGTGCCGATCGCCGCCTCGCTCTTCGCGGAGCCCGCGCTGCTGGCACGGCACCGTGACGCACTGCGCCCCATGGGCTCCGGGCCGCACGTGCCGCTGCGGGAGCTCGCCCGCTACCTGCGCGCGGAGCGCGACAGCGGGCGCATCCGGGCCGACGCCGACCCCGAGGCGGCCGCCGCGCTGCTGCTCGGCGCGTGCTTCCAGCGCGGCTTCCTCAACTGCTACCTGGGCGAACCCGTCGACGACCAGCCGCTGGACGACTTCGCGCTCGCCGTCGCCCGCACGGTCCTGGCCGGGATCAGTCGCTGAGCCAGTCGTCGATCCCCGCCAGGAGCTTGGTCCGCACGCCCTCCGGCGCCGCGGAACCGCGCACCGACTGGCGGGCCAGTTCGGCCAGCTCCTCGTCGGTGAAGCCGTGCGCGTCCCGGGCCAGTTCGTACTGCGCGGCGAGCCGGGAGCCGAACAGCAGCGGGTCGTCGGCGCCGAGCGCCATCGGCACCCCGGCGTCGAAGAGGGTGCGCAGCGGCACCTGCTCGGGCTGCTCGTAGACGCCCAGGGCGACGTTGGACGCGGGGCAGACCTCGCAGGTCACGCCGCGCTCGGCGAGCTTCGCCATCAGCCGCGGGTCCTCCGCCGCCCGCACGCCGTGCCCGATGCGGCTGGCGTGCAGGTCGTCCAGGCAGTCGCGGACGCTGCCCGCGCCCGCCAGCTCGCCGCCGTGCGGGGCCGCCAGCAGGCCGCCCTCCCGGGCGATGGCGAAGGCGCGGTCGAAGTCCCTGGCCAGCCCCCGGCGCTCGTCGTTGGAGAGCCCGAAGCCGACCACCCCGCGGTCCGTGTAGCGCACCGCGAGCCGGGCCAGCGTACGGGCGTCCAGCGGGTGCTTGGTGCGGTTGGCGGCGACGAGGACGGCCATGCCCACGCCCGTGTCCCGGGAGGCGGTCTCCACCGCGTCCAGGATGATCTCCAGCGCCGGGATCAGCCCGCCCAGGCGCGGCGCGTACGAGGTGGGGTCGACCTGTATCTCCAGCCACCCCGATCCGTCGCGGGCGTCCTCCTCGGCGGCCTCGCGCACCAGACGGCGGATGTCGTCGGGGGAGCGGAGCACGGAACGCGCGATGTCGTACAGGCGCTGGAAGCGGAACCACCCGCGCTCGTCGGTCGCGCGCAGACTGGGCGGCTCGCCCGAGGTCAGTGCCTCGGGGAGGTGCACCCCGTACTTGTCGGCGAGCTCCAGCAGCGTCGCGGGCCGCATCGAGCCGGTGAAGTGCAGGTGGAGGTGCGCCTTGGGGAGGAGGGATACATCGCGTGCCATCCACAGATCCTGCCGCACCGGCGGGGGGTGCCGGTACCTCTTTCGGTCGCTTTCCCCGAACGAGCGCTTGCCCGCACACACACGCGGGCCCCCGGACCGGCCGGTCCGGGGGCCCGCGGGGCGGTCGGCTCAGGCCTTGGCCTCGCCCAGCAGCTTCTGCAGCCGGGAGACGCCCTCGACGAGGTCCTCGTCACCGAGCGCGTACGACAGGCGCAGGTAGCCGGGGGTGCCGAAGGCCTCGCCCGGGACCACGGCGACCTCGGCCTCCTCCAGGATCAGCCCGGCCAGCTCCACCGAGCTCTGCGGCCGCTTGCCGCGGATCTCCTTGCCGAGCAGCGCCTTGACCGACGGGTACGCGTAGAACGCGCCCTCCGGCTCGGGGCAGACGACACCGGGGATCTCGTTGAGCATCCGCACGATGGTCTGGCGGCGGCGGTCGAAGGCCTTCCGCATCTCGGCCACGGCCACCAGGTCACCGGAGACGGCGGCCAGGGCGGCGACCTGCGCGACGTTGCTCACGTTCGAGGTGGCGTGCGACTGCAGGTTGGTGGCGGCCTTGACGACGTCCTTGGGGCCGATGATCCACCCCACGCGCCAGCCGGTCATGGCGTAGGTCTTGGCCACGCCGTTGACGACCACGCACTTGTCGCGCAGCTCGGGGAAGAGCGCCGGCAGCGAGACCGCGGCGGCGCCCCCGTAGACCAGGTGCTCGTAGATCTCGTCGGTCAGCACCCACAGGCCGTGCTCGACGGCCCAGCGGCCGATCGCCTCGGTCTCGGCCTCGGTGTAGACGGCGCCGGTCGGGTTGGACGGCGACACGAAGAGCACGACCTTGGTCTTCTCCGTGCGGGCGGCCTCCAGCTGCTCGACGGAGACCCGGTAACCGGTCGTCTCGTCGGCGACCACATCCACCGGGACACCGCCGGCCAGCCGGATCGACTCCGGGTAGGTCGTCCAGTACGGCGCCGGGACGATGACCTCGTCACCCGGGTCGAGGATCGCGGCGAAGGCCTCGTAGATGGCCTGCTTGCCGCCGTTGGTGACCAGGATCTGGGAGGCGTCGACCTCGTAGCCGGAGTCGCGCAGCGTCTTGGCGGCGATCGCGGCCTTCAGCTCCGGCAGGCCGCCGGCCGGGGTGTAGCGGTGGTACTTCGGATTGCGGCACGCCTCCACGGCCGCCTCGACGATGTAGTCGGGCGTCGGGAAGTCGGGCTCGCCGGCTCCGAAGCCGATGACCGGTCGCCCGGCGGCCTTGAGGGCCTTGGCCTTCGCGTCCACGGCGAGCGTCGCGGACTCGGAGATCGACCCGATGCGGGCCGACACGCGTCGTTCAGTTGCAGCGGTCATGCCTGCATCGTCGCAGACCCGGCGGTACCGGAGCACACGAGTTCACGTTCCGGTCGGAACCGCGCGCAACCGCGCCGAACCGCGCCCGGACACGCGACGCATTCGACGCCCGGCCCGCGAACACGTACACTCATCCGTCGATGGCCCCCGCGAGCTGATCTTGGCTGCACACATCGTGCAGCCGCTCGGATGCGGTACGTTGGGGGGCACTCAAAGGGTCGTAGCTCAATTGGTAGAGCACTGGTCTCCAAAACCAGCGGTTGGGGGTTCGAGTCCCTCCGGCCCTGCTACAAGCAGGCAGACGCTTTGAGGATTGTTTCGGCAAACGACCCGGATTCAGGTGAGGACGAGTGACGGAAGCCCTGGGCTCCACCGCGACGCCTGAAAGTGGTCGTCCCGACGGTGAATCCACGGACGCCGGCTCCAAGAAGCCCCGCCGCGGCGGCAAGCGCGGCAAGAAGGGGCCCCTCGCGCGCCTCGCGCTCTTCTACCGCCAGATCGTCGCGGAGCTCCGCAAGGTCGTCTGGCCCACGCGCAGCGAGCTCATCACCTACACCAGCGTGGTGATTGTCTTCGTTGTGGTCATCATCGCGCTCGTTACCGTGATTGACTGGGGATTCAACAAGGGCGTCTCGTACGTCTTCGGGTGATTCCTCCCGCGGAGGGCGCCCGCGGCGCCCGACCGCCTGTTCCACATCGTGAAGGAAGAAGCAGCGACCGTGTCTGACCCGAACCTGTACGACGCCGACGAGACCGTCGAGGGCGACGACACCGCGCTTGACATCGTCGAGGCAGCCGACGGCGACATCGACCAGGCGGAGGCTGCAGACGAGGCCGCCGGCGAGCCGGCCGAGCAGGCTGCCGTCCAGGTCGTCGACGAGGACGAGGCCACGGAAGAGGAAGCCGCGGAGGAGCAGGCCCCGGTGGACCCGGTCGCCTCGTTCCGCGAGGAGCTGCGCGCCCTCCCCGGCGAGTGGTACGTCATCCACACCTACGCCGGCTACGAGAACCGCGTGAAGTCCAACCTGGAGCAGCGCGCCGTCTCGCTGAACGTCGAGGACTACATCTACCAGGCCGAGGTGCCCCAGGAAGAGGTCGTCCAGATCAAGAACGGCGACCGCCGCACCGTCCGCCAGAACAAGCTGCCCGGCTACGTGCTGGTGCGCATGGACCTGACGAACGAGTCCTGGGGCGTCGTCCGCAACACCCCCGGCGTCACCGGCTTCGTCGGCAACGCCTACGACCCGTACCCGCTGACGCTGGACGAGGTCACCAAGATGCTGGCCCCGGAGGTCGAGGAGCAGGCCGCCGCCGCCGAGGGCGGCGAGGGCGGTGCCGTCCCGAAGCGCAAGGTCGAGGTCCAGGTGCTGGACTTCGAGGTCGGCGACTCGGTCACGGTCACCGACGGCCCGTTCGCGACGCTGCAGGCCACGATCAACGAGATCAACCCGGACTCGAAGAAGGTCAAGGGCCTCGTCGAGATCTTCGGCCGCGAGACCCCGGTCGAGCTCAGCTTCGACCAGATCCAGAAGAACTAGCAGCCCGGAACACCGGAAGAGCCCCCGCCCGCGGTCACCCGCCGGGCGGGGGCTCTTCCGCGTACGGCGGGGACGGTCACCGCGGGGGTGGGCGAGCGTCCGGCCCGGCCGCGAAGACTCCCTCGGCAGGCGGCGCGGACGGCCGCTCCAGGCGGTTTCCGGGGGTCCTCGGGTGTCCCGCCGGGTCGTCTCTGACCTGCTCGGTTTCAGAGCTCGGCACGATACCCGCTATCGTGGTGCGGTATGCCTGCTCGCAGGCAGGAAACTCTCACTAGGACCCGGAGAGAGCACATGCCTCCCAAGAAGAAGAAGGTCACGGGGCTTATCAAGCTCCAGATCAACGCTGGTGCGGCCAACCCGGCCCCGCCGGTGGGCCCGGCGCTGGGTCAGCACGGCGTCAACATCATGGAGTTCTGCAAGGCCTACAACGCGGCCACCGAGTCGCAGCGTGGCTGGGTGATCCCGGTGGAGATCACGGTCTACGAGGACCGTTCCTTCACCTTCATCACCAAGACCCCGCCGGCTTCCCGCATGATCCTCAAGGCCGCGGGTGTGGAGAAGGGCTCCGGCGAGCCGCACAAGACCAAGGTCGCGAAGCTTACGCGCGACCAGGTCCGCGAGATCGCCACGACCAAGCTGCCCGACCTCAACGCGAACGACCTGGACGCCGCCGAGAAGATCATCGCCGGCACCGCGCGTTCCATGGGCATCACGGTCGAGGGCTGACCACACCACCAGCAGTTCCGTGGCAGGGCCTGCTCGGCCCGCACCACGACTCCTCAGGACACACAGGAGCAGTAGTGAGCAAGCGCAGCAAGTCTCTCCGCGCTGCGGACGCCAAGATCGACCGGGAGCGTCTGTACGCGCCCCTCGAGGCCGTCCGTCTCGCCAAGGACACCTCCACCAGCAAGTACGACGGCACCGTCGAGGTGGCCTTCCGCCTGGGCGTCGACCCGCGCAAGGCCGACCAGATGGTCCGTGGCACCGTGAACCTTCCGCACGGCACCGGTAAGACCGCCCGGGTCCTGGTCTTCGCGACCGGTGACCGTGCCGAGGCCGCGCGTGCCGCGGGCGCCGACATCGTCGGCGCCGACGAGCTCATCGACGAGGTCGCCAAGGGCCGTCTGGACTTCGACGCCGTCGTCGCCACCCCGGACCTCATGGGCAAGGTCGGCCGCCTCGGCCGCGTCCTCGGCCCCCGTGGTCTGATGCCGAACCCGAAGACCGGCACCGTCACCCCCGACGTGGCCAAGGCCGTCACCGAGATCAAGGGCGGCAAGATCGAGTTCCGTGTCGACAAGCACTCGAACCTGCACTTCATCATCGGCAAGACCTCGTTCGGTGAGCAGCAGCTGGTCGAGAACTACGGCGCGGCCCTGGACGAGATCCTCCGTCTGAAGCCGTCCGCCGCCAAGGGTCGCTACATCAAGAAGGCCGCCATCAGCACCACGGTGGGCCCCGGCATCCCGGTCGACCCGAACCGCACCCGTAACCTCCTCGTCGAGGAGGACCCGGCCTCCGTCTGACCGGGTCGGGCCCCTGGGCCCGTGCAGTTGTGAACCGGCCCCGCGCCTCTCCGGAGGTGCGGGGCCGGTTTTTTCGCACGACCGTGTCGGCGCGGTGCGTTACCGTGGCAAGCGGTTCCACGGGGACCCGGGGACGACGGACGGCATGGGGTGGGGATTTCATGAGCTTGTCGGCAGCGAAGCGTCTGGGCGTCGGTCTGGCGGCCGTGGCCGTCGTGGTCGGGCTCGCGGGCTGCGACGACGGCGACGGGGGCGGCAAGAAGCGCAAGAAGGCCGATGCGCCCCACGGGGCGGTCCAGGCGCAGGGCGAGGTCGCCAAGGCCATCCAGGCCGCCTTCGAGAAGACCTCGGAGGCGAAGTCCGCCAAGGTGCGCATGACGCTCACCCTGCCGGCCGGCGCACAGGGCGGCGGCACCCTGCGGATCGCCGGCGTGCAGGGGTGGGACCCAGCGGTCATGGACGTCACCATGGCGGGCTCTGCCTTCACCGCCGCCGACCCGGACGCCCCCTCCCGGATCCGCATGATCATGCTGGACCAGGCCATGTACATGGACATGGGGGCGAAGCAGGCCGCCGAGATGGACGGCAAGCGCTGGATGAAGCTGGACCTGAAGGCCGCGGCCGAGGTGAGCGGCAGCGAAGAGCTGCAGAAGCAGATGACCGGCGGCCTGAACAACATGAACCAGGACCCGGCCGAGCAGCTCGCCCTGCTGCTCCAGTCGCCCAGCCTGAAGCACGTCGGCGCGGAGAAGGTCGGAGGTGTCCAGGCGGACCACTACAAGGGCACGCTGACCTTCGCGGAGATGGTGGACGCCAACAAGGCCACCGGCGTCCTGTCCGAGAAGGAGCGCAAGGCCCTGGTCGCCAACGCCGAGAAGGCGGGCATCAAGGGCTACGACACCGAGATCTGGGTCAACCAGGACCACTACCCGGTGAAGATGGTCGTGGGCGTGAAGACGCCCGAGGGCACGCTCCGCATGAACGCCTCCTACTCCGACTACGGCACCGCGGTGAGCGTCCAGGCGCCGCCGGCGAAGGACACCGTCGACCTCTTCGGGATGCTCGGGGACATGAAGGCGTCAGGCTTGACCGGGGGCTCCGGCCTCACGGGCTGACCTGCCCCGACACCGGATTTGCCTGGCGCGGATCCGTTCGCGTACTCTTCAATGGAAGCCAAAGACCGCTGGTTGTTGGCGCGCCCGTGAGGGCGCGGCAGCCGAAGGATCCGCTGATGCGGACGGCCCGCGCAGGTGACAGTGGATGCACTCCCGGAAACGCTCCTCGCGATCCCGGTCGAGTCACGCCCCGTGCGCCTGCGCCGGGGCGTTTGTTTTGCCCGGCCCCTTCCCGTGCGGTCCGAATCACCCGGAAGGAGGCCGAGGCTCTATGGCGAGGCCCGACAAGGCCGGTTCGGTTGCCGAGCTGACGGACAAGTTCCGCAGCTCCAACGCCGCCGTGCTGACCGAGTACCGCGGTCTCACCGTGGCGCAGCTCAAGACGCTGCGCCGTTCGCTCGGTGAGAACGCCCAGTACGCCGTGGTGAAGAACACGCTGACCAAGATCGCGGCCAACGAGGCCGGGATCACCGCTCTGGACGACCTGTTCGCGGGTCCGACGGCGGTCGCCTTCGTCACCGGTGACCCGGTGGAGTCGGCGAAGGGTCTCCGTGACTTCGCCAAGGAGAACCCGAACCTCATCATCAAGGGCGGTGTGCTTGACGGCAAGCCGCTGTCCGCCGATGAGATCAAGAAGCTCGCGGACCTCGAGTCCCGCGAGGTGCTGCTCGCCAAGCTGGCGGGTGCCATGAAGGCAAAGCAGGGCCAGGCCGCTGCTGTCTTCCAGGCCCTGCCTTCGAAGCTCGTCCGCACCGTGGAAGCGCTGCGCGAGAAGGTCGAGCAGGGCGGTGCCGGTACGCCGGCTCCCGCCGAGGACGCGGAGTAGTCACTCCCGTGCTCTAGCGGGCCCGTACGCCCGCCGACATGTACATCCGGCACCTGCCGAATTAGTGGAAGGACCGCCATCATGGCGAAGCTCAGCCAGGACGACCTGCTCGCGCAGTTCGAGGAGATGACCCTCATCGAGCTCTCCGAGTTCGTGAAGGCCTTCGAGGACAAGTTCGACGTCACCGCCGCCGCCCCGGTCGCCGTCGGCGTTGCGGGCCCGGGTGCCCCGGTCGCCGAGGCCGTCGAGGAGAAGGACGAGTTCGACGTCATCCTCACCGGCGCCGGTGAGAAGAAGATCCAGGTCATCAAGGTCGTGCGCGAGCTGACCTCCCTGGGTCTGAAGGAGGCCAAGGACCTCGTCGACGGCACCCCGAAGCCGGTCCTCGAGAAGGTCAACAAGGAGGCCGCCGAGAAGGCCGCCGAGTCCCTCAAGGCCGCGGGCGCGTCCGTCGAGGTCAAGTGATCCCTGCCCCTTCCGGGGGGCTGATCAGCCGCGGGGCGGCCACCCTTTCGGGTGGCCGCCCTCGGTCGTTTGCGTGGTGCGTCACCCGGTCCGGCGACCGACCCGGGTAGGGTGATCATCACTGTTCCGGGACCGTCGGCTTCCTCGAGCTGTGACGATCTCCGCGGGGCGGAGGCCTTGACGAACCGCACGCAGCGCGCGATTCTCAGGACGCGTCGTCACATCGGCCATGGACCGAGGCATGGAACGAAGGCGATGCGGGAATGCCTAGCGTGGCAAGCGTGAAAGAGGGCATGACGGCTCACAACAAGGGGCTCCTACCGACCCCTCCGGAGGACGAGATTGGTGCAGTACCGGTCTCCGAAACTCTGCACTGGACATCAGTGTGCCAAGTGGCTACACTGACCCTTTGCGCTGCCTGTTAGCTGCCGCCTGGCCCGTCACCAGGGGCAAGCCCAAGCCTGAGCACACATGAGGAACCGTCCTGACCAGGGCCTCCTTGTCTGCGCCCGGGGGCGGAAGCCGGTACGCGCGTAGTGAGTCCGAGCCCTCGGAAGGACCCCCTCTTGGCCGCCTCGCGCAACGCCTCGACTGCCAATTCGAACAACGGCGCAAGCACCGCCCCGCTGCGCATCTCTTTCGCGAAGATCAAGGAGCCCCTCGAGGTCCCGAACCTCCTCGCGCTGCAGACCGAGAGCTTTGACTGGCTCCTCGGCAACGCCGCCTGGAAGGCTCGCGTCGAGGCGGCCCTGGACAGTGGCCAGGACGTCCCCACCAAGTCCGGTCTGGAGGAGATCTTCGAGGAGATCTCCCCGATCGAGGACTTCTCCGGGTCGATGTCGCTGACCTTCCGCGACCACCGTTTCGAGCCTCCGAAGAACTCGATCGACGAGTGCAAGGAGCGCGACTTCACGTACGCGGCCCCGCTCTTCGTCACGGCCGAGTTCACCAACAACGAGACCGGCGAGATCAAGTCCCAGACGGTCTTCATGGGCGACTTCCCGCTCATGACCAACAAGGGCACCTTCGTCATCAACGGCACCGAGCGTGTCGTGGTGTCCCAGCTGGTGCGCTCGCCGGGTGTCTACTTCGACAGCCAGATCGACAAGACGTCCGACAAGGACATCTACTCCGCCAAGGTCATCCCCTCCCGTGGTGCCTGGCTGGAGATGGAGATCGACAAGCGCGACATGGTCGGTGTCCGCATCGACCGCAAGCGCAAGCAGTCCGTGACCGTCCTCCTGAAGGCGCTCGGCTGGACCACCGAGCAGATCCTCGAGGAGTTCGGCGAGTACGAGTCCATGCGCGCCACCCTGGAGAAGGACCACACCCAGGGCCAGGACGACGCGCTGCTGGACATCTACCGCAAGCTGCGTCCGGGCGAGCCGCCGACCCGTGAGGCCGCGCAGACGCTGCTGGAGAACCTCTACTTCAACCCCAAGCGCTACGACCTGGCCAAGGTCGGCCGCTACAAGATCAACAAGAAGCTGGGTGCCGACGCGCCGCTCGACGCCGGCGTGCTGACCGTCGAGGACGTCATCTCGGCGATCAAGTACCTGGTCAAGCTGCACGCGGGCGAGACCGAGACCACCGGCGACAACGGTTCCTCCGTGGTCGTCGAGGTCGACGACATCGACCACTTCGGCAACCGTCGTCTGCGCAACGTCGGCGAGCTCATCCAGAACCAGGTCCGTACGGGTCTGGCCCGCATGGAGCGCGTCGTCCGCGAGCGGATGACCACCCAGGACGTCGAGGCGATCACGCCGCAGACCCTGATCAACATCCGGCCGGTCGTCGCCTCCATCAAGGAGTTCTTCGGCACCAGCCAGCTGTCCCAGTTCATGGACCAGACGAACCCGCTGTCGGGCCTGACCCACAAGCGCCGTCTGTCCGCGCTGGGCCCCGGTGGTCTGTCCCGTGAGCGGGCCGGCTTCGAGGTCCGTGACGTGCACCCGTCCCACTACGGACGCATGTGCCCGATCGAGACCCCCGAAGGCCCGAACATCGGTCTGATCGGCTCGCTGGCCTCCTACGGCCGGGTCAACGCGTTCGGTTTCGTGGAGACCCCGTACCGCAAGGTCGACGAGAACGGTGTCGTCACCGACGAGGTCAACTTCCTCACGGCCGACGAGGAGGACCGCTTCGTCATCGCCCAGGCGAACGCCCCGCTGACCGACGACAACCGCTTCGCGGAGTCGCGCGTCCTGGTGCGCCGCCGTGGTGGCGAGATCGACTACGTCCCCGGTGAGGACGTGGACTACATGGACGTCTCGCCGCGCCAGATGGTGTCGGTCGCGACCGCCATGATCCCCTTCCTCGAGCACGACGACGCCAACCGCGCGCTCATGGGATCGAACATGATGCGCCAGGCCGTGCCGCTGCTCAAGGCGCAGGCCCCGCTGGTCGGCACCGGCATGGAGTACCGCTGCGCGGTCGACGCCGGTGACGTCATCAAGGCCGACAAGGACGGCGTGGTCCAGGAGGTCTCCGCGGACTACGTCACCGTCGCCAACGACGACGGCACCTACAACACCTACCGGGTCGCCAAGTTCTCCCGCTCGAACCAGGGCACGTCCTTCAACCAGAAGGTCGTCGTGGACGAGGGCGCCCGCGTGATCGCCGGCCAGGTGCTCGCCGACGGGCCGTCCACCGAGCGCGGTGAGATGGCGCTGGGCAAGAACCTCCTGGTGGCGTTCATGCCGTGGGAGGGCCACAACTACGAGGACGCGATCATCCTCAGCCAGCGTCTGGTGCAGGACGACGTCCTCTCCTCGATCCACATCGAGGAGCACGAGGTCGACGCCCGTGACACCAAGCTCGGCCCCGAGGAGATCACCCGGGACATCCCGAACGTCTCCGAGGAGGTCCTGGCCGACCTCGACGAGCGCGGCATCATCCGCATCGGTGCCGAGGTCGTCGCCGGCGACATCCTGGTCGGCAAGGTCACCCCGAAGGGCGAGACCGAGCTGACCCCGGAGGAGCGCCTGCTGCGCGCGATCTTCGGCGAGAAGGCCCGTGAGGTCCGTGACACCTCGCTGAAGGTGCCGCACGGCGAGACCGGCAAGGTCATCGGCGTGCGCGTCTTCGACCGCGAGGAGGGCGACGAGCTGCCGCCCGGCGTGAACCAGCTGGTCCGCGTCTACGTGGCACAGAAGCGCAAGATCACCGACGGTGACAAGCTCGCCGGCCGCCACGGCAACAAGGGCGTCATCTCCAAGATCCTGCCGATCGAGGACATGCCGTTCCTGGAGGACGGCACCGCGGTCGACATCATCCTCAACCCTCTGGGTGTCCCGTCCCGAATGAACCCGGGACAGGTCCTGGAGATCCACCTCGGCTGGCTCGCCGCCCAGGGCTGGGACGTCTCCGGCCTCGGCGACGAGTGGGCGCAGCGCCTCACGGCGATCGGCGCCGACCAGGTGGAGGCCGGCACCAACGTCGCCACCCCGGTGTTCGACGGTGCCCGCGAGGACGAGATCGCCGGTCTCTTCGAGGCCACGATCCCGAACCGCGACGGCCAGCGCCTGGTGCTGCCCTCCGGTAAGGCCCGGCTCTTCGACGGCCGCTCCGGCGAGCCGTTCCCGGACCCGATCTCGGTCGGCTACATGTACATCCTCAAGCTGCACCACCTGGTGGACGACAAGCTGCACGCCCGTTCCACCGGTCCGTACTCGATGATCACCCAGCAGCCGCTGGGTGGTAAGGCGCAGTTCGGTGGTCAGCGCTTCGGTGAGATGGAGGTGTGGGCCCTTGAGGCGTACGGCGCGGCCTACGCGCTGCAGGAACTCCTCACCATCAAGTCCGACGACGTCCTGGGCCGCGTGAAGGTCTACGAGGCGATCGTCAAGGGCGAGAACATCCCCGAGCCGGGCATTCCCGAGTCCTTCAAGGTGCTCATCAAGGAAATGCAGTCGCTCTGCCTCAACGTGGAGGTGCTGTCCTCGGACGGCATGTCCATCGAGATGCGCGACACGGACGAGGACGTCTTCCGCGCGGCGGAGGAGCTCGGTATCGACCTGTCCCGGCGCGAGCCGAGCAGCGTCGAAGAGGTCTGACGGGCCGGCCGGGGAGCTGCCGTGAGCAGCTCCCCGCCTCCCCCGGACCGTTCAGACATGTTTGACTTTCGACCCCGAAAGAGGGATTGACGACAAAGTGCTCGACGTCAACTTCTTCGACGAGCTGCGGATCGGCCTTGCGACCGCGGACGACATCCGACAGTGGTCCCATGGCGAGGTCAAGAAGCCTGAGACCATCAACTACCGCACCCTGAAGCCCGAGAAGGACGGACTCTTCTGCGAGAAGATCTTCGGCCCCACCCGGGACTGGGAGTGCTACTGCGGCAAGTACAAGCGTGTCCGCTTCAAGGGCATCATCTGTGAGCGCTGCGGCGTCGAGGTCACTCGCGCCAAGGTGCGTCGTGAGCGGATGGGCCACATCGAGCTGGCCGCCCCCGTGACCCACATCTGGTACTTCAAGGGCGTTCCGTCGCGGCTGGGCTACCTGCTCGACCTCGCCCCGAAGGACCTCGAGAAGGTCATCTACTTCGCCGCCTACATGATCACGTGGGTGGACGACGAGCGTCGTACCCGCGACCTGCCCTCGCTGGAGGCCCAGGTCTCCGTGGAGCGTCAGCAGGTCGAGCAGCGCCGTGACTCCGACATCGAGTCCCGGCAGAAGAAGCTCGAGGCAGACCTCGGCGAGCTGGAGGCCGAGGGCGCCAAGTCCGACGTGCGCCGCAAGGTGCGCGAGGGCGCCGAGCGGGAGATGAAGCAGCTGCGCGACCGCGCCCAGCGCGAGCTGGACCGGCTCGACGAGGTGTGGTCCCGCTTCAAGAACCTCAAGGTCCAGGACCTGGAGGGTGACGAGCTGCTCTACCGCGAGCTGCGGGAGCGCTTCGGCACCTACTTCCAGGGTTCGATGGGTGCCGCGGCGCTGCAGAAGCGCCTGGAGTCCTTCGACCTCGACGAGGAGGCCGCCAAGCTCCGCGAGATCATCCGTACCGGCAAGGGCCAGAAGAAGACCCGTGCGCTCAAGCGCCTCAAGGTCGTCTCCGCCTTCCTGCAGACCACCAACAAGCCCCAGGGCATGGTGCTGGACTGCGTCCCGGTGATCCCGCCGGACCTGCGTCCGATGGTGCAGCTGGACGGTGGCCGCTTCGCGACCTCCGACCTGAACGACCTGTACCGCCGCGTCATCAACCGCAACAACCGCCTCAAGCGCCTCCTCGACCTCGGTGCCCCCGAGATCATCGTGAACAACGAGAAGCGCATGCTCCAGGAGGCCGTCGACGCGCTCTTCGACAACGGCCGTCGTGGTCGCCCGGTCACGGGCCCCGGCAACCGTCCGCTGAAGTCGCTGTCCGACATGCTCAAGGGCAAGCAGGGCCGGTTCCGTCAGAACCTGCTCGGCAAGCGCGTCGACTACTCGGCCCGTTCGGTCATCGTCGTCGGCCCGCAGCTCAAGCTGCACCAGTGCGGTCTTCCCAAGGCCATGGCGCTGGAGCTCTTCAAGCCGTTCGTGATGAAGCGCCT
This sequence comes from Streptomyces sp. NBC_00510, assembly GCA_036013505.1. Classification (NCBI taxonomy): domain Bacteria; kingdom Bacillati; phylum Actinomycetota; class Actinomycetes; order Kitasatosporales; family Streptomycetaceae; genus Streptomyces; species Streptomyces sp. NBC_00510. The sequence goes on along the minus strand of CP107851.1, from coordinate 4,431,676 downwards.
GGTGGACCTGAACCACGCGCAGAACATCAAGTCGGCCAAGCGCATGGTCGAGCGCGGCCGCACGGTCGTGTACGACGTGCTCGAAGAGGTCATCGCCGAGCACCCGGTGCTGCTGAACCGGGCGCCGACCCTGCACCGTCTCGGCATCCAGGCCTTCGAGCCGCAGCTGGTCGAGGGCAAGGCCATCCAGATCCACCCGCTCGTCTGCACCGCGTTCAACGCGGACTTCGACGGTGACCAGATGGCCGTGCACCTGCCGCTGTCCGCGGAGGCGCAGGCCGAGGCCCGCATCCTGATGCTGTCCTCGAACAACATCCTCAAGCCCGCCGACGGCCGTCCGGTGACGATGCCGACGCAGGACATGGTCCTGGGTCTGTTCTTCCTCACCACGGACGCGGAGGAGCGCGAGCTCCGGGGCGAGGGCCGGGCGTTCGGCTCGACCGCCGAGGCGATCATGGCCTTCGACGCGCGCGAGCTCTCGCTCCAGTCGCGGATCGACATCCGGTTCCCGATCGGCACCGTCCCGCCGCGTGGCTGGACCCCGCCGGCGGACGTCGAGGGCGAGGAGCCCTGGCAGCTGGGCGACTCCTTCCGGCTGAACACGACCCTGGGCCGTGCGCTCTTCAACGAGCTGCTGCCCGAGGACTACCCGTTCGTGGACTACCCGGTGGGCAAGAAGCAGCTCTCCGAGATCGTCAACGACCTCGCCGAGCGCTACCCGAAGGTCATCGTGGCGGCGACGCTCGACAACCTGAAGGCGTCCGGTTTCCACTGGGCGACCCGTTCCGGTGTCACCGTGGCCATCTCCGACGTCGTCGTGCCCGAGGCCAAGAAGGCCATCATCGCGGGCTACGAGGCACAGGACGAGAAGGTCCAGAAGCAGTACGAGCGCGGTCTGATCACCAAGGACGAGCGCACGCAGGAGCTCATCGCGATCTGGACCAAGGCGACCAACGAGGTCGCCGAGGCGATGAACGCGAACTTCCCGAAGACCAACCCGATCTTCATGATGGTCGACTCGGGTGCCCGCGGAAACATGATGCAGATGCGTCAGATCGCGGGTATGCGTGGCCTGGTGTCCAACGCGAAGAACGAGACCATCCCGCGGCCGATCAAGGCGTCGTTCCGCGAGGGTCTCACCGTGCTGGAGTACTTCATCTCCACCCACGGTGCCCGTAAGGGTCTCGCGGACACCGCTCTGCGTACCGCCGACTCCGGTTACCTGACGCGTCGTCTGGTCGACGTCTCCCAGGACGTCATCATCCGCGAGGAGGACTGCGGCACCGAGCGCGGCCTCAAGCTGGCGATCGCCGAGCGCTCCGAGGACGGTTCGCTGCGCAAGACGGACGACGTCGAGACCAGCGTGTACGCGCGCTGCCTCGCCGAGGACGTCGTGGTGGACGGCAAGGTGCTGGCCACCGCCGGCACCGACCTCGGCGACGTGCTCATCGAGCAGCTCATCCACAACGGCGTCGAGGAGGTCAAGACCCGCTCGGTCCTGACCTGCGAGTCCGCGGTGGGCACCTGCGCGATGTGCTACGGCCGTTCGCTCGCGACCGGCAAGCTGGTGGACATCGGTGAGGCGGTCGGCATCATCGCCGCCCAGTCCATCGGTGAGCCCGGCACCCAGCTGACGATGCGTACCTTCCACACCGGTGGTGTGGCCGGTGACGACATCACGCAGGGTCTGCCGCGTGTCGTCGAGCTCTTCGAGGCGCGTACCCCCAAGGGTGTCGCCCCGATCTCGGAGGCGGCGGGCCGCATCCGGATCGAGGAGACCGAGAAGACCAAGAAGATCGTCATCACCCCGGACGACGGTGCCGAGGAGATCGCCTACCCGATCTCCAAGCGTGCCCGGCTGCTGGTGGGCGAGGGCGACCACGTCGAGGTCGGCGAGAAGCTGACCGTGGGTGCCACCAACCCGCACGACGTGCTGCGCATCCTGGGTCAGCGGGCCGTCCAGGTCCACCTGGTCGGGGAAGTCCAGAAGGTCTACAACTCGCAGGGCGTGTCGATCCACGACAAGCACATCGAGATCATCATCCGGCAGATGCTCCGCCGGGTGACGATCATCGAGTCCGGCGACGCGGAGCTGCTGCCGGGCGAGCTGGTCGAGCGCGGCCGCTTCGAGACCGAGAACCGTCGGGTCGTGGCGGAGGGTGGCCACCCGGCCTCCGGCCGTCCGCAGCTGATGGGTATCACCAAGGCCTCGCTGGCCACCGAGTCCTGGCTGTCGGCCGCCTCCTTCCAGGAGACGACCCGAGTCCTCACCGACGCGGCGATCCACGCCAAGTCCGACTCGCTGCTGGGCCTCAAGGAGAACGTCATCATCGGCAAGCTCATCCCGGCCGGTACGGGTCTGTCCCGCTACCGCAACATCCGGGTCGAGCCGACCGAGGAGGCCAAGGCCGCGATGTACTCGGCCGTCGGCTACGACGACATCGACTACAGCCCGTTCGGCACCGGCTCCGGCCAGGCCGTCCCGCTGGAGGACTACGACTACGGCCCGTACAACGGCTGAGTCGTCCGCTCGAAGCCGCTGGGCGGCCATCCCTCGGGGTGGCCGCCCAGCGGCTTTGTGCCGCCCTGGACGGGCCTGTGGGGCCTTTCCGGGGCGGTACGGCCGGGGGAGGGGCGGCACGGACCGGCCGACCGTGTGACGGGGCGCCCTGGGAACGTGGTTTTCCGGGCATAATGGAGCGATGCGGGCTGCGAACGATGATCGCGAGCGTACGGTGGACGTGCTCAAGGCTGCGTTCACCGAAGGGCGGTTGACCCAGCCGGAGTTCGAGGACCGGGTGGGGCTGGCCTACCAGGCGGTGACGTACCAGGAGCTGTACGGACTCACCGCGGACATCCCGCGCCCACGCCGGCTCCCCGCGCCCCCGCCGCCGGTCAACGCCAAGGCGGTCGCCTCACTGGTCTGCGGCGCGGTGGGCATGTTCGGACTGGTGATCCCCGGGATACCGGCCGTGGTGCTGGGGCACATGGCGCGCCGGGAGATCCGGCGCACGGGCGAGCGGGGCGACGCGCTCGCGGTGTGCGGACTGGTGATGGGATACCTTCTGACCGCGTTCACGGTCGCGATCACGGCGATCGTCGTTATGGTGGTAGTGGCGGTCAGTCACGGCTGAGTGCGTTCTCGCGAGCTCCCCGCGGGGCCCGGCGGGAGGGTGCGGCATCGGCCGAGACCATATGTTTTGACCGAAGGCTGGGCGCTGGGTACGCTCTGACCTTGTGCCTGGGGTGTGCCCGGGTTCTCGTGCGTGCACTTGTCCGTACGGGACACCGAGGCCGATACACCGACAAATACGCAGTTTCGTTTCGACGGAAATCGTATGAGGTGCGCGACACACCCGACCGCGTGGGTCGGCGTGAGCCGCTGAAACCCCAGGTTAGAAGTATCGAGTCGGCACACAGAAACCGGAGAAACGGTGCCTACGATCCAGCAGCTGGTCCGAAAGGGCCGGCAGGACAAGGTCGAGAAGAACAAGACGCCCGCACTGAAGGGTTCCCCTCAGCGCCGCGGCGTCTGCACGCGCGTCTACACGACCACCCCGAAGAAGCCGAACTCTGCCCTGCGTAAGGTCGCGCGTGTGCGACTGACCAGCGGCATCGAGGTCACCGCTTACATCCCGGGTGAGGGTCACAACCTGCAGGAGCACTCCATCGTGCTCGTGCGTGGTGGTCGTGTGAAGGACCTGCCGGGTGTTCGCTACAAGATCATCCGCGGTTCGCTCGACACCCAGGGTGTCAAGAACCGCAAGCAGGCCCGCAGCCGCTACGGCGCCAAGAAGGAGAAGTAAGAATGCCTCGTAAGGGCCCCGCCCCGAAGCGCCCGGTCATCATCGACCCGGTCTACGGTTCTCCTCTGGTGACGTCGCTCGTCAACAAGATCCTGCTGCACGGCAAGCGCTCCACCGCCGAGCGCATCGTGTACGGCGCCCTCGAGGGCCTGCGCGAGAAGACCGGGCAGGACCCGGTCATCACGCTCAAGCGCGCCCTGGAGAACGTCAAGCCCTCCCTGGAGGTCAAGTCCCGCCGTGTCGGTGGCGCGACCTACCAGGTGCCGATCGAGGTCCGCCCCGGCCGTGCCAACACCCTGGCGCTGCGCTGGCTGGTGGGTTACTCCCGCGCCCGCCGCGAGAAGACCATGACCGAGCGTCTGATGAACGAGCTGATGGACGCCAGCAACGGTCTGGGCGCCGCGGTGAAGCGTCGCGAGGACACCCACAAGATGGCCGAGTCCAACAAGGCCTTCGCGCACTACCGCTGGTAGTCCGCGCCCCCATCGAGAGAACCGAGAGAAGACTGAAGCCTTATGGCTACCACTTCACTTGACCTGGCCAGGGTCCGCAACATCGGGATCATGGCCCACATCGACGCGGGCAAGACGACGACCACCGAGCGGATCCTGTTCTACACCGGTGTCTCGTACAAGATCGGCGAAGTCCACGACGGCGCTGCCACCATGGACTGGATGGAGCAGGAGCAGGAGCGCGGCATCACGATCACGTCGGCCGCGACGACCTGCCACTGGCCGCTGGAGAACGTCGACCACACCATCAACATCATCGACACCCCGGGTCACGTCGACTTCACCGTCGAGGTGGAGCGCTCGCTGCGCGTGCTCGACGGTGCCGTGACGGTGTTCGACGGTGTCGCCGGTGTCGAGCCGCAGTCCGAGACCGTCTGGCGTCAGGCGGACCGCTACGGTGTGCCGCGTATCTGCTTCGTCAACAAGCTCGACCGCACCGGTGCCGAGTTCCACCGCTGCGTCGACATGATCGTGGACCGCCTCGGTGCGGTTCCACTGGTCATGCAGCTGCCGATCGGTGCCGAGGCCGACTTCAAGGGCGTGGTCGACCTCGTCCAGATGAAGGCCCTCGTGTGGTCCGCCGAGGCCACCAAGGGCGAGATGTACGACGTCGTCGACATCCCGGACACCCACACCGAGGCCGCCGACGAGTGGCGCGGCAAGCTGCTCGAGGCCGTCGCCGAGAACGACGAGGAGATGATGGAGCTGTACCTGGAGGGCACCGAGCCCAGCCAGGAGCAGCTGATGGCGGCCATCCGCCGCATCACCCTCGCCTCCAAGGGCGGCGCGGGCTCCGTCACCGTCACCCCGGTGTTCTGCGGAACCGCGTTCAAGAACAAGGGCGTCCAGCCCCTGCTCGACGCGGTCGTGCGTTACCTGCCGTCGCCGCTGGACGTCGAGGCCATCGAGGGCCACGCCGTCGGCGACGCCGAGCAGATCATCAAGCGCAAGCCCTCCGACGACGAGCCCTTCTCCGGCCTCGCGTTCAAGATCATGAGCGACCCGCACCTCGGCAAGCTCACCTTCGTCCGGGTGTACTCGGGCCGCCTGGAGTCCGGCAGTTCCGTGCTGAACTCCGTCAAGGGCAAGAAGGAGCGCATCGGCAAGATCTACCGCATGCACGCGAACAAGCGTGAGGAGATCGACTCGGTGGGCGCCGGCGACATCGTCGCCGTCATGGGCCTGAAGCAGACCACCACCGGTGAGACGCTGTCCGACGACAAGAACCCGGTGATCCTGGAGTCCATGGACTTCCCGGCTCCGGTCATCCAGGTCGCGATCGAGCCCAAGTCCAAGGGTGACCAGGAGAAGCTGGGTGTCGCCATCCAGCGTCTCTCGGAGGAGGACCCCTCCTTCCAGGTCCACTCGGACGAGGAGACCGGCCAGACGATCATCGGCGGCATGGGCGAACTGCACCTCGAGGTGCTGGTCGACCGCATGAAGCGCGAGTTCAAGGTCGAGGCGAACGTGGGCAAGCCCCAGGTCGCCTACCGCGAGACCATCCGCAAGGCGGTCGAGCGGATCGACTACACGCACAAGAAGCAGACCGGCGGTACCGGCCAGTTCGCGAAGGTGCAGATCGCGCTGGAGCCGCTGGAGGGCGGAGACGCCTCCTACGAGTTCGTCAACAAGGTCACCGGTGGCCGCATCCCCCGCGAGTACATCCCGTCGGTGGACTCCGGTGCCCAGGAGGCCATGAAGTTCGGCATCCTGGCCGGCTACGAGATGGTCGGCGTCCGCGTCACCCTTCTCGACGGTGGCTACCACGAGGTCGACTCCTCCGAGCTGGCGTTCAAGATCGCCGGTTCGCAGGCCTTCAAGGAGGGCGCCCGCAAGGCGAGCCCCGTCCTCCTCGAGCCGATGATGGCCGTCGAGGTCACCACGCCCGAGGAGTCCATGGGCGACGTCATCGGCGACCTCAACTCCCGCCGTGGCCAGATCCAGGCCATGGAGGAGCGCAGTGGTGCCCGGGTCGTCAAGGGCCTGGTACCGCTGTCGGAGATGTTCGGCTACGTCGGCGACCTCCGCAGCAAGACGTCGGGTCGCGCGAGCTACTCGATGCAGTTCGACTCCTACGCCGAGGTTCCCAAGAACGTCGCCGAGGAGATCATCGCGAAGGCCAAGGGCGAGTAACCCAGCAGTTGTTCCCGCACTAGGCTTGACCGGGAGGCTTGGGGGCATTCCGCCGCGAACCGCGAGGGGAGCGTCGGATGCCCCGGCCGCCCGTAACCCAGCAAAGATCACCCTGGCGCCGATGAAGTAAGGCGTACAGCAACTCCACAGGAGGACCCCAGTGGCGAAGGCGAAGTTCGAGCGGACTAAGCCGCACGTCAACATCGGCACCATCGGTCACATCGACCACGGTAAGACCACTCTTACCGCTGCGATCACCAAGGTGCTGCACGACGCGTACCCGGACCTGAACCCCTTCACGCCGTTCGACCAGATCGACAAGGCGCCGGAGGAGCGGCAGCGCGGTATCACCATCTCCATCGCGCACGTCGAGTACCAGACGGACGCGCGTCACTACGCGCACGTCGACTGCCCGGGTCACGCGGACTACATCAAGAACATGATCACCGGTGCCGCGCAGATGGACGGCGCCATCCTCGTGGTCGCCGCCACCGACGGTCCGATGCCGCAGACCAAGGAGCACGTGCTCCTGGCCCGCCAGGTCGGCGTTCCCTACATCGTCGTCGCCCTGAACAAGGCCGACATGGTGGACGACGAGGAGATCCTGGAGCTCGTCGAGCTCGAGGTCCGTGAGCTGCTCTCCGAGTACGAGTTCCCGGGCGACGACCTGCCGGTCGTCCGCGTCTCCGCGCTGAAGGCGCTGGAGGGCGACAAGGAGTGGGGCGAGAAGCTCCTCGGCCTGATGAAGGCCGTGGACGAGGCCGTCCCCACCCCCGAGCGCGACGTCGACAAGCCGTTCCTGATGCCGATCGAGGACGTCTTCACGATCACCGGTCGTGGCACCGTCGTCACCGGTCGTATCGAGCGCGGCATCCTCAAGGTCAACGAGACCGTCGACATCATCGGCATCAAGACCGAGAAGACCACCACCACGGTCACCGGCATCGAGATGTTCCGCAAGCTGCTCGACGAGGGCCAGGCCGGTGAGAACGTCGGTCTGCTGCTCCGCGGCATCAAGCGCGAGGACGTCGAGCGCGGCCAGGTCATCATCAAGCCGGGTACGGTCACGCCGCACACCGACTTCGAGGCCCAGGCCTACATCCTGTCGAAGGACGAGGGTGGTCGTCACACCCCGTTCTTCAACAACTACCGCCCGCAGTTCTACTTCCGTACCACGGACGTGACCGGCGTCGTGACCCTCCCCGAGGGCACCGAGATGGTCATGCCGGGCGACAACACCGCCATGACGGTCGCGCTGATCCAGCCGATCGCCATGGAGGAGGGCCTGAAGTTCGCCATCCGCGAGGGTGGCCGGACCGTCGGCGCCGGCCAGGTCACCAAGATCCTGAAGTAAGGATCCCGGCGATCTGCCGCTTGCCTTACGCGAGCTGTACGAGGGCCCCGGCCCACCGTTCACGCGGTGGGCCGGGGCCCTCGGCGTTTTCCGGGCCCGGGGCCGGGGGGCCGGGGGGCTAGACCGGGGTGCGCAGCTCCGGCCGCCAGATCCAGGGCGTGGCGTCCGTCCCGAACCCCACGACGGCCGGCCGGGCCCCGGGGCGGGTGTGCAGGGCCGGGAAGCCGTACCCGGGGGCGCCCCGGCGCAGCGCGCCGGCCGGGTGCGTGAGGCCGGCGACGTGGACGGCACCGTCGGCGGCGCGTCCGGCGAGCAGCCCGTGGGCCTGGGCGAGGGGGCCGTAACCGTCGAAGAGCCGCGGCCGGTCCGGCCCGAGCGCCGCCGGGACCACGCCGAGCCGGTGGACGAGGAGTCCGTCGCTCGCGGGCAGGCGGTAGACCAGGGACAGGGAGCCGTCGGGCTCCGCCGCGGCCGCCGGGGGATCGGCGGGGACCGGCAGCGCGGTCAGCGCCCGGCAGAGGAGCGGCCGGCCCGGCGCGTCCTGGGACCAGTGGTGCACGGCGGTCCGCCCGGCGGCGAACACATGCACCCTCCCGTCGCGGTCCACGACCGCGCTCAGCCCGTCCTGCACCTCGCCGCCGCCCAGGTCCTGCCAGCCGGTCCACGTGCCGTCAGGCTCCCGTACGCGGGTGCTCAGGCCCTTGGCCGCGTTGCGCACGAACAGGTGCACCCGGCGGTCCGGCGCGGCCACCGCGACGGGTACGCCGATCCTGCGCCCCCGGTCCGGGTCGTCCTCGGGCGAGCCCAGCCCCTCCCAGTCGCGGCCCTCCGCCAGCACCACGACGTCACGGGTGTTGGCCGCCCGGTCGCTCTCCAGGGCGGCGAACCGCAGCGCGAACAGCAGCGGTCCGCCGCCGGCCGGGTCGGTGACGACGCTCAGCGCGGGGGCGAGCGGTCCGCCGCCCAGGTCCCGCGGCGTGCCCCAGCGCCCGCTGCCGGGTGCGGTCTCCCGCCAGCGCACCGCGCGCGTGCCGAGCACCCCGTGGGCGACCAGCCGCCCCTGCGCGTCGGTCCCCGGTACCAGGCGGGCGCCGGGGTGGCGGTAGTGGGTGCTGCGCACCCAGCCCTTGCGGTTGGCGAGCGGCCTGCCCATGCCGACCTGGTAGTCGCCGCAGCCGGAGGGGTCGCCGCACGGCCAGTCGGGGGCGCCTCCGTACGGGGCGAGGTAGCCGGCCTTCCGGCGCAGCAGCGCGGGCGGGAGGTTGTAGGGCCAGTGGTGGTTGTAGTAGCCGCGGTAGGCCGTCGTCAGGAAGGCGGGCGCGATGCCCTCGCCGCGGGCGACGCCCTCGGCGTAGCGGGCGATCGCCTTCCAGGTGAACAGCGCGGTCGCGGTGTGGTCCCAGTGGTCGCTGTAGCCGGGTTGCTCGACGTCCCGTCGCCGGGTGGCCGCGTTGGCCTCCATGTCCGGGTCGGGGTCGAGGGTGTGGACGAGGGTCGGCCGGTGGTGCCGCAGCAGTCCGGCGAGCACGTCCACCAGTACCTCGTGGGTGTAGGTGTCCCTGGCGGCGTTCGGTGAGCCCGCCGAGGCGAAGGTCGGCAGCGTCATGCCTGGCAGCTGCCACAGTTGCGGCAGCCCGACCCTGTCGGTCGTGCCGTGCATGGCGAGGTTGAGGAAGACCAGCACCGCCTCCCGGTCGCCCACGCGCAAGGTGTCGACCTCGGCGGTCATCCCGTGGGCCAGCCGCGTGGTGCCGCGCCGCCAGGGCGTGAAGATGTCGGTGCCCAGCATCGCCGCGTACGCCTGCCGCAGGCCCTGGTGACGGGCGGCGGAGTAGGCGGCCTTGTCGGGGGCCGGACGCGGCTGTCCCGGTGGGCGGTTGACCCCGTGCGCCTCGCCCGCGGTGACGTACACCGACACCACGGGGACGCCCGCTTCCACGGCCTGCACGGTGTCGGGGTTCATGAAGTACAGCTCGTCGTCGGGGTGCGCCAGCACCTGGAACAGCCGCGCCCCGCCCGCCGGGGCGCTGAACGCCAGGGGGGCGGGCGCCGGACCGGTGGCCGTGCCCCCGGACCGGGAGCAGCCGCCCAGGGCGACGGCCGCGGAGCCGGCGGCGAACGCGGCGAGGAAGCGCCGACGGGTGGGGACGATCTTCACGCCACGTTAGAGGGCCGTTCCAGCCGGGAGGTTGCCGGGCCCCGCCGCGGCGTGCGCCACTCGGGCGACGCGTGTACGTCATCGGGGCGCCCGCTCACCCGCTCGCCCGATTGGCACACTGCGCGAGCAGCGTACGACCACTCGGTGTTACGACTTGTGACGTTCGGTGCACACCCGTACGAGTCCCCCGAGGAGCCCGCCATGCGCCTGTCCCAGCGCCGGGCAGTGGTCGTCGCCGCCGTCCTGGCGGCCGTCCTGCCCGCCCTCGGCGGGGCCGCCGCGACGCCGGAGCCGCCCGGGGCCCCGCTGCGGATGGCGGCGCAGGGCGGCATCACCGGGCAGTACCTGGTGATGCTGCGGCCGGGCACGGACCCGGGCTCGGTGCTGCGCAGCGTCGAGGCGCAGCCGATGTTCACGTTCACCAGCGCGCTGGTGGGCTTCGCCGCCCGGCTGAGCGACGGCCAGGTCTCCCGGCTGCGCGCGGTGCCCGGGGTGGAGGCCGTGGAGCAGGACGCCGAGGTCGCGGCACCGAAGCCGGCGACGCAGGTGGCCGCGGCCGCCGCCGAGACGTCCTGGGGCCTGGCCCGGATCGGCAACCGGGCCCACGACGGCGGCGCCTTCAGCGTGCGGGCGACGGGAGCCAAGGTCACCTCGTACGTCATCGACACCGGCATCGACTTCGGGCACGCCGAGTTCGGGGGACGGGCGGTGCCTGGATTCGACGCGGTGGGGGACGGCCGGGACGGCACCGACTGCAACGGTCACGGCACGCACGTCGCCGGGACGGTCGGCGGTGCCACCACCGGGGTCGCCCGGGCGACGAAGCTGGTCTCGGTACGGGTGCTGGGCTGCGACGGCCGCGGATCGGTGGCCACGGTGGTCGCCGGGATGAACTGGGTGGCCGCCCACGCGGTGAAGCCCGCGGTCGCCAACCTGTCGACCGGTGGCGCCCGCAGCGAGACGGCCGACCGCGCGGTGGAGGGCCTGGCGGCCGCGGGGGTCTTCCCGGTCGTCGCCGCCGGCAACTCCGACGGGGACGCCTGCCAGGTCTCCCCGGCCGCGGCGCCCGGCGCGTTCACCGTCGCCGCGATCGACGAGTCGGACCGCAAGGCGTCCTTCAGCAACTGGGGTGGCTGCGTGGACATCAGTGCCCCGGGGACGGGGATCACCTCCGCGGCCATGGGCGGCGGCCTGGTCCGCATGAGCGGCACCTCGATGGCCGCCCCGCACGTCACGGGGGTGGCGGCGCTCTACAAGGACACGTACGGGGACGTCTCCACGTCCTTCCTCGCCTCCTGGCTGCTGGCCGGCGCCACCCCGGGCGTGCCCGTCGACGCCCCGGCCGGCACCCCGCGGCTGCTGGTGTACACATCCGGACTGTGACCCGGGTTTGGGGGAGCGGCGGCGGGGGGTAAGGTACTGCGCCCCGATTGGCGTCCGAGGCGTCCGGTATGGCAGACTAGCCGGGTTGCTCGGTCGAGTGCCGATGCTGCGCGCCTCCCGTCGGGAGGACCGGAAGCGAGTCCCACAGTACTCGTCGTCACTCTCCGCCCCAGGCGGGGTGGCGGACGTACGGGAATCTTCCGGGAAGCTCAGCGGGGTGCTCACCAGGTGCTCGGTGGGTGTCTTCTCCCACGTATCCCCTCCCTGAGGGTCTCCGTCATGCGGTGATTTAAGGGAAGGGAAGCGACACGCCCGACCGCGTGGGTCGGAGAAGGCGGTCGAACCACCGAGTTCCAGAGCGCTGACTAGCAGACAGGACTACGAAGTAGCCATGGCGGGACAGAAGATCCGCATCCGGCTCAAGGCCTACGACCACGAGGTCATCGACTCCTCGGCGAAGAAGATCGTCGAGACGGTGACGCGTACTGGTGCGCAGGTCGCGGGCCCGGTGCCGCTGCCCACTGAGAAGAACGTGTACTGCGTCATCAAGTCGCCGCACAAGTACAAGGACTCGCGCGAGCACTTCGAGATGCGCACGCACAAGCGCCTGATCGACATCCTCGACCCGACGCCCAAGACCGTTGACTCGTTGATGCGCCTGGACCTTCCGGCCGGCGTCGACATCGAGATCAAGCTCTGAGAGGCGCGGAACAGATGGCTAAGCAGATCAAGGGCATCCTGGGCGAGAAGCTCGGCATGACCCAGGTCTGGGACGAGAACAACCGTGTCGTCCCGGTGACCGTGGTCAAGGCCGGCCCGAACGTCGTGACCCAGGTCCGTACGAACGACGTCGACGGTTACGAGTCGGTCCAGATCGCCTTCGGCGAGATCGACCCGCGCAAGGTGAACAAGCCCCTCAAGGGCCACTTCGCCAAGGCCGACGTGACCCCCCGCCGCCACCTGGTGGAGCTCCGTACCTCCGACGCCGCCGAGTACACCCTCGGCCAGGAGATCACCGCGGAGGTCTTCGAGGCGGGCGTGAAGGTGGACGTCACCGGCAAGAGCAAGGGCAAGGGCTTCGCCGGTGTCATGAAGCGTCACAACTTCAAGGGCCTCGGCGCCGGACACGGCACCCAGCGCAAGCACCGCTCTCCCGGCTCCATCGGTGGCTGCGCCACCCCGGGCCGTGTGTTCAAGGGTCTGCGCATGGCGGGCCGCATGGGCAACGAGCGGGTCACCACCCAGAACCTGACCGTCCACGCCGTTGACGCGGAGAAGGGCCTGCTGCTCATCAAGGGCGCGGTTCCCGGCCCGAACGGCGGCCTCGTCCTGGTCCGCACCGCGGCCAAGGGGGCCTGAGGATATGAGCACCATTGACATTCTGTCGCCCGCGGGCGACAAGGCCGGGACCGTTGAGCTCCCGGGCGAGATCTTCGACGCGAAGGTCAGCATCCCGCTGATCCACCAGGTCGTCGTGGCGCAGCTGGCCGCCGCCCGTCAGGGCACGCACAAGGTCAAGACGCGTGGCGAGGTCCGCGGTGGCGGCAAGAAGCCGTACCGCCAGAAGGGCACCGGCCGCGCCCGTCAGGGTTCGACCCGCGCCCCGCAGTTCGCCGGTGGTGGCGTCGTGCACGGTCCCGTGCCGCGTGACTACTCGCAGCGGACCCCGAAGAAGATGAAGGCCGCCGCCCTGCGCGGTGCCCTCACCGACCGGGCGCGTCACAACCGCATCCACGTCGTGACCGGCGTCATCGAGGGCGAGTCCCCGTCGACGAAGGCCGCCAAGACGCTGCTGGGCAAGATCAGCGACCGCAAGAACGTGCTGCTCGTCGCCGACCGCGCCGAAGAGGCCGCGTGGCTGTCCGCCCGCAACCTGCCCCAGGTGCACATCCTGGAGGCCGGCCAGCTGAACACGTACGACGTGCTCGTCTCCGACGACGTGGTCTTCACCAAGGCCGCCTTCGACCGCTTCATCGGTAACGGCGCCGCCGAGACCGAAGGGAGCGACGCCTGATGGCCGAGCAGACCGCGATCACCAGCCGGACCTTCACGGACCACCGTGACATCCTGGTCAAGCCGGTGGTCTCCGAGAAGAGCTACGCGCTGCTGGACGAGAACAAGTACACGTTCGTCGTCGACCCGCGTGCCAACAAGACCCAGATCAAGCAGGCCGTCGAGGCGGTCTTCCAGGTCAAGGTCACCGGGGTCAACACGATCAACCGTCAGGGCAAGCGCAAGCGCACCAAGACCGGTTTCGGCAAGCGCAAGGACACCAAGCGCGCCATCGTGACCCTCGCTGAGGGCGACCGCATCGACATCTTCGGCGGCCCGGTCTCCTAACGGGGACCGGAACGTTCAGAAGTCCGGAATCTTCCGAGGACTGAGAAATGGGTATCCGCAAGTACAAGCCGACGACCCCGGGCCGTCGTGGCTCCAGCGTCGCCGACTTCGTCGAGATCACGCGGTCCACGCCGGAGAAGTCGCTGGTCCGCCCCCTGCACAGCAAGGGCGGCCGTAACAACACCGGTCGTGTGACCGTTCGCCACCAGGGTGGTGGCCACAAGCGCGCCTACCGCGTGATCGACTTCCGTCGTCACGACAAGGACGGCGTGCCGGCCAAGGTCGCGCACATCGAGTACGACCCCAACCGCACCGCGCGCATCGCGCTCCTGCACTACGCGGACGGCGAGAAGCGCTACATCCTGGCCCCGGCCAAGCTGAACCAGGGTGACCGCATCGAGAACGGCGCCGGCGCCGACATCAAGCCCGGCAACAACCTCCCGCTGCGTCACATCCCGGTGGGTACGACCATCCACGCCATCGAGCTGCGGCCCGGCGGCGGCGCGAAGCTGGCGCGCAGCGCCGGTGCCTCCGTCCAGCTGCTGGCGAGGGAGGGCTCCATGGCCACCCTTCGCATGCCGTCCGGTGAAGTCCGCCTGGTCGACGCCCGCTGCCGCGCCACCATCGGCGAGGTCGGCAACGCCGAGCAGTCGAACATCAACTGGGGCAAGGCCGGCCGTATGCGCTGGAAGGGCGTCCGCCCGACCGTCCGCGGTGTGGCCATGAACCCCGTCGACCACCCGCACGGTGGTGGTGAGGGCAAGACCTCCGGTGGTCGCCACCCGGTCAGCCCGTGGGGTCAGAAGGAGGGTCGTACTCGCTCGCCGAAGAAGGCCAGCAGCAAGTACATCGTCCGCCGCCGCAAGACGAACAAGAAGCGCTAGGAGCGGGTTTAGATGCCGCGCAGTCTCAAGAAGGGGCCCTTCGTCGACGACCACCTGATCAAGAAGGTGGACGTTCAGAACGAGGCCGGTACCCACAACGTCATCAAGACCTGGTCCCGCCGCTCGATGATCATCCCGGCGATGCTGGGCCACACGATCGCGGTGCACGACGGCCGTAAGCACGTCCCGGTGTTTGTCACCGAGTCGATGGTCGGCCACAAGCTCGGCGAGTTCGCGCCGACCCGCACCTTCCGCGGCCACGAGAAGGACGACCGCAAGTCGCGTCGTCGCTGATCTGCGGAGAGCGAAGACCATGACAGACACCGAAGGGACAACCATGGAAGCCAGGGCCCAGGCGCGGTACATCCGCGTCACGCCCATGAAGGCCCGCCGCGTGGTGGACCTCATCCGTGGCATGAGCGCCACGGAGGCTCAGGCGGTCCTGCGTTTCGCCCCGCAGGCCGCGAGCGTGCCGGTGGGCAAGGTGCTCGACAGCGCCATTGCCAACGCCGCGCACAACTACGACCACACCGACGCCGAGTCGCTGTACATCAGCGAGGCGTACGTCGACGAGGGCCCGACCCTGAAGCGGTTCCGTCCGCGTGCCCAGGGTCGTGCCTACCGGATCCGCAAGCGGACCAGCCACATCACCGTGGTCGTCAGCAGCAAGGAAGGAACCCGGTAATGGGCCAGAAGGTTAACCCGCACGGGTTCCGGCTCGGCATCACCACGGACTTCAAGTCCCGGTGGTACGCCGACAAGCTGTACAAGGACTACGTCAAGGAAGACGTCGCCATCCGCCGGATGATGACGCAGGGCATGGAGCGGGCCGGCATCTCCAAGGTGGAGATCGAGCGCACCCGCGACCGCGTCCGCGTCGACATCCACACCGCCCGGCCGGGCATCGTCATCGGCCGTCGCGGCGCGGAGGCCGACCGCATCCGCGGCGACCTGGAGAAGCTGACCGGCAAGCAGGTCCAGCTGAACATCCTCGAGGTCAAGAACCCGGAGACGGACGCTCAGCTGGTGGCCCAGGCCGTCGCCGAGCAGCTGTCCTCCCGCGTCTCCTTCCGTCGTGCCATGCGCAAGAGCATGCAGAGCACGATGAAGGCCGGCGCCAAGGGCATCAAGATCCAGTGCGGTGGCCGTCTCGGCGGCGCCGAGATGTCCCGCTCGGAGTTCTACCGCGAGGGCCGCGTTCCGCTGCACACGCTGCGCGCCAACGTCGACTACGGCTTCTTCGAGGCCCGTACGACCTTCGGCCGCATCGGTGTGAAGGTGTGGATCTACAAGGGCGACGTCAAGAACATCGCCGAGGTCCGCGCAGAGAACGCCGCCGCCCGCGCCGGCAACCGCCCGGCCCGCGGCGGTGGCAACGACCGTCCGCAGCGCCGCGGTGGCGAGCGCGGCGGCCGTGGCCGTCGTCCCCAGGGTGACGCCCAGGCCCCCAAGGCCGAGGCGACCACCGCTGAGGCTCCGGCTGCGGAGACCACCGGAACGGAGGCCTGACCCCCATGCTGATCCCCCGTCGGGTCAAGCACCGTAAGCAGCACCACCCGAAGCGTGATGGCATGGCCAAGGGTGGCACCGAGCTGGCGTTCGGTGAGTACGGCATCCAGGCCGTCACCCCCGCGTACGTGACGAACCGGCAGATCGAGTCCGCTCGTATCGCCATCACCCGTCACATCCGCCGTGGTGGCAAGGTCTGGATCAACATCTACCCGGACCGTCCGCTCACGAAGAAGCCGGCCGAAACCCGCATGGGTTCCGGTAAGGGTTCCCCGGAGTGGTGGGTCGCGAACGTCAAGCCCGGTCGGGTGATGTTCGAGCTGTCCTTCCCGAACGAGAAGGTTGCGCGTGAGGCGCTCACCCGAGCCGCCCACAAGCTTCCGATGAAGTGCCGGATCGTCCGGCGCGAGGCAGGTGAGCTGTAATGGCGGCCGGTACCAAGGCGACCGAGCTGCGTCAGCTGGGCGACGAGGAGCTCGTCGGCAAGCTGCGTGAGGCCAAGGAGGAGCTGTTCAACCTCCGCTTCCAGGCGGCCACCGGACAGCTCGAGAACAACTCCCGGCTGAAGGTTGTCCGCAAGGACATCGCCCGGATCTACACCCTCATGCGTGAGCGTGAGCTCGGCATCGAGACGGTGGAGAACGCCTGATGAGCGAGAAGAATGTGACTGAGAGCAGCGAGCAGCGCGGTGACCGCAAGACCCGTGAGGGTCTCGTGGTCAGCGACAAGATGGACAAGACCGTCGTGGTCGCCGTCGAGGACCGTGTGAAGCACGCCCTGTACGGCAAGGTCATCCGCCGTACCAACAAGCTCAAGGCGCACGACGAGCAGAACGCCGCGGGCGTCGGCGACCGTGTCCTCCTCATGGAGACCCGGCCGCTGTCCGCGAGCAAGCGCTGGCGCGTCGTCGAGATCCTCGAGAAGGCCAAGTAAGACTGCTCGGCCGGCCGGGCCGCGCGACCCGTTCGCGCGGTCCGGCCCCGGCCGGCACGTAATTCCTGCGGGGGGTTCCCCGCAGGACGGTTCCGCCAGGCTCTCCGGGCCCGCCCCGGAGGGAACCGGCAGACGATCAGGAGATAGACGTGATCCAGCAGGAGTCGCGACTGCGTGTCGCCGACAACACGGGCGCGAAGGAGATCCTTTGCATCCGTGTCCTCGGTGGCTCCGGTCGCCGCTACGCAGGAATCGGTGACGTCATCGTCGCCACCGTCAAGGACGCGATCCCCGGTGGCAACGTGAAGAAGGGCGACGTCGTCAAGGCGGTCGTCGTGCGCACCGTCAAGGAGCGCCGCCGTCCCGACGGTTCGTACATCCGCTTCGACGAGAACGCGGCCGTCATCCTCAAGAACGACGGTGACCCCCGCGGCACCCGTATCTTCGGCCCCGTGGGCCGGGAGCTGCGCGAGAAGAAGTTCATGAAGATCATCTCGCTCGCGCCGGAGGTGCTGTAACCGATGAAGATCAAGAAGGGCGACCTGGTCCAGGTCATCACCGGTAAGGACAAGGGCAAGCAGGGCAAGGTCATCGCGGCCTACCCGGCTGAGGACCGTGTCCTGGTCGAGGGTGTCAACCGGGTCAAAAAGCACACCAAGGCCGGCCAGACCGCCCGTGGTTCGAAGACCGGCGGCATCATCACGACGGAGGCTCCCGTCCACGTCTCCAACGTCCAGCTGGTCGTGGAGAAGGACGGCAAGAAGGTCGTGACCCGCGTCGGCTACCGCTTCGACGACGAGGGCAACAAGATCCGCGTTGCCAAGCGGACGGGTGAGGACATCTGATGACTGCCACCACTTCGCCTCGTCTGAAGGCGCGCTACCGCGAGGAGATCGCGGGCAAGATGCGTGACGAGTTCCAGTACGAGAACGTCATGCAGATCCCCGGTCTCACCAAGATCGTGGTCAACATGGGTGTGGGCGACGCCGCCCGCGACTCCAAGCTGATCGAGGGCGCGATCCGCGACCTCACCACGATCACCGGCCAGAAGCCGGCCGTCACCAAGGCCCGGAAGTCCATCGCGCAGTTCAAGCTGCGTGAGGGTCAGCCCATCGGCGCCCACGTCACCCTCCGCGGTGACCGCATGTGGGAGTTCCTGGACCGGCTGCTGTCGCTCGCGCTCCCGCGCATCCGCGACTTCCGCGGTCTGTCGCCGAAGCAGTTCGACGGCCGAGGCAACTACACCTTCGGTCTCACGGAGCAGGTCATGTTCCACGAGATCGACCAGGACAAGATCGACCGCACCCGGGGTATGGACATCACCGTGGTGACCACGGCGACCAACGACGCTGAGGGCCGCGCGCTCCTCCGTCACCTCGGCTTCCCGTTCAAGGAGGCGTGAGCCGTGGCGAAGAAGGCTCTTATCGCGAAGGCCGCCCGCAAGCCCAAGTTCGGCGTGCGTTCCTACACGCGCTGCCAGCGTTGTGGCCGTCCGCACTCCGTGTACCGCAAGTTCGGCCTGTGCCGCGTGTGCCTTCGTGAGATGGCGCACCGCGGTGAGCTGCCGGGCGTGACCAAGAGCTCCTGGTAACCACCAGGGGCTCTCGGTAAGCAGATGAGTGGCGGGAGCCCAGCCCTGCATACCGTAAGGTAGAAGGGTTGGGCGCCCGCCGCCCATGACCGTCTTACTACGCCGTAGGTCCCCGCGCCGCACCCGTCCCCAGTCTGATGGGGGAGAGGGATGGCGCATATAGGAAACCCCGGCGAGAGAGGCCTAAGGCCATCACATGACCATGACTGACCCGATCGCAGACATGCTGACGCGTCTGCGGAACGCGAACTCCGCGTACCACGACGAGGTCACCATGCCGTTCAGCAAGATCAAGTCGCACATCGCGGAGATCCTCCAGCAGGAGGGTTACATCACCGGCTGGAAGGTCGAGGACGCCGAGGTCGGCAAGAACCTCGTTCTCGAGCTGAAGTTCGGTCCGAACCGCGAGCGCTCGATCGCCGGCATCAAGCGCATCAGCAAGCCCGGTCTGCGGGTCTACGCAAAGTCCACCAACCTGCCGAAGGTGCTCGGCGGCCTGGGCGTGGCGATCATCTCCACCTCCCACGGGCTCCTCACCGACAAGCAGGCAAACAAGAAGGGCGTGGGTGGGGAAGTCCTCGCCTACGTCTGGTAGTCGGGAAACGGAGGTATAGCCATGTCGCGTATTGGACGGCTGCCCATCCCGGTTCCCGCCGGCGTGGACGTCACCATCGATGGCCGGACGGTCTCGGTGAAGGGCCCCAAGGGTTCCCTGACCCACACCGTTGCCGCGCCGATCGAGATCGTCAAGGGCGAGGACGGCACCCTGCAGGTGTCGCGTCCGAACGACGAGCGTCTGAACAAGGCCCTGCACGGCCTGTCGCGCACGCTGGTGGCGAACATGATCACCGGCGTGACCGTGGGCTACGTGAAGAAGCTCGAGATCAGCGGTGTCGGCTACCGCGTCCAGGCGAAGGGCTCCAACCTGGAGTTCGCCCTGGGCTACAGCCACCCGATCGTCGTCGAGGCCCCCGAGGGCATCTCCTTCAAGGTCGAGAACCCCACCAAGTTCTCGGTCGAGGGCATCGACAAGCAGAAGGTCGGCGAGGTCGCCGCGAACATCCGCAAGCTGCGGAAGCCCGACCCGTACAAGGCCAAGGGCGTCAAGTACGAGGGCGAAGTCATCCGCCGCAAGGTCGGAAAGGCTGGTAAGTAAGCCATGGCATACGGTGTGAAGATCGCCAAGGGCGATGCTTACAAGGGCGCCGCCAAGAAGCGCCGCCACATCCGCGTCCGCAAGCGGATCTCGGGCACCGAGGCGCGCCCGCGCCTGGTCGTGACCCGCTCCAACCGCGGTATCACGGCGCAGGTCATCGACGACCTCAAGGGCCACACCGTGGCCTCGGCGTCGCACCTGGACACCTCCATCCGAGGCGTCGAGGGTGACAAGACCGAGCAGGCCAAGAAGGTCGGCCAGCTGGTCGCCGAGCGCGCCAAGGCGGCCGGTGTCGAGACCGTCGTGTTCGACCGTGGTGGCAACCGGTACGCCGGGCGCATCGCCGCCCTTGCCGACGCCGCCCGCGAAGCCGGGCTCGGTTTCTGAGCCGGTTCCGTAGCTAGCGGAAACAGAGAGAGGTAATCCAATGGCTGGACCCCAGCGCCGCGGTGGCGGTGCCGGTGGCGGCGAGCGGCGGGACCGGAAGGGCCGTGACGGCGGCGCAGCTGCCGCCGAGAAGACCGCGTACGTTGAGCGCGTTGTCGCGATCAACCGCGTCGCCAAGGTTGTGAAGGGTGGTCGTCGCTTCAGCTTCACCGCGCTGGTCGTGGTGGGCGACGGTGACGGCACCGTGGGTGTCGGTTACGGCAAGGCCAAGGAGGTGCCGGCCGCCATCGCCAAGGGTGTTGAGGAGGCCAAGAAGCACTTCTTCAAGGTCCCCCGTATCCAGGGCACCATCCCCCACCCCATCCAGGGCGAGAAGGCCGCGGGCGTCGTCCTGCTCAAGCCTGCTTCCCCCGGTACGGGTGTGATCGCCGGTGGTCCGGTGCGCGCCGTTCTGGAGTGCGCCGGCATCCACGACGTGCTGTCGAAGTCGCTCGGCTCCGACAACGCGATCAACATCGTGCACGCCACGGTGGCCGCTCTCCAGGGCCTGCAGCGCCCCGAGGAGATCGCCGCCCGTCGTGGCCTGCCCCTCGAGGACGTGGCTCCCGCGGCTCTGCTCCGGGCGCGTGCTGGGGTGGGTGCGTAATGGCTCGCCTCAAGGTCACGCAGGTCAAGTCGTACATCGGCAGCAAGCAGAACCACCGTGACACCCTGCGTTCGCTCGGCCTGAAGCGGCTGAACGACGTTGTGGTCAAGGAGGACCGCCCGGAGATCCGCGGCATGGTCCAGACTGTCCGCCACCTCGTCACGGTCGAGGAGGTTGACTGACATGGGCACCGACAACACGTCGAACCCGCTGAAGGTCCACAACCTCCGTCCGGCCCCCGGTGCCAAGACCGCCAAGACCCGTGTGGGTCGTGGTGAGGCGTCCAAGGGCAAGACGGCCGGTCGTGGTACCAAGGGCACCAAGGCCCGCTACCAGGTTCCGGCACGCTTCGAGGGTGGGCAGATGCCCCTCCACATGCGTCTGCCGAAGCTCAAGGGCTTCAAGAACCCGTTCCGCACCGAGTTCCAGGTCGTGAACCTGGACAAGCTGACCGCGCTCTACCCCGAGGGTGGCGAGGTCACGGTGGCCGACCTGGTCGCCAAGGGTGCCGTGCGGAAGAACCAGCTCGTCAAGGTGCTGGGCACCGGCGAGATCTCCGTGGCGCTGCAGGTGACCGTCGACGCGGT
This sequence comes from Streptomyces sp. NBC_00510, assembly GCA_036013505.1. Taxonomy (NCBI): domain Bacteria; kingdom Bacillati; phylum Actinomycetota; class Actinomycetes; order Kitasatosporales; family Streptomycetaceae; genus Streptomyces; species Streptomyces sp. NBC_00510. The sequence goes on along the minus strand of CP107851.1, from coordinate 4,410,297 downwards.
CTCCGGCTCCGCCAAGGAGAAGATCACCGCCGCGGGCGGCTCGGTCACCGAGCTCGTCTGAGAGTGATGCCACATCCAGCCGGGGATGTTCCGCACTTTCGTGCGGGGCATCCCCGGTTGGTCATTCCGGGGACGGACGCTCGCCGGTAAGGTGGGCCGGGCTAGTCTTGCGGAGCCTGTGCGCTGACGCGGGTCAGGCAACCCCCATCGTTTTGCAGTTCGACCATTCGTAGCTTTCAACACCGTCACCTCCCGCCGAAGAGGCGGGGGGCGCAGGAGGCACCGTGCTCACCGCGTTCGCCCGGGCGTTCAGGACGCCCGACCTGCGCAAGAAGCTGCTGTTCACGCTGGGCATCATGATGCTGTTCCGGCTGGGAGCGCACATCCCGATCCCTGGGGTCGACTACCAGGTGGTCAACTCCTGCATCAAGGCGGTCGGCGGGAACCAGGGCCTCTTCGGCCTGGTGAACCTCTTCAGCGGCGGCGCGCTTCTGCAACTCACGATCTTCGCGCTCGGCATCATGCCGTACATCACCGCGAGCATCATCCTGCAGCTGCTCACCGTGGTCATCCCGCGCCTGGAAGCCCTCAAGAAGGAGGGCCAGGCCGGTCAGACCAAGATCACGCAGTACACGCGCTACCTCACCGTGGCGCTGGCGATCCTGCAGGGCACCGGCCTGGTGGCCACCGCCCGCTCCGGCAGCCTCTTCCAGCAGTGCCCCGACCGCTTCAACATCGTCCCCGACCAGTCGATCTTCACCACGATCACGATGGTCATCACGATGACCGCGGGTACCGCCCTCATCATGTGGCTGGGCGAGCTCATCACCGACCGCGGCATCGGCAACGGCATGTCGATCCTGATGTTCCTGTCGATCGCGGCCGGCTTCCCCGGCGCCCTCTGGGCGATCAAGAAGTCCGGGAAGATCGCGGACGGCTGGGTCGAGTTCGGCGCGGTCATCATGGTGGGTCTGGCGATGGTCGCCCTCGTCGTCTTCGTCGAGCAGGCGCAGCGCCGCATCCCCGTGCAGTACGCGAAGCGCATGATCGGCCGTCGTTCGTACGGAGGAACGTCCACCTACATCCCGCTGAAGGTGAACCAGGCGGGTGTGATTCCCGTCATCTTCGCGTCATCGCTCCTGTACATCCCGTCACTGGTCGTCCAGTTCAGTGGATCGACCTCTACCTGGGCAAACTGGGTCAGGGACAACCTGGTCAAGGGTGATCACCCGATCTACATCACCGCGTACTTCCTGCTGATTGTCTTCTTTGCCTTCTTCTACGTGGCCATCTCGTTCAACCCCGAAGAAGTCGCGGACAACATGAAGAAGTATGGTGGGTTCATCCCGGGCATCCGGGCTGGTCGTCCCACCGCGGAGTACCTCAGCTACGTGCTCAACCGCATCACGTGGCCGGGCGCGATGTACCTGGGGCTGATCGCCTTGGTGCCCACCGTGGCGCTGGTGCTGTTCAACGCGAACCAGAACTTCCCGTTCGGCGGGACGAGCATCCTGATCATCGTGGGTGTCGGCCTGGAGACCGTGAAGCAGATCGAGAGCCAGCTTCAGCAGCGTAACTACGAAGGGTTCCTCCGCTGATGCGCATCGTCCTCGTCGGGCCCCCCGGGGCCGGCAAGGGTACGCAGGCTGCGTACCTTGCCAGGAACCTGTCGATCCCGCACATCTCCACGGGCGACCTCTTCCGGGCGAACATCAGCCAGGGCACGGAGCTGGGCCGCAAGGCCCAGGAGTACATGGACGCCGGCCGGCTGGTACCCGACGAGATCACCATCGGGATGGCCAAGGACCGCATGCTGCAGCCGGACGCCGGGAACGGCTTCCTGCTCGACGGCTTCCCGCGGAACGTGGGCCAGGCGCAGGCGCTCGACAAGATCCTCGCCGAGGCCGGGATAGCGCTGGACGCGGTGCTGGACCTCGAGGTCCCCGAGGAGGAGGTCGTCAAGCGGATCGCCGGTCGCCGGCTGTGCCGCAAGAACGGCAGCCACGTCTTCCACGTGGTGTACAACCCTCCGGCCGGTGACGGCGTCTGCGACGAGTGCGGCGGCGAGCTGTACCAGCGGTCGGACGACACCGAGGAGAAGGTGCGGGTCCGGCTGGAGGAGTACCACAGCAAGACCGAGCCGATCATCGACTACTACAAGCAGCAGGGCCTGGTGCGCACCATCTCGGCCCTGGGCAAGGTCGCCGAGGTGACCAAGCGGGCGATGGACGCGCTGCACGACAAGAAGGACTCGGGCGACAGCGCCGCCTGAGCACATGCGTGACCGGTACGGCCGCGGTGTCCCCCAGGACCCCGCGGCCGTACCGTTGAGGTATCCGGTGGGACGAAGGAAGGCCAGGACCGATGGTGGAGATCAAGAGCCCCGAGCAGATCGCGAAGATGCGCGCGGCCGGCCTGGTCGTCGCCGCGATCCACGAGGCCACCCGTGAGGCGGCCGTCCCCGGAGCCACCACCAAGGACCTGGACGACGTCGCCCGCAAGGTCCTCGCCGACCATGGGGCCAAGCCGAACTTCCTGGGGTACGGCGGTTTCCCCGCCACCATCTGCACCTCCGTGAACGACGTCGTCGTCCACGGCATCCCGGACACCGCGACCGTCCTGAAGGACGGTGACGTCATCTCGATCGACTGCGGCGCGATCGTCGACGGCTGGCACGGCGACGCCGCCTACACGGCGTTCGTGGGCAGCGGCCACGCTCCGGAACTTGTGGAGCTCAGCCGGGTGACCGAGGAGTCCATGTGGGCCGGCATCGCCGCCTTCCGCAAGGGCGACCGGCTGGTCGACATCTCCCGTGCCATCGAGACGTACATCCGCCGGCAGCCGAAGCCCGGCGGCGGCAAGTACGGGATCATCGAGGAGTACGGCGGCCACGGCATCGGTTCGCAGATGCACATGGACCCCCACCTGCTGAACTACGTGTCCCGCAAGCGCGGCAAGGGCCCCCGCCTGGTGCCCGGCATGTGCCTGGCCATCGAGCCGATGGTCAGCCTCGGCACCCCGCTCACCCACGTCCTCGAGGACGAGTGGACGGTCAAGACCGACGACGGCACCTGGTCCTCGCACTGGGAGCACTCCGTCGCGCTCACCGAGGAGGGCCCGCTGGTCCTGACCGCCCGCGACGGCGGCAAGGCCAAGCTGGCGGAGTACGGGATCACGGCCGCGCCGGACCCGCTCGCCTGAGCGCCCCCGTCCGCCGCGCTTACCGATCATCTTTCGCGGGCATACACCCCGGATTCGTCTTTCCAGATCGGCTGACGTAGACTGTCACGTCGGCCCGCGTATGCCTTCAGGCATGCCAAAAGCCGACCAAGGTAGCCGATCCCGAAAGCAGGACATGGCCAAGAAGCAAGGCGCCATCGAAATCGAGGGCACCGTGATCGAGTCTCTGCCGAACGCTATGTTCAAGGTGGAGCTGCAGAACGGTCACAAGGTCCTCGCGCACATCAGTGGCAAGATGCGCATGCACTACATCCGCATCCTTCCCGATGACAGGGTCGTTGTGGAGTTGTCCCCCTACGACCTCACGCGCGGACGGATCGTCTACCGCTACAAGTAGATCTCAAGACCCGGAGAACCTGACATCCCATGAAGGTCAAGCCGAGCGTCAAGAAGATCTGCGACAAGTGCAAGGTGATCCGCCGTCACGGCCGGGTCATGGTCATCTGCGACAACCTGCGCCACAAGCAGCGCCAGGGCTGACGCACGCCGACCTGCACCTCGCAGTTCTTCGCGCGACGCGAAACACATGTACATACGCAGCGCCCGTCCGGTCGGAACGCTCCGGCTGACGGCACCTCCGGCGGGGGCCGGAGACCTGATCCGTACCTGGTACGGCGGTCAGGAACGGCGCTGTGGAAGACCCCCGGACACCAACAGGAGCCATTGAATGGCACGCGTTTCAGGTGTCGACATCCCGCGCGAGAAGCGTGTGGAGGTCGCCCTCACCTACGTCTTCGGCATCGGCCGCACCCTGGCCAAGGAGACCCTCGCCGCCACCGGCGTGAACCCGGACGCCCGGGTCCGCGACCTGGACGAAGAGGACCTGGTCAAGATCCGCGAGTACGTGGACGCCAACATCAAGACCGAGGGTGACCTCCGTCGCGAGATCCAGGCGGACATCCGTCGCAAGGTCGAGATCGGCTGCTACCAGGGCCTGCGCCACCGTCGCGGCCTGCCGGTCCACGGCCAGCGGACCCACACCAACGCCCGCACCCGCAAGGGCCCGCGTCGCGCCATCGCCGGCAAGAAGAAGCCGGGCAAGAAGTAGTCCTCAGCGGACGCTCGTCAGCGGTCTTCGCTGTAGGACCGACCACCTCCACCGGGAGTAACCACATATGCCTCCGAAGGGCCGTCAGGCCGGCGCCAAGAAGGTGCGCCGCAAGGAGAAGAAGAACGTCGCTCATGGGCACGCCCACATCAAGAGCACGTTCAACAACACCATCGTTTCGATCACGGACCCGTCCGGCAACGTGATCTCCTGGGCCTCCGCCGGCCACGTCGGCTTCAAGGGCTCGCGCAAGTCGACCCCGTTCGCCGCGCAGATGGCCGCCGAGTCGGCCGCGCGCCGCGCGCAGGAGCACGGCATGCGCAAGGTCGATGTGTTCGTCAAGGGCCCCGGCTCCGGCCGTGAGACCGCGATCCGCTCCCTCCAGGCCACCGGCCTCGAGGTCGGCTCGATCCAGGACGTCACTCCGACCCCGCACAACGGATGCCGCCCGCCGAAGCGCCGGCGCGTCTGATCAGCAATCCGCTGAGCAGGTAGGAGACAAACAGGAATGGCGCGTTACACCGGGGCCGACTGCAAGCGTTGCCGTCGGGAGAAGCAGAAGCTCTTCCTCAAGGGGAGCAAGTGCGAGAGCGCGAAGTGCCCGATCGAGATCCGTCCTTACCCCCCGGGTGAGCACGGACGCGGGCGCACCAAGGACAGCGAGTACCTGTTGCAGATGCGCGAGAAGCAGAAGTGCGCGCGCATCTACGGTGTCCTTGAGAAGCAGTTCCGCGGGTACTACGTGGAGGCGAACCGCAGGTCCGGCAAGACCGGTGAGAACCTGCTCCGCATCCTCGAGTCCCGGCTGGACAACGTGGTCTACCGGGCGGGCTTCGCCAAGTCGCGTGATCATGCGCGGCAGCTGGTCCGTCACGGCCACTTCCTCGTGAACGGCGTCAAGACCGACATCCCGTCGGCCCGTGTCGTCGCGAACGACATCGTCGAGGTCCGCGAGTCCTCCCGTAACCTGACGCCGTTCGCGGTGGCCCAGGGGGAGGCCGGCGAGAGGACCGTCCCGGCCTGGCTGGAGGCGATCCCCTCGCGTCTGCGGATCCTCGTGCACAACCTGCCCGAGCGCCCGGTGATCGACACCCAGGTGCAGGAGCAGTTGATCGTCGAGCTCTACTCGAAGTAGCAGCGCTCACGGTCCCGGGCGGTGCGGTGCTCCTGGCGCCGCGCCGCCCGTACCCTTGAAGCCTCGGCATCAAATAGTGGGTGCCGAAGACTGGAGGCATTACCCCATGCTGATCGCTCAGCGCCCTTCGTTGGCCGAAGAGGTCGTCGACGAGTTCCGTTCCCGGTTCGTGATCGAGCCGCTGGAGCCGGGCTTCGGCTACACCCTCGGCAACTCGCTCCGCCGCACGCTCCTCTCCTCGATCCCGGGTGCCGCCGTCACCTCGATCCGGGTCGACGGCGTCCTGCACGAGTTCACCACCGTGCCGGGTGTCAAGGAGGACGTCACCGACCTCATCCTCAACATCAAGCAGCTCGTCGTCTCCTCGGAGCACGACGAGCCCGTCGTGATGTACCTGCGCAAGCAGGGCCCGGGTGTGGTCACCGCCGCCGACATCGCGCCTCCGGCCGGTGTCGAGGTGCACAATCCCGACCTCGTCCTGGCCAGCCTGAACGGCAAGGGCAAGCTGGAGATGGAGCTGACCGTCGAGCGCGGTCGCGGCTACGTCTCGGCCGTCCAGAACAAGCAGCAGGGCCAGGAGATCGGCCGCATCCCGGTCGACTCCATCTACAGCCCGGTGCTCAAGGTCACCTACAAGGTCGAGGCGACCCGTGTCGAGCAGCGCACCGACTTCGACAAGCTGATCGTCGACGTCGAGACCAAGCAGGCCATGCGTCCCCGCGACGCGATGGCCTCGGCCGGCAAGACCCTGGTCGAGCTGTTCGGTCTCGCCCGCGAGCTGAACGTCGACGCCGAGGGCATCGACATGGGCCCGTCCCCCACGGACGCCGCCCTGGCGGCGGACCTCGCGCTGCCGATCGAGGAGCTCGAGCTCACCGTCCGTTCCTACAACTGCCTCAAGCGTGAGGGCATCCACTCGGTGGGTGAGCTCGTGGCACGCTCGGAGGCCGACCTGCTCGACATCCGCAACTTCGGTGCGAAGTCGATCGACGAGGTCAAGGCGAAGCTGGCCGGCATGGGCCTGGCCCTCAAGGACAGCCCGCCCGGATTCGACCCGACCTCCGCCGCCGACACCTTCGGTGCGGACGACGACGTCGACGCCGGCTTCGTGGAGACCGAGCAGTACTGATCTGACTGCCCCCAGGCGTCCGCCTGGGGGGCCTGACACCGGTACCTGACACGGCCGGTGCAGAGATTGAGGAGAAACACCATGCCGAAGCCCGCCAAGGGTGCCCGTCTGGGCGGCAGCGCCGCGCACGAGCGTCTGCTTCTCGCGAACCTCGCGAAGTCGCTGTTCGAGCACGGTCGCATCACCACCACCGAGGCCAAGGCGCGCCGTCTGCGTCCGGTCGCGGAGCGCCTGATCACCAAGGCGAAGAAGGGCGACATCCACAACCGTCGCCTGGTACTGCAGACGATCACGGACAAGGGCATCGTCCACACGCTCTTCACCGAGATCGCCCCGCGGTACGAGAACCGCCCGGGTGGTTACACCCGCATCACCAAGATCGGTAACCGCCGCGGCGACAACGCGCCGATGGCCGTCATCGAGCTGGTGGAGGCGCTGACCGTGGCCCAGCAGGCCACGGGTGAGGCGGAGGCCGCGACCAAGCGCGCGGTCAAGGAGGCCGAGGCCAAGACCGAGGCTCCGGCCGAGGTCGAGGACAAGGCCGAGGCCACCGAGGCTCCGGCCGAGGAGTCCAAGGACGCCTGACGTCCTGACCGGACGGGCCCGCACCCAGATCTCTGGGGGCGGGCCCGTCCGCGCGTTTGAGAGGATCTGCGGGTGAGTGTGGCGAGCGATGAGGTGGAGCCCGGGTACGTCCGGGTGCGGCTGGACCTGGCGTACGACGGGGCCGAGTTCTCCGGCTGGGCGAAGCAGCGCAACCGGCGGACCGTGCAGGGGGAGCTGGAGTCGGCCCTGCGGACGGTGCTGCGGCTGCCCGAGCCGGTCGAGCTGACCGTCGCCGGGCGTACGGACGCGGGTGTGCACGCCCGCGGGCAGGTCGCGCACGTCGACCTGCCGGAGGACGTCTGGGCGGCGGAGGGCGGCAAGCTGCTGCGCCGGCTGGCCGGACGGCTGCCCTGGGACGTACGGGTGTGGAAGGTCTCGCAGGCCCCGGCCGGCTTCAACGCGCGCTTCTCCGCGATCTGGCGCCGCTACGCCTACCGGGTCGGCGACCACCAGGGCGGGGTCGACCCCCTGCTGCGGGGGCACGTGCTGTGGCACGACCGGCCGGTGGACGTCGACCTGATGAACGAGGCGGCGCGCAAGCTCCTCGGCGAGCACGACTTCGCGGCCTACTGCAAGAAGCGGGAGGGCGCGACGACCATCCGCACCCTCCTGGAGCTGCACTGGGAGCGGGACGCCTCCGGGCTGGCGGTGGCGACCGTACGGGCGGACGCCTTCTGCCACAACATGGTGCGCGCCCTGGTCGGCTCGATGCTGCTGGTCGGCGACGGCCACCGGCCGGCCGGTTTCCCCGGGGAGGTCCTGGCGGGACGGGTCCGGCACTCGGCGGTCAACGTGGTGCGGCCGCACGGGCTGACCCTGGAGGAGGTCGGCTACCCGGCGGACGAGCTGCTGGCCGCGCGTAACCGCGAGGCCCGCAACATGCGTACCCTGCCGCTGCCGCGCGCCTGAGGGGCGGCCGCGCCGCACCGGGCCGCCGCGGGCCCGTGCGTTCATCTGCGGCGCCGCAGTGCCGTGACCACCTGCGTGAGGACGTAGCCCGAGCCCAGGGACGTCAGCACCAGCGGGACCGGGCGGAGGCGGTCGTGGAAGGCGCCCCACCAGGAGAAGCAGGCGGCCGGGACGAGCAGCAGCAGGTAGAGCGCGCGCATCGCCCACCAGCGGGCGGGGAGGCGCACCGGGGTGTCCCGTGGGGGGAGCGGCATCGCGCCCGTCTCCGTGGTGAGGGTGTCCCTGACCCCGGAGAGGAAGCCGCGCGGGGCGAGCACCCGGGCCCCGGGCACCCCGTCGAGCGCGGCCGGACGCTCCCCGAAGCCCTCCGGCAGCACCGGCAGGCCCAGTGCCGCCACCGTGTCCGCGAGCCGCCGCCCCGGGTCGTCCATGCCGCGCAGCAGCGCCGTGAGGGGCCGTGCGTCGTGGACGCCGTAGGCCGCGGCGAGGGCGGCGGCCGTGGCGCCGGCGGCGTCCAGGGAGGGTACGGGCGCCCCCGGTGCCCACTCGTGCGCGGCGACCTTCCTGCCCTTGGCGTACAGCGTGATCCCGTACCGGTCGCCCGAGCGCTGCAGGACGACCGCGGGCCACTTCTCGCCCGCCGTGAACAGGTCGACCGCCCCCGCCAGACTGCCTTCCCCGGTCAGCTCGACATGGGTGAATCCCGCTCCCGCCGGGGCCAGCCGCAGCTCGGTCCGGCACAGCAGCGCCGCCTGCGCGACGGCGGTGAGCGGTGCGGAGGCCACCGCCAGGGCGCGCGGCGCCCAGTCGGGGGCGCCGGCCGGTACGGGGACCGCGGGCGGGGCGGAGAAGAACGGCGTGCGGGTGGCGACCTGCATCCGCACCCCGGTACGGAAGTCCAGGAACTCCTGGCGGGGGTCCGCGCCCAGGTGGGCCCAGGGGAGGCTGGTGGCGTGCACGCCGATGTCGCGGAAGACGCGCAGCGCCTCCTCCCAGCGGCCCGCGCGCATCAGCATCAGCGCCAGGTGGTTGCGGAACCCCGCCGCCTCCGGGTCGCCGGGGTCGTACCAGCCGGACAGCTCCAGGGCGCGGTCCACGGCGGCGGCGATGCGGGCGGGCTCGACGGCGTCCGCGCCGGACGCGTCGTCGGCGGCGGGTCCGCCCGCGACGATCTCGTACTCGACGGCGGCGAGCAGCGGCAGTGAGTTGATCTTCGAGCCGGGCAGCGCCTCCTCGGCGGCCTGCTCGGCGAAGTCGAACATCTCGCGGTGGGCGCCGTACCACTTGGCGCACAGGTACTGCAGGGCGGAGGCGTGGCAGCCGTAGTGGTGCGGGGCGCGCTCGACGGCCTCGGTCCAGTACGCGTCGAAGATCTCCCGCGAGGACTGCATGCCCCGCGCGTGGGTGAGCGCGACGCGCCACGGCACGGGGTCGGCGGGGTTGAGCTCGGCGGCGGCGCCGATCACCGGCACCGCGTCCTTGAGCAGCGCGAAGAAGGCCTTGAACTGCTCCGGCGAGACCTCAAAGGCGCGGGCGCCGCTGCGTATCTCCCAGGCCTGGAGGACGCACAGGTCGGCCTTGACCAGCGCCGCGTCCGGGTCCTCGGGCGCGGCGGCGAGCCAGGCGTCCAGCCACCCGGGGTTGTGGAGCGCGAACTGCGCCAGCTCGCAGACGTAGGTGTCGCGCAGTTCCCACTGGCAGCCCAGCCGGCTCGCGGACAGCAGCTCCCGGGCGGGCCCGTGGTCGCCGGTGCCCGCCGCCGCGAGCGCGCCGCGCAGCGGGACGCCGGGGACGTCCAGGAGGACGGCCTCGTCCGGTGGCAGGCCGGCCCCGACGGCGGCGCCGTGGCGGAGCATGCGGGGCAGGGTCAGCAGCGTGCGCAGGGAGGGCATGGGTGGGGTCAGCCGGCCGGCGTGCCGGCCTCGGTGGGGCAGGGGCCGGAGCCGCCGGATCCGACCCGTCCGAGGAGCACGTGGCGCCGCTCCCGGGGGACGCCCGGGACGCCCTGCCGTCCCGGCGGTGCGGTCCATCCCTCGTCCGGGTGGTACGGCTGCAGCGGCCCGTCAGTCATGGCGCGGATTCTATAGAGGAGAAAACCAGTTTGGCGGCGGGCGACCGTGCTACGAGAATCCACGGCATGGGACATGTGGACGTTGCGCATCTGGAGTACTACCTGCCGGACGGCCGGGTGTTGCTGGGCGACGTCTCGTTCCGGGTGGGCGAGGGCGCCGCGGTGGCCCTCGTCGGGGCGAACGGCGCCGGCAAGACGACCCTCCTGCGGCTGATCTCCGGTGAGTTGAAGCCGCACGGCGGCACGGTCACGGTGAGCGGCGGGCTGGGGGTCATGCCGCAGTTCGTCGGCTCGGTGCGGGACGACCGCACCGTGCGGGACCTGCTGGTGTCCGTGGCGACGCCGCGGATCCGCGAGGCCGCCGCCGCCGTCGACGCCGCCGAGCTGGAGATCATGGCGCAGGACGACGAGGCCGCCCAGCTGGCCTACGCGCAGGCGCTCAGCGACTGGGCCGAGGCCCGCGGCTACGAGGCCGAGACGGTCTGGGACATGTGCACCACGGCCGCGCTGGGCGTCCCGTACGAGCGGGCCCAGTGGCGCGAGGTGCGGACGCTGTCGGGCGGCGAGCAGAAGCGGCTGGTGCTGGAGGCGCTGCTGCGCGGCACCGACGAGGTGCTGCTGCTGGACGAGCCGGACAACTACCTCGACGTCCCCGGGAAGCGCTGGCTGGAGGAGCAGCTGCGGCAGACCAGGAAGACGGTGCTGTTCGTCTCCCACGACCGGGAGCTGCTGGCCCGCTCCGCCGAGAAGATCGTCAGCGTGGAGCCGGGACCGGCCGGTTCGGACGTGTGGGTGCACGGCAGCGGCTTCGCCACGTACCACGAGGCGCGGCGCGAACGCTTCGCCCGCTTCGAGGAGCTGCGGCGGCGCTGGGAGGAGGAGCACGCCCGGCTGAAGAAGCTCGTGCTGACCCTCCGTCAGCAGGCGGCGATCAGCCCCGACATGGCCTCCCGCTACCGGGCCGCGCAGACCCGGCTGCGGAAGTTCGAGGAGGCGGGGCCGCCGCAGGAGCCGCCGCGCGAGCAGGACATCCGCATGCGGCTGTCCGGCGGGCGCACCGGCCTGCGCGCCGTCACCTGCGGGCGGCTGGAGCTGACCGGGCTGATGAAGCCGTTCGACCTGGAGGTCTTCTACGGGGAGCGGGTGGCCGTCCTCGGTTCGAACGGCTCGGGCAAGTCGCACTTCCTGCGGCTGCTGGCCGGTGACCCCGGCGTGCGGCACACGGGGGAGTGGAAGCTGGGCGCGCGGGTCGTACCGGGGCACTTCGCGCAGACGCACGCGCACCCGGAACTGGCGGGGCGCACCCTCGTCGACATCCTGTGGACCGAGCACGCGCGCGACCGCGGCAAGGCGATGTCCGCCCTGCGTCGCTACGAGCTCGACCGGCAGGGCGACCAGCGCTTCGACCAACTGTCGGGCGGGCAGCAGGCGCGCTTCCAGATCCTGCTGCTGGAGCTGGCCGGGGCGACGGCACTGCTGCTGGACGAGCCGACCGACAACCTGGACCTGGAGTCGGCGGAGGCGCTGCAGGAGGGGCTGGAGGCGTTCGACGGGACCGTGCTCGCGGTGACGCACGACCGCTGGTTCGCCCGCAGCTTCGACCGGTACCTGGTCTTCGGTGCGGACGGGGTCGTGCGGGAGGCGCCGGAGCCGGTGTGGGACGAGACACGGGTCGCGCGGGAGCGGTGACCGGGGGCCCGGGTCGGGGGCCCGTGGCCGCGCCCCCGAGGCGGGCGTGCGGGCGGGGGCGGCCGGTGCGGGCACGCCCCCGCACCGGCTGTTTTGACCCGAACGGGCAGCCGCGGGTATTCTGCAGGTTCGTTATGCGTATTGGCTTGCTCGTTCTCACGTGAGAGGCCGCTACGCCGGTCCACCGGGCCGATGACCAGCGTTCACCTCGCGGTATGCGTCGCCGCAGGGTGACAGGGCTGTCGTGATCGTCCGGGTGGCCTTGTCAGTACCCACTCACTGAAGAAGCGAAGGCTACGACCGTGCGTACGTTCAGCCCCAAGCCCGGCGATGTCCAGCGCCAGTGGCACGTCATTGACGCGCAGGACGTCGTCCTGGGCCGTCTGGCGTCCCAGACCGCGTCCCTCCTGAGGGGCAAGCACAAGCCGATTTATGCGCCTCACGTCGACACCGGTGACTTCGTCATCATCATCAACGCCGACAAGGTGCACCTCTCCGGTAACAAGAAGCAGCAGAAGCTGGCCTACCGCCACTCGGGCTTCCCGGGCGGTCTGCGTTCCGTCCGCTACGACGAGCTGCTCGACAAGAACCCCGAGAAGGCCATCGAGAAGGCCGTCAAGGGCATGCTGCCCAAGAACAGCCTGGGCCGCCAGATGCTCTCCAAGCTGAAGGTGTACGCGGGTGCCGAGCACCCGCACGGCGCCCAGCAGCCGGTTCCGTTCGAGATCAGCCAGGTCGCGCAGGGCTAGTCCCGGCCACCACCGATACAGAAAGCATCTGAGGAGCATCGTGGCCGAGACCACCCCTGAGACCCCTCTCGTCGAGGACGGCGAGATCGTGGAGACCATCGAGATCCCGGAGGAGTACACCTCCGAGTCCCTCGCCTCCCGCTTCGGCGAGCCCCAGCCGGCCGCCGGCACGGGCCGCCGCAAGGAGTCCGTCGCCCGCGTCCGGATCATCCCGGGCTCCGGCAAGTGGACGATCAACGGTCGCACCCTTGAGGAGTACTTCCCCAACAAGGTGCACCAGCAGGAAGTCAACGAGCCGTTCAAGATCCTTGAGCTCGACGACCGTTACGACGTCATCGCCCGCATCAACGGCGGCGGCATCTCCGGCCAGGCCGGCGCGCTGCGCCTGGGCGTCGCCCGTGCGCTGAACGAGGCGGACGTCGACAACAACCGCGGCCCGCTCAAGAAGGCCGGCTTCCTGACCCGCGACGCTCGCGAGATCGAGCGCAAGAAGGCCGGTCTGAAGAAGGCCCGCAAGGCGCCGCAGTACAGCAAGCGCTAAGCATCACGCGCGCGCTGCACTGCACGTACGCCCCGGAGGCACTTTGTGCGTCTCCGGGGCGTACGCATTCCGGGGGGTATAGACGTATAACCGGATGAACGCCCGGTGAGTACGGGGCGGAGCACGGCAACATCTCGGAGGTAAAGACGTGGGACGACTCTTCGGTACGGACGGTGTGCGCGGTGTCGCGAACGCGGATCTGACGGCTGAGCTCGCGCTCGGACTGTCGGTCGCGGCGGCGCACGTGCTCGCCGAGGCGGGCACGTTCGAGGGCCACAAGCCGGTGGCCGTGGTGGGACGGGATCCGCGCGCGTCCGGAGAGTTCCTGGAGGCCGCGGTGGTGGCCGGGCTCGCCAGCGCCGGCGTCGACGTGCTGCGGGTGGGCGTGCTGCCGACCCCGGCCGTGGCCTACCTCACCGGCGCGCTCGGCGCGGACCTGGGCGTGATGCTCTCCGCGAGCCACAACCCGATGCCCGACAACGGCGTCAAGTTCTTCGCCCGGGGCGGCCACAAGCTCGCGGACGACCTCGAGGACCGCATCGAGTCCGTCTACGAGGAGCACCGCACCGGCGCCCCCTGGGACCGCCCCACCGGCGCCGGCGTGGGCCGCGTGCGCGACTACGACCAGGGCTTCGACCAGTACGTCGCCCACCTGATCGGCGTCCTGCCGAACCGCCTGGACGGCCTGAAGATCGTCCTGGACGAGGCCCACGGCGCGGCCGCCCGCGTCTCCCCCGAGGCCTTCGCCCGGGCCGGCGCCGAGGTGGTCACCCTCGGTGCCCAGCCGGACGGCCTCAACATCAACGACGGCTGCGGTTCCACCCACCTGGACCTGATCAAGGCCGCCGTCATCGAACACGGCGCGGACCTCGGCATCGCCCACGACGGCGACGCCGACCGCTGCCTGGCCGTGGACCACCAGGGGAACGAGGTCGACGGCGACCAGATCCTGGCCGTCCTGGCCGTCGCCATGCGCGAGGCGGACCGGCTGCGGAAGAACACCGTCGTCGGCACGGTCATGTCCAACCTGGGCTTCAAGCTCGCCATGGAGCGCGAGGGCATCGAGCTGATCCAGACCGCCGTCGGCGACCGCTACGTGCTGGAGTCGATGAAGGAGCACGGCTACGCGCTCGGCGGCGAGCAGTCCGGCCACGTGATCATCCTCGACCACGCCACCACCGGCGACGGCACCCTCACCGGCCTCATGCTGGCCGCCCGGGTCGTCTCCACCGGCCGTTCGCTGGCCGAGCTGGCCACCGTCATGGAGCGGCTGCCGCAGGTCCTGGTCAACGTCCGGGACGTCGACAGGAGCCGAGTCGGGTCCTCCACCGAGCTGTCCGCCGCCGTGGCCGAGGCGGAGGCCGAACTCGGCACCACCGGCCGCGTGCTGCTGCGCCCCTCCGGCACCGAGCCGGTGGTCCGCGTCATGGTCGAGGCCGCCGACATCGACCACGCCCGCTCGGTGGCCGGCCGGCTCGCCGACGTCGTGAAGTCCGCGCTCGGCTAGACCGCCCCCGCGCCAACGACGCCGCCCGCCCGGACTTCCGGGCGGGCGGCGTCGTACGTCCGGGGGTGAGGCGCTCAGAGCTTGCGCAGGGAGAGCTTCTGTACCTTGTGGTCGGGGCCCTTGCGCAGGACCAGGGTGGCCCGGCCGCGGGTCGGGAGCACGTTCTCCAGCAGGTTGGGCTGGTTGATGGCGCGCCAGGTGTGGCGGCCGTACTCCATGGCCTCCACCTCGGAGACCTCGGTGTAGCGGTGGAAGTACGACAGGGGGTTCTGGAAGGCGGTCTCGCGCAGCTTGCGGAAGCGCGCCAGATACCACTGCTCGATGTCCTCGGTGCGCGCGTCCACGTACACGCTGAAGTCGAAGTAGTCGGCGAGCGCGACCCGGGTGCGGCCGTCCTTGCCCGGCAGGGCGGGCTGCAGGACGTTCAGGCCCTCGACGATGAGGATGTCCGGCCGCCGGACCAACAGCTCCTCGTCCGGCACGATGTCGTAGATCAGGTGCGAGTAGACGGGTGCGCGCACCTCGTCCTTGCCGGCCTTCACGTCGGCCACGAAACGTGTCAGGGCGCGCCGGTCGTACGACTCGGGGAAGCCCTTGCGGGACATCAGCCCGCGGCGCTGCAGCTCGGCCTTGGGCAGCAGGAATCCGTCGGTGGTGACCAGTTCCACCCGCGGGTGCTCCGGCCAGCGGGCGAGCAGCGCCTGCAGGATGCGCGCGGTGGTCGACTTGCCGACCGCGACGCTGCCGGCGACGCCGATGACGAAGGGCGTACCGGTCTGCGAGCCGTGGCCCTCGCCGGTGTCGTCGAGGAAGGTGTTGACCGCTCCGCGCAGGCCGTGGGTGGCGCCGACGTAGAGGTTGAGCAGCCGCGACAGCGGCAGATAGACGTCGATCACCTCGTCCAGGTCGATGACGTCGCCGAGGCCGCGCAGCCGCTCGACCTCTTCGGCGGTGAGCGGCAGCGGCGTGCGGTCGCGCAGCGCGCTCCACTCGGCCCGCGTCAGGTCGACGTAGGGAGTCGCCTCCGACCTGGGCCGGTGGGCGCTTTGGGGCATCGGGGAGACCGGTGAGATCACAGTCCATTGTTAACGGAGTTTGAACGGGACGGTGGAGTGGGGTGCGTCACGCCGCGGCTACCAGGGCAGGAGTCGGGCATCCAACCCACTGGTTCTGTTTTCCGGTGAGGACGGCGGCACCGGGCAGCGGAGGGACGTCCGGCCGAAGAAGGCGGCGAAGGCGCAGACGACGGTACGGGCCGGTGTCGTCAGGAGGCGCGAGTCGCCGTCGCGGTGGCAGGCGTCTGCCGACGCCCGCCACCCCGACGGCATACGGCCCTATGCCGAAGTTGCGCTCTGCGCGGGCCTGGCGACCGGGGTGTCGGACGGCTCGTCCGGGGCCGACTGCCCTCGCCGGCCCCTGAGCCGGCGCAGCACCACCGGCCAGGCCAGGCCCAGCAGCGACACCCCGGCGACCGCCGAGCCCAGCCGTAGCCCCGGCGGGTGGAAGTCGCAGCTGATCCGAGTGGTGTCGCCGTCCAGTGGCACCGAGATCAGGCCGAGGTAACTGCCGGCCGGCTTCGCTTCACCGTCGCCGGCGGCGCACTGCCAGCCGGCCGTCCGCGGGACGGCGATCACGGCCGTGCCCGTGCTCCCGGCGGGCAGTTCGGCCTCCAGGCCGCTGCCGCTGACCTGGACGCCGGTGGCCGCGGCGGCCTTGAGGCGCTGTACGGTGGCGGCAAGCCGGGTCGGGTCCAGGCAGCCCACCGGCTGCTCGGGCAGCACTCCTGGCAGGCCGGCATGCAGCTCGACGGTGAGCGGGGTCGTTCCTGTGGCCGTGCCGAGCCGTCGCATCGCGGCTCCCCTGTGCGGCGGTCTGCCCTGGAACCCTTGGGCCGGTCCGCCGGAGAGCCGCGCGGTCCCGCTGTATCCGGGGGCCCACAGGTACACCTCGCTGCCGGCCGGGCAGGAGAAGGTGAGCCGGTCCGTCGCCCCTGCGCCGTCCGCACTCCGTCCGGAGAGCCGGTAGCCGTGGTCGGGGGTGCGGGCGGGGGCCTGGCCGTCGGCCGGGCTGACCGAGATGCCGGGCAGGGTGTAGACCTGCGCGCCGAGCAGCTGTTCCTGGTTGCGGAAGGCCGACCGGCCGAAGGCAGGGGGGTGCTCGGACGGCCGCACGGTGACCAGCGGCGGCACATCCCTGCGGGTGACCGTCATGGTGTCGGGGTGCACCCGGGCGCCGATCGAGAAGATGGCGTCGGTGACCGGGTTGTCCAGGCTCTGCGGCGACCGGCCGAGCGCGGTCCAGCCCGCGCCCAGGGAGAACAGGGTCCGGCTGAGAGCGACCGAGGTGAGGCTGCTGTAGTACTGCGCCCCCTGCCCACCGACGACCAGCGGATCGTTGCCGACGGTCTCGGGGTGGCCGGGTTCGGTGCGGTACCGCGGCCAGCCGTCCGCCTCGGCCGCCAGCTGACTCTGGCGCTCCTGGTACGCCCCCCACACGGGGTGGCCGGGGAACGCGCGCTGCCGTTCCCGGGCCGCGTAGAACGTACTGACGGTGGCCTGTCCGAGCTGCGCACCCACGAGCAGTACGGCCGCGAACGCCACCAGGAACCGGCGGTGGCGGCGAGCGGTCAGGCCCAGCAGCACCACGGCGCCTGCAGCGGCCGCGGTGCCCGCGAGCAGGGTGGGCAGCGTCCAGCCGCTGATGAGCTCGCTCCGCATGGCGCCCGCGGTGATCAGCACCAGCGTCCCCAGTCCGGCGAGCAGCGGCCGGAAGCCCGGTACACCGTGCGCGAAGGCCTGCCAGGCGGCGATCACCAGCAGCCCGCAGAAGATGAACGCCTGCCGGTAGGCGCTGCCGTTGGGCGTGGTGAAGGCATGCCAGGCCAGATGGGTGGGCCCCCACTGCATGGACGCCAACGTCCCCACCACCAGCAGGGTCCACACCAGACGCACGCGTGCGGGTACCGCGCCGTTGAACGGCAGACACAAGGCGAGGAGCAGCACCGCGGTACTCACGTAGACGGCGGGATCCAGCGAGCTGTAGGTGGCGGGGAGCATCCGGGCGAGTACGTCCGTCCAGTCCCGGGGGGAGAACTCCCTGACCAGTCCGGGATAGGCGTGCCGGGTGCCCAGCGCGATGGTGAACAGCAGTGGCGCGGACAGACCGATGCCGAGCGCCGTGGTGAGTGCGGCGCGCAGTAGGGCCGCGCCGCGCTCTCTCAGCGTGGTGTCGCTGATCAGCAGCTGGGCGACCAGCACCAGGCCGGCGCCGATGGTCGCCATGTACGCCGTGTAGAAGTTGGCGATCCAGACCACCGCGACCAGTGCCGTGCCGAGCAGTCGGCGACGGCCGGAGCGCGCCCACTCCCCGACCAGGCACAGCAGCGGGAATCCGATCAGTCCGTCCAGCCACATGGGGTTGATCGCGCCCTGGAAGAGCGACCAGCCGCACAGCGCGTACCCGGAGCCCAGGGCCGCCGCCACCCAGCCGCGGCCGCGCCTCAAGGAGAGCAGCAGCCATGTCATCGCGGCTGCGGCGACGGCCAGTTTCAGCACGGTGATCACATAGAGCGCCAGGTCGATCCGGTCCCTCGGGAAGAGCACGACCAGCAACGCGAAGGGGCTGCTCAGATAGGTGCCTACGTCGGGCAGTGAGCTGGAGCCGTAGCCGGACTGCCAGTTGACCGGCAGGCCGCCGTCAGCGCGGCCGTGCAGGAGGTCCCACAGCCAGGTGTGGAAGGGGACGAACTGGTTGGCGAGGTCGATCACACTGCGGGAGCGGGGTCCGAAGGGGAAGCTCCGGGCCAGCGCGTCACCGGCGCAGAGGGCCACGGCGGTGAGCAGCGCGGCAAGTCCCGCGGCACGCAGGCGGTCCCTGTCCGGCGTCCGGATTGGCATCTGGCCCCTTTCCCTCCGAACGGTCTCCCGGAATAACGCGCGCCGCTAATGCGAGCGCGCACGCACGAAGTCCGGACTGATCGCCCGAAAATCGGACTGAACTCGGGGATGCTAGCAGCACGAGTTAAACCGCCTAACCCGCTCCACGTCGTGCTGTGGCAGGGTGACGGCGTGCGGAGTGCCGGGCCGGCCGAAGGTGCCGATGCCATTGTTCGGTAAGTGGACTTGTTGTCGTTACCCACGGCACATCCTCGGCGGGTATACAGGGCAGCCTGTCGGTCCGTCAGGCCGCATTCGTCACCGCCCCCGCCAATGGACTCGTGTTAGGGTCGCGGCGCACTTGGCCTAGTAGCACGCTTGGAGCGAGAAGCATGCTCATATCCGTCGTGGTTCCCTGCTTCAACGAAGAGGACGTCATAGCGCGCTTCCATGATCACCTGGTCATGGAACTCGCGATGATCGGCCATGACTTCGAAATCGTCTACGTGGACGACGGAAGCCGGGATCGGACCCTCTCCATCCTGGAGCAGCTGGGAAACCGGGACGGCCACGTGCGATTCGTCTCCTTCAGCCGCAACTTCGGCAAGGAGGCGGCCATGCTGGCGGGACTGCAGCACGCCTCGGGCGATGCCGTCGTGATCATGGATGCGGATCTGCAGCACCCTCCCGAGCTCATACGGCGCATGGTCGACCTGCATGCCGACGGTTACGACCAGGTGATCGCCAAGCGAACCAGGGAGGGCGACCGGGTTACCCGGACGATCGCCGCCCGTGCCTACTACCGGCTCATCAACCGCCTGGTCGACGTGGAACTGGTCGACGGGGTCGGTGACTTCCGGATGCTCTCCCGCCGCGCGACGGATGCGGTGCTCGCGCTCACCGAGTACAACCGCTTCTCCAAGGGCCTCTTCGCCTGGGTGGGATTCTCGACCGCCACTTTCGAGTACCAGAACGCCGTGCGCGAAGAGGGCCGCAGCAAGTGGACGTTCGGCAAGCTGCTCAACTACGGACTCGACGGCCTGCTGTCCTTCAACAGCAAACCGCTGCGCATCGCGCTGTATCTCGGCATGCTGCTGCTTTCCGTCGCTTTTGCGTATGCCGCATGGATTGTCGGTGGCGCACTGGTGAACGGAGTGAGAACTCCTGGATATGTCACGCTCGTGGTGGTCATCACGGCGCTGTCGGGTGTACAAATGGTCATGCTGGGAGTGGCCGGTGAATATGTTGGCCGAATTTACTACGAGGTCAAGCGGCGCCCGCACTATCTGGTGAAGGCGACCAATATCGCCTCCGCCCGGACCGGGAGCCGGAACGCGTCGGAGGTGCAGAAGGAACTGGTCGGCTGATGCTCGGCCAGCTCATTCGGTTCGGGTTGGTGGGAGTCGCCAACACCGGCGTCTACTACGGCCTGTACCTGTTGTTTCTGCTGCGGCTGCCCTACGTGGCGGCGCACATCCTGGCCTTTGCGCTCAGCATGATCGTTTCGTATTTCCTGACGACCTGGTTCACCTACCGGACCCGGCCGAGCTGGCGCACTTTCCTGCTCTTCCCGCTCACCAACGCGGCCAACTTCGTGATCACCACCGGAGGTCTCTACCTGTTGGTCGACGTGCTGCGTCTGGGGAGCTGGTTCGCGCCGCTGATCGCCTCGGGAGCGGCCGTGCCGATCACCTTCATGGTCTCCCGCATGATCATGGTCCGGCCCGGGGCCGAAGCGGTCGGTGGGCAGGCGGTGTGACGCACGGCACCGCCGTCCCGGAAGATCCTCCCCGAACCCCGCGTGTGGATCTCGGGGCGGGCCCGTCGAGATCGAGCCCGACCACCGCCGGGTGACATCGCGGCGCAACGGCCCGGCGCACCAAGGGTTCGTGCCCGTGGGAAATTCCGATTCCGGGCAAGCTCCGGCAGGTCCGGGCGCCAGTCGGACCGTAGGCTACGGCACATGTGCGGAATCGTTGGATACGTGGGCGGTCAGTCCGCCCTCGACGTCGTCATCGCGGGTCTGAAGCGGCTCGAGTACCGGGGATACGACTCGGCGGGTGTCGCCGTCCTCGCCGACGGCGGGCTCGCCGCGGCCAAGAAGGCCGGCAAGCTCGCCAACCTCGAGAAGCTGCTGGACGAGCGTCCGCTGCCGAGCGGCCCCGCCGGGATCGGGCACACCCGCTGGGCCACCCACGGCGGCCCCACGGACGCCAACGCGCACCCGCACCTGGACAACGCGGGCCGGGTCGCCGTCGTCCACAACGGCATCATCGAGAACTTCGCCGCCCTGCGCGCCGAACTCGCCGAGCGCGGCCACGACCTGCTCTCCGAGACCGACACCGAGGTCGTCTCCCACCTCCTCGCCGAGGCCTACTCCTCCACCGGGGACCTCGCCGAGGCCATGCGCCAGGTCTGCGGCCGCCTCGACGGCGCCTTCACCCTGGTGGCCGTCCACGCCGACGCGCCGGACGTCGTGGTCGGCGCCCGCCGCAACTCCCCGCTCGTCGTGGGCGTCGGCGACGGCGAGAACTTCCTCGCCTCCGACGTCGCGGCCTTCATCGCGTACACCCGCGAGGCCATCGAGCTCGGCCAGGACCAGGTCGTGGAGCTGCGCCGCGAGGGCGTCACCGTCACCGACTTCGAGGGCAAGCCCGCCGACGTCCGGCCGTACCACATCGACTGGGACGCCTCCGCCGCCGAGAAGGGCGGCTACGACTACTTCATGCTCAAGGAGATCGCCGAGCAGCCCAAGGCCGTCGCCGACACGCTGCTGGGCCGGATCGACGCGAGCGGCCTGCTGACCCTCGACGAGGTACGGATCCCGGCCTCCGTGCTGCGCGAGGTCGACAAGATCGTCATCGTCGCCTGCGGCACCGCCTTCCACGCCGGAATGATCGCCAAGTACGCGATCGAGCACTGGACCCGCATCCCCTGCGAGGTGGAGCTCGCCAGCGAGTTCCGCTACCGCGACCCGATCCTGGCCCCGCGCAGCCTGGTGGTCGCCATCAGCCAGTCCGGCGAGACCATGGACACCCTCATGGCCCTGCGGCACGCCCGCGAACAGGGCTCCAAGGTGCTGGCCATCTGCAACACCAACGGCTCCACCATCCCGCGCGAGTCCGACGCCGTGCTCTACACGCACGCCGGCCCCGAGGTCGCCGTCGCCTCCACGAAGGCGTTCCTTACCCAGGTCGTCGCCTGCTACCTCGTCGCCCTCTACCTGGGCCAGGTGCGCGGCACGAAGTGGGGCGACGAGATCCTCGCCGTCATCCGCGAGCTCTCCCAGATCTCCCGTCAGGTCGAGCAGGTCCTGGAGACCATGGAGCCGGTCCGTGAACTGGCCCGGTCCCTCAAGGACAAGAACACCGTCCTCTTCCTCGGCCGCCACGTGGGCTACCCCGTCGCCCTGGAGGGCGCGCTCAAGCTCAAGGAGCTCGCCTACATGCACGCCGAGGGCTTCGCCGCCGGCGAGCTCAAGCACGGCCCCATCGCGCTGATCGAGGAGGACCTCCCCGTCGTCGTGGTCGTGCCGTCGCCGCGCGGGCGCTCGGTGCTGCACGACAAGATCGTCTCCAACATCCAGGAGATCCGGGCCCGCGGCGCACGCACCATCGTCATCGCGGAGGAGGGCGACGAGTCCGTCGTCCCCTACGCCGACCACCTGGTGCGGGTGCCGCAGACCCCGACGCTGCTGCAGCCGCTGGTCGCGACCGTGCCGCTGCAGGTCTTCGCGTGCGAACTGGCCACGGCCCGCGGCAACGAGGTGGACCAGCCGCGGAACCTCGCGAAGTCCGTCACGGTCGAGTGAGCACGCCGTGATCATCGGGGTGGGCATCGACGTCGCCGAGATCGACCGCTTCGAGCAGTCCCTGGAGCGCACCCCCGGCCTGGCCGAGCGGCTCTTCCTCCCCGGCGAGCTCCACCTCCCCAGTGGGGCCCGCCGGGGCGGCGCCTCCCTCGCGGCGCGGTTCGCCGCGAAGGAGGCGGTCGCGAAGGCGCTGGGGGCGCCCGGGGGGCTGCACTGGTCGGACGCGGAGGTCGTCACGGAGGATTCGGGGCAGCCGCGGCTCATCGTCCGGGGGACGGTGGCGGCGCGGGCCGAGCAGTTGGGGGTGCGGACGTTCCACGTCTCGCTCAGCCACGACGCGGGGGTCGCGTCCGCGGTGGTCATCGCCGAGGGCTGACCCCGTCCGGGGTACGTTCCGTGGGGCCCGGGTGCGTTCTGTGCGGGCCGGTTGTTGTGTGCGGGTCCGTTGCGCCTGCGGCGGGCTGTTCTCCCGCCCTCCCGCCCTCCCCCAGCCTTCGGCCGGGGGGACCCCCATCCGGCACGGTCAGTGACCGCCTCGCGGCGTGCGTGGTGGGCCGGGGGCGGGGCCTCCGGGGCTGCACGTCCTGGACTGGCATATTTTCGTGCATGGCGGGCGGTAGCCGTTGTGCCGTCTCTGCCGCACACAAATATCCCGCAGCGTCCAGAACATCCACCCTCCCCCAGCCTTCGGCCGGGGGTGCCCCCAACTCCCCCGCCCCCTCCATTTCGCTGGGCGACTGACGGCCGGTGGGGGGTCATGAGGGCACGTGCGGCCGCCCCGGGACCGCCTTCTCACCCTCCACCGGCCGTTGGTCGCCCGCGATACGGAGGGGGCGGGGTCGTAGGGGTGGGCGTTCTGGACGCTGACGTGTATTTGTTGTGCGGCATCCGGGGCAGCAAGAGCAGGTGCCCGCCATGCACATAAATATGCGGTACAGAATGCCCAGCCCCGGAGGCCCCGCCCCCGGCCCACCACGAACGCGCGACGCCCGCACCAACCGCGCCGGGCAATCGGGAGGGCGGGCGGGTGGACGCCCGCCGCAGGCGCAGCGGACCCGCACGCGACAACCGGCCGCAACCACAACCGCGCTGTCACAAGGACCGCGCGCAACAATGCGCGCCCGGTGGGAACATGGCCGCATGCGGGTGGCGTACAGCGTGGAGACCGTACGGGCGGCGGAGCGGGCGCTCATGGCGCGGGTCCCGGAGGGGGCCCTGATGCAGCGGGCGGCGGCCGGGCTGGCGGCCGCGTGCGCGAACGCGCTCGGCACCGGGGGCGGGGTCTACGCGGCCCGCGTCGTCGTGCTGGCCGGGAGCGGGGACAACGGCGGCGACGCGCTGTACGCGGGGGCGCGCCTGGCGCGGCGCGGGGCGGGGGTGACCGCCGTCCTGGTGGCGCCGCAGAAGGCGCACCGCGGTGGCCTGGCGGCCCTGCGTGCCGCGGGCGGCCGTGCGGTCGCCCCGGACGACGTGGACGCGGTGGCCCTGATCCACCGTGCCGACCTCGTGCTGGACGGCATCGTGGGCATCGGGGGCAAGGGCGGGCTGCGCCCCGAGGCGGTGCCGCTGGCGGAGGCCGCGCACGCGTCCCGGGCGGTCGTGGTCGCCGTGGACCTCCCCAGCGGGGTGGACGCCGACAGCGGCGAGGTCCGGGGCGCGGCGGTGCGGGCCGACATGACGGTGACGTTCGGGACGTACAAGCCGGGCCTGCTCGTGGACCCGGCCGCCGGGCACGCCGGCGCCCTGCGCCTGGTCGACATCGGCCTCGGCCCCTGCCTGGACGGCACCCCGCCCGACCTGGAGGCGCTGCAGCACGCCGACGTCGCCGCGCTCCTGCCGGGCCCGGACGCCGAGAGCGACAAGTACCGGCGTGGCGTGGTCGGCGTCGTCGCGGGCTCGGAGCGCTACCCCGGGGCCGCCGTGCTCGCGGTGGCGGGGGCGTTGCGGGCCGGCGCGGGGGCAGTGCGGTACGTGGGCCCGGGGGCGCGGGCCGTGCTGGCCCGCTTCCCGGAGACGCTGGTGTCGGCCGGGCCGCCGCACAAGGCCGGACGGGTGCAGGCCTGGGTGGTGGGCCCGGGGCTGGGCGACGGGCCGGAGGCGCGGCGCTCGGTGGACGACGTGCTCGCCTCGGACGTGCCCGTGCTCGTCGACGCGGACGGCCTGCGGCTGCTGGACCGGGCCGTGGTGCGCTCCCGCGCCGCGGGCACCGTGCTGACCCCGCACGCGGGGGAGGCGGCGGCGCTGCTCGGTGTGGCCCGCGAGGAGGTGGAGGCGGCGCGGCTGGACCATGTGCGGCGGCTGGCCGACGCGTTCGGCGCGACGGCGCTGCTGAAGGGCTCCACGACGCTCGTCGCGTCCCCGGAGTCCGGGGTGCCGGTCCGGGTCAACCCCACGGGGACGTCCTGGCTGGCCACGGCCGGCAGCGGTGACGTGCTCTCCGGTATCACCGGGTCCCTGCTGGCCGCCGGGCTCGCCCCGCGCGACGCGGCCTCCGTCGGCGCCTACCTGCACGGTCTGTCGGCGCGGGTCGCCGCGGGCCCGGTGGGCGCGCCGATCGCCGCGCACGATGTGGCCGCCGCCCTTCCCGACGCCTGGCGCGACATCAGGTCCTGAACCGCCGTCAATCAACTGGGCGAAACGGGTGGAGTCCGCCGACGTGGCGTTCCGCCGGGCGGCCGCACGTCAATTTGTGTGTTCATGGGAACGTATGCCAGAAGCAGGGCCCGGCTGCTCACCGCGGCAGTGGTCGCCCTTGCCGCACTCGGTGTGCACACGACGGCCGCCGCGGACGACGACTGGCCGGTGCCGGTCGACCGGCTCGTCCCCGGGGTCCCCTTCGGCCCGGCCGCCTCCCGGCAGGTCGACACCCCCGACCAGGGCGCCCTGCCCCGCACGATCGGCGTGTCGCCGACCGGGCCCACACGCAGCGCCGTGCCCTCCGAGGACGAGGGCGAGGACTGGGTGGATCCGCAGTTGGTGGAGTTCGTGCCGGCCGAGGACGTCGAGCGGGCCCGCACGTTCGAGAAGGAACGGGCAGCCGAGGAGGAGGACGAGGACCCGTACTACGACGAGGACGAGGACGACGGGGGGAACCCGCGGCCCGCCGAGTACTGCACGTCCTTCACCGGCCCCTACCAGCGCGAGGTCGAGAAGCGGCTGCGGCTGCGCGTGAACGGCAGGCAGTCCGCGGCCGACTGCGCGGAGATCCGCCGCTACCAGAAGTCCAGGGGCATCGTCCCCGCCACCGGCTTCGCGGGCCCCACCACCTGGGGGTACCTCCGCCTCGACGAGGCCACCAGGAAGGGCCCGAACGCCTCCCGCCGGTGCCCGGCCCCGGCCCGGGGCAAGCGCATCGTCTGCATCGACCTCAACCGCCAGCTGTTGTGGGTGCAGAGCAGCAGCACCAAGGTCGTCTTCGGCCCGGTCGCCATCCGCAGCGGCCGTACCGGTTACCTCACCCGCACCGGCCGTTTCTCCGTCTTCTGGCGCCACAAGGACCATGTCTCCGACATCTACGACGCGCCGATGCCCTACAGCCAGTTCTTCAGCGGCGGCCAGGCGATGCACGCCACTCCCGGGAGCGTCTACAAGGCGCCCGGATCGCACGGCTGCATCAACCTGTCCAACCGCAACGCGCGCCTGCTGTGGAACGTCCTGAAGCTCCAGGAGGCGGTGTACGTGTGGGGCAGGAAACCCGCCACGTGACGGCGGCACAGGGCCGGCCTGAGACACTGGGCGCGATGGATGAGACGAATCTGCGCGCCCAGGCCACGATCGACCTCGCCGCCCTGCGGTCCAACGTCGCGGCGCTGCGCGCCCGCGCGCCCCGCTCCGGGCTGATGGCCGTGGTCAAGGCGGACGCCTACGGCCACGGGATGGTGCCGTGTGCCCGGGCCGCCCTCGAGGCGGGCGCGGGCTGGCTCGGCACGGCGACGCCCGACGAGGCGCTGGCCCTGCGCGCAGCCGGGATCACGGCCCCCGTGCTGTGCTGGCTGTGGACGCCGGGAGGGCCCTGGCGGGCCGCCGTGGAGGCGGACGTCGACGTGACGGTCAGCGCGCTGTGGGCGCTGCGCGAGGTCTCGGAGGCCGCCGCGGCCGCGGGCCGGACCGCGCGCGTCCAGCTGAAGGCCGACACGGGCCTGGGCCGCAACGGCGCCCAGCCCGCGGAGTGGCCCGACCTCGTCGCCGCCGCCCGCGCCGCCGAGACCGAGGGCCTGGTCAAGGTCACCGGGCTGTGGTCGCACTTCGCGTGCGCCGACGAGCCCGGCCACCCCTCCATCGCGGCGCAGCTCGCCGTCTTCCACAGCGCCTTGGAGACCGCGGAGCGCGCCGGGTTGCGCCCCGAGGTCCGGCACATGGCGAACTCCCCGGCCACGCTGACCCTGCCCGAGGCGCACTTCGACCTGGTCAGGACCGGGGTGGCGATGTACGGGATCTCGCCGGTCCCGCAGGTCGGCGGCCCGGCCGACTTCGGGCTGCGCCCGGTGATGACGCTGTCGGCGCGACTGGCCTCGGCCAAGCGCGTCCCCGGCGGCCACGGGGTCTCGTACGGGCACCACTACACGACGCCCGGCGAGACGACCCTCGCCCTGGTGCCCGTCGGGTACGCCGACGGCATCCCGCGGCACGCCTCGGGCACCGGCCCGGTGCTGGTGGCGGGCAAGTGGCGGACGGTCGCCGGGCGGGTGGCGATGGACCAGTTCGTGGTCGACCTCGGGGGCGACGGCGCCGACGCGGGTGACGAGGCAGTACTGTTCGGCCCTGGTGACCGCGGTGAGCCGACCGCCGAGGACTGGGCACGGGCGGCGGGCACCATCGCATACGAGATCGTCACTCGGATCGGGACCCGGGTGCCGCGCGTCTACGTGGGTACGTAAACGCGTAGCCAAGGGGAAGCAGCGATACGACCATGACCGAGAGCGGTAAGGCAACGGGGACGGCGATCGAGGCGGTGGCCGAAGCGGCCGCCGCTTCCGGTCGCTGGCAGCGCGCCGGGATCGTCGGCGCGGCCGTGGGCGTCGTCGCCGCGGGTGCCGCCGCGGGCGTGGCGCTGGAGCGGGCCACGGTGGGCCGGGGCATGCGCAAACGCGCCCGGCTCGCCCTCGACCTGGCCGGGCCGTACGGCTCGCTGCGCGGGATGCCGGGCAGGGCCGCCGCGGAGGACGGCACCGAGATCTACTACGAGGTCGAGGAGGCGGACCCGGCGGCGGTCGACGCGGCCGCGCCGACGCGACGCTGGCAGTTCTTCCGACGCAGCGGCCAGGCGCCGCCGCTGACCGTGGTCTTCTGCCACGGGTACTGCCTCAACCAGGACTCCTGGCACTTCCAGCGCGCCGCGCTGCGCGGGGCGATACGCGCCGTCTACTGGGACCAGCGCAGCCACGGCCGCTCCGGCCGGGGCAAGGACCAGGCGGACGGCGAGCCCGCCACGATCGACCAGCTCGGCCGCGACCTGAAGGCGGTGATCGACGCCGCCGCGCCGGAGGGCCCATTGGTGCTCGTCGGGCACTCCATGGGGGGCATGACGGTCATGGCGTTCGCCGACCAGTTCCCCGAGGTGGTGGCCGAGCGCGTGGCCGGCTTCGCCTTCGTCGGCACGTCCTCCGGCAAGCTGGCCAGCGTGACGCTGGGCCTGCCGGCGGCCGGCGCGCGGGCGCTGCGGGCGCTGGCGCCGGGGGTGCTGCGGATCCTGGGCACCCAGGTCGACCTGGTGGAACGGGGGCGCCGGGCGACGGCCGACCTCTTCGCCGGGATCATCAAGCGTTACTCCTTCGGCTCCGAGGTGGACCCGGGCGTCGCGCGCTTCGCCGAGCGGATGATCGAGTCGACCCCGATCGACGTCGTCGCCGAGTTCTACCCGGCCTTCACCGAGCACGAGAAGAGCGAGGCCCTGGACGTGCTGGACGGCCTGCCGGGGCTCGTACTGGCCGGGGACAAGGACCTGCTGACGCCCAGTGAGCACAGCCGGGCCATCGCCGAGCGCCTGCCGGACACCGAGCTGGTGGTGGTGCCCGGGGCCGGGCACCTGGTCATGCTGGAACACCCCGAGCTGGTCAACACGCACCTGGCGGCGCTGCTCGCCGAGGCGGCCGACGCCTCGCGCGCAGCGGTCCCGCAGGCGCTGCGCGAACTGGCGGTGCCGCCGCCCGCCGGGCCGGGCAGGGCGGACCGCGTGGTCTCCGGCGGCGCGTAGCATTCGGGCACATGGGCATGGAAGCCATCGGCATGGAAGCGATCCGGGTCACCGTCAAGACCCCCGACCAGATGCGCGAGCTGGGGCGCCGTCTCGCGCCGCTGCTGCGCGCCGGCGACCTCGTCGTCCTCAGCGGTGACCTGGGAGCGGGCAAGACCACGCTGACCCGTGGCCTCGGCGAGGGCTTGGGCGTCCGGGGCGCGGTGACGTCGCCGACCTTCGTGATCGCGCGGGTGCACCCCTCGCTGGGCGGCGGCCCCGCCCTGGTGCACGTGGACGCGTACCGGCTGACCGGCGGCCTCGACGAGATGGAGGACCTGGACCTCGACGTCTCGCTGCCGGAGTCGGTGGTCGTGGTCGAGTGGGGCGAGGGCAAGGTCGAGGAGCTCTCCGACGACCGGCTGCAGCTGGTGATCCACCGCGCGGTGGGCGAGGTCGCCGCGAACGGGCAGGAGGACCACGACGTGCGCGAGGTCGTCGTCACCGGGGTCGGCGGGCGCTGGGCCGGTGAGGACCTGGCGGGGCTCGGCGTCTGAGCGCGTAACCGTTCCGACAAGGTGTCGGGAAGATGTTGCGTACGGCACGTTCCCCGTGTTCTGCTGGAGTCCAGGAGTTGGTTAGGGCTGCCTAACCCGACCCCCGTCGGACCCAGGAGGCATCCATGTCGGCCCACACGGCCCCGGAGCCGGAGCCGGGTTACTCGATGCAGGCGCTGCTGGCGGCGGCCGCGGCGGCGAACGCGGTGTGCACCCCGCCGGGGGAGCCCGAGGATCCGGAACCGGACACGGACACGGCGCAGGACGAACCCGCGCGGCGCCCCGAGGCGGACGCTGCCTAGTCGGACGCTGCCCGGGCGGAGGCCACCCGGACCTGCCCGGCCGGGCAGCGGGACACGAGGTGCCCGCCGCCCGCCGGCTGAAGCCGGTGGGCGTTCACTCGTCCGGGGGAAATCAGCGCACGACGACGATCTTGGTGTTCACGGTCGCGAACTTCCACAGCGCCGTCCCGTCCTTCCGCTTCTCGCGGATGCCGCCGGTGTGCTGACCCGGGGGCGGGGCGTCGGGCAGGGAGCCGTCCTTCGCCGCGCTGAAGCCGATCACCACGCTGTCGACGGTCGTGAACCGCACCACGTTCTCGACGGCCACGCCGTCGCCGCCGACGCTGCCGGCGCTGCGGGAGGTCACGGAGTAGGTGCCGGGGGCGGGGTCCACGGTGCCGGGGACGACCTTGTACGTGGTGCGCACCTTCCCGTCGTCGCCGACCAGCCACACGCGGTCCGCGCGCAGCGAGTACACGACCCTGCTGCCGCTGCCGGAGGCCGCGGGGAGCTCGTCCGTCCGCTCCGGCGAGGGCGAGGCGGAGGCCGCCACGGAGGTGTCGCGGCCGCCGGTGTCCGTGGGACGGACGCCCTTGGTCATCTCACTGGCGGAGCTGGAGGCCTGGACGGCGAGCACGCCGACGGCGGCCAGTGCGGCTGCGGTCAGTCCGGTCACGATCGTCCCTGAACCGATCCTTGCCACGGCTTTCCTCCGGAGGTGGGCGTCACGCTGGGTTGACGTTAGCAGCCGGGCCGCACGCCGACGGGAGCGCCGTCCCGGGCCGCGGTGGTGCCCCCGTCCTGGCAGGGCCACCCCGGTGAACGCCGTAGGCTGAACGCGTGCTGCTGCTTGCCTTCGATACCGCAACCCCCGCCGTGACGGTCGCCCTGCACGACGGCCGGCGCGTGCTCGCCGAGTCGACGGAGATCGACGCGAGACGGCACGGGGAGCTGCTGATGCCCGCCGTGGACCGTGTGCTGCGGGAGGCGGGGACCGGACTGGGCGACGTGACCGGGATCGTGGTCGGCGTCGGCCCCGGTCCGTACACGGGGCTGCGCGTCGGGCTGGTGACCGCGGTCTCCTTCTCCGACGTGCTCGGCGTCCCCGTCCACGGGATCTGCACCCTCGACGGGCTGGCCTACGCCGCCGGGATCGAGGGGCCGTTCGTCGTGGCGACGGACGCCCGCCGCAAGGAGGTCTACTGGGCCCGGTACGAGGGCCCGCGGGCCCGGGTGACCGACCCGGCCGTGGACCGGCCCGGCGACATCGCGGGCGAGGTCGCCGGGGTGCCCGCGGTCGGCGCGGGCGCCGCCCTCTACCCCGAGGCCTTCACCGACGTCCGCCCGCCCGCCGACCAGTCCGCCGCCGCGCTGGCCGCGCTCGCCGCCGTGAAGCTGGCGGACGGCGAGGACTTCCTCCCCGCGCTGCCGCTCTACCTGCGCCGCCCGGACGCCCAGGTGCCGGCCGGCTACAAGGCGGTCCTGCCGAAGTGACCGCGCTGATGCGCGAGATGCGCTGGTGGGACCTGGACCCGGTGATGGAGCTGGAGCACCGGCTCTTCCCTGACGACGCGTGGTCGCGCGGCATGTTCTGGTCCGAACTGGCCGACGCGCGGCACCCGTCGGCGACCCGGTACTACGTCGTGGCCGAGGACGAGGCCGGGCGGATCATCGGCTACGGGGGCCTGGCCGCCGTCGGCGGCACCGGGGACGTGCAGACCATCGGCGTCGCCCCCGAGCAGTGGGGCACCGGCCTCGGCGCGCTGCTGCTCGGGGAACTGCTGCGCCAGGCCACCGCCTTCGAGTGCCACGAGGTGCTGCTGGAGGTGCGGGTCGACAACGTCCGCGCCCAGCGGCTGTACGCGCGCTTCGGCTTCGAGCCGATCGGCTTCCGCCGCGGCTACTACCAGCCGGGCAACGTCGACGCGCTCGTGATGAGGCTCGGCGAGCTGCCGGCATCCCCTGACGTACCGGGACTACAAGGAACAGAGACCACCCATGGCTGACGAGCCCCTTGTCCTCGGCATCGAGACGTCCTGCGACGAGACCGGTGTCGGCATCGTGCGCGGGCACACCCTGCTGGCCGACGCGATCGCGTCCAGCGTGGACGAGCACGCCCGTTTCGGCGGCGTCGTCCCCGAGGTCGCCAGCCGCGCGCACCTGGGGGCGATGGTCCCCACGATCCAGCGCGCGCTGAAGGAGGCCGGCGTCGCCGCCTCCGACCTCGACGGGATCGCCGTCACCGCCGGCCCCGGGCTCGCGGGCGCGCTGCTGGTCGGCGTGTCGGCGGCCAAGGCGTACGCCTACGCGCTCGGCAAGCCCCTGTACGGGGTCAACCACCTGGCCTCCCACATCTGCGTGGACCAGCTGGAGCACGGGCCGCTGCCCGAGCCGACGATGGCGCTGCTGGTGTCGGGTGGCCACTCGTCGCTGCTGCTGGCCCCCGACATCACCGGCGACGTGCGCCCGCTGGGCTCCACCATCGACGACGCGGCAGGCGAGGCCTTCGACAAGGTCGCCCGCGTGCTGGGCCTCGGCTTCCCCGGCGGCCCGGCCATCGACCGCGCGGCCCGCGAGGGCGACCCGGGCGCGATCCGCTTCCCCCGCGGCCTGACCGGCTCCCGCGACCCGCTCTACGACTTCTCCTTCTCCGGCCTGAAGACGGCCGTGGCCCGGTGGATCGAGTCCAAGCGCCGGGAGGGCGTGGAGGTGCCGGTCGCGGACGTGTCCGCGTCCTTCCAGGAGGCCGTCGTCGACGTCCTCACCCGCAAGGCGATCCGGGCCTGCAAGGACAACGGCGTCGACCACCTGATGATCGGCGGCGGCGTCGCGGCCAACAGCCGGCTGCGCTCGCTGGCGCAGGAGCGCTGCGAGGACGCGGGCATCGTCCTGCGCGTGCCGCGCCCCAAGCTGTGCACCGACAACGGCGCCATGGTCGCGGCCCTCGGCGCGGAGATGGTGGCCCGCGGCCGGCCGTCCTCCACGTGGGACCTGCCGGCGGACTCCTCGCTGCAGGTGACGGACGTGTCCGTGCCCGGCCACACGCACGACCACGACCACGACCATCTCCACGAGCTCAGCAAGGACAACCTCTACTCGTGACCGTCGCCCTGATGTGGGAGGCCCGCGCCGTCGAGGGGCGCGGGCCCGAGCTGCTGGCGTGGGCCCGCGAGTGGACGCTGTCCCCGGCCCCGCTGCGCCGGGAGACCTTCTCCGCCCCTCAGGACCGGGTCCTGGTCATCACCTGGTGGGACGCCCCGTACGACGCGGAGCTGCCCGAGCTGCCCGAGCCCGGCGACGGCCTGGCGCGGCGGGCCGTCCACCGCTGGCGCTTCGAGTCGGTGGGGGACACGGCCTAGCCCCGGGTCGCGGGAGGGCCGGTCGTATGATGAGTCCGGCGTCGATCGCAACCGGGCTTCTGCTCGGCGCCGCCCCCGAGCAGGCGTCCTGCCGGACGACCGGTGTCCGGGAGGCGTTCTCGCAGGTGGCGAAGTACGCGTGACCGATTCCGGCTGTGCCGTCCTCTTCGATCTGGACGGCGTCCTCCTCGACAGCCGGCGGGCGATGCGACGGGCGATCCTCGACGTCGCCTGCGCCGCCCTGGGCGAGCCCGTCGACGAGAGCCGTCTGCCGGCCGGACTCGACCACCTTCCCCATCACGAACTCCTGGCGCGTCTCGGCGTGACCGACGAGGAGACCGTGTTCGGAGCCTCCTGGGAGGACGCGCTCGCCCTCGCCACGTGGGGTGCGTCGCCGTTCCCGGGCGCCGTCGACGTGCTGCGCGACCTCGCGGCCTCCGGTACGGCGATCGGGGTGGTGACCATGCAGCCCGCGAGCCGCGTGGCGCGGCTCGTCCCCGCGGAGCTGTCCGCGCACTTCGGCGTGGTGGTCGGATGGGGCGACGCGGCGCCCAAGCCCTCCGGGGAGGGGATCCTGCTCGCGCTCGACCGTCTCGGGGTGCCGCCCGGCAGCGCCTGCTTCGTGGGCGACAGCCCCTCCGACGTCGCCGCCGCGGCGGCCGCCGGGATCCCGTCGATCGGCGCGGTCTGGGGGTACACCGGCCCCGCGCTGGGCAGCTGCGACCCCACCGTCCTCGCCGGTGCCCTCACCGACGTGCCGGGCGCCGCGCGGCGCCTGCTGCGGCGGACGTAGCCGCCTCAGCCGCGGGCCGGGCCGCCCAGCAGCATGCTCGGGGCGCCCGCGACTCGGGTGAGGAAGACCGTGGCCGCGTGGGGGCCCTGCGGCTTGACGCGGCGGCGCACCTCCTCCGGCTCGACGGCCGAGCCGCGCTTCTTGACGGTCAGCACGCCGACCTCGCGTTCGCGCAGCAGGGCCTTGAGCCGCTTGAGGTTGAAGGGCAGCACGTCGGTGATCTCGTAGGCGGTCGCGTACGGCGTCGTGTGCGGCTCGTCCGAGGTGACGTACGCGATGGTCCCGTCGATCAGCCCGCCGCCGACCTGCGCCGCCACGTCGGCCACCATGTGGGCCCTGATGACCGCGCCGTCCGGCTCGTACAGCCAGCGCCCCACGGGGCGCACCTGGGGGTCGGGCAGCCCGGCCGCGGGCAGCGTGGCACCCGACGGCAGGAGGGTCGCGCGGCGGGCGCCCGGCGCGGTGCCGAACCACAGCACGGCCTCCTTCACGTCGCCGTGGTCGGAGACCCATTCCGCCTCGGCGTCCTCCGGCACGGCCTCGTGCGGGATCCCCGGCGCCACCTTCACGGCGGCCAGCGGCGCGCTCCGCGCCGCCGCCACCGCCCACGACAGCGGCGGGGAGTACGCCTCGGGGTCGAAGATCCTGCCCCGTCCGCCGCGCCGGGCCGGGTCGGCGAACACCGCGTCGAAGCCGTCCGTGGCGGTCTCCGTCACATCGGCGCAGCGCACCTCGATCAGGTCGGCCAGCCCCAGCGCCTCGGCGTTCGCCCGCACCACCGCGCAGGTCAGCGGGGAGCGGTCGACCGCCAGCACCTCCACTCCGGCGCGGGCCAGCGGGACGGCGTCCCCGCCGATCCCGCAGCACAGGTCCGCCAGCCGCCGCACCCCGAGCGCGGCGAACCGCTCCGCCCGGTGCCGGGCGACGGAGGCGCGCGTCGACTGCTCGACCCCGTCGGGCGTGAAGTACATCCGGTACGCGTCCTCCCCGAACTTCGCCGCCGCCCGCTGCCGCAGCCGGGCCTGCGTCAGCGCCGCCGCCACCAGGGCGGCGTCGTGCTGCCGCCGCAGCCGTGTCGCGGTCGCCAGTTCGGCGGCGGGGTCGTAGTCCCGCAGGGAGGTCAGCAGCGACTGCCCCTCGTCGGTCAGGAGAGCCGAGAACGCGTCAAGATCCACGCCGTCCATTGTCCCGCGGCGCCGGTGCGTGCTGGACTGGCCCGGTACGTGTGGACGAGGGGGGACGGATGACGGCCGTGCTCAGCACGGAATGGGACTCCTTGCGGCAGCGGGCCACGCTCGGTGCCGGCGCACCCGGCCGCGCCGCCCCGGTGGAGCGCGTGGACGCGCGGACCCGGGCGGAACTGCTCGGGCGGCTGCGCTGGGAGGTCCTCCAGGGCGGCAGCCTCTTCCTGGCCTACTCCCAACTGCTCGACGGCGCCGCCTTCGCCGTGCTGCGGCCCGCCGAACTCCTCGACGAGCTCGCACTGCGCGCCGTCGGCGGCGGGGCGATGATGCCGATCCGGGTCAACGCCCGCGACGCGGACCTGGCGGGGCAGCTCGTCGCACTCCTCTCCCGCGGCTTCCTCTTCTCCTCCCTGCCGCTCTCCGACGACCGGTGCCTGCGCCTGCAGCGCGAGCTCGCCGCCCGCGCCGACCCCGCCGCGGCCGCCGCGACGCTCGCGGCGGAGGGTCCGGCCGCCACGGCGGACCGGCTGCTCGCGGCGACCGGGGTCCTCGGCACCCCGTTGCGGCGGCGCGTGGTCACCCGCTGGGACGACTGGCTGCAGGCGGCCGGGCGCGGCCAGCTGGAGGTCAGCCCGCTGCGGCCGGCCGACTACGGGGCCGCGTACGCCGTGCAGCCCCCGCCCCCGCCCGGGGCGCTCGCCGGTGCCGCGGGGCGGGCCGTGCTGGCCGCGTGGACCGGCGGGGAGTTCGACGTGGACGGCATGCCCCAGCGCAGCCGCGTGCACGAGCGGCTGGACGCCTTGCTGCACGACCCGGACCCGGACGTACGGGCCGACGGGCGCATGCTGCGCGACGCCTTCGACGAGACGTACTACCGGGCGATCGCCGCCGGTGAGGGGTGCGCGCTCGGGGTGAGCGCCACCCGGCACGGCGTACCGCGGGCGGAGGCCGAGGCGCTGGGGGAGCGGACCCGGGTGGTGGCCTGGCCGACCCGCTTCGAGCTGCGGCTCGGGCTGCTCACCGCGGCGCAGTGGCAGCGCTTCACCGACGACGCCGCGGACGCCCTCGCGGTGTGGTGGGAGCGGCAGGACCTCGCCGCGCTCCAGGAGGTCGGCGACCTGCTCGGCGGACGGACCAAGGAGCCCCCGGAAGGCCGCGGGGACGAGGTGCCGGTGACCCGCGTCCAGCGCGTCGCGCGGGCGGTCCGCGGGCTCGGCACCGAGACCCTGGCGGCGGGCGGGCTGAGCGTCGCCGCGGGGGTGCTCGGCCAGGGGGCGCTCGGTTCGTTCGCGGCCGGCGCGGCCGGGGCCTTGACGCCCGTGCTCGTCGCCGCCGTGACCGCGGGGCTGCCGCGCCTGCGGGGCTACCGGGGCCGGTACGACGTGATGGAGTTCCCGGCGACCCCGCGGGGGGCGGTCTGATGGACGGCGAGGCGGCCCGTACCGGGAGCCGCAAGGCGTACGTCGACGCCGAGGGCGGGCGGTGGTGCGAGGTCCACCTCGACACCTACCGGCTGCCGTCCGGGGCGGAGGTCGAGCTGCACCGGGTCCGGGTCGGCGGCGGTCGCACAGGTGTCGTGGTCCTCGCCCGACGGGGTGAGGACGTGCTGATGGTCCGTCAGTGGCGGCCTGCGGTGGGACGCTGGGCCTGGGAGCTGCCGCGCGGCTTCGGCGAGGCCGACCCCGCCGCCGACGCGCTGCGCGAACTCGCCGAGGAGACCGGGCTGGTGGGCTCGGCGGCGACGGTGGTGGCGGTCCTGGACGTCGACTCCGGGCTGCTGGAGAGCCAGGTGGCCGTCGTGGAGGTGGCCGTCGCCGGGGACGCCGTGGCCGGGCCCGGTGCCGCCGGGGACGGCGAGGTCGCCGAGGCGCGCTGGTGGGGCCCCGACGACATCGCCGGGGCGGTCCGCTCGGGCGAGCTGCGCGACGGGTTCACCCTTGCCGCGCTCGGCGCGTGGAGCGCCGTCCGCCGGTGAGCGGCGCGGGCGAGCCGGGCCCGGAACCGTGCGTCCGGGCACCCCGTTCCCCCCGGGGGAGCGCGGATCGTGCGGCGCGGCGTTGGCACTCCGCTTGACCGAGTGCTAAGCGCGTCCTAGTCTCGGACCTGGCACTCAGCCATCCCGAGTGCCAGCACAAACGCGACGGGCAGGTCCGGCACCCGCGACGACGGGCCTACCAGGTCGCCACCCCAGACAGACACTCCCGTGAGCCCTTTGAAGGGGGAGGTCGGATCGTGACGACCACCAGCACCAAGGTTGCCATCAAGCCGCTCGAGGACCGCATCGTGGTCCAGCCGCTGGATGCCGAGCAGACCACCGCCTCCGGCCTGGTCATCCCGGACACCGCCAAGGAGAAGCCCCAGGAGGGCGTCGTCCTGGCCGTCGGCCCGGGTCGCTTCGAGGACGGCAACCGCATCCCGCTCGACGTCAAGGTCGGCGACATCGTGCTGTACAGCAAGTACGGCGGCACCGAGGTCAAGTACAGCGGCGAGGAGTACCTCGTCCTCTCGGCTCGCGACGTCCTCGCGATCGTCGAGAAGTAAATCCGGCGCCGCTCGTAACCGAGAAATGCCGTGATCACGCCCCGGGCACACCGAGTCCTCGCACGGACCGGGGACCCGGGGCGCGGTCTTTGACGAGAACCCAAAGACGAGGAATTCCGCCGGTATGGCCAAGATCCTGAAGTTCGACGAGGACGCCCGTCGCGCCCTCGAGCGTGGCGTCAACAAGCTCGCCGACACCGTGAAGGTGACCATCGGCCCCAAGGGCCGCAACGTCGTCATCGACAAGAAGTTCGGCGCCCCGACCATCACCAACGACGGCGTGACCATCGCCCGCGAGGTCGAGCTCGACGACCCGTACGAGAACCTCGGCGCGCAGCTGGTGAAGGAGGTGGCGACCAAGACCAACGACATCGCGGGTGACGGCACCACCACCGCCACCGTGCTCGCCCAGGCGCTGGTCCGCGAGGGTCTGCGCAACGTCGCCGCCGGCGCCTCCCCGGCCGCCCTGAAGAAGGGCATCGACGCCGCCGTCAAGGCCGTCTCGGACGAGCTGCTCGCGACCGCCCGCCCCATCGAGGGCAAGGACGACGTCGCCGCCGTCGCCGCGCTGTCCGCCCAGGACAAGCAGGTCGGCGAGCTGATCGCCGAGGCGATCGACAAGGTCGGCAAGGACGGTGTCATCACCGTCGAGGAGTCCAACACCTTCGGCCTGGAGCTGGACTTCACCGAGGGCATGGCCTTCGACAAGGGCTACCTGTCGCCGTACTTCGTGACGGACCAGGAGCGCCAGGAGGCCGTCCTGGAGGACCCGTACATCCTCATCACCCAGGGCAAGATCTCCTCCATCCAGGACCTGCTCCCGCTGCTGGAGAAGATCCTGCAGGCCGGTGCCTCCAAGCCGCTGCTGATCATCGCCGAGGACGTCGAGGGCGAGGCCCTGTCGACCCTGGTGGTCAACAAGATCCGCGGCACCTTCAACGCGGTCGCGGTCAAGGCCCCCGGCTTCGGCGACCGCCGCAAGGCCATGCTCGGCGACCTCGCCACCCTCACCGGCGGCACCGTCGTCGCCGAGGAGGTCGGCCTCAAGCTCGACCAGGTCGGCCTGGACGTGCTCGGCACCGCCCGCCGCGTGACCGTCACCAAGGACGACACCACCGTCGTCGACGGCGCCGGCGAGTCCTCGGAGATCACCGGCCGGATCAACCAGATCAAGGCCGAGATCGCCTCGACCGACTCCGACTGGGACCGCGAGAAGCTCCAGGAGCGCCTCGCCAAGCTGGCCGGCGGCGTGTGCGTCATCCGCGTCGGCGCGGCCACCGAGGTCGAGCTCAAGGAGAAGAAGCACCGTCTGGAGGACGCCATCTCCGCGACCCGCGCCGCGGTCGAGGAGGGCATCGTCTCCGGTGGTGGCTCCGCGCTCGTCCACGCCGTCAAGGTGCTGGAGGACGGCCTCGGCAAGACCGGCGACGAGGCCACCGGTGTCGCGGTCGTCCGCCGCGCCGCGGTCGAGCCGCTGCGCTGGATCGCCGAGAACGCCGGCCTGGAGGGCTACGTCATCACCTCCAAGGTCGCCGAGCTGGAGAAGGGCCACGGCTTCAACGCCGCGACCGGCGAGTACGGCGACCTGGTGAAGTCCGGCGTCATCGACCCGGTCAAGGTCACCCGCTCCGCCCTGGAGAACGCCGCCTCCATCGCCTCCCTGCTCCTCACCACCGAGACCCTCGTGGTGGAGAAGAAGGAGGAGGAGCCCGCCGAGGCCGGTCACGGTCACGGCCACTCCCACTGAGCTGGACCGCGAAGGCCCCCGTTCCCGGCCGGGAACGGGGGCCTTCGGGCTGTCCCGACCAGGGACGGCCCGCGCTGCCCGGACGGCGGTCTCAGTCGCGGGGGTAGGCCGGACCGAAGCGCCTCCCCGCCTTCGACGAGACGCGGCCGAGCGCCCCGCTCGGCGCCAGCCTGGCCGCCGCCACCGCGACCTTGTAGCGGGGGTCGGGGACGCTGAGGGAGCGGCCGCGGGCCAGGTCGCGTAGGGCCGCGGCGACCACCTTGTCGGCGTCCAGCCACGCCCAGGAGGGGATGCCGCCGGTGTCCATCCCGGCCCGCTGGTGGAACTCGGTGCGGACGAAGCCCGGGCACAGCGCCAGCAGCCGCACCCCGGTGCCCGCCAGGTCGCGGGCCACGCCCTGGGTGAAGCTGACGACCCACGCCTTGCTGGCCCCGTACGTGCCGCGCGGCACGAAGGCCGCCACCGAGGCCACGTTGATCACGAAGCCGCGCCCGCGCTCCCGCATGGCGCCGGTCGCGGCGCCGGTCAGCCGCAGCACCGCCTCGCAGTGCACCTTGAGCATGGTCAGCTCGTCGGTCATCGGCACGTCGCCGAAGCCGCCCCGGTTGCCGAAGCCCGCGTTGTTGACCAGCACGTCGACCGGGCGTTCGCGGTCGCGGAGCCGTGCCTCGACCGCCCCGATGCCCTTGTCCGCCGACAGGTCGGCGGGCAGCACCTCGACGGTCACCCCGTACGCGCGCCGCAGGTCCTGCGCGCACTCCTCCAGCCGCTGCTCGTCGCGGGCGACCAGGACGAGGGCGTGACCGTCCCCCGCCAGCCGGCGCGCGAACGCCGCGCCGATCCCCGCGGTGGCTCCCGTGATCAGTGAAGTCGTCATGCACCGCAGGCTAGTGAGCCCCCGTGCGTCCGCGGGCCGCGGCGCGCACGTCCTGCGGGAGCGCGTCCGCCGCCAGCAACCGGGGGAGCAGCGCGGGCTCCAGGGTGACCGCGCGGAAGGTCAGCGCGACGGTGACCTCGTGGTCCGGGCGGTGGACGACCTCGACCCGGTCGCCCGCCCGGACCTCCCCGGGTTCGGCGACCCGGAGGTAGGCACCGGGCAGCGCGGCGCGGGTGAACGTCTTGATCCAGCCGCCCTGTTCCAGCCAGCCCTGGAACGTGGCGCAGGGGATCCGGGGGCAGGACACCTCCAGGACGGCGCCGCCCGGCCCGCCGATCCGCCAGCGTTCGCCGATCAGGGCCTGGTTGACGTCCAGCCCCGAGGTGGTCAGGTTCTCCCCGAACATGCCGTTGCGCAGGGGCAGGTCGAGTTCGCGTTCCCAGGTGTCGAGGTCCTCGCGTGCGTAGGCGTAGACCGCCTGGTCGGTACCGCCGTGGTGCGCCACGTCGTACACCCGGTCGCCGGCGAGGCCGACCGCGCCGGTGCCCTTGGGGCCCGGTGCGGTCACCGCCACCGGACCCGGCACCGGGAGCTTGTCGATGCCGGTCGTCCCGCTGGTCTTCCACGGGTTCGGACGGGGCCGGCCCACGTTCACCGAGAGCAGCTTCATCCCGCGACCGTACGGCTCCCGCCCGGCACCCGGCGAGGTCTTTTCCGGCGACCGGGACCGCCCGGCGGTGCCTAGCCCGCGAGCACCCGGAGCAGCCGGTCCACGTCCGCCTCGGTGTTGTACAGGTGGAAGGCCGCCCGCAGGTTCCCCGCGCGGGCCGAGACGCGGATGCCGGCGGCGGCCAGCCGTTCCGCCGCGTCGCCCAGGCCCGGGACGGCCACGATCGCCGAGGCCTGCGCGCCGGAGGGCACCGGCTTGTGGCCGAGCCGCAGCAGGCCCGCCCGGAAGCGCTCGGCCAGCGCGACGTCGTGGGCGCCGATGGCCTCGACGCCCAGCTCCTCGACGAGCCCCAGCGAGGCCGCCCCGGCCAGGTACGGCAGCAGCGGCGGCATCACGTCGAACCGCCGGGCGGAACGCGCGAGGTGCGCGACCGGCCCGTAGCAGTCGCCCCAGGGGTCCTCGGCCGCGTACCAGCCGGCGAAGTGCGACGACAGCCCGTCCTCGGCGCCCTCCCGCACGGTCAGGAAGGACACCCCGCGCGGGGCGAGCAGCCACTTGTAGCCGCCGCACACGACGAAGTCGAGGCCGTCCGCGCACAGCGGGAGCCAGCCGACCGCCTGGGTGGCGTCGACGAGCACGCGCGCCCCGTGCCGCGACGCGGCCTCGCGGACCGCCGCGAGGTCGGCGACCCGGCCGTCCGCGGACTGCACCGCGCTGACCGCGACGAGGTCGGTGGTGGGACGTACGGCGTCGGCGACGCCCTCCAGGGGCACGGTGCGCATCACGACGTCGGCGCGGGAGGCGAAGGGGTTGACCAGCGAGCTGAAGTCGCCGTCGGCCAGCACGACTTCGGCCCCGGCGGGGAGGGCCGCGGCGATCATGCCGACGTGCGTGGTGACGGAGGAGCCGACCGCGACGCGGTCGGCGGCGACCCCGGTGAGGCGGGCGTAGGCGGCGCGGGCGGCGTCCAGGACGCGCTCGTCGCGCACCCAGTCGTCGGTGCCGTCGGACC
This sequence comes from Streptomyces sp. NBC_00510, assembly GCA_036013505.1. Taxonomy (NCBI): domain Bacteria; kingdom Bacillati; phylum Actinomycetota; class Actinomycetes; order Kitasatosporales; family Streptomycetaceae; genus Streptomyces; species Streptomyces sp. NBC_00510. The sequence continues at coordinate 4,368,794 of CP107851.1, read as the reverse complement.
AGGCGGCCACGGCGGTGCGCAGCGCCTCGACGGAGCGGAGCGGGCCGATGCCCGAGGAGGCGGTGTTGAGGTAGGTGATCCCGGCGTCCAGCGCGAATTCCCCGGCGATGTCCATGGTTCCTCAGCCTGCGCCCCGGTCTGCCCAAAGTCCATCATCGATCACTGAACGCCACCCCCAAGGAACGCTTGTGCTCGGGGCGTGTTCGAGGCCCGCCACCTCCGTGTGCTGCGCGCCGTGGCCCGTACCGGCTCGCTGTCGGGCGCCGCGCGGGAACTGGGCTGCACCCAGCCCGCGGTCAGCCAGCAGATGAAGGCGCTGGAGCTCGCCGCGGGCACCCCGCTGCTGGTCCGCGGCGGGCGGACCACCCGGCTGACCGAGGCGGGCGAGGCGCTGGCCCGGCACGCGAGCGGCATCCTGGCGGGGCTGGCCGCCGCGGAGGAGGAGGTCGCGGCCATCGGGGGCCTGCGCGCCGGGCGGGTGCGGCTGGTGTCGTTCCCGAGCGCGGGCCCGTCCCTGGTACCCACCGCGCTGGCCGCGATGCGCGCCGCGCACCCGGACGTACGGATCACGCTGGCCGAGGCCCAGCCGCGGCGGGCGGTGGAGATGCTGCGCGCCGGCGAGTGCGAGCTGGCGCTGGCCTACCGCTACGAGGACGAGGACGGCGGCGAGCAGGCGGCCGCGTGGGAGGGGCTGCTGGTGCGGCCGCTGCTGTTCGACCGGCTCTTCGCGGTGCTTCCCGCCGGGCACCGGCCGGCGCGCGGGGGTGGTCCGGTGCGGTTGTCCGACCTCGCGGACGAACCGTGGATCGCGGGCTGCCCCCACTGCCGCCGGCACCTGGTCGAGCTGTGCCGGCGGGAGGGTTTCGAGCCGCGCATCGACTTCGCCACGGACGACTACCCGGCGGCCGTCGGCCTGGTGGCCTCGGGCATGGGCGTCCCGGCGCAGCCCGGCCTCGCGCTGGAGGCGGTACGGCTGCGCGCAGTGGCCGTACGCGAACTTCGGCCGGCCGTACGCCGTGAGGCGGCCGCGGTGACGCTGCCCGACCTGGCCCAGGTGCCGGCCGTCGACATGATGCTGGGGCGGCTGCGTCTCGCGGCTCTGCGCGACCGCCCTTCGGTCCGAGTCCGCGCGGAGGCGGACGTCCGTCGTTGTGGTGAAACGTTTCCTCTGTGGCTGTTGTCCGGTGAGTCAGTGACTGCCGGTGGCGTGCGAGCTCATGACCCGGTTGCGGGACCGGCCCATCATCTCCTCGCGCTCGTCCTCGGTGAGTCCGCCCCAGACCCCGTAGGGTTCGCGGACCGTCAGAGCGTGCGTCGCGCACTCGGCGCGGACGGGGCAGCGCATGCACACCTCCTTCGCCGCCGCCTCACGCGCGCTCCGGGCAGCACCGCGCTCTCCCTCGGGGTGGAAGAACAGGGAGCTGTCGACACCGCGGCAGGCGGCGACGAGCTGCCAGTCCCAGAGGTCGGCGTTCGGGCCCGGGAGGCGGGAGAAGTCTGCCATTGCTCATCTCCTCGAGAGGTGGGCTGCAGGGACACCGTCCAGGCGCGTAGCTCTGGGAGGGTGCTGTCGACGTTACATCTACTGTCGAAGTAGATGTAAATATGATTCATCACAAAATCGCCAACGAACTCCCGCCATGCGGGTAAAAAGCCTCCAAACAGGCAAAATCTGACATTGCCCCCCGGTCGGCGGCTGATGTGTGCTGCAAGCGGGCGCCCGTTGTGCGGGTTTTTGGGGCCCGGCGAACGGCCGCGACCTGCGACGTTGCTGATCCGTGTCGGTCCGCGCACGGAGAGTGCGGGAGTCGGCCGCCAAACTCCGTAACTCTTTCGAGTGAGGGTCGTTGAAGGTGCGGAAGTGGTTGGCGGTCGAACTAATCGGGCAGACGCCCGAGGCCGTCATCCCCACCGGTGAACGATTCGTACAGCCTGGAGGCTCAACGTGACGCGGATCAGCTGCGGAGGACGGTCATGACTTCCGTTCTCGTCTGCGACGACTCCCCGCTTGCCCGAGAGGCCCTGCGCCGCGCGGTAGCGACCGTGCCCGGCGTGGAGCGTGTGACGACCGCGGCCAACGGCGAGGAAGTCCTCCGCCGCTGGGGCGCCGACCGCTCGGACCTCATTCTCATGGACGTCCGGATGCCCGGCCTCGGCGGCGTCGAGACCGTACGGCGGCTGCTGTCCGCCGACCCCGGCGCCCGCATCATCATGCTCACGGTCGCCGAGGACCTGGACGGGGTGGCCCTCGCGGTCGCCGCCGGTGCCCGCGGATACCTGCACAAGGACGCTTCGCGCGCCGAGTTGCGGGCCACGGTCACCCAGGCGCTGGCCGACCCGACCTGGCGGCTCGCCCCGCGCCGGCTGCGCTCGGCCGAGATGGGCGCCGCCCCGACCCTGACCGCCCGCGAGATCCAGGTGCTGGAGGGCATGAGCCACGGCCGCTCCAACGCCGAGATCGGCCGCGAGCTCTTCCTCTCCGAGGACACCGTCAAGACGCACGCACGACGCCTGTTCAAGAAGCTCGGCGCCTCGGACCGGGCCCATGCGGTGGCGCTCGGCTTCCGCTGGGGCCTGGTGCGCTGAGGCAGCGGCTTCGAGGGCTGGAGGGGCCGATGAGCTGTGGGGCAGCTGTGCGGCTGCCCCGCTCGTACCGGTTTCCGCGCCGAGGGCGCATGCTTGAGGCATGGACTCTCGGGGACACGGTCGGGCGGGGCGGCGGGTGCATGACATGACTACGGCCGGTGCGGTCCCTCGGAACGCTCCGCACGGCGCGCCGCATAACGCTTCGGAGCACAACCATGGGTGTGAGCCCACGGAGCGGCCCGCGGCGATGCACTATGGACGGATGCGCGACGAGGCCACCGGCAATGAGACAGCCATAGGGGCACTCGTACGTCGAGCCGTGGACGGCGACGAGCAAGCGACGCACGATCTGCTCGCCCATGTGCACCCGCTCGCCGAGCGGTACTGCCGTACGAGGCTGTCGCGGCTGCCGGGCGGCGCGCGCCACTTCGTGGACGACCTCGCGCAAGAGGTCTGCCTCGCGGTGCTGTGCGCACTGCCCCGCTACCGGGACCAGGGCCGGCCCTTCGAGGCCTTCGTCTTCGGCATCGCCGCGCACAAGGTCGCCGACCTCCAGCGGGCCGCCATGCGCGGTCCGGGCTCGACGGCCGTGCCCTCCGACGAGATGCCCGAGCAGCCGGACGACTCGCTCGGGCCCGAGGAGCGGGCGCTGCTCAGCAGCGACGCGGAGTGGGCGAAGAAGCTGCTCGCCAACCTCCCGGAGCACCAGCGGGAGCTGGTGCTGCTCCGCGTTGCCGTGGGCCTCACGGCCGAGGAGACCGGTCAGGTGCTCGGCATGTCGCCGGGCGCCGTCCGGGTGGCGCAGCACCGCGCGCTGTCCCGGCTGCGGGCGCTGGCGGAGGAAGCCGCCGCGGGTGCTCCCGGGCTGAGCGCCTAGCGCACGCCGCCCCCGGCCCCCACACCAGGGGCGGAATTGGTTTCGCGCGGGAGCCATTAGCATTGAACATCTCGCCGGGCAAGACCATGGGGAAGGTGTCATGACGCTGAACGCCGACGGAGTAGCCGAGAAGTTCGGGCTGCTCGGACTCACCTACGACGATGTGCTGCTGCTCCCAGGTGCGTCGGACGTCGTGCCGAACCAGGTCGACACCCGCTCGAAGGTCTCCCGGAACGTCAGCGTGAACATCCCGCTGCTGTCGGCGGCGATGGACAAGGTCACCGAGGCGCGGATGGCCATCGCGATGGCCCGCCAGGGCGGTGTGGGCGTGCTCCACCGCAACCTGTCCATCGAGGACCAGGTCAACCAGGTCGACCTGGTGAAGCGGTCCGAGTCCGGCATGGTGACCGACCCGATCACCGTCCACCCCGACGCCACCCTCGCCGAGGCCGACGCGCTGTGCGGCAAGTTCCGCATCAGCGGCGTCCCCGTCACCGACGCCTCCGGCAAGCTGCTGGGCATCGTGACCAACCGCGACATGGCCTTCGAGAGCGACCGCTCCCGGCAGGTCCGCGAGGTCATGACGCCGATGCCGCTGGTCACCGGCAAGGTCGGCATCTCCGGCGTCGAGGCGATGGACCTGCTGCGCAAGCACAAGATCGAGAAGCTGCCGCTCGTCGACGACGAGGGCCGTCTCAAGGGCCTGATCACGGTCAAGGACTTCGTGAAGGCCGAGAAGTACCCCAACGCCGCCAAGGACGCCGAGGGCCGCCTGCTGGTCGGCGCCGCGGTGGGTGTCGGCGACGAGGCCTTCCTCCGCGCCCAGCGGCTGGTCGAGGCCGGTGCCGACTTCCTGGTCATCGACAGCGCGCACGGCCACAGCCGCGGCATCCTCGACATGGTCGCCAAGGTCAAGGCCAACATCAAGATCGACGTGGTGGCCGGCAACGTCGCCACCCGCGACGGCGCCCAGGCGCTGATCGACGCGGGCGCCGACGGCATCAAGGTCGGTGTCGGCCCCGGCTCGATCTGCACCACCCGGGTGGTCGCCGGTGTCGGCGCGCCCCAGGTGACGGCGATCTACGAGGCCTCCCTCGCGGCCGGCCCGGCCGGTGTCCCGCTGATCGGCGACGGCGGCCTGCAGTACTCCGGCGACATCGCCAAGGCCATCGCGGCCGGCGCGGACACCGTCATGCTGGGCAGCCTCCTCGCGGGCTGCGAGGAGTCGCCGGGCGAGCTGCTCTTCATCAACGGCAAGCAGTTCAAGTCCTACCGCGGCATGGGCTCGCTCGGCGCGATGCAGTCGCGCGGGCAGGCCAAGTCGTACTCCAAGGACCGCTACTTCCAGGACAACATCCTCTCCGAGGACAAGCTCGTCCCCGAGGGCATCGAGGGCCAGGTGCCCTACCGCGGCCCGCTCTCCGCCGTGGCCCACCAGCTCATCGGCGGCCTGCGCTCCTCCATGGGCTACGTCGGCTCCCACACCATCCCCGAGCTCAAGGAGAAGGGCCGCTTCGTGCGGATCACCGCGGCCGGGCTCAAGGAGAGCCACCCGCACGACATCCAGATGACCACCGAGGCGCCGAACTACCACACCCGCTGACCGGTACGAGCGGATCACCCGGAGCCCGCGGCGCCGCACGGCCGCGGGCTTCCGGCTGCCCTGCCTGGGATACTGGACGGGCAGGCCACGAAGGAAAGGCATAGCGACAGTGACTGAGATCGAGATCGGGCGGGGCAAGCGCGGCCGCAGGGCATACGCATTCGACGACATCGCCGTCGTCCCGAGCCGCCGTACGCGGGACCCCAAGGAGGTCTCGATCGCGTGGCAGATCGACGCCTACCGCTTCGAGCTGCCCTTCCTGGCGGCCCCGATGGACTCCGTGGTCTCCCCGGAGACCGCGATCCGCATCGGCAACCTCGGCGGCCTGGGCGTGCTCAACCTCGAGGGTCTGTGGACCCGCTACGAGGACCCCGAGCCGCTGCTCGCCGAGATCGCCGAGCTGGACGACGCCTCCGTCACCCGGCGCCTGCAGGAGCTCTACGCGGCACCGATCAAGGAGGAGCTGATCGGCCAGCGCATCAAGGAGGTGCGCGACGCCGGTGTGGTCACGGCGGCCGCGCTCTCGCCGCAGCGCACCGCGCAGTTCTCCAAGGCCGTGGTCGACGCGGGCGTGGACATCTTCGTCATCCGCGGCACGACGGTCTCCGCCGAGCACGTGTCGGGCTCCCACGAGCCGCTCAACCTGAAGCAGTTCATCTACGAGCTCGACGTCCCCGTCATCGTCGGCGGCTGCGCCACGTACACCGCAGCGCTGCACCTGATGCGCACCGGTGCCGCGGGCGTCCTCGTGGGCTTCGGCGGCGGCGCCGCCCACACCACCCGCAACGTCCTCGGCATCCAGGTGCCGATGGCGACCGCGGTCGCCGACGTGGCCGCGGCCCGTCGCGACTACATGGACGAGTCCGGCGGCCGCTACGTGCACGTCATCGCCGACGGGGGCTTCGGCTCCAGCGGCGACCTGCCCAAGGCGATCGCCTGCGGCGCCGACTCGGTGATGATGGGCTCCCCGCTGGCCCGCGCCACCGACGCACCCGGCCGCGGCTTCCACTGGGGCATGGAGGCCACGCACGAGGAACTGCCGCGTGGCAAGCGCATGAACCTGGGCACCGCCGGCACGACCGAGCAGATCCTGCTCGGCCCCTCGCACGCGCCCGACGGCTCCATGAACTTCTTCGGCGCGCTGCGCCGCGCGATGGCCACGACCGGCTACTCCGAACTGAAGGAGTTCCAGCGGGTCGAGGTCACGGTGTCGCCGACGCACCACCGCTGACCGCCGTTCCGGACTCCCGGGGCCCGTACCGCCGCCCGGCGGTACGGGCCCCGGCGCGTTCCGTGGGTGATGAACGGATGCCGCACGGAGCCGGGCTTAATCGGCGAGTCCGGTTCCGGTTGGGTCGCTAAGAGACCGTCAATTACGGGCACTCGGGACGGTCTTTGGGTGAAGCAAAGACATCCGGAAGGTTAAGCACCATGGATGAGCATGTGGTTTTCGATTACGATCGTGTATCCGTGGTTCTGCTGTGCTAATTGTCGTCTACAGTGATCGATGCCATCGGATGGGTCCGGCTGGGGGGTGTGAGAGCACAGATGCCGGGTCTCGACTTGGTCTCTGCGTACACCACCAGCTGGGGGGAACCTGCTGTGTCCACTCTGTCCATCGTCATTCCCGCCTTGAACGAGGCCGAGAACCTGCCGCACGTCTTCGGGACGATCCCGCTCGAAGAGCTCACCGCGGAAGGTTGGGGCGTCGAGGTGGTCATAGCCGACAACGGTTCCACGGACGGCACCGCCGAGATCGCCGCGTCCTACGGAGCCCGGGTGGTGCACCAGCCGTTGCGCGGCTACGGCAACGCCTACAAGGCCGGGATCGCCGCGGCGTACGGCGACGTGATCGCCACCGGCGACGCCGACTGCACCTACCCGTTCGACGACCTGCCCCGGCTGCTGAGGATCGTCGACGAGCACCAGGTCGAGTTCCTCAACACCAACCGGCTCGGCCGCGAGAACCGCGCGGCGATGAAGCCCTCCCACACCGTCGCGAACCACGCGCTCAGCCTCGTCAGCCGCGTGCTCTTCAAGAGCGAGATACGTGACTCGCAGAGCGGGATGTGGGTGTTCCGCCGTTACATCTGGGAGACCCTCAAGGTCACTTCGGACGGCATGGGCTTCTCCCAGGAGATCAAGAACGCCGCCGTGCGGGAAGGTTTCCGCTGCATGGAGGTGCCCATCGAGTACCGGCCCCGCGGCGGTGAGGTGAAGCTCAACGCGGTGTCGGACGGCGTGGCCAACCTGTCCCAGCTGTTCCGTCACCGGCTCCGGGACAACGCGCTGCGCACCGACACCCGGGCCCAGTGGTACGACCGCTCCACGCGGCCCGAACCGACGCCGTTGATGCCCCAGCAGCGGCAGGCGGAGTCGTTCGAGGTGGGCGACGCGGAGTGGGGACGAGTGCCGAGCGAGCACTACACCATCTGACGGGCACGGCAGATGAGCGGTGTCGTGCCGGCTGAGGCGGCGCCAGGGAGACCGGGAGGACGTCCGGTGCGCCCAGGGGGACCCGGACCGGGCGGCCCGTCCAGGGGGCGGGAACACGCCGTGAGGGATTGGCCTACGCTGTGCGCATGGTGAAGGATTCCAGTAGACGGCATCGCCTCCTCGTGGCGCTCGTGGCGTTCGTGGTCTCGGCGGTCGCGACCGTCGTCGCCGCGTCCATGCCGTCGACATCCCCCCGTGCCCCGCAGGCCGGTGGTGCGAAGAGCCCCACGCCGTCCCCTTCGGAGAAGGCCGGCGTGCGCGATGTGAAGATGGGCATCTCGTACGGTGACACCCTCACCTGGAAGTCGGACGCGGACCTCGCGCGGGGCCTCAACGACGCGGTCGCGGTCGGTGCCAAGTGGGTCCGGATGGACCTGTCGTGGAACAACATCCAGCCGGACTCGCCCTACGCCTACGAGTGGCAGCGCTTCGACAGGGTCGCCGAGGCGGCCAGGTCCCGTGGTCTGAACGTGCTCCCGGTGCTCGGCTACACCCCGAAGTGGGCGCGCCCGGCGAGCTGTACGTCCACCCAGAACTGCGGGCCCGCCAACCCTGACGTCTTCGCCGCCTTCGCCAAGCTGGCCGCCGAGCGGTACGCCCCGAAGGGGATCCACACCTGGGAGGTGTGGAACGAGGAGAACATCGGCTTCTGGCGCCCCACCCCCGACCCGGCCGCCTACACCGCGTTGCTGCGGGCGACGAGCAAGGCGCTGCGCGCCGGTGACCCCAAGGCCTACGTGGTCATGGGCGGCCTCGCGGTGTCCAAGACCGAAGCCGAGTCCCGCAGGATATCCCAGACGGACTTCCTGACCGCCGTCTGCAAGCTGGGCGGCAACAAGTACGTGGACGCCGTGGGCTACCACCCGTTCAACTATCCCACCCTGCCCAGTGCCACACCCGGCACCGGTACCGCCTTCGAGCGGATCAGCAGCTTCCGGGACAACCTGGTGGGGATCCTGGACAAGTACGGCACCCCCGACATCCCCATCTGGCTGACCGAGACGGGAGCACCGACCAGCGGGCCCGGTGAGGTGTCGGACGGCAGGGTGACGCCCCCCGGCACCACGCACGTGACCGAGGGACGCCAGACCGAGATCGCCACCGACACGGTCCCGGCCGCGGTGGCGAATCCGCACGTCGACGCGATGTTCTGGTACACCGACCAGGACCAGGCCCGTCCCGAGGAGAAGAAGGAACGGGCCCTGTACTACGGGATGCGCCGCTACGACGGCACGAAGAAGCCGTCCTTCGAAGCGCTCAAGGCGGCGATAGCCGCCTACGAGCGCAAGAAGAAGTAGCGGCCGGCCCGCGGGCCGGCCGCCGCTACAGCGCCTGGAACAGCCTGATGTAGTGCTCCATCAGGCCGTTCCAGGCGAAACGTCGTTCCGCCTCCTGCCGGCCCCGCGCGCCCAGCCGGTCGGCGAGTGCGGCGTCGGTCAGCACCTTGCGGCAGGCGGCGGTCAGCGCACCGGGATCGCCCTGCGGGACCAGGAGCCCGGTCTCGCCGTCCGTCACGACGTGCGGGATGCCCCCCACGGCGGAGCCCACCACCGGGGTGCCGCAGGCCATCGCCTCGACCAGCACCATGCCGAAGGACTCCGCCTCGGTGCGCGACGGCAGTACCGCGAGGGCGGCCGTCCGCACCACGTCGACCAGGGCGTCCCCGGTCAGCTCGCCGACCGCCTCCACCCGCTCCGCGATGCCGAGTTCCGCCGCGAGCCGCAGATGGTCCGGCACCGCGTCGCCGCCGCCGACCAGGCGCAGCCGCGCATCGGGCACCTCGGCCGCCAGCTCGGCGAACGCCCTCACCAGGACGTCGACGCCCTTCCAGGCCGACGAGCGGTCCATGCGGCCGACGTATACGACCGTCCGGGGACGTTCCGAGGCGGGCCGCCCGGGGGTGAACCGCTCGACGTCGACGCCGGGGGTGATCTCGACCGCGTGCGGGTGCCCGGCGGCCAGTGAGACCGGCGACACCGCCACCAGCGTCCGCGCCCGCCGGAACACCCGCGGCAGCACGCGGCGTTCGTACAGGCCGATGAGCCGGTCCGCCGCACCACTGCCGGGCTCGCCCTTGTGCATCGAGCCCGCGTGGTAGGTGAGGACGGCCGGCCGCTTCCCGGAGACCGCGACCGCCAGGTCGGCCAGCCCGGGGACCGGGGCGTGGGCGTTCACCACCTCGGCCCCGGTCCGGCGCAGCCAGCGGCGCAGTTGCAGCGGCCATAGGGGGCTGAGCGGGGTGTTGGACAGCTTCAGCCAGGCGCCGAGCCGGATGACCTGCACGCCCTCCTCGACGTCCACGGTGGTGCGGAGCCCGGAAAGCCGTGTCGTGATGACGACCGGCCTCAGCCCGGGCGCGTCGGCGACCGCGCGGGCGATCCGGGCGGCGTAGTTCTCCACGCCGCCGACCTTGGGAGGGTAGTAGGGGGCGACGACCGCGACGGTGCGTTCGGTGGTCATCCCCGGGTCACCTCGGGTACGTCGGTGCGCAGGAGGCCGACGAACTCCTCCGCGCGCGCGGAGTAGGCGGGGATCGCGGTCTGGAGGTGCTGACGGTAGGAGTCCGCGTCGGCCAGCAGCTTGTCGACCAGGCTGATCAGCGAGTCCGGCGTCGCTTCCGACATCCGGATGACCCAGTGCTCCAGACCGAGGTCCCGCATGATCCCGCGGGTCTTGTGGTCGTACTCGATCGCGGCGCAGGGCACCTTGGAGACCAGACCGAAGATCACCGAGTGGAAGCGCGTGCCGAGGATGAAGTCGGCGGCGCCGTAGAGGGCGAAGATCTCGTGGTGGTCGATGGCCTCGTCGTCCAGGACGTGCAGCCGGGGGCTGTCGAGGGTGGCGGCGATCCGGCGGTTGACGATGCGGTCGTCGTCCGCCTGGAAGGCGCAGGTGACCTGGGGGACGATCACCACGTGGCAGTCCTGGTCGAGCAGGTGCCGGACGGCGGCGGTCATCGCGTCCTCGTACGCGGACTGCGCCGCGGCGTCGAGGAACTGGCGAGCGGTGACCAGCACCAAAGGTGCGTCCTGGGGAATCCCGAGCTCGTGCCGCCAGGGCCGCTGGGACATGCCCTGGAAGGCGAAGGCGCTGTCCACGCCGCGTATCACCATCCGGTCGGGGACGCCGGCCTCCGCGAGCCTGGTGAGGCTGATCTCCTCACGCGCCACGACGCGGCGGCTCCTGCCCAGCACCCGCCGCATCACCAGGCGCTGCCACCGGGTGGGGAACGGGCCGTACGACTGGGGGGCCAGCACGACGGGCACCTTGAAGCGGTGGGCGAACCACATCGGCAGCAGCAGGAAGGTGATGCTGAGGTCGGAGGCGAAGTCCGCCTTGCCGTTGAGGTAGCCGCCGCCGAGGGAGAGCACCAGATCGGCCTCCGCGAGGGCGCGCACCTCCGTCCGCATCTCCCGGGGGAGGAGCCGGGCCAGCGCCTTGACCAGTCGCCCGCCCCCGGGGAGGGCGGCGAGTGCGGCGAGGGCCAGGGCCGTCGCCTTGCGGGCGGGCCGGGCGAGCCGTCCGGCCTTCTCGTCACCCACGTACCTGCGGACCGAACCGAGGTTGGGGACGCCGTCGAACTCGGGCCAGACCTCCGGCTCCTCGAAGCCCGCGATCGCGATCCGCGCCGACGGGTAGGCCCGCTGCAACTGCTGGATGGCCACGCTCAGCAGGGCCGCGTCGCCGCGGTTCCCGCGTTCGAAGGCATTGACGACAACGATCTTCACTCTGCAACGACCTCTTTGTAGTGATGTTCGAGGGCGTCGAGGAACTCCTCGACGCCGTACCGCTCGGCGCGCGCGGCCGAGGCCTCCCCCATGCGCTCCAACACCTGCCGGTCGCCGACGAGCCGGCCCAGCGCCGCGGCGAGCCCGGCGACGTCCCCCGCGGTGACCAGCGCACCGTTGTCCTCGCCCACCAGCTCCGGCAGTCCGCCGACCCTGGAGGCGACCAGCGGGCGGCCCATCTGCAGGGCCTCCAGCCCGACGGTGGGGAAGTTCTCCGGCCACAGCGACGGCAGCACCACCACGGAGGCAGCCCTCAGGCAGTCGGCGACGCCGTCGGGGGAGAGCCAGCCCCGGAAGGTCACCCGGCCTGCCTCGACGAGCCCGGCGGCGGAGTCCTCCAGACGCTTGCGGTCCGTTCCGTCGCCCACGATGGTGAGCCGCGCGTCCGGATGGGCCGTGAGCAGCTCGCGGAACGCCTCCAGCAGCACGTGGACACCCTTGACCGGCTCCAGTCGGCCGACGAACACCAGGTGCCCGGTCTCCTTGATCGGTTCCGGGAAGGTGCTGCGCTCGATCCCGTTGGGCGTGACGAAGACCGGGACGGCGCCGGCGTCCGCGCGGACGGCGTCGGCGTAGTACCGGCTGGGGGCGATCACCCGGTTCACCCGCCGCAGCCGCGGCAGGTACGCGGGCCGCTGGAAGTACCGCAGGTAGAGGTAGCGGGCGGCGTCGCCGGCCGAGAGCCGGCCGCCGGAGGTCGCGCTGGCCAGGTTCCACCGCAGCAGCGACCTGGTCCAGTCCTCGGGCCCGTGCACGGTCAGCACCCGCGGGCTGCCCTTGGTGGCCGCCAGTACGGCGGGGCTGAACTCCCCGATGGTGTGGAGGTGGACGACATCGGGCCGGAAGTCCCGCAGGACCTGACCGACCCGGCGGTACGCCGGGCGGTGCCAGAAGTAGCCGAGAAGCCGCTTGGCCGGGTTGCCGGTGACGGCGGGGACCAGGTCGTGGGCGAAGACCTGCTGGTCGGCCGCCCCGGTCAGCAGGAGGTCGGTGGAGAGCACCCGCACCTCGTGCCCCCGGCGGCCGAGACCGTCCATGATCAGCCGGACGCTCTTCTCCGCTCCTCCGGCTTCGAATCCGATGTTGACGATCTGCAGGATCCTCATGCCTGTGCCTCCACGGTCCGGGGCGGGTCCAGTTCCAGTTGGTGCTTCTGCGCCCGTACGGCCGCCAGGCTGCGGCGCCGGTGCCCGAGCACGGCGACCAGGGCGACCACCCCGGACGCGAGGTTGCCCGCACCCCAGGCGACGCCGACCCAGACCAGACCCCGGGACGCCCAGAGCAGGGTGAGGGAGACGGACACGGTCACGTACACGACGTTGTTCACGACCAGCTGCCGCATCTGGCCGGTCAGCTTGAGCGCGAAGTTCGCCCAGGTGGTGAGTGCGACCGCCAGGCCTCCGGCGGCGAACGCGATCAGCAGGGGCTTGGCCTCGGCGGCGTAGCTGCCGCCGAACAGCTTCAGGATCAGCCCGCTGCCCAACGCCACCACCGCGGAGGCGGGGATCATCAGCCCCGCGATGATCGCGGCGGTCTTCCGGAGGAGGACGCCGATCCGGGAGGGGTCGTTGGAGCCCTCCGCGAACAGGGCCTCGCCGACGGAGAAGGACACCGAGTTGAGCAGGCTGGCGATCTGGAAGGCGACGTAGTAGTAGCCGGCCGCCGCCGCGCCGAGCTGGTGCAGCACGATGAGCGGGACGACCAGCTGCGGCAGCAGGTTGAGCAGGCTGGTGACGTAGCTCGCGACGGAGAACCGCAGCTGTTCGCGGAGCCTGGTGCCCCGGGCGCGGAAGTCGAAGCGGAAGCCGAGCTGGCGGTGCATCAGGAACAGCGCGACCAGCGCGGTCGCCGCGAAGCCGCCACCGGTGGAGCCGAGGATGCCGGCCGAGCCGTAGCCGACCAGGGCGACCGGCAGGGCCAGCTTGACCAGTCCCTGGAGCAGGCCGTAGACCAGCGCGTTCTGGTGGGCCATGCGGGCGCTGACGAAGACCGAGAAGGTCAGCTGGCTCACCGCCGCGCAGATGCAGAACACCACGAACGCGGCGGCCGCCGTCGCATGGTCGCGGATGAAGACCAGTTTCGGCGCGTACAGCGGCAGGCCGAGCAGGTAGAGCGCGGCGATCAGGAACGAGACCGTCCCGACCAGCGCGATCGACTGGGTGAGCTGTCCGTTGCGGGCGGGGCCCGCCGCCGGGAAGCGGATCAGCGTGCTGTTGAGCCCGAACAGGCTCAGGTAGGAGATCAGCGAGGTCGCCGAGATCAGCGACGTGGCCAGACCGACCTGTTCCGGGGTGTAGAAGCGCGCCACCACCACCCAGAAGACGAAGCCGAGGGCGGCCGTGGTCGCCGTCGACGCCATCAGGAAGAACGAACTGCGGTACACCTGGTCCGAGGGACGGGCGTGCCTGCCCCTGTTCCTAGCCATCGGTGGCCGGTTTCGCAGCGTCCCGGTAGTACTGGGTCAGCGCGCTCACGTGCTCCTCCCAGGCGAAGGCCGTGGTCGCGAGTTCGCGCGAGTACAGGCCCATGTGCTCGCGCCGCTGCTCGTCCCCGGCGAGCGCGGACAGCGCGGAGCGGATCTCCCCGGCGTCCCGGTTCAGCAGTGTGACGCGCGAGCGGTCGAGACGGTAGGGCGCGTAGCCCGGGTCGTCGGTGGTGACCACGGGAAGCCCGGAGGCCATGGCCTCCTGGACGGTGAGGGGGAAGCCCTCGGCGGTCGACGGCAGCGCGAAGACGTCGCAGGCCCGGTACGCCTCGGCCAGTTCCTGCGGGGGCAGCCCGCCCAGGTGGTGCACGCCGGGCCGGCCGGTCAGGGCGGTGGAGTCGCCGTCCCCGGCGAACACCAGGTCGTAGCCGGCGGAGGGGTCGTAGCCGGACAGCAGCAGGTCGTAGCCCTTCTTCGGCACCAGGCGTCCCGCGAAGAGCACCAGCGGCCGGTCCTGCGGCAGGCCGAAGTGCTTGCGGGCCAGCGCCCGCTCCTCGCCCGAGGCGGCAGGCCGGAAGAGGGCGGCGTCCACGCCGTTCGCGAGGTGGCGGGCCCGGGCGGGACGGGCGCCGTAGCGGCGTACGAAGTCCGCGACCGAGGCGTTGAGCGTGATGACGGTGCGGGCCCGTCGCAGCAGGCCGCGGCCTGCGACGGCGTACACGGCCCGCTGCACCCCGCGCACCAGCGCGGACGGGTGCTGCACCAGGGCGACGTGCTGGGTGACCAGGTGCGGGGTGCGGGTGAGCGCGGAGACGAGTCCGGCCGCCCACGAGGTCAGGTACAGGCAGTCGTGCACATGGACCACGTCGGCCCGGCGGACCCAGCGGAATGCGGCCGTCAGCAACCGCGGCGACAGTACGGGGAAGGGCACACCGGCCCGCTCCGCGCCGTTCCACGCCGCGACACGGACGACGCGTACGCCGTCCTCCTGGCTGATCGCGGTGCGCTCGCCGCTGGTGAGCACCGTGACGTCGACACCGCGCGCGGCGAGGTGCACGGCCTCCATGCGGACGACGTTCTCGATGCCGCCGACGTGCGGCGGGTAGTAGTGGCTGACCAGGAGGACCCTCATCGGTAGATCCTTGCTCCCTCGCTGCTGTAGATCTCGTTCTTGGTCTTGTCGAGGAGCCCGACGGGGTAGCGGAAGGTGATGAGGTCGCCCCGGTAGGAGAAGGTCACCTGTCCGGTGCGCACGGTCGAGGTACCCAGCAGGAGGTACGAGTCGGTGCGCAGCCTGGTGGGGAAGATGTTGCCCATGACCGGGCCGGTGAGGACGGTCTGCTGCCGGTTGAAGGTGAAGCCGTCGGTCTGCACCAGGGTCGGTCCGCCCTCGGCGGCGAAGCGCTGCGACAGCCAGTAGGCGGCCATCCGCTCCTCGGTGCTCGGATAGTAGATGTCGTAGTACTGGCCGGCGTTGCTGAGCTGCAACTGCGGCGGGTAACCGCCGAGCAGTTTGGGCACCACGCCGGTGAGGTCCAGGAAGAGCGCCACCACCAGTGCGTACACGGTCAGGATGCGGCGCCGCCCGATCCAGCGCAGGACGGACAGCATGCCCGCCGCGATGAAGGGCGCGAAGAAGAACAGTCCCTGCTGGAAGGCGCGGAGCACGCCGTAGTCGACCGAGAGCTGGGGGACGACCGTGAGCACGCCGAGCAGGGCGACGGCGCCGATGGTCAGGGTGGTCTGGTCGCGCACCGGCCGGAAGGCCCCGCGCTGCCCGATGTCGATCACGATGACGCCGATGATCAGCAGCAGCTGCAGCAGGCCCGCGGTGAACTGGCGCAGCAGGGAGTTGACCGTGACCGCCTTCAGCCCGACGGCGTCGAGCACGTGCCCGGCGGTGGTGAGGGCCATGTTCCGCTGGGTCATGACGGGGGTCGGGTAGGCGTCCACCGTCTCGAGGGGCAGATACGATCCCTTCGCGCGGTCGGCGGCCGTCTCCTTGATGGTCTCGGCGCGGTACTCGCTCAGCCGCTGCTGCGGCGTCAGCGAGGGCCCGCCGCCGAAGAGGCTGTACGAGGTGTCGGACGAGCCGCCCTGCGCATGCCCCGGGTTGGTGATCTCCTGCACGACGCCGCTCAGCGTGCTCCGTAGCTGCCCGCTGGTGTGCGTGACCGGGCCCGCCCACACCAGTGCCATGGCCGCGGCTCCCGCCACGATCCACCAGGTCAGGAAGGAGGCGGCCTCGGCCGGACGGTATTTGCGCTTGCGTGCGCGCTTGGACTTGAACCGCTCCACCCAGCGCCAGACCACGTCGCTGGCGACGGCGACTCCGAGGACGACGATCACCACGTAGATCGTCGAGTAGTGCGAGAGCGTGATGCCGGCGAGGAGCACGACGAACGCGATCCGCCGCACGCGCAGCGGCCGCCCGGGGTCGGTGAGCACCATGATCCCGCAGCCGAGCAGCACGAACGCGACCTCCTGGCGGCCCAGGAAGGTCATGTCGGAGAGGAAGGTGGGGAAGAGCATGAAGAAGACGGCCGACAGCAGGGACACCAGCTGCGGGGCGACATTGCGCACCGCGCGGTGGACCAGCACCGGGGTGAGCGCGAACAGCACCGGCAGCACGATCTTGAAGACGTAGATGTCGGGGATCGCGGTGAGCCGGAACACGCTCACGGGCAGCAGCGTGATGCTCAGGCAGGCGTTGTACGCATCGGGATAGGTGGAGATGTCCCAGAGCGATCCGCCGAGCGTCAGCCGGAAGTACTCGTACTCGCGCTGGATGTCGTGTCCGGTGATGGACCAGCCGCGCAGCGAGTTCAGCAGGAGCAGTGCGGCCGCGCCGAGGAACAGGCCGGTTTCGAGGACGGCGACCGGGTAGCGCCAGCGCCGGACCATGAGCAGCACCAGCAGCGCGACGACGGCGATCAGCGCGGTCATGCTGACCCCACCGCCGTAGCCGTTGTTCAGCCGGATCGCCCCGGCCACCGACAGCACCAGGGCGACGCCCGCGAGCGCCGCCACGGGGATCGCGCCCGGCGGCAGTCCGTCGCGGAGCCAGGACCTCCTCTGCTCCGGCCGTTCCTCCTCCGGCACGAAGGCGCCGATCACGATGAGCGTGAGAGCCGTGGCCCCGGCCAGCGACACCCGCGTCAGCGGGCGCTCCACCCCGGCCAGCGGCAGCACCGTGTTCACGGCGAGGGCGATCACGAGATCCGTGATGATCGCCATGCCGACGGCGAGCAGGAGGCTGCCGTCCCTGGTGGACACCACACGGGAGGCGACGCCGCGCCACACCGCGATGGGCGCCCCGAACAGCAGCCACAGGCCCGCCACCGTCAGCAGCACCCCGGGCACGCCGGGCAGCATCTCCACGACACAGGCCAGCGCGATGCCGAGCAGCACCGCGAGACGGCCGCGCAGGAGGTCGGCGGCCCGCAGGCCCGCGGCCGGGGCATCCCCGGACGACGCCACCTCGCGGTTCGCACCCCGGCGTCCGCGCCGGGACCCACCGCCCGCAGCGTCGTCCTCGGCCGGGTACGTCAACGGATCCGCATCCGCCTCGGCGGCCCACGACGGGGACCTGGTGGCGCGGCTGCCGCTGGTTCCCGTGTCATGGGCCGTCATACGCCGGCCTCGGGGTAGACGCGGGCGTAGACCTGCTCGACCTGGGCAGCCACGGCTTCCCAGGAGTAGTCGGGGGCCTTCGCGGCGCTCTGCCGGGCGAGCCGCAGGCGCAGCCCGGGGTCGGCGGCCACCGAGTCGATGGCGGCGGCCAGCGCCGCCGGTTCGGGAGCGGCCAGCAGTCCGACCCCCCTGAGCAGTTCTGCGGTGCCGGGGACGTCGGTCGCGATGACCGGCAGGGCGGCGGCCATCGCCTCCAGGACGACCAGCGGCATGCCCTCCCGGTCCGACGGAAGCACGAAGGCGTCGGCGTCCGCGTAGGCCCGCACCAGGTCCTCGCCGAGGAGCCCGCCGGAGAACTCGACGTTCCGCAGCCCCAGCTCGGCGGCGTGCGCCTCCAGCTTCTCCCGCAGCTCGCCGTCGCCGACGATGCGCAGCTGCACCGGCTCCCGCAGCAGGGCCGTCGCCTCCAGCAGCCGGGCCACGTTCTTCTGCGCGCTCAGGCGGCCGACGAACAGCAGCCGCAAGGGGCGCTGCGCCGTCTCCCGCACCGGCATGAAGTAGCCGGCCCCCACGCCGTTGGGGACGACGAAAATCCGGTCCGCCCGCACGCCGTAGGTGTCGCGGACGAAGGCGCCCTGTTCCTCGGTGAGCACGATCACCCCGGCGGCGGCGCGCATCGACCGCCCGAAGACGTGCTTCTTGTAGGCGGGGAGCAGCCCGCCGAAGCGCCCGGAGGCGTCCACGTCGAGGTGGAAGTGGAGGATGAAGCGCTGCCCGCGCATGCGGGCGATGACGGCCACGAGCTCGGGCATCAACGCGTGCGCGCAGTGCAGGTGCAGCACGGCGTCGCGCGGCGTGCGCACCGCCAGCGAGACCGGCAGGCCCGGCGCGAGCGCGGTGTGCGCCACCTCGACCGCGCGGTGCCGCCGCACGGTGACCCGGCCGGCACCGTAGCGGCGCGGTCCGCCGTCGGCACCGAGGGCGGTGGTGATGACCCGCACGTCGTGGCGCTGCCCGAGCTGGTTGGCAAGGTGCTCCACGACGCGTTCGAGCCCGCCCAGGTGGGGCGGATAGTACGGGGTGATCTGCAGAATGGTGCGTCGCATCAGGCTTCAGTCTCGTACGTCGGAGGGGGTCGCACTCGGGGATCGCTTCGGGGTCTTCGGGGTCTTCGGCGTCACGAAGTTGTAGTGCAACGACTGGGCGTGGCCGACGAGGCTCACCCGCAGGAGCGCCGTCTTGGTGGCCTTCGTGAACCGCGCGACGACGGGGACCGCCGTGCCGTCCTTGGGCTTGAGGCCGACCGTCCTGGAGGCCACGGGCTTGCCGTCGGCCGATTCCAGCGTCACCTTCAGCCGCAGCGGCGCGGGACCCGTCCCGTGGGCGTTCACGGCGACGGGGACGATCAGCGTGCCGCCGTCGAAGCGGGGCGCATCCGTGAAGTAGAGCTCGGTGAACGGGGCCGGCTGCCGGGTGAAGGACTGCAGCAGCACCGTGCGCACCGGCGGCACGGACCACAGGCCCGCGGACAGTGCGACGGCGACCACCACGGCCACCGCCGCACCCGCTATCCGCCGTCCCGGCGGGACCGGGGAGCGGCGCTTCCTGCGGTTGCCCCGGGCGGCACCCGCCCGGCCGGGCGAGGCCGGTTCCGGACGGGGCTCCGGGGCGTGAGCGTCGGACTGGTCGGGCTCGTCAAGCGGGGGGTTCATGCCGTTTCACACCGCTCTGCGGCCACGACGTCCGGCAGGTCGCACGCTTCGCCGTACGCAGGGATGGCTATGGACAGGCTTCTCATGCGTCATGCCCCCCCGGGCGCTCGGACGGGGCGGCGAGCCCTCGTGAGTTTCTCCGCAAGACATCTCTGCGCAAGGAAATGGCCACCAGCGGCCAATGGCGGCGGTGGGAACTCCGGCAAACGAAGGGCGCTCGCCTGTCAGAACGATGAAGTGCGGAACAGATGCGACTGTAGTCCAACATTTTGAAGTGCTGTTGATGGTGTGACCAACTTGTGATGACTAACGAGCAAAAGTGATCGTCAGCCGATCAGCCAGGAGGCGATCGGCTTGGCATCGCCGCCGGCCTGGCCCTTGCTGAGGCCCGCCACCTGGTCCTTTGTCAGCGCCTTGTCCCAGACCATGACGTGCCCGAGGACACCGGCCCAGTAGTCACCCCAGGTGCCGTGCGTACGGGCCCGGCCGAGCTGCAGCGGGCCCTTTCCGGCCCAGATGCCGGGGACCTTCTTGGCGCCGGCGGGCTCCCCGTTCACGTAGAGCGTGATCGCCTTCGCCCCGGCGTCGTACGTACCGGTGAGCAGCACCCACTCGTTGACCGTGTTGACGGATTTGGCGGCCTCGGCCTGCAAGGTCGTGCTGTCCGCCCCGCCGGCGGCGGTCTGCACCTTGAAGACCCACTTGCGGTCGGCGCCCGAGGCGTCCCGGCCCAGGCTGAAGGAGGAGGAGACGCCGTCGCCCTGGCTGATCGCGGAGCGGGAGACGTTCGGCGCCTCGTTGTAGACCCACGCCGAGATGCTGAAGCTCTTGGTGACGTCGATCAGTTGCGCCGTCGACTGGGCGTAGGAATTGCCGTTGCTCCGGAACCTGACGGCGTAGCCGTTGGTCACCTGGCTCACCCCGGCGTCCGGCCCCAGGGCCAGATTGTTCTGCCCGGATTTGTCCGCCAGGACCTTGTCATCTCCGGGGACCGTGGGCGAGTCGGCCTTCGCGGAGGCGGATACCGAGGGGGAAGCGCTGGGGGTGGACGGGGTGGCCGTGTCCTTCGTGTCCTTCGTGTAGTGGAGCGCGACGACGCC
Source organism: Streptomyces sp. NBC_00510 (assembly GCA_036013505.1). Lineage (NCBI taxonomy): Bacteria > Bacillati > Actinomycetota > Actinomycetes > Kitasatosporales > Streptomycetaceae > Streptomyces > Streptomyces sp. NBC_00510. The sequence goes on along the minus strand of CP107851.1, from coordinate 4,348,574 downwards.
GGCCCCCACCCCGAGCACGCAGGCCACCAGGACGATCACACCCGTCCTGAGTCTGTGGCGGCGACGCTGTCTGGCCTCGTTGGCGTCGGCCAGCGCCTGCCAGTCCGGCTGGGGGGAGTAGGAGGGCTGCTGGTAGCCGGTGGCCGGCCCGAAGCCGGGTTGCTGCCCGTACGGTATGTGTTGCTGTGGGTACCCGTAACCGCCCGGCGCCGCGGACGGCTCGGGAGCGGACGGGGTGTTCCAGGGGCTCTGCCCAGGAGCGGCAGCCGCGTCTTCCGGGTTTTCCACGGGGTCAGTCACACCACGGATGCTAGAGCAGCACCGTGGTGTCCCGTAAAGCCACTTCGCGTCGGCTACAGCCGTGCGGCCGCTCCGGCCGGGGTGGCCCCGCGGGTGTCCAGCATCAGCTGGGCCTTCACCGCCAGGCCCTGCATGTCGTAGGTGCGGTGGTGCTGGAGCAGGACCGTCAGGTCGGCGTGCGCCGCGGCCTCCCACAGGGAGTCGGCGCGGGGGACCGGGCGGTCCAGCACCCGCCACTGCGGGGCGTACGGGTCGTGGTAGCTCAGCTGCGCCCCCAGCTCGACGAGCCGGGCGCCGATCTCGCGGGCCGGTGAGCGCTCCTGGTCCGGCAGGTCCGGCTTGTACGTCACGCCCAGCAGCAGCACGCGCGCCCCGCGCAGCGACTTGCCGTGCTCGTTCAGCAGGGCCGCGGCGCGCTGCACCACGTAACGCGGCATGCGGGCGTTGACCTCCTGCGCGTACTCGACCAGGCGCAGCGGATGGCCGCCCACCCGGCCCTGGTACGGCCGGTGACCGGGGTCCAGCGGCATGGTGTGGCCGCCGACCCCGGGGCCGGGGCGGAAGGCCTGGAAGCCGTGGGGGCGGGTCTCGGCGCAGCGGATGACGTCCCAGACGTCCACGCCGATGTCGTGGCAGAACACGGCCATCTCGTTCGCCAGGGCGATGTTGACGTGCCGGTAGTTGGTCTCCAGCAGCTGCACGGTCTCCGCCTCGCGCACGCCCCGGGCCCGGACGATCCGCTCGGTGAACCGGCCGTAGAAGACGGCCGCCGCCTCCGTGCAGGCGGGGGTGAGCCCGCCGATCACCTTCGGTGTGCCGGGGTGTCGCGCGGGGGCGTACGCCAGGTGGAAGCCGTGGCCGGCCCGCAGGCCGGAGCCCTCCTCCAGCAGCGGACGCAGGAAGTCCTCCGTCGTCCCCGGGTACACCGGCGACTCCAGGACGACCGTGCTGTGCGGCCGCAGCTGCCCGGCCAGCGCGCGGGCGGCCTCCGCCAGCGCCGTCAGGTCCGGCTCCCCGCCTTCCCCGAGCGGGGTCGGCGCGCACAGCACGGCCGCCCGCACCCGGCCCAGGGCCGCCGTGTCCGCGGTCGCGCGGAAGCCGCCCGCGAGCATCCGCCGCACGTCGGCGGCGGCCAGCGCCCCGCAGGGCACCCGGTTGCCGGCGTTGATCGCCTCCACGACGTGCTCGTCCGGGTCGTACCCGATCACCCCCAGCCCGGCGGCGCTGGCCGCCTGCGCGAGGGGCAGCCCGGCGTGGCCGAGTCCGATGACTGCGAGGTCTGCGGGCATGGGGGTCCTCTCCGGCGGCGGGGTGCGCCCTGGTACGTCCTGGTACCCAAATGGCGCGAAATCAGGCTAACCAGACAGGTAGCTGATATGACTGCACGCCACGCGGTCCGGGGTGCGCCTATGGAGCCCGTCTCGTGTGCGGCGCCGTTGTGTGTTGCGGGCGGCTGCGCCGGGCTGCCCGGGTGTCTGCGTGCGGGTTGTTTGCGCCTGCGGCGGGCGTCCACCCGCCCTCCCTCCCTCCCTCCCTCCCCCAGCCTTCGGCCGGGGGGACCCCCACAGCGCTCGCGGTTTACCCCCACGTCGTTCGGTGCCGCGTTCGCCGCTCCTCTCCCCCAGCCTTCGGCCGGGGGGACCCCCATGGGCGCACCCCGCCACACCCCCTCATGCCGGTTGGGGCGACTGACGGCCGGTGGGGGTTCAGTGGGGCACTTGCGGCGACCCCGGACCGCCGTCTCAGCCACCCTCCGGCCGTTGGTCGCCCGCGATAGGGAGGGGGCGGGGGAGGTGGGGGCACCCCCGGCCGAAGGCTGGGGGAGGGTGAGCGTTCTGGACGCTGACGTGTATTTGTTGTGCGGCACGGGCGGCACAACAAATACCGCCCGTCATGCACATAAATATGCGGTCCAGAATGCCCAGCCCCGCAGGCCCTGACCCCGGCCCACCACGAACCGCGCGAGGCCCGCACCAATCGCGCCGGGCAATCGGGCGGGAGGGCGGGGGATGCCCGCCGCAGGCGCAAACAACCCGCACACGACAACCGGCCCGCACAGAACACACCCCGGACCGGCGGAGCCCGAAGTAGCCGGGGCCCACGACACGGGTAACGATCGTGGGGACGGGGAATGCGCTGAGGCGCGACCCCGCGTCACGACGGGAGGCCAGGATGCTGACGGCGACACTGGGACCGGCGGAGCGTGCCTCCGCGCTCGCCCGGATGGCGGAGCAGGAACTCGACGTACTCGTGGTGGGCGCGGGCGTCGTGGGCGCCGGGACGGCGCTGGACGCCGCGACGCGCGGGCTGGCGACCGGCATCGTGGAGGCCCGCGACTGGGCGTCCGGGACGTCGAGCCGGTCGAGCAAGCTGATCCACGGCGGGCTGCGCTACCTGGAGATGCTGGACTTCGCCCTCGTCCGGGAGGCCCTCAAGGAGCGCGGTCTGCTGCTCCAGCGCCTGGCGCCGCACCTGGTGAAGCCGGTGCCGTTCCTGTACCCGCTGCAGCACCGCGTCTGGGAGCGCTTCTACGCGGGCGCCGGTGTGACGCTGTACGACACGATGGCGTTGTCCTCCGGGCACGGCCGCGGCCTGCCGCACCACCGCCACCTGAGCCGGAAGAACGCGCTGCGGGTGGCGCCGTGCCTGCGGAAGGAGGCCCTGGTCGGGGCGCTGCAGTACTACGACGCGCAGATGGACGACGCCCGGTACACGATGACGCTGGTCAGGACGGCCTCCGCGTACGGCGCGCTGGCCGCGAACCGGGCCCGGGTGATCGGGTTCCTGCGCGAGGGCGAGCGCGTGGTGGGCGCCCGTGTCGAGGACGTGGAGGCCGGGGGCGTCTACGAGGTGCGCGCCCGGCAGATCGTGAACGCCACCGGGGTGTGGACGGACGACACGCAGGCGCTGATCGGGGAGCGCGGCCAGTTCCACGTGCGGGCGTCCAAGGGGATACACCTGGTCGTGCCGAAGGACCGGATCCACTCCTCGACGGGGCTGATCCTGCGGACCGAGAAGAGCGTGCTCTTCGTGATCCCGTGGGGCCGCCACTGGATCGTCGGGACGACGGACACCGACTGGAGCCTGGACAAGTCGCACCCGGCCGCGTCCAGCGCGGACATCGACTACCTGCTGGAACACGTCAACTCCGTGCTCGCCGTGCCGCTGACGCGGGACGACGTGGAGGGCGTGTACGCGGGCCTGCGGCCGCTGCTGGCCGGGGAGTCGGAGGCCACCAGTCAGCTGTCGCGCGAGCACACCGTGGCGCACCCGGTGCCGGGCCTGGTGGTGGTCGCGGGCGGCAAGTACACGACGTACCGGGTGATGGCCAAGGACGCGGTGGACGCGGCCGTGCACGGCCTGGCGCACCGGGTCGCCGAGTGCGTCACCGAGGAGGTCCCGCTGGCCGGCGCGGAGGGCTACCACGCCCTGTGGAACGCGCGGGCCCGGATCGCGGCGCGCACCGGGCTGCACGTGGCGCGGATCGAGCACCTGCTCAACCGTTACGGCTCGCTCTGCGAGGAACTGCTGCAGCTGATCGAGGACGACCCGTCGCTGGGCCGCCCGCTGGGCGCGGCCGACGACTACCTGCGTGCCGAGGTCGTCTACGCCGCCTCGCACGAGGGGGCGCGGCACCTGGACGACGTGCTCACCCGGCGCACCCGCATCTCCATCGAGACCTTCGACCGCGGCACGCTCAGCGCCCGTGAGGCCGCCGAGCTGATGGCCCCCGTCCTGGGCTGGGACAAGGAGCAGGTGGAGAAGGAGGTCGAGCACTACGAGAAGCGGGTCGAGGCCGAGCGGGAGTCCCAGCGCCAGCCCGACGACCAGACCGCGGACGCGGCCCGGCTGGGCGCCCCGGACATCGTCCCGCTGTAGCCGCCGCCGGTACGCCGCGTGAGGCGTGGGCCACGGCTTCGGCGGTTCCCGTGGCCCGGCCGGATATCGTTCCTTCTCGTAGGTTCCAGGAAGGGGCGCGCGATGTCCGAGCTCGGACGCCTGGTGGCCGGGAGATACCGGCTGGTGGAGCGGATAGGCCGTGGCGGCATGGGCACGGTCTGGCGGGCCGAGGACGAGCTGCTGGGCCGCGCGGTGGCGGTCAAGCGTTTGCACCCGCCCCAGCCGCACCTGCAGGACGACGAGCTGGAGACGTTGTTCGAGCGGACCCGGCGGGAGGCGCGCAGTGCGGCGCGGATCAGTCATCCCAATGTCGTGGTGGTGCACGACGTGGTGGACGACGAGGGTCTGCCGACGATCGTGATGGAGTACGTGCCGTCGACGACCTTGGGTGATCTGCTCAAGGAGCGGGGTCCGGTGGGGCCGGCGGAGGCGGCCCGGATCGGCCGGGGGATGGTGGCGGCGCTGCGTGCGGCGCATGCGGCGGGGGTGCTGCACCGGGATGTGAAGCCGGGCAATGTGCTGTTGTCGGAGTCGGGGCGGGTGGTGCTGACCGATTTCGGGATCGCGCAGGCTTCGGGGACGTCGACGCTGACGCGGACGGGTGAGTTGATCGGTTCGATCGATTTCCTGGCTCCGGAGCGGCTGACCGGTGGTGCTCCGGGTCCGGAGGCGGATCTGTGGGCGTTGGGGGCGACGTTGTTCCAGGCGGTGGAGGGGCGTTCGCCGTTCCGCCGGGACACGGCGATCGAGACGGCGTACGCGATCGCCACCGATGAGGTGCCGGTGGCGGGTCTGGCGGGGCCGTTGGGGCCGGTCATCGCGGGGTTGCTGGTGCGGGAGCCGGAGCGGCGTCTGTCGGCGGCGGACGCCGAGCGGATGCTGCGGGCGAGCGCCGCCGAGACCGAGACCGCCAACGTCCCCCGCGAGAGCCTCACCCTGTCGCACACCGCGCCGACCGCCGTCGTCCGGCCTCCGGCACCGGCCGCGCAGCCCGCGCCGTCGCACGCCCCCACGGTCCCGTCTGGGGTTCCGGTCCCGCCGCCCGTCCCGGAGCGGCGGCGCAGCACCGGTGTACGGGCGCTGGTGGCCGTGGCGCTGGCCGCCGCCCTCGCCGGCGGCGGGTTCTACGCCGCCGAGCACTTCGGCAGCTCCGGCGGCGCGCAGGGCGACGCGGCGCGGCCGAGCCATTCCGCGACCTCGTCCTCGCCCTCCTCGCCCTCCTCACCCTCCCCGTCCGTGCCGGGTCCGTCGCCCGTGCCGGCCGGCTACCACCTGGCGGAGGAACCGGACCGCGGGTTCTCGGTCCCGGTGCCCGACGGGTGGACCCGTCAGGTCAGCGACGACGGCCAGCAGGTCATCTACATCGACCCGACCGGTCTGGCCGGCATGCGGATCGGCACGCTGGACTACGCGGCGAACGACCCGCTGGCGCACTTCGAGGAAGAGGAACAGCAGACCATCCCCAAGCTGCCCGGGTACGAGCGGCTGCGCATGCAGAGCACCCGCTGGCGCGAGCGCCCGGCGGCCATATGGGAGTTCAGCTTCGAGGGCAAGGCCCGCGACTTCCGCGCCATCGACCTGGGCTTCGGGGAGCCCGGTGAACGCGAGTTCGCCGTCTACCTCTCCGCGCCGACGGCTCAATGGGGTGATTTCCGGCCGGTCTTCGACAACGCGGTGGCCGGACTCGTCGTCCACGACTAGCACACGCCGGGGCCGGGGTGGGACCACGGCCCCGAGTCAGGGATGATGGAGGTCTCCATCCCCCGGTCGCCGAAAGCAGGCGATGAGGGAGCTTCATCTTCAGCGACGGCAGAGGGAATTCATGGGCCAGGCGCACGACACCGACCAGCGTCTCATCGCCGACCGCTACCGTCTCGGCGCCGTCCTCGGCAAGGGCGGCATGGGTACCGTCTGGCGGGCCGTCGACGAGACGCTCGGTCGCACGGTCGCCGTGAAGGAGCTGCGCTTCCCGCACAACATCGACGAGGACGAGAAGCGCCGCCTGGTGACCCGCACCCTGCGCGAGGCCAAGGCGACCGCCCGGATCCGCAACACCGGGGCCGTGACGGTCTTCGACGTCGTCGAGGAGGACGGCCGGCCCTGGATCGTCATGGAGCTGGTCGAGGGCCGCTCGCTGTCGGACGCGATCCGCGAGGACGGACCGCTCACGCCCAAGCGGGCCGCCGAGGTCGGGCTGACCGTCCTGGACGTCCTGCGGGCCGCCCACAAGGAGGGCATCCTCCACCGCGACGTGAAGCCGTCCAACGTCCTGATCGCCGACGACGGCCGCGTCGTGCTCAGTGACTTCGGCATCGCCCAGATCGACGGCGACCCGTCGGTCACCTCCACCGGCATGCTCGTCGGCGCTCCCTCGTACATCTCGCCGGAGCGGGCGCGCGGCCAGAAGCCTGGCCCGCCGGCCGACCTGTGGTCGCTGGGCGCCCTGCTGTACGCCTCGATCGAGGGCCGGCCGCCCTACGACAAGGGCTCCGCCATCGCCACGCTCACCGCGGTCATGACCGAGCCGCTGCGCACCCCGCGCAACGCGGGCCCGCTGGCCGACGCGATCCAGGGGCTGCTCAACAAGGACCCCGAGCTGCGGCTGGACGACGCGGGTGTGCGCCCGCTGCTCACCGGCGTCGCCCACGCGCCGGACGTCCCGGTCGCCGAGGCCACGCGCACCATGCCGCTGCCGCCTTCCGACCCGCAGCCGACCCCCACCGACGCGCCGCCGGCCACCCGGGCCGCCGCCGCCGACCAGGCGGCGCTGCGGGCCGCCAAGGCCAAGCCGGAGCCCGAGACCACCCCGGCGACCGCGGTCACCCCGGCGACCGCGTCCGCGCCGGTCGCGCCGGTACCGGTCCCCGCCCCGGCCGCCGCCCCCCGGGTGCCGTTCCTGGCGTCGCTGGACGAGCGCCGCCGCCGCGGACTGCTCTTCGCGGCGGTCGTGGTGGCCCTCGCGCTGCTCGGAACCGGGATCGGTTTCTGGGCCGCCCAGGGCGACGACGACCCGGGCGCGAGGCAGCCCGCCGGGCCGGCCGCCTCGGCGAGCCCCAAGTCCGGTGACGACGGCGTCCAGGACGGCAAGGGCGGCGACGACCAGGGCAAGGGGAGCGAGGACGACTCCGGCAAGGGCGGCGACGACAAGGGGAACGACGACAACTCCGGCAAGGGGTCGGGCAGTTCGTCCTCCGGGTCCTCGGACGGCTCCGGCAGCGGGAAGGACGGCGCCGCTGCCGTTCCGGCCGGCTGGAAGACCTACACCTCGTCGGCCGGTGACTTCTCGATAGCGCTGCCCGACGGCTGGGCCGCGAACAGCAAGGACAACGGCTACGGCACCGGCCGGATATTCAACGCCGGCAACCGGCCGCGTGTGCAGGTCGACTGGACCACCACGCCCGGCAAGGACGCGGCGGCCGCCTGGCGGGACCAGGAGCCGCGGTCGAGGAGCGGGTACCCCGGCTACCAGCGGCTGTTCATCAAGACGGTCGACTACCGCGGTTACCGCACCACCGCCGACTGGCAGTTCACCTTCACCTCCGGCGGCACCAAGATGCGCGCGGTGAACCGGGGCTTCGTGGTGGACGACCACCACGGCTACGCGATCCTGTTCACGGCGCCCGCCGCGGACTGGGACAGCCCGAAGACCCAGGCCATGCTGGCGAGCTTCTTCAAGACCTTCAAACCGGCCAAGTGACGCCGCTCGAGCACGTATCGTGAGTCATTGCGGACTGTCCGCATCCAGAACGGATCGGATCTGACGCTTTGGGGAGGCGTCGTGGACGACTACGCGGGACGCGTACTGGCCGACCGCTACCGCCTGCCGCGGCCGCCCGCCGACGAGTTCGAACTGGTGGAGACCCGGGCCTGGGACACCTTCAGCAACCAGGAGGTGCTGATACGCCAGGTCCTGCTCCCCGAGGTCGTCAGCGCCGAGCCCGATCCCCAGCACGGTGACGGCAGGGACACCGCCCGCCGGGCCCTGGAGGCGGCGCGGGCCGCGGCCGCGATACCCGATCACCCCCGGCTGGTGCAGGTCTTCGACATCTTCGTCGAGGGCGGCAGCGTGTGGATAGTGAGCGAGCTGGTCGCCGCCCGCCCGCTGGCCGCGGTCCTCGCCGACAAGCGGCTCAGCCCGTACCGCGCCGCCGAGGTGGCCTCCGACGTGCTGACCGCCCTGCGCGTGCTGCACACGCAGGGCTGGGTGCACCGCAATGTCACCGGCGGGACCGTGCTGGTCTGCGACGACGGCCGGGCGATGCTCTCGGGCCTGGCCGTGGGCGCCGCCCAGGAGGCGCTGTGCGGGTACAACCCGGTGCCGGTGCCCGCCATGGTCGGGGGCGGTGAGGCGCCCGGCGGCAGCTGGGACGGCCCGCACTCCGCGCTGGAGCTGGAGCGCGCCCGGCAGGCCCGGCTCACCGTGGTCGGCCCGGTCACCGAGCGGTGGGCCCCGGAGCAGGCCACCGAGGTCCACGAGAACTGGCAGCTCGCCCCGCCGGTCGGTCCGGCCGCCGACCTGTGGGCGCTGGGGTCCCTGCTGTTCCGCAGCGTCCAGGGGCATCCGCCGTTCCCGGAGGAGAGCACGGCGGAACTGGTCCAGCTGGTCATCGCCGAGCCGCCCGCGTACGCCGAGGAGTGCGGCCCGCTGCGGCCCGTCGTGGAGTCCCTGCTCCGCCAGGATCCCGAGGAGCGGCCCGACGCGGAGGAGCTGCGCGGCTGGCTGCGCTCGCTCGTCCGGTCCGCGCCCGAGCCGGACGTGGGGCTGAGCACGGTGCCCGTGCCCGCCGACGATCCGCACAAGCTGCCGGTCGTACGGCGCCGCGGCGAACTGGTGCGGCGCCGCAAGGCCGCCGCCGACCCCGTACCCGCCCATCCCGCCCACGGGCGCCACAAGCGCACCAAGGAGCGGCGGCAGGGGACGGCACGCGGTCCGCGCAGCCTCGGGGTCACCCTGGTCGGTCTGGTGCTGCTCCTGATGGTCGCCGCCGTGCTGTACGCGGTGCTCTTCATGCCGCGCGGCGGGGCCATGGACGACCAGGGCGCGGCCGGCGCCACGCGGACCCTGCCCGCGCAGGTGCCCGGCGGCGACGAGCGGCCGCAGACGACCAAGCCGCCGGGCACGAAGGCCCCGCGGAGCACGGCCCCCGCCACGAGCGCCCCGCCGCCCACGCGGTCCGCCCCCGCGGACGCCGCCACCACCACCGGCCTCGGCGGCGACTTCCGGCTGCGCACCGACCCGGCCGGCTTCAGCCTCGCCGTCCCCAACGGCTGGCAGCGCACGGGGAAGAACGCCGACGGGCAGGTCCGCTACACCGGCGGCGACTACCAGCTGCTCGTCGTACCCGGCCGCGACTCCGTCGCCGACAAGGGCGGCGACCCGATCGTCTACCAGAACGACGAGCCGGAGCTGGCGGGCTTCCGCGCCTCCGGGTGGTCCTCGGCCTCCGGCCTGCGCCGCCTCGACATGGGTGGGATCGCCGCCGCCGAAGGGGAGTTCAGCTGGAGCGACGGCTCCGGGCGGCAGCTGTTCGCGCGCAACCTGGTGATGATCCGCGACGGCAGGTACCACGTCGTCCTGGTCATCGGGCCGGACGGCCGGCGCGCCGACGTCAAGCGGTACTTCGAGAAGGCCGCGGAGACCTACCGCACCACCTGAGGGCGGCGCCCGGACCGGAACCGCGCGGCTGCGGCGCGCGTCGCAGAAGCCGTGGGGGCAGGGGAGTGAGCGGGAGCGGAAGCGTGCTGGCCGGACGGTACCGGCTCGGCGACGTCATCGGCCGCGGCGGCATGGGGCGGGTGTGGGAGGCCCAGGACGTCGTGCTGCGGCGCACCGTCGCCGTCAAGGAGCTGACGCTCGGCGCCCACCTCGCCGAGGACGACCGCGCCGTGCTCCAGGAGCGCATGAAGCAGGAGGCCCGCGCCGCGGCCCGGATCAACCACCCCAACGTGGTGACCGTCCACGACGTCGTGGAACAGGACGGCCGGCCCTGGATCGTCATGGAACTGGTCGACGGCCGTTCCCTGGACGAGGTGGTGCGGCGGGACGGCCCGCTGCCTCCGCGGCGGGCGGCCGCCGTGGCCGCCGCCGTGCTGGAGGCGCTGCGCGCGGCGCACGCCGCGGGGGTGCTCCACCGGGACGTGAAGCCGGCCAACGTGCTGCTCGCCCGCGACGGCCGGGTCCTGCTGACGGACTTCGGCATCGCCGTCGTCGAGGGCGACTCGGCGATCACCCGGACCGGCGAACTCGTCGGCTCCGTCGACTACCTGGCGCCCGAACGGGCCCGCGGCGGCCGTCCCGGGCCGGAGTCCGACCTGTGGTCGCTGGGCGCCACGCTCTACGCGGCGGTCGAGGGACGCTCGCCGTTCCGCCGCACCTCGCCGATCGGCACGCTGCAGGCCGTGGTGTACGAGGACCTGCCCGAACCCCGGGCGGCCGGTCCGCTGCGCCCGGTGATCGCGGCGCTGCTCGCGAAGGAGCCGGCCGCGCGGCCGGAGGCCGGGCGGTTGGCGACCACCCTCGCGGCCATCGCGGCGGATGGTCCCCGGCGCCGCCGCCCCGGCGGGCGGCGCACCGCCCTCGTGGCGGCCGCGGTCGCGGTGGCGCTGCTCGCGGGCACCGGAGCCGTCCTGGCGGTGGTGAAGGGGCACGGCGACGGCACCGGGGTCCCGGCCGGCTACGTGCGGGTCCACGACCCGGCGGGGTTCAGCCTGGCCGTGCCGCGCGGCTGGAAGCGGCAACTGGACGGCGACCAGATCGACTACACGCCCGACGACGGCGCGCACCGGCTGCGCATCGGTGTCGGCCGCGCGGCGCCGGGGCTCAATCCGTACATGCACCTGCTCGAACTGGAGAAGAGCGTCCGGGCGCTGCCCGACTACACCCGGGTGCGGCTGCACCAGAACACCTTCCGGGGCGGCGACGGCTGCCTGTGGGAGTTCAGCTGGACCGACTCCAAGGAGCACCCGGGCCCGCGCCGCGCCGTCGACCAGGCGTACGTCGCGGCCGACGGCAGCGAGTACGCCATCTACATGGGGGCGCCGGCCGGCGACTGGGCCGCCGCCTCCGCCGGGTTCCAGGTGGCGCTGCGGACCTGGCGACCGGAGCCGGGGAACTGACGGTGCGGCATCATGGCCCCATGACGGGCGACGGGGGGCGGCTGGTCGCCGGGCGCTACCGGATCACGGGGCGGCTCGGGCGCGGCGGCATGGGCACGGTGTGGCGGGCCGACGACGAACTGCTGGGCCGCCGGGTGGCGGTCAAGGAGTTGCACGCCGAGGGCGAGGAGGACCGCGCCCTGCGGGAGGCCCGCACGGTCGCGCAGATACGGCATCCCCACGTGATCGTCCTGTTCGACGTGGTCGAGGAGGACGGCCGCCCCTGGATCGTCATGGAACTCGTCGACGGCCGCTCGCTGGCCGAAGTCCTCGCCCAGGACGGCCCGTTGGCACCGCGCGAGGCCGCCCGTGTCGGCGCCGCCGTCACCGGCGCGCTGCGGGCGGCGCACGAGCGCGGGGTCCTCCACCGCGACATCAAGCCCGGCAACGTCCTCGTCGAGCACGGCACCGGGCGGGTCGTGCTGACCGACTTCGGCATCGCGCGGGTGGCGGGCGCGACCACGCTGACCAAGGCCGGGGACTTCGTGGGCTCTCCCGAGTACACCGCCCCCGAGCGCATGTCCGGGCAGGCCGCCGGGCCCGCCTCGGACCTGTGGTCGGTGGGCGTCCTGCTGTGCGCGGCCGTCGTCGGGCGGTCGCCGTTCCGCCGTGACTCGCTGGGGGAGGTGCTGCACGCCGTCGTCTTCGACGAGATCCGGCCGCCGGAGCGGACCGGGCCGCTGCTGCCGGTGGTCGAGGCGCTGCTGCGCCGCGAGCCCGGGCGGCGGCCGACCGCGGAGGAGACCGAGACCCTGCTCGCCGCCTACGCCGAGACCGGTGTGCCGCCCACCGCGGTGCCCGCGCCGGCGCCCGTCCCGGAGGCGGAGCGGCAGGACGCGCCGCTTCCGCGGGCCCGGCGCAGACGGGCCCCGCTCGCGGCCGCGCTGGGCGTGGCGGTGCTGGCGGGGGCCGGTGTCGCGGCGGCGTCCCTGCTGCCGGACGGGGGATCCCCGGGGGGTGGCGCCTCCCCGGTCCGCACCGTCGCCACCAGCGGCAAGGCCACGCACGCCACCCCGTCCGCCTCGTCCACACCGGCCTCCCCGGCGCCGTCCGCCTCGGAGCTCCCCGCGGGCTTCCGCACGGTCGACGACCCCGCCGGTTTCTCGCTCGCCCTGCCGGAGGGCTTCCGGCGCTCCCCGGAACCGCCGCGGATCTTCTACTACTCCGCCGGCGAGGAGTTCCGCGTCGGCATCCGCAGCCAGCCGCCGGACGCCCGCGGCCCCGAGGCGGTCATGCGGGCCCAGGACGCCTCCGGCCCGGCGGCGTACCGGGGCTACCGGGACGGCTTCGTCACCCCCACCACGCAGAACGGGCACCCGGCCGCGCTGTGGCAGTTCACCTGGGACGGCTTCACGCTCGGCGAGCCGCGCCGCACCTTCGACCTGTGCTGGGAGGAGGGCGGCCGCCAGTACGACCTGTGGGTCTCCTCGCCCCTGCAGCTGGCCGAGCGGGGACGGGACTACTTCGACACCGCCCGCGTCACCTTCCGCACCGGATGACGTCCCGGCACGGAGGGGCCGGGGACGGGTCGCGGCGTTCCTGCCAGCTTTTGCTGGCGTAATTGTGAAAACTGGCTACTGACGGGTATGCACGCGGTGTCACCCCGTCGTACGCTCCCGCCATGACGGACTCTCCTACTGCCGGTAACGGCAATCCGGTCGCCCCCTCCGGCACCAGGACCGCCGCGGACGTGGTGACACCGGACCTCGTGGCGCGGCTGACGCGGGGCGTCGCCGGCAGCGGCCGGACCGTGAACCACACGCCGCTGACCGGCGAGAAGCTGGCGGAGCTCCCCGAGTCGACGCCGGAGGACGTGGCGACGGCCTACGAGCGGGCGCGGGAGGCGCAGAAGGCGTGGGCGGCGACGCCGGTGCGCCGCCGCGCCGCGGTGCTGCTGCGCTTCCACGACCTCGTACTGGCCCGCCAGTCCGAGGTGCTGGACCTGATCCAGCTGGAGACCGGCAAGACGCGGCTGCACGCGCACGAGGAGGTGCTCGCGGTCGCCGTCGCCGCGCGGCACTACGGCGTCAAGGCCCCGTCGTACCTGAGGCCCAAGCGGCACACCGGCGCCATCCCGGCCCTCACCAAGGTGCGGGAGCTGCGGCACCCGCGCGGTGTCGTCGGCCAGATCGCGCCGTGGAACTACCCCCTGGAACTCTCCATCGGCGACGCGCTGCCCGCCTTCGCCGCCGGGAACGCCGTGGTGATGAAGCCCGACACCGAGACCGCGCTGACCGCCCTGTGGGCGCGCGAGCAGCTGATCGAGGCCGGACTGCCCGCCGACGTCTGGCAGGTCGTCATCGGCGAGGGCCCGGTCGTCGGCCCGGCGGTCGTGGAGCACGCCGACTACGTGTCCTTCACCGGCTCCACCCGTACCGGCCGGGACGTGGCCACGCGTGCCGCGGCCCGCCTGATCGGCGCCTCCCTCGAACTCGGCGGCAAGAACGCCCTGCTGGTGCTGGAGGACGCCGACCTCGACAAGGCGGCCGAGGGCGCGGTCCGCGCCTGCTTCTCCTCGGCGGGCCAGCTGTGCATCTCCATCGAGCGGCTCTTCGTCCACGCGTCCGTCGCCGACGCCTTCCTGGAGCGCTTCACCGCGCGCGCCGGGGCCCTCAAGCTCGGCACCGCCCTCGCCTACGGCGCCGGGATGGGGTCGCTGGCCGGCGAGCGCCAGCTGGAGACCGTCACCCGGCACGTGGAGGAGGCCGTCGCCAAGGGCGCCACCGTCCTCACCGGCGGCAGGGCCCGGCCCGACGTCGGCCCGTACTTCTTCGAGCCGACCGTCCTGGACGGCGTCGAGCCGCCGATGGCCGTGTGCGCGGAGGAGACCTTCGGCCCGGTGGTGTCCGTGTACCGCTTCACCGACGAGGACGAGGCGGTCGAGCGCGCCAACGCGACGCCGTACGGCCTCAATTCCAGCGTCTGGACCAAGGACACACGCCGCGGCGCCCGCATCGCCGCGCGTCTGCGCAGCGGCACCGTCAACGTCAACGAGGGCTACGCGCCGGCGTACGGCAGCGTGCAGTCACCGATGGGCGGCATGAAGGACTCCGGGCTCGGCCGCAGGCACGGCTCCGAGGGCATCCTCAAGTACACCGAGGCGCAGACGGTGGCGACGCAGCGCCTGCTGCCGATGGCCCCGTCGCTGGGCATGGACGACGCGGCGTACGCGGCCTTCATGAGCCGCAGCCTCCGGGTGATGAAGGCGCTGAGGCTCCGCTGATGGAGGGGGAGCGGATGTCCTACGACTACGACGTGATCGTGATCGGGTCCGGCTTCGGCGGATCCGTGTCGGCGCTGCGCCTGACGGAGAAGGGCTACACGGTCGGCGTCCTGGAGGCCGGCCGCCGCTGGACCCGGGAGTCGCTGCCGAAGAACTCCTGGCACATCAAGGACTACCTGTGGGCCCCGGCGCTCGGCCTGTACGGGATCCAGCGCATCCACCTGCTCGACAACGTCATGATCCTGGCCGGCGCGGGGGTCGGCGGCGGTTCGCTCAACTACGCCAACACCCTCTACGTCCCGCCGAAGGCCTTCTTCGAGGACCGCCAGTGGGGCCACATCACCGACTGGCAGGAGGAACTGGCCCCCCACTACGACCAGGCCAAGCGCATGCTCGGCGTGCGGCTCAACCCGACCATGACCCCCTCGGACGTCCACCTGAAGGCGACCGCCGAGCGGATGGGCGTCGGCGACTCCTTCCACATGGCCCCGGTCGGAGTGTTCTTCGGCGACGGCCAGGACGCCTCGGGCGACGCCAAGGCCACGCCCGGCGGCGAGGTGCCCGACCCGTACTTCGGCGGCGCCGGCCCCGCCCGGCGGGCCTGCACGGAGTGCGGGGAGTGCATGACCGGCTGCCGCCACGGCGCCAAGAACACCCTCAACGAGAACTACCTCCACCTCGCCGAGAAGGCGGGCGCCGAGATCCACGCGATGACCACCGTCACCGGGCTGTCGGAGAACGCCGAGGGCGGCTACGACGTCACCGTCGTCCCCACCGACCGCCGGCGCAAGGCGAAGCCGCGCGTGCTGCGTGCCGGGCACGTGGTCGTCGCCGCCGGCACCTACGGCACCCAGACGCTGCTGCACCGCATGCGCGACGCGGGCCGGCTGCCCGGCCTGTCCGCGCGGCTCGGCGAGCTGACCCGCACCAACTCCGAGGCGCTGGTGGGCGCGCAGACCGACAGCCGCCGCTACCGCCGGCGCACCGGCGAGCAGCGGGTGGACTTCACGCGGGGCGTGGCCATCACGTCCTCGATCCACCCCGACGAGAACACCCACATCGAGCCGGTCCGCTACGGCAAGGGCTCCAACTCGATGGGCGGCCTGTCCATCCTGCAGGTCCCGCACGGCACGCGGCTGCCGCGCGGGCTGGCCTACCTGGCGCACTGCGCGCGCCACCCGGTCCTGCTGATGCGGTCGCTGTCCAACCGCCGCTGGTCCGAGCGCACCATCATCGGCCTGGTCATGCAGTCCCTGGACAACTCGCTGACCACCTACCGCAAGCCCAAGGGCCTGGGGAAGGGACTGCTCACCGCCCGGCAGGGGCACGGCGCGCCCAACCCCTCCTTCATCCCCGAGGGCGCCGAGGCCGCGCGCCTGCTGGCCGAGGAGATCAACGGCTTCGCGGGCAGCAACGTCGGCGAGTTGATGGGCACCCCGCTCACCGCCCACTTCCTGGGCGGCTGTGTGATCGGCGAGGACGCCGGGCACGGCGTGATCGACCCGTACCACCGGCTGTTCGGGCACCCGGGCATCCACGTGGTGGACGGCGCCGCGGTCTCCGCCAACCTGGGGGTCAACCCCTCGCTCACCATCACCGCGCAGGCCGAACGCGCCATGTCCCTGTGGCCCAACAAGGGGGACGCCGACCCGCGTCCGGCCCAGGGCGAGGCCTACCGGCGCGTCCCCGCGGTCGAGCCCAAGCACCCGGTCGTCCCGGCGGACGCCTTCGGCGCCCTGCGGCTGCCGGTGCTGCCCGTCCCGCCGGTCCCGCCCAAGGCCTGATCCCGCCGGACGCCGAGGGGGCCGCACCCGCCCGGGACGCGGCCCCCTCGGCCGTGCTCCGTACGGGTTCCGGACCGTGCGGGGGCGCGATGCGGGGTCCGACTCACTCGATCGAGGGTCGGATACCTGCTCAAGTGCCGCGAAATGAGTAGTGTGTTCCTCGCAGAGCGGCCGGTCCCGGGCGTCCCCGGAACCGACCGCCACTTTGAGTCGTGACCGGGCTGCTGTCCCCTGCTGTCCGGTCACTGGATCACCGGAGCGAGGTCCCACGGCGCGGCCGCATTGCTTCCACTCGCGCGGGCGCGCCTCATCGCTCCGGTGGCACCCCGCCCAGCTGCGTCTGAGCGGTGTCCACGCGTGGTGTTCGACGTCCTTGCTTCCCTGGCCCGGGGTGACCGCGCCTGGCTGGCACGGACACCGGATTCAACGAAGGCGTCCGTAGGCGGTCACGTGCCGTACGGGTGATGCCCCCCGAACGGGTCACAGGGCCGGTGCCACGGGGGTTTCAGACCCGTCCGCGGCACAGTTCCAGCAGGGTCATGGCGAGGGTGGTGCCGGGCTTGCCGAGCCGGTCGCTGTAGCGGCGCAGGATGTCCATCTCGCGGGAGAGGTGCACCCGGCGGCCGCCGGACTCGATGCGGGCGCGCTGGATGCCGGCCGAGACCGTCATGCGTTCCCCCACCAGCGCGATGATCCTCGCGTCGAGCTCGTCGATGCGCTCGCGGGCGTCCGCGATGACGGCGGCGGGGTCGGTGGCGGGGGCGTTGGCGGGGCCGGTCGTCCGCTGTGCTGCCGGGGTGCCGCTCATGGGGGTTCCTCCTCGGGGGCCGGGCCCCCGGGCCGCACGGGACGGGAAACGCCAGGCGCCCCGGGCCGTGTGGCCCGGGGCGCCTGGTGACGTCTGGTTGCGTTTCCTCGCTCAGACAGCACGACCATGGCAGCCGGACCAGCCGGTGCCATAGGTAAACGCGAAGCGCGTGCCGTGGAGCATGCGGCACAGTGTGCGCCCTCGGGCCGGGGAAGTAAAGCTGTGGGCCCCGGTAGACTCGGTGGGGACCCCACGTTCGACACCGCCGGAAGGCCCACCGTGGCATCAGCGACCCCAGCCGCCCCCGACACCGTCCTCGTCGTTGACTTCGGGGCGCAGTACGCCCAGCTCATCGCCCGCCGCGTCCGCGAGGCCCGGGTCTACAGCGAGATCGTGCCGAGCACGATGCCGGTCGAGGAGATGCTGGCCAAGCGGCCCGCGGCGATCATCCTGTCGGGCGGCCCGTCGTCCGTGTACGCCGAGCACGCCCCGCGCCTGGACCGCGCCCTGTTCGAGGCGGGCGTCCCGGTCTTCGGCATGTGCTACGGCTTCCAGTTGATGGCGATCACCCTCGGCGGCACCGTCGACAACACCGGGTCGCGCGAGTACGGCCGTACCCCGCTGCACGTCGGCAAGACCGGCTCCACGCTCTTCGAGGGCACCCCGGCCGAGCAGTCGGTGTGGATGTCGCACGGCGACACCTGTTCCGCCGCCCCCGAGGGCTTCATCGTCTCCGCTTCCACCGACCTGGTGCCGGTGGCCGCGTTCGAGAACGACGAGAAGAAGCTCTACGGCGTCCAGTACCACCCCGAGGTCCTGCACTCCGACCACGGCCAGCAGGTGCTCGAGCACTTCCTCTACCGCGGCGCGGGCATCGCCCCCGACTGGACCACGCACAACGTGGTCGAGGAGCAGGTGGCCGCGATCCGCGCCCAGGTCGGCGACAAGCGCGCCATCTGCGGCCTCTCCGGCGGCGTGGACTCCGCGGTCGCCGCGGCCCTGGTCAACAAGGCCATCGGGGAGAAGCTGACCTGCGTCTACGTGGACCACGGCCTGATGCGCAAGGGCGAGTCCGAGCAGGTCGAGAAGGACTTCGTGGCGGCCACCGGCGTGCAGTTGAAGGTCGTCGACGCGCAGGAGCGCTTCCTGACCGCGCTCGCCGGGGTCTCCGACCCCGAGGAGAAGCGCAAGATCATCGGCCGGGAGTTCATCCGGGTCTTCGAGCAGGCCGCGAGCGAGATCGTCGCCGAGGCCGGCGCGCACGGCGAGTCGGTGGAGTTCCTGGTCCAGGGCACCCTCTACCCGGACGTCGTGGAGTCCGGCGGCGGCACCGGCACCGCCAACATCAAGTCCCACCACAACGTGGGCGGCCTCCCCGAGGACCTGCAGTTCCAGCTCGTCGAGCCGCTGCGCAAGCTGTTCAAGGACGAGGTCCGCATGGTCGGCCAGGAGCTCGGCCTGCCCGAGGAGATCGTCCAGCGCCAGCCCTTCCCGGGCCCGGGCCTGGGCATCCGCATCGTCGGCGAGGTCACCAAGGAGCGCCTGGACCTGCTGCGCGACGCCGACGCGATCGCCCGCGAGGAGCTGACCGCCGCCGGTCTCGACCGCGACATCTGGCAGTGCCCGGTGGTCCTCCTCGCCGACGTCCGCTCGGTGGGCGTGCAGGGCGACGGCCGCACCTACGGTCACCCCATCGTGCTGCGCCCGGTCTCCAGCGAGGACGCCATGACCGCGGACTGGTCGCGGCTGCCGTACGAGGTGCTGGCCCGGATCTCCACCCGGATCACCAACGAGGTGGCCGACGTCAACCGCGTCGTGCTGGACGTCACCAGCAAGCCCCCGGGCACCATCGAGTGGGAGTAGCCCCCGACGTGGGGCAGGCTTGGGGCGATACCGGGGAAACCTGGTATCGCCCCTGTTCATCTGCGGTACCTCGGGGTAACTTCCGCGCCATGACCGACACCGTGCCGCAGCCCGTACCCCCCGATCGGCTGCATTTCGCCCTCCCGCCCACCTTCGAGGACCCGGCGGAGGAACGCCGCCACCGCAAGGAGCGGCTGGTGGTGGCGCTGCGGGCGTTCGCGGAGCTGGGGTTCGAGGACGGGGTGTCGGGGCACATCACCGTGCGCGATCCGGATCTGCCGGACCACTACTGGGTGAACCCCTTCGGGGTGCCGTTCCGGCACCTCGCCGTGGGCGAGCTGATCCTGGTCAACCAGTACGGCGCCGTCGTCGAGGGCCGGCACCACGTCAACCAGGCGGCCTTCACCATCCACGCCCATGTGCACACCGCACGGCCCGACGCGACGGCCGTCGTCCACAGCCATTCCACCTACGGCCGGGCGCTGGCCGCGCTGGGGGAGCGGCTGGAGCCGATCACCCAGGACGCCTGCGCCTTCTACGAGGACCACGCCCTGTTCGACGCCTACACCGGGGTCGTCGTGGACGAGGCGCAGGCGCGGCGCATCGCGGTGGTCCTGGGGGCGCACAAGGCGGTCGTGCTGCGCAACCACGGGCTCCTGACGGTCGGCGAGACCGTGGACGCGGCGGCGTGGTGGTTCATGACGATGGAGAAGTCCTGCCAGGTGCAGCTGAGCGCGAAGGCGGCGGGCAAGCCGGTGTGGATCGCGCACGAGGACGCGATCGCCACGCGTGAGCAACTGGGACACGATCTGGTCGCCTGGATCAACTACCAGCCCACCTATGAGCGGATAGCCCGCGATAATCCAGAGCTTTTTGATTGAACGACGGCCGCTTCGCCTACGTATCTCCTAGGGCGCTCCTGGAGAATCGGTCCGGGAGGGGGTCCACGGCAGGTGTGTGCGAGAGGGCGGACGTCATGAGCGTGACGGGCATAACGGGCATGAGCGGAACGAGAGACACGGAGCGGTACCCCAGTCAGGGACCGTGGCGGGACACGGCACGGCGTTACGCCCTGCTGCCGCTGCGCATCTTCCTCGGCGTGACCTTCGTCTACGCCGGCTTCGACAAACTGCTGTCCGACACCTTCTTCACCGACGGCGCCCCGGGCTCGCTCGTCGGCACCCTCAACGGGGTCCGCGGCACCGCCGCCATCCCGGCCATGATCGACCTGGCCCTGGAGAACCCGCACGGCTTCGGCTACGCCATCGCCTTCGGTGAGATCGCCGTCGGCATCGGCACGCTGCTCGGCCTGCTCAGCCGGATCGCGGCCCTCGGCGGCGCGCTGATCTCGCTGAGCCTGTGGCTCACGATGAGCTGGTCCACGCAGCCGTACTACTACGGCAACGACCTGGCCTACCTGATGGCCTGGCTGCCGCTGGTCCTCGCCGGCGCCCCGCTACTGTCCGTCGACGCGATGATCGCCGGACGCCGCGGCCGGGGACGGCGCGGCCTGGCCTGAGCTCCGGGCGCTCCGCCCCCGGAGCATCCGGGAGGTGACCGCGCCGAGCGCCGCGAGCCCCAGACCCGCGCAGGTCAGGGGCACCGCGGCGTGCGGGGACAGCGACACCTCGCCGGCGGCGTCGAGCAGGAACACCGCGGCCAGTCCCAGCAGGACCAGGCCGGTCAGGAGCGCCGAGGGCGCGAACCGATGCCGTCTCACGGGAACTGCACCACCTTCACCTGTCCGACGCCGACTTCCACGTCGAGTTCCACCGTGCCCGCGGACTTCCGGCCGTCCACCGGGTCCAGGGTCACCTTCCGGTCCAGCCCGGGCTGGACGTCGATGTCCTTCTCCTTCTCGCCGGGCAACTGCACGTCGCCCACGCCCACCTGGACGTGCATCCGCAGCGTGACGTCCTCCGGGATCCTGACCACCAGCTGTCCCGCCCCGACCTCGGCCCGCGTCGTGACGGTGCGCCCGCCCGGCTGGAGCTTGGACAGGTCCAGCGTCGCCCGGCCCGTGCCCAGCTCGTACGAGTCCTGCACCGCCGAGAGCGTGGTGGGCGTCCAGGTGCGCTGCTTCCAGTCGGTGCCGACCGACCGGGGCAGCGTCGTGGAGCCCACCAGCAGCGCGGCGGTCAGCAGCACCGCGAAGACGGTGCCGCCGCCGAGCCGCCCCCACCAGGTGCTCACCACGAAGCCCAGGCCGAAGACGGCCAGCGCCGAACCGAGGCCGATCTGCACGCCGGTGGCCAGCGGCTGGGACGACCAGGACGCGGCCAGGCCGGCCGCGGCCGCCGCCGTCGCCGCGAAGAACACGAGCACGCCCAGCCAGGCGCCCTCGCGCCGCACCGCCCGGCGCCGGTCCCGCCACTCGCGGCGGTCGCGCTCCACGTCCGCGGGGCCGTCGTCCGGCCCCCACAGGTAGCCGCCCGGCCCCGGCACCGGGGGCGCGTCCTCGACCGAGGTCTCCTTCCACCACGCGGCCGTGGCGGGCTGCGGCGGCGGCTGGGTCGGCGGTGGCGCGACCGGCTGCGCGGGCGCCTCGGTCGCCTGGCGCCGGTGCACCGACCAGTACA
The DNA here is from genome assembly GCA_036013505.1 of Streptomyces sp. NBC_00510. NCBI lineage: Bacteria > Bacillati > Actinomycetota > Actinomycetes > Kitasatosporales > Streptomycetaceae > Streptomyces > Streptomyces sp. NBC_00510. The sequence goes on along the minus strand of CP107851.1, from coordinate 4,326,962 downwards.
CGGCACCGGCGAACGCCGCCAGCAGTCCCAGCGAGAAGGCCAGGTTCCCGCCGCTGCCCAGCATCGACAGGAACAGCCCGCAGCCGACCAGCGCGACCAGCACCGCCGTCAGCGCGGTCCCCTCCACCCGGCCGGACAGCAGCCGGTGCGCCTCGCTCTCGGTCTCCCCCTCCAGCGGGACGAGCAGCCACGCCAGGCCGTAGGCCACCAGCCCGAGGCCGCCGGTGAGCGCCAGCACGCCGAGCACGATCCGGAAGACCACCGGGTCGATGTCGAAGTACCGTCCCGCGCCCTCGCAGACGCCGGCGACCACCTTCCGTTCGCGGCAGCGCGCCAGCCGCCGGCCCGGCGGTGCCCCGGCCGCCTCCGTCTCCGTGTGCTGCTCCGTCATGGCTCCATGGTGGCGGGCCGGGACGTGTGCCGGTATCCGGAACGACCCTGACCCCGCATGGGGGCCAACCCTGATACCCACCGTGCGCGAAACGTGTGACGATCGGGACATGCCAGCCGCCGGACCACCGACCAGCCCACCCAACGGGGCGTCGTACTTCGCGCCGCCGGACCCGGCCGGATCCCCGGTCCGCAAGCTCTACCGCAGCTCCGAGGGCCGGATGATCGGCGGTGTCGCCCGGGGGCTGGCCGGACACCTCGGACTGCCCGTGGCCTGGGTGCGCGTCGTCTTCGTCGTCCTCGCCACCATCCAGGGCCTGGGCATCCTGCTGTACGCGGTCTTCTGGTTCGTGGTGCCGCTCGGCGTCGGCGGGGTGGTCGAGGCCAAGGAGCCGCGCGACGCCCGCTCCTGGCTCGCCGGACGCAGGCCCGACCGGGGCCAGATCGTCGCGCTCATCGCACTCGCCATCGGCCTCGGCATCCTGCTGGACAACCTCAACCTCGGCAGGGCCAACGCCTACGTCTGGCCGCTGCTGCTGATCGGGCTCGGCGTCGCCCTGGTGTGGCGGCAGGCCGACAACGCCCGCCGGGCCCGCTGGGCCGAGCTGAGCCGCCGCAGGAGGCTGCTGCCGTTCGCGCGCGGCGCCGCCGGGGTGATCCTCGTCGGCGTGGGCGTGACCGGTTTCCTCGTCGTGCAGGGCTCCGTCAGCCACCTGGGCACCATCCTCCAGGCCGCGCTCGCCGTCCTGGTCGGCGTGGCGCTGATCGCCGGACCGTACCTCGTGCGCATGACCCAGGACCTGTCGGCCGAGCGGCTGGCCCGCATCCGCGCGCAGGAGCGGGCCGAGGTCGCCGCACACGTCCACGACTCCGTGCTGCACACCCTGACCCTCATCCAGCGGCACGCCGAGGACCCGCGGGAGGTCGCACGGCTGGCCCGCGCGCAGGAACGGGAGCTGCGGGCCTGGCTCTACCGGCCCGAGGGCAACGGCAAGGAGGACGAGCCGGCCACCCTCGCCGAGGCGGTGCGCCGTGCCGCGGCCGAGGTGGAGGACGCCCACGGCGTCCCCGTCGAAGTGGTGTGCGTCGGCGACTGCCCGCTCGACGAACGCCTGGTGGCGCAGATGCAGGCGGCCCGCGAGGCCATGGTCAACGCCGCCAAGTACGGTGGGGACGAACCCGTGCAGGTGTACGCGGAGGTCGAGGAGAGCAGGGTCTTCGTGTCGGTCCGCGACCGCGGACCCGGCTTCGACCTCGACGACGTACCGTCGGACAGGATGGGCGTCCGGGAGTCCATCATCGGCCGGATGCGGCGCAACGGCGGCGAGGCGCGGCTGCGCTCCGCGCCGGGCGGGGGGACGGAAGTGGAGCTGGAGATGGACAGGGCCCAGGGACCAGGGAGGTCGTCATGAGCACGGAACGACGCGTGAGGGTCGTCCTCGTCGACGACCACCGGATGTTCCGCACCGGGGTGCAGGCCGAGATCGGCGAGACCGAGCGGACCGGGGTCGACGTGGTCGGCGAGGCCGCCGACGTGGACCAGGCGGTCTCCGTGATCACCGCGACGCGGCCAGGCGTCGTCCTGCTCGACGTCCACCTGCCGGGCGGCGGCGGGGTCGAGGTCCTCAAGCGCTGCGCCGGTCTCATGACCGACGCCGAACACCCCGTGCGCTTCCTGGCGTTGTCGGTCTCCGACGCCGCCGAGGACGTCATCGGGGTGATCCGCGGCGGCGCCCGCGGCTACGTCACCAAGACCATCACCGGCCCCGACCTGGTCAGTTCGGTCTTCCGGGTCGCCGACGGCGACGCCGTCTTCTCACCCCGGCTGGCCGGCTTCGTCCTGGACGCCTTCGCCTCCACCGACGCCCCGCCGGTCGACGAGGACCTGGACCGGCTGACCCAGCGCGAGCGCGAGGTGCTGCGGCTGATCGCGCGCGGCTACGCGTACAAGGAAGTCGCCAAGCAGCTCTACATCTCGGTGAAGACGGTCGAGTCGCACGTCTCGGCGGTGCTGCGCAAGCTGCAGCTCAGCAACCGGCACGAACTCACCCGCTGGGCGACCGCGCGCCGGCTGGTCTGAGGGCCCGCGGCGCGGGCGTCACGCCGGACGCGCGGCGCCCGCGAAGGGCATCTGGTCGACCGGGGCGAGTTTGACGACGTCACCGGTGCGGGGGGCGTGGATCATCATGCCGTTGCCCACGTAGAGGCCGACGTGGCTGATCCCCGAGTAGAAGAACACCAGGTCGCCGGGCTCCAGTTGGGAGCGGGAGATCCGGGTGCCCGCGTTGATCTGGGTGTACGTCGTGCGCGGCAGGGAGACCCCGGCCGACCGCCACGCGGCCTGCGTGAAGCCCGAGCAGTCGTACGCCGAGGGCCCGGTGGCGCCCCAGACGTAGGGCAGGCCGAGGGAGTCGTAGGCGAAGGAGACGGCACGGGCGGCGCGTGCGTTGGGGGCGGCCGCGGGCGCCAGCCCGGCGCGGGAGCCGGTGGCGCCGCGGCCGGCGCGGGCCGGGTCGGCGGAACCGTGGCCCCCGTAGGACAGCACCTCGGCGCGCTGGGCGGCGGTGAGACGGCCGAGCAGCTGCCGCGCGGAGGCCAGGCGCCGTTCCACGGTGTGCTTGTGGCGGGCGAGTTCGGCGCGGGTGCCGCGCAGTTCCGCCAGCTCGCCCTCGGTCTCGGTGCGCAGCTGCTCGATGCCCCGCCGCTGGGCCGACAGGGCGCGCAGCGCGGCGTTCTGGCGGCTGCTCATCCGGTCCAGCATCCCGGCGCGCTCCAGGTAGTCGCCGGGGGAGGAGGCGAGGGCCAGCTGGACGGCGGGGTCGATGCCGCCGCTGCGGTACTGGGCGGTGGCGAGGGAGCCGAGGCCGTCGCGGGTGACGTTGAGCCGCTCGGTCCTGCGGGCGAGTTCGTCCTGGAGGCGCTCGATCCGCCCGGTGGCCGTGTCCGCCTTCTCCTTCGCTCCGTTGTACCGCTCGGTGGCCTGCTCCGCCTCCTCGTACAGCCGGTCCACCCGGGCCCTGGCCTCGTCCGTGGTCAGCCGGGGTTCGGCGTGCCCGGCCTCCCCGAACAGCGTCACGGAGGCCGCGCCCGCCAGGGCCAGACCGGCTGCGGTGCGCGCGGTCGTGCCTGCCAGGCCGCGTTCCTTGGGCCTTCTGTGCGACGCCACGCGCCGTCACTCCTTCCGGGCTGTCCGTACGCCCCCCTGCGGTCCGGCGGCGGGCGGACGGGGAGCCGTCCACCGCCGGACCTTCGGCGGGGGCGGCCGTGCCGGGGACGGGGTCCTCGCGGCAGTGGGGATCGGCCACCTGGGGCAGGACGCTAAACCTGGACGTCGTGAGCGGGCTCCGGACTGTGCGGGACTGGTCCGATTCGGCCGCGGACTGCCCGCGGATGACCGCTGTTCGACGGGTGACCTGGTCACTTGCGGTCCGGCCGTGACCGATATGACGGAAGAGGGCGACCTCGGTGCCGAGTGCTGCTATGAGCCTGACTAGGGTCCTGAGCCATGGACGTACTCATCAACCTGATCGTCGGCCTGCACATCATCGGCATCGCCGCGCTGCTGGGCGGCTTCCTCACCCAGATGAAGGCCATGGGCCGCGGCGAGGCCCGGTTCGTGCCGGGCATGCTGCACGGCGCGCTGACCATGCTGGTCACGGGCGCGCTGCTGGTCGGCCTCAACCAGGCCGACGACCAACCGGTCAACAACATCAAGATCGGCGTGAAGCTGGCGATCCTGGTGGTGATCCTCGGCCTGGTCTACGTCAAGCGGGACGAGGAGAAGGTGCCGGCGGCGGCCTTCGGCACCGTGGGTGCGCTGACCACCGCCAACATCTTCATCGCGGTGCTGTGGACCTGAGCCCGGCCGGGGGGACGGGGCGGGCGGGGGCTCAGGCCATCCGGGCGTAGCCGTAGATCGGCATCTCCGTGATCGGGGCGATCTTCACCACGGTCCCGGTGTGGGGGGCGTGGATCATCCGGCCGCCGCCGATGTAGAGGCCGACGTGGGTGACGTCCGAGTAGAAGAAGACCAGGTCGCCGGGTTGCAGCTGGTCGGCGGTGACGCGGCTGCCGAAGTCGACCTGGTCGTAGGTGACGCGGGGGATCGAGACGCCCGCGGCGCCCCAGGCGGCCTGGGTCAGGCCCGAGCAGTCGTAGGAGTTGGGGCCGGTGGCCCCGTACACGTACGGCTTGCCCAGCTGGGCGCGCGCGAACTCGATCGCCTTGGCCGCCTTGGCGGCGTAGGTGCCGGACACCGGGGCCGTCGAGCCCGACTCCCCGGCCGCCTCCTGCGCGGCCTTCTCCTTGGCGGCGATCTCCGCGGCCTTCGCGGCGGCCTCCTCCTGCCGCTTCTTCTCCAGCGCCGCCAGCCGCGCCTTCTCCTGGGCGGTGAGGCTGTTCAGCAGCTTCTGCGCCGCGGCGAGCTTCTGCTTGACCGTGGTCTTCTCCGCGTTCAGCCGCCGCTGCGCGTCGGTCAGCTTCTGCAGGCTCTCGACGGCCTCGGCGCGCTTGGCCGTCGTCTCGGCCTGCTCGGAGCGGAAGGTCTCCAGCGCGTGCTCCTGGCGGTCGGACAGGCGGTCCATCAGGTGCGCCTGGTCCAGGAACTGCTGCGGGTCGGAGGTGAGCAGGAAGCTCGTCGTCCCGTCCAGGCCGCCGCCCCGGTACTGCGCCGCGGCGTACTCGCCGATGGTGCGGCGGGCGGAGTTGAGCGTCTCGGTCCTGCGGGCCACCTGGTCCAGCAGCGCGTCGGCGCGCGCCCGCTGCTGCTCGGTCTGCTCCTTGGCGCCGTTGTAGCGCTCGGTGGCGGCTTCGGCCTGGTGGTGGAGCTTGTCGACCTGGGCCTTGACCTCGGTGATGGAGGGCTTGTCGGGTGAGGCGGGCGCCGCGCTCGCGCTCTCGCCGAAGAGGGTGACGGTCGCCAGTGCGGCGGTCGTGAGCCCCACCGCGGCCCGGGGGCCGGGGACGGTCAGCGCGCGCGGGCGCGGCTTGCGGTGCGTCGCCAAGTCAGGCGGCTCCTTCCGTGGACCGCCTACCGGGTTAGCTGTCGGGTTCGGGCTTCGGAAGGCCGCCCTACGGGCCGTGCGGGCGCGCTGCGCTCGTACGGACCGATTCACCCCAAGGTCGTGGGTCCCCGGCTCCGGCGGTCGCCGGACTCAGCGGAGGCGGCCCGTGACGGCACGGTCGCCGCCGCATGGAGCGGACCGCCTGATGCGGCACGGTAGTCAACTGCGGGGGTCCGTGGGAACCCTGGTGTTCGAATTGTCCGCAATCATTTCGTGACCTTCGCCATGCGGGGCCGCCGCGGGCGGCGACGGGCCGTGCCGCGGAGGGTGCGGACGCGGGCTCGGGCTCGGGCAAGCGGCGCACCGCTGTCCGTCCCACGGCCTAGACTCGGGAGGCGATGAGCAGCCTCTTTGACGACAGCTTCCTGGCCGGCCTCGAACCGAGGGAGGAGGAGCCCCCGCCGCCTCCCGAGGACGAGCCCGACACGGCTCCCGACGACCTCTTCGAGGGGCGCTTCGACGCGCCCGTCGACCGGGACGCGTACTACCGGGACGGCGCCCCCCGCCCGGTCGTCGACCCGACCGCGCTGCTGGAGGGGCTCAACGAGCAGCAGCGTGCCGCCGTCGAGCACACCGGCTCCCCGCTGCTCATCGTCGCCGGCGCCGGCTCAGGCAAGACCCGGGTGCTCACCCACCGCATCGCGTACCTGCTGGGTGCCCGCAAGGTGCACCCCGGCCAGATCCTGGCGATCACCTTCACCAACAAGGCCGCCGGCGAGATGAAGGAGCGCGTCGAGCAGCTGGTCGGCCCGCGCGCCAATGTGATGTGGGTCTCCACCTTCCACAGCGCGTGCGTCCGCATCCTGCGCCGGGAGTCCAAGAGGCTCGGCTTCACCTCCAGCTTCTCGATCTACGACGCGGCCGACTCCAAGCGGCTGATGGCCCTGGTCTGCCGCGACCTGGACCTGGACCCCAAGCAGTTCCCGCCGAAGTCCTTCAGCGCCAAGGTCTCCAACCTCAAGAACGAGCTCATCGACGAGGAGACCTTCGCCGACCAGGCCGAGAACCCCTTCGAGAAGAAGCTCGCCGAGGCCTACGCGATGTACCAGTCGCGGCTGCGCGAGGCCAACGCGCTCGACTTCGACGACATCATCATGACCACGGTCAACCTGCTCCAGGCCTTCCCGGACGTCGCCGAGCACTACCGGCGCCGGTTCCGGCACGTCCTGGTCGACGAGTACCAGGACACCAACCACGCCCAGTACACCCTGGTGCGCGAGCTGGTCGGGACCGGTGACGCGGAGGAGGGCGGCGAGGGGCCCGCCGAGCTGTGCGTGGTCGGTGACGCCGACCAGAGCATCTACGCCTTCCGCGGCGCCACGATCCGCAACATCCTCCAGTTCGAGGAGGACTACCCGCAGGCCCGCACGATCCTGCTGGAGCAGAACTACCGCTCCACCCAGAACATCCTGACCGCCGCCAACGCCGTCATCGAGCGCAACGCCTCCCGCCGCCCCAAGAACCTGTGGACGGAGGCCGGCCAGGGCCCCATCATCACCGGCTACGTCGCCGACCAGGAGCACGACGAGGCGCAGTTCATCGCCGACGAGATCGACCGGCTCACCGACGCCGGCGACGCCCGCCCCGGCGAGGTCGCGGTCTTCTACCGCACCAACGCGCAGTCCCGTGTCTTCGAAGAGGTCTTCATCCGCGTCGGCCTGCCCTACAAGGTCGTCGGCGGGGTCCGCTTCTACGAGCGCAAGGAGGTCCGGGACGTCCTGGCCTACCTGCGCGTGCTCGCCAACCCCGAGGACACCGTCCCGCTGCGCCGCATCCTCAACGTGCCCAAGCGCGGCATCGGGGAGCGCGCCGAGGCCATGGTCGACGCCCTGGCGTCACGCGAGCGGATCTCCTTCGCCGCCGCGCTGCGCCGGGTCGACGAGGCCTTCGGCATGGCGTCGCGCTCGGTCAACGCCGTCAAGCGCTTCAACGAGCTCCTGGAGGAGCTGCGCACCGTCGTCGACTCGGGCGCCGGCCCCGCCACCGTCCTGGAGGCCGTGCTGGAGCGCACGGGCTACCTGGCCGAGCTGCAGGCCTCCACCGACCCGCAGGACGAGACCCGCATCGAGAACCTCCAGGAACTCGCGGCGGTGGCACTGGAGTTCGAGCAGGAGCGCACCGAGGAGGAGCCCGGCACGCTCGCGGAGTTCCTGGAGCGGGTCGCGCTGGTCGCCGACTCCGACCAGATCCCGGACGACGACGAGGGCGGCGGCGTCATAACGCTGATGACCCTGCACACCGCCAAGGGCCTGGAGTTCCCGGTGGTCTTCCTGACCGGCATGGAGGACGGGGTCTTCCCGCACATGCGCGCGCTCGGCCAGACCAAGGAACTGGAGGAGGAGCGGCGGCTCGCCTACGTCGGCATCACGCGGGCGCGGCAGCGGCTGTACGTGACGCGGTCGACCATGCGCAGCGCCTGGGGCCAGCCCTCGTACAACCCGCCCTCGCGCTTCCTGGAGGAGATCCCGGAGCCGCTCATCGAGTGGAAGCGCACGGGCGCCTCCGCGGCACCCTCCGCCTCGGTGTCGGCGGCGGCCTCGATGCTGTCGCGTTCCCCGTCGAAGAGCGGGCCCTCCGGATTCGCGACGCGGCGCACCCAGGACCGCCCGGTCATCTCGCTGGCGGTCGGTGACCGGGTCACGCACGACACCTTCGGGCTGGGCACGGTCGTCGCGGTCGACGGCAGCGGGGAGAAGGCCAAGGCCACCATCGACTTCGGCGACGAGCGGCCGAAGGTGCTGCTGCTGCGGTACGCGCCGGTGGAGAAGCTCTAGCCGGCTTCAGGAGGGGTCCTCGCCCGGCCCTCGTCCGGTCCCGGTTCCGACCCTGGTCCCGGCCCTGGTCCCGCTCCGGCGGGGCCCGGGCTCAGCGCGGGTCGATCCCGTGCTTCAGCAGCCACTGCAGCGGGTCGATGGCCGCGCCGCCCGCGGGACGCACCTCGAAGTGGAGGTGCGGCCCGGTGGAGTTGCCCGAATTGCCGGAGTAGGCGATGACCTCGCCGGCCTTGACCGAGCCCGAGCGGATCTTGGTGCTGCTCAGGTGGCAGTACCAGGTCTCGGTGCCGTCGGGGGCGGTCACTATCGCCATGTTGCCGTAAGCGCTGTTCCACTGGGTGCGCACGACGCCGTCGGTCGCGGCCATCACCGGGGTGCCGTAGTCCACCGGGAAGTCGATGCCGGTGTGGACCGACATCCAGTTCACGCCCGCCTGCCCGAAGTAGGCGCTCAGGCCGTGCTGCTTGACCGGGAGCAGGAACTTGGGGCGCAGCTGCTCCTTGAGGGCCGCCTCCGCCGCCTTCTTCGCGCGCTCCAGCGCCTGGCGCTCCTTGAGGTCGATGCGCTCCTGGTTACGGCTGGCCCGGTCGGTGAAGTCGTCGACGTCCCGGTTGACCCCGGCGAGCTGCTGGTCGAGCTTCGTGGTCGGGGCGTTGGCCGCCTCGGGCACGCCGTCGGCCTGGGTGCGGCTGCTGTCGGGGTCGTCGGTGTTGACGGTGACGGCGGCCGCGCAGGCGACGCCCATCACCGCCACGGAGGGGACGGCGACGGTGAGCAGGGCGGAGCGCCGGGCCGGGCGGCGCCGGCGGCTCCCGACGCCGTTCCCGCTGCGCGGGCGCGGCAGGGGGGCCGGGGCGGCGCCGTCCTCGGCGCCGTGCTCCGGGTCCGGCTCCGCGTCGTCCTCGGCGGTGTCGTGGGCGTCGGGCTCGTAGGGCTCGGCCTCGTACGACTCAGGCTCGTACCGGTCGGCCTCGTAGTGCTCGGCCTCGTAGTGCTCCTGGGCGTACGCCTCGGTCCCGTACCGGTCCGGCTGCTCGTAGGCGGCGGGCTCGGGAGCGTGGGCGTGAGCGGCCTCGGGAGCGTGGGCGTGGGCGGCCTCGGGCTCCTCGTAGGCGGCGTGGACGGCCGTGTGCTCGTACTGCGCGTAGTCGTAGGCCGCCGCCGGCTGCGCCTGTGTGGCGTCCGGGTACCAGGTGCCGGTGGCCGTGCCCGCGTGGTCGCCGTAGGCGGCGGTGCCGGCGGCCTGCCCCGAGGGCCAGTAGCCGGTCGCGGTGGTGTCGTACGAGACGGTGGCGTAGGACCCCGTGTCGTAGGCGGGGTAGCCCTGGCAGGAGCCGAAGAGTGGATCGTCATCCGCGTGAGCGGCGCCCACGGGCGCGTAGGAGGCGTCGGAATGCCCCTCGTACCCATAGCCGCTGTACTCGGGGGCGTACCCCGCCGGATGACGGTCGTTCACCGCTTCTCTTTCGCCTCGGCAGCAGGAGAATTAGCGGCGACTGTATCCCCCAGCGGGCGACGCCCACAATCTTCGGCGGGATTCGGGTATCCCCGATGCCTTGTGTTCGATGGCCTTTCGATGCTTATGGGGGCAAGGCCGTCAGGCGGCGTCCACGGCCCCCGACGCCAGTTCCTCGCCCAGCAGTGCCTGCCGGATGCCGGCGGCGATGGCCGCGTGGACCGGCATGGTCAGATGTCCGACCCCCGCGACGTGGACGTTGCGGGCGATGAGGTCCGGGTGATCGAGCCGGGCGGCCTCGACCGGGCTCATCAGCTCGTCCAGATCACTCCAGAACGCCACGAAACGGGTACGGCACCCGGTCGCCGGCTTGGCCAGTTCCTCGATGAGGTCGGAGTTGGGCCGCATCTGGCGGACGATCGGATGCGGGTTCAGTAGCGGCGCGGCGCGGGTCCCGGCGTGCGGGGTGCCCAGGGTGACCACGGTGCGCACCCGCGTGTCGCCGCCCAGGCGCTGGGCGTAGTAGCGGGCGATGAGCCCACCGAGGCTGTGGCCCACGATGTCCACCTGGCGGTGCCCCGTCTGCTCGCAGATCTGTTCGACGTGGCGTCCGAGGAGGGCGGCCGCCGTACGGATGTCACAGGTCAGCGGCGAGTAGTTGAGCGCCTGCACATGCGGCCAGCCGTGCCGTCGCAGCGACCGGCGGAGCATCGCGAACACCGAACGGTTGTCCACGAAGCCGTGCAGCAGGAGCACCGGGGGATGGCTCCGGCCCGCGGTGGGGAGGCGTGGCGGCGCCTCGGAGTCGCCGGCCGCCAACTGTGGCCCGCGCTCCTGGAAGATACCGGTCGGGTAGAGGAAAACATGACCGGTCAGGATGGCGATCTCGATCGCCGCGGCTCGTACGTAGGCCGCCTGGCGTACCAAGCGGTCTCCGACACCGAAAGACAGGACGCCCATGGCCTACCTCCCGTGGGCACACGGAGACGGCCCTGTCCCCCGTGCGCCGAGAACGCGACGGCCCGTGTCGCCTGCTGAACGAAGGACGGCCACGGGCCGAACGCGTTTCTAACGTGAACGTGTCCCATGTGTGATTTCCCCCTCGGGGCCCTTCGTGAAACTGTCCGCACGGGGGATGCTGGCGATAACGTTCGTTCACACATGTGCCCGCTGAGCGCAGCAATCGTGTATGGAGGCAGCGATGGGAGTGTCCGGACCGATCCGTGTGGTGGTCGCCAAGCCGGGCCTGGACGGCCACGACCGCGGGGCCAAGGTCATCGCGCGAGCGCTGCGGGACGCCGGCATGGAGGTCATCTACACCGGTCTCCACCAGACGCCCGAGCAGATCGTGGACACCGCGATCCAGGAGGACGCCGACGCCGTCGGGCTGTCCATCCTCTCCGGAGCCCACATGACGCTGTTCGCCAAGGTGATCGAGCTGCTCCGGGAGCGTGACGCGGAGGACATCAAGGTGTTCGGCGGCGGGATCATCCCCGAGGACGACATCGCCCCGCTGCAGGAACTGGGCGTGGCCGCGATCTTCACCCCGGGCACGTCGACCGGCGACGTCGTCACCTGGGTGAACGACAACATCCGCCATCCGGCCGAAGCCTGATCGTCACGGGCGGCGGTGCGGGCCTTTCGCCCGGACCGCCGCCCGCTCCCGGTCGCCCGCTCCGGTCGCCCGTTCAGGCGAGCTCCGCCAGCATCGCGGCCCGCAGGCGCAAGGTGCCGACCAGTCGCTGGAAGGCCTCCGCCCAGTACGCCCCGGCGCCCGGTGAGGTGTCGGCGGACTCGGCCGGCACCGCGGCCAGCGGGGCCGCCCGGTCGGCCTCCGCGGGGTCCATGCAGCGTTCGGCCAGGCCCATGACCCCGCTGAAGCTCCACGGGTAGCTGCCCGCGTCCCGCGCGATGTCCAGCGCGTCCACCGCCGCCGCCCCCAGCGGCTCGGCCCAGGGCACGGCGCATACCGCGAGCATCTGGAACGCCTCCGACAAGCCGTGCGCCGCGATGAAGCGGGCCACCCACTCCGCCCGCTCCGGGGCCGGGAGGATCGACAGCAGCTTCGCCGGGTCCCCGACGGGACTGACCGCCGTCGCGGGCGCCGGGGTGGGGCCCAGCAGGGCGCGTGCCCAGGCCGCGTCCCCCTGGCGCACCGCGGCCCGGCACCACGCCGCGTGCAGATCCGCCTGCCAGTCGTCCGCGACCGGCAGCGCGATGATCTCCTCCGGCGTCCGGCCGCCGAACCGCTCCCGCCACGTGACGAGCGGCGCCGCGTCCACCACCTGGCCGAACCACCACGCCCGCTCCCCGCGCCCGGCGGGCGGTATCGCCACCACGCCGTCGCGTTCCATGGCCGCGTCGCACTCGTACGGCGCCTCCGCCCCGATTCGGCCACCCCCCGGATCCCACGCGACGCACGTCCTGGCCCGTGCGGCCATCCGGGCGGCGAGGGCGGAGCCGGGGAGCGCCGACAGCAGCTCCGCGGCGGTGGCCCGCACATTGCGGCTGCGGTCGGTGAGGGCCTGCTCCAGGAACGGCTCGTCCTGCGGCGACAGGCCCTCGCGGAGCGAGTCCAGGAACATCAGCCGGTCCTCGGCGCGCTCCGCGGCCCATCCCGAGCGCAGCAGCTCCAGCGCCTGCCGCGGGTCGCGGGCCCGCAGCCGGGACAGCAAGGCCACCCGTTCGGCGAACAGCCCCTCCTCCCACAGCGTCCGCACGGCGCCCGGGTCACCGGTGTCCGGTACGACGCCCGGCGCCCCGGCGCGCAGCGCGAACCGCCAGTCGGAGTTCAGCTCCGCCAGCCACAACCCGCGCGGTCCCGCCAGCGCCAGGGCGTCCGGCCGCAGGTCGGTGCGTGCGCGGGCGGCGTCCAGCAGCGCGGGCAGCAGCTCCGGCGGGGCCGCCCAGCCGCGGGCGTTGGCCACGGCGAGCCACTGGGGCAGCAGCTCGGCGAGGTTGGGGGCGGCGCCACGCCGGCTGCCCCCGCCGCCCCCGACCGAGCGGTCCGCCAGCAGCAGGGACAGGCGCCGTCGTGCCGCCTCGGGCAGCGGCGGCCGCGGGTCGTGGGGCGTCGTGGCCGGCCGCGCCCCCGCCGTCGCCGGCCGCGCTCCGGCGCGGCGCCGTACGACGGCGAGCGCGGCGGAGTCCAGCAGCTCCTCGGGTGTGCTGCCCCTGCGGTCGGTGCCGAGGAGCGCGGTGCCGACCAGGTCGGCCCAGGTCGTCGTCATCGGTCCTCCTTCGTCGTCTCCTCCGTGCGGCCGCCCGCGGGAGCCCGCCGGGATCACACCGTCAGCGGCACCGGCTCCGCGCCCGCGCCGCCCCAGGCCGTGAACGGCCGGAAGCCCTGGTGGCCGAGCTCGCCGAACACCGTCACCGGGTGGCCGCCGGAGACCGCCGCGAGGCGCCACAGACCCGCTCCGGCACCGGCGCCGCCCGCCGTGACCGGGACGGCGTCGCTCCCGTCCCCGTCCGCCACCTGCCAGCCCGTTCCGCCCGGTATCGGCACGACGCCGGCGAGCACGACCGGCCAGGCGTCCAGCCACGGGTCGTCGGCCAGGGCCTCCCCGTAGGCGCCGAGTGCCGCGGCGACCGGCACGCCCGGCGGCACACGGCCGGGCAGCGGCGTGTCGTGCCGCGGCCCGAGCACCGCCCGCAGCTGACGGGCCCCCGGGTGGAAGGCCAGCTCCGCGTCGAGGCCGAGGCCGACCGGCAGTGCCGGCTCCGGCGCCCGGCCCGCGGCCCCGAAGGACAGCAGCAGCGCGGTACGGGCGGTGGCCTCGCCGTGCAGCCAGGTCCTGCGGGTGGTGAGACGGTCGTCGGCGGTGTCGTGCCGTGCCAGGACCAGCCAGCGGTCCCGCACCGTCGGTCCCGCCAGGAGCTCCGCCGAGTCCACCGTGAAGCCGACCCGGGACCGGACGGTGGCCGCCAGCGGCGCGGGCAGCGCGTCCTGCCGCAGACAGCCCCGGGCCAGCAGATGCAGCAGCGCCGTCTCCTCCAGCAGCCGTGACGGCCAGTCGCCCCCCGACCCCGCCAGCGCGCCCAGCTCGCGCACCCGCGAGGCGAGCCCGGGGGCCTGGGCGTCCACCATGCGCGCCGCCGTCTCGTCCCACCGCCGGTACCCCTCGCGGTCCGCTCCCGCCAGGCCGTCCCGCAGCAGATCCGCCAGCCGTCGCTCCAGCTCCGTGGCGCCGGCGGCCACCCGCCCCGCCCGGCGCTCGGCCCGTCTGCGCGCCGCCTCCGGGTCACCGCCGCCGGACGTGCCGCGCCCGCCCGGGGACGTCCGCTCCTCGCGCGCGCGGCGCGCGTCCAGCCACTCGGTGACCCAGTCGGGCCGGCCGCCCCCGTGTGCGGCCGGTCCGACCTCGCCCCCCGCCCACAGCAGGAGCAGCGCGAGCGCGTGCTTGCACGGGAACTTGCGGCTGGGGCAGCCGCACCTGAAGGCGGGCCCCGCCGTGTCGACCACCGCCTGGTACGGCGTGCCGCCGCTGCCCGCGCACAACCCCCACACCGCCGTGCCCGAGGACCCCGTCCCGGACCAGCGGGCGGCCGTCGCCAGCGCCGTCCCGGCCTTGCGCGACGACGCGTCGGGCGCGAGTGCCAGGACCTGGTCGGCGGTCCACCGCTCCGCCCGCTGTCCGTCCATCCCGTCCATGGCCACGACGCTACGGGCAGGCACTGACAAACCGCCCTGAGCTGCGGGTTCCTGACGGGGGGACGGGATTGTCAGTGGGGTGCGCGAAGGTGGGAACGCGGACGCCCCGCGGGGGGCTGACGGGGCGTCCGCGCCATCCGCTCCACGTGAGAACAGGGGAGAACCATGTCCGTGGACACCGCACTCCGGCCGCACGCCGAAGACGCGTTCGCCCATGAGCTCAAGGCTCTCGCGGCGGCCGACGACCGGCCGCGCCCCGCCCGGTGGAACCTGTCGCCGTGGGCGGTCGCCACGTACCTGCTCGGCGGCGAGCTGCCCGACGGCACGGTCGTCACCCCCAAGTACGTGGGTCCGCGGCGGATCGTGGAGGTCGCGGTCAGCACGCTCGCTACCGACCGGGCGCTGCTGCTGCTCGGTGTCCCGGGCACCGCGAAGACCTGGGTCTCCGAACACCTCGCCGCCGCCGTCAGCGGTGACTCCACGCTGCTCGTGCAGGGCACCGCGGGCACGCCGGAGGAGGCCATCCGCTACGGGTGGAACTACGCCCGGCTGCTCACCGGCGGGCCGAGCCCGGAGGCCCTGGTCCCGAGCCCGGTCATGAGGGCGATGGCCGAGGGGCGCATCGCCCGCGTGGAGGAGCTGACCCGCGTCCCCGCGGACGTCCAGGACACGCTCATCACCATCCTCTCGGAGAAGACGCTGCCGATACCGGAGCTGGGCACCGAGACCCAGGCGGTGCGCGGGTTCAACCTGATCGCGACCGCCAACGACCGGGACCGCGGTGTCAACGACCTGTCCAGCGCGCTGCGCCGGCGCTTCAACACGGTCGTGCTGCCGCTGCCCGCGACCGTGGAGGAGGAGGTCGACATCGTCAGCCGCCGCGTCGGCCAGCTCGGGCGCTCGCTGGAACTGCCGGCCGCCCCGGAGGGCGCGGACGAGATCCGGCGGGTGGTCACCGTCTTCCGTGAACTGCGCGGCGGGGTCACCGCCGACGGGCGCACGAAGGTGAAGTCCCCCTCCGGCACGCTCTCCACGGCCGAGGCGATCTCCGTGGTGACCAACGGGCTCGCCCTGGCCGCGCACTTCGGCGACGGCGTGCTGCGCGCAGGGGACGTCGCCGCCGGGCTGCTCGGCGCGGTGGTCCGCGACCCGGCCGCCGACCGCGTGGTCTGGCAGGAGTACCTGGAGACCGTCGTCCGTGAGCGGGAGGGCTGGAAGGACTTCTACCGCGCCTGCCGGGAGGTGACCCCGTGAACGCCGTGACCGCCGCGGACGGGGTGGCGCTGCTGGGGGTGCGGCACCACGGCCCCGGGTCGGCCCGCGGCGTGCGGGCCGCGCTCGACCGGCTGCAGCCGGGGATCGTGCTCGTCGAGGGGCCGCCGGAGGCGGACGCGGTGCTGGCACTCGCCGCCGATCCCGGGATGCGACCGCCGGTCGCGCTGCTCGCCCACGTCGTCGACGAGCCGTCCCGGGCCGGCTTCTGGCCCTTCGCCGAGTTCTCCCCCGAGTGGGAGGCGATCCGCTGGGCGGCCGGACGCGAGGTGCCGGTGCGCTTCATCGACCTGCCCGCCGCGCACTCGCTCCTGCTCCGCGACGAGCGAGGAGAAGGGGAGGGAGGAGAAGGAGACGGGGGAGAAGCGGAGGCGGAGGGGGCGGACGCGCGCATCGACCCGCTCGCCGTGCTGGCGCGCACGGCCGGCCACGACGACCCGGAGCGGTGGTGGGAGGACGCCGTCGAGCACCGCGGCAGGGACGGGGAGGGGGACGGCGACCCGCTGGCCGCGTTCGGGGCGCTCGCCGAGGCCATGGGCGTGCTGCGCGAGACCTACGGCGACGGGGGGCATCCGCAGGACGCGGTGCGCGAGGCCCACATGCGGCTGCGGATACGGGAGGCGCGCCGCGCGCACGGGAGGGTGGCCGTGGTGTGCGGGGCCTGGCACGTGCCCGCGCTCGCCGGGGGCGGCGGGGTCACCGCCGACCGGGCCCTGATCAAGGGCCTGCCCAAGGCGAAGGTCGAGGTCACCTGGGTGCCCTGGACGCACCGCAGGCTCTCCCGGGCCAGTGGCTACGGGGCGGGCGTCGACTCCCCCGGCTGGTACCGCCATCTGTTCACCTCGCCCGACCGGCCCGTCGCCCGGTGGATGACCAAGGTCGCCGGCCTGCTGCGCGAGGAGGACCTCCCGGTCTCCTCCGCGCACGTCATCGAGGCGGTACGGCTCGCCGGCACCCTCGCGACGCTGCGCGGCCGTCCGCTGCCCGGGCTCGGCGAGACCACGGACGCGGTACGGGCGGTGATGTGCGAAGGATCGGATGTGCCGCTGGCGCTGATCCGGGACCGGCTGGTGGTGGGGGACGTGCTGGGCGAGGTCCCCGAGGGCGCGCCGGCGGTGCCCCTCGCCCGCGACCTGGCGCGTGAGCAGCGCAGGCTGCGGATGAAGCCGGAGGCCCTGGAGAAGGAGGTGGACCTGGACCTGCGCAAGGACACCGACGCCGGACGCAGCCGCCTGCTGCACCGGCTGCGGATGCTCGGCATCGGCTGGGGCGAGCCGAGCCGGTCGCGCACGGCCGCCACCGGCACCTTCCGCGAGAGCTGGCGGCTGCGCTGGGAGCCGGAGCTCGCGGTGGCGGTCGCGGAGGCCGGGGTGTGGGGCACCACGGTGGAGTCCGCGGCCACCGCCCGGGCCGAGGACGAGGCGGTGAGCGCGGGGGCGCTCGCCGAGGTGACGGGCCTCGCCGAACGCTGCCTGCTCGCCGGGCTGGCGGACGCCCTGCCGACGGTGATGCGGGTGCTCGCCGACCGCGCGGCGCTCGACGTGGACGTCGCGCACCTCGCCCAGGCGCTGCCGGCGCTGGTGCGCTCCCTCCGCTACGGCGATGTGCGGGGCACGGACGCGGGGGCGCTGCGCGAGGTGGCCGAGGGGCTCGCGGAGCGCGTCTGCGTCGGGCTCCCGCCCGCGTGCGCGGGGCTCGACGCGGACGGCGCCGCCGAGATGCGCGGTCATGTCACGGAGGTGCAGCGGGCCCTGGTCCTGCTCGGCGACGACGCGCTGCGCGACCGCTGGGCCGGCGTGCTGCGGAGGCTGGCCGTGCGCGACCGCGGCGTACCGGGGCTGCTGCGGGGCAGCGCCGCACGGCTGCTCCTCGACGACGCGCGCCTGGAGCCCGGGGAGGTGGCCCGGCTGATGGGGCTCGCCCTGTCGCCCGGCACGGCGCCGCAGGAGGCGGCCGCCTGGGTCGAGGGCTTCCTCGCCGGGGGCGGGATGCTGCTGGTCCACGACGAGCGGCTGCTCACGCTGGTCGACGGCTGGCTGTCCGGGGTGCCGGCGGCCGCCTTCGACGACGTGCTGCCGCTGCTGCGGCGGACCTTCGGCGGCTTCGACCCGGGGGCGCGGCGCACGGTGGGGGAGCTGGTGCGGCGCGGCCCGGGAGGCGGGGGAGCGGGCGGCGGGGCCGCGGGGGAGGGCCTGCCGGGCTTCGCCCCGGGGCTCGACGAGGAGCGGGCGGAGGCGGCGCTGTCCACGGTACGGCTGCTGCTCGGGCCCGGCGGAGAGGACGGGGGTCGGGACGCATGACGGGCACGGACACGGGCACGGGCACGGACGCCGACGAGCGGCTGCGGCGCTGGCGGATGGTGCTCGGCGGAGGGCCCGCCGACGGCACGGGCCGGCGGCTCACCGGCCGGGACGCGGCGATGGACCAGGCACTGGAGGCGCTGTACGGCACCGCCCCGCACGGCGGGGGCGGGGCACCGCCCGCGCGGAGCGCCGGGCTGGGCGGCTCGGCGCCCCAGGTCGCGCGCTGGCTGGGGGACATCCGCAGGTACTTCCCCAGCAGCGTCGTCCAGGTGATGCAGCGCGACGCCATCGACCGGCTCGGGCTGTCCGCGCTGCTGCTGGAACCGGAGATGCTGGAGGCGGTCGAGGCCGACGTCCACCTGGCCGGCACGCTGCTCTCGCTGAACAAGGTGATGCCCGGGACGACGAAGGAGACGGCGCGGGCGGTGGTCCGCAAGGTCGTGGAGGACCTGGAGCGGCGCCTGGCGACCCGGACCCGGGCCACCCTCACCGGCGCGCTGGACCGTTCGGCGCGGGTCCACCGTCCCCGGCACCGGGACATCGACTGGGACCGCACGATCCGTGCCAACCTCCGGCACTACCTGCCCGAACACGGCACCGTCGTCCCCGAACGGCTGATCGGCCACGGCCGGGCCTGGCAGGCGGTGCGGAAGGACGTCGTGCTCTGCATCGACCAGTCGGGCTCGATGGCGGCCTCCGTGGTCTACGCGTCCGTCTTCGGCGCCGTGCTCGCCTCCATGCGCAGCATCGACACCCGGCTGGTCGTCTTCGACACGGCGGTCGCCGACCTGACGGAGCATCTGGACGACCCCGTCGACGTGCTGTTCGGCACCCAGCTCGGCGGCGGCACCGACATCAACCGGGCGCTGGCCTACTGCCAGTCCCTCATCGGCCGGCCCGCCGAGACCGTCGTCGTCCTCATCAGCGACCTGTACGAGGGCGGCATACGCGACGGGATGCTCAAGCGGGTCGCGGAGATGAAGGCGTCCGGTGTGCAGTTCGTGGCACTGCTGGCGCTTTCGGACGAGGGCGCGCCCTCCTACGACCGCGAACACGCGGCGGCGCTCGCGGCGCTGGGGGCGCCCGCGTTCGCCTGCACCCCGGACCTCTTCCCCGAGGTCATGGCGGCCGCCATCGAGAAGCGGCCGCTGCCCGTGCCCGAGCCCGCCCCCGGAGGGTGACGCAGGGACCGGGCGGGTGGGAGCGGCCTCGTCACCCTCGGTGAGCGGACCTCGGCCGCGGCGGACCCCGTTCCGGCGGACCCCGCCGGGGCGACCCGCCCACGTCCCCGTTGCCGCGGGAACCCCCCGAACGGCTGGTCTGTGACCGTTCTCACCGCTCTCGCACCATCTCGGATTTACCCGTGCCGCCTGCGCGGCGATAACCTGCGAGACGGACATGCCGCGTGCTCGGCCGACGTGTGCGCCCCCCGTACGGCCGTTCGTATGGTTCGTTACGAAGACGTCAGCGACGACCCGCCCCGGCACGCAGACAACGAACCGCGATAACCAAGGACGGACGCGCGTGGACCTGTTCGAGTACCAGGCGAGGGACCTCTTCGCCAAGCACGGTGTACCGGTGCTGGCCGGTGAAGTCATCGAAACGCCTGAGGCGGCGCGCGAGGTCGCGGAGCGGCTCGGTGGCAAGGCTGTCGTCAAGGCACAGGTGAAGACCGGTGGCCGTGGCAAGGCCGGCGGCGTGAAGGTGGCGTCGGACCCCGAGGACGCGGTGGCGAAGGCCGGCCAGATCCTCGGCATGGACATCAAGGGCCACACGGTCCACAAGGTGATGCTGGCCGAGCTGGCCCCGGAGATCGCCTCCGAGTACTACGTCTCCTTCCTCCTCGACCGCGCCAACCGGACCTTCCTGGCGATCGCGTCCGTCGAGGGCGGCATGGAGATCGAGGAGGTGGCGGCGACCAACCCGACGGCCGTCGCCCAGATCCCGGTGGACGCCATCGAGGGCGTGACCCCGCAGAAGGCCCGCGAGATCGTCGAGGCGGCCGCGTTCCCGGCCGACGTCGCCGACCAGGTCACCGAGATCCTGCAGACCCTGTGGAAGACCTTCATCTCCGAGGACGCGCTCCTCGTCGAGGTCAACCCGCTCGCCAAGGTCGCCGACGGCCGCGTCATCGCGCTCGACGGCAAGGTCTCGCTGGACGAGAACGCCGACTTCCGCCAGCCGGAGCACGAGGCGCTGGTCGACCACGCCGCCGCCAACCCGCTGGAGGCCGCGGCCAAGGCCAAGGGCCTCAACTACGTCAAGCTCGAGGGCGAGGTCGGCATCATCGGCAACGGCGCGGGTCTCGTCATGAGCACCCTGGACGTCGTCGCCTACGCCGGCGAGGGCCACGGCAACGTCAAGCCCGCCAACTTCCTCGACATCGGCGGTGGCGCCTCCGCCGAGGTCATGGCCAACGGCCTCGAGATCATCCTGGGCGACCCGGACGTCAAGTCCGTCTTCGTCAACGTCTTCGGCGGCATCACCGCCTGCGACGCGGTCGCCAACGGCATCGTCCAGGCCCTGGAGCTGCTGAAGTCCAAGGGCGAAGAGGTCACCAAGCCGCTCGTCGTCCGCCTGGACGGCAACAACGCGGAGCTCGGTCGGCAGATCCTGACCGACGCCAACCACCCGCTGGTCGAGCAGGTCGACACCATGGACGGCGCCGCGGAGCGCGCCGCCGAGCTGGCTGCGAAGTAAGGGACAGGTCACCACATCATGGCTATCTTCCTGACCAAGGAGAGCAAGGTCATCGTCCAGGGGATGACCGGTTCCGAGGGCACCAAGCACACCCGGCGCATGCTCGCCTCGGGCACCAACATCGTCGGCGGCGTGAACCCGCGCAAGGCCGGCACCAGCGTGGACTTCGACGGCACCGATGTGCCGGTCTTCGGCTCCGTAGCCGAGGCCATGGAGAAGACCGGTGCCGACGTCACCGTCATCTTCGTCCCGCCGAAGTTCGCCAAGGACGCGGTCATCGAGGCCATCGACGCCGGTATCGGCCTCGCGGTCGTGATCACCGAGGGCATCGCGGTCCACGACACCGCCGCCTTCTGGGCGTACGCGGGCAGCAAGGGCAACAAGACCCGGATCATCGGTCCCAACTGCCCCGGCCTGATCACCCCCGGCCAGTCCAACGCGGGCATCATCCCGGCCGACATCACCACCTCCGGCCGCATCGGCCTGGTGTCGAAGTCGGGCACGCTGACCTACCAGATGATGTACGAGCTCAGCGACATCGGCTTCTCCTCGGCGGTCGGCATCGGCGGTGACCCGATCATCGGCACCACCCACATCGACGCGCTGAAGGCGTTCCAGGACGACCCCGAGACCGACCTGATCGTCATGATCGGCGAGATCGGCGGCGACGCCGAGGAGCGTGCCGCGGCCTTCATCGCCGAGCACGTCACCAAGCCGGTCGTCGGCTACGTCGCGGGCTTCACCGCGCCCGAGGGCAAGACCATGGGCCACGCCGGCGCCATCGTCTCCGGCTCCTCCGGCACCGCCCAGGCGAAGAAGGAGGCCCTCGAGGCCGCCGGCGTCAAGGTCGGCAAGACCCCGTCGGAGACGGCCCGCCTCGCGCGCGCCATCCTGCAGGGCTGATCCTCGCCTCCGTACGCAGGCACGCACACGGGCCCGCTCCCTCCGGGGGGCGGGCCCGTGTGCGTGCGTGCGGGCGTGCTCAGCGCGCGGGGGCGGAGGTGCGCTGCCCGACCGGGTCGTGGTCGGCCGCGACGCGGTCGCTGAGCGGTCCGAAGACCAGCCCGACCGCCGTCGCCAGCGCGATCACCACCGTCGCCACCACGGCACCCACCGTGCGGATGCGCAGCCACTGCTCGCTCAGTTCGCGCACCATGGCCGCCGGGAACTCCGGCTGCGGCTGCTCGTCCAGCAGGTCGCCCAGCCGGGCCGGCGCCCCCTCGCCCAGGGCCTCGCGCCCCCGGACGATGCGCCGCCTGGTCATGGAGGTGGTGGCCATGCTCTCCGCCGCCGTGCGCCGCAGGCTCAGCCCCAGGCCGTCGTGGAGCAGTACGGCGTGCCGGGTGCCGCGCGGCAGCCGCTGGAACGGGCTGCGCTCCCGTGGCGGGGTGCGGTACCAGGGCAGCGTCTGCTGCCAGGGCGCGAGGGCGTGGTGGTGCGCCTCCGCACGGATCCACCCCGCCGGGTCGGGGTCGACGGCGACCTCGGGCCACCGCTGCCAGGCCAGGTCGAAGGCGCGGTGCACGGCGTGCCGGGCCAGCCGCATGTTGCCGGTGAGCAGTTCGACCTGGCGGAGCAGGGCGGGCGCGTTGCGGGTGTACAGCCCGTCGAAGGCCGCCTGGGCGGCCTCGGCGATCCGTACGGCCTCGATCGCCGGGTCCTCCGCCTCAGCCGCGGCCTCGACCTCCGGCTCCGGCTCCGGGGCGGGCTGCCCGCCGGGCCCCTCGGCCCCCGTCGGCTCCACCCGTTCCGCGGGCGCGCCCGATTCCCCCGCAGCGGCCGCCTGCGCGGCCTGCGGGTCCTTCGCGGCGTTCCCGGCCTGCGCCGCCCCGAGGGCCTTGGCCGGCCGGGGACGCCTTCGCTTCCTGATGGCCTTCGCGGCCCTCGCCGTGGATGTGCGGCTCATGCGATCGACCACTCGGATCGAATGAAGAAACGCATAACGCCATATTCCGCGACACGACGGTCATTCGCATGCTGCCACGACGAAAGGGGGTGTTCTTGGCAGCATGAGATCCGTGAGTGCCGCAAGCGCCCTGAGTCACGTCCTGCACCGGATCCGGGCCGCCCACGAGACCCTGCGCACCTCCGAGTCCGCCCCCGCCTTCACCGGCGGCGTGGTCGCCGCGGGCCTCGGCCTGGGCGGCTTCGCCATGCTCGTGCTCTTCCTGTGGGTCGTCTCGCCGTTCCCCGACAGCGGGCTGAACGGCGCCCTCCACGTCGCCGCGGACTGCTGGCTGCTCGCCCACGGCGGCGGCCTGGTGCGCACCGAGACCCTCTCCGGCGTCGCCGCGCCCATCGGCGTCACGCCGCTGCTCCCCATGGCGTTCCCGGTGTGGTTGCTGTACCGGGCGGGGGCGGACGCCGTCGCGCCGGCCTCGGACGACAAGGTCGCGCGGTCCGCCGTCGCGTGGCTGATCGGCGGGTACCTCGCGGTGGGCGCCGGGGTGGTCGTCTACACCTCGTACGGGCCGGTGCGCAGCGACGCCCTCGGCGCCGCGGTGCACCTGCCCCTCGTCGCCGCCCTCGCGGCGGCCGCGGGGGCCTGGATGGAGCGGGGGCGGCCGCGGATCCCGCTGCCCGCGTGGCTGTCCCGGGTGAGCGTGACCGTGACGGTGCCGCTGCGGGACGCCGCGGTCGTGCTGCGCTCGGCGGGGGCGGGCGTCTGCGTCCTCGTCGCGGGCGGTGCGGCGCTCATGGCGGTGACCCTGGCGCTGCACCCCGGCGCCGCGGGGGCGTCGTTCACCCGGCTCAGCGAGGCGCTGTCCGGGCGGCTGGCGGTGCTGGCGGTGGCGGTCGCGCTGATCCCGAACGCCGCCGTGTGGGGCGCGGCCTACGCGCTCGGCCCCGGTTTCGCCCTCGGCACCCAGGCCGCGGTGCGTCCGGCCGGCGTGGTGGGGGAGCCCGTGCTGCCGGACTTCCCGCTCCTCGCGGCGCTGCCCCAGCCCGGGCCCGGGACGTCGCTGACCTGGGCGGCGCTGGTCGTGCCGGTGCTCGCCGGGCTCGCGGTCGGGGTGCTCGCCGTCGACCGGCGGGAGCCGTGCGGCCTCGGGCGCACCGCGGCGCACGCCGCCCTGGGCGGGCTGGTGTGCGGGATCGCCATGGCACTGCTCACCGGGTTCGCGGCGGGGCCGCTGGGCACCGGGGCGCTGGAGGACTTCGGGCCGTCCTGGTGGCTCACCGGGTTCGCGGCGGCCGGGTGGACGGCGGCCGCCGGTACGCCCACGGCCCTGCTGGTGCGCTGGGTGCGGGTCCGCCGCGCCGCCGCCGCGACAAAGGGCCGGGACGCGGAGGGCGAGGAAGCGGTGGCCGAGGAAGCGGTGGGCGAGGAAGCGGAGGCGCAGAACGACGCGCTGCCCGGCGCCGCCCCGTCGGAGGCCTGAGCCTCCGTCCGGGGTCGGCGCGAGCGGCGCGTCAGGGCGTGTGGAGCACGTCGCGCAGCGGGGTCGGCAGCAACTGCTGGCAGGCGTCGCGCGACGAGGAGGTCAGCGCGTCGCGCGTGCAGGAGTAGTAGTCCTTGTAGACCACCTGGGTCGTGAAGGTCGTCGCCACGACGCAGAGGGCGAGCCCGCCCATGATCAGACCGCCGAGCGCGGCCGGGCGCTGCGGCTTGCTGCGGGGGTCGGTGGGCCGCTGCGGCGGAGGGGTGGCGCCGCCCTCGGTCAGCAGGGCGGCCGCCTCGGCGCGGGCCTTGGCCCGTTCCTCGGGCTTCATCCGCAGCGCGTTGACGCTCCAGTACAACGCGAGGGCGCCGAGCAGCAGCCCCACGTACGTCCAGCCCAGGAACAGGGCGAAGAAGAGCCCCCACATGCCGCAGATCATGGCGTAGCGGGCACGCCGCTGGGCGGGGTCGGTGGGGTCGAAGCGCGGTCCGTCCGGGCGCCGCCCGCCGCCGTAGCCGCCACCGGGGCGGTCGCCGTAGCCGCCGTCCTGCCGGCCGGGCTGCCGCTCGCTCCACTGGCCGCCCCATGCCGGGGGCGGCGGAGGCGGTGTGGGCGTGGGGCGCTCGTCCCCGGAGTCGGAGGGCTGCTCCGGCCGGCGCGGCTGCCAGGGCTGCTCGGGCGCGTTCTCCGCCGGCGGGGCGAACGGGTTGTCCTGCTCGTGGCCTCGGCCACTGCTCATGCTTGCCTGGGTCATCCCCTTGCCGTCGACTCCTCGAGTTGTCGGACGTGTGACTTCGCCGTTCTTCACCCCAGACGCTACCGCCCGCGCGCTCCCCCGTCCCGTGGGGGCGGTCGGGTGTGCCGGTATCGTTGCTGACGGTCGACGGCCTCGTAGAGTTCCCCGGAATTCCGGCGATCTTCGAGTCGTACGATCCTCCAAAGCGTCGGATCCCGAGAGATGACCCGCAGTGGCCACAGTCTTTCCGCCCCTTTCCCGCCCCGCCCGACTCGTCGTGCTCGTCTCCGGTTCGGGCACGAACCTGCAGGCGCTGCTCGACGCGGGACTGGACGTCGTCGCCGTCGGCGCGGACCGGTCCGGCATCGCCGGCCTGGAGCGCGCCGAGCGCGCCGGGCTGCCGACGTTCGTCTGCCGGGTCACCGACCACGGCGACCGTGAGGCGTGGGACGCCGCGCTGACCGGGGCGGTGGCCGCGCACGAGCCCGACCTGGTCGTCTCGGCCGGGTTCATGAAGATCGTGGGCAAGGAGTTCCTCGCCCGGTTCGGCGGCCGCTTCGTCAACACCCACCCGGCGCTGCTGCCGAGCTTCCCGGGTGCCCACGGGGTGCGCGACGCCCTCGCGTACGGGGTGAAGGTCACCGGCTGCACCGTCCACTTCGTCGACGACGGCGTCGACACCGGCCCGATCATCGCCCAGGGCGCGGTCGAGGTCCGGGAGGACGACACGGAGGAAGCGCTCCACGAGCGCATCAAGGAAGTCGAGCGCACGCTGCTCGTCGACGTCGTGGGGCGGCTGTCCCGCGACGGCTATCGCATTGAGGGACGAAAGGTTCTGTTGCCGTGAGTACCAAGCGGGAGATCCGTCGCGCACTGGTCAGCGTCTACGACAAGACCGGTCTGGAGGAGCTGGCCCGCGGCCTGCACGAGGCGGGCGTCCAGCTGGTCTCCACCGGCTCGACGGCCGGGCGGATCGCCGCCGCCGGGGTGCCGGTCACCAAGGTCGAGGAGCTGACCGGGTTCCCCGAGTGCCTGGACGGCCGGGTGAAGACCCTGCACCCGAAGGTGCACGCCGGCATCCTCGCCGACCTGCGGCTGGAGGACCACCGCCGGCAGCTGGAGGAGCTGGGCGTCGAGCCCTTCGACCTGGTCGTGGTCAACCTCTACCCCTTCCGTGAGACGGTCGCCTCCGGCGCCTCGGAGGACGAGTGCGTCGAGCAGATCGACATCGGCGGCCCCTCGATGGTCCGTGCCGCGGCCAAGAACCACCCGTCCGTGGCGGTCGTGACCAGCCCCGAGCGGTACGCGGACGTGCTCGGCGCCGTCCGTGAGGGCGGCTTCGACCTCAGCACCCGCAAGCGCCTGGCGGCCGAGGCGTTCCAGCACACCGCGGCGTACGACGTCGCGGTCGCGAGCTGGTTCGCGAGCTCGTACGCGCCCGCCGACGACAGCCCCTTCCCGGACTTCCTGGGCGCCACCTACGAGCGCAAGAACGTGCTGCGCTACGGCGAGAACCCGCACCAGGCCGCCGCGCTCTACACCGACGGCGGCGCGGGCCTGGCCAATGCCGAGCAGCTGCACGGCAAGGAGATGTCCTACAACAACTACGTGGACACCGAGGCCGCGCGCCGGGCGGCGTACGACCACGACGGGCCCTGCGTCGCGATCATCAAGCACGCCAACCCGTGCGGCATCGCGGTGGGCGACGACGTCGCGCAGGCGCACCGCAAGGCGCACGCCTGCGACCCGCTGTCCGCCTTCGGCGGCGTCATCGCCGTCAACCGGCCCGTGAGCGTGGCCATGGCCGAGCAGGTCGCCGAGATCTTCACCGAGGTCATCGTCGCGCCGGACTTCGAGGAGGGCGCGGTCGAGGTCCTCGCCCGCAAGAAGAACATCCGCGTGCTGCGCTGCCCGGAGGCGCCCGTCGCGGAGACGGAGTTCCGTCCGGTCGAGGGCGGGCTGCTGCTGCAGGAGAAGGACCGCCTCCAGGCCGCCGGGGACGACCCCGCCACCTGGACGCTGGCCACCGGCGAGCCGCTGACCGCCGACGAGCTGGCCGACCTGGCGTTCGCCTGGCGGGCCTGCCGGGCCGTGAAGTCCAACGCCATCCTGCTGGCGAAGGACGGCGCGACGGTCGGCGTCGGCATGGGCCAGGTCAACCGGGTCGACTCCGCCAAGCTCGCCGTCCAGCGGGCCGGCGAGGAGCGGGCCGCGGGCTCCTACGCCGCCTCCGACGCCTTCTTCCCCTTCCCGGACGGGCTGGAGGTGCTCACCGGCGCGGGCGTCAAGGCCGTGGTGCAGCCCGGTGGTTCGGTGCGCGACGAGGCCGTGGTCGAGGCCGCGCGCAAGGCCGGCGTGACCATGTACCTCACCGGGACGCGGCACTTCTTCCACTGACCGGCCGGTGTGCCGGAACGCCGAAGGCCCCCGCTCGCGCGGGGGCCTTCGGCCTGCGGGCGGCCCGCTCAGTACTGCGGGCGCTTGAACCAGGCCGCCGTCTCGGCCTTCGCCGCGAAGACGATCAGCAGCACGCTGAGCGCGAGCGGTGCGAGCAGCAGGAAGGCGCCGCTGATCATGGTGGCGACACTGCTCAGCGCGACCAGCACGCCGATCACGATGGACCCGATCCGTGTGCCGTTGCCGCCGGTCCTGTACTTGGCGCCCATGCCGATCGACAGCACGGCGAAGGCGAGGAAGAGCACCCCCATGACGTAGACCAGGCCGATGGGCATGGTCAGTTCGTCGGTGTCGTCCACGCTCTTGAGCGCCGCGGCCCCGAGCAGGAGCAGCAGGCCGCCCAGGATCTGCAGCCCGCCGAGCACGAAGAGCATCGCCCGGGCCGTCCTGGCCGACGACGGCATGACCTCCGGCCCGCCCGGGTACGCCGCGAACGGCGCGTGCGGCTGCGGCTGCTGGGGGTAGCCGTACGGCGGCTGCGCCTGCGGCTGGGGCTGCGTCGGGTAGCCGTAACCGGGCTGGGCCGGGGGCTGTTGCGGGTATCCGTACGGCTGCTGCGGTGGCTGCCGGCCGTAGGGATCGCCGGGGCCGGGCGGATAGCTCACTTCTCACTTCCTTCGCGGGGACGGGACCGGGGAACCGGGCCTACTGGGTCTTGACGACGACCGAGTTGAGGATCTTGTCGGCGAAGGTCTGCTTCTTGTCGTCCCACAGCGGCCACAGGTAGCCGATGTAGCAGGCGGCGCCGTCCAGGCCGTGGCACAGCCGGCGGACGAAGGCCATGCCGAAGCCGAGCGGACGGCCGTCCAACTCCCGCAGCACGCTGATGCCGAGGGCCTTCTTGCCCGGCGTCTGGCCGGTCTTGCCCTCGCGGTAGCACAGGAACAGGCTGCCGGCGAGGGACAGCAGGAAGCCGAGGCCGATCAGGGCGATGGCGCCACCCGGCATCGTGGGCGCGGGGCAGGAGTAGGTGCCGCTCTGGTCGCACGCGCGGGCCGCGTCGACCACCTCGGCGATGAACTGCGCGTAGCCGATGCCGATGAGGATCATCGGCACGAGTCCGGCGACCAGGAAGTCGATCAGCGTCGCGCCCACCCGCGCACCCCAGCTCGCGAACGGGGGCATGCCCGGGACGGGACCGGCGGGGCCCCCGGGGTAGCCGTAGCCGTACGGGCCCTGGGCCTGCGGCGGAACGGCGCCGTAGGGCGGCTGGGGCTGCGTCGGGTAGCCGTAACCGGGCTGGGCCGGGGGCTGCTGCGGGTAGCCGTAGGGCTGCTGAGGCGGCTGCTGGCCGTACGGATTGCCGGGACCGGGCGGGTAGCTCACGTTGGCTTCTTTCGCGCGGATGGGACTGGGGACGGGCCACATCGTCCTGGGCGGCGTCATCCGCTGTCCAGCGTTGGTGTGCGGACCTGAGAAGATGGAGGTATGACCGCCCAGATTCTCGATGGCAAGGCCACTGCCGCCGCGATCAAGTCCGAACTGTCCACCCGCGTCCAGGCGCTCAAGGCGCGGGGTGTCACCCCGGGGCTGGGCACGCTGCTGGTCGGCGACGACCCCGGCAGCCGCTGGTACGTCGCGGGCAAGCACCGCGACTGCGCGGAGGTCGGCATCGCGTCCATCCAGCGCGAGCTGCCGGAGACCGCCACCCAGGAGGAGATCGAGGCGGTCGTCCGTGAACTCAACGACGACCCGGAGTGCACCGGCTACATCGTCCAGCTGCCGCTGCCCAAGGGGATCGACACCAACCGCGTCCTGGGGCTGATGGACCCGGCCAAGGACGCCGACGGACTGCACCCGACGAACCTCGGGCGGCTGGTACTGAACGAGCGCGGCCCGCTGCCCTGCACCCCCAACGGCATCGTGGAGCTGCTGCGGCGGCACGGCGTGGAGATCAACGGCGCGCACGTCACGGTGGTCGGCCGCGGCGTCACCGTCGGCCGCTCGATCGGGCTGCTGCTGACCCGCAAGTCGGAGAACGCCACCGTCACCCTCTGCCACACCGGCACCCGTGACCTGTCCGCCCAGCTGCGCCAGGCCGACGTCATCGTGGCCGCCGCGGGCGTGCCGCACCTGGTGAAGCCGGAGGACGTGCGACCGGGCGCGGCCGTGCTGGACGTCGGCGTCAGCCGCGACGAGAACGGCAAGATCGTCGGCGACGTGCACCCGGGCGTGGCCGAGGTCGCCGGGTGGATCTCGCCGAACCCCGGCGGCGTCGGCCCGATGACCCGGGCCATGCTGCTGGCGAACGTCGTGGAGGCCGCGGAGGGCCGGTACGCATGACCGGGACGGGGCCCCGTACGCGAGCGACGGAACCGGAGGGGGCCGGCGAAGCCGGCCGCAGCCGCCGCTTCCAGGTGCTGACCCGCGGTACCGCGCGCCCCGAGGGCGGCGGCCGGGCCATGGGCGCCCACGCCCCGGCCCCGGCCCGTCAGTGGCCGATCCTCGTGGTCTCCGGCGCGGTGCTGCTCGGCCTGGTGCTGGTGGCCGCGGACGTCACCCGGGCCGGCCTGGTGCTGGTCGGCTCGGCGCTGCTCGCGGGCGCGCTGATGCGCCGGCTGCTGCCCTCAGTCGGCATGCTGGCCGTCCGCAGCCGCTTCACCGACATGATCACCTACGGTGTGCTGGGCGCCCTGATCGTGCTGCTGGCGCTGATGGCGCAGCCGCACCCGGTGCTGGAGATCCCCTTCCTGGAGGATGTCGTCCGCTTCTCCGTGCGTTGATCCGGTTACGCTGTGTGGCGAGTGTCCTGACGTACGACGTGCACCCCGGGCACACGTCACCGGTGTGAGAGGGAGAACGACTCCCATGGCCAAGATCAAGGCAAGGAACCCGGTCGTCGAGCTCGACGGCGACGAGATGGCGCGGATCATCTGGCGGTTCATCAGGGACGAGCTGGTCCTGCCGTACCTCGACATCGAACTGGTCCGCTTCGACCTGGGCATCGAGCACCGGGACGCCACCCACGACCGGGTGACGGCGGAAGCGGCGGAGGCGGTCGGCAGGCACGGCGTCGGCGTGAAGTGCGCCACCGTCACGCCCGACGAGGCCCGGGTCGCGGAGTTCGGCCTCAAGGGGATGTACCGCTCCCCGAACGCCACCATCCGCGACCGCCTCGGCGGTGGGATCTTCCGCGAACCCGTCGTCCTGCGGAACGTGCCGAGGGCCGTGCCCGGCGGGACCCGTCCCGTGGTGATCGCCCGGCACGCCTTCGGCGACCAGTACCGGGCCACCGAGCTGCGGATCCCCGGCGCGGGCACCCTCGCCCTGAGCTTCACCCCGGCCGACGGCTCCGACCCGGTCGAGCTGGAGGTCCACCACTTCCCGGGCGCCGGCGTGGCGCTCGGCATGGTCAACCTGGACGACTCGATCCGCGAGTTCGCGCGCGCCGCCTTCCGCTACGGGCTGGCGCGCGGGCTCCCCGTCTACCTGTCCACGAAGAACACGGTGCTCAGGAAGTACGACGGCCGCTTCAAGGACCTCTTCCAGGAGGTCTTCGACGGCGAGTTCCGGCGCGAGTTCGAGGCGTCGGGCCTGGGCCACGAGCACCGCCAGGTCGACGACATGGCGGCCTCGGCCCTGAAGGGCGCCGGCGGCTACGTCTGGGCGTGCAAGAACTACGACGGCGACATCCTGTCCGGGGTCCTCACCCGGGGCGTCGGCTCGGCGGGGCTGATGACCTCGGTCCTCATGACCTCCGACGGCAGGACCGTGCTGTCGGAGGCGGCGCACGGCACGGTCACCCGCCACTACCGCAGGCACCAGGCGGGCCGGCCGACCTCGACCAACCCCATCGCCATGGTCTTCGCGTGGAGCCGCGGCCTGGCCCACCGCGCCCGGCTGGACGACACCCCCGAACTCGCCCGGTTCGCCGGGACGCTGGAGAACGCCTGCCTGGAGGTCGTCGAGGCCGGCCAGCTGACCCAGGACCTGGCGGTGCTGGTCGGCCCGGAGCAGCCGTGGCTGACGACCGAGCGGTTCCTCGCCGCCGTCGACGAGAACCTGCGCAAGCGCATGTCCGTCTGAGCCGGACGTCCGACGCCGCGCGGCACCCGCACGAGCGGGTACCCCGTCCTCCCCCCGTCGGAGGACGGGGCACCGTCGTGTTGGGGCGCCCCCCTCTGGCCCCCGGCGACGACGCTACGGCCGGCGGTGCCGGGAGGTCGTCCCGTGCCGGTTTGACCTTTGGGAACAGGACGTACAACTTCCGTGGTACGGCGGGGGACTGACGCACACCCGTACGGCCGGGGCCTACGCTGCGCCCGTGGGGAAAAAGGGGCTGGTCGACGTCCTGCTGGCGGTGGGCTTCACCGCCGCCAGCATGCTGCTGGGGCACGAACGGCCACCCGGGGACTGGATACGGCTGGACCTGTTCGGCTACGCGCTGACCGCCCTGGTCAACCTGCCCATCGCGGTGCGCCGCTGGGCGCCGGCCGGTGTCTGCGTCTTCGTCTGCGCAGCCTGGACGCTGTACGTCGCCGCCGGGTACTGGCCGGTCGTCAACTCGATGGCGCCGCTGCTCGCGCTCTACACCGTCGCGGCCCTGCGCCCGGTGCGCACCGCGCTGGCCTGCGCGGCGCTGACCGGCGCGGTCTGGGTGTACGCCGGGCTGACGGCGGCGCAGAGCTCGATGGCCACGGTGGCCGCCCAGGCCGTGGTGTTCGCCCTGGTGATGTGCCGTTTCGGGCGGTCCGCCCGGGTGTCGGGCAAGCGCGAGGAGCGGCTGGCCCGGCTCACCGAGCAGCTGCGCACCGAGCAGCAGGACCGGGCCCGGGAGGCGGTGGCGGAGGAGCAGGCGCGGATCGCCCGCGAGCTGCACGACGTGGTCGCCCACCACATGTCGGTGATCTCGGTGCAGGCGGGCATGGCAGCGTACGTCTTCCACACCTCCCCGGAGACCGCCCGCGGCGCGCTCGACACCATCTCCGACACCACCCGTGAGGCGCTGCAGGAGATGCGCCGCATGCTCAAGGTGCTCCGCGCCGGGCCGGGCGAACCGGAGGAGGGCTGGGCCTCGTACGATCCGATGCCCTCGGTGACCCGGCTGGGCGAGATGATCGAGCGGGTGCGGGCCGCCGGCCTCGCCGTCGAGCTGCGGATCGAGGGCGAGCCGCGGCCCGTCGCCCCCGGTGTCGGCCTGTGCGCGTACCGGGTGGTGCAGGAGGCGCTGACCAACGTGCTCAAGCACGCCCCCCTCGCGCGGGCCCGGGTCCTGGTCGTCTACGAGCCGCACCACCTGGCGGTGACCGTCACCGACGACGGCACCGGCACCGGCACCGGCCCGGGCAGCGGCTCCGGAGCGCCACCGGGCCGATCCGATCCGGCCACAATCGTCCCGGGAACGGGCCACGGCTTGATCGGCATGCGGGAGCGCGCCAGGCTCTACGGCGGGACGGTGGACATCGGCCCGCTCGGCGAGGGCTTCGAGGTACGGCTCGTGCTCCCCACGTCCGCGCGGGGGACAGAGCGGCGAGGGGACGCATCGGGCGTATGACCAGGGTGCTCGTCGTCGACGACCAGTTCCTGATCCGGGCCGGCCTCGTCGCGCTGCTGCACGCCGCGCCCGGCGTCGAGGTGGTCGGGGAGGCGGGCGACGGCGAGGAGGCCGTGGAGCGCGCGGCGCGGACCGTGCCCGACGTGATCCTCATGGACATCCGGATGCCGGGGATCAGCGGGGTCGTCGCCACCGAGCGCATCCTGGCCGCCGCGGCGGACCCGCCGCCGCGGATCCTCGTCCTCACCACCTTCGACCTCGACGAGTACGTCTACACGGCGCTGCGCGCCGGGGCCTCCGGATTCCTGCTCAAGGACGCCGGTCCCGAACGCCTGATCGCCGCCGTCCACGCCGTCGCCGGAGGGGACACCCTCTTCGCCCCCAGCGTCACGCGGAGGCTGATCGAGGCCTACGCGCCGCCCCGCCCCGGTGCCCCGCCCGTCGGCGCGGACCGTGCCCCGCCCGCCGAACTGGCTGCGCTGACCGCCCGGGAACTGGAGGTGCTGCGGCTGATCGCCCGTGGCCTGTCGAACCCGGAGATCGCCGACCTGCTCTTCATCAGCGAGGCGACGGTCAAGACCCACCTCAACCGCACGATGTCCAAGCTCGACCTCGGCAGCCGCGCC
Organism: Streptomyces sp. NBC_00510; assembly: GCA_036013505.1. NCBI lineage: Bacteria > Bacillati > Actinomycetota > Actinomycetes > Kitasatosporales > Streptomycetaceae > Streptomyces > Streptomyces sp. NBC_00510. The sequence goes on along the minus strand of CP107851.1, from coordinate 4,293,654 downwards.
CAGGCGGTCGTCCTCGCCTACGAGACCGGACTCGTCACCCCGCGGGGAGCGTGAGGATTCTCCGGATTTCATGCATCGAGCGTATGTGCGTCGCTACCGTGGGTTGACCGACGGAGCCGGGGGGTGCGTGGTGGCACGCTGGGAGCCATTGCCCGAGACACTGGACGGTGGCGCGCGCCGTCTCGCCGTGCATCTGCGCCGGATGAAGGACCGCAGCGGGCTGAGCGTCCCGGCGCTCGCCGCACGCACGGCGAGCAGCACCGGAGCCTGGGAGCAGTACCTCAACGGCGTGCGGATCCCGCCGCGTGACGCGGTCGAGGTGCTGGGGCAGCTCAGCGGCGCCGACTACGACCGGCTGATCGCCCTGTGGGAGCTGGCCGACCGCGGGGTCACCGACACCATGAAGGGCTTCCCGTACGCCGACCCGCTCGACCCGCTGGCCCCCGTCGAGGGGATGCCCCGGCACGCCCTGCGGCGACGGCGCAAGGCCCTGCTGGCGGCCGCGGGCGGGCTGGTGCTGGGCGGGGTGTTCGCGCTGCTCGTGGCGAGCGGGGTGGCCACGGACGGGACCGGGCGGGCCGATGCGCCGCTGGCGGCCCGCCCCACGGCCAGCGTGCCGGCCGGCCCCGCGCCCTCCGCCACGGGCTCCGCCGGGTCCGCCGTCACCTCCTGGCCCGGGTCGGTTCCCCCGGCGCAGGCGACGGACGCGCGGGCCTCCCGTACCGCGGGCGCCATGTCCCCGGACGGCGGCACGCCCGCCGCGCAGGTGGCGGAGACCGGCGGGGTGTCCTCCGCCCCGGCCAAGGGCCCGCACACGGCGCCCGGCACGGGCGGGACGACGACGGCGGCACCCGGTGGCGGCGCCCCCACCACCCAGGCACCGCCGCCCGCGACGAGCGCCCCGGCGGCGCCCTCCCCCTCCCCGAGCCGCAGCTCCGGCAAGGGGCTCTGCCTGGGCCTGATCATCCTGGGCATCTGCATCGGATGACGGGCGCAACCGGACGGGCCGCCCGAAGCATCTTCAACGGTAGCCTTCCGGGGCAGAACGGCAACAGCAAGAGGGGGAACGAGAGATGGCCCGCTGGCGGCCACTGGCCGATGACCTGGACCCGCGGGTACGGGAGTTCACCGAGCAGCTGCGGCGCCAGGTCGACCGCGGCGGCCTGAGCGTCGCGGCGCTCGCCGAGGCGACCGGGTACAGCAGGAGTTCGTGGGAGCGGTACCTCAACGGCCGGCTGCTGCCGCCCCGTTACGCCGTGGTCGCCCTCGCGGAGGCGACGGGTGCCGACCCGGCGCACTTCACCACGATGTGGGAGGTCACGGAGCGGGTCTGGAGCCGTGCCGAGGGCCGCCACGACGTCACGATGGAGGCGCTCCGGATCGCCGAGGCCCGCGCCGCGCTCGGGGAGTTCGGCCCGGCCCCGGGTCCGGCTCCGGCCCCTTCCGCTTCTGCTCCCGCGTCCACTTCTGCTTCTGGTTCTGTTTCCGCTTCCGCTTCCGCTTCCGCGGTACGGCGCCGTCCGGTCGTGCTCTTCGTGGTGGGCGTCGTGGCCGTCGTGCTGGCGGTGGTCGGCGCCACCGTCCTGACCGGCGGCGGGGGAGGGGACGACCGCGCGCGGCCCGGCCCGTCCCCTACCGCGCGGGCGGCCGAACTGCCCGCAGGCGTGAAGTGCACCGGCCAGGACTGCACCGGCAAGGACCCGGAGGGCATGGGGTGCGGCGGCGGCAACGCCCGTACGGCCGCGGCGGCCTGGGTGGGCGGCGCGTACGTCGAGATGCGCTACAGCCGGGTCTGCGCGGCCGCCTGGGCCCGCATCTCCGCCGGGGCCCCCGGCGACACGGTCAGCGTCACGGAGGCGGGCGGGGCACGTCGCTCCCAGCACAGCCGCATCGGCCAGGACCCCGCGGCGTACACGTCGATGCTCGCCGTCCGCACCCCCGGTGCCGCCCGCGCCTGCGCCACCCTCACCACCGGCCCCCACGGCTGCGCCACACCCCCGCCGGGCTGACGACCGCCGCCGACCCCCCGGGCGGTGCGGCGGCCGTACGCCCCGCACCGCGACGGACCGTCCCCAACGGAGCGGCACCGCCACGGTGACCGGGGACGAGCCCGCTGCGCGGGGGCGGTGACCGGGGCCACACTGGGGGTGGCAGCCGCCACGACGGCACGGGTATAGCCTGGCGTGGGTCTCTTGACGCCGAGAGATCCCCGTTCCGGGGCAAGGGACGCTGCCGGGGCGGCAAGGGATCCAGCAGGAGAAGGCCAGGAGAAGGCAATGACTCGCACTCCCGTCAACGTCACCGTAACCGGAGCGGCCGGCCAGATCGGCTACGCGCTGCTCTTCCGCATCGCCTCCGGCCACCTGCTCGGCCCCGATGTCCCGGTGAAGCTGCGGCTGCTGGAGATCACCCCGGCGCTCAAGGCCGCCGAGGGCACCGCGATGGAGCTGGACGACTGCGCGTTCCCGCTGCTCCAGGGCATCGACATCTCCGACGACCCGAACGTCGCCTTCGACGGCACCAACGTGGGCCTGCTCGTCGGCGCCCGCCCCCGCACCGCCGGCATGGAGCGCGGCGACCTGCTGGAGGCCAACGGTGGCATCTTCGGCCCGCAGGGCAAGGCCATCAACGACCACGCCGCGGACGACATCCGCGTCCTCGTCGTCGGCAACCCGGCGAACACCAACGCGCTCATCGCGCAGTCCTCGGCCCCGGACGTCCCGGCCGACCGCTTCACCGCGATGACCCGCCTGGACCACAACCGCGCCATCTCGCAGCTGTCGAAGAGGACCGGCGTGCCGGTGAGCGAGATCCGCCGCCTCACCATCTGGGGCAACCACTCCGCCACGCAGTACCCGGACATCTTCCACGCCGAGGTCGCCGGCAAGAACGCCGCCGAGACCGTCAACGACGAGAAGTGGCTGGCCGAGGAGTTCATCCCCACCGTCGCCAAGCGCGGTGCGGCGATCATCGCGGCCCGTGGCGCGTCCTCCGCCGCGTCGGCCGCCAACGCCGCGATCGACCACGTCTTCACCTGGACCAACGGCACCGCCGAGGGTGACTGGACCTCCGCCGGTGTCGTCTCCGACGGCTCCTACGGCGTGCCGGAGGGCCTCATCTCCTCCTTCCCGGTGACCGCGAAGGACGGCAAGTTCGAGATCGTCCAGGGCCTGGACGTCAACGAGTTCTCCCGTGCGCGCATCGACGCCTCGGTCAAGGAGCTCGAGGAGGAGCGCGACGCGGTCCGCGGCCTCGGCCTCATCTGAGCCCGGGACGCCGAGTCCCACGACCGGCCCTCCGCCGCGCCCCGCACGGGCGCGGCGGAGGGCCGTTCCGTGTGCTCAGCCGGTGTGCGCCGCGAGCAGCGCGCACAGGACGTCCAGGCAGCCGGCGAAGGCGTGCTCGGGCGGTGCGCCGTAGCCGACGACGATCGCGTCGCCCTCCGTGCCGCCGAAGTCGGCGATGCCCTGCAGGGCGAGGCCGTGCTCGCGCGCCTGTGCGACCAGCGCGTCGGCCGGGGTGCCGGGCGGCAGCCGCAGTACGGCGTGGAGGCCGGCGGCGATGCCCGACACCCGTACGGCGGGGGCACGGGCGGCGAGTGCGGTGACGAGGCGGTCGCGGCGGCGGCGGTAGTGCAGCCGCATCCGGCGCACGTGGCGGTCGTAGCCGCCGGAGACGATGAGTTCGGCGAGGGTCAGCTGGTCGAGCACGGGGGACTGGTGGTCGGCGAGGACCTTCTCGGCGAGTACGGGTTCCACGAGGGCGGGCGGCAGGGCGAGCCAGGCCAGCCGCAGCCCGGGGGCGAGGCTCTTGCTGGCGGTTCCGGCGTAGACGACGTGCTCGGGCGCGAGTCCCTGCAGGGCGCCGACCGGCTGCCGGTCGTAGCGGAACTCCCCGTCGTAGTCGTCCTCGACGACCAGGCCGCCGGTGGCGCGGGCCCAGGCCACCGCGGCCGTGCGCCGCGCGGGGGAGAGCGGGGCGCCGTACGGGAACTGGTGCGCGGGCGTGAGCAGCGCGGCGTCGACGCCGGCGTCGAGGAGGGAGACCTGCGCCCCGTCGTCGTCGACGGGCAGGGGAACGGTGGTGAGCCCCGCCTTGCGAAGGATCCGCAGGGTGTGCGGGTAGCCGAGCGCCTCGACGGCGACGCTGCAGGCCCCCCGGGCCCGCAGGGTACGGCCGATCAGCCCGGCGGCCTGGACGAAGCCCGTGCACACCACGACGAGCTCCGCAGTGGTGCGCACGCCGCGCACCCGGCCCAGGTACGCCGCGAGGGCCTCGCGCAGTTCGGGGCGGCCGCGCGGGTCGGTGTAGCCGAGGGCCTCGTTGGGCGCGGCCGCCAGGGCGCGGCGCGCGGCGGCGGACCACGCGGCGCGGGGGAACGAGCCGAGGTCGGGCGAGCCCGGCCGCAGGTCGTACGGGACCTGTTCCCGGGGCCGCGGCGGGCCGGCCGGTTCCGGGATGCCGGCGGGGTCCGCGGTGCCCTCCGGTTGCGGTGCGGTGGTGAGGGCGTGGCGGCCACGGGGCGGGGCGGCCGCGCGCCAACCGTCGCCGACGCGTGTGCCGGAGCCCTGGCGGGCGGTCAGCCAGCCCTCCGCCACCAGCTGCCCGTAGGCGTCGGCGACGGTGTTGCGGGCGACGCCCAGGTCCTTGGCGAGCGTCCGGGAGGACGGCAGCCGGGTGCCGGGGGCGAGCCTGCCGTCGCGCACGGCCTCACGCAGGGCGTCCTCCAGCCCGGCGCGCGCACCGGTGCCGCCGGCGAGGTCCAGATGGAGGTCGACCCCTGAAATGGCCCACTCGTTCACCCTCCAAGTGGACCACGGGCCGAGGCCACCCCGTCACTACGTTGGGTCGCATGACGATGATCACGACTCCCGCCGGCGCTCCGTCCGACCTTGGCCCGGACGACCTGGTGCCCGCCCACGCGCCGCGCATGGTGCTCGGCAAGGCCGCCCCCGACTTCTACAAGGCGATGATCGCGCTGGACGCGGCGGCGGCAACCGGCCTCGACCCCGTGATCAAGGAACTGGTCAAGGCCCGTGCCTCGCAGCTCAACGGCTGTGCCTACTGCGTGGACCAGCACCTGAACGACGCCCGCAAGCTCGGGCTGACCGAGCAGAAGCTCAACGGGCTCACCGTGTGGTGGGAGACCCCGTTCTTCACCGTGCGCGAGCGTGCCGCGCTGGCGCTGAGTGAGGCGGTGACCCGGCTCGGGGAGCGTGGCGTCCCGGACGAGGTCTACGACGAGGCCGCCCGGGTCTTCGACGAGGAGGAACTGGCCCGGCTGATCGCCATGTGCATCACCATCAACGCCTGGAACCGCATCGGCGTGACGACGCGGATGTCCCCGGCGGTCCGCCCCGACGGCGTCTGACCGCCGGGGCGCACCCCTCCACCCGGCCCCGGTTCCCGGGGCTCAGGCCGACAGCACGGCCCGCAGCTGGTCGAGACCCCAGTCCAGGTCCTCCTTGGAGATCACCAGCGGCGGCGCGAGCCGGATCGTGGAGCCGTGGGTGTCCTTGACCAGGACACCCCGCTCCAGGAGCCGTTCGGAGACCTGCCGGCCGGTGCCGTGCTCCGGGGCGATGTCCACGCCCGCCCACAGACCGCGGCCGCGGACCTTCGTGACGGCGCCGCTGCCGGTCAGCAGTGCCAGCTCGTGGTGCAGGTGGTCGCCGAGTTCGGTGGCCCGCTGCTGGTACTCGCCGGTGCGCAGCATCGCCAGGACCTCCAGGGCCACCGCGCAGGCCAGCGGGTTGCCGCCGAAGGTGGAGCCGTGCTCGCCGGGCCGGTAGACCCCGAGCACCTCCGCGGAGGACACGACCGCCGAGACGGGGACGACGCCACCGCCGAGCGCCTTGCCCAGCACGTACATGTCCGGGACGACGCCCTCGTGCTCCGACGCGAAGGTCCGGCCCGTCCGGCCCAGTCCCGACTGGATCTCGTCGGCGATGAAGAGGATCCCGCGCTCCTCGGTGAGCCGGCGCACGCCCGCCCAGTACCCGGCCGGCGGCACGAGGACCCCCGCCTCGCCCTGGATGGGCTCCATCAGCACGGCCACGGTGCGGTCGTCCAGCACCGCCTCCAGCGCGGCCAGGTCGCCGTACGGGACGACCTCGAAGCCGGGGGTGTACGGGCCGAAGTCCGCGCGGGCCTCGGGGTCGGTGGAGAAGCTGATGATGGTGGTCGTCCGCCCGTGGAAGTTGTCCGCGGCGACGACGATCTTGGCCTGGCCGTCCGGCACGCCCTTGACCCGGTAGCCCCACTTGCGGGCCGTCTTCACCGCCGTCTCGACGGCCTCCGCGCCGGTGTTCATCGGCAGCACCATCTCCATGCCGCACAGCTCGGCCAGCTCCGTGCAGAAACGCGCGAAGCGGTCGTGGTGGAACGCCCGCGAGGTGAGCGTCACACGGTCGAGCTGGGCCTTGGCTGCCTCGATGAGACGGGCGTTGCGGTGCCCGAAGTTCAGCGCCGAGTAGCCGGCGAGCATGTCGAGGTAGCGGCGGCCCTCGACGTCCGTCACCCAGGCGCCCTCGGCGGAGGCGACGACGACCGGGAGGGGGTGGTAGTTGTGGGCGCTGTGCGCCTCGGTGGCGGCGATGTGCTCGGCGGCGGTCGACACGTGAGTGCTCCGTTCGTGGTACGTCGGGAGTTGTGGCGCTGGGGCCCGGTGGGGCCCCTTTCTATCGTCGCTCGTCCCGGATGCGAAGAAACCTCGCGCCGGGCGGCTTCCCCACGGGCGTTGCTAGGCTGGCCACGGGTCGTGACTGGCGCGCTGGGATGGGATTGACCATCGGGGAGCGGCCCGTGAACTGTGTGCCGTGCGCCTGGGCCGTCCCGTATGCCGTGCCGTGCAGCAGGAGGTCTGACATGACGAGTGGTTCCACCGAATCCACCGCCTTCCGCAGTGCCCTTGAGGTGATCAGGGGCGTCGAGCCGCGCGTGGCCGATGCCATCGGCCAGGAGCTCGAGGACCAGCGTGCCTCGCTCAAGCTCATCGCCAGTGAGAACTACGCCTCCCCGGCCGTGCTGCTGACCATGGGCAACTGGTTCAGCGACAAGTACGCCGAGGGTACGGTCGGCCGCCGCTTCTACGCCGGCTGCCGCAACGTCGACACCGTCGAGGCGCTCGCCGCCGAGCACGCGCGCGAGGTGTTCGGCGCCCAGCACGCCTACGCCCAGCCGCACTCCGGCATCGACGCCAACCTCGTCGCCTTCTGGGCCGTGCTCGCCGCCCGGGTCGAGGCGCCCGCGCTGGAGCGGGCCGGGGCCCGCCAGGTCAACGACCTGACCGAGGAGGACTGGGCGCGGCTGCGCCACGAGCTCGGCGACCAGCGCATGCTCGGCATGTCCCTGGACGCGGGCGGCCACCTCACGCACGGCTTCCGGCCCAACATCTCGGGAAAGATGTTCGACCAGCGCAGCTACGGCACCGACCCCGCCACGGGGCTGCTGGACTACGAGGCCCTGCGCAAGACCGCCCGTGAGTTCCGGCCGCTGATCATCGTGGCGGGCTATTCGGCCTACCCGCGGCTGGTGAACTTCCGGATCATGCGGGAGATCGCCGACGAGGTGGGTGCCACGCTGATGGTCGACATGGCGCACTTCGCGGGCCTGGTCGCCGGCAAGGTCCTCACCGGTGACTTCGACCCCGTGCCGCACGCGCAGATCGTCACCACCACCACGCACAAGTCGCTGCGCGGCCCGCGCGGCGGCATGGTGCTGTGCGACTCCTCGCTCGCCGAGCAGGTCGACCGCGGTTGCCCCATGGTGCTCGGCGGCCCGCTGCCGCACGTGATGGCCGCCAAGGCGGTGGCCCTGGCGGAGGCCCGCCGCCCCGAATTCCACACCTACGCGCAGCGCATCGTGGACAACTCCCGGGCCCTGGCCGAGGGGCTGCTGCGGCGCGGTGCCACGCTGGTGACCGGCGGCACGGACAACCACCTCGTCCTGATCGACGTCGAGTCCTCCTACGGGATCACCGGCCGGCAGGCCGAGGCCGCGCTGCTGGACTCGGGCATCGTCACCAACCGCAACTCCATCCCCCAGGACCCCAACGGAGCCTGGTACACCTCCGGCATCCGCATCGGCACCCCCGCGCTGACCACCCGCGGCCTCGGCACCGGTGAGATGGACGAGATCGCCGGGCTGATCGACCGGGTGCTCACGGCCACGACGGCGGGCGTCACCTCGGCCGGCAAGCCGTCCAAGGCGCAGCACGTGCTGGACGTGAAGGTCTCCGACGAGATCGCGCAGCGCGCGGCGGACCTGCTCGCCGGTTTCCCGCTCTACCCCGGGATCGACCTGAGCTGACCCGCCGCCCGCGCGGGGTGCGTGCCGGTGTGGCCCGCACCCCCGTCGCGTCAGGCCTCGACGAGCTCCTGGCGGGGCCCCTCCCCGGGCGTGTGCCGGGATATCCGGCGCAGGACGAGGAAGGTGCCGGCGCCACCGACGAGCAGACCGACGCCGAGCCCGGGCAGGGACGGCCACCAGCCGTCCGGTCCGCCGCCGTCCCCGGCCGCCGTGGCCTGCGGGGCGGTGGCGGGGTCATCCGGTACGGCCGCCGCGGTCTCCTCCACGGTCGTGGCGCCGTCCGGGCCGAGCGGGTAGTCCGGGGCGCTGATGCCGAGGCCCTTGTCGGACCCCATGAGGCCCAGCCGGCCGAGCAGGCGGTCGAGCTTCTCCGGCTGCGCCGCCTTGTGCCACACGCCCTGCTCCGGCAGACCCGTATCGGTCACCGTGCGGGTGTGGACCCAGGCACCGCCGGGACCGTCCGGGTACACGTAGTCCACCTTCCAGACCGACACGTCGTGGATCAGCCACGTCAGGGTGACCTGGCGGTGGTGGTCGTTCATCACGTCCGACAGCGAGTCCGGCGGACCCTCCTTCGGGCCGTTCCCGATGGACTGGTCCAGTTCCTGGTAGTCGGGTGAACTGGCGTAGATACCCGCGGCCTTGCCGCTGCCCGGAGCGACCAGCATCACGCTGGTCGGCCCGCCCGCGGCCGCCGGGCCCGACCCGCCGATCACGGCGGCGAGCGCCGTGACGGTGACTCCGGCCCAGCTGACGATCCTTCTGATCCGCATCCGGTCCCCCTCTCGCTCCGTCCTGCCCCTGTTACACCGCCCGAGCCCGCCAGGTTCCCGTCCCCGGGAAAAGGGGACGGAAGAGGCACGCGGAGAAGGGCCCTAACGCGGCCGGGCGGACTTCGCGACGGCGACCGCGCGTGCCAGGTCCGGCACGCCCTCCAGGCGCAGCGTCGTCTGCCCGCGCTGCCAGACCAGGGTGGCTCCGGCCGTCCGGGGAGGCTCGCGGCGGGCACGGCCGTCGGGGTCGACGAGCCGGACGTAGTGAGGCTCGGCGAACCACACCCCGTAGTCGCTCCCGGGGCCCAGATCGACCCATTCGACCGCGTCGCCGACCGTCTTGAGGAAGACCACGTCGATCGTGGCCCGGAACTGGTCGAGCCGTACCGTGCGCCCGTCCACCCGCCAGCTCATCGACAGCACCCGCCCCCCGTCGACCACCGACACCCCGTCCGGCTCGCCCAGCTCGGCCGGCACGTACGCCCCGTCCAGCGGCGCGTCCCCCCGCACCGGCGGCGGGGCGCCCGTGCTCGGGCGGGCGGAGGGGTCCCGGTGCACGACGACACCGCCGAAGCCGAACCAGTCCGCGACCGCGGCCCGCACCGGCGGGGTGAGCACGAGCACCACGAGCAGCCCGCACAGCGCCGCCGTCAGGGCACGCCAGCGCGCCGCGGCCCACGCGCGCGCCCGGGCGCCGCGGCCGGGGCCGGGCACGACGGGAGCGGGCACGACGGGGTCCGGCACCGCCTCGGCCAGCAGCCGGGCCAGCACCTGCTCGGCGACGGAGTCGGGCGACGGCGCCGGGATCTCCAGCCGCCGGCCCACCTCGCGCAGCTCCTCCGGGAGACGGTCGGTCATGGGCGCCGCCCCCCGTCGTCGCACGGGCTGGACAGCACCGGCTCGCCGAGCCCCGCCCGCAGCCGGGCCAGGGCCCGGTGCAGCCGGGACTTCACCGTGCCACGCGGCCAGCCGAGCACCGTCGCCGTCTCCTCCTCGTCCAGGTCCAGCAGATAGCGGCAGGTGACCACCATCCGGTGCGGCTCGCTCAGCGCCCGCACGGCGGACAGCAGCTCCGCCCGGCGTTCCCGCGACACCGCCAGCGACTCCGGGTCGTCCTCCGCGAGGGGCAGGGCCTCCAGCGCGGCGTTGCGCTCCACCGCCGACCGCAGACGGCGCGCCGCCCGCCCGGCGTTCCTCGCCTCGTTGGCGACGATCCGCAGCAGCCACGGCCGGAAGGCGGCCCCCTCCTGGAAGGTCGCGAGCGCGCGGTACGCCTTGACGAACGAGACCTGCACCACGTCCTCCGCGTCGGCGCCCGCGCCGAGCAGCACGGCGGTGCGGTGCGCGACGTCCGCGTGCGGGCGCACCAGCTCCGCGTACGCCTCCCGCTCACCGGCGCGTACGCGCGCGATCACCGCCGCCTCCCCCTCCGTGGCGGACCCCCTCCCGTCGCCGGCGCCGCCCCCGTGCGGCTCCCGTCACCCCTACTACACCGCTGCCCGCCCCCGGGTTCCCACCGCGGCCGTGGAATCCGCGCGGACCTGAGAGAATGAGTGCCATGGCTCTCGATCGTCCCCGTGTGCTCTCCGGCATCCAGCCCACCGCAGGTTCGTTCCACCTGGGCAACTACCTGGGCGCGGTCCGCCAGTGGGTGGCCCTGCAGGAGTCCCACGACGCCTTCTACATGGTCGTCGACCTCCACGCGATCACCGTGCCGCAGGACCCGGCCGAGCTGCGCGCCAACACCCGGCTCGCCGCCGCCCAGCTGCTGGCCGCCGGGCTCGACCCCGAGCGCTGCACCCTGTTCGTCCAGAGCCACGTCCCCGAACACGCGCAGCTCGGCTGGGTGTTCAACTGCCTCACCGGCTTCGGCGAGGCGTCCCGCATGACGCAGTTCAAGGACAAGTCCGCCAAGCAGGGCGCGGACCGGGCCACCGTCGGCCTGTTCACGTACCCGATCCTGCAGGTCGCGGACATCCTGCTGTACCAGGCGAACGCCGTCCCGGTCGGCGAGGACCAGCGCCAGCACATCGAGCTCACCCGCGACCTCGCGGAGCGCTTCAACGGCCGGTTCGGCGAGACCTTCACCATCCCCGGCGCCTACATCGTCAAGGAGACGGCGAAGATCTACGACCTGCAGGAACCGCTGTCGAAGATGAGCAAGTCGGCGGCGTCCCCGAAGGGCCTGATCAACCTCCTGGACGAGCCCAAGACCTCGGCGAAGAAGATCAAGAGCGCGGTCACCGACACCGACACCGTGATCCGCTACGACGAGCAGGAGAAGCCGGGCGTCAGCAACCTGCTGACCATCTACTCCACCCTCACCGGCACCGGTATCCCGGAACTCGAGCAGAAGTACGAGGGCAAGGGCTACGGTGCGCTCAAGACCGACCTCGCGGAGGTCTTCGTGGAATGGGTCACGCCCTTCCGCGAGCGCACCCAGGAGTACCTGGGCGACCCGGAGACGCTGGACTCGGTCCTCGCGAAGGGCGCCGAGAAGGCCCGGTCCGTCGCCGCGGAGACCCTGGCGAAGGCGTACGAGAGGATCGGCTTCCTGCCCGCGAAGCACTGACGGCTCCTTCCGCGCCCGTGGACGCCCGGAAAGAGGGGCCTTAGGTCCCGCGCAGGTGTGACGGACGACGCTCGCGCGGGAGGCCGCGCGCGCGTCACACTGGCAGCTGACGCAGTGGTGTCGTACGGCGTGCGTACGATGCCGCGAACCGACCCGGGGAAGGGGTGAACACGTGGGAAACCGCATGATCGGCGTGTCGATCGCGGTCCCCGAGCCTTACGGCAGCCTGCTGCAGCAGCGCCGCGCCGGCTACGGAGACCCGCTGGCGTACTGCATCCCGACCCACGTCACGCTGCTCCCGCCCACCGAGGTGGACACGGCGCTGCTCCCGACCTTCCGGGAGCACCTCGCCGAGGTCGCCGCCACCGGCCGTGCCTTCCTCATGCGGCTGGAGGGCACGGCCAGCTTCCGGCCGGTCACCCCGGTCGTCTACGTCGAGCTCGTCCAGGGCGGCCTCGACTGCGCCGACCTGCAGGAGCGCGTCCGCTCCGGCCCGGTCCGGCGCGAGCTCCAGTTCCCGTACCACCCGCACGTCACCATCGGCCACGGCATCCCCGACGAGGCGCTGGACCGCGCCGAGACGGAGCTGTCCGACTTCGTCGCCACCTGGACCGTCAGCTGCTTCTCGCTGTACGAGCAGGACGACGAGGGCGTCTGGCGCAGTGTGCGGGACTACCCCTTCGGCGGCGCCGGGCCTTCCCTCGTGCCGCACCAGCCCGGTGCGTGCGAGCCGCTCAGCCCGGCTCCCGCGGGAGGCCCACCGCACGCGTGAGCACGCCGGGCGGAGCCGCGCACGACCGCCCGCCTACGCTGCCGCCATGCACCCCACACTCGCCGCGGACCGCGCACACCTCCCCGAACTCCTCCAGGCGGTAAGGGACCTGGCCGCCCGTGAGCTGGCCGCCGTCGACGACCGCCCGGCCGCCCGCCCCGGGCCCGCACCCGAGCCGCAGCCCCTCCCCGTCACCGGGACCGGCGCCGACGGCGCGCTCGCGCTCTTCGAACGGCGCTGGGCACCAGGTTTCTCGGGCAGCGCCGGCCCGCGCTACCTGGGCTTCGTGACCGGGGGAGCGACCCCCGCCGCCGTCGCGGGGGACTGGCTCACCAGTACCTACGACCAGAACGTCTCGGCGGGCGGCGACTCCTCCGCCGCCGCCCTGGAACGCGAGACCGTCGGCTGGCTCCGCGCGATGCTCGGCCTCGGCGAGGAGCACAGCGGCGCCTTCGTCACCGGCGCGACCGTCTCCAACACCGTGGGCCTGGCCGTGGCGCGCGAGTGGCTCGGCGAACGGCGGGGGCTGTCCGTGTCCCGCGACGGGCTGGCCGCGCTCGGCCCGGTGACGGTGCTGTCCGGAACCCCGCACTCCAGCATCGGCAAGGCCCTGTCCGTGCTCGGCCTCGGCCGGTCGTCCCTGACCCGCGTACCGGTGCTGCCCGGTGGCCGCGAGGCGGTGGACGTCGACAGGCTCGCCGCGGCGCTGGAGTCGCTGGAGGGCCGTCCGGCCGTCGTGGTCGCCAACGCGGGCACCGTCAACACCGTCGACTTCGACGACCTCCGCGCGATCGCGGCCCTGAAGGAGCGCCACGGCTTCTGGCTCCACGTCGACGCCGCGTTCGGCGGCTTCGCCGCGCTGTCACCCGCGTACGCGCACCTCGCCGAGGGCATCGACGCCGCCGACTCCGTCTGCGTCGACCTCCACAAATGGCTGAACGTGCCCTACGACGCCGCCGTCCAGTTCACCCGCCGCCAGGACCTCCAGGTCCGGGTCTTCCACAACGACTCGCCCTACCTGGGCCTGCCGTCCCTCCCCGACCCGGACTTCCTCCACCTCACCCCCGAGAACTCCCGCCGGCTGCGCGCCCTCGCCGCGTGGTTCTCCCTCACCGCCTACGGCAGCGAGGGCCACCGCGAGGTCGTCGAACGCAACGCCGCCTGCGCCCGGCGCCTCGGCGAGCGCATCGAGGCCGACCCCCGCCTGCGGCTGCTGGCCCCCGTCCGGCTCAACGTCGTCTGCTTCACCCTGGCCGACGACCCCACGCCCGAGCGCGTCGACGCGCTCGTCCGCGCCGTCGCCGCCTCCGGGGAGGCCTTCCTCACCCCGACGGTCCTCCACGGCGTGCCCGCCGTGCGGGCGGCCTTCAGCAACTGGCGTACATCCGAGGCCGACACGGACCGTGTCCTGGACGCGATCACCACCGCGACGACGACCGCCACCTAGAGTGCACGTCGTGACGGAGGGTAGGCGCGCGGTATGGAATGGCTGACTCGGCTCCCAGGGATCGGACCGTGGATCGCGCGGCTCATGCGCACCCACGCCTGGCGCACGTACGAACATCTGGAGGACGTGCACTGGACGCGGCTCGCCGCCGCCATCACCTTCGTCAGCTTCGTCGCGCTCTTCCCGCTGCTGACCGTCGGCGCCGCCGTCGGCGCGGCCCTGCTGTCCCCCGGCCGGCTGAAGGAACTCGAGGACAAGCTGGCCGAGCAGGTCCCCGGCATTGCCGACCAGCTCAACATCGGCGGGCTCGTCGACAACGCGGGCACGGTGGGCACCATCGCCGCCGTCCTGCTGGTCGTCACCGGCGTCAGCTGGGTCGGCGCCCTGCGCGACTGCCTCAGGGCGGTCTGGCGCAAGGACGACGAGGCCGAGAACCCCTTCGTCCAGAAGCTCAAGGACTTCGGCGTCCTGGTCGGCCTGGGTGTCGTCGCCCTGCTCTCCGTCGCCTGCTCGGCCCTCGCCGGGACGGCCGTCGGCCGTCTCGGCGACGCCCTCGGCCTCGACGAACACGGACCGGGGCGGGCCCTGTTGTCGGTGGCGGGCTTCTGCATCGCCGTCCTCGTGGACCTGCTGATCCTCGCCTACCTGCTCACCCTGCTGCCCGGGGTCACCCCGAACCGCCGCGATCTCGTCGTGGCGAGCCTCATCGGCGCGATCGGCTTCGAGTTGCTGAAGCTGCTCATCAGCGGCTACCTGCAGAGCGTGGCCACCAAGAGCATGTACGGCGCCTTCGGGGTACCCATCGCGCTGCTGCTGTGGATCAACTTCACGGCGAAGCTGCTGCTGTACTGCGCGGCCTGGACGGCCACCCCGCACAGCGCCGAACTCGCCACCGCCCGCACGGACGAGCCGGGCGGGCCGGGCGCCCCGGAGCACGCGCGGCCCGAGCGGCCCGAGACCGCCTGACGAGGCGGAAGGGCCCGGCCGTCAGTAGGCCGGCGTCGCCGGCCAGGCGCCCCGGCGCGCCAGGTCCACGACGAGGGCGGCGATGTTCCACGCGTCGTCCTCGCCGCGGTGGTGGCGGCCTTCGACGGGCAGCCCGACGAGCCGGAGCGCCTCCGCCATGCCGGGGCGCTTGGTGAGGCGGTGGGCCTGGGTGAAGAGCGTCTTGACGTTGATGTGCCGGCTGCCGAAGGGGTACGTCGTATCGGTCGCCCGGCACTGGCGGTTGAACTGGTGACGGTCGTAGTCGCCCCAGCTCGCCCATGCCCGCGACCCCGCCCGGTGCTCGACGGCGAGCAGCTTGCACGCGTCCGCGAAGTCCAGGCCCGAGTCCACCTCGGCCTGCGTCAGGCCGGTCAGTTGCGTGCAGAAGGGACTCACGGCGGAGCGTGCGGGCCGTACGAGGACGCGGTGGCGGGCGACGCGCTCGCCCGCGACGAGGTCCACGACGGTCAGCCCGATCTCGATGATCTCGCTCACCGAGCCTTGCGGCGGCTCGCCGTCCCAGCACGTCGCCTCGACGTCGATGACGTTCAGGAGTCCCAGGTCACTGTCCATGGCGCGAACCCTACGTCGAGATCAGGCCACTGGTCACTACTGTTTACGAATGGTTTTGTCACTCTGAGTTCGAACCAGACCGTTTTACCGATGCCGTACGGCCGAGGTTGAACGTTCCAGGCGTCGGCGAGCAACTCCACGAGCGCCAGCCCGCGTCCCGACTCGTCCGTCGCCGACGCCTGCCGTGGTACGGGCGGGTCGTCGCCGGCGTCGCAGACCTCCACCCGCAGCGTCCCCGAGGCCAGGGCGGCGCGAGCGGCGATCCGTCGGTCCGGTGGGACCCGTGCGTGGCGGACTGCGTTGCCCATCAACTCGCTGAGCAGCAGGACCGCGGTGTCCGTCGCCTCGGC
This sequence comes from Streptomyces sp. NBC_00510, assembly GCA_036013505.1. Classification (NCBI taxonomy): domain Bacteria; kingdom Bacillati; phylum Actinomycetota; class Actinomycetes; order Kitasatosporales; family Streptomycetaceae; genus Streptomyces; species Streptomyces sp. NBC_00510. The sequence goes on along the minus strand of CP107851.1, from coordinate 4,277,870 downwards.
GCCGAGGCCCCACGCGAGGGCCTGTTCCCGCAGCCTGGCCCGCGCCCGCCCGACGCTGCGCGGGTGGCGCGAAAACCACCACTCGGCAGGGGGAGTTGTCTCGTCCATGGCTCAAAAGTGCAGGTCGCAGCGTACCGTCGGGAGTAGCGGCGCGAGTACGGAGGGTGGTTGTACCCGAGTGGCCAGTGACGTGTCCCCGCCTCCGATGGCGTGGCGGTACTGCGGCAACCAGGTCAAGCTCTGGCGCGAACACGCCGGCGTCACGCGCGAGCAACTGGCCGACGAGGCGGGGTACGGCTACGAGACCGTCAAGTCGATGGAGCAGGGGCGCCGCCGCCCGACACAGCGGCTGCTCCAGATCGCCGACGGGCTGTGCGGGGCACAGGGCAAACTCACGGCGGCGGAGGCGTTCCTCGCCCCGGAGAAGTACCCGACCTACGCCCGGGACTACATGCGGTACGAGGCCGAGGCGATCGCCGTCAACTGGTACGAGAGCCAGTACATCCCGGGGCTCCTCCAATGCGAGGCGTACGTGCGCACGTTGCTCTCGTCCCATTGGCCACCGCTTGACGAGGAGACGCTCGAAGAACGGGTGGCGGCGCGGCTGGAACGCCAGTTGATGCTGGACAACCGAACCCGCTCGTTCAGCTTCGTGATCGAGGAGTCGGCGCTGCGCTCCTTCGCGGACCCCGGCGCACACCGGGAGCAGCTGCGGACGCTGCTGGTGCGGGGACGGACCCGGAACGTCACCATCCAGGTCATGCCCGCGGAGCGGGGCCTCCATCCCGGGCTGCACGGCCCGTTCGTGTTGCTGGAGACCGCCGAGCACCAGCACCTCGTCTACGAGGAGGGACAGACCACGGGAGTCCTCTATGCGGACCCGGCGCGGGTCAGTATCGTCATGCGGCGCCACGACATGATCACCCGCCAGGCCCTCGGCCCCGAGGAGTCCGCGCGGTTCATCGAAGACTTGGCGGAGAGGCCATGACCGACGGGCTCGTGTGGTTCACGTCCAGCTACAGCAACTCCGAGGGCGGCGCCTGCGTCGAGGTCGCGTTCGGCCCCGGCGCGGTCCTGGTGCGGGACTCCAAGGACCGGGCCGGGGCTCGGCTGACGTTCACGCCCGGCGCGTGGGCGGACTTCGTGGCGTACGCGGTCACGCGCGGCGCAGACGACGCCAGGCGACGACGCCCATCAGGGCCGCGATGACGATGGGCGTGGCCGCGTTCTCGCCGTCGAAGTAGACGACCTGGAAGGTGAACGCGCCGGCCATCAGGCCGATGAAGGCCACCGCCGCGATCCCGGCCAGGCGCGGGACGACGAGGCCGATGGCACCGGCGAGTTCGAGGGCACCGATGAGGTACATGAACCAGTTGCCGTAGCCGATGGTGTCGAAGCTCTCGGCGGCCGAGGAGTGCGCGATGAGCTTCGGCGTGGCGCTGGCGAGCGCGAAGAACAGGGCGAGCAGGATCTGCAGCGCCCACACGGCGGTGTCCGCCCGGCTGCGGTCGCGGGACGGGGCGGTCGTGGTGGTGGCGGTCATCGTGGTCTCCTCCGGTGTCGGGTGTACGCGGAGGTGGACCGGACGGCCGCCCGGAACTCATCGGTTCAGCGCAGGAAGTGGGCGACGGTGAACCACGCGGCGGCCAGCACCAGCACGGTGACGAGGATGTAGCCCACGAGGTAGACCCCGGCGAGCACGGCCGCCGGGGCGGCCATGAACCATCCGGCGCGTCCGGCGGGGGTCTTGGCCCGGAGTGCCGAGCGGAGACAGTAGGCGACCGCGACGAGGCCCAGGACGAGCCCGAAGACCGACAACATGCCCATGGCGTGCTCCCTTCCCGAACCGGCTTTGCCTGGTTCCTGGGTACCGGCCGGGCGGCCCGCGCGGCAGGGGGCGGTCGCAGCGGGGTGGGCGCACGAGCCGCACGTGCGCCGTCGAGCGCCCCCCGGGCCCCGGGCATGTGCGCGTGGCACGACACGACTGCGGCCGGTGGCGGGAGCCACCGGCCGCAGCCCGGCCGCAGGACCGACGGGAACGATCTTCCGGCTCGGGCCGACCTTAGTGGGGCGCCGCCGGCCGGCGAAGCGGGACGTGACGGATCAGGCCACGTCGGCCGGCGGTCAGGCCGGATGGTCCGCCGTGGCTTCCGCCTGCTGCGCGGGCGCCTCCCGCTCGGTGCCCTCCGCGGCCGCCCCCTCCGCCTCGTCCGCCTTCTCCGCGGCCTCCTTCGGCCCTTCCTCCGCCTTCTCGGCGTCGGCCTTCTCGGCGTCCGCCTTTCCGGCGCCCGTCTCCGTGTCCGCCTCGGCGGTCTTCGCGGGCGCGTCGTCGCCGGGCTTGGTCGGGGCGGGGATGGCGGCCGTCGACGTCCGCTGCGGCAGCGGCCAGCGGCGCCGTACGAGGAAGGCCAGGGCGGCGACGACCAGGACGGAGCCGCCCGCGAGCGCGAGGGCGGTCCACGCCCCGCCGCCACCGGAGGAGGCGTGCGGGGCGGCCTGCGCCCGCGCCTGCTTGCCGGGGGAGGCGGAGGGTGAGGGCGAGGCCGACGCGATGGCGGACTTCGGGGGCACCAGGGTGCCGACGGGGGTCACCATGCCGTCCGCCTGGAAGCCCCAGTCGAGCAGCTTGGCGGCCTCCTTGTAGGCCATGTTGTGGCCCTCACCGGGGTGCATGACGGTCACCAGCAGCGTGCGGTCGCCGCGCTGCGCGACACCGGTGAAGGTGTTGCCCGCGTTGGTGGTGTAGCCGTTCTTCACGCCCGCGATGCCGTCGTAGGTCGCGAGGTCGTAGTCGCCGGAGAGCAGCCGGTTGGTGTTCTGTACCTCGAAGGTCCCGCGCTTCTTCGTGCTCTTCTTGCCCTTCTTCCCCTTGACGGTCTTCCACTCGCCGGGGAACTTGGCGCGCACGGTCGAGCAGTACTCGCGGAAGTCCGCGTTCTGCAGGCCGGCGCGGGCGAAGAGGGTCAGGTCGTACGCCGAGGAGACCTGGCCGGGCATGTCGTAGCCGTCGGGGGAGATCACGGTGGTGTCGTCCGCCTGCAGGTCCTCGGCCTTGCGCTGCATCTCCAGGACGGTCGCGTCCACGCCGCCGTTCATGGAGGACAGGACGTGGACGGCGTCGTTCCCGGAGCGCAGGAAGACACCGAGCCACAGGTCGTGGACGGTGTAGGTGAGGTTCTCCTTGATGCCCACGAGGCTGCTGCCCGCGCCGACGCCGTCGAGGTCGGAGGGTTGCACCTGGTAGGTCTGCGACTTGTCCAGCTTCGGCAGGACCGTGTCCGCGAACAGCATCTTGAGCGTGCTGGCGGGCGGCAGCCTCCAGTGCGCGTTGTGGGCGGCCAGCACCTGCCCGGTCTCGGCGTCGGAGACGATCCACGACCGTGAGGTGAGCTTCCCGGGCAGGGCGGGAGCGCCGGTCAGCGGGCTGACCTGGGTGCCGGGCTGTCCCAGCCGTTCCCCGCCGACCGCCGACATCCGTGCGGGCGGCGTCGGAGTGGCCGAGGGCGACGGGGTCTTCGCGTGCGCGACGGGCGCGGCGGTCAGGGCCGTACCACCGGCGAGTGCGAGGGCGGACAGCACCAGGGCGGAACGGCGCGCGGCGCGGGGGGAGGAGTTCGGCACGATGAGAAGTTACAGGCCGTCCGGGACCTGCGGCAGTCGTGGGGGGCCGATCGGGCCGTGACCGATCCCACGTCCCGGATGTGCAACCGGGCGGTGCCCACGGGCGTCTTGGGCGGCGGCCCGCGGTACGGGTGGCGGGACGACCCCGGCGGAGGGGGCCGCGCGGCGGCCCCCATACTGGTCGCATGAAGCTCAGCCGCCCCGTGTCCTGGTTCCTGACCGCCTTCGGGGTGTGGAGCTGGATCGTATGGACGACGTTCGTCAAGAACCTGTGGAAGGACGCCAGCGGGCTCGCCTTCGAGGGCGGTGACCACGGCTCGCCCACCGCGTACTTCTGGGTGCACCTGACGCTGGCGGTGACCTCCCTCGTGCTGGGCACCGCGATCGGCGTCCTCGGCGTCCGCGGTCTGAGAGCGCTGCGGGCTGCCCGGTGATCCTCGCGGTGGTCGCCGTCGTCGCGGCCGTCCTGGCCCTCCTCGGCGGGGTGCACTACTACCTGTGGCGCCGCCTGGTCCGCGACGTGTCCGCGCCCGGGGGCTGGTGGCGGCGGACGGGGACGGTGCTGGCGGTCGTCCTGCCGCTGCTGAGCCTGGGCGCGCTGGTCGGCGGGCGGGCGCTGCCGCTGGCGGCCGAGCGGTGGCTGGCCTGGCCGGGCTACCTGTGGCTGGCGGTGCTGCTGTACCTGACGCTGGCGGTACTGGCCGGTGAGGCCGTACGGCCGCTGCTGCGGGGCGCGCTCGAACGCAGGGACCGGTCCCGGGGCGTACGGGAGGCCGGGGCCGGGGCCGCCGAGCCGACTGGGCAGGACGCCGCGGATCCCGGGCCGCGGCCGGAGCCCGCGCCCGCCGGGCAGACGAGGCGGCTGTTCGTCGCCCGTACGGTCGGTGCCGCGGCGGCCGTGGCCGCGGGGGTGACGGTCGGCCAGGGCACGTACGGAGTGCTGCGCGGCCCGCGCCTGAAGTACGTCACCGTGCCGCTCGCCAAGCTCCCCGCGCGTGCCGACGGCTACCGGATCGCCGTGGTGAGCGACATCCACCTCGGCCCGGTCCTCGGCAAGGCGCACACCCAGCGGATCGTGGACACGATCAACGGGGCCCGCCCGGACCTCGTCACCATCGTCGGCGACCTGGTCGACGGCTCGGTGCCGGAACTGGGCGCCGCGGCCGAGCCGCTGGCCCGGCTCCGGGCGCGGGACGGGAGCTTTTTCGTCACCGGCAACCACGAGTACTTCTCCGGGGCCGCACCCTGGATCGACTTCGTGCGCGACCTGGGCGTCCACCCGCTGGAGAACGCCCGCACCGAACTCGCCGGCTTCGACCTGGCCGGGGTCAACGACATCAGCGGCGCGGACCACGACCACGCCCCCGACTACACCAAGGCGCTCGGCGACCGGGACACCTCGCGGGCGGTCGTGCTCCTCGCCCACCAGCCGGTGATGATCCACGAAGCGGTCCGGCACCACGTCGACCTGCAGTTGTCCGGGCACACCCACGGCGGGCAGCTGTGGCCCGGCAACTACATCGCGGAACTGGCCAATCCCACGGTGGCCGGCCTGGAAAGCTACGGCGACACCCAGCTGTACGTGACCCGTGGCGCGGGGGCCTGGGGCCCGCCGGTCCGCGTGGGCGCGCCCTCGGACATCACGATCGTGACCCTCGCCTCACCGCGCGCCTGAATGTGGCCGGAAAGTTCTCACCGAGTGAGAACAATCCGACACGGAGCGCATTCCCCGCGTCGAAACTGGTAAGGGATGGCGCAACGGAAGGGGGGCGTTCGCTCATGGGGAGAGTGACCTGATGAGGCGCAGTGCGTTCCGGCTGCCCCGGCACCCGACCTCGGTCGGGCTGGCCCGACACCGGGTGCGTGACCACCTGGAGGGCTGGGAGCAGGAGGGCGAGACCGTCGAGTCGGTCGTCCTGGTCGTGTCGGAGCTGGCGACCAACGCCGTACGGCACAGTCCGCTCCTGGAGCGGGAGTTCGAGGTGGCGGTGACCGTCCACAGCGACGGCTCGTGCGTCGTCGAGGTCTCCGACGGCGATGCGCAGTCCCGCCCCGTGCCGCGCGAGGCGGGGGACGGCGACGAGTCGGGGCGCGGTCTGCGGCTGGTGCAGGCGCTCTCGGACACCTGGGGCGTCCGGGAGCGCGGCCGGTACGGCAAGACGGTCTGGGCGGTGCTGGCCGAGCCCGCCGTGGGCTGACGGGGTGCGCCGTAGGACCGGTGGGAGCGGCGGGAGCGGCGGGCCGGCTCAGCGCCGGAAGAGGAACTCCGAGAGCAGCTCGCGGATCTCACGCACGATCGGCCGCAGCAGCCGGTAGCGGGAGAGCCTGAGGATCCGCGCGCCCAGCGGAGCGGTCCGCGCGACCAGCCGGCGGGTGCGCTCGGTGTCGGGGGAGTGGTCGAAGACCCAGTAGACGACGATGCCCATCTGGTACATCCACATCAGCTCGGGCAGCACCTCGGCCAGTTCGGCGTCGACCTTGATGTCGGAGCCGGAGAGCACCCGTTCGTGGATGGAGATGGCGGCGTCGCGGGCCGGGTGCGACTCGGGGGAGAAGGGGCTGAGCGGGCTCGCCGGGTCGGCGGCGTTCTTGAAGAACTGCGCGGCGAACTGGTGGTAGGGGCGGGCCACGTCGATCCAGGAGGTCATGACGGTGAGCAGCCGTGCCGCCAGGTCCCTCTCCCCGCCGCCGTCCAGGAGGCCCTGGACCGCGGCCGCGTGTTCGGCGGCGAGGCGGTCGTAGAAGCCCTGGACGAGGTGCTCCTTCCCCTCGAAGTAGTAGTAGGCGTTGCCGACCGAGACCCCGGCCTCCTTGGCGATGGCGCGCATCGTCGTCTTGTCGTAGCCCCGTTCCTCGAACAGCCGCATGGCCGTCTCGAGGATCAGGGCGCGCGTCTGCTCGCTCTTGGGGGGCCGGGGTGCCCCGGAGGTCGTGCCGGGGGGTGCTTCTTCCACGTCCGTGAGCCTAACCGGGCGGGGCGCAGCCGTCCGCGCAGGCGTCCGGGACGGCGCCCGGGGCACGGTGCGTCCAGCCGTCCTTGGGGTCGTAGGACCAGCCCTCGCCGCTGGGGTACACACGGCCGCCCCAGCCCGTCGCGGCGGCCCCGCCACCCCACTGCGCCTCCCGGTAGCGGGCGGCGGCGAGCACGGCGGCCCGGGCGACGGGCGCTCCGGCACGGGTGCTGAGGCGGTGCGCCATCGGCCGGTACTCGGCCAGGGCCCACAGGCAGACCAGCCAGGCGGCGTCGTCGCGGTAGACCTGTCCCGAGTCCCCGACGACGGTGATCTCGCGCAGGGTCGCGGTGTGGTCCAGCTCAGGGAAGCGGCGGCGGGCCTCGTCGGAGCCGAGCGGGACGAGGTCCAGCGGCACGATCTGCCGCTGGCGCTCCAGCCAGCGGCGGACGAAGGAGCAGAGCGAGCAGTCCGGGTCGTACAGGACGGTCAGCAGACGGACCGGCACCGGGGCCGCCGGAGCGGCCCCGGTCGCTGGGGTGCGGTCCATCGCCGTCACGCCCCGGGCCGCGCGGGGGCGGTCCAGCCCTGCGGGCGGACGGGCGGGATCTGCTCGCGGTCCATGACGCCCCGGCGGCGGATCTTGTTGAGGACGTACACGTTGCACAGGTGCAGCACCCCGAGGACGAGCAGGACGACACCGAGCTTGACCGACAGCGCCTCGAAGAGCTCGCGGGCGTTCCCGACCTGGTCGGCGTTCTTCAGGTACAGCGCCACGAAGCCGAGGTTCACGAGGTAGAAGCCGACCACCAGAAGGTGGTTGACGGCGTCGGCCAGCTTCTCGTTGCCGTGGAGCACGTCTTCGAGGAAGACCTTGCCGGCCCGGCTGAGGGTCCGGGCCACCCACACCGTCAGCGCGACGCTGACGAGCAGGTAGATGACGTATGCGACGACCGTGAGGTCCATGGGTCCCACCCTTTTCGAACGTGTTCAAAACCCGTTGCCGATGACTGTAGACCTGTTTTTGAACATGTTCAAGCAAGAAGTGCGGTGGCCCGCAGGGGCCGTGGGGCGGGTGCGCCCCGTCCCGGGGCCGTCAGCCCTTCGCGGTCAGCCCTTCGCCGTCCGGTCGGCGGCCGGAACGGGCGCGGCCGGCTCCGCGTGGACCTGGGACCCGATCGCCCGCACCGCGGGCACCGCCGCGGTCGCCAGGCAGGCGGCCGCCACCAGCGCCGCCGACACCGCCAGCGGGACCGCCGAGCCCCACAGGTTCGCGGCGAGCGGGGCCAGCGCGTAGCCCACGGGCATCGCGGCGAGCGACAGCAGCCAGTCGTACGAGGTCACCCGGGCCAGTGCCCGCGGCGGCACCTGCTGCTGGACGACCGTCTCCCAGACCGGGTTGAGGTAGCCGAGCGCGGTCAGCGCCAGCCCGTACGCCGCGACGAGCAGCGGGGCCGGGGCGGCGAGGGCCAGCAGGGTCAGCGGCAGCGCGTACGTCGCCAGGCCCAGGTTGGCGACGAGCACGGGACGGCGGGGACGGGCCCGCGCGGCCAGCAGGGAGCCGAGGACGAGGCCGACCGCCCCGGCCTCCAGGACCCAGAACCACACGCCCTCGCCGCCGAGCCGGTGGATCGCGACGGCCGGGCCGAGGGTGGTCAGGACCGCGGCTGCCCCGTTCCACACGGCGTGCGCGACCAGACTCGTCCAGTACCAGTCGCGGGAACGGACCTCGCTCCAGCCCTCCTTGAGGTCCGCGAGCATCGACGCGCGGGGCAGCGGGGTCCGCTCGACCCGCAGCACCGCAAGGAGCGCGGCGCTCACCGCGAAGGAGGCCGCGTCCAGCACGAAGGCCAGGCCGGGGCCGGCGGCCCAGATCAGCGCCGCGGCCAGGGCCGGGCCGCACAGCCGGGTCGCGCTGTTCGCCACGCCCATCAGGGCGTTGGCCCGCTGCCGCGCCGCCCCGTCGGTCACCGTGCCGGCGACCAGCGGCGACTGGGTCGGCATCGCGAACGCCGAGGCGGTGCCGCCCACCGCCTCGGCGAGCGCGATGGGGGCCAGCGACAGGTCGCCGCCGAGCAGTTCGAAGCCGACGAAGAGCTGGGCGGCGCAGCGTACGAGGTCGGTGAGGAGCGCCACGCGCCGGGCGTCGAAGCGGTCCGCGACCACCCCGCCGAGCGGCAGGAGCAGCAGCTTGGGCACCATCGCGCAGGCCAGGACGAGGGCGAGGGCCGAGACGTCGCCGGTCGCCCGGGTCACGGCGATGACCAGTGCGGCGGGCACGACCCCGTCGCCGAGCAGGGACAGGGTGCGTCCGGCGAACAGCAGCCGGAAGCCGCGGAGCCGGAGGGGATGCGTGGTCGTCATGGCACCGCAATGTATTTCGGCACCGAATCATTCGCCACCGAAATATACTGCGCCGTAGGATTCGGCCATGGACGCAGACGCCGACGCCGACGCCGTGGGAGCCCCGGTGGAACGGGACTGGACCGACGGGCACGTGGAGCGCTGGCTGCCCCTCCTGCCGGACCTCGACCCCGACATCGAGGGCGCCGTCACCCGCATGAAGCTCGTCACCAGCCACCTGCGCAAGGTCCGCGAGCAGTCGCTGGTCGACTTCGGCCTGCAGCGGCACGAGTTCGACACCCTGCACGCCCTCGCCGGGCGTGGCGGCCGCGCCGCCCCGTCCGAACTCGCCGCGGACCTCGACCTGGCCCCCGCGTCCGTCACCGGCCGCCTCGACGCGCTGGAGGCCCGCGGCCACGTCCGGCGCACCCACTCCACCGCCGACCGCCGGCGCGTCGACGTCGAGCTCACCGACGACGGCCGCGCCACCTGGCTCGGTGCCATGGACGTCCTCGGCCACGAGGAGTACCGGCTGCTGGGGACCCTCGACGCCGACGAACGCCGTTACCTCTCCGACCTGCTGCGACGCGTCATGGTGGTGGCGGAGGGCGGCTGAACACAGGATCCGGGAAGATCCGACATCCTGTGCGAAATTTGTGAGCGTTCCCCGCTGACAGGCCGCCGAACCGCCGAGTAGCTTTACCTTCTCTTCGGCACGCAACCGCTCCGTCACCGGCCGAAGGCCCGACCTGGGGGCAGCATGTTCGACGAGGACCGCTACCGGACCCTCCCCTACCCGCGGGGACCCTTCCCGGGCTTCCCCGTCTCCGGGGGCGTGGGACTCGCCACGCCGTCCGGCGACATGCGCCGCCCCGGGGCCGTCTGGCTCCTGGGGTCCCTCACCTTCGGCGTGTACTGGCTCGTCTGGTACTACCGGGCCAACAAGGAACTGCGGGAATTCGACCCCGGCATCAAGGTCCGCCCCGCCCTCGCCGTGCTCGCCGTCAGCCTGGGCGCGCTGCTGCTCGTGCCCGCCGTCGTCTCGCTCTACAACACCGGCTGCCGCATCGCCCGTGCCCAGCGCCGCGCGGGCCTCCACGACACGGTCTCCGGCCTCAAGGGACTGCTGCTGGCCCCCGCGTTCGGGCTGACCTCCTTCTACTACCAGGAGCAGCTCAACCAGGTCTGGGTCGCCCGCAACTGACGCTCAGCCCGTCGCGCGGTCTCCCGCTCCCAGGTCCGCGGCGCGGTCGGGGCGCGTGAACTGCTCCGTCACCTGGATGAACGCCGCCTTCAGGTGTTCGGGGATGCCCAGGGCGTCCGCCGCCTGCGCGGCGGTCATCCGAGGTCCCGCGGGGCCGGCGCCCGAAGCGTGGACGTCCGGCCGGGGAAGGTCGTCCTCGGTCAGCTTGCCCGACCGGACGAGCACGTCGCGCACGGGGATGCCGAGCGCACGGGCGAGCCCGCGCATCGTCTCCAGATCCGGCATGCTCTGCCGCTGCAGCAGCCGTGTGATGGCCGCGCGGTGCACCCCGGCGTCGTCCGCGAGCTTCGACCTGCCGCCCCCGCGCGGGCTGTCGATGTCGTACCCCCGGCCGCGCATGAGGCCTTCGATCCAGTCGGCGAACTCTTCGATGTGGTCGGCATCGCTCGGCACCTGTGGGGCTCCTCCCTCTTGCTTCTTCACGATAACCAGCGTGCGCGCACGAAATGTACCGTTGCGCGTTCGCATCGGTGAAGATCCCGTGTTCAGGGCGCCCCTGGTCCGCGGGATGTCGGGCATATTCCTCAGGCACGTGCCGTAGGCCTGCGCCGGGAACAAATTTGTTGCGTGCGCGTTCGCAACATGCGAAAGTATGTTCGAATTCGCAACGTCAACCGTCGGAGGGTCCGACCGTCGTGTCCTTACGTTCCCCGTACGAACCTCAGCCCCCGCAAGCCGCCGCCTGTGCCGGTCTGCCGCCCTCCGTGGTCTTCGCCCGGCACGCCCGGGAGGCGCTGCCGGCGCTGCTCGCCTGCGGCCGGTGCCCGATCCGCGCGGGGTGCGAGGAGGTCGTCGACCCCGAGCACAGCTGGTTCGACGGCGTCTGCGCGGGCCGCCTGTGGCGCAACGGCCGGGTGACCGCGGTGGCGCCGGCGCCCGGCCTGTCCGCGTGAGTCCGCGTGAGTCCCGGGACCGCCGTCCGCAACGAAAGGAATCGTCACGTGACCTGCAACCTCGCCACCGAGCACACCGCCCGGGCCGTCCGGTGGCTCGACATCCTCCGGCGCCAGTTCCCCGAGCTCGTCCGCGAACTCGTTCCCGGAAGTCCCGGCTCCGCGGGCCCGTCCAGGGACCCCCTCACGCCGCAGGCGCTGCGGACGCTCGCGGAACGCGACCGGGAGGACCGGACCGACCGCGAGTGGGTGCTCGGCGGGGGCGCCGCTCCGCTGCGGCTCCATGTGTCCGACGCCCTGCGGGACATCACCGACGGCGTCGTCGAACTGGAGGAGGCCGTCCGGGACAAGCTCGGCCTCGGCCGTGCCCGCCGTGCCCCCGTCCCCGAGCGGTTGGGCCGGATCGCGGGCCTGCTCGACCGGGTCGCCGAGCACCCCGTCCTGGCCGCGCACGTCCTCGACGAATGCCGTCGCATGGCCCGCCGCTGCGGGTCGGTGCTGGGGGAGACCGAGGTCCTGGTCCGGGTGGACGGACGCTGCCCCTGGTGCGACTCGGTCTCGTTGCGAGCCCTTCCCGCCCGGAGGACGGTGCTCTGCGTGAACCCCGGGTGCCGCTGCACGGACGAGGACTGCGGCTGCGCGGACGACCCCGCGCACCGTCACACCTGGGCCGAGACCGCATGGGGACAACTTCCCCTGGATCCGGCGGCGATCGCCGGCCTCGTGGACCGGGAGGCCGTGTGAGGAGCGCGCGGTACCCCGGCCCGACGCTGATCAACGGCGAGTCCGCCGCACGGGAGACGGGGGTCGTCCCGGCCACGGTCCGCAAGTGGGTGCAGCTCGGGCACCTGGCCGCGGCCGGCCGCAGCGGCCGGGCGAGCCTGTACCGGCTGGAGGACGTGTTCGCCGCCGAACGGGTGGCGCGTGGCCGAAAAGCGCCCACGCGGCGCGCCTGACGCCACGACATCTCCCTGCATCGCCCCGCGTACCCGAGGAGGTACGCGGGGCGGCGTCGTGTCCGGGGACCGGCCGGCGTCAGGTCATGCCCGCCCCCGGCAGACCCCGGGGCGGGCGGCGCGGGCGCCGCGGCCGGGGAGCCGGCGCGGGCCCCGGCGGGGCGGACGCCGTGTCGGGCGCCGGGCTCACGAGCCGCGGAAAGTCCCCCGGCCGGGGACGGGCGACGCCGTCCTCCCGCTCCGTCTCCGCCTCCTCCTCGTACTGGCTCATCGCGTCCTGCCAGCCGTGGGCGTAGGCGCGCAGAGTGATTTCCTCCAGGTGGGAGCGGGTGACGGCCACGAGGCCCTCGGGCAGGCACGCCTGGACGATCTCCTCGATGAGCCCTCGGGCCTCCGCCTCCGTCAGTGTCCGGGCGGCCGGCGGAGCGGCCGGCCGGGCCTGTTCCTGTGCGTGTTCCTGCGTGCGCTCCCGCGCCCGGTGCTCCGCCGGTTCGTGCATGTCCTCCGTGCCTGGCACGGCACTCCCTCCCCGTTGCCCCCTGGTGCCGAGCGGCGGTCGAGCGTCGCCGGACCCAGACGTCCTTCAAACACGTGTTCACCACTTTCGGGTGCCGCCAATCCTCGGGCGGCGCGGTTCGGTCCACGGATCCAGCCATTGCGGAGACGATTCAAGTTGCGCGCGCGAGCGCAATCAATCACCATGGATGCAGCGGCGGAGCTGTGCCCGGGACCGGGCGACGGACCGCCGCTTCGTGCTGGACGGCGGCCCACCGCTCGCACCGCGGAGCCGCCGCCACCGTTCGAAGGGAGCAGAAACCCTTGCCCAATCCACCCGTCTTCCCCGATGTGGAGAAGCTGGTCGTCGACTTCCTGAAGGCCCGCCCCGAACTGACCGGAGCGACCGTCGACAACGCCGCGCCCGCCGGCTTCGACGGCACCCAGCCGGTCGTGCTGGTCTCCCGTGCGGGAGGGGCCTGGATCGACGACGCGCACCTGGACCAGCCGCTGGTCGACCTGGAGGTCTACGGCCCGACCAAGACGGCCGCCCACACCCTGGCCCTGTCCGCCCGGTCCGCCGTGCAGGCGCTGCGGGCGACGACCTACGGGACGGCCGTCGTCACCGACGTCGTCGAGGCCGACGGCCCGCGCTGGCTGCCCGACTGGAACCGGGCCGCCGCGAACCGCTACTACTCCACGACGCGGCTGTACATCCGGCCCGCCTGAGCGCCCGGCGCTCACCTCTGATCAGGCCCTGCCGTCCGGCGGGGCCTTCGTCATATCCGCATCCCCGGCAAGGAGTTCAGCATGGCAGGCAACAACTCTTCCGAGATCCGCGTCGCCGGCACCGGCCGCATCCTCGTCGCCCCCGTCGGCACCGCCGCCCCGGCCGACACCGTCGTCGCCTGGGCAGCCGCCTGGAAGGACCTCGGCTACACCTCGCCCGACGGCATCAAGTTCAACAAGAAGGACAAGCTCGACCCGGTCGAGACCTGGCAGTCCGTCAGCCCGGCGCGGTTCATCTACTCCGACCGGGACCTGAGCGTGAAGTTCCAGCTGCTGCAGCTCAACGAGGACACCCTGCCCTTCTTCATGGGCGGCGACAGCGTGGCCGCCTCCGGCACGGAGTGGAAGTACGACCTGGCAGGCGCGCCGAAGTTCAACGAGAAGGCGATGGGCATCGAGTTCACCGACGGCGCCAACGTCACCTACCGCTTCGTGATCCCGCGCGGCCAGGTGACCGAGACCGAGGAGATCACGCTCAACCGCACCTCGTCGGTCAAGCTCGGCGTCACCTTCACCGCGCTCGCCGTGGACGACGTCAAGCCGCTGGCCACGATCCTCATGAAGGACGCCTCCTACGCGTAGGCGCCCCGTCCGACCGCCGGGGCCGGTGGCGTCACGCCACCGGCCCCGGGTCCGGCCCCCGTCCCGCACCTTCCGCTCCACCCACCCATCACAGAGGGGATCCACCATGGCCGGTTTCGACGTCAGCGCAGCCCGGGCCCAGCGCCTGGAGGCGCTCGGCCGCTCCTGGACCTTCACCGTCGACGGTGACACCTTCGAGCTCCCCACCGAGCTCGGCCGCTCCACGGCCCGCAAGCTGCGGGCCCTGGACGACAACGACGTGGACGGGCTGCTCGAACTGCTCCTGGGCGACTCGCAGTTCGAGCGCTTCGACCGCCACGAGGTCACGATGCAGGACATCGCGGCCATCCTGGAGGCCTACGGCAAGGAGACCGGGCTCGGCCTGGGGGAAGGCTGAGCCTCGGCGGGTTCGTCGACGAACACGCCGAGGCGCTCGAGGCGGACCTGCTCCGCCACTACGGCGTGGACCTGCTGGACTGGCACCGCGGCCGGCTGTCCTCCCGCCGGCTCGCGGTGCTGGTCCGGCACCTGCCACGCGACAGCGCGACCCTGCGCCGCATCCACGGGGAGGCCGCCGACTGGTCGGTGGGCGACCACCTGCTCGCCCACGTGGTCGACCACCTCGCCGAGGCCAACTGGATGTTCGCCACCGTGAACCGCGACGAGGACGCGGAGGCGCTCGAGTACCCCCCGCCCGTCCCACGCCCCGGCGCCGGGACCGGCCCCGGCGCGGACCAGGGCCCGTCGCCGGTTCCCGAGAACCCCACGCCCGCGCAGTTGATCCGTTTCTTCGCTTGAGGGGCCGATCCATCCGTGACCAGTTACACGGCGCTCAGCGCGCTTCCGTATCCGCAGTCCACCGACAACGCCGACCTGCCGGCCCACGTGAAGGCCCTCGCCGAGGCGGCCGACGGCCGTACCGTCCTCCGCTTCCCCGACGCGGCGACGCGGGACGCCAAGATCACCGCACCCGCCGCGGGCATGCTCGTTTGGCTGACCGCTCCCGGCTGCTTCACCTACTGCACCGGCACCGCCTGGGTCGGGCTCGGCGTCTGGAACGGCTACACCCCCACATGGACGGCCGCGACCACCAACCCCGCGATCGGCGACGGTACGATCGCCGGCCGCTACGCCCTCGTCGGCAGGACCTGCCACTTCCAGATGTACCTCGCCGTCGGCGCCACCACGGCGAACGGCAGCGGTGCCTACACCTTCGGCCTGCCCGTCGTCGCCGGCGCCACCGGCACCCTCGTCCAGTTCGTCGGCAACGCCTCCAACTCCACGGGCCGCGCACTCGTCAGCGGCCAGCTCACCGCCGCCTCGGGAGCCACCGGCTTCACCGTGTGGGCGCCGGGCTCGACGAGCGCGTCCACCCTCAACCAGGTCGGCAGCGGCGGCGTGTTCGGCACGGCGTTCTCGAGCGGGAGCTTCCTCCGCGTCAGCGGTACGTACGAGACGGCGTGAGGCCGGCGCGGTCCGGGGTGGCGCGTGGTTGCGCGGTCGGCCCTGTCTTCAGCGGGACCTGTCACTCACTCAGTTCACCGGCCGGGGACGGGCCTTACGCCAGCGGACGAACGGCTTCAGTACGCCGCGGAAGAAGAGATACTCGGGCGTCTCCTGGATCGAGTCCCATCCCTGGTAGAGGTCCAGGTTGGCGATGTGCGGTGCTTCGGCCCGCAGCGTGTCCAGGCGGTCGAGGACGGACGACCCCATGCCGGTGTCGCCGACGAACTGCCAGAAGACGTTCCCACCGGACGCCGCTTCGAGCTGGTCGGCCAAGCCGGGACCCTCCGAGTGGAATCCCCACACGAAGAACAGCACGAGGGCCGGGCCGTCGTCCGCGCCGAGACTGCGCGCGATCTCCCGGATCGCCGCGGCTGCGTCCTCGGGGCCGAAGAGTTCGTAGCGCTCCGCGTGCCGGGCCAGGGGATTGCCCGGCACGGCGTCCCGGGAGAGCAGCGGCTCGCGTGGGAGCACCGCCCAGTCGGCGATCCACCCCGCGGCTTGGGGCAGGCGGAGCTCCGGAAGGCGGTGCGGCCGTGAGGTGTACATCCAGACGTCCACGCCCGCCCCCGGAGCCAGGAATCCGCCCAGCGTGGCAGCTCTGCGGGCCATGTCGGCGATGACGCCGGTCTCGAACGGATAGCGGTGTGCGCCGGGGAGGGCGAGGACGACACGGGTCGAATGCCGCTTCGTTCCGCTGATCCGGGTGGCCATGGAGGCAGCGAAAATCCCTTTGCGGGGGTTCGCGCCCTTTCCCGGTGGACGCAGCTCTCCGGCAGCCATGTCGGGAGGCTATGACGCCGCCCGACGTCGATGCAACCAGGACTACAGGAGTTCGCATGGGCTTTGACGTGGACAAAGACCTCTACTTCGTACGCAAGGAAACGGAGGGAATCAAGAAGGCCCTGACCGGAATAAGCCTCACGACGACCGGAATCAGTCATTCGATGACCGGAATCAAGGGTGACGTCGAGGGACTGAAGGCCGCCGTCGCAGTGGTGGCGGCCACCGCGCAGCTGTTCAAGGTCGACTACAGCTTCGTCAAGATCGACGAAAAGGGACTCAGCGTCCGCGGTGTTCAGAGAATCACCTTCGGCAACGTGAAGGCGGCGGAGCAGGCGAAGGACGAGAAGAAGCAGAGGGAACTGGACAACCGTCTACGGCGGATGTTCCTCGCCCAATCGGAGCACCATGCGATTTCCAGCGCCCAGGCGGCGGCCGACCGGGCGAACAGAGATGTCCGTGACCTCAGGACCAGGCTGCGCGGCATCGGCCAGGGAGCGGACCTCGGTGTCCGGGGCGGCAAGCGCGAGGAGTTCAACAAGCTGCGGGGCTCCGTGCAGGGGCTCAGCCAGGCGCTCGCGGGGATCTGATCGCTCAGCACAAGGGAATTGAGGCAGACATGAATCTGAAGCAGGCCATTGCCGGAGTGGATGCCCGGCTCGCGGGACTGGGGGGTTCCCTCAGCCGTACCGGGACGGCGATGAACCGGGTCAAGGGGGGTGCGGACTCGGCCGGCGGCGCCGTGGGCAGGCTGCGTACCGGTCTCGGCACAGCCGACACGGCCCTCGGCAAGTCCCGTGGGAGCACCGACAAGTTCAAGACCTCCCTCGACAAGCTCAAGGGTTCCTCCGGCAAGGCCGAGGAGGCACTGCGCGACGTGAAGCGTCAGTCCGACGCCGTCGAGAAGTCCGTCGGGAAGGCCGGCAAGAACGCCGACCGCGGTGGGAAGTCCATGGGGGGCCTCGGGAAGGGGCTCAAGGGGGCCTCGCTCGCGCAGCGGGGGCTCAACCTCGCGATGGCGGCGAACCCGTTCGGGCTCGTCATGGCACTGCTCGCGCCGATCATTTCCCAGTTCATCAACATGGACAAGGTGTCCGCCGCCCTGGCCAAGGGCGTGAAGTGGGCCTGGAACGCCATCCTCGGTGCCATCAAGTCCCACGCGGGTCCCATCAAGTCCGTTCTGAAGGGCATCATCAACGCCTTCACCGCGCTGCCCCGCGCCTACATCAGCGGCATCAACTACATGATCTCCGCGCTGAACCGGGTCCACGTGTCGATCCCGGGCTGGGTGCCGGTGATCGGCGGCAAGTCCTTCTCGATCCACCTCCCGCAGATCCCCAACATCCCCACCCTCGCCCAGGGCGGTGTCGTCCCCGCCCGCGACGGCGGCACGCTGGCGCTGGTCGGTGAGGGCGGTGAGGCCGAGGCGGTCATCCCGCTCAGCAGGCTGGAGCAGATGCTCGGCAGGGGCGGCGGATCGCCGGCGCACATGGCGCGGCTGGCGGCGGCCGTGGAGAAGCTCGCGGAGCGCCCCGTCGTCGTCCAGGTGGACGCGCAGACCATCGCGCGGGCCGTGTCGCTGGGCAACCGGCAACTCGCGCGGCGCTGAGCCGCGCCCCTCTCCGCCCTTCGTACGGATTCGACGCCGGCGACCGTGTCGCCGGCCTTTTTCATGCCCTGACGGCAAGAGACGAGGTGACACATGGGCAGGAACCTGTGGATCGGACCGCCCGGTTCGCTGTACGAGATCGACCGCGCGGCACGGAGCTTCGACCGGAGCGCCGACCTCGGCGTGTCGGAGTTCACGTCGCTCGGCGGCCGGGTGACCGTCGTGCGCAACGCGCGCGCCAACCGCCGGACCAAGCTGAGCTGGGACACGCTGGAGCCCGCGCAGGCCAGGGTGCTGGACCGGCTGGCCCGCCGCACCGACGGCACCGGGCCGGTCGCGCTGCTCGACCCGGCGGCTGCCAACATGCTGGACGCCCTGCAGGCGGCCGGCCGGGGGGAGCCGGGGAGCCTGGGGCTCAGCCAGTGGTTCCTGGTGGTGGGCGGTGGCACGGGGACCGTTGCGGAATCGGCGTCCCCCGGGGTCTTCGCCTTCACCGCCTCGGACACCGCCGGAAAGGTCGCCTGGCGCCACCGCTACTGGGGCAACCACCCCGTCGCGCCCGGCACCCGGATCTCCTTCCGGGCCCCCACGGCGATCGCCGCCCTGCCGACGTGCGCGGTGAACCTCGACTTCAAGAACGCCGCCGGTGCCTACCTGTCGTCGGTGTCGGCGAACGGCGCCTACGTGGCGGGGACCGTACCGCCGGGCGCGGCCTTCGTGACGCCCTGCGTGAAGCCCGGGGCCGCCGGGACGTACGCCCTCGCCGGGGCCTGCCTGTCGTACGACGACGGCGCCGCGGACGGCGTCCCCGGCGACGGCTGCCCCGCGATGGCGGTCACCGGGTACAGCGACGTGCCGGCCCAGCCGCTGCCGTACCGCGGCGTGAGCATCGACCTGGTGGAGGTGGCCGGTGCAGCGGGCTGACGACGCGCTCGGCGCGGCCCTCGCGCAGGGCGAGCGGACCACGTCCCACTCCACCCGCTTCGGCGGCAAGGACCTCGGCGCCCAGGTGCAGTCGTGGAGCGTGGACCGGTCGTACGCGACCGACCTTCCGGAGGCGATGCGGGCGTTCGCCGGCAGCGCCTCGGCCCAGGCCGAGTTCGAGATCTCGGGTGCGGCCGTCTCGTCGGACGAACACCTGCAGGGCAGAGCCGACCAGTCCGGCCCGCAGCTGTACTCGCCGTGGGCGCCCAGGAGCACGGGAGACCTCGTCCGTCCCGGCCAGTCCGTGGTGCACGCCGCGGGGCTCGGCGGGAACGACCTGGCCGTCTTCCGCGGCACGGTCCGGGCCCGCAGCGCGGCCTCCGGCAGCGACACCGTCAAGGTCACCGCGCTGGACGGGGCCGAGCGGCTGCGCGGCCCCGCCGTCCTGCCGAAGCCGTACATCGGGTTCTTCCGGAAGCGCCCGGTGTCCTCGGCGACCTGGTGCGTGGACGAACTCCTCCGGCAGGCGGGACTCCACAGCTCCCCGCCCGCGCGCTACCCCGAGTTCGTCGAGGGGCAGCCGCTCACCCTCGTCCACGCGACGCTGCACGGCGGGTTCACCACGCCCTACGGCCAGCCGGAGGTGCTGCCCGATCCGCGGAACTACACGTGGACCAGGCAGGACGCGCCCCACGAGATGGCGCTCGTGCCCACCGGGCTGGAGCCGGGCACCACGGGCCTGACGACCTCCTGGTTCCCGCGCAGCCGGGTCACCGTGCCGGGCAGCCGGCTGTTCGCCGAGGCGTGGGTCAACAACGCCGTCGGCATCGGCGACACGGTGGAGATCCACCTCCAGCTCAACCGCACGGGATCGGCGACGGGCACCCTGCGCCTGGTCGTCGACTTCGTCGCCGGCACCGTCCGCCTCTACTCCGAGGGCTCGGACCAGGGCTACTGGTACTTCGAGTGGTCATGGCCGGCCATCAGGGCACAGCGGGGCGTCTGGCACATCGGCGCGTTCTTCGACACGGCGGGCACCGGGACCGCGGTGTACCCCACCGTGCAGCCGAGGCTGACCGCACCCGACGGAACGCAGCTGCTGGGGACGGCGGCCACGTACGTCCAGCCGTCCGGCCTCCAGAAGTCCGCCGAGCTGGACCAGGTGCGGCTGGTCACCACCGTGGCCGTGGAATCGCTGCAGGTGACCTCCGGGCTGGCCGCGATGCCGGCCGCGGCCGTCTTCGGCCAGTCCGGCACCTGGACCAAGGGCGCGGTCCTCGACGACGCGGTCTTCCCGCTGGTCTCCGTCCCCCGCGTCTCGGGCTCGCAGTGGGACGTGCTGACGCAGATCGCCAAGGCGACCATGGCGACCGCCGAGTTCGACGAGCTCGGCGTATTCCGCTGGCGCAACCACACCCGGTTCGCCCAGCCCCCCACGGCGGCCGACCTCACGCTGACCACCGTGCGGGACATCGCCGCGCTGACCGTCACGGAGGAGATCGACGCCTGCCGGAACTACTGCGTCCAGCCCGCCAAGGACTGGTCCAAGACCGGCGCGGCGACCGGGACCGTCTACGACGACGGCACCATCCGGGAGATCCCCGCGAACCGATCGGTCACGGTCAGCTACGTGATGGCCGAGGAGGAGTTCGACATCGGACCACCGCTGACCGACGACGACTCCGTCACCACCTCCGGGTCCTCGGTGCGCTTCGCGACGTCGCCCGCGGCCGGGGCGACGGCGGTCAAGGGCGCGGTCGACGTCCTGACCCGCCGCGAGGACGGCTACCTCGTGGTGCGCTTCAGCAACCGCAGCGCGCAGACGCTCTACACCGTCACGAAGACCGGCGAGCCGTCCGTCCACCTCGAGACCCTCAAGCCGGCCGACGACCCGGCCGAGCGCTTCGCCACATCCTGGGTGGCGGGCAGTGCCGGCGAACGGTTCTACGGACGCCAGGAGTACTCCGCCGAGGCCACGGACTGGGTGCAGGACCTGCGGGGCGCGCAGTCGCTCGCCGACGCCATGCGCAAGGCCGGCGAGTACCCCGTCCCCGTCATCGGCGACGTCGAGGTGCTCCCCGACCCGCGGATCCAGCTCGGCGACGTCGTGCGGCTGGTCGACACCAGCGGCGCCCGACTGGACACCCTGGCCTGGGTCACCGGGATCAAGACCTCGGCGACGGCGGCCGGCGGGGTGCGGCAGAGCCTGACCCTGCGCGGGACCGTGCCCAACGGGGTCCCCGCGGACTCCGGGCTGACCCCCGACGCCCCGGCGGCCCTGGTGACGGAGGTGTGGCAGACGTACGCCCAGGTGGCGGCCGCGTATCCGACCCTCGCCGAGGTGAAGGCCGGCGGCCGGACCTGGCGGGACATCAAGGAGGGCACCCATGCCTGAGAACACCCCCGGGTCGCCCGGGCCCGTCACCCTGACGGACGTCCAGTTCCTGCAGCTGGCCGACGCGGTGACGACGGAACTCGCCGGATACCTCGGCGTCGGCGCGGCCGCGGACCACGGGCCCGACCTTCCGGTCGCCGTCACGGTCAGCGACGGCCTGCCGCCGGACGGGGAACCGGACCCGCCGTCCCCGCACGGCCCCGGCGAGGAGGAGGAAGCCACCCCGTCCCCGTACACCGCCGAAGGCGGCGGCGTACCCGAGCCCGCAGCGGAGGCCACCGCGTGAGCACGCAGTACACCCCGATCAGCAATCTCCCCTACCCCCAGGCCACCGACGCCGCCGACCTGCCCGCGAACCTCAGGGCGCTCGCGGAGGGCGTGGACGGCCGCACCGTGATGCGCTTCGCGGACGCGGCGTCGCGCGACGCCAAGGTCACGGCACCCGTGGCCGGCATGGTCGCCTGGCTGACGACCCCCGGACGGCTGGTGCAGTACACCGGGACCGTCTGGGCACCCGTGGGGGCCGTCCCGGTGTTCCGGGTGAACGTGGACGGTGGCACCACGAACTCGACGACGTACGCGGAGACCCTGACCGACGCGGTCGGCGACCCCATGGCGGCCGCCTTCACGGCGCCCGCCTCCGGCCAGGTCATCGTGACGGTGGGCGCCTACATGTGGAGTTCGGGGGCGTACAGCTCCTACATGTCCGCCACGGTCCGCAGAGCCTCGGACAACGCGGTGATCCTCGCCACCAGCGACGACCGGGCGGCGCTGGTCACCAACACCGGCCGGGGTTCGTCGTCCAGCCAGTTCCTCGTGACGGGCCTCACGGCGGGCACCGGCTACACCGCCACACCCGCCTACCGCTCCGGCAACGCGTCCAGCACGGCCAACTTCGACACCCGCTTCATCCGGATCGACCCGCTGCTGTAGGACCGTCCGCCCCCGGGCCCAGAACCCCGGGCCGCCGTGCACACGGCGGCCCGGGGCTTCCCCGTTCCCGTTCCCAGTCCCAACGTCCCACCGTCCCACCGATCAGAGGAGGAACCATGGCCACACCCGTCTCCGCGACGGCATTCCTGGCCGCTCTCGATGCCGAAGGCGTCACCGTCGCCGGACACGGCGACTGGCGCACCCACAACCGCAACGACGTCGCCGCCTGGGGCCAGGTGCACGGTGTGATGCTGCATCACACCGCCGGCCGGGACAGCGTGGGCCTGTGCCGGACCGGCCGCGCCGACCTGCCGGGACCGCTGTGCATCGGGGTCATCGCCAAGGACGGCACCGTGCACCTGGTCGGGTACGGGCGCACCAACCACGCCGGCAGCGGTTCGAGCGCCGTGTACGACGCCGTCCGCGCCGGCCGCTCGCTGCCCGCGAAGCCCGGTGCCGACGCCGTCGACGGCAACGCCCACTTCTACGGGTTCGAGATCGAGAACGTGGGCGATGGCCACGACCCCTACCCCGCCGCCCAGTTGGCGGCCGTGGAGAGGACCGCCGTCGCCCTGTGCCGGGTGCACGGCTGGAGCGCCGGCCACGTCATCGGGCACAAGGAATGGACGCGACGGAAGATCGATCCGAGCTTCCCGATGCCGGCCATGCGGGAGCGCGTCGCCAAGCGGCTCGGAACCCCGCCCGCGCGGACGTACGAGCCCTTCCCGGGCGCCGCCTTCTTCCGGCCCGGCCGTCGCAGCGACGTCGTCACGGCGATGGGCCGGCGCCTCGTCGCCGTCGGCTGCGGCCGCTACCGGCAAGGGCCCGGGCCGGAGTGGACCGAAGCCGACCGCCGCTCCTACGCCGCCTGGCAGCGCAAGCTCGGCTACGGCGGCGCGGACGCCGACGGCATCCCCGGCCGCACCAGTTGGGACGGACTGCACGTCCCGAAGAGGAAGGAGACCACATGACCGACGCCGACCGGCGTACCATCCGCACCCTTGTCCAGACCGGCGTCGCCCTCGCCGCCGCCGCGCCGCTGCTGGTCGACGCGACCTGGCCGGGCGCCTGCACCGTGCTCGCCGTCGCGGCCGCCGTCACCCGCGTGATGTCCCTCGACGCCGTCGAGCGGCTGCTGCCCTCCTGGCTGAGGCGGTGAGGCAGATGACCACGCATCAGGAAGGCACCCTCGGGGTCGCCCTCGAACTCGAGCGACTGCGCCGCTCCGTCGACGTCGGCTTCGCCACCACGCGGGGTGATCTCGCCCTGCTCCTGCAGCGCGCCGACCAGACCGACAAGGTGCTGGGCGAGCATGAGGACCGCATCGAGGCGCTGGAGCGTTCCCGCTGGCCGCTGCCCGCCGTGGCAGCGCTCACCGGGTTGCTGGCGCTGGTCGTCGCCGCCTACGGGACCTTCGCCGGGTGAGCCGCGTACCCCGGCCGCGGGACGGCGACCTCAGCGGGCGCGGCTCGAGCCGCGCCCGCGCCGCCCGGCGTCCCCCCGGGCCGCCGCCCGCTGCGGCAGGGGGCGGCGCCTGATCGCCAGGACGAACGCCGCGACCGCCGCCACCAGGACCGTCTCCACGGCCGGTCCGAACCACGAGGAACCCTTCGACGCGTCCCCCGCCGCCGTGGGCCGCGGGCCGCGGCTCTCGCCGGGAGGTCCCCCGGCCATCGCGCGCACCTGGCTCAGCGTCGGCACCAGCTCCCCGACCGGTTCCACGCGGCCCACCGCGTCGAACCCCCAGTCCAGCAGGTCGGCCGCCTCCCGGTACACCTCGTCGTACCCCGACTCCGGGTGCATCACGGTCACCAGCAGCGTCCGTCCGTCGCGCTCCGCCGCGCCCGTGAAGGTGTTCCCGGCGTTGGTGGTGTAGCCGTTCTTCACCCCGATCATGCCGTCGTAGTCGCCCAGCAGCCGGTTGGTGTTCTGGATCTCGAAGGTCGCGCCCTTCTCCGCGGGGAACCGCGCGACCTGCGTCCGGCAGTAGTACCTGAAGTCCGGGTTCCGCAGCCCCGCCCGCGCGAAGAGCGTCAGGTCGTACGCCGACGACAGCTGGTCGGGCGTGTCGTAGCCGTCCGGGCTCACCACATACGTGTCGTTCGCCTGCAGTTCCCGCGCCCGCGCCCGCATCTCCCGGACGGTCTTCTCCACCCCGCCGTTCATCGAGCACAGCACGTGCACCGCGTCGTTCCCCGACCGCAGGAACACCCCGAGCCACAGCTGCTCGACCGTGTAGGTGATCCCCGCCTCGATCCCGACCAGACTGCTCCCGGCTCCTATGTCCGCCAGGTCCGCGTGCGTCACCTCGTGCCGGGTCCGCCGGCCGAAGCGGGGCAGCAGCGTGTCCGCGAACAGCATCTTCAGCGTGCTCGCCGGAGGCAGCTGCCGGTGTGCGTTGTACGACGCCAGCACGTCACCGGAGTCGGCGTCCGCGACGATCCACGACAGGGATTTCGTCTCCGGCAGCCTCGGCGCCCCCGCCGCCACCTGCACCCCGCGCCGCCCCAGCCGCTCGCCCCCGACCACGGATCTGCCGGCCGCCATCGCCTTCCCGGCGGGAAGCAGCGCGGCGGCCACGCCGAGTCCGAGGACGGCACGTCGCGGCGGTGTGGGGGGTGTCGCGGCCATGGGGGGACGGTACAAGCTGCGACCCCCCACAACCGAACCGGGGGCACCGCTGTGGACACCGGTCGGCCCAGCGCATACTGGGTTCCTTGATGCGAATGGGGGAAGGGCGGGAACCCGTTGCGCCGGATGCTGGCCGTGCACTTCGCGCCGAGCGCCCTGTTCGTCACATACGCCTGGACCCTCACCCGTGCGGGCGCGTTCTCCGGCCGCACCCGATGGCACGAAGCCCTCCCCGCCACCCCCGCCTCGGCCGCGGCCGCAGTGCTCGCGATCTCCGCCTCCGCCGCACTGCTCGGCCTGCTGCTGCACCCTTTCCAGGTACGGGCCGTCCGGGTGCTGGAGGGCTACTGGGAGCGGTGGGCGCCGACGTCGCGGCTGGCGGGGGTGCTGGTGGAGTACCAGCGGCGCAGGTGGCTGGTCCTGTTCGACGCCACCACACGCGAGAACACGGCCGTGGAGAGCCCCACGGGCAAGAGTCTCGGCGAGCAGATACGGGAGCGGGACTCCCTCGCCCGCCTCGAACGCGACCGCCATCAGGCCGTCCTGCGACTGGCGGCGCTTCCCCCGGGCAACGTGCTGCTTCCCACGGCCCTCGGAAACGCCCTGCGCGCGGGCGAACTCAGAGCCGGCGAGCGCTACGGCCTGGCGACGCTGGCCTCCTGGCCGCGGATCCTCCCGCAGGTCTCCGGCCGCCTGGCCGCCGCGCTGAGTTCCGCCCGGGACTCCCTCGACACCGCGGTGAACCTGTGCCACTGCTTCCTCGCCTGCGCCCTGTGCGGCGCGGTGGCCTTCCACGACGAACCGCGGCAGTGGTGGCTCCTCGCCGTGTCCCTGGCGGGTGCAGCCCTCGCGTACAAGGGGGCGGTGACGGCCGCCCAGGCGTACGCGGGGCTGATGTACGTCGTCTACGACCTGCACCGGCTCGATCTGGCCAAGGCGCTGGGCCACGAACTCCCCGACCACGATGGTGAGTGGGACCTGTTCCGGCAAATATCCGACCGTCTGCGATGAGCGCTACGCCCGTACGAGGCTGACCGCGCCGCCCAGTCCCAGGAGATGCAGGCCCACGCCACCGGAGTCCGTGTCGATGGCATCCCTCGGCCCTGAGTCGGTGACCCGCGTGAGGACCATGCCCGTCGTCTGCACCGTGACCGGCCAGCTCCGGGGAACGGTCAGATGCACGTGCCCCGCGACCGCCGTGATATGGACGGTCACGTCGCCGTCGAGCGCCGAACCGGTGAGGTCCGCCCGTATCTCACCGGCGACGGCCCGCAGCTCCAGGCGCGGGTGCCGGGTGCGTTCTCCGATCGCCCCGGGACCGCGGACGCGGCCTGTGGACAGGAACCGCGTCCACCGCCCGTCCCCCGGCCGAACGGAGGGGCGCAGCAACGCGACGCCCACGACCGCGAGTGAGACGGGCAGGACGACGTTCACCAGGACACGGCCGCTGACGGCGTGCCCGTGGGCGAGCCCCACGAGAGCGATCGCGGCCAGGACACCAGGGGCTATGAGGGAGCTGACGGCGACGAAGGACCGTACGAGGTTGAGTACCGCCAGCGCGAGCAGCAGCCAGGGCCACCACGTGACGGCCCACTCCGCTGCCACGCGCACCCGGTGCAGGGTGTCCCCTACGGCGAAGCTCCCGAGCGCCAGCGCGCCCAGACCCAGCCACGGGGCGGGACGACGCCCCCGTTCCCTGTCCGTCCGAGCCACGCGCGTCATCGTAGTGGCGGGCGTGGCCCAGGATGCCGGACGGGTGGCTACTGCCCCTGGTTCAGGGCCTCGTTGAGCGCAGCGAGGTCTTTCTTGAGAGCGGGCCTGGGATTGCCGCCTTCATGCGTGGCCGCGTTGTGGACCGATGGCGGAAGGTCCCGGAATTGGCACTTCGCGTTGTGCGCCACATTGTTGTGTTGCCTCTGATATTCGGCGATGACGAGCGGTCCCATACTGAGAGCCTTTTTCCACGCCTCTTGCGTATCTGCACCGGTATTACTGGGAATCAGTCCGGAACATCCCACTCCCCAGCACTCTTTCTCCTTGCCGGTGTTGTCCGGTTCCGGGACGATTCCCGGCAGTGTCATGGAATCCGAATTCATCGCTGCCTCGCTCCTCGCTGATGCGCGGGTCGTCGCTCTAACGCTGCCGATTCCGTTCCCTGTACAGGTACGTGATCCATAGAATGTCTGCGACAGTGCACGCGAGGACCATGGCGAGCGCCACCCAGCGCCAGACGGCCTGAGGTCCGCCGTTCGCGGGTGCGAGGGCGAGGGAGACACCCAATCCCAGCAGAGAGGTACCCGCGTTGAAACACACGATGGCCCAACGGATGTAGCGCCGCCACTCGTCGAGATCGAGCCGCTGCGCAGCGCACAGATCAAGGTATTCTTCGGACTCGGTCGACACGTCCGGGCCGTACCATGCCTGGATATCCGCCGTCGTATAGTAATAATGGCGGGCGTGGTAGTGGAGCTGGATGCTCGCGACGAGCGTGAGAGAAGCGGCGACCAAGACCAAAAGCGTCGGTCCGGGCCATAGGAACAATTCCGGGGCCGCGCCGGCGACGACGCCTGCCAAGGCGAGCGCCGCGGCGGTCAGCATAGGGGCCGCGATGGAGTGGGCCTCTTGGGCCGCCTGGCCGTGTCCGAGCGGCTTGGGCCGCCCCGTTATGCCCATGATCCCCCCACAGGAGCTCCCCGCATCCTGCTCGGAGCATGACAGATCATCAATAAACGCACCATAGGCTGAATCAAGTCACGTACAAGCGCAGACGGGGCGTTGTCAGAGGGCGGTCCTACGCTCGGCGGGGATGGGGACTGCGGGGGTCGCCGCACAGGGGGTGGACGGTGAGTGTGATCGCGTGGGGGGACGTCGGGGAGCCGGCCGTGCCCGGGTACGGGATCGGGGTGGCGCAGCGGCTGGGTGGGGTCACCGCGGAGCTGGGGATCCGGGACGGGCGGGCCGTGCTGGGGTGGCGCAGCGCGGCGGGCAAGGCCCTGAAGGGCGCCCCGGCCGCCGTGCGGCGCGAGCACGCGGGGGAATTGACGCGGCTCAGGGCGACCGTCGGGGACATCGACCGGACGCTGGCGGCGCAGGCCGCGTGGCTGGAACGGCAGTTCCCGGAACGGCGCACGTGGGCGTACCCCGTGTGGCGGGAGCGGCTGCTGGGCCATCCGCTGCTCGGGACCCTCGTCCGGCGCCTGCTGTGGACGGTCGACGGGGTCGCCTGCGGGTGGGCCGAGGGCGGCCTGCGCACCCTCGACGGCGAGCGGGTCCTGGGCGGCGGGGAGGACGTCGTCGGACTGTGGCACCCCTGGGGGCGCGACCGCGTGGAGATCACCGCCTGGCGGGAGTGGCTGGAGCGGCACGGCGTCACGCAGCCCTTCCGGCAGGCCCACCGCGAGGTGTACGGCCTCGCGGACGCCGCACGCGTCACCGCCACGCACCACGTCCTGAGACAGCACCGGTTCGCCTCGCTGGCCGCCGCCCGCGGCTGGCGGTACCGCCTGCGCCTGCCGGTCGACGAGGCCTTCCCGCCCGCCACGCGCGAACTCCCGCGGTGGGGGCTGCGGGCGGAGCTGCGGGTCCAGGGCGTCGACGGGGACGGCTTCGGTCACTTCGGCAGCCATCTGTACGTCGACACGGACCAGGTGCGCTTCCTCCCGCTGTACGCCCCCGGGAACCGGGCCGCCGATCCGCTACCGCTCGCCGACGTCCCGCCGCTCGTCCTCAGCGAAGTCCTGCGCGACGTGGACCTCTTCGTGGGCGCCGCCGGCATCGGCAACGACCCCACCTGGCAGGACGGCGGCCCCGACGGCCGCTTCCGCGCCTACTGGGCGTCCTACGGCTTCGGCGAGCTGACCCCGTGCGCGAAGACGCGCCGCGAGGTGCTGTCCCGCCTCGTACCGCGGCTGGCCATCGCCGGACGTTGCACTGTCGAGGGACGCTTCCTGCGCGTCCGCGGTGACCGGCACACGTACCGGATCCACATAGGTTCCGGCAACGTCCTGATCTCCCCGGGCGACCGCCACCTGTGCGTCGTCCCGCCCGCCCACGCCTGCGCGGTCCCGGGCCCCCTGCCCTTCGAGGGCGACCCCATGCTGTCGGTGGTCCTCGGCAAGGCGCTGCTCCTCGCCCGCGACACGGAGATCACCGACCCGACGATCGTGAGCCGGCTGTGAAGCGCGCGCTGACCCCGGGAACGCCCGAGGGCCCCGCTGCCGGCTGACCGGCTGCGGGGCCCTCGGGGGAGCCTCGGCGGAGGGGATCAGAAGCGACGCGTGATGAGCGCGCGCTTCACCTCCTGGATCGCCTTGGTGACCTCGATGCCACGCGGGCAGGCGTCGGTGCAGTTGAACGTGGTGCGGCAGCGCCACACGCCGTCCTTGTCGTTCAGCACCTCGAGCCGCTGCTCGCCGCCCTCGTCACGCGAGTCGAAGATGAAGCGGTGGGCGTTGACGATGGCCGCCGGGCCGAAGTACTGGCCGTCGTTCCAGAAGACCGGGCAGGACGACGTGCACGCGGCGCACAGGATGCACTTGGTGGTGTCGTCGAAGCGCGCGCGGTCCTCGGCGGACTGCAGGCGCTCGCGCGTCGGCTCGTTGCCCTTGGTGATGAGGAAGGGCATCACGTCCCGGTAGGCCTGGAAGAACGGGTCCATGTCGACGACCAGGTCCTTCAGCACCGTCAGGCCCTTGATGGGCTCGACGGTGATGGGCTTGTCCGGGTTGATGTCCTTGATCAGGGTCTTGCAGGCCAGCCGGTTGCGGCCGTTGATGCGCATGGCGTCGGAGCCGCAGATGCCGTGGGCGCAGGAGCGACGGAACGTCAGCGTTCCGTCCATGTCCCACTTGATCTTGTGGAGACCGTCGAGGACCCGCTCCTTGGGGTCGATCTCCAGCTCGAAGTCCTGCCAGGTGGCCTCGTCCGAGATCTCCGGGTTGAACCGGCGGATCCGGAAGGTGACCGTGATGTAGGGCGAGGCCTGGGCCTCGGCCTCGACCTTGTCGAGGGTCGCGGTGCTCATCAGTACTTACGCTCCATCGGCTGGTAGCGGGTCTGCACGACCGGCTTGTAGTCGAGACGGATCGCCTCGGTGCCGTCGGCACCCACCTCGCGGTACGCCATCGTGTGCCGCATGAAGTTGACGTCGTCGCGGTTCGGGTAGTCCTCGCGGTAGTGGCCGCCGCGGGACTCCTTGCGGGCCAGGGCCGAGACCGCCATGACCTCGGCGAGGTCGAGCAGGTTGCCGAGCTCGATGGCCTCGAGCAGGTCGGTGTTGAACCGCTTGCCCTTGTCCTGGATCGACACGTTCCGGTACCGCGCGCGCAGCTCGCCGATCTTCTCGACGGCGGTCTTGATGGTCTGCTCGGTGCGGAACACCATGACGTTCGCGTCCATGGTCTCCTGCAGCTCCTTGCGCAGCTGCGCGACCCGCTCGTTGCCGGTGGAGGCACGCAGCCGCTCCACCAGGTCGACCACGAACTGCGCCGGGGCCTCGGGGAGCTCGACGTAGTCGTGGTCCGCGGAGTACTCGGCGGCGGCGATGCCGGCCCGCCGGCCGAAGACGTTGATGTCCAGCAGCGAGTTGGTGCCGAGGCGGTTGGCGCCGTGCACGGAGACGCAGGCGACCTCGCCGGCGGCGTACAGGCCCGGGACGACGGTGGTGTTGTCCGACAGGACCTCACCCTGGACGTTGGTGGGGATGCCGCCCATGGCGTAGTGCGCGGTCGGCTGGATCGGGATCGGGTCCGTGTAGGGCTCGATGCCGAGGTAGGTCCGCGCGAACTCGGTGATGTCCGGGAGCTTGGCGTCCAGCTGCTCCGGCGGCAGGTGGGTCAGGTCGAGGTAGACGTGGTCGCCCTCGGGACCGCAGCCGCGGCCCTCGCGGATCTCGGTGTAGATCGCGCGGGAGACGACGTCACGCGAGGCGAGGTCCTTCATGACCGGCGCGTACTTCTCCATGAAGCGCTCGCCGTCCTTGTTGCGGAGGATGCCGCCCTCACCGCGGGCGCCCTCCGTCAGCAGGATGCCCATGCGCCAGATGCCGGTCGGGTGGAACTGGAAGAACTCCATGTCCTCCAGCGGCAGACCGCGGCGGTAGACGGCGGCCTGGCCGTCACCGGTGAGGGTGTGCGCGTTGGAGGTGACCTTGAAGAACTTGCCGGTGCCGCCGGAGGCGTACACCACGGCCTTCGCCTGGAAGACGTGGATCTCGCCGGTGGCCAGCTCGTACGCGATCACGCCGGCGGACCGCTTGACGCCGTCCTCCTCGACGATGAGCTGGTCGAGGACGTAGAACTCGTTGAAGAACTCCACGCCCTCCTTGACGCAGTTCTGGTACAGCGTCTGGAGGATCATGTGGCCGGTGCGGTCGGCCGCGTAGCAGGCACGGCGGACCGGGGCCTCGCCGTGGTTGCGGGAGTGGCCGCCGAAGCGGCGCTGGTCGATCCGGCCCTCGGGGGTGCGGTTGAAGGGCAGGCCCATCTTCTCGAGGTCGAGGACCGCGTCGATGGCCTCCTTCGCCAGGATCTCGGCGGCGTCCTGGTCGACCAGGTAGTCACCGCCCTTGATCGTGTCGAAGGTGTGCCACTCCCAGTTGTCGTCCTCGACGTTCGCGAGGGCCGCGGCCATGCCGCCCTGGGCGGCGCCGGTGTGGGAGCGGGTGGGGTAGAGCTTCGTCAGCACTGCGGTGCGGCTGCGCTTCGTCGCCTCGATGGCGGCGCGCATGCCGGCGCCGCCCGCGCCGACGATGACGGTGTCGTACTTGTGGATCTGCATGAGGGGTCGCTTCCCTGTCCAGCCCTGGCTAGCGGATGTTCGGGTCGAAGGTGAAGATCACCAGCGTGCCGAGGATGATGGTGAACGCGGTCGCGGTGTAGACCAGCATCTTCAGCCAGAACCGGGTGTTGTCCCGCTCCGCGTAGTCGTTGATCACGGTGCGCAGGCCGTTGCCGCCGTGCAGCATCGCCAGCCACAGCATGAGCAGGTCCCAGGTCTGCCAGAACGGCGAGGCCCAGCGGCCGGCGACGAAGGCGAAGCCGACCTTGGTGACGCCGCCGTCGAGCACGAGCTGGATCAGCAGGTGACCGATGACCAGGACGACCAGGACGATGCCGGACAGGCGCATGAAGAGCCAGCCGTACATCTCGAAGTTGGTCCGGGTGCTGCGCGGGGTGCGCTTGGTCCGGGCGCGCGGCGGCTCGATGACCGGGGCCGGGTTGTCGGGGCCGTAGGCGGCGCTGGAGGAGCTGAGCTCCACGTGGTCCGTTGCGGACATGACTTCGCTCAGCTCCCGAACAGCACTCGTGCGGCGTGACCGAGGACGGGGTAGATGGCCCCGATCATCAGCACGACCCAGATTCCGATGACCGTCCACAGCATCTGCTTCTGGTACTTCGGGCCCTTGGACCAGAAGTCCACGGCGATGACGCGCAGGCCGTTCAGAGCGTGGAAGAGGACAGCCGCGACCAGCCCGTACTCGAGCAGGCTG
This sequence comes from Streptomyces sp. NBC_00510, assembly GCA_036013505.1. Taxonomy (NCBI): domain Bacteria; kingdom Bacillati; phylum Actinomycetota; class Actinomycetes; order Kitasatosporales; family Streptomycetaceae; genus Streptomyces; species Streptomyces sp. NBC_00510. The sequence goes on along the minus strand of CP107851.1, from coordinate 4,245,709 downwards.
ACGATGGGCTGCTTGTAGGTGTTGACGACCTTGTCGTAGTCCTCGGGGGAGACACGCACCAGTGCGGTGTCGAGGACGTGGACGAACAGGAAGAAGAAGATGAGGACACCGGTGACTCGATGAGCCACCCATGACCACATGCCTTCCCGGCCGCGGTACAACGTTCCAGCCGGCACGGAAAAAACCCTCCGGGAGCGGTGTGGGGCCTGCCGGCTTCGTTGGTCGGTCGGCCCGGCCGGGTACGGTCCTCCGGCCCTGGCCATCGTAGCGACGGCTTGTCGGCCACGTCCTGCCGGGTCCTTCAGGTGTGATCGATCCCGCACGTGTGGGTGTATCGGCCGGGAACCCCCGGCTCGCCCCGCGCGTCCCCGAGGGCCAGTCGCCCCAGGCGGGACCGGGTGACGCGGCGCAGTTCCTCGGCGGCCGTGACCCGCTCCTCGTCCGCTTCGTTGCCGAGACGCTGACGGAGTGACGCCAGCATCCGGTCGAGGGACTCACCGGGGTGCACCCCGTCGAGGGAGAGCACGAAGACGTGGCCGAAGCGAGCCTCGTACGCGGCCTGCGCGGCCCGCAGCGCCGTGTGCGCGGCGAGGCTGCCGCGGGTGGGGGCGGCGTCCGGCGGGGCGCCGGCCGCTTCGGCGGCGAAGGCCTCGGCGAGGTCGGCGGGCGTGAGGTCGTAGGCGGCCTCGTCGGCGGCGGCCAGCAGTGCGGCCAGGTCGGGGTAGGGGCGGTGCGCGGCGACCCTGCGGGCCCAGCGCAGGCTGCCGCAGCAGGTCAGCAGGACGGCCTCGGCCGCCCCGGGGGAGGCCTCGTTGAGCCGCCGCAGGCCGTGGGGGAGGCCGGGACGGCCCGTCGGCGCCGGTCGGGGGGCCCGGCCGCGTGACTGCGCCGGGAGGTGCGCAGGGAGGTGCGCCGGGGTCCGCGGCGGGACGGCGGGGGTGTCGCTGGACAGCGGTGGGCTCCTGGGAGGGAACGGTGACGGGGGTGGGGGGAACCGCGAGGCGGCTGCGCGGCGTGAACCACAGGGGGACGACGAGTGACGACCACCGTATCGGCCTATGTTCGGCCCTGTACGACGGATGCACGAATTTCACTCGTACGGGAACGAAAGTGCACGGCTTCCCCTGGTCCGCACGGCGAGATGCGCACAGCGGGCATAAATTCGGATCATGTGGCAGATGCGGGCGAAACGTGCGTCGGCGTACGCGGCGACGGCCGTGCTGACCGCCGTGCTCGGGGCCGGTCCCGCGCTCGCCGCACCCGCGGGGACCGCGGGCCCCGGCGCCCCGCCGACGGAGCGGGCGAGCACGTCCACCGGGTTCCCCTCGATCCCCGCCGTCCGTTCCTTCACCCCTGCCGCCGGTACCGCCGCCTTCGTACCGGGCCCCGGCTCGCGGGTGGTGGCGCCCGCCGGGAGCGCCGTGGAGGACGAGGCGCGGCTGCTCGCGGAGGAGCTCCGCCGGCCGTACGTCAGTGGGCCCGCCAAACCGGGGGACATCGCGCTTTCACTCGAACGGAGTAATGCGGGCCCGGAGTCGTACGAGATGACAAGTTCGGCCGACGGGGTGACAGTGCGCGCCGGCACCGACGCCGGGGTCTTCTACGGCACGCGAACCCTCCTCCAGGCGGTCCGTTCCACCGGACGGGTGCCGGCCGGCACCGTCGAGGACCGCCCGGACCGGCCGGAGCGCGGACTGATGATCGACATCGGGCGCAAGTACTTCAGCCGCGAATGGCTGGAGGCCAGGGTCCGCGAGCTGGGCGACCTGAAGTACAACCAGCTCCACCTCCACCTCAGCGACGACCAGGGCTTCCGCGTCCAGAGCGACAGCCACCCCGAGATCGTCTCGCCCCGGCACCTGTCGAAGGAGGACATCCGCGCCGTCGTCGACCTGGCCGCGCAGCGGCACATCACCGTCGTCCCGGAGATCGACAGCCCCGGTCACATGGGTGCCGTGCTCGACGCCCACCCGGACCTCCAGCTGCGTTCCGTGGACGGCACCCCCGTGCGCGGGGCGCTGGACATCTCCCGGCCCGGTGCCGCGGACGTCGTCGACGACCTGCTCAAGGAGTACGCACCGCTCTTCCCCGGCGCGTACTGGCACGTCGGCGGCGACGAGTACGGACCGCTCGTGGCGGACCACCCCGAGACGTCCTTCCCGCAGCTCGCCGCGTACGCGCGCGAGCGCTACGGCCCGGACGCCGGGGTGGCCGACGCGGCGGCCGGCTGGCTCAACGACCGCGCCGCCACCCTGCGATCGCTCGGCAAACGGGTCGAGGCCTGGAACGACGGCTTCTCCGACGGCGCCCGGGTCGCCGCGGACCCGGACCGGGTGGTCGCCTACTGGTCCAGCAACAAACTGCGCGGACGGCTGCCCGAGGACCTCCTGCGCGAGGGCCGGCAGCTGCTCAACCTCAACTCCTGGTACCTCTACTACGTCCTCGGCGCGCCGGCGAACTTCCCCTACCCCAGCGGGCGGCGCATCTACGAGGAGTGGACCCCGGCCGTCGTCTACCGGGACGGCGCCGTGCCCGCGGCGCTCGCGGGACCGGACCGCATCCTCGGCGCGCGGCTGGCCGTGTGGTGCGACCGGGCGGACGCCCAGACCGAGGACGAGGTCGCGGCCGGCATCCGGATGCCCCTGCGCGCGCTCACCCAGAAGCTCTGGGACCCCGGCCCGCCGGTCCTGAGCTGGCAGGACTTCAGCACCCTCGCCGACCGGGCCGGCTGAGCCGCCGTACCCGGCCGTCTCAGGTGAAGCGGCCGAAGTCCGCCTCCCCCCACAGGAGCGTCTTCGGCCGCTTCTGATTGTTAAAGCGTCAACGCGGCCGAAAATGTCACACCCATCGCCAGGGCGGCCCGACAGGTGTGACGATTCAGTGCGAATCCACGCTGTACAGGATGTCGGCGATTCGAGAGGACAGTGTGGCCAGCAACGGGGGGCGCCACGACCCGCGGACCGACCGCGACATGGAGCTCGGGGCCGCGGTCGGGCGCGCCCAGGGCGGGGACGAGCACGCCTTCGCGGTGGTCTACCGGCTGGTCCAGCCGTTGCTGCTCGGCTACGTGCGCGGCCTCGTCGGCGACGACGCGGAGGACGTCACCTCCGAGGCCTGGCTCGAAATCGCCCGCGACCTCGGCCGGTTCCGCGGGGACGGGGCGGGCTTCCGGGGCTGGGCGGCGACCATAGCCCGGCACCGGGCCCTGGACCACCTGCGGCGCCAGGACGCCAGGCCCCGTGCCCGTCCCCTCGACACCGAACTGCTGGACCTCCCCGCGGCCGAGGACACCGCGGACCGCGCGCTGGAGGCGCTGGCCACCGAGCGCGCGCTCTCCCTGATCGCCTCGCTCCCGCCCGACCAGGCGGAGGCGGTGCTGCTGCGCGTCGTCGTCGGGCTCGACGGGGTGTCCGCGGCCCGGGTGCTGGGCAAGCGGGCGGGAGCGGTCCGTACGGCGGCGCACCGCGGTCTGAAGCGGCTCTCCCGGCTGCTGTCCTGACCCTTGGTGACCGGCGGGTAGCCGCCCCCGGACGCCCTGCCGGCGCCCATCATGGGGCAGTATGGTGCGCGATTCCGAGGGGGAGGCCCGCACGTGGATTTGGCGACCGCGGTACGCGCGGCGCAAGAGGGGGACGAGGACGGCTTCCGGTTCGTGTACCGAGCGGTGCAGCCGCAACTGCTGCAGTACGTACGCTCGCTGGTCGGCGCGGGGGACGCCGAGGACGTGGCGTCGGAGGCGTGGTTGCAGATAGCGCGCGACCTGCCGGCCTTCCACGGTGACGGGGACGCGGTACGCGGCTGGGCGGCCCGGGTCGCCCGCAACCGGGCGCTGGACCACCTGCGGGCGGTGGGCCGCCGACCGCTGGCCGCCGCCGGGGTGGAGGAACTGCTCGACCGGCCCGCCGTCTCGGACACCGCCGAGGAGGCGGTCGCCGCGGTGGGCACCGGCGCCGCGCTGGCGGCGATCGCCGCCCTTCCCCACGACCAGGCCGAGGCCGTGCTGCTGCGCGTCGTGATGGGCCTGGACTCCCGGTCGGCGGCCGAGGTCGTCGGCAAGAGGCCCGGTGCGATGCGCATGGCCACCAGCCGCGGCCTGCGCCGTCTGGCTGAGCTGCTGGATTCCGACGGCGGGTCGTCAAGTGTGACGTTTTCGGCGTCCCGAACGCTTGAGGACATGAGATGAGCGATAACCGAGGACAGGACTGGCTGGACGAGGCCACCGCCGAGCGGTTGCTGCGGGGTGCCCACGGTGACGACCCCGCGGAGCGGGCCTGGCGCGACGAGCGCGCCGCCGCCCTGGCCGGGTTGCTGGCCGCCGCCGCGGCTCCCGCGCCCCTCGACCCGGAACGCGAGGAGGCCGCCGTCGCCGCGTTCCGTGCCGCGCGCGGCGACGACGCGCTCACCGGAGGTTCCGCGGGCGTCCGCCTCGGCACGGCCGACGACTGGTCGCCCGGCGCGGGCGCGGGCGCGGTGCCCCGGAGCGGGCGGAGCCGTACGGCCCGTCACTCCAGATCGCTGACGGGGACGTTGATCGCGACCGCCGCGGTGGCCGGGGTGAGCGTGGCGGCCGCCGCCGGCGCGCTGCCGGCCCTGCTCGGCAACGGCGTCCCGGACCCCTCCCCGGTGCACACCCAGAGCGCGGCGACGGCGGCCTCGGACAGCGGTTCGCCGTCACCCGGCCGCACCGCCCCGCCGACCTCCCGCCCCGGTCCCGGCCACGGCCGCCCGGCGGGCGGCACCGGCGGCACCCACGGCACCGTCCTGCCCGGCCGGCCGGCCGGGACGCCGTCCTCCACGCCGGCCCTGGACCACAAGGCGCTGTGCCGGGCCTACGCCGCGGCCGGCCGGCACCGCAAGGGCGTGGACGAGCAGGCCTACAAGCAGCTGCGCAAGGCGGCGGGCGGCGGCCAGCGCCAGATCCGCCGCTACTGCGCCGGGCTGCTCGGCTGGAACGCCGGGCACGAGGGGAACGGCGGCAAGGCCGGGAAGGGGGACGAGCGGGGCGACGACGACTCCCGGGACGCCCGCGGCCGTTGGAAGAACCGTTCCGGCGGACACCACCGCCTGGGCGGCCACGGCCCGCGCGGCACCTCACGGTCCGCCCCGGCCGCACCGTCCGTACCGACCTCCAAGGCCGCCCCGTCCGCCCAGGCCGCACCACCCGACGGGCGGCCGGGACCGCACCGCGGTCACGGCCGCGAGTGACACTTTCCGGCCGCCGCGCGCTCCCATGGAGGGGCCGATTGGTCATCGGCCCCGCGGATCCGGGCTCTTCCCGTGCCCACGGGTCCGCACCCGGGCGCGGCCGGGCAGCTCTCCCTCCCGGCCGCGCTCCCGGGCGCGGCGGGTGCGGGGTGTGACACTTTCGGCTTCCCGGGCGCTTTAACCAGTAGACCGACTGGTCATCGGTCGAGGGGTCGCCCGGTCCCCCCGTATCGGGCCCCCAACGAGGGACGTGGGCGGAGCGCTTTCCCCCCGCTCCGCCCGCGTCCTCACGTAGCGCCGCAGGAGCGGCGGCGTAGGGTCGACGACGTGATCTTCCGGATCGAGCGGCGCTGCCCGCTCCCCGCCGCCGAGGCCTGGCGCCGGGTCACCGACTGGGAACGCCACGCGGAGCTGGTGCCGTTCACCACCGCCGTCGTCACGGGGGAGCGGTCGTTCACGGCACGCACCGGACTCGGGCGGATGGCCGTCGACGACCCCATGGAGATCGTGCGCTGGGAGCCGCCGGACGCGGGCCGTCCCGGGCGGTGCCGGCTGGAGAAGCGCGGCCGGACCGTGCTCGGCTGGGCCGAGATCGAGGTGTGGCCGCGGGAGGAGGGGGGCTCACGCGTGGTGTGGCGCGAGGAGTTGAGGGTGCGTCCGCTGCCGGGGGCGTTCGACCGGCCCACCGCGTGGGCCGGCCGGCTGCTGTTCGGGCGGGCGCTGGACGGGCTCCTGGCCCGGGGTCACCAGTAGACGACGACCTTGTCGCCGACCCGCACCTGGTCGAAGAGCGCCGAGATCTTCGCGCGGTCCCGCACGTTGACGCAGCCGTGCGAGGCCCCCGCGTAGCCGCGGGCCGCGAAGTCGGCCGAGTAGTGCACCGCCTGGCCGCCGCTGAAGAACATCGCGTACGGCATGGGCGTGTGGTAGATCGTCGACACGTGGTTCCGGCTCTTGGCGAAGACGCTGAAGGTGCCCTCGCGGGTTGGCGTGTACTGGGAGCCGAAGCGGACGTCCATCGCGGAGACGACCTTGCCGTTCACCACCCAGGCCAGGGTGCGGCTGTTCTTGCTGACGCACAGCACGCGGCCGGTCATGCAGCGCGGGTCGAGCTTCGCCACCGGGTTGCTGGTCGGCGGGTACATGGCGCCGCGCGTGGGCTGCCGGGTGACCGAGCGCAGCTTCGCCCAGGTCCTGTCGGTGACGGTGCCCGAGGCGGGCAGCTTGTGACGGGACTGGAAGGCGCGCACCGCGGAGGCGGTGACGTCGCCGTAGTAGCCGGTGGGGTTGCGGCCGAAGAGACCGAGCTGCTTCAGCCGCGCCTGCAGTTCGCGCACCTTCGCGCTGCTGCTGCCCCGCGCGATGACGACGACCGGCCGGGGGGTGCGGTCGGCCTCCGGCTTCTTCGTGGCGGACGGCGACGCCGTCGGCGAGGGGGAGCCGCTGCTCGGCGTCGTGCTCGGGCTCGTGCTCGCGGAGGGGCTCGCCGCGGGGCCCGCGGTGTCCGGTGCCACGGAGGCCCTGGCGGTGGGCTCGCTCGCCTGGGCCGTACAGCCGGCGAGGAGGGCCCCGGTGAGCAGCGCGCCGGCCGCGGCCGCCGCGCGTGATCTTGTGACGGATATGAGTGCCACTTCGTCCCCCTGGAGATGAGTCGGTACACCCTTTGACTGATTTCCCCGGCATGTAGTTGCACCGGCCCGGTCACGGTTCGCCGCACACTGAGGAAAGGGGACCGAGTCGCTGGAGGCATGACGCATGGCACGCGAGTCCGAATCCGGTCTGCCGATCGAGCCCGTCTACGGCCCCGACGCCCTGGACGGCTGGGACCCGGGCGAACGGCTCGGTGAGCCGGGCGGCTACCCCTACACCCGCGGTGTCCACCCGACGATGTACACCACCCGGCCCTGGACGATGCGCCAGTACGCGGGCTTCGGCACCGCCGCCGAGTCCAACGCGCGCTACCGGCAGCTGATCGCCCACGGCACCACGGGCCTGTCCGTCGCCTTCGACCTGCCGACCCAGATGGGCCACGACAGCGACGCCCCCCTCGCCCACGGCGAGGTCGGCAAGGTCGGCGTGGCCGTCGACTCGGTCGAGGACATGCGGGTGCTCTTCGACGGCATCCCGCTGGACCGGGTCTCCACCTCGATGACGATCAACGCGCCCGCCGCCCTGCTGCTCCTGATGTACCAGCTCGTCGGCGAGGAGCAGGGGGTGCCCGCGGACCGGCTCACCGGCACGATCCAGAACGACGTGCTCAAGGAGTACATCGCCCGCGGCACGTACATCTTCCCGCCCAAGCCCTCGCTGCGGCTGGTCGCGGACCTCTTCCGCTACTGCCGCGCCGAGATCCCGCGCTGGAACACCATCTCCATCTCCGGCTACCACATGGCCGAGGCCGGCGCCTCGCCCGCTCAGGAGATCGCCTTCACCCTCGCCGACGGCATCGCGTACGTCCGCACCGCCCTCGCGGCGGGCATGGACGTCGACGACTTCGCGCCCCGGCTGTCCTTCTTCTTCGTCTCGCGCACGACGCTCCTGGAGGAGGTCGCCAAGTTCCGTGCCGCCCGCCGCATCTGGGCCCGCGTCATGCGCGAGGAGTTCGGGGCGAGGAACCCCAGGTCGTGGATGCTGCGCTTCCACACCCAGACCGCGGGCGTCCAGCTGACCGCCCAGCAGCCGGAGGTGAACCTGGTGCGGGTGGCCGTCCAGGGGCTGGCGGCGGTGCTGGGCGGCACGCAGTCGCTGCACACCAACTCCTTCGACGAGGCGATCGCGCTCCCCACCGAGAAGTCCGCCCGGCTCGCGCTGCGCACCCAGCAGGTCCTGGCGTACGAGACCGACGTGACGGCGACCGTGGACCCCTTCGCCGGGTCCTACGTCGTGGAGTCGATGACCGACGACCTGGAGGCGGCCGCGCTGGAGCTGATGGCCAGGGTGGAGGAGCTCGGCGGGGCGGTGAGCGCGATCGAACGCGGCTTCCAGAAGGCCGAGATCGAGCGCAACGCCTACCGGATCGCCCTGGAGACCGACTCCGCGGAGCGGGTGGTCGTCGGCGTCAACCGCTTCCAGCTGGGGGAGGAGGAGCCCTACGAGCCGCTGCGCGTCGACCCCGCGATCGAGGAGGCGCAAGTTGCGCGGCTGGCCGCGTTGCGTGCCGGGCGCGACGGGCGGGCCGTGGACGCGGCCTTGTCCGCGCTGCGGATGGCCGCCGAGGGCACGGAGGACGTCCTGTACCCGATGAGGGACGCGCTCCGTGCCCGGGCCACGGTGGGCGAGGTGTGCGGAGCGCTCCGCGAGGTCTGGGGGACGTACGTCCCCTCGGACGTCTTCTGAGTCACCCGGCGAAGCGGGCGAGCCAGGCGGTGACGCGCTCCGGGTCGCGCGTGGCGAGGCCGACGTAGCCGTCCGGGCGGACCACGAACAGGCCCTCGCCGTAGGTGCGGTGGACCGCGCTGCCGGGCCCGGCGCGGTGCGCGCGGGCGAAGCCGGGCAGCGCCGCGGGCGGTTCGGCGCCGACGGCCAGCACCGTGAAGTGGGGGCCGCGCAGGACGTCGAAGAGCCGCCCGCCGCCGGTCAGGGGTGCGTCGGGCGCGCGGTCCCCGGCCCGCAGGGCGTCCTCGGCGAGACCCTCGCGGGTCTCGGCGGTGAGCGGGCCGTCGCGGTAGCCGAGACCGAGCTGGTGGACCTCGGCGCCCCGCTGGTTCATCGGCCGGCCCCGGCTGATGGTGCTGCGGTGCAGGTGGGTGCTCATGCCGAGGACGTCGGCGGCGACCGGCAGCCGCTCCTGCCCGTAGCTGTCCAGCAGCTTGGCTGCGGCGCCGTGCCGCAGCACCTGGCCGAGCTTCCAGCCGAGGTTGTAGGCGTCCTGGATGCCGGTGTTGAGGCCCTGGCCGCCCGCGGGGGAGTGGATGTGGGCGGCGTCCCCGGCGAGCAGGACCCGGCCCTCCCGGAAGCGCTCGGCCAGGGCGGCGCGCGGCCGGAAGTCGGAGCTCCACATGACCTCGAGCACGTCGTCGGCCGACAGGTGGGTGCGCTGTCCGACGGTCTTGCGCACCCCGTCCGGTGAGGTGTCGGGGCGCTCCGCGCCGGCCGGGTACGTCGCGACGAACTGGAAGTCCCGCTCGGTGCCGCCCATCGGGAAGGCGACGGCACCGGTGTCGCCCGGGCCCCGCCACACGTGGGTGTGCTCGCGGTCCAGGCCGGTCAGCGTCACGTCGGCGACGAGCATCGGGGCGGGGTCGACGGTCTCGCCGTGCATGGCGATGCCCAGGGCCCTGCGTACGGCGCTGCGCCCGCCGTCGGAGGCGACCAGGTACGCCGCCCGCACGGTCGTGCCGTCGGCCAGTTCCGCGGTCACGCCGTCCGCGTCCTGGGCGAGACCGGTGAGTCCGGCGCCGAAGCGGACCGCGCCGCCCAGTTCGCGCAGCCGCGCGTACAGGATCTCCTGCGTGCGCCACTGGGGGATCATCCACGTCGCGCCGTAGGGGGCGGCGGAGGTGGCGGGCACCCGCTCGAACATCTCCCACTCGTGGACCGGGCGGCCGTCCTGCCAGACGCGGCCCTGCGGGTAGGGGCCGCCCGACGCGAGGACGGACCCGACCACGCCGAGGTCGTCGAGCACCTCCAGCGAGCGGGGCTGCAGGCCCTTGCCCCGTGAACCGGGGAACAGCCGGTCGGAGCGCTCCACGACGAGCGCGGGCACGCCGCGGCGGGCGAGGTCGATGCCGAGGGCGAGTCCGGTGGGGCCGGCCCCGACGATCAGGACGCCGGTTTCCTTAACGCTGTTAAGTTCCATGTCCCGAGGGTCCCCTTAACGGTGTTAAATTGTCAAGGGGTACCGACGGACGGACAGGATGGGCACGTGGCAGCGACGCGACTGGACCGCGACAAGGTGGTGGAGACCGCCCTCGGCCTGCTGAACGAGGAGGGGTTGGAAGGGCTGACCCTGCGCCGGCTCGCCAAGGAGCTCCAGGTGCAGGCACCGGCCCTGTACTGGCACTTCGCCAACAAGCAGGCCCTGCTCGACGCCATGGCCACCCGCATGCTGCGGCAGATGCTGGAGCGCGGCATGGGTCAGGAGGTCCCCGGTTCCGACTGGCGGGACTGGATCGCCACCGCCTGCCGCGGCACCCGTGCGGCCCTGCTGGCCTACCGGGACGGCGCCAAGGTCTTCAGCGGCACGCACCTCACCGACGACAGCCACGCGGGCGCCCTGGAGCGCTACCTGGGTGCCTTCGTCGAGCAGGGCTTCCGCGTCGAGGACGCCCTCAACGCGTGGTTCACCGCGTACACCTTCACCATCGGCTTCGTGATCGAGGAGCAGGCCGTGCAGCCGCTGCCCGGCCGGCGTGACCCGCGCTACGACACCGACGAGCGGCAGGCCCGTCTCGGCGGGGAGTTCCCGCTGGTGGGCGGGGCCGGCCGGGAGATGTTCGACCACTACGACGCGCGCTTCGAGACCGGTCTGCGGATCCTCGTCGCGGGCATCGAGCGGACCCTCGCCCCGGACGGCGCGCGGTAGTCACCGTGCGGTCGTCACCGCGCGGTGGGCCGGCGCGATCCTCCGCGCCGGCCCTCGTGGCCCTGACGGCCGCGGTCAGCCGCGGGACGTCACATGCCTGATCCGCCGTGCGACCCTGCGCACGGCCGGGTTGGCCGGCAGGAACGCCAGCTGGGACGGCACCGCCCCCGGGAGCGCCAGGGACGCCAGCCGGCGCCGCTTGAAGTAGCGCCAGGTGCCGGTGTCCAGGCCGTCGGTCAGGTAGCGGACCGCCTCGTCCCGCAGATGCGCGTACGTCTGGTGCTGCATGCAGTAGCCCACGGCGCGCACCAGCGGCGTCAGGTCCCGCTCGACCCGCTCCGCCGTCGGCGGCCGCCAGGCCTCCGCCGCCTCGCGGTACGTCCGGTCCTCCAGGTCCGGCAGGAGGCGGTCGGCGATCGTGACGGGCACGCGGTTGCTGTTCTGGTACGGCGACAGCCGGTCCAGCACCAGCTCCGTGCCGACCCGGGCGACCGGCAGCCCGTACAGGGCGGACGCGGTGAACAGCGCGGTGGAGAAGCAGCCGACGACCAGCCGCGGGCGGGCCCGCAGGAAGAGCACCTCGGCGAGCTCGGCCGCCCCGGCCACGGTCAGCTCCGCCCCCAGGGCCTCCGCCTCCCGCTCCAGCCGCCGGGACCAGTGCGCGGGCGCCGTCGGGTGCGGCTTGAAGACCACCGTGCGGTGCCCCGCCGCGACGGCGCCGCGCACCATGCGGACGTGCAGCTCCTCCTCCTCGGCGGTGGTGAGGACGTCCAGCGCCGACAGGTACTGGCCGAGCAGCAGCGCGCCGCCCTCGGGGAGGGGAGCCGGGGCCGCGTCGTGCTCCGCGATCCCCGCCAGGACGCCGGTGAAGGCCTGCGCGGGGACGAGCCCGGCGGGGACGTCGTGCTCCGACAGCAGCAGCGGCCGCAGCCCGGGGACCAGGTCCAGGTGCAGCAGCCGGCCCACCCGGGTCGTGACCAGCGGGTCCAGCTTGTCCCGGGTCGGGCCGTAGACCATGAGGCCGTCGGCGTACACCTCGACGGGCGCGCCCGGGAAGACGTTCACCAGCGCCAGGGCCGGGTCGACGTGCAGGGACTCGACGACCAGCTCGACCTCGTCCTCGCCGAGGTCCCACAGCCGCCGAAGGTGGCGCTCCCACAGGGGCACGTCCTCGGGGCGCGGGGACCAGCCGGAGGGGTGCAGCGGGGCGATCGTGTCGTTCCACGAGAGCACCCGGTCGAAGCGGCCGCGCAGCGCCCCGAAGCCCGGTGCCGTGTCCAGCGCCGGCGCGATCTCGGGCACGGCGGCGTTGTTGCTGACCAGCAGCAGCCTGCGGTCGGCCGGGGTGAACAGTCCGGCGTCCATCGCGGCGGCCACCGTGGCGGCGCCGAACAGCGTCGACGCCAGGAACACCTGGGTGCGGGGCATCACGCGGCCACCGCCCCGGCGACGCCGAGGCGCCTGCGTGTCCGGCGCAGCAGCAGGCTGCGCTTCATGTCCATCGAGTCCAGCGCCTCGTTCAGGATCTCCTGCGGCATCTGCTTCAGGGCGGCCGCGCTCATCGCCTTCAGCTTCCGCGCGACCCGGGGCTCGTAGCGGCCCATGGCGCCCAGGTGGTGCGCGATCACCGCGCAGTAGGTGCGCACCGCCTTGGGCAGGAAGCGGTCCGCGTCGGGGTCCGCCGCGGTCTCGGCGAGGACCTGGTCGAAGGAGCGGATGAAGTCCAGCTGGCGGATGTCGCCGATCTGGGTGAGCGAGGTGGCCACCCCGCGCCGGTAGAAGACGCCCAGCAGGCCGACGACCGCGAAGGACTTCGCCTCGCGGTGCAGCCGCCAGATCCACGGCCGGTCCTCGGCGGTGCGCAGCCCGTCGGGGAAGTGCAGCAGACCCGCGTCGACCAGCCGCCGGTGGTAGATGCCGGCCCAGGCGTACGGGTAGTCCACCGAGGTCGTGCGGTCGGCGGGGAGGATCGCCTCGCGCGGGTCGAGGGCGACCCCGCGGCGGCCGTGCGGCACCCGGGCGACGGTGCGCCTGCGCCCGTGGGAGACGACGTGGTCGGTGCGCACGAAGTCGGTGCCGAGGGTCTCGATGGCCTCCAGCAGCCGGGGCAGGTAGCCCTCGGCCAGCCAGTCGTCGCCGTCGAGGAAGGTCAGGTACTCGCCCCGGGCGGCGTCGATGCCCGTGTTGCGGGCGGTGGCGAGCCCGCCGTTCCTGTCGTGGGAGACGAGTATCGCCCCGGGCAGGTCGGGCAGCGCGCGCTCGAGGATTCCCGGGGTGTCATCCGTTGCGCAGTCGTTCACGAGAATGAACTCGAAATCCGCGCGCGTATTCGCGCGGAGGCTCCTCAACATGTCAGGAGCAAAATCCTGCACGTTGTAGAACGGGACGATGACGGAGAGCTTAACCACGTCGCGCACCCTATGGGGCGGCTCGTCCCCCACCCTGACGCCTTCCCCACCCCCGGGTGAACGGGAGATGGCGGAATCATGAATCCGCCGTCAGGGGCAGCCGATTCCCCATTCGGCGGCGCGTTGTTAACCGTCCGTTGGCGTTGCGTTGGAGACCCGCTCGGAATGCATTCCTAGCGTCTGCGGCGTGCCAGCAAGTACCGCCGACCCGATCAGGGTCACTGTCCTCGCCGACTCGGACACCCGATGGAAATGGGGTGCGCTGACGGCGCGCCGCATCGCCCCGGAGGCGCGGCTCGACGCCCGCCTGCTCCGCGGCCGGGCGACCCCGACCGAGCGCCAGCTCGCCGAGGTCGGCATCCCCGCGGACTCGATGCGCGAGGTCACGGCCGCGCAGTTCCTGGCCGGGACCTCGCGTGACACCACGGACGTCGTCGTGCTCTCCTGCGTCGGCGGCACCGTCCAGGCCATGCTGCACGGACTCGCCCGCTCCTGGCAGGGCACCCCCCGCCGCCCGGTCGTCGTCACCGGCTACGTCGGGGTCGTCTACGAGAAGCTCGCCGACGGGCTCCTGCTGCGGGCCGGTGCCGACGCCGTGCTCGCCAACAGCGCCCACGACGCGCAGCGCTTCCGCGACGTCTACGAGGGCGTCGGAACCGACGCCGGGACGGTCGTGGAGACCGCCCTGCCCTTCCTGGAGGGCAAGCCCTACGAGCCCTCCGGGGACCGGCCGTTCACCGTGGTCTTCGCGGTCCAGCCCTCCGTGCCGGACAGCCGCAGGGACCGCACGTACCTGCTGCGCCGCGCGGTGGACCACGCGCGCTTCCACCCGGAGCGCGAGGTGCTGGTCAAGCTGCGCAGCAAGCCGGGCGAGCACACCACGCACATCGAGGAACAGCCGTACCAGAAGCTGGTGTCCAAGCTGGACCCGCCGAAGAACCTCAAGCTCGTCTACGGGCACATGGGCGAGGTTCTGGACCGCACCGACCTGCTGGTGACGGTGAGTTCGACGGCGGCGCTGGAGTCCATGCACCGCGGCATCCCCACGGCCGTCCTCACCGACCTCGGGATCCGCGAGGCGCTCGGCAACCACCACTTCCTCGGTTCCGGCGCCTACGCCTCCTGGGACCAGATCGACTCCGGCGAGGTGCCGAGGGTGCACCCCGAGTGGGCCCGCAGCCAGGGCATCGCCTCCGACGGCGACCCCTTCCGTGCCGTGCGCGAGCGCGTCACGGAACTGGTCGCCGCCCCTGTGCTCCCGCCGCTGGCGCCGTACTACACGACCACCACCGCGCCCGGTTACCTGCCCGGCGTGCTCGCCCGCCACGGCCTCGACCCGAAGGGCGAGCCGCTGCCCGGCGCCGCGACCGAGCCCACCGAGCCCAGCCCGCTGCGCCGGGCCGTGCGCGACATCGCGCGCAACTCAGCGCGCGCCGCGTACCGCCAGGGCGTGCAGCGCGTCGCGCCCGTGATCCGCAGGTGGGGCCAGCTGTGAACCCGCCCCCCAAGTCGCAAGGAGCCACCATGCCAACGGTGTTGGCCGTCATTCCCGCCCGCGGCGGCTCGAAGGGCGTACCCGGCAAGAACCTCGCACCGGTCGGCGGTGTGCCGCTGGTCGTCCGCGCCGTGCGCGCCTGCCGGGAGGCCGACCTCGTCACCGACGTCGTCGTCTCCACCGACGACCCCGCCATCGCCGAAGAGGCCCGCACCGCCGGCGCCGAGGTCGTCCTGCGCCCGGCCGCCATCGCCGGGGACACCGCCACCAGCGAGGCCGCGGTCCTGCACGCGATGGACGCGCACGAGGCGATGACCGGGCGCGGCGCCGACGTGGTGCTGCTCGTCCAGTGCACCAGCCCGTTCATCACCACCGAGGACGTCAACGGCGTGGTCGCCGCGATCGTCGAGGACGGCGCGGACACGGCCGTGACCGTGGCCCCCTTCCACGGCTTCATCTGGCGTGACGCCGCCGACCAGATCGGCGCCGCCGCGGCCGCCGACGAGGCCGCCGAGGGCGGCCGGTCCCGTACGACGGTGGCCGCCGCGACCGGCGGCTACGGCGTCAACCACGACAAGGCCCACCGTCCGCGTCGCCAGGACCGCCCGCAGGACCTGCTGGAGACCGGCGCCGCCTACGCGATGCGCGTCCCGGGCTTCCGCGAGGCGAAGCACCGCTTCTTCGGCCACACCGCGCTGGTGCGGACCGACCCCGCCAAGGTCCTGGAGATCGACGAGCCGGACGACCTGGCCCGCGCCCGCGCCCTGGCCCCGCTGCTCGACCCCGCGACGGAGACCGCCCCAAAGGCGCCGGCGCACCCGACCCGCGACGACGTCGACGCGGTCGTACTCGACTTCGACGGCACCCAGACCGACGACACGGTGCTGGTCGACTCCGAAGGACGCGAGGCCGTCACCGTGCACCGCGGTGACGGGCTCGGGATCGCCGCCCTGCGCGACAACGGCCTGCCCGTCCTGATCCTGTCCACGGAGACCAACCCGGTCGTCGCCGCGCGGGCCCGCAAGCTCAAGGTCCCCGTGCTCCACGGCATCGACCGCAAGGACCTCGCACTCAAGCAGTGGTGCGAGGAGCAAGGAATCGCCCCCGAGCGGGTCCTGTACGTCGGCAACGACGTCAACGACCTCGGCTGTTTCGCGCTCGTCGGCTGGCCCACGGCCGTCGCCAACGCGCACGACATCGTCAAGGACGCCGCCCGCTCCGTCACCGCAATGCCCGGAGGAAGCGGAGCTATCCGCGAGATCGCCTCGTGGATCCTCGGCCCCTCACTTTCCCGAAGGGAACTCTCCCAGTGACCACCACCAACGCCCGCCTTCGTCCGATCGGCGACCGCCTGGTCGGCCCCGGCCAGCCCGTCTACGTCACCGGCGAGATCGGCATCAACCACAACGGCTCCCTCGAGGACGCCTTCGCCCTGATCGACGCGGCCGTGGAGGCCGGCGCCGACGGTGTGAAGTTCCAGAAGCGCACCCCGGAGATCTGCACCCCGCGCGACCAGTGGGACATCGAGCGTGACACCCCCTGGGGCCGCATGACGTACATCGACTACCGCCACAAGGTGGAGTTCGGTGAGGACGAGTACCGCGCGATCGACGCGTACTGCACCAAGAAGGGCATCGACTGGTTCGCCTCCCCGTGGGACGTCCCCTCGGTCGAGTTCCTGGAGAAGTTCGAGAACGTCCGCGTCCACAAGGTCGCCTCGGCCTCGCTGACCGACGACGAGCTGCTGCGCGCCCTGCGCGCCACCGGCAAGACGGTCATCCTCTCCACCGGCATGTCCACCCCGAAGCAGATCCGCCACGCGGTGGAGGTGCTCGGCAGCGAGAACATCATCCTGTGCCACGCCACCTCGACCTACCCGGCGAAGCACGAGGAGCTCAACCTGCGGATGATCAACACCCTGCAGAGTGAGTTCCCGAACGTGCCGGTCGGCTACTCCGGCCACGAGATCGGCCTGCAGACCACGCTCGCGGCCGTCGCCCTCGGCGCGGTCTTCGTGGAGCGCCACATCACCCTCGACCGCGCCAACTGGGGCTCGGACCAGGCCGCCTCCGTCGAGCCGCAGGGCCTGGACCGCCTGGTCCGCGACATCCGCATCATCGAGCAGGCGCTCGGCGACGGTGTCAAGAAGGTCTACGAGGGCGAGCTCGGCCCGATGAAGAAGCTGCGCCGCGTGCCCGGCGTCATCGCCGAGCAGGAGGCGGCCCAGGCGGCCGCCGCGGCCGAGCCGCAGTCGGTGTCGGCCTGATCCATGAGCGACAGCGGCACTCTGGCACTCGTAGAGAGCCCCGTTCAGCTGCTCAACGTGCTGGAGTGGGCGCATGTTCACCCGCCCGCGGTGCCCACGCCGCGGCCCGGGACGGCCACGGCCGTCCCGGGCCCGGTGGCGCCCGGGCGGCCGCTCACCATCGTCGCCCTCGCCCCGCGTGACCCCATGACGCGTGGCCAGCTCCGCCGCATGACGGAGCTGGCGATGGACGAGGGCATCACGGTGCGCTGGTGCGAAGCCCGTTCCTCCCGGGGTTCGCTGGTGCGCACCGCCGTCGAACTGACCCCGGCCCTGCGGGCCGCGGGACGGGTCGTCCTCGGCGACCCCTTCTCCCGGCTGGTGCAGGTGCTCCTGCCGCTCAGCCGGGCGAAGGAGATCACCGTCGTGGACGACGGCACGGCGACCATGGAGTTCACCGAACTCCTCGCCAGGGGTGCCCGGCTCGTCCGCTGGCACCGCAGCGGCCGCCGGCTGTCGCCGGTGGACGCGGCCTTCGGCGTCTTCGCCTCTGCCGCCCGGCGCCGACTCACCCCAGGTGCCGGGCGGCGGGTCGAGCTGTTCAGCTCGATGCCCGCCTCGCCTCCCCCCGGAATGGCGCTGCGGACCAATCGCTTCGCCTGGACACGGGCACGGTTCGGCCCGCCCACCATCAGTGCCGGCACCGACATCGTCGGCACCTCCCTCGTGGAGACCGGGGTGGTCGACCCCGAGCGCTACCTGGCCGCCGTCGCCGCCCTGACCAGGGCGCACGGTGCCACCCGCTACTTCGCGCACCGCCGGGAGAGCGCCGACAAGCTGCACCGGCTCTCCGCGGAGACCGGGCTGCAGATCGTCCGGCCCGACCTGCCGCTGGAACTGATCGCCCGCCGTGGCCCGATCGGGCACACGGTCCTGAGCTTCCCCTCCACGGTCGTGCACACCCTGCCGCTCGCCCTGGAGGGCACCGGCGTCAAGATCACGGTCTGCGACGTCGATCCGGAGTGGCTGACCGACCGGGCCTCGCCGCGGGCCCAGAGCTTCCTGTCCGGGATCACCGGCAGCGCCCGCGACCTGCACGGCCTGGCCTCGGTGGCCTCGGGCACGGCCGCCGTCAACTGAGCCCGTCCGTCCGTCCGGTCGGCCCTCCGGTCGGCCGGACGGACGAGACCGACCCGCACCGGCCCGCCGGCCCGTTCCGCCGGCGGGTCAGTGCGTCACGGAGACGAGCTCCATCTCCGTCGGCAGACCGCCGCTGCCCAATTGGGCGGCCAGCCGGCCGGCGGAGCTGCGGGTGTAGTTGCCGGTGATGACGGCGGTGCCGCCGGTGATGGCCGAGTTGACCAGCGGCGCCGACAGCACCGCGCCGTCCAGCACCATCGCGCACTGGTTGGCCGGGCTCAGCTGTGCCGCCAGCTGCGCGGTGAGGTCGGCGAACTTCCGTGCGCCGCTGCTGCCGAAGGTCATCCGGATCTGCCATCCGGTGGCGTTCCGCGCGTCGAGCACGGCCTCCGCGTCGCTGATCTCGGTGCCGCCCAGGGCGACGGGTCCGAGCAGGTACTTCGTCCACGTGCCGCTCTCGGCCCGTTCGGCGCAGGCCACGGCCCACCGTGCGGCGCCCTGCTGGTGGTCGACCCGCTGGGCGGGCGCCGAGCAGTCCAGAGCGGCGTACTCCGCGCCGCCGGGAGCGGAGCCGCCGGTGCCCGGGCCGGGACCCGTCCCGGAGCCGGACGGGGGCGCGGGCGAGCCGGTGCCGGAGGTCTCCAGCAGCACCACCGGCCGGAAGACCAGGACCGCGGGCTTCCCCAACGAGTCGATCTCCCGCTCGCTCCCTCCGCGCAGGGAGAGGGTGACCCGGCCCGCGCCGGCCTCCACGGTGACGTCCTCGTAGCCGAAGCCCTCGGCGCGCCGCCCCATGAGGTCGGCGATCTGCCGCAGCCGCGCCGCGTCCACGGGATCACGCGGGGCGAACACCGCCGTCGTACGGGGGCCGTCGGCGGACTTGCCCGCCCCCTCGCCGTCCCCCGGCAGCGAGCACGCCGCCGCCAGCGCCGCACAGCAGACCGCGAGCGCCGCCATCGACCGCCCTCGGCGCGGACGCTCACCCACCGGTGATCGCCCGTACGCTCTCGTGCACCGCCGTGACCAGCCCGGTCAGCGCGGTGGCGTCGCCGACGAGGGCCCGCAGCCGGGTCAGCCGTTCGCCCACCCGGCGCCCGTCCACCTCCTCCGCCGTGAGGTCGTCCGCCAGGGCGCCGGCCTCCTCCCCGGCAGCCTCGGCGCCCTCCAAGGCGTCCAGGCGACGGCGGAGTTCGCCGATCGCGGCGAGCGCCGCGCGCAGCGCCTCGGCGTCCGTGCCGTCCTTGCGGGCGGACGCCCCGCGCCCGGCGGCCAGGGCCGAGTCGCCGACCCGGGCGTCGCCCGCGATCACGATGCCGTGGTTGATCTGCGGAGCCGGATCCTGCGGCGTCACTTCGCGCCCCCCTCGCTGCCCGTCCCGGCCGCGGGCTGCCGGCCGCCGGTGGAGATCGCGGCGGTACCGGAGCCCGCCGCGATGCTGCCGCTCATGGAGCCGCCGGTCATCATGATCCCCTGGTTGAGGATGACGTTCCGATGCTGTGTCAGATCTCCTCGGTCCAGGCCGTGTTCGGCGAGGAACTCGGTGAGCGTGCCGAGGATCTGCAGCTCGATCTGCTTGCCGATGCGCGTGACGTCCACCTTCTGGAAGAAGTCGCGGTAGGTGTGCGAGGACGCCAGCTCGCGCAGGCTGATCCTGGCCCCGAAGTCATAGCGCCGGTCGTCCGTGATGGCCGTCCGCTGCGCCGCCAGGGCGCGCTCGCGCCGGGCCGGGGCGCGCAGCTCCGCGTAGGCGTCGGGCAGCGCGGACATCAGCACCGAGCGGCTGAGCAGCAGCGCGTCCGCGAGTCCGGGCGCCGCCTCCTCGGCCTCCTCGGGACGGGAGACGGAGTCGGCGACCCGGTAGGCCTCCCGGACCGGGGTCAGCACCAGGGTGTCGGCCTGCAGGTACAGCGTCGCCCCGCTCACCGCGGTCTGGACGAAGACCGACAGCACCAGGTCCGTCCCCCAGCTGCGCACCTGCGCGGCCAGGCAGTGCCGTACGGGGCCGTCGACGACGCCCCGGGCCGCCGCGATCCGCTCCGAGGAGAGCTGGTCGGCCGGCCTGCCCTCGGGCGGCCAGTGGCCCGCGGCGCCGGGCCAGAACACCGCCTCCCCGTACAGCGCGTTCTGCCGCAGTTCCGTGCCGTGGACGAAGACCTTCTCCGTGACCTCCAGGCCGGGGATCCGGTCCACCGGGGAGGCCGCGGCCGCGCGCAGGGCGTCGAGGTCGTCGGCCATCCGCCGGATCAGCCCGGCCGTGTCGAAGGGCACCGCAGGCGGTTCCTGCCCGGAGCCCGGCTCATGGCCCTCGGGGGTCAGCCGCATCGCGAAGGACCACGAGGTGACCTCGTCGCCCGCGCCCACGAAGGGCCGGTAGCCGCTGTAGACGACCAGGTTCGCGTCGCCGCCCACGGAGGACTGCGGCAGCCCCGCCGCGTCCGGGTCGCGGGGCGGATCCTCCGCGGGGGAGCGGAAGGCCTCACGGGTCAGCTGCTCACGGATGGCCTTCCACGCCGCGTTGCGCTGCTCCCAGGTGAACAGCCACGGGCAGCCGATCAGCAGCACCAGCGTCAGCAGGAAGGTCACCACCGGTCCGGCGCTCGGCCAGAACGGCACCAGCGCGCCGAGCCAGGAGGCCGCCAGCAGGACGGCGAGCTGCACCGCCAGGGCCCGCAGCACCGCCATGACGGCCGGGTCGCGCTGCCCCTCCCGGACCCGGCGCCGCCGCGGCACCACCGAGCCCGCCTGCGTGCCGCCCCCGGGCAGGAAGGCGGTGGCGAACCAGTAGGCGAGGGTGGTCACCGGGGCGACCAGCAGCGAGAGGACGAAGACGGCGCCGACGGCCAGATCCCGTTTGCGCAGGTCGCGCAGGGTCTGCTCGGCGTGGGCGCCGACCCGGTCGAGGTCGACGCCGTAGGACGGCGCGCAGGCCCGGTACCGCTCGTGCCGCAGCTCGTGCACCACCCGGCGCGCGAAGCCCTCGTCCAGACGCGCCCCCGCACACATGTAGCGGGTGGACGCGCTCCAGTCCTCCTCGGCGCCGTACGGAGCCGCGGACGCCCCCTGCGGCGTCCGCGGCGCGTGCCCGGGGCGGGGCGGCGGCACCGCGGCCGCGCCTCCGTCGTCCGCACCCCCGTCTTCCGCGCCGTACGCCTCCGTGTCCCCGGTGGCCCCCGTGCTCCCGGCGCCCGGGTATCGCGATGTCACACGCCCCACCCCTTTTCCCCTCGTCACACCAGTCTGGTGGCCGCCGGCGAGCTCCCGAAAGGCGTGGCAAGAGGGAAAACCGGTCGCGCCGGGGCGTGTTGAAGTGCGGGGGCGCGCAAGGGCGCGCGGGTCGGCGGCCGGTGTCGTTCCACTCTCCGCAAGATCCACTTCACCGAGCGGTCACCCGTACCCGGTTGTCTTGATCCATGGCAACGGCACCGAGGTCCGCGCCGCGCATCGCGGTCCTCGCGGACAGCGCGCTCGACGGCGACTCCCGGGCGCACCGTGTGGCGGCGGCCGCGGCCGCCGCGGGGTACGAGGTCACCCTCATCGGCCGTGCCCCGGAAGGGCCGGCCGCCGGTGCCGGCACCGCGCCCGGGGGAGTGCGGCTCATCCGCGTCACCGTCGCCGAGACGCTCCACCGGCGTCGGCTGCAGCGCCCCCGTCCGGGCCTGCGGCACGCCCTCGCCTACCGCAGCTCCGAGTCGCACGCCTACCGCAACGCGCTGCTCGCCGCCCACACGGCCCTGCTGGCCTCCCGCGGGGCCGAGCTGGACGTGATCCACCGCCCTTTACCGGTGAAGGCCGCCGCCCGTCTGGCCCACGCGGGCGGCAGGTTCCGGCACGTGCTGCGCCGTGCCTGGACGGCGCTGCGCTCGGCGCAGTACCGTGCCGCCGTCCGCCGCCGCGCCACCCCCGGCGGACCCCTCGAAGGCGCCGCCGCCACCACGACCCGGCTGCTGCTCGGCAAGCGCTGCTGGCGCCGGCTCGACCCGCTCCTGCTCGACCTGGAGATCGCCTACGGCCCGGTCCTCGACGAACTGCGCCCGCACCTCGTGCACGCCCTGGGCCACCGGACCCTGGGCACCGCCGTGCGGGCCGCGATGCGCGCCGAGGGCACCGGCCACCGGGTGGAGGTGGTCTGGGACACCACCGCCAAGACCGAGCCCACCCGCCGTGCCGCCGTCGCCCGCGACGCCCACGAGCGCAGCTACGTGCCGCTGACGGACGGCGTCGTCACCGTCGCCGACACCTACGCCGACCGCCTCCGCGAGCGCCACGGGCTGCCCGCCCGCCCCGCGGTGGCCCGCAACACCCCGCCGCACGAGCCGCTGCCCTCCCCGCCGCCGCCCGGTGTCCGCGACCGCTGCCACCTCGCCCCGGAGGTCCCGCTGCTGGTCCACAGCGGCTCCGCCGGCCCCGCCCGCGGCCTGCTCACGGTCGTCGACGCGCTGCCCAAGCTGTACGACCTGCACGCCGCGCTGGTCGTCCCCGACCTCGACGACCCCTGGATCCGCACCCTCACCGGCCGCGCCGCCGAGCTGGGCGTGGCCCGCCGGCTGCACGTGCTGCCCTACGTGCCGCCCGCCGAGATCCCGCGTTTCCTGTCCTCGGCCGACATCGGGGTGCTCCCGGTGCACCGCCTCCCCGACCGACAGGTCGCGCTCCCGGCCCGTTACTTCGAGTACGCGCACGCCCGGCTGCCCGTGGTGGTCAGCGACGTCCGCGTGCTGGCCCGGCCGACCCTGGAGATCGGCAACGGTGAGGTCTTCCGCTCGGCAGACACCGCCGACTTCGTCCGTGCCGTCGGCGCCGTGCTGACCAACCCGCGCCGCTACCGCAAGGCCTACGAGCGTGCGGACGTGCTGCGCGAGTGGTCCTGGCAGAAGCAGTCCGAGCCGCTCATCGACCTCTACGCGCGGCTCCTGGGCCCGCGCCGGCCCTCCCCTGAGCCGTCCGGATCCGAGGCTCCCGCCGCCTTCGCCTGAGCCGCCCGGGGCCGGTCACAGGGCGTCGCCTAGCGGCGGGCCGGCCGTCCGTGCCGGCCAGGTCCGCGTGCCGACTCGGCCGACCTCGCGGAGGCCGGCGGGCCGCCCGCCGGTGCCGGAGCCAAGGGGGATCCGGGCCCTCGCCCGACCCGTGCCGGGTCACCCGCGGGGAGTGGTCCCGCGCCGGGTCGTCGGTGGTGGACCGTGCCGTCCGCATTGCCGGTCCGGCAGACGCCGGAGGACGCTCCTGGGCCCGCGCCGCCCCTCCTCTGAGCCGTCCGGATCCGGGGCTCCCGCCGCTTTCGCCTGAGCCGCCCGGGGCCGGTCACAGGGCGTTGCCTCGCGGCGGGGCGATCGTTGGGCCACTATGGAGTGGCTAGGGATAAACCAGGTTCATACCCCTGTACAGGGCGGGGTACGCGCCGGACGGGGGAGTTTTTCTTCCTCGCGCGGCATGAATTTACGGCGATGTAGCGATCAGGAGTACAGATGCGGTCTAGCCTGTCGGAGGTGAACGACTCAGCCTCCGAACCCTCCGAAAACCCCGTGCCAGTGGCGCCCACAGTTCCCGCCGCACCCGAAGGTGCGCTGTTGGGCGTCGTGCCCGAGCGGCTCCGGGCCGAACTCGTGGCGTTCCGGCGGGACCTGCACATGAACCCCGAGCTGGGCCGGCAGGAGTTCCGTACCACCGCCGCGGTGAAGGCCCGCCTGGAGCAGGCCGGCCTCAAGCCCCGTGTGATGCCCGGCGGCACCGGTCTGCTGTGCGACATCGGCGCCACCGACCCGGAGCGTCCGCGGCTGGCGCTGCGCGCGGATCTCGACGCGCTCCCGATCCCGGACACCAAGCGTGTGGAGTACCGCTCCACCGTCCCCGGCCGGGCGCACGCCTGCGGCCACGACGTGCACACCACGGTGGTGCTCGGCGCCGGCCTGGTACTGGCGGAGCTGGAGCGCGAGGGCAAGCTGAGGCGTCCGGTACGGCTGGTGTTCCAGCCGGCCGAGGAGGTCATGCCGGGCGGTGCGCTGGACGCCATCAAGGCGAACGCGCTGGAGGGCGTGGGCCGGATCCTGGCCCTACACTGCGACCCGAAGGTCGAGGTCGGGCGGATCGGGCTGCGCCAGGGATCGATCACCTCCGCCGTGGACCGGCTGGAGCTCTCCCTGGACGGCGCGGGCGGCCACACGGCCCGCCCCCACCTGACCACCGACCTGGTGATGGCCACCGCCAAGATGGCCACCGAGCTGCCGGCCGTGCTGGCCCGCCGGATCGACCCCCGTTCCGGGATGAGCATCGTGTGGGGCCGCATCGAGGCCGGTCACGCGGCCAACGTCATCCCGCAGCACGCCGAGCTGGAGGGCACGGTCCGCTGCCTGGACCTGAACGCCTGGCACGAGGCCCCCGACCTGGTTCACGAGGTGATCGACCAGGTGGCCGCCATGTACCGGGCGAAGTGGGAGCTGACGTACCACCGCGGGGTGCCGCCGGTGGTCAACGAGGCGGACTCGACCGAGCTGCTGCGCGACGCCATGACGGCCCGCTACGGCGCGCACACCGTCGAGGACACGGAGCAGAGCCTGGGCGGCGAGGACTTCTCCTGGTACCTGGAGAAGGTTCCGGGCGCGCTCGCGAGGTTGGGCGTACGGCCCGTTGGGGACACGTCAAAGCGTGATCTGCATCAAGGTGACTTCGACGTCGACGAGGGCGCGATCAAGGTCGGCGTGGAGCTGTTCACCTCCGCTGCGCTGCTGGCATGACGGTGGGTGACCCGGTCGACACGGCCGGGTCACCTGGCCGAAATGCGACGATCCGATAACGGGCGGCCAACCCCCCTTTACCTGACATCTACGCGCGTTAAGCTCCGGTTAAGCCAGCGCCGGACGGGGCGCTCAGAGTTGAAGGGGTACCCTCTTGCGCCGGGTAACCAAGATCGCCGCCGCGGGTATAGCCTCCGCGGCTCTCGCGCTCACCGCGACCGCTTGCGGCAGCAGCTCCAAGGACAGCGACGGTGACAGCAGCAGCAGCGGCAAGCTGAAGGTCGGCGTCGCCTACGACGTGGGTGGCCGTGGTGACCACTCGTTCAACGACTCCGCCGCCCAGGGCCTGGACAAGGCGAAGGAGGACTTCGGCGTCGACGTCAAGGAGCTGACCGCCAAGACCTCCGACACCGAGGCCGACCGCGAGCAGCGCCTGGAGGACCTGGCCGACGCGGGTTACAACCCGGTCATCGGTGTCGGCTTCGCCTACGGCGAGTCCATCACGGCCGCGGCCAAGAAGTACCCCAAGACGACCTTCGCGATCGTCGACTCGGTCGTCGATGCCAAGAACGTCGACAGCATCGTCTTCACCGAGGAGCAGAGCTCCTACCTCGCCGGTGTCGCCGCCGCCCTGAAGACCAAGGACAACAAGGTCGGCTTCATCGGTGGCGTGGACATCCCGCTGATCAACAAGTTCGAGGCCGGCTTCCGCCAGGGCGTCGAGGAGACCAACCCGAAGGTCAAGGTCACCACCCAGTACCTGACCAGCGGCTCGGACCTCTCCGGCTTCTCCGACCCCGCCAAGGGCAAGGCCGCCGCGCAGGGCATGCTGGACAACGGCATCGACGTGATCTACGCGGCCGCGGGCTCCTCCGGCAACGGCGCCATCGAGGCCGTCGCCGGCAAGTCCGGCGCCTGGGCGATCGGTGTCGACTCCGACCAGCACGAGCAGCCGGGTCTGGCCAAGTACAAGGACTCGATCCTGACCTCCGCGCTGAAGAACGTGAACGTCGCGGTCTACGAGGTCGTCGAGTCGGTCAAGAGCGGCTCCCCGCTGACCGGCACCCACGCCTACGACCTGGCCAAGGACGGTGTCGGCCTGTCCACCAGCGGTGGCTTCATCGACGACATCAAGTCCCAGCTGGACGAGGCCAAGAAGAAGATCGTGAACGGCGACATCAAGGTCAAGACGACCGTCAAGTGACGCCCGGTCTCTCGTGAGCGCCGGTCGCGAGGCTCGGGAGGGGACAGCCCAGGCTCCCCCCTTCCCGGGCCTCGCGCCTGCGTTCAGCCGGGTGTCGCGCACGCGGTGTCCGTTGTGACTCTTCCCCTTATGGATCTGGCAACGCTACGCGCGTAGAGGCCCCTCCTCGCGATACGTTCGCCACACCCCGCCCGCCCCGCTCTTTTCCGCGAGGAGAGTGCGCCATCAACGCGTCCAGCCCCCCCAGCCAGAATGCCGTGGAGCTCCGCGGCATCACCAAGCGATTCCCAGGCGTCGTGGCCAACCACGACATCGACATCACGGTTCGCCGTGGCACGGTGCACGCCCTCGTGGGCGAGAACGGCGCCGGCAAGTCGACCCTGATGAAGATCCTCTACGGCATGCAGAAGCCGGACGAGGGCACGATCACCATCGACGGCGAGCGGGTCACCTTCCACGACCCGGGCGACGCCATCGCCCGCGGCATCGGCATGGTGCACCAGCACTTCATGCTCGCCGACAACCTCACCGTCCTCGAGAACGTCGTCCTCGGCAGCGAGAAGCTGTACGGCATCGGCGGCAAGGCCCGGGCCAAGATCAAGGAGATCTCCGACGCCTACGGCCTCGGGGTGCGCCCGGACGTCCTGGTGGAGGACCTCGGTGTCGCCGACCGTCAGCGCGTCGAGATCCTGAAGGTCCTCTTCCGCGGCGCCCGTACGCTGATCCTCGACGAGCCGACCGCGGTCCTCGTCCCGCAGGAGGTCGACGCGCTCTTCGACAACCTGCGCGAGCTCAAGGCCGAGGGCCTGACCGTCATCTTCATCTCCCACAAGCTGGGCGAGGTGCTCTCCGTCGCCGACGAGATCACCGTCATCCGCCGGGGCACCACGGTCGGCTCCGCCGACCCGCGGACCACGACCCCGAAGCAGCTTGCGGAGCTGATGGTCGGCAGCGAGCTGCCGTCCCCCGAAACCCGGGAGTCCACGGTCACCGACGTCCCGATGCTGACCATCGAGGGTCTGCACCTGTCGGAGACCGACCTGGAGGGCATCGAGCGCGTCGTCCTGGACCAGATCTCCTTCACCATCCACAAGGGCGAGGTCCTCGGCATCGCGGGTGTCGAGGGCAACGGCCAGGCGGAGCTCGTCGAGGCGATCATGGGCATCCTGCCGCCCGACGCGGGCCGGATCGGCCTCGACGGCGACGAGATCACCCACCGCCCGACGCGCAAGCGCCGCGAGGGCGGCATCGGCTACATCCCCGAGGACCGGCACCGGCACGGCCTGCTGCTGGAGGCCCCGCTCTGGGAGAACCGCATCCTGGGCCACGTCACGGAGCGCCCCAACAGCAAGGGCGGCTTCCTCGACCCGGCCGCGGCCCGCCGCGACACCGAGCGGATCGTGCGCGAGTACGACGTCCGCACCCCCGGCATCGAGGTGACCGCCGCGTCCCTGTCCGGCGGCAACCAGCAGAAGCTGATCGTCGGCCGCGAGATGAGCCACCGGCCCAAGCTGCTGATCGCCGCGCACCCCACCCGCGGTGTGGACGTCGGTGCCCAGGCGCAGATCTGGGACCAGATCCGCGAGGCCCGGCGCGAGGGCCTGGCCGTCCTGCTGATCTCCGCCGACCTGGACGAGCTGATCGGCCTGTCCGACACCCTGCGCGTCATGTACCGCGGCCGTCTGGTCGCCGACGCCGACCCCGCCACCATCACCCCGGAGGAGCTGGGCTCCGCGATGACCGGCGCGGCCGCCGGCCATCTGGAGCACGAGGACGGCGACGCCGACCACGGGGGAGAGGAACGATGAAGAAGATCGACAAGGAGCGGGTGCTCCTCGCCGTCGCCGCCCCCGTGCTGGCGCTCGTGGCCGCGTTCGTGATCACGGCGCTGGTGCTGCTCGCCACGGGCAAGGAGCCGTTCGGCGCCTTCGGGACGATGTTCGACTACGGCTTCAAGAGCGACAGCCAGGTCGAGATCATCAACAAGGCGACCACGTACTACATCGCGGGCATCGCGGTGGCCGTCGGCTTCCGCATGAACCTGTTCAACATCGGTGTCGAGGGCCAGTACCGCCTGGGCGCCTTCTTCGCCGCGGCCGTCGGCGGCGCCGTGACGCTGCCGGGCTTCCTGCAGGTTCCGCTGATCATCGTGGTCGCCATGATCGTCGGCGCGATGTGGGCCGGTATCGCGGGCCTGCTGAAGACCTCGCGCGGGGTCAGCGAGGTCATCGCGACCATCATGCTGAACTCGATCGCCACCTACATCGTCGGCTACCTGCTCAAGGACGGCCGGCTCGGCCACCTGGACAAGGCGCAGACCTCGGTGTCGACCACGCCGCTGCCCTCCTCCGGCCACCTGTTCAACTTCGACATGGGCGAGGACATCGGCCAGATCTACGGCTTCGTCGTGCTCGCCGTGGTCATCGGCATCGGCTACTGGTTCGTGCTGGGCCGTACCCGCTTCGGCTTCGACCTGCGCAGCGTCGGCATGTCCGAGAGCGCCGCCACCGCGAGCGGCGTCAGCGTCAAGCGCATGGTGATCACCAGCATGCTGATCTCCGGCGGTCTGGCCGGTCTCACCGGCATGCCGCTGCTGCTGAACGACGCCCACGCCTACGGCTCCGACCTCTTCCCGGCCGGCATCGGCTTCACCGGCATCTCGGTGGCCCTGCTGGGCCGCAACAACCCGGTCGGCGTCGCGCTGGCCGCGCTGCTGTGGGGCTTCCTGGAGCGTGGCTCGGGCCGCCTGGAGTTCGACGGCTACGACAAGGAGATCGTCGGCGTCATGCAGGGCGTCATCGTCCTGAGCGTCGTCATCGCCTACGAGGTCGTCCGGCGTTACGGCCTCAAGCGCCAGCAGCAGAAGGTCGGCGAGGAACTCGCCGCCCAGGCCCGCACCAAGAAGGAGGTGACGGCGTGACCGCCACGATGACCCAGACCCCGCCGCCCGCGGCTCCCAAGGCCGCAGGGGCCAAGGGCCGCAAGGGCCGCCTCTCCTTCCCGATGGTCCTGCTGATCATCGCCGCCGCGCTCGCGCTGGTGTCGGTGGTGCGGATCATCACCGGTCAGGACCAGCTCACCGCCCAGGGCCAGATCACCGCGGCACTCGGCCTCGCCGTGCCGATCGGCCTGGCCGGTCTGGCCGGTCTGTGGTCCGAGCGTTCCGGCGTGGTCAACATCGGCCTCGAGGGCATGATGATCCTCGGCACCTTCTTCGGTGCCTGGGCCGGCTGGCAGACCAACCCGTGGCTGGGCGTCCTCGCCGGAGTCGTCGGCGGTGCGCTCGGCGGTCTGATCCACGCGGTCGCCACCGTCACCTTCGGCGTCGACCACATCATCTCGGGTGTGGCCATCAACATCCTGGCGCTCGGTGCCACCCAGTACCTCGCCAAGCTGTGGTTCTCCACCGGCGACGCGGCCACCAAGGGCGGCAACCCCAAGCAGTCCCCACCGGTCGACGCCCTGCCGTCGTTCGACATCCCCGGGCTGTCCGACGGGCTGGCGAGCATCGAGAAGCACGGCTGGTTCTTCGTCTCGGACCTCGCCGGCGTGCTCGGCGGCCTGGTCACCGACGTCTCCGCGCTGACGGTCGTCGCGGTGCTGCTCTTCGTCGGCAGCTTCTTCCTGCTGTGGCGCAGCCCGTTCGGTCTGCGGCTGCGGTCCTGCGGTGAGAACCCGGTCGCGGCCGAGTCTCTCGGCGTCAACGTGTACCTGTACAAGTACATCGCCGTGATCACCTCCGGCGGTCTCGCCGGCCTCGGCGGCGCCTTCCTGGCGATGGTCCCCGCGCACATCTACCTCGAGGGCCAGACCGGCGGCCGCGGTTACATCGGCCTCGCCGCGATGATCTTCGGCAACTGGCGCGTCGGCGGCCTCGCCACCGGCGCCGGACTGTTCGGCTACTCCGACGCGCTCCAGCTGCGCAACGGCGGCCCGACGGTGCACGCGCTGCTGCTGCTCCTGGTGGTCCTGCTGGTGGTGCTGGCGGCCTGGAAGCTGTGGAAGCGCAGCTTCTGGCAGGGCGGCGTCAGCCTGGTCGTCGGCGCGGCGGTGCTGGGCTGGTACCTGTTCACCGACGAGGTGCCCGGCGAGTTCGTGGGAGCGACCCCGTACGTCGTCACCCTGCTGGTGCTCTCCCTGTCGGCACAACGTCTGAGGATGCCCAAGGCTGACGGTATGAGGTACCGGAAGGGTCAGGGCAAGTGAGCGACACCGCGGGCCCGGTCGGCGTCGACGACGTCGACTGGGAAGGCCTGCGGGCGCAGGCCCGGGACGCCATGTCCCGGGCCTACGTCCCCTACTCGCACTTCCCCGTCGGCGTGGCCGCACTGGTGGACGACGGGCGGGTCATCTCGGCGTGCAACGTGGAGAACGCCAGCTACGGCCTCGGACTGTGCGCCGAGTGCGGGCTGGTGTCGATCCTGCACGCCACCGGGGGCGGCCGGCTCGTCGCCTTCACCTGCGTCGACCGCAAGGGCGACCAGCTGATGCCGTGCGGCCGCTGCCGTCAGCTGCTGTGGGAGCACGGCGGCCCCGAACTGCTGGTGGAGATGTCCGACGGCATCCGCACGATGCGCGACGTCCTCCCCGACGCGTTCGGCCCGGACGACCTGACCAACCGCTAAGAAGGTACGTGAACCATGGACGCCATTTCCGTCATCCGCACCAAGCGCGACGGCGGCCGCCTCGGCGACGACCAGATCGACTGGGTCATCGACGCCTACACCAAGGGTGAGGTCGCCGACGAGCAGATGTCCGCGCTCGCGATGGCGATCCTGCTCAACGGCATGGACCGGTCCGAGATCGCGCGCTGGACGGCTGCGATGATCGCCAGCGGCGAGCGCATGGACTTCTCCTCGCTGCCCCGCCCGACCGCCGACAAGCACTCCACCGGTGGCGTCGGCGACAAGATCACGCTGCCGCTCGCACCCCTGGTCGCGGCCTGCGGCGCGGCCGTCCCCCAGCTGTCCGGCCGCGGCCTCGGCCACACCGGCGGCACCCTGGACAAGCTGGAGTCCATCCCGGGCTGGCGGGCGCTGCTGTCCAACGAGGAGATGCTGCGGGTCCTGGGCGACACCGGCGCCGTCATCTGCGCCGCGGGCGACGGCCTCGCCCCCGCCGACAAGAAGCTGTACGCGCTGCGCGACGTCACCGGCACCGTCGAGGCGATCCCGCTGATCGCCTCGTCGATCATGTCCAAGAAGATCGCCGAGGGCACGGGATCGCTCGTCCTGGACGTCAAGGTCGGCTCCGGCGCCTTCATGAAGAACCTGGAGCAGGCCCGGGAGCTGGCCTCCACGATGGTGGGGCTGGGCACCGACCACGGCGTGAAGACCGTGGCGCTGCTCACCGACATGTCCACCCCGCTCGGCCTGACCGCGGGCAACGCGCTGGAGGTCCGCGAGTCCGTCGAGGTGCTGGCGGGCGGGGGCCCGGCCGACGTGGTCGAGCTGACCGTCGCCCTGGCGCGCGAGATGCTCGACGCGGCGGGGCTGAAGGACGCCGACCCCGCCAAGGCGCTCGCCGACGGCTCCGCCATGGACGTGTGGCGCCGCATGGTCGCCGCGCAGGGCGGCGACCCGGACGCGGCGCTGCCCGTCGCGCGCGAGCAGCACGTCGTCATGGCCGAGCGGTCCGGTGTCCTCACCGGCCTGGACGCCTACGCCGTCGGTGTCGCCGCCTGGCGCCTCGGCGCCGGGCGGGCGCGCAAGGAGGACCCGGTGCAGGCCGGCGCGGGCGTCGAGCTGCACGCCAAGCCGGGTGCCACGGTCACGCAGGGCCAGCCCCTGCTGACCCTGCACACCGACACCCCGGAGAAGTTCGACTACGCGCTGGCGGCCCTCGCCGGCGGCGTCGAGATCTCCCCGGCGGGCACCGCGTTCACGCCGGCCCCGATCGTGCTGGACCGCATCGCCTGAGCGGGGCCGCCCGCGACACGGAACGGGACCGGTGGACTTCCACCGGTCCCGTTCCGTGTCGTACGGCCGTCAGACCGTGCGTCCCGCCGGGACGGCGAGCCGCCGGTCCGCGACCGCGCGCCGGGTCGCGTACACGGTGATCCCCGCGACGCCCAGGACGGCGGCCAGGCACAGGGCGACGGTGCCGCCCCAGCCGGCGGTGTGGAAGGCGGAGGCACCCAGGGTGCCGCCGAGGCTGTTGCCGACGTAGTACGCGGTCAGGTAGAGCGCGGAGGCCTGGGCGCGGCCGGTGGCGGCGGTGCGGCTGACCGCGCCGGAGGCGATGGAGTGGCCGGTGAAGAAGCCGGCCGTGATGAGGACCAGTCCGCTCAGCACGGCGGCGAGGGAGCCCGCGAGGGTGAGCAGCAGCCCGCCGGCGGCCAGCACCACGGCGACGTACAGGGCGCCGCGCCGCCCGAGGCGGGCGTGCAGGACGCCGGAGGCCGCGGAGGCGCCGGTGCCGACCAGGTAGACCAGGAAGATGAGGCCGATCGCGGTCTGCGACAGGCCGAAGGGCTCGGCGGCGAGCCGGTAGCCCAGCACGTTGTAGACGGCGCCGAAGACCGCCATGAAGAGCAGCCCGATCAGGTAGAGCCGGCGCAGCAGCGGGGTGCCCAGGTGGCCGATCACCGTCCGCCAGAGGGCGGCGGGACTGACCGGGCCGGGACGGAAGTTGCGGGCGGTGGGGATCAGCAGGCGGAAGGCGACGGCGCACAGCACCGCCATGGCGCCGGCGGCGAACAGCGCGGCGCGCCAGCCGAAGGCCTGCGCCACGGCGCCGGTGAGGACCCGGGAGCTCATGCCGCCGATGCTGTTGCCCGCGACGTAGAGGCCGATCGCGGAGGCGACCGCCTTGGGGTGGATCTCCTCGCCGAGGTACGCCATCGCGGTCGCCGGGAGCCCGGCGAGGGCCACGCCCTGCACGGCGCGCAGGACGACCAGGGTGGTGAGGTCCGGCGCGAAGGGGATGACCAGGGCCAGTGCCGAGGCGCTGAAGACCGACGCCGTCATCACGGCCGTGCGGCCGTACTTCTCGCTCAGCGCGCTCACCGGCAGCAGGGCCAGCGCCAGCGCGGCGGTGGTGGCCGAGACGGTGAGGCTGGCCTGGGCGGGGCTGAGGGACAGGCCCGTGGAGAGCGCCGGCAGCAGGGCCTGCGTGGAGTAGAGGAGGGCGAAGGTGGCGAGTCCCGCGGCGAAAAGGGCCAGGATGGCGCGTCGGTAGCCGGGTTCACCCGGTCGCAGTGTGACGGCTGAGGGGGCGGAGGCGGCGGCGCCCGACCGTGTCACGGTGGACGCCCCTGTATCGGCGGGAGACATGCCTTCACGCTAGGCCGGGCCGGTTTCATGCGTCCAATGCACGGAGTGGCGATAATCGTTCCCATGGCGCATGAAGCGAGGTCAGCCGGGTCGCTGTCACCGTCCCGTGACGCAACAGACACGCGGGCGGAGCTGGACAGCACCTCCTGGGCGGCGGTCCTGGCCCCCAGGCTCGCCCAGTTCGCCGCGGTGGCGCGGCACGAGCACGTCACCCGCGCGGCGCGCGAGCTGGGGGTGCCCCAGTCCACGCTCAGCCGGGCCATGGTCCGGCTCGAACTCGACCTGGGCGTCACGCTCTTCGCGCGTCAGGGCCGTACGGTCTCGCTCACGCCCGCGGGCCGCGGCTTCCTCGCCTCGGTAGAGCGGGCGCTGGGCGAGGTGGAGCGCTCGGCCGAGTCCGTACGCGCCGACGCCGACCCGCAGTCGGGACGGGTCGCCTTCGGCTTCCTCCACACGCTCGGCCCCGAGACCGTACCGGCCCTGCTGCGGGCCTTCCGCGCCGACCATCCGCGGATCCGCTTCCAGCTCGTGCAGAACTACGGCGAGGCGATGCTCGCCGGGCTGCGCGCGGGCGATCTGGACCTCTGCCTGACCTCACCGGTGCCGGACGCCCCCGACCTGGTCGTCCGGCGCCTCGACGAGCAGCGGCTGCGGCTGGTCGTCCCCGCCGACCACCGGCTCGCCTCCCGCCGCAGGGTGCGCCTGGCGGAGGCGTCGGGGGAGCTGTTCGTGAGCCTGGAAGCCGGTTACGGGCTGCGGCGCATCACCGACGCCCTCTGCGCGGAGGCGGGCTTCACCCCGCGGGTGGCCTTCGAGGGGGAGGAGGCCGAGACCCTGCGCGGGCTGGTCGCCGCCGGACTCGGGGTGGCCCTGCTGCCGCCCCCGCTCGTGCCGCGTCCCGGCGTCGTGGAGCTCACCGTCACCGCCCCGCGCGCGGTCCGGGAGATCGGCGTGGCCTGGCTCGGCGGCCACCCCGACACGGCCCCCGTCGCCGCGTTCAAGAAGTTCCTGCTCGGCAGGCGCGGTCAGCTCCTCCCCGGCTGACGGCGCCGGCCCGGAACGCGGATGCGCGCAGTGCCGCCGGTCCCGGACGATACGGGGCATGCCCCCTGCGACCGACCCTGCCCTGCCGCCCCCGCATGTCCTGGAAGCCTTCGGGCTCTCCGGCCGGCCCGAGCCGCTCGCGGGAGGCCAGGGGCACAGCGTCCGGGTGGCGGGCGCGGTGCTGAAGCCGGGCGCCGACGCCGCGGAGACCGACTGGGCCGCGGGGCTGATGGAACGTCTGCAGGGCCGCCGGGACTTCCGGGTACCGCGATTCCTGCGCTCCGTGGGTGGTGGTCACGTCGTCGAAGGATGGTCGGCGACCGAGTTCCTGGTGGGTGAGCCCGGTCCCGCCGGCAGATGGGGCGCCCTGCTGGCCGCGGGCAGGGCCTTCCACGAGGCACTGCGCGATGTGCCGCGACCCGGCCGCCTGGACGCGCACCGGCATCCGTGGGCGGTGGCCGACCGCCTCGCCTGGGGCGAGCCGACAGCGGAGGCGCCGGCGGTGACGCCGGCGGAGATCCGGCGGCTGGTCACCAGGATGGAACGGCTCCGCGAACCGGTCGACGCGCGGGACCAGCTCATCCACGGCGACCTGACGGGGAACGTCCTCTTCGCGGTCGGCCGGGCCCCCGCGATCATCGACTTCTCGCCGTACTGGCGGCCCGTCGCGTACGCCGACGCGATCGTGGTGGCCGACGGCCTGCTCCACCACCGCGCCGGGCACGGTCTGGTGGACTCGGCGGTCCCCGGTGCCGAGGGCGCGCAGATGCTCCTGCGCGCCCTGCTCTTCCGCCTGGGCGCGTCGGCCGTGCCGGCCGGTCCTGGCGCCGCCCTGCCCGAGGACGAGATGGCCGGGTTCACCCGGGTGGCCGACCTCGTCGAACGGAGGGTCCGCGGGGGGTGACCCCGGCGGCGGCCGCCCCGCGCTCAGCGCAGTTGGGGCGACCGTCCGAAACCCGAGGCCAGGGGCATGCGCAGGCCGAGCGGGGGAGGGGCGGCCAGCGCGTCGGCGACCGGGCGGGCGAAGGACCGCCCCAGCAGGGTGCCGAGGACGAAGTCGGCGGTCAGGGAGGCGACTTCGGCCCGGTGGTCGTGGAGCAGATGGCCGTCGGTGTGCACCTCGAACCGGCACACGTCCCGGTTGACCTTCTTGACCCGTTCGGCCAGCCGGTAGGAGAGGTCGGGGTGCGTGGAGTCGTCGTTCGTGCCGTGCACGATCAGGACGTGGCGGCCTATCAGCTGCTTCACCGGATCGGGCTCCGGCGCGTCCGGCAGCCACGGCGCTATGGCGACCGCCGAGTTGACGGCCGGGTGGCCCGCCGCGCGCAGCGCCGCGCGGCCGCCCATGTCCATGCCGACCAGCGACACCGGTACGTCACCGTAGCGGCGGACGACCTCGTCGACCGCCCACCGCGCGTCCTCGGCCGGGTGGGCGTGACCGCCGTTCCAGCCGCGGAAGCGGTAGTGCACGACGTGCACGGCCAGGCCCTCTCCGCGGCCCGCTGCCCGCACCAGCCGGCGGGCCAGCGGCACCATCGCCGCGGCGGCCACGGGGGAGCGCCGACGGGTGCTCAGCGCACTCCCGCCGGGCAGCACCAGCACGGCGGCACGGACCGCCTCGTCGTCCGTATCCCGCCGTACCGCCGGGTTCAGACCCGGTGTCACTCTCTTCCCCAACCGCGCACCACGCACCGGTAAAGCTTGCGAAGCCATGGCGTAACCATGGCAGACGGGAAGGTGTGCACGACCTGGCCGGGAGGTCAATATTCGGCATCATCCAAGAGTTCTACGCGCGTAGGGGGTATGTTTCGGAAATGACGAGCTCAAGCACGCTCCCCTTCCCCGCGGGCGCTGCGGGGGCCACCCCCACGCCCGAGCAGATCCGCCGTGCGCCCAAGGTGCTGCTCCACGACCACCTCGACGGCGGCGTCCGCCCCGGGACCGTCGTCGACCTCGCCCGCGCGTCGGGCTACGACGGCCTGCCGGAGACCGATCCGGACAAGCTCGGCACCTGGTTCCGCGAGGCCGCCGACTCCGGCTCGCTGGATCGTTACCTGGAGACGTTCTCGCACACGGTCGGCGTCATGCAGAGCCGCGAGGCGCTCACCCGGGTCGCCGCCGAGTGCGCCGAGGACCTCGCCGCGGACGGCGTCGTCTACGCCGAGGTGCGCTACGCCCCCGAGCTCCACGTCGAACGCGGGCTCTCCCTCGACGAGGTCGTGGAGGCCGTCAACGAGGGCTTCCGGGAAGGCGAACGGCGGGCCCGCGAGGCGGGCGGGCGGATCCGGGTGGGCGCCCTGCTCACCGCGATGCGGCACGCCGCCCGCTCGCAGGAGATCGCCGAACTCGCCATCCGCTACCGCGACCGGGGCGTCGTCGGCTTCGACATCGCGGGCGCCGAGGCCGGCTTTCCGCCCACCCGCCACCTCGACGCCTTCGAGTACCTCCAGCGGGAGAACTTCCACTTCACCATCCACGCCGGCGAGGCCTTCGGCCTGCCCTCGATCTGGCAGGCCCTGCAGTGGTGCGGCGCCGACCGGCTCGGGCACGGCGTGCGCATCATCGACGACATCGAGGTCGCGGACGACGGCACGGTCTCCCTCGGGCGGCTCGCCAACTACGTGCGCGACAAGCGCATCCCCCTGGAGATGTGCCCCACCTCCAACCTGCAGACCGGCGCGGCCGCCTCGTACGCGGAACATCCCATCGGGCTGCTGCGCCGGCTGCACTTCCGGGTCACGGTCAACACCGACAACCGCCTGATGAGCGGCACGAGCATGAGCCGCGAGTTCGCCGAACTGGTGGCCGCCTTCGGCTACACGCTCGACGACATGCAGTGGTTCACGGTCAACGCGATGAAGTCCGCATTCATCCCTTTCGATGAACGTCTCGCGATGATCAATGACGTGATCAAGCCCGGATACTCGGAGCTGAAGGCCGAGTGGCTGTTCCGCCAGACGGCCGCCGCCACCGCCGTGGCCAGCGATTCCTCGCCGGAAGAGGGATGAGAGCCGGGCCGTCCCGCCGTGCGGCGGCGGGGCGGCCCCGGCCGCGTGCGGCCGCGTGCGGCCGCTTGCACCGCCCCGCGTCCCGTCGATACGTTCCGAAATCCCGCGAACACGTTCCGTGTGTGCCGCGGCGGACGCACCATCCCCCATCACGAGGATCGCAACCATGAAGACCGGAACCGTCAAGACTCTCGGTGCCGCCGCGCTGGGCGTGGCCTTCGTCGGGGCCGCCGCGGGCGTCGCCTCCGCCGCTCCGACGGACACCAACCTCGGCCTGCCGAACGCCTCGGCCCTGCCGGTCTCCGTGCCGGTCGCCGACGTGGCGAAGTCGGTCCCGGTCGGAGCCGTGACCAGCGGCCTGCCGAAGACCGCCAACATCGTCCCCGGCGTGCAGAACGCCCCCACGGGCCTGAGCACCCTGCTCGGCGGCCTCCCCGTCGGCGGCCAGTTGCCGCTGGGTCAGCTGCCGCTGCAGGGCCTGCCGATCGGCGGCTGAGCACCACCCGGACGAACGCCGGACGGGCCGCGCCCCCTCGGGGGTGCGGCCCGCAGGTGTTCCGGGGCCCGTGGCGTCACACGGCGGTCTTCGCACGCCCCTCGTCCGGCAGCAGCAGCCACAGCGCGAGGTAGAGCAGGAACTGCGGCCCGGGCAGCAGGCACGACAGCAGGAAGATCACACGCATCGTGGTGGCGGAGGTGCCGAACCGGTCTGCGAGTCCGGCGCAGACCCCGGCGATCATCCGGCCGTGACGGGGGCGGACCAGTGCGGACATGGCGGGTGCTCCTTCGGGAGTCCAGGCCGGTCTCTCCGGCCGATGACATCACCGTACGAGCGCATACCGCCGTGAATCGTCGCTCTACGGTGCGATCCCGACCCTGGGAATCCTCGGGGTCCGCCCCTGAGCACCGGTCAGCCGGTCCTCCCGGCGGACGCTGCGGCGGTGCACCCACATGCGGGCCGCGGGCACCACGGCGAGGTGGGCCAGCGCGACGCCCGCCGTGTTGAGCAGCAGGGCGTCCACGTCGAAGATCTGGCCCGGCACCCCGGTCTGCACGAACTCCAGGGCCAGCGAGATCATCAGCCCCGCGAAGACCGTGCGGGCGAACGAGCCCGGCGCCGACAC
The DNA here is from genome assembly GCA_036013505.1 of Streptomyces sp. NBC_00510. NCBI lineage: Bacteria > Bacillati > Actinomycetota > Actinomycetes > Kitasatosporales > Streptomycetaceae > Streptomyces > Streptomyces sp. NBC_00510. The sequence continues at coordinate 4,207,310 of CP107851.1, read as the reverse complement.
CCGCACCCGACCGCCGGCCATCGGCAGCAGCACGCCCAGTGGGGCCAGCAGCGCCAGCCCCGCGCCGATCCGGCGGGCCGCCTCCGCGGGCCCCATGGCGAGGTCGGAGCGGATGGAGGCGAACGGACGGAGGTTGGGGGCGTCCACCCAGGGCACGTACTGCGGACGCAGCATCAGCCACCCCACCAGAGCCAGATGAACCGCGGCGAGTACCAGGCCCACCGCGCGCACTTTCGGGAGAGAGCCGTCGCGCCGCACGCCTGGAAGGACGTCTGTCACTTCACGGCGGTTCCAGCGGTTTCCGCCGCCTCGGGGTCGGTGCGCAGGTCCCCGGTGCAGGTGAAGCGGCGCACCGGGGTGTCGTCGGAGCCGCCCAGGAGCACCCCGCCGCTGCCGGAGCCCGCGGCCGTACCGGCGTACGTGCAGACCACCTGGGCGAGCGCGAACGGCGGCAGGTCGCCCAGCGGGGCGCTGAGCCGGAGCGATCCGCGCGGGTCGTCGCGGCGCGGTCCCTCCACGGCCAGGTCGCCCTGCACGGCCGTGGTGAAGCCGGCCGACGACTCTCCGCCGCGCGGCTTGCGCTGCAGCTCGCGCAGGAGCAGCACGGCCATGCCCAGCTGGTCCAGGCCCCCGGTCCGCACCGAGCGGTTCACCGCGGCCACCTGGGCGCTGCACACCAGGAACACCCGGGCGGCCGGGCCCTGCGGCGACGCGGAGGCCGTCGCCGTGGGGCTCGCCTCCTCGTCCGGCACCGCGCAGGAGACACGGGAGGGCGCGGGCCCGGCGTCCACTGGCACCGAGGTGGTGCGGATGCCGCAGCCGGCCAGCAGGACCACGCCGAGCAGGATGAGGAGCGGGGCGCGCCGGCGACGGCGGGCGGCACCCGCGGACGGGAGACCCGGGGCGTCCGGGGCGGCGCCCCGGGACGGCTGCGTCACTTGCTCTCGTTCCCTTCCTCGGTCTCCGCCGCCTGGCCGGCCCCGGTGCGCATCGGCAGGCGCAGCGTGAACACCGCGCCGCCACCGGGGTTGTTGGCCGCGGCGATCTCTCCGCCGTGGATGTGCGCGTTCTCCAGGGCGATGGACAGGCCCAGGCCGCTCCCCTCGGAACGGGCCCGGGAGGCGTCCGCCTTGAAGAACCGGTCGAAGACGTGCGGCAGCACGTCCTCCGGGATGCCGGGGCCGTTGTCGGCGACCTCGACGACGAGCTCGTCCCCGTCCTGCCGCACCTTGACGCGGACCGGCGAGCCGCCGTGCTTGAGGGCGTTGCCGATCAGGTTGGCCAGGATCACGTCGATGCGGCGCGGGTCGAGCAGCGCGATGATGCCGCGCGGCGCGTCCAGCTCCACCGCGTCGAGCCAGGCACGGGCGTCGATGCAGGCGGTGACCAGGTCGGAGACGTCGACGTCGTCCATGACCAGGCGTGCGGTGCCCGCGTCGAAGCGGGTGACCTCCATCAGGTTCTCCACCAGCTCGCCCAGCCGCTTGGTCTCGCTCACCACCAGCCGCACCGCCGGGGCGATCATCGGGTCGAGGGAGTCCGCCTCGTCCTCCAGCACCTCGGTCACGGCGGTGATCGCCGTCAGCGGGGTGCGCAGCTCGTGCGACATGTCGGCGACGAAGCGGCGGCTGGCCGCCTCACGCTGGCTGAGCTCGTCGACGCGTCGCTCCAGCCGCTCCGCGGTGCGGTTGAACGTCCTTGACAGCTCGGCGAGTTCGTCGGTGCCCGTGACCCGCAGCCGGGTGTCGAGCTTGCCCTCGCCGAGCCTCCTGGCGGCGTCGCCGAGACGTGCCACGGGCCGCAGCACGGTGGAGGCCGCGGCCTGGGCCAGCAGCGCCGCACCGATCAGGGCGAGGGCGGTGGCGATGCCGAGCGACCAGGCCAGCGAGTTGAGGTCCTTCCGCTCGGCCTCCAGCGACTTGAACATGTAGCCGGTGGGCCCGCCGCCGATCACCTTGGCCCCGCCCACCAGGTACGGCTGTCCGTTGCGGGTGACCCGCTGCCAGTACAGGTGGTACTCGGCGGGGTCGCCCTCCTTGGGGTTGCGCTTGCTGACGGCCTTGCGCAGCGTCGCGGGGACGGCGTCCAGCGAGAAGCCGTCGCTCTGCGACTTGGTCGCGCAGCGCTCGCCGTCCGGGCCGGTGCCGATCAGCAGCACCTGGTAGGTCTGCGTGCTGGTGCCGATGCTGCGCGCGGCGTCCGCCAGTTTGTCGCAGGACGGGTGCCGCGGCAGCGAGCCCGCGTTGCGGGTCATCGAGGCGCGGAAGTCGTTGAGCGCGGCGTTCTGGGCGCGGGTCAGCACGGCGTCACGGTTGAGCCAGTAGGCGATTCCGGAGGCGGACACGGCGGCCGCCAGCGCCACGGCGGCGAAGACGGCGACCAGGCGCAGCCGCAGGCTGGTGAGCCGCAGCAGCCGTGATCTCCAGCCGCTCAGCCGCTGATCCGTCGTGTTGTCACCGGTCGTGTCCTCGTGGTGCGGTTGACTCACGCCGGCGCGTCCAGGCGGTACCCGACACCCCGGACGGTACGGATCAGGGTCGGCGACGAGGGCACGTCCTCGATCTTGGCCCGCAGCCGCTGCACACAGGCGTCCACCAGGCGCGAGTCGCCGAGGTAGTCGTGCTCCCACACCAGGCGCAGCAACTGCTGCCGGGACAGGGCCTGCCCCGGACGGCGGCTCAGCTCCAGCAACAGCCGCAGCTCGGTCGGCGTGAGCTGCAGGTCCTCGCCGTTCTTCGTCACGGTCATCGCCGAGCGGTCGATGACGATGCTGCCGAAGGCGGCCGCGTCGGTGCTGTCCCGCTCGCCGCGGCGCAGCACGGCGCGGATGCGGGCGTCCAGCACGCGCGGCTGGATGGGCTTGACGACGTAGTCGTCGGCTCCGGACTCCAGACCCACCACGACGTCGATGTCGTCGCTGCGCGCGGTCAGCAGGATGATCGGCAGCTGGTCGGTGCGCCGGATGCGACGGCACACCTCGAAACCGTCGATGCCCGGGAGCATGACGTCCAGCACGATCAGGTCCGGTCGCTGCTCGCGCAGCAGCTTCAGCCCGTCCTCGCCCGTGGCCGCGGCCACCACACGGTGGCCTTGGCGCGACAGGGCGAGTTCGAGGCTCGCTCGGATGGCGTCGTCGTCCTCGATCAGCAACAGGAAAGGCACGCCCGCATTCTCTCCCAAGTGGACCGTGGAAGGTACCGCCGTCGTCTGTGACGGGGCTGTGACACTCGGCGGACAACGCCATGAAACTGGCGCGGGAAGCTATTGGTCATCGACGGGGACGCCTACCGGGCGGCCCCCGCCGGACGGGTACGAAGACCAGGCCGGCTCCACCCACGGGGGGCGCGAAATGAACGCACTGCACAGCACGACGACCACCGCAGTCCTTCAGCCGCGCCTGCACACCGCGGGTCGGGGCGTCGAGAAGTCCGGTGCCACGGGCGGGCGGGGGTGCGCTCGTGGCACCGGGCGTCAGGTGGTCCGCACCCGGCCGCCGTACATCACGGCGATCGAGGGCGGTCACGGGGGAGACGGGGGGCACGGGGGTGTCGCCCACGGGGAGGCCACGGGGGCCCGGGAGATCCCGGGGGAGCGGTGCTTCACGGCGGACGCGGACTTCACCGCCTACGTCCAGGAGCGCCGGGCCTCCCTGTACGCGACCGCCTACCACCTGACGGGCGACCGCTTCGAGGCGGAGGACCTGCTGCAGAGCGCGCTGTTCTCCACCTACCGGGCCTGGGACCGGATCAGCGACAAGGCCGCGGTCGGCGGTTACCTGCGCCGGACCATGACCAACCTGCACATCAGCGCCTGGCGGCGCCGCAAGCTCAACGAGTACCCGACCGAGGAGCTGCCGGAGACGGCGGGCGAGACGGACGCGATGCGCGGCACCGAGCTGCGGGCCGTGCTGTGGCAGGCGCTGGCCAAGCTCCCGGAGCCGCAGCGCACGATGCTGGTGCTCCGTTACTACGAGGGCCGCACCGACCCGGAGATCGCCGAGATCCTCGGCATCAGCGTCGGCACGGTGAAGAGCAGCATCTGGCGCTCCCTGCGCCGGCTGCGCGAGGACGAGACGCTCAGCGCGGGCGTCGACGAGGAGGCGGCGTTCGGCGAGCTGGTCGCCTGACGCCGGGGGGAACGGGGAACCGGGGGGTCCACGGGGGGAATCGGGGGAACCGGGGGGAATCGGGGGAAGCAAGAGGGAGCGGTCGCGCGCAGCGGGGGGTCTGTGCGCACCGCTCCCTCACGCATGTCCTTACGGACTCGCGCGCCGCTTCGTTCAAACCCGGACGGCGACCGGTGGAAAAGATGCGCGACCGATCCGTTCCAGTGCCTCGTCCCGGTCGCACACGTGCGCCCCGAGCGCCGCGTGCCGGGCGACGATGCCCCGCTCGGCGCGCATCAGGTTCCAGCCGCGGCGCAGCAGGAAGGACAGCGACTTCCGGCCCTCGCGCAGGTCCCGGACGAAGCGGCGGCGGGCGGTGGTGGCCGCGCCGCGGCTCAGGCACAGCGCGTCGGCGAGCACGCCGAGTTCGGCGCAGCGCGCGACGATGTCGGCGGCGAAGATGCCCTCGGCTATGAAGAGCGGCGCACCGTCGAGGCCGACCTCCGCCCCTCCGGTGATGGAGCTGGAGGAGAGCTCGTACACCGGGACGGCGGTCCGGCCCGTGGCGCACAGCTCCGCGACGGCGGCGACGGCCGCGTCGGCGTTCCAGGACAGCGGGGAGTCCCAGTCGGCGCCGATGCCGCTCGGCAGCATCGGGAGGGACGGGTCGTCACCCTCCTTGTAGAAGTCGTCCAGTCGCAGGACCGGCAGTCCGGTGCGGGCGGCGAGGGAGGACTTGCCGGACCCGGAGGGGCCGGTCAGCAGGATCACGCGGGCGGCGGGAGGGCGAGAGCTCACGGGACACCAGTGTGACGCATTCAGCCTTTGGAGTGACCCGCCGGGACATGCTTTGGATGCGTGATGTTCAACCAACTACCGTGAGTGACGTCATTGTCGCGTACGGAGACGGCCGCCGCGCCGTCCCGGGACCGGTCCGTACGCGGGCCGGGGACCAGGCAGGTGGATCCTCATGCCGCAGTTCTCCCGCACCCTTCTCCGCGCCACCGTCCTCGCGGTGTCGTCCGTCGCGGCCGTCGCCTCGGCGGGGGCGGCGCACGCGGACGCCCGGAGCGGAGGAGCGGCCACGGCCGCCGAGGCCGGCCGGGCGGCGACGTCGGCCCTGATCGGCACGGTGAACCAGCTGCCGGTGAACCCGTTCGCGCAGACCAGCGTCAACCCCCTGGACAACGCCGTGAGTTCGCAGGTCGCCGACTTCAAGCCGGTCTCCACCGCGGACGTCACCAAGCCGATCGCCGACAGCCGCTCGGTCGCCGACCTGCCGCTGATCGGCGACACCGTCAGGACCCTGCAGGGCGGCTGACGGCGCTCGGACGCGTACGGCGGCGGGCCCTCGCGGGGACACATCGGTCGCGGGGACCCGCCGCCGGGCCGTGCGGGAGGTGCCGGTCCCCCGGCGACGGGACGGGCCGCCGGGGGGACCGGGTCAGTAAGCGGAGCCCGAGGCCGCGCCGGCACCCGCGGGGTGCCAGACGGTCTTGGTCTCCAGGAAGGCCGTCAGGCGGTCCGTGCCGGGCTCGGCGGCCCAGTCCACAGCCTGTGGACGGAGCACGCGCTTGAGGTTGTCGGCGGCGGCGACCTCCAGCTCCTTCGCCAGCGCGGCGTCGTCCACCGTCCCCGCCAGGTCGAGCGCGTTGACGTCCATGTGCGCGGCGAGCGTCGGCGCGACCTCGGACGTGCGGCCGGACAGGATGTTGACGACCCCGCCCGGCAGGTCGGAGGTGGCCAGCACCTCGCCCAGCGACAGCGCGGGCAGCGGGGCCCGTTCACTGGTCACCACGACCGCGGTGTTGCCGGTGGCGATCACCGGGGCGACCACCGAGACCAGGCCGAGGAAGGACGACTCCTGCGGCGCGACGACCGCGACGACCCCGGTCGGCTCAGGGCTCGACAGGTTGAAGTACGGCCCCGCCACCGGGTTGGCGCCGCCCACGACCTGGGCGATCTTGTCGGTCCAGCCGGCGTACCAGACCCAGCGGTCGATCGCGGCGTCCACCACGGCCGCCGCCTTGGACTTCGACAGCCCCTCGGCCTCGCCGACCTCGCGGACGAACTGCTCCCGGCGGCCCTCCAGCATCTCCGCGATGCGGTAGAGGATCTGCCCGCGGTTGTACGCGGTCGCGCCCGACCAGCCCGCGAAGGCCTTGCGGGCGGCGGACACCGCGTCACGGGCGTCCTTGCGGGAGGACTGCGGGGCGTTGGCGAGCCACTTGCCCTTGGCGTCGGTCACCTCGTACACCCGCCCGCTCTCGCTGCGGGGGAACTTGCCCCCGACGAACAGCTTGTAGGTCTTGAAGACGGACAGCCGCACCGTCTCGGACTTCTCAGACATCGAGGTACGCCTCCAGGCCGTGGCGGCCGCCCTCGCGACCGAAGCCCGACTCCTTGTAGCCGCCGAAGGGCGAGGTCGGGTCGAACTTGTTGAACGTGTTGGCCCACACCACACCGGCCCGGAGCTGGTTCGCGACCGAGAGGATGCGCGAGCCCTTCTCCGTCCAGATCCCGGCGGACAGGCCGTACGGGGTGTTGTTGGCCTTCTCCACGGCCTCGGCCGGGGTGCGGAAGGTCAGCACCGACAGGACCGGGCCGAAGATCTCCTCGCGGGCGACCCGGTGCGCCTGGGTGACCCCGGTGAAGAGCGTCGGCGCGAACCAGTAGCCCGCGGAGGGCAGTTCGCAGGCCGGCGACCAGCGCTCCGCGCCCTCGGCCTCGCCGGCCTCGGCGAGCGCGGTGATCCGGGCCAGCTGCTCGGCGGAGTTGATGGCGCCGATGTCGGTGTTCTTGTCCAGCGGGTCGCCGACGCGCAGCGTCGACAGCCGGCGCTTGAGCGCGTCCAGCACCTCGTCCGCGACGGACTCCTGGACCAGCAGGCGGGAGCCCGCGCAGCACACCTGGCCCTGGTTGAAGAAGATGCCGTTGACGATGCCCTCGACGGCCTGGTCGATCGGCGCGTCGTCGAAGACGATGTTGGCGCCCTTGCCGCCCAGCTCCAGGGTGACCTTCTTCTTCGTACCGGCGACGGTGCGGGCGATCTGCTTGCCGACGGCGGTGGAACCGGTGAAGGCGACCTTGTCGACGCCCTCGTGCGCGACCAGCGCGGCACCGGCGTCCCCGTAGCCGGGGAGGATGTTGACGACGCCCTTGGGCAGGCCCGCCTGGCGGCAGATGTCGGCGAAGAACAGCGCCGACAGCGGGGTGGTCTCGGCCGGCTTGAGGACGACCGTGTTGCCGGTGGCCAGCGCCGGGGCGATCTTCCACGCCAGCATCAGCAGCGGGAAGTTCCACGGGATGACCTGGCCGGCCACGCCCAGCGGACGGGGGGCCGGGCCGAAGCCGGCGTGCGCGAGCTTGTCGGCCCAGCCGGCGTAGTAGAAGAAGTGCGCGGCGACCAGCGGGAGGTCGGCGTCGCGGGTCTCCTTGATCGGCTTGCCGTTGTCCAGCGACTCCAGGACGGCCAGCTCGCGCGAGCGCTCCTGGACGATCCGGGCGATGCGGAACAGGTACTTGGCGCGCTCGGAGCCGGGCAGCGCCGACCACGACGCGAAGGCCTTGCGGGCGGCCTCGACGGCCCGGTCCACGTCCGCTTCGCCGGCCCGGGCGACCTCGGAGAGGACCTCCTCGCTGGACGGGCTCACGGTCTTGAAGACCCGGCCGTCGGCGGCGTCGGTGAACTCGCCGTCGATGAACAGGCCGTAGGAGGGGGCGATGTCGACGACGGAGCGGGACTCGGGCGCCGGCGCGTACGCGAAGGCGGAGCCCGGCTTCGGCTGCCCGGCCGGCTGGGTCCGCTGGGGCTGCTGGGGCTGCTGGTTCTTCTTGGTCTGTGTCATCGGGGTTCTCAGTCCACCGTCACGTAGTCGGGACCGGAGTAGCGGCCGGTGCTCAGCTTCTGGCGCTGCATGAGCAGATCGTTCAGCAGGCTGGACGCGCCGAAACGGAACCACTCGTTGCTCAGCCACTCGTCGCCCACGGTCTCGTTGACGAGGACCAGGAACTTGATGGCGTCCTTGGAGGTGCGGATGCCACCGGCGGGCTTCACGCCGACCTGGACGCCCGTGGCGGCGCGGAAGTCGCGCACGGCCTCGAGCATCAGGAGGGTGTTGGCGGGGGTGGCGTTGACCGCCACCTTGCCGGTGGAGGTCTTGATGAAGTCGGCGCCGGCGAGCATGCCGAGCCAGGAGGCGCGGCGGATGTTGTCGTACGTCGCCAGCTCGCCGGTCTCGAAGATGACTTTGAGGTGGGCGGAGCTGCCGTCGGGACGGCGGCAGGCCTCCTTGACCGCCTTGATCTCCTCGAAGACCTTCAGGTAGTGGCCGGCGAGGAAGGCGCCGCGGTCGATGACCATGTCCACTTCGTCGGCGCCCGCGGCCACCGCGTCGGCGGTGTCGGCGAGCTTCACCGGCAGCGCGGCGCGGCCGGCCGGGAAGGCGGTGGCGACGGACGCGACGCGCACGCCGGAGTCGCCGAGGGCCTCCTTGGCGGTCGCGACCATGTCCGGGTAGACGCAGATCGCGGCGACCCGGGGGGTCGTGCGGTCGGTCGGGTCCGGGCTGACGCCCTTGGCGGACAGCGCCCGGACCTTGCCGGGGGTGTCCGCGCCTTCGAGCGTGGTCAGGTCGATCATCGAGATCGCCAGGTCGATGGCGTACGCCTTCGCCGTGGTCTTGATCGAACGGGTGCCGAGGCTTGCGGCGCGGCCTTCGAGGCCGACCGCGTCGACGCCGGGCAGCCCGTGCAGGAAGCGGCGCAGCGCGGCGTCGGAGGCCGTGACGTCGGCCATGGACGCCAGCCGGGCCGCGGCGTCGGGGCCGTGAGCGGGAACAGTGGTGGGCATGGTCACCAGACCAGCATATCTACGCGCGTAGCGAATGTCACCGGTCGGAACGGGTCCGACTGTCCCCGTACGGGGGGTCCGGCAACCGAATCGGCGGAACCGGTGGTCTGGTGGGTGAAGGGGGTCATCGATGAATCCAGACGACGAGGCGGAGTTCCAAGGCTACGTCCGTGCCAGATGGACCCATCTGGTCAGGACCGCCTATCTGCTCACGGGTGACCGGCATCACGCCGAGGACCTGGCGCAGACCGCGCTGGCCAAGGCCTACCGGTCCTGGCGGCGGGTGCAGCGCAGCGACAATCCGGACGCCTACGTGCGACGGATCCTGATCAGCTGCAACAAGGACCGGTTCCGCAAGAAACGCGTGGCCGAACGGCTCACGGACGTACCGCCCGAAGGCGCCGGAGCCGATCCCACGGCGCGGGTGGCGCTGCGGGAGGAACTGCTGGCGGCGCTCGGCGAGCTGCCCGCCCGGCAGCGGGCCGTGGTCGTGCTGCGGTACTGGGACGACCTGTCGGAGACCGAGGTGGCCCATGCACTGGGCTGCTCGGCCGGGACGGTCAAGAGCCAGGCGGCCCGGGGCCTGGCCAAGCTGCGGGCCCGGCTGGGCACGGCCGTGGTGGCCGCGGAGCCGGTCGCCGCCGGGGCGGCCACAGGGACGAGGACGGGGCCATGGGGCCCGGCGAAGGACACGAGGGTCGAAGGAGGGGTCCGATGAGGGACAAGGGCGACATGGCGGGGTTCGGCCCCGCGGACGGCGACACGGAGTTCGAGGCGCAGCTGCGCGAGCTCCTCGAGGAACAGACGGACGGGCTGCGCACCGGCGAGGCGCCCTACGCCACGATCGTGCGCCGGGGCAGGACGAGCCGCAGACGCCGGGTGTTCGCCGCCGGGGCCGGGCTGGCGGCGCTGGTCGCGGTGCCGGGCACGGCCGTCGCGATGCACTACCAGCCCGGCGGTGCCGGCACGACCGCCCTGCCGGCCCACGACGCCCGGCCGTCCGTGACGGCGAGCGCCGCCCAGCCGCGCACCTCCGCCCCGGCGCGGGCGAGCGGGCCCGAAGGCCCCGCGACGCCGGGGCAACTGGCGGACGGGATCACGATGGAGCGGGCGGGCGAGGTGCTGGAGAGGTGCCTGGCGTACGGCGGGCAACACCAGCCCAAGGTGTCCGCCTTCGCAAGCGACTACGGGAAGGCCGAGGACTACCGCGTGATCCTCGCGCTGAACGCCACCGGCGACAAGAACTCCCCGGGCGACGGCATCCGTGTGGTGGCGGTCGGCACCGTGGACGGCGCCCCCGTCCGCCTGATCTGCACGGACAAGGACGGGAAGGCGGGTGGCATCAACAGCAGCACCGGAGCGGACGGCGCCCCGGGCCGCGGGCCCGTCGTGCCGGACGACAACGCCTACCGGCTCTACAAGCAGGACGGCACCACCGGCCCGGGGCTGCCGTACGACTTCCCCTTCCGCTGGGGCAGCATCGGCACGGTCGAGCCCGGGGTCGCCAAGGTCACCGTCTCCTGGGGCGGCGTCACCCGGCAGGCGGCGCTCGACCACGGCTACTTCGTCGCGACGGGGGTCCTTGCCGCGCCGGAGGATTCCCTGCCGCACATCCAGGGCTACGACGCGGCGGGCAAGCTCGTCTACGACTCCAGGGAGGACAAGGCGTACCAGTAGGTCGTCGCTGACGCCGATGCACTAACGCAACCTCCGTCCCGCAGGGCGCAGGGCCGGGGTCAGGCACAATCTGATCTCATGACGAGCTCCGAGAACCCCGCCCCCGAACCGCAGCCCGACCCCGGGCAGCCGAAGTACGCCGAGCGCTCCTACCGCTCGACGGCCGGCGTCGTTGGCGGCGTGCTCATGCTCGCCATCACGCTGTGGCTCGGCATCGACGCGATCGTCCGCGGTACGGGCGACACGCCCTGGGTGGCCCTCGCACTGCTGCTGCTGATCGTGCCGCTGGTCGTCGCGTTCACCCTGCGTCCGGTCGTCCTGGCCGGTGACGACCGCCTCCTGGTGCGCAACCCGTTCCGTACCGTCACCGCGCCCTGGAGCGCCGTGGAGGGGCTGCGCTCGGGGTACTCGACGGAGCTGTTCGTGGAGGGCAAGAAGTACCAGTTGTGGGCCGTCCCCGTGTCGATGCGCGCCCGCAAGCGGGCCGCGCGGGCCAAGACGCGCGCCGCCGCGGCGGGCGACCCGGGCGCGACGCTGGGGTCCCGTCCCGGCGCCACGGACTCGACCCGGGCCTGGTCCGACCGGGTCGTGGACGAACTGCGCGAGCTCGCGGAGCGGCACGGCGGCCACGAGGGCGCGCAGGGCGAGGTCACGGTCCGCTGGGCGTACGAGGTGATCGCCCCGGCGGTGGCGGGGGCGGTCGTGCTGATCGTCCTGCTCGCCATCGGCTGAGCCGGCGGACCCGGGCGCACACCCCGACGCCCCGGTCGTGCCCGAGCGGGCACGACCGGGGCGTCGGCGTTGTCTGAGCGTCAGGCCTTCGCCGCGGCCTCGTCCCGGGGGAGCCCGGCGGCGGTCGCGAGGTCGGCCTTGACGGCCGCGAGGACGTCGGCTGCCTGGGCGCGGACGCCGGCCAGCCGGTCGGCGCCCGGCACGGGCAGCACGACCTCCAGGTAGCACTTCAGCTTGGGCTCGGTGCCGCTCGGCCGCACGATCACCCGCGCCGACTCCACGCCGGCTCCCGGGGAGCCGGCCAGCCGGTAGCGCAGGCCGTCGGTCGGCGGCAGCTGCGCGCTGCCCTGGGAGAGGTCCTCGGCGGTGACGACGGCGAGACCGGCCAGCGAGCTGGGCGGCCGCTCCCGCAGCCGGCTCATCGCGTCGTCGATGACCGACAGGTCGGCGACCCGTACCGAGAGCTGGTCGGTGGCGTGCAGCCCGTACTCCAGGGCGATGTCGTCCAGCAGGTCGCAGAGCGTACGGCCCTTGGCCTTGAGCTCGGCGGTCAGTTCCGCGACGGCCAGGGCGGCGGTGACTCCGTCCTTGTCCCGCACGCCCTCGGGGTCCACGCAGTAGCCCAGGGCCTCCTCGTAGCCGAACCGCAGGCCCTCCACCCGGGAGATCCACTTGAAGCCGGTCAGGGTGTCGGCGTACCGCAGTCCCGCGCGGGCCGCGATGCGCGAGACCAGGGAGGAGGAGACGATGCTCGCGGCGAAGGTTCCGCTGGCCCGGCGGTGCACCAGGTGGGTGGCGAGCAGCGCGCCGACCTCGTCGCCGCGCAGCATCCGCCAGCCGTCCGCGGCGGTGCGGTCCGGCACGGCCACGGCGCAGCGGTCGGCGTCGGGATCGTTGGCGATGACGATGTCGACGTCGGGGCCGAGGGCCCGGGCCGCGGCGAAGGCCAGGTCCATCGCCCCCGGCTCCTCCGGGTTGGGGAAGGCGACGGTCGGGAAGTCCGGGTCGGGCTCGCCCTGCTCGGCGACGACGTGCGGGGCGCCGAACCCGGCCCGCTCGAAGGCGGCGGTCAGCACGTCGCGGCCGACACCGTGCAGGGGGGTGTAGACGACCGAGATGTCGCGCGGGGTGTGCCGGTCCACGACCGAGGCGGCGCGGTCCAGGTAGGCCTCGACGACCTCCTCGCCGAGGAGCTGCCAGCCCTCGTCCGCCAGCGGGACGCCGGTCAGCGGGCCGATCGCGGCGATCTCGTCGGCGATCCCGGCGTCGGCGGGCGGGACGATCTGCGAGCCGTCGCCCAGGTAGACCTTGTAGCCGTTGTCACGCGGGGGGTTGTGGCTCGCGGTCACGGCGATGCCCGCGACGGCGCCCAGGTGACGGATCGCGAAGGCCAGCACCGGCGTGGGCAGCGGCCCGGGCAGCACGGCCGCCCGCAGGCCCGCGCCGACCATGACGGCGGCGGTGTCACGGGCGAAGTCCACCGACTTGTGGCGGGCGTCGTGACCCACGACGACCAGCCCGTCGCCCTGGCCCTGCGCCTTGAGGTACGCGGCGAGACCGGCGGCGGCCCGGATGACCACGGAGCGGTTCATGCGCATCGGGCCAGCGCCGATCTCCCCGCGCAGCCCCGCCGTACCGAACTGCAGGGTGCCGGCGAACCGGGCCGCGAGGTCCTCGGCCGCCGCCGGGTCGCCCGACTCGACCGCCGTGAGCAGCGCCTCCAACTCGGCCCGGGTGTCGGGGTCCGGGTCCTCGGCCAGCCAGGTGCGCGCCTGAGGGATCAGCTCCGCCTTCTCGCTTGCGCTTGCCACGTGATGCTCCTGCGATGTCGTCTTCGGTGCCGCCCGCGCAGCGCGCGGGTCGGCCTGGGGCCTCCGGCCCGTGCTGCCCGCGACCGATGCCACAGCGGGAGGCCGCGCGGCGGGATCCCGTCCGGCCGGGCGGCGGCGGAGCGGGCTGCCGCGGCGGGCGCCGCCCGGTTACCTCCCCGTGGCACGCCTTCCCTAACCAGGGTGCGGGCACCCCCGGGATCGCGCGCGGCGTGCCCGTACGGGTACGCCGGTCCGCCCCACCGGGGGTGTGGGGCGGTCAGATCCGCTCGAGCACCTGGGCGAGCAGGCTGCCCATCCGCGCGGCGGAGTCGCGGCCGGCCTCCAGGACCTCCTCGTGGTTCAGCGGCTCGCCCGTCATGCCGGCGGCGAGGTTGGTCACCAGGGAGATGCCGAGCACCTCGGCGCCCGCCTCGCGGGCCGCGATGGCCTCCAGCGTGGTGGACATGCCGACGAGGTCGCCGCCGATGACCCGGACCATCTTGATCTCGGCCGGGGTCTCGTAGTGCGGGCCGGGGAGCTGGACGTAGACGCCCTCCTCCAGGGAGGGGTCGACCTCCTTGCACAGGGCGCGCAGCCGCGGCGAGTACAGGTCGGTGAGGTCGACGAAGTTGGCGCCGACGATCGGCGAGGCGGCCGTCATGTTGATGTGGTCGCTGATCAGCACGGCCTGGCCGGGACGGTAGGTGGGGCGCAGCCCGCCGCAGCCGTTGGTCAGGACGACGGTCTTGCAGCCGGCGGCCACGGCGGTGCGCACGCCGTGCGCGACGGTGGCGACGCCGTGGCCCTCGTAGAAGTGGTTGCGGCCCAGGAAGACCAGCGCCCGCTTGTCGCCGATCCGCACCGAGCGCACCTTGCCGGAGTGACCGGCCACGGCGGGCGGCGGGAAGCCCGGCAACTCGGTCACGTCGAACTCGTACTCGGCCTCGCCGAGGGCGTCGGCGGCCGGCACCCAGCCGGAGCCCATCACCAGGGCGACGTCGTGGGTCTCGCCGCCGGTCAGCTCGCGCAGCCGGGCGGCGGCGGCCGTGGCGGCGGCGTACGGGTCGCCCAGCGGGGTTCGGGCGGCGTGGGGAGTTGCGGAAGAGTTCACGCGGATGAGAGTAGCCGGTTCTCTCCTACGCGCGTAGACGTCCCAGGTCACGGTCTGCGAAATTTCGGAGGATCCGCCGATTGACGGGCCCTGCGGGACCTTCCGGACGTCCTGCGGCCGTCGTTGCCGGCGGGTCAGCAGGGACGCTTGCGCAGTTCCATGACGTAGTCGTGCGGGGCGCCCGCGGACTCCGCCGCGTCGGCGATCTCGCCGAGGTAGCGCGCGGACGGCAGGCCGCCCTCGTAGTCGTTGAGGACGTAGAGCCACGCGGGCACGTCGCCGTCGAGGGTGTGCACCCGTGCCATGTGGCGCCGGTAGATGCCCAGCGGGACACCCTCCCAGCGGTCCATCGGCTCCTCGTCGACCGGGGCGATGTCGTACAGCCCGACGAAGACCTGGTGCAGCGGGTCCTCCACCAGGGTGGCGAGCGCGCCCTCCCAGCCCATCTGCTCGCCGCCGAAGGTGAGGCGCCAGCCGCTGAGCCAGCCGGTGCCGCGCAGGGGCGAGTGCGGGGCGCGGCGCGTCATCAGCCGGGCGTCGAGGTTGCCGGCGTAGGCGGCGTAGAGCGACATGGTCATGAGAGTACGACAGCGGGGCACCGCCCCCGTAAGTGATCACTTGGCGCGTGCGGGACAATGGGGTACGTGACTCGGATCGTGATCATTGGTGGCGGACCCGGCGGATACGAAGCGGCCCTCGTGGCCAGCCAGCTGGGCGCGGAGGTGACCGTCGTCGACTGCGACGGTCTGGGCGGGGCTTCGGTGCTCACCGACTGCGTGCCGTCCAAGACCCTGATCGCGACGGCCGAGGTGATGACCACCTTCGACTCGTCGTACGAGGAACTGGGCATCATCGTGGCGGACGACACACCGCACATCGAGCAGGCCGCCCGGGTCGTCGGCGTCGACCTCGGCAAGGTCAACCGACGGGTGAAGCGCCTCGCGCTCGCCCAGTCCCACGACATCACCGCCTCCGTCACCCGTGCGGGCGCCCGGGTGATGCGCGGCCGCGGCCGGCTGGAGGGCATGCAGGCGATCGACGGCTCCCGCACGGTCATCGTCGAGGCGGCCGACGGCACTTCGGAGACCCTCACCGCCGACGCCGTCCTGATCGCCACCGGCGGCCGCCCCCGCGAGCTGCCCGACGCGAAGCCGGACGGCGAGCGGATCCTCAACTGGACGCAGGTGTACGACCTGGACGAGCTCCCCGAGGAGCTCATCGTGGTCGGCTCCGGTGTGACCGGCGCCGAGTTCGCCGGCGCGTACCAGGCCCTCGGCTCCAAGGTGACGCTCGTCTCCTCCCGCGACCGCGTCCTGCCCGGCGAGGACCCGGACGCGGCCGCCGTCCTGGAGGACGTCTTCCGCCGCCGCGGCATGAACGTCATGGCCCGCTCCCGTGCCGAGTCCGTCAAGCGGGTCGGCGACCGCGTCGAGGTCACCCTCTCCGACGGCCGGGTCATCACCGGCAGCCACTGCCTCATGGCGGTCGGCGCGATACCGAACACCGCCGCCATGGGCCTGGAGGGCGCGGGCGTCAAGCTCAAGGACTCCGGCCACATCTGGACCGACAAGGTCTCGCGCACCTCGGCCCCCGGCGTGTACGCGGCCGGTGACGTCACGGGCGTCTTCGCGCTCGCCTCGGTCGCGGCCATGCAGGGCCGGATCGCGATGTACCACTTCCTGGGCGAGACGGTCGGCCCGCTCAACCTCAAGACGGTCTCCTCGAACGTCTTCACCGATCCCGAGATCGCGACCGTCGGCTACACCCAGGCCGACGTCGACGCGGGCGTCATCGACGCACGGGTCGTCAAGCTCCCGCTGCTGCGCAACCCGCGCGCCAAGATGCAGGGCATCCGGGACGGCTTCGTGAAGCTGTTCTGCCGTCCGGGCACCGGCATCATCGTCGGCGGTGTGGTCGTCTCGCCGCGGGCGAGCGAACTCATCCACCCCATCTCGATCGCGGTCGACAACAATCTGACCGTCGAACAGATGGCGAACACCTACACGGTCTACCCGTCGCTGTCGGGCTCGATCGCCGAAGCCGCACGGCAGTTGGCGACCCGCAAGGCGGCCGGGGAGCTCTGAGACCCGCCTCCGGCGCAGGCCGGTCGTCAACCGAGCGAATGCCATTGTCTCTATAGCACGGGACGTCCGGCACTGCGAACAACTTCTGTTAATCGGTGCAAACTGCTGATAGCAGACGGTCATTGGCGTTACTGTCAGTTTCGTGTTCGCAGCAGAACGTCGCCAACTGATCCTCGAAATGGTGCGCGCCAACGGAGCGGTTTCGCTCCGTGAGCTCGCCCGCGTCGTCCAGACCTCGGAAGTGACCGTACGGCGTGACGTGCGGGCGCTGGAGGCAGAAGGACTGCTCGACCGCCGGCACGGCGGTGCGGTGCTGCCGGGGGGCTTCACCAGGGAGTCCGGCTTCCCGCAGAAATCCCATCTATCGACCGCGGAGAAGACGGCGATCGCCGATCTCGCGGCAGGTCTCGTCGAGGAGGGCGAGGCCATCGTCGTCGGCGCCGGCACGACCACCCAGGAGCTGGCACGCCGGCTCGCCCGGGTGCCGGGGCTGACCGTCGTCACCAACTCCCTGCTGGTGGCACAGGCCCTGGCGCACGCGAACCGGGTCGAGGTCGTCATGACCGGTGGCACGCTCCGCGGCTCCAACTACGCGCTGGTCGGCAGCGGCGCCGAACAGTCCCTGCAGGGGCTGCGGGTGTCGCGGGCCTTCCTGTCCGGGGCGGGACTGAGCGCGGAACGCGGGCTGTCCACGTCCAACATGCTCTCCGCCAGCGTCGACCGGGCCCTGGTCCAGGCGGCGGCGGAGGTCGTGGTCCTGGCCGACCACACCAAGCTGGGCACGGACACCATGTTCCAGACCGTGCCCACGGACCTGATCACGCATCTGGTCACGGACGAACCGCCGGCGGGCGACGACCGCGCCGCGACGGAGCTCCAGGCTCTGGCCGACCGCGGTGTCCAGGTCGCCGTCGCGTCGACCGACGGGGCGGACAACGGGATGCCCCACGGGCGGCAGCGACGGGAGATGCCGCCCGTGCCGGGACCCCGGCGCCATCAGCACCCTTCCGGCAACTATCCGGGCGGTACGGCTCCCGGCGAGCCGCGCGCCAGGGCCGCCGGCCAGTCGGGCGGCGGCGTGTCGGGCATGTCCCCGCTGCGCACCGCCCAACTGGCCGGGGAGCAGCAGGCCGCCCGGATCGCCGACCTGGCCCCGCGGCGCCGCTAGGGCCTGTCGTCGAATTGACGTCGGCCGCCCGGAGGGCGGGCCCAGCGGCTCCCCCAGCTCCGCTGGGAGGTGCCCCCAGGTGCGGTGCATCGCAAGGCGGAGAGTCGTCCTCGTAGTGGGCTACTCGGACGATTCGACAACGCAGCGTGGGGGCACCCCCGGCCGAAGGCTGGGGGAGTGCCGTGCCAGGCGCCGCGGGGCAGGCGGCAATTTGACGACTGGCCCTAGGGCCACACCTGGGCCGTCCCGGACGGAGAACGCCGCGGGCCCCAGCCGATCACCGGCTGGGGCCCGCGGCGTTCGTGCTGCCGTCCGCGGACGGGACGTCAGTCCTTGATCTCGCAGAGGAGGGCACCCGAGGAGACGGAGGAGCCGACGTCCGCGGTGAGGCCCTTGATGGTGCCGGCGCGGTGGGCGTTGATGGGCTGCTCCATCTTCATCGCCTCCAGCACCACGACGAGGTCGCCCTCGTTGACGTGCTGGCCCTCCTCGACGGCGATCTTGACGATCGTGCCCTGCATCGGGGAGGTCAGGGAGTCACCGGAGGCGGCGGAGCCGGCCTTCTTGGTGGCGCGGCGCTTGGGGCGGGCACCGCCGGCGGCGGCGGTGCGGGCCAAGGTCATGCCCAGTGAGGCGGGCAGGGAGACCTCCAGCCGCTTGCCGCCGACCTCGACCACCACGGTCTCGCGGCCGGGCTCGGCGTCCTCCTCGGCGTCGGCCGGGGCGGCGAAGGGCTTGATGTCGTTGACGAACTCGGTCTCGATCCACCGGGTGTGGACGGTGAACGGACCGGGCTTGCCGTGGACCTCGGGCGCGAAGGCGGGGTCGGCGACCACCGCGCGGTGGAACGGGATGGCGGTGGCCATGCCCTCGACCTGGAACTCGGCCAGGGCGCGCGCGGCGCGCTGCAGGGCCTGCTGCCGGGTGGCGCCGGTGACGACCAGCTTGGCCAGCAGGGAGTCCCAGGCGGGGCCGATCACGCTGCCGGCCTCGACACCCGCGTCCAGACGCACACCGGGGCCGGTGGGCGCGTCGAAACGGGTGACGGTGCCGGGGGCGGGGAGGAAGCCCCGGCCGGGGTCCTCGCCGTTGATGCGGAACTCGAACGAGTGGCCGCGCAGCGGCGGGTCGTCGTAGCCGAGCTCCTCGCCGTCGGCGACGCGGAACATCTCGCGGACCAGGTCGATGCCGGTGACCTCCTCGGTGACCGGGTGTTCGACCTGCAGACGGGTGTTCACCTCCAGGAAGGAGATGGTGCCGTCCGTGCCGACCAGGAACTCGCAGGTGCCGGCACCGACGTAGCCGGCCTCCTTGAGGATGGCCTTGGACGCCGCGTACAGCTGGGCGTTCTGCTCCGGGGTCAGGAAGGGCGCGGGGGCCTCCTCCACCAGCTTCTGGTGGCGGCGCTGCAGGGAGCAGTCCCGGGTGGAGACGACCACGACGTTGCCGTGGCTGTCGGCCAGGCACTGGGTCTCCACGTGCCGGGGCTTGTCGAGGTAGCGCTCGACGAAGCACTCGCCGCGGCCGAAGGCGGCGACGGCCTCGCGGACGGCCGACTCGTACAGCTCGGGGACCTCGTCCAGGGTGCGGGCGACCTTCAGGCCGCGGCCGCCGCCGCCGAAGGCGGCCTTGATCGCGATCGGCAGGCCGTGCTCGCGCGCGAAGGCCACGACCTCGTCGGCGCCCGACACGGGGTCGGGGGTGCCGGCGACCAGGGGCGCTCCGGCGCGCTGGGCGATGTGGCGGGCGGCGACCTTGTCGCCGAGGTCACGGATGGCCTGCGGCGGGGGGCCGATCCAGGTGAGCCCGGCGTCCAGGACGGCCTGGGCGAAGTCGGCGTTCTCCGACAGGAAGCCGTAGCCGGGGTGGACGGCGTCGGCCCCGGACTCGGCTGCGGCCGCCAGCACCTTGGAGATGTCCAGGTAACTGGTGGCCGGGGTGTCACCGCCCAGCGCGTACGCCTCATCGGCCACGCGCACATGCAGCGCGTCCCGGTCCGGCTCCGCGTAGACGGCCACGCTGGCGATCCCGGCATCCCGGCAGGCACGGGCGACGCGGACTGCGATTTCACCGCGGTTGGCGATGAGCACCTTGCGCACGATGGCTCCCTCCTTGAAACAAGCAGAGTTTAGGTACTGGCGACACTTCGTGCCGAGGCACCCCTGGGGGTGAGCTTGCCCACACGGAGGGTGATACGGGCCCCCATTCGGGACCCGGATGCCTTGGCTTCCTACGGTAAAGCCCCATTTATCCCGGTGCTTGAGGCCCTGGGGTGTGGGCCGGGTCACCGTCCTCCACCGTGACCGACGTGGCGCTTTTTTTGTGGGAACTCCACGAAGGCCCGGGGAAATCTTTGCCGGACCGGCGCCCCATACGGGTGGTGCCGCGCGGACTCTTGCCGCAACTCCTACCCGTTAGTAGCGTTCGGCCCACGAAATACCGCCGGTAATGGGGTCCTGGGACAGGGGGCGCGCAGTGCGCAGAAGTGTCGCCGTGGCGGCGGCTGTGTTGTTGGTCCTGGAGGCGTTCGGGTTCGCCTTCGTCAACTGGATCATGGGCATAGCCGTGCGCCACCAGCAGATGTCCCTGGCCGGGCTCGATCCGGACGCCATGGCGGTGGGCGCGTGGGCGGCCGGTGTGCTGATGGCGCTCTTCCTCATCGGGTGCGCGGTCGTCCTCGTCCGCATGGCGCAGCGCGACCGGGCGCCGGGCCGCTTCGGCCGGATCGTGCTCATCGTGTGCGCGGTGACCCACGCGGTCCTGGGCGCGGGCCTGGCGGCCCCGGTGGGCTGGGCAGCGTTCGTGGGGATGATGGTGATCCTGGGGTTCGTGGTGCTCGCCCTGGTGCTCTACGCGGGGGAGGAGGCCCCGGCCGCCGGTCCGGCCCCGGGTCCGGGCGACGAGCCCGGCGGGACCACGCCCCCGCCGCCGGTGGCCCCCGCCGCCGTCTGACCGGGCCGACCGGTCGGACCGGTCAGACCCAGAAGTCGGTGATGCGCAGGTCCAGCTCGGCGAGCAGACGGCGCAGCAGCGGCAGCGAGATGCCGATGACGTTGCCGTGGTCGCCCTCGATGCCCTCGACGAACGGCGCGGAACGGCCGTCGAGGGTGAAGGCGCCGGCCACGTACAGCGGCTCGCCCGAGGCGACGTAGGCGGCGATCTCGTCGTCGTCCGGGGTGCCGAACCGCACCGTGGTGGAGGCGGTGGCCGAGACCCGGCGGCCGGTGGCGAGGTCGATGACGCAGTGACCGGTCCGCAGCACACCGGAGCGGCCGCGCATGGACTTCCAGCGGGCCGTGGCGTCCTCGGCGTCGACCGGCTTGCCCAGCGCCTGGCCGTCCAGGTCCAGGACGGAGTCGCAGCCGACGACCACCTCGCCGTCGGAGAGCTGGGCCGCGACCACCGAGGCCTTGGCCTCGGCCAGCACCCGGGCCAGCTCGGCGGGCGTGTCCGCGCTGATCGCGTCCTCGTCGACGCCGCTGACGACGACCCGCGGGTCGAGCCCGGCCTGCTTCAGCAGTCCCAGGCGCGCGGGGGAGGCAGAGGCGAGGACGAGCGGGCGGGGGCTGCGGCTGCTGTCGGTCATGCCCGTCATCGTAGTCAGCCGCGCCAGGCCACCAGGGCCGTGATCAGGGGGACGGCGACGGCGATCACGATCATCGCGCGGCGCAGCATCGCCTGCGCCTGCCGCATCTCCTCGGGGGGTTCGTCGGACGGGTCTGACCACAGCATGCCGTCCAGGTTGCGCCGTGGCGGACGCCCGCGCCTGAGTACGGATACTCAGGCGCGGGCGGGCATGCGGACCATTTCCGTCCGCTCCGTGCTCAGTGCGGCCAGTAGGTGGCGCGCCAGGCCGCCGGCGCCGGGCGCAGCATCCGGCCGGGGACGTTGCGCGCGGGGGAGGCCCACTCGTCGGACGCCCGCGGGCCGTCGGCGGGCCCCGCGGCCGCCGCGGCCCGGGCCTGGACGAGGGCCACGACGGCCGCCAGCTCCTCGGGGGTCGGGTTGCCCCGTTCGACCTTGATCACCATGGCTGGGCGCGCTCCTTACAGGGGGATGTTGCCGTGCTTCTTGGGGGGCAGGCTCTCGCGCTTGTTGCGCAGCGTCCGCAGCGCCTTCACCAGGTGCGTGCGGGTCTCCGAGGGCAGGATCACGCCGTCGACGTAGCCGCGCTCCGCGGCGACGTAGGGGTTGAGCAGGGTGTCCTCGTACTCCTGCATCAGCTGGGCGCGCAGCGCCTCCGCCTCCTCCGGGGAGCCCGCCTCGGCCAGGGTCCGGCGGTGCAGGATGTTGACGGCGCCCTGGGCGCCCATGACGGCGATCTGGGCGGTCGGCCAGGCCAGGTTGAGGTCGGCGCCCAGGTGCTTGGAGCCCATGACGTCGTAGGCGCCGCCGAACGCCTTGCGCGTGATGACGGTGATCAGCGGGACCGTGGCCTCGGCGTAGGCGTAGATCAGTTTGGCGCCGCGCCGGATGATGCCGTTCCACTCCTGGTCGGTGCCGGGCAGGAAGCCGGGGACGTCGACGAAGGTGACGACCGGGACGTTGAAGCTGTCGCAGGTGCGGACGAAACGCGCCGCCTTCTCGCTGGCGTTGATGTCCAGGCAGCCGGCGAACTGCATCGGCTGGTTGGCGACGACGCCGACCGGGTGGCCCTCGATCCGGCCGAAGCCGGTGACGATGTTGGGCGCGAACAGCGCCTGGGTCTCCAGGAACTCGCCGTCGTCCAGGACGTGCTCGATGACCTGGTGCATGTCGTACGGCTGGTTCGCCGAGTCCGGGATCAGGGTGTCGAGCTCGAGGTCCTGCGCCGACACCTCCGGCTCCGCCTCCTGCGGGAAGGCCGGGGCCTCCTGGAGGTTGTTGGACGGCAGGTAGGACAGCAGCGCCTTGACGTACTCGATGGCGTCCTTCTCGTCGCCGGCCATGTGGTGCGCGTTGCCGGACACGGTGTTGTGCGAACGGGCGCCGCCCAGTTCCTCGAAGCCGACGTCCTCACCGGTGACGGTCTTGATGACGTCCGGGCCGGTGATGAACATGTGCGAGGTCTGGTCGACCATCACCACGAAGTCGGTGATGGCGGGGGAGTAGACCGCGCCGCCCGCGCAGGGGCCCAGGATCAGCGAGATCTGCGGGATGACGCCGGAGGCGTGGGTGTTGCGGCGGAAGATCTCGCCGTACAGGCCGAGCGAGGTGACGCCCTCCTGGATGCGCGCGCCCCCGGAGTCGTTGATGCCGATGACCGGGCAGCCGGTCTTCAGCGCCCAGTCCATGACCTTGACGATCTTCTCGCCGTAGACCTCGCCGAGCGCGCCGCCGAACACGGTGAAGTCCTGCGAGAAGACCGCCACCGGGCGGCCGTCCACGGTGCCGTAGCCGGTGACGACGCCGTCCCCGTAGGGGCGGTTCTTCTCCAGGCCGAAGTTGGTCGAGCGGTGCCGGGCCAGCTCGTCCAGTTCGACGAAGGAGCCCTCGTCCAGCAGCAGTTCGATGCGCTCACGCGCGGTCAGCTTGCCCTTGGCGTGCTGCTTCTCCACCGCGCGCGCCGAGCCGGCGTGGGTCGCCTCGTCAACGCGGCGGCGCAGGTCCGCGAGCTTCCCCGCGGTGGTGTGGATGTCGATCTCCGGCTCGGCCATGGGAGGCGGCTCTCCTGCTCTCGTCGGGTCGTGCTGAGGGTGTGACGTGACTGGCGAGTAATGCTGTTTTCGTAGCGTAACCGCGCGGATGCTGCCCGGTCAGTGCGGCGTTGGCCACACTCCACTCCCAGGGTCCGCCTTCCCGGCCGCCGCGTCGTCCCGGGCCCCGGCGGGCACGTCCGCGGCGATCCGGAGGGCAGACCCTAGGCTGGGAGGTATGACCTCGAACCGCTGGTCCGACCTCGAGCGGCCGCCGCTCAAGGCGGCCGCCCTGCGCCGCGCGATCGTCACCCCCGACAGCCTGTGGACCGACCTGGACGTGGTCGACTCCACCGGCTCCACCAACAGCGACCTGGGCGCCCGGGCCCGGGAGGGCGCCGCCGAGGGCGCGGTGCTGGTCGCCGAGGAGCAGTCCGCGGGGCGCGGCCGCCTGGACCGCCAGTGGCAGGCCCCCGCCCGCTCCGGGCTGTTCTTCTCCGTGCTGCTGCGGCCGACCTCCGTCCCGCCCCGGCGCTGGGGCTGGCTGCCCCTGCTGGCCGGTGTGGCGACGGCCACCGCCGTGGCGCGGACGGCGGGCGTGGACACCGGGCTGAAGTGGCCCAACGACGTGCTCGTCACCGTCGACGGCGAGGAACGGAAGACCGGCGGCATCCTCGCCGAGCGCGTCGGCGACGACGCCGTGGTGATCGGCATCGGCCTCAACGTCACCCTCCGCGAGGAGGAGCTGCCGGTCCCCGCCGCGGGCTCGCTCATGCTCGCCGGGGCCAAGGTCACCGACCGCGACCCGCTGCTGCGCGCGGTGCTGCGTTCCGTGGCCGACTGGTACGGCGAGTGGCTGCGCGCCGACGGCGATCCGGCCGGCTCCCGGCTGCAGCAGGCGTACGCCGCCGGCTGCGTGACGCTCGGCCGCACCGTGCGCGCCGAACTCCCCGGCGGGGGCGAGGTCGGCGGGCGGGCGGTGGCCGTCGACGACGACGGGCGGCTGGTCGTCGCGACCGGCGAGGGCGAGCGGGCGGTCGCCGCGGGCGACGTCGTCCACGTGCGGCCGGCGGGACAGTGAGCCAGGCCACACCTGCCGTATTGTTGAGGCGGCAGCCTCCGACGCGGTGATCGGAAGGGCCGGTGGGCAGGGACCCAGGAGGGGGCGGGCGGTGACCGTGGACGACGCGAGCGACCTCCCGCCGCACGAAGAGCCGGGCGGGCCTCGTCGCGAACACGCGGAACACGAGGACTACGACGAGCGCGAGGAGCCCGAGGAACGGGGCGGATCCGCCCGGTCCCACGCCATCGAAGAGGACCCGATCGCACTGCGCCTGGAGCACCTGATCCTGGGCTCCGGACGGCACTACACACCCTTTCAGGCGGCCCGCAGCGCCGGCGTCTCCATGGACCTCGCCGCCCGGTTCTGGCGCGCGATGGGCTTCGCCGACATCGGCCAGGCACGCGCGCTGACCGAGGCCGACGTCCTGGCGCTGCGCCGTCTGGCCGGTCTGGTCGAGGCCGGGCTGATCAGCGAGAGCACGGCGATCCAGGTCGCCCGCTCCACCGGCCAGACCACGGCCCGGCTGGCCGAGTGGCAGACCGACTCCTTCCTGGAGGAGCTCACCGAGCCGCCCGAACCCGGCATGACCCGGGGCGAGGTGGCCTATCCGCTGGTCGAGCTGCTGCTGCCGGAGCTGGAGGAGTTCCTCACCTACGTGTGGCGGCGCCAGCTCGCCGCCGCCACCAGCCGGGTCGTCCGCTCGGACGACGAGGAGGCCGTCGACCGCCGGCTGGCGGTCGGCTTCGCCGACCTCGTCGGCTTCACCCGGCTCACCCGGCGGCTGGAGGAGGAGGAACTCGGCGAGCTGGTCGAGGCCTTCGAGACCACGGCCGCCGACCAGGTGGCCGCGCACGGCGGACGGCTCATCAAGACCCTCGGTGACGAAGTGCTGTTCGTCGCGGACGACGCCGGCACGGCCGCCGAGATCGGCATGCGGCTGATCGAGACGATGAACGGCGACGAGACGATGCCGGCGCTGCGCGTCGGCATGGCCTTCGGCACCGTCACGACCCGCATGGGCGACGTCTTCGGCACCACGGTGAACCTGGCGAGCCGGCTGACCTCGATAGCGCCACGGGACGCGGTGCTCGTCGACGGCGAGCTGGCGCAGGCGCTCGTCGCGGCGGGCGAGGCACCCGAGTCGGAGGCGGAGATCGAGCCCGGGTCGGAGGAGAAGTACCGCTTCGGGCTGCAGCCCATGTGGCGGCGGCCGGTGCGCGGTCTCGGCGTGGTCGAGCCCTGGCTGCTGAACCGCCGGGGCGGCTGAGCGGGCACGCCCACTACGCTGGCGGTCGACGGTTCACGATCGTTAACAGCGACCCGGAGGTGGCGGCGCGATGGCCGAGCAGCGGTTTGGCGAGTGGGTGGCGGTACGCAGGCACGGTGACGCCGGGCGGGTGGCGGAACTGGTGCTGGACCGGCCCAAGGCGATGAACGCCATCTCGACGGACATGGCCCGGGCGGTCACCGAGGCGTGCGCGGCGCTGTCCGCCGACCGGTCGGTCAGCTGTGCCGTGCTCACCTCGACCCATGAGCGGGCGTTCTGCGTGGGCGCCGACCTGAAGGAGCGCAACTCCTTCACCGACGCCGACCTCGCGCGGCAGCGCCCGTACACGCGGGCCGCCTACACGGCCGTGCTGGAACTGCCGATGCCGTCCGTGGCCTCGGTGCACGGCTTCGCCCTCGGCGGCGGGTACGAGCTGGCGCTGGCGTGCGACGTGATCGTCGCCGACCCGACGGCCGTCGTGGGGCTGCCGGAGGTCACGGTGGGCGTGATCCCCGGTGGCGGCGGCACGCAGTTGCTGCCGCGCCGGGTGGGCGCGGCCCGGGCGGCGCAGCTGATCTTCACCGGGCGCCGGGTGCCCGCGGCGGAGGCGCTGGCGCTGGGTCTGGTGGACGTGCTCGCGGAGGAGGGCCAGGACCGTGTGGAGGCGCTCGGCCTGGCCTCGCGGATCGCCGGGAACTCGCCGGTGGGCCTGCGTGCGGCCAAGCGGGCGCTGCGGCTGGGCCAGGGTACGGACCTGCGGACCGGGCTGGACGTCGAGGACGCCGCGTGGCGCACGGTCGCCTTCTCCGGGGACCGCACCGAGGGTGTCGCGGCCTTCAACGAGAAGCGCGACCCGGTGTGGCCGGGTGAGTGATTGAGGCGGAAAACGACCGCGCCGACGGGCGCGTAACGTGCGGGGCCGTGCGAACGTCGCAAACTGGTAAAAAGTCTGCGGGCGACAGGAGACGGGCGCATGAACGGCACCGGCGGGGACGCTCGACTGCGCGCCGTCGCCGAACTCGCGCGGGCGGTGGCGGCGGCGAAGTCGCCCATGGAGGCGGTCGTCGCCGCCGCGTCCTCGGCACGGTTCGCCCTCGGCGGTTCCATGGCGGCGATCTCCCGCTGGGAGCGCGACCGGGGGCGGCTGCGGGTGCTGGTCAACGACGGGGACCTGGCGCCCGGCGAGGAGCCGCAGCCCGTCGAGGAGGTGTACTCGGTCGCGGACTTCCCGGAGATCGTGGAGTTCC
This sequence comes from Streptomyces sp. NBC_00510, assembly GCA_036013505.1. Classification (NCBI taxonomy): domain Bacteria; kingdom Bacillati; phylum Actinomycetota; class Actinomycetes; order Kitasatosporales; family Streptomycetaceae; genus Streptomyces; species Streptomyces sp. NBC_00510. The sequence goes on along the minus strand of CP107851.1, from coordinate 4,180,578 downwards.
TGCACGCGAAGTGGACCGAGGGCGGCGAGCCGCACGCCTGGATCGAGACGGCCGAGGGCCCGGCGGAGGGCCGTACCGGTGCCTACTGCCACCAGCGGGTGGCCACGCTGCGGCGGCGCGGCCGTACCTCCTGCGTCGTCGCGCCGATCATGCTGCACGGGCTCGCCTGGGGCGAGCTGTACGTGGCCCGGGGCGCCGGGCGGCCGGTCTTCGACCGGGACGACGCCGAGTTCGCGACCGTGCTCGCGGCGCTCACCGCGGCCGGGATCGCCCAGACCGAGCGGCTGGCGGAGGTGCGCCGGCTGGCCTTCACCGACCCGCTGACCGGGCTGGCCAACCGGCGGGCGGTCGACCAGCGGCTGGAGGAGGCGGTGGAACGGCACCGGGCCGACGGGACCCCGGTGAGCCTGATGGTCTGCGACCTCAACGGGCTCAAACGGGTCAACGACCAGCTCGGGCACGCGGTCGGCGACCGGCTGCTGGTCGGCTTCGGCTCCGTGCTGTCGCTGTGCGGGGCCGCCCTGCAGGGCAGCCTGGTGGCGCGGCTGGGCGGCGACGAGTTCTGCCTGCTGTCGGTCGGGCACCGCGCGGAGCAGGTCGTGGTGGTCGCCGAGGAGCTGTGCGTGCGGACCAAGTGGCTGGGGCTGGGCGACGGGGTGGCGGTCGGGGTGGCCTCCACGGACGCCGAGATCGGCGTGGTGACCTCGGGGCGCCGGCTGTTCCGGCTGGCGGACGCGGCCCAGTACCGGGCGAAGGCCCTGCACTCGGTGGAGCCGGTGGTCGCCGGGCGCGGGGCGCCCGAGGACCCGGTGGTCCGGCTCGCCGACCAGCCCGCGGGCCACGACGTGGAGCGGCGCCGCTTCCGGGGGCGGGACTGAAGCCCGCCCGGGGCCCGGGGAGCGGACCATGGGACGGGCCGGCGGGTGCGGCGAGGGCCGCGCGGAAGAGGCCCGTCCGGCACGTGACAGGTAGCGATTCAGTCCGTAGGGTTCGTGAATATGAGTATGCATAACGTGGTGATCGGGGCCCACGGGGCCGCGGCGGAGGACGTGCTGGCGGTGGCCCGCGGTGGCGCGCGGGTCGAGCTGTCTGCGGAGGCGCTGGCCGGGATCGCCGCGGCGCGCGAGGTCGTGGAGGCCCTGGCGGCGAAACCGGAGCCGGTCTACGGCGTCTCGACGGGCTTCGGCGCGCTCGCGGTGCGGCACATCAGCCCCGAGCTGCGCGCGCAGCTGCAGCGCAGCCTGGTGCGCTCGCACGCCGCCGGCATGGGCCCGCACGTGGAGCGCGAGGTGGTGCGCGCGCTGATGTTCCTGCGGCTGAAGACGCTGGCCTCCGGCCGTACCGGTGTCCGTCCGGTCGTCGCCGAGACGATGGCCGCGCTGCTCAACGCGGGCATCACCCCCGTCGTCCACGAGTACGGCTCCCTGGGCTGCTCCGGCGACCTGGCACCGCTCTCGCACTGCGCGCTGGTCCTGATGGGCGAGGGCGAGGCGGAGGGCCCCGACGGCGTCGTGCGCCCCTCCGCGGAGCTGCTGGCCAAGCACGGCATCGAGCCCGTCGAGCTGCGCGAGAAGGAGGGCCTGGCCCTCATCAACGGCACCGACGGCATGCTCGGCATGCTCGTCATGGCCATCGACGACCTGCGCCGGCTGTTCACCGCCGCAGACGTCACCGCCGCGCTGTCGATGGAGGCGCTGCTGGGCACGGACAAGGTGCTCGCCCCCGAGCTCCACGCGATCCGCCCGCACCCCGGCCAGGCGGCCAGCGCCGAGAACATGCGCCGTGTGCTCGCCGGCTCCGGGCTCACCGGGCACCACCAGGACGACGCCCCGCGGGTCCAGGACGCGTACTCGATCCGCTGCGCCCCGCAGGTGGCCGGCGCCGGCCGGGACACCGTGACGCACGCCATGACGGTCGCCGACCGCGAGCTGGTCTCCGCCGTCGACAACCCGGTCGTCTTCGCTGGGGGCACCTCCCAGGCCGAAGGCTCTGGGGGAGGGAGGGTGGAGTCCAACGGCAACTTCCACGGCGCCCCCGTCGCCTACGTGCTGGACTTCCTGGCCATCGCGGCGGCCGACCTCGGGTCGATAGCGGAGCGGCGCACCGACCGGCTGCTGGACAAGAGCCGTTCGCACGGCCTGCCCGCCTTCCTGGCCGACGACCCGGGCGTGGACTCCGGCCTGATGATCGCCCAGTACACGCAGGCCGCGCTGGTCAGCGAGAACAAGCGGCTCGCGGTCCCGGCCTCGGTGGACTCCATCCCGTCCTCGGCGATGCAGGAGGACCACGTGTCGATGGGCTGGTCGGCCGCGCGCAAGCTGCGGCAGGCGGTGGACAACCTGGCCCGGATCGTGGCGGTCGAGCTGATGGCCGCGTCGCGCGCCGTCGAGCTGCGCGTGCAGGGCAGCGAGGTACTGGTGGCCGCCCCGGCGACCCAGGCCGTGGTGAAGGCGGCGCGCGAGGCCGGAGTGGGCGGACCCGGTCCGGACCGCTTCCTGTCCCCGGACCTGGAGGCGGCGTACGACTTCGTGCGCGGCGGCGGTCTGGTGGCGGCGGCCGAGTCGGTCACCGGCCCGCTCGCCTGACACTGACCCCGACCAGAACCCGCCCGCCCCGGCCTCCGGCCGGGGCGGGCGGGTTCTGGTCCGACAGGGCCTAGTACATCTCGCGGGCTCGGCGGCTCGCGTTGATCACGAGCGCCGCGCCCAGACCGAGGAAGGCGGTGCCGCCGACCAGGTACGGCGTGGTGTCGACGCTGCCGGTGTCCGCCAGGTGCTGTCCCTGGTCGGTGCCCGACCCGGTGGTGGCGGTCGAAACGGACGACTGCGCGCTCGTGTTCGCCGTGTGCTCGGCACTGGCGGACGCGTTGGGCACGAAGTACAGGGCGCCGAGGACGGCGGCAGCCGTGACGGCGACGAAAGCGGGTGGACGGTGCGAGGTCAACGGATCCCCCAGCGGTTGCGGCGACTTGACCGTGAAGGCCGATGGTAGTGAGACAACCGCCGCTGAGGGAAGTTCGACCCCGGAACCGGAGCTTCCGCGGGTTCCCGGAGGGCCGCCGCGGGTATCCTTCCGCGCCGGAAGCGGACTGCCTGCGCAACGGGGGCCGTTCCCCCGCATACGCTCCGTCACATGAGCACTACTGACATCCCCACCGGGGAGAGCGGGCCGCGCTACGTGCGGCTCCAGGTGGAGCTGGTCCTGGAGATCACCGGGTCCGGCGAGCTGACCGACGCCGCGCTGGACCAGATCGGCGGCGACGAGTACATGCCGGACGACGAGCGGCAGCACGCCGAGGCGTCGGTGCGGCAGGACGAGTCGGAGGCGCTGGCCTACCTGGTCGATCCGTTCGACCTGGTCACCAGCGTGCCGGGGATCGAACTGGTGCAGGCGTCCTGGTCCTGTGCCCACACCGAGTACGACCCCGACTCCGACGAGTGGGACCTCTACGACGACGAGGCCGACGACGAGGTGGACGACGAGGTGGACGAAGCCGACATCGAGGAGGAGGAACCGCAGGGACGCTGAACGCGTCTTCGGCAGTGCGTGACTCACCCGCCCCGGGCCCCTCACGGGTCCGGGGTTTCGCACGGGCCGCGTGACCGCGCCCATGTCACGTGCGTCACGCACGTGTTCTTCCCCACACTTCCCGGGGTGGGGGAACGGACCAAAGACCCTGGCAGTTCCTGGACGTACGAGTGAGGCTCGATCGAGGGCCGTGGCCCGCGACGCACGCGGGCCGGGGGAAACGCGTACCGGAAGACATTGGAGATCTGTGTGAAGCGCGCCGAGACCGGCACAGCCACCGACACGAGTCCCTCGCGCAAGCGGCGAGCCGGGCTGGCAGCTCTGGCGCTGCTCGCCGTCGGGGCGATCACGCTGACCGCCTGCGGGGGAGACAAGGCGGGCACGGCCGGTTCCGACAACAACGCCAAGTCGCAGGCCTCGGTCGACGAGCAGGCGGCCAAGGACTCCTCGGACGCCCGAATATCGATCACCCCGAAGACCGGCGCCAGCGACGTCAGCATCAACACGGGCGCCAAGGTGCAGGTGACCGACGGTGAGCTCACCAGCGTCACCATGACCTCGGTCGCCGACGGCTCCGACGTCAAGGGCACGATCTCCGCGGACGGCTCGAGCTGGGCGCCCGACGGCCCGCTGAAGCGGGAGACCCAGTACAAGATCGCCGCCAAGGCGGAGGACGGCAAGGGCCGCAAGGCCGCCGAGAACTCCACCTTCACCACGGTCACCTCCGCGCACAGCTTCATCGGCTACTACACGCCCGAGAACGGCCAGACCGTCGGCGTGGGCATGCCGGTCTCGATCAACTTCACCAAGGCGATCGAGGACAAGAAGGCCGTCCAGTCGGCGATCGCGGTGACCTCCAGCAGCGGCCAGGAGGTCGTCGGCCACTGGTTCAACTCCACCCGGCTCGACTTCCGCCCCGAGTCCTACTGGCAGGCCGGCTCCACCGTCACCCTCAAGCTGAACCTCGACGGCGTCGAGGGCTCCTCCGGCGTCTACGGCGTCCAGGAGAAGACCGTCAGCTTCAAGATCGGTCGCAGCCAGGTCTCGACGGTCGACGCCTCGACCCACCGGATGAAGGTCGTGCGCGACGGCAAGGTCATCCGCGACATCCCGATCTCCGCAGGCTCGGACGAGAACACCACCTACAACGGCCAGATGGTGATGTCGGAGAAGTTCACCGAGACCCGGATGAACGGCGCCACCGTCGGCTTCACCGACGACGACGGCAAGGGCGAGTACGACATCAAGGACGTGCCGCACGCGATCCGCCTGACCACGTCCGGCACCTTCATCCACGGCAACTACTGGGGCGCCGACTCGGTGTTCGGCGCCGTCAACACCAGCCACGGCTGCGTGGGCCTGAACGACACCAAGGGCGCCAAGGACACCTCCACCGACGCCTACTGGTTCTACACGAACTCGATCGTCGGCGACGTCGTGATCGTGAAGAACTCCAAGGACAAGACCGTCGACCCGGCGAACGGCCTCAACGGCTGGAACATGAACTGGAGCGCCTGGAAGGCCGGCAGCGCGGTCTGAGACCGCTCCCGCCCCGGACGGCGGCAGGGGCCCGGAACCTCATGGTTCCGGGCCCCTGTGGCGTCCTTGGCGCCCTCCTCGGGCGGGCCGTCAGTCCTTCGTGCCGTCCACGATGACCGGGGAGCCGTTCGCGCCCGTGCCGCAGGGCACCGCGTACACGGGGTTGGACTTCGCGGCCTCGCGGTAGGCGTCCAGGCACTGGTTGTAGAGCACCTTGTCGCTCAGCGACCGCGCGATGATCCGGTTGGCGCTCGCGATGCCCTCCGCCTCGATCCGCTTGCGCTCCGCCTCGGCCTTGGCCGTCCTGGCCGCCTCGGTGGCCCGCTCGGTGGCCTGCTGCTGCTGGATCTTCTTGTCGATCTGCTCCTGCAACTGGTCGGAGGGCCGCACGTTGCGCAGGTTCACCGCGGTGACGTCGATGCCGCGCGGGGCGAGGCGCTGCTTGATCAGGGCGTCGATCTCCGACCCGATCCGCTCGCGGCCGGAGGCGTACCCCTCCTCGCTGCTGTGCTTGGCGAAGACGTTGCGGATGATCTCGCGGCTGTCCGGCATCACCAGCCGCGACTGGATGGCCTCCTCGTTGCCCGCCAGCCGGTAGAGCTCGACGGCCTTGGCCGGCACCACGGCCCACTTGATGGTCACGTCGGCGTAGAGCACCCCGCCCTGCGAGGAGCGCACCTCGACCACGTCCTTGTCGTGCAGATCGAGGTCGACCGGGCGCGTGGAGAACGACGTGACGTCGGTGAACGGCGACCTGAAGTGGATGCCGGAGGTCAGCGGGGAGCCGACCTTGCCGAAGGTCACCGGGACGCCGACTTCGTAGGCGCTCACGACGTGGACGCACGCGAAGACGCCGGCCAGCACGCCCGCCAGGGCGCTGAGCGCCGCTCCCAGCTTCCAGCCGACGGAGCTCTGGCCCCGGGCGACGAAGAACAGCACGACCGCCGCCATGAGCAGCAGGATGGACAGCACGAACACAGGGATCCCCCTCCGGAACACGGACCGGCGCCGCCCCCCGGCCGCGCCGCGCAGCGCATCGTAACGGCCCGAGGTGACGGTTCCGTACGTCGTGTGACGAGCCGTGACGAGCTGTTGCGAGGCTGTTGCCGGGCCCGGACGCAGGCCCTGGAGTGGGCGCCGCGGGGGCTACCGCGTCCGCAGCGCCTGGGGGTCGTCCAGGACCGAGCGCACCACGCTGTACGCCGCCCCGAGCAGCACGCCCTCGCGGCCCAGCCGGGACACCCGCACGGCGTCCGCGCGCCATTGACGGTCCGTCACGCGGCGGCCCAGCTCGCGTTCGACGGCCGAGCGCAGCCACGGCGCCAGCGAGGCCAGCGTGCCGCCCAGCACGACGGCCTGCGGGTCCAGCAGGTTCACCGCGCCGCTCAGCGCGATCCCGAAGGCCTGCCCGGCGGCCGCGAGCGCCTTCAACGCCGCCGGGTCGCCCTCCACGGCGGCCGCCTGGAGGGCCTTGAGCGCGTCCGGCCGCTCCGGGGCGATGCCCGCGGCGCGCAGCACGGCCTCCTCGCCCGCGTACTGCTCCAGGCAGCCGCGGGCCCCGCAGGAGCAGCGCGGGCCCGTCGGGTGCACGGGCACGTGGCCGAGCTCCCCGGCGAAGCCGCGCGCCCCGCGGAACAACCGGCCGTCGACGACCAGCGCCGCGCCGATGCCGATCTCCGCCGAGACGTGCACGAAGTCGGTGACGCCCTCGTGGCCGCCCAGCCAGAGCTCGGCGAGGGCGCCGAGGTTGGCCTCGTTCTCGACGGTGACCGGGATGCGGGCTCCGGAGAGGCCGTCGTCGCCGGCCCGGTCGAACCAGCCCGCGGCGTCGACGTCCTCCCAGCCGAGGTTCGGCGCCCGCATCACGACCTGCCGGTCCCGGCCGACCAGGCCCGGCACGGCGAGCGTCAGTCCGGCCGCGCTCAGTCCGGCGGCCCGCGCCTCCCGCCGCACCTCGCCGACGAGCGCCGCGAGTTCGCGCAGCACCTCCGGCGCCGGACGGCCGCGGTTGTCCGCCTCGACACGGGCCCGGGCGCGCACGGTGCCGCGCAGGTCGACCGCGACGGCGGCGAGGTGGTCCACCCCGACCTCGGCGCCGAGGCCCGCCGGACCGGTGTCGTTCAGCGCCAGGGCGGTGCCGGGGCGGCCGACCGTGCCGGGGCGCTGGGTGCCCAGCTCCACCAGCAGGCCGGCCGCGAGCAGCTCGTCGACGAGGGTCGACACGGTGGCCCGGGTCAGCCCGACCTCGGCGGCGACGGCCGCGCGCGAGACCTCGCCGTGTTCCGCCACGGCTCGCATCACCAGCGCCAGATTCCGCCGTCGCAACCCCGCCTGCGACCCCGGCCCTTCCGCCACGCCCCGGTCCCCTTCCGCTCTCGTCCGTCATCCGTCCTGGTCAACGTCGTCCTGCCCCCACCCTCGCACGCCCCGCCCGGCGGCCGGACCCCGGGCGGGGCGACCGGCTCACCGCACGTCGAAGGAGTCGGCCAGCGCCGCCGCGAGGCGGTCGCGCGCGGCGTCGTCTCGCGGGACGGGGTCGTAGGAGGGGCCGGCCGTGGTGTCCCAGCGGCGGGCGACGGCCTGCGGGGACTCCCCGGTGAGCAGGCCGGCGGCCTGCGCGGCCGCGCCCAGCGCGACCAGCTCGTCCGCGACGGGGATCCGGACGGCCCGCCCCGACAGACGCCGCACGGTCTCCCGCCACGCCGTTCCGCGGGCGCCGCCGCCGATGAGCAGCAGGGGCTCGTCCGAGGTGGTGCCGTCGACCGCGAGCACCTGGTCGAGTGCGGTGAGCAGGGCGTACGCCGCGCCGTCGTACGCGGCCTGGAGGATCTGCCCGGGGGTGGTGTCGTGCCGCAGCCCGGTGAGCAGCCCGGAGGCGTACGGCAGGTTGGGGGTGCGCTCGCCGTCGAGGAAGGGCAGCAGGACCGTGCCGCCGCCCGGCTCGACCGCCTCGCGGTCCAGGGAGAGCAGCCCCGCGATCTTGTCGACGGCGAGGGTGCAGTTGAGGGTGCACGCCAGCGGCAGCCAGTCGCCGTGCCCGCCCGCGAAGCCGGCGACGATGCCGCTGGGGTCGGTGGGCCGGGTGGCGGCGGGGGTGTAGACCGTGCCGGAGGTGCCGAGGCTCAGCGCGGGCTGACCGGGGAGGAGCCCGAGGCCGAGGGCCGCGGCGGCGTTGTCGCCGGTGCCCGCGCCGACCAGGACGCCCTCGCGCAGCGGCAGCCCGGGCAGGGTGACCCCCGCGGCCTCGCCGGGGCCCAGGACCCTGGGCAGCAGGGCCGGGTCGAGGCCGATCTCGGCGAGCAGCGCCTCGTCGTACGTCTCGGTGTCCGTGGCCCACCAGCCGGTGCCGGAGGCGTCGCCCCGGTCGGTGACGCCGGCGCCGCCGAGCCGCTCGGTGAGGAAGTCGTGCGGGAGGCGCACGGCCGCGGCGGCCTTGGCGGTCTCCGGCTCGTGCTCGGTGAGCCAGGCCCACTTGGTCACGGTGAAGCTCGTGCCGGGCACGCTGCCGAATCGCTCCGCCCAGTACGCGGCGCCGTGCCGCTCCACCAGCGCGGCGGCCTGCGGGGCGGACCGCACGTCGTTCCAGAGCAGGGCGGGCCGCAGGGGCCTGCCGACCGGGTCGAGGACGACCAGGCCGTGCTGCTGGCCGCCGACCGAGATGGCGTCGGCGCGCTCCGCGTACGGCCCGATCTGGGCGAGGGCGGCGCCGAGCGCACGCCACCACACCTCGGGGTCGGTCTCGCGGCCGGCGCCCTCACTCACTGTGTGCCGGGCCTGTCCCCTGGCCAGCACCTCGCCCGTCTCCACGTCGACTGCGAGCACCTTGGTCGACTGGGTGGAGCTGTCCACACCCAGCGCGATCGGTCCGTTACCCATCCTGCGGCTCCCTTCACAAAGCGGCGATGGCATATTAATTTGTTCAGTGGTCTTACGAATAGGAGCCGCCGCGATGAGTTTCACCCCCACCCCCGAGGACAAGTTCACCTTCGGTCTCTGGACCGTCGGCTGGCAGGGCCGCGATCCCTTCGGTGACGCGACCCGCCCCGCCCTCGATCCCGTCGAGAGCGTCAACCGGCTGGCCGAGCTCGGCGCGTACGGCGTCACCTTCCACGACGACGACCTGATCCCCTTCGGCTCGGACGACACCGCCCGCGAGGGCCACATCAAGCGGTTCCGCCAGGCCCTGGACGCCACCGGCCTGAAGGTGCCGATGGCCACCACCAACCTCTTCACGCACCCGGTCTTCAAGGACGGCGGCTTCACCGCCAACGACCGCGAGGTCCGGCGCTTCGCGCTCCGCAAGACCATCCGCAACATCGACCTCGCCGCCGAGCTGGGCGCCAAGGTCTACGTCGCCTGGGGCGGCCGCGAGGGCGCCGAGTCCGGTGCCGCCAAGGACGTGCGGGTCGCCCTCGACCGCTTCAAGGAGGCCTTCGACCTCCTCGGCGAGTACGTCCTGGAGCAGGGCTACGACCTGCGCTTCGCGATCGAGCCCAAGCCGAACGAGCCGCGCGGCGACATCCTGCTGCCGACGATCGGCCACGCGCTGGCGTTCATCAACGAGCTGGCCCACCCCGAGCTCGTCGGCCTCAACCCCGAGGTCGGCCACGAGCAGATGGCCGGGCTGAACTTCCCGCACGGCATCGCCCAGGCGCTGTGGCACGGCAAGCTCTTCCACATCGACCTCAACGGCCAGACCGGCATCAAGTACGACCAGGACCTGCGCTTCGGCGCCGGCGACCTGCGCTCGGCGTTCTGGCTGGTCGACCTGCTGGAGTCGGCCGGCTACGAGGGCCCGCGCCACTTCGACTTCAAGCCCCCGCGGACCGAGGACATGGACGGTGTGTGGGCGTCCGCCGCCGGCGGCATGCGCAACTACCTCATCCTCAAGGACCGTGCCGCCGCGTTCCGCGCCGACCCGGCCGTGCAGGACGCGCTGAAGGCCGCCCGCCTGGACCAGCTGGCGCAGCCGACCCTCGGCGAGGGCGAGTCCCTGGCCGACCTGCTCGCCGACCGCGGCGCCTACGAGGAGTTCGACGCCGACGCCGTCGCGACCCGCGGGTCCGCCTTCGAGCAGCTCGACCAGCTCGCGATGGACCACCTGCTCGGCACCCGCTGAGCCCGCCGGAAACCGGGTTGCCGCCGGGCCCGGCCCGGCGGCAACCTGCGGGGGTGATCGAACTGCGCGTGCTCACCCCCGACGACTGGCCGCTCTGGCGGGAGCTGCGGCTCGCCGCGCTCGCCGACGCGCCGCACGCCTTCGGCGCCCGGCTCGCCGACTGGCAGGGCGACGGCGACCGCGAGGAACGCTGGCGCGACCGGCTCGCCCTGCCTGGCTCGTACAACCTGGTCGCCCTCGTGGACGGCCGGCCCCGCGGCATGGCCAGCGGCGTCCCCGGCGAACTGCCGGACAGCGCCGAGCTGATCTCGATGTGGGTGGCGGGCGAGGCCCGCGGCCGCGGCGTCGCCGACCTGCTGATCCGGGCCGTCGAGGAGTGGGCCGCGGGCACCGCGGGCGTCGCCCTGCTCCACCTCGCCGTCGCGGAGGGCAACGCGGCCGCGACGGCGCTCTACGTGCGCAACGGCTTCGCGGACGACGGGGGCCCCGGCGGGGTCATGCCGGACGGCCGCCCCGAGCGCGTGCTGACGAAGCGGCTCGCGGCGGCGCCGGCCTGATCGGGCCGGCGCCACCGGACCCGGTCACCAGGCGAAGGCCTCCGGTGCGGGACCCGGTCCGGGGAAGATCTCGTCGAGACCCGCCAGCAGCTCCTCGTCCAGCTCGAGTTCCACCGCGCGCAGCGCCGAGGCGAACTGCTCCGGCGTGCGCGGCCCCACGATCGGCCCGGTGACCCCGGGCCGGGTCAGCAGCCAGGCCAGCGCGACCTCGCCAGGCTCCAGCCCGTGCTTGCCGAGCAGGTCCTCGTACGCCTGCACCCGCGCCCGGACCACCGGGTCGGCCAGCCCCGCCGCCGAGCGGCCCACCTTGGTGCGGGCCCCGCCGTCCTCCCGCTCCTTGCGCAGCGCGCCGCCCAGCAGCCCCTGGTGCAGCGGCGACCACGGGATCACACCGAGCCCGTACTCCTGCGCCGCCGGGATCACGTCCAGCTCGGCGCGGCGCTCCGCCAGGTTGTACAGGCACTGCTCGCTGACCAGACCCATCGAACCGCGGTTCGCGGCGGCCTCGTTGGCCTGGGCGATCTTGTAGCCGGGGAAGTTCGACGACGCCGCGTGGAGGATCTTGCCCTGGCGGACCAGCACGTCCACCGCCTGCCAGATCTCCTCGAACGGGGTGCGCCGGTCGACGTGGTGGAACTGGTAGACGTCGATGTGGTCCGTGCCGAGCCGCCGCAGGCTGGCCTCGACCGCCCTGCGGATGTTGAGGGCGCTGAGCCGGTCGTGGTTCGGCCACGACTCCTCGTGCCACGCCTTCCCGTCCGCCGACATGTTCCCGTAGACCTTCGTGGCCAGCACCACCTTGTCGCGGCGGCCCCCGCCCCGCGCGAACCACGAGCCGATGACCTTCTCCGTCAGGCCCTTGTCCTCCGCGGTGCCGTAGATGTCCGCCGTGTCGAAGAAGTTGACCCCCGCGTCGAGCGCGGCGTCCATGATCGCGTGACTGGTGGACTCGTCCGTCTGCCCGCCGAAGTTCATCGTCCCCAGGACGATGCGGCTGACCTTGAGGCCGGTGCGGCCGAGCTGTGTGTACCTCATGGGGCACCAGCGAACCTCTTCGAGTGGACTCCCGGCAAGTGCGTTGCCCGGGGCGGGGGGTTGTGGTTGCGGCCGGTTGTCGTGTGCGGGTGCGTTGCGCCTGCGGCGGGCGTCCACCCGCCCGCCCTCCCGATTGCCCGGCGCGGTTGGTGCGGGCCTGCGCATCGTGTGCCTGGGTCGGGGCCGCGCCGGCGCACTCCCCCCAGCCTTCGGCCGGGGGGACCCCCATGGGCGCACCCCGCCACACCCCTCCGGTCGTGTGGGCGCATGACGCCCGGTGGGGGGTGAGTAGGGCTTGCGGCAACCCCGGACCGCCCTCGGAACCCCCACCGGCCGTTAGTCGCCTCAACCGGCAGGAGGGGGTGTGGCGGGGTGCCCCCGCAGGCGACGAGCGGAGCACGGGGCGCCGAATGATGTGGGGCAGCGCCGCGAGCGCCGAGGTGGGGGTCCCCCGGCCGAAGGCTGGGGGCGTGCCCCGGCGCGGCACCGACCCCATACGTACGCAGCGAGGCGGTCACTGACCGCGCCGGGCAATCGGGCGGGCGGGTGGGGGAGAAACCGCAACAGCAACAAACGCGGCGCCGCACGCGACAACGAACCGCAACCACGACCGCGCCGCACCCTCGCGTTCACGCGCCCGTCGGCAGCCGGACCGTGAAGCAGGCGCCCCCCTCGGGGGAGGCGCACGCGGCGGAGATGGTGCCGCCCAGCAACGTGGTGAGGCGGTGGGCGATGGCGAGCCCGAGGCCGGTGCCGACGGGGCGGACGCCGCGGTAGCGGGTGGCGAGGGCGGCGCGCTGGAAGACGACGGTGAGGTCGTCCTCGGTCAGTCCCGGGCCGCCGTCGCGGACCTCGAACACGGCCTCGCCGCCCTCGGCGCGCAGAGCCAGCACGAGCGGGCGGCCGGCCGGGGTGACGCGCAGCGCGTTCTCGGCCAGGCCGTCGAGGAGTTGGCGGACCCGGAAGGGATCGGTGTCGGCGGGCAGCGGGCGGCCCGGGCGTTCGAGCCGGAAGCGCACGTCGTGGCGGGCGCAGCGGTCGGCCCAGACGGCGCCGGCGTCCTCCACGAGGGCGTCGAGGTCGGTCCGCGCCGCGTCGAGCCGGAAGTCGTCGGCCTCCAGGCGGGCGAGGTCCAGCAGGTCGTGGACGAAGCGGTCGAGACGGCCGGTCTCGGCGAGCAGGGTGCGGCCGGTGGCGGGAAGGCCGTCGGGGCCGATCACCCCGTCGGCGAGGGCCTCGGCGTAGCCGCGCACGGCGGTCAGCGGGGTGCGGATCTCGTGCGACACCGAGAGCAGGAACGCGCGCTGCCGGTTCTCGCTGCGGGCGAGGGCGGCGTCAAGGGCGGTGAGCGCGGCGGACAGTTCGGCGACCTCGGCCGGGCCGTCGTCCGGTAGGGCGAGCCCGCGTTCGCCGGCGGCGAGGCGGTGGGCGGTGCGGGCCGCCGCGGTCAGGGGACGGGCCAGGCGCCGGGCCAGCAGGGCACCGGCCGCGCCCGCGCCCGCCAGACCGGCGGCCAGGGGCAGCGCGAGACCGCCGCGGATGCGGGCGGCGGCGTCGTCGACCGCGGTGAAGGGCTTGGTGAGCACCACCGCGCCGCCGCCCGGGGACGGATGACCCTCCACCAGCACGGCACGCCCGCCGAGGGCGGCCGTCGCCGACGCCGGGTCCCCGCCGCGCAGCACCGCGAGCACGGACGTGGTGACGGCGGCCGCCGCCGGTCCGGCCGTCGTACCGTCCGGCGCGACCACCGCGAGCTCGACGCCGTTCGACCCGGCCAGCCGCTGCTCACGTTCCAGCAGCAGGGACGACAGCGCCGGGGTACGGCTGAGCACGTCGGCCTGCCGTGCGAGCCGGTCGCGCTCCTGCGCCTCGGCGGTCGTGCGGATCGTGTGCCACGACGCCAGCCCGGCCAGCAGCACGGCGACGGCCGCCACGGCGGTGGTGAGCAGCACGAGGTTCCCGGCGAGCGAACCGCGACCGGTCATGCCGGGGCCGGGCGGGGTGGGGCGGCGCTGTAGCCGACGCCGCGGATCGTGCGGATCAGGGAGGGGTCGCCGAGTTTGGAGCGCAGCTGGGAGACGTAGACGTCCACCACACGGCCCTCGCGGTAGTCCGGGGCGCCCCAGACGTGGGCGAGCAGCTGGTCACGGGTGAAGACCTGGCCGGGGTGGCTCATCAGGCACGCCAGGAGGTTGAACTCCGTCGTGGTCAAGGTGAGCGGCTCACCGTCCTTGTGGACGGTCCGGCGCAACGGGTCCAGTGCCACCGGGCCCAGGGTGCGCGGCCGTCCGCCGCGGGGCGGGCCGTCCACCCGGCGCAGGACGGTCTTGACGCGGGCGACGAGTTCGCGGGGTGAGAAGGGCTTGGTGACGTAGTCGTCCGCGCCCAGCTCCAGACCCAGGATCCGGTCGGCCTCCTCGTCGCGTGCCGTGACCAAAAGGACCGGCGTCCAGTCGCCCTCGTCGCGCAGCGCGCGGCAGAACGCCGTGCCGTCGAGCCCGGGCAGCCCGATGTCGAGCACGATCGCCACGGGCCGCAGCCGGCGGGCCGCGGCGAGCCCGGAGGGACCGTCGGCCTCCACGTGGACGCCGAAGCCCTCCCGGGTCAGGTACAGCCGCTGCAGGTCGGCGATGTGCCGTTCGTCCTCGACGACCAGGACGAGGCCTCGTTCTTCCGCCATGGCCCCGATGCTAACCACCCCTGTTGCCGCGGCCCCGCGGGCGGCGGGGATCCTGACACTCCCCGAACATTCCGCCAACGCCGTCCTTGCGTCCGTCCGCCACGATGCGGACGGTGCCCGGCGGACCGGCCGGGCGGAGGGAGGAACCGGTCGTGGTCGTGGCATTCCCATACGCCGGCGCGGAGCCCGCACTGCTCGGCGCCACCCTGGCGGCGGGCGTCGTCGCGCTCGTCGCCGTCGTCCTGCTGCTGCGCAGGACCCGCCCGCCCCGCACCGCCGGACCCGGTCTGCTGCACCGGGCCGGACGCGGCTGCGCCCGGCACCCGTGGCGGGTGATCGCCGCATGGCTGCTGGTGCTGCTGGCCGCGGTCGCCGCCGACCGGGCCTGGGGCGGTGCGTACCAGGACGACTTCGCGCTGCCCGGCACCTCCGCGCAGACCGGCGCGGACCTCCTCGACGCCCATGGCGCGCCCGGCACCCGGGGCACCGCCTCGCAGATCGTGCTGCGGGCACGGCACGGCGGGCTGGCGGACCACCGGGACGCCGTGGCCTCGGCGGTCGCCCGCGTGGCGGACCTACCGCACGTCCTGTCCGCGGCCGGCCCGCTGACCACCCCGGGCGCGGTCTCCTCCGATGGCGCCATCGGTTACGTCGGCGTCCGCTTCGACACGAACCCCGCGACCCTCGACCGCTCCTACGTCGCCGAGGTCGACGCGGCGGTCTCGGCGCTGCGCGCCGACGGCGTCACCGTGGAGTACGGCGGTCCGCTGGGCCAGTTGGCGCGGCCCAAGGCGGCGGACCGGGCCTCGGAGGCGATCGGCCTGGGCACCGCGGTGGCCGTGCTGCTGCTGGGCTTCGGCAGCCTCGCCGCGGCGGGGCTGCCGCTGCTCACCGCGGTCCTCGGGCTGGGCGCCGGGACGGCCGTCCTGGGGCTGCTCGCGGCGGCCTGGTCCTTCGGTGCCGCCGCCCCCACGCTGGCCACGATGATGGGCCTCGGCGTGGGCCTGGACTACGCGCTCTTCCTCACCACGCGCCACCGCGGGCTGCTGCACACCGTCGACGATCCCGCGGAGGCCGCCGGACGCACCCTCGCCACCAGCGGCCGGGCCGTGATCGTGGCGGCCGTGACGGTGGCGATGGCCCTGGCGGGCCTGTACGCCTCGGTGGTCGTCTTCATCGGCACCCTCGGCGCCGCCGCGGGCGTCACCGTCGCGGTCGCCGCCGTGGCCTCACTGACCCTCACCCCCGCGCTGCTGGGGCTGCTCGGCCGCCGGATCGACCGCTGGTCGGTGCGCACACCGGTGGACGAGCCCGCCCCGGGCGGCGCCGACGTCTGGCACCGCTGGGCCCGCGCCGTCGGGCGGCGCCCCTGGCTCTTCCTCACCGCGGGCGTGCTGGCGCTCGGGGTGCTCACCGTGCCGCTGGCCTCGATGCGGCTGGGGCACGTCGACGCCGGCGCGGGTCCGGCCGGCAACACCGACCGCCGCGCGTACGACCTGCTCTCCGAGGGCTTCGGCCCGGGCACCAACGGCCCGCTCACCGTGGTCGTCGCCCTGGACCCCGACCGCACCCGGACCACGGCCGACCGGGAACGGCTCGCGGCGTCACTGCACGACGCCCTCACCGGCGCCGGCGACGTGGCCGCCGCGACCACCCCGTCCGCGACCCCCGACGGCGCCCTGCTCGTCGCGACCGTCACCCCGCGGGGCGGGCCCGAGGAGCGCTCCACCTCCGACCTCGTCCACCGCCTGCAGGACGACGTGCTGCCCGCCGCCCTGCGGGGCACCGGCGCCCAGGGCCACGTCACCGGGACCACGGCGGCCCAACTCGCCTTCCGGGACGTCGTGGTGGACCGGCTGCCGGTCATCGTCGCGGTGGTCGCCGGCGCGGCCTTCCTGCTGCTGCTCGCCGTCTTCCGCAGCCCGCTGGTCGCCGTCAAGGCCGCGGTGCTCAACCTGCTGTCGATCGGCGCCGCGTACGGCGTGGTCGTGGCCGTCTTCCAGTGGGGCTGGGGCGGTCCGTGGCTCGGCGTCGCGGAGAGCGTGCCGGTGGAGTCCTACGTCCCGATGATGATGTTCGCCATCGTCTTCGGGCTGTCCATGGACTACGAGGTCTTCCTGCTCTCCCGGATCCGCGAGTCCTGGCTGGCCACCGGCGACGACCGCGGGAGCGTGGCGCACGGGCTGGCCGCCACCGCCCGGGTCATCTCCTGCGCCGCGATCGTCATGACCAGCGTCTTCCTCGCCTTCCTCCTGTCGGCGAACGTGGTCGTCAAGATGCTGGCGCTGGGGCTCGGGGTGAGCGTCGTCGTCGACGCCACGATCGTCCGGCTGCTCCTCGTCCCCGCGACGATGTACCTGTTCGGCCGGGCCAACTGGTGGATCCCGCCCTGGCTGGACCGGTTGCTGCCGCGCCTGGACCCGGAGGGCGGCGGCCGCGCCGCGCAGGCCGTTCCCGCGCCCGCCCGCGCCGAGGCCGCCGGGAAGACGCGGTGACGGCCGTCCGGTGGCGCCGGACCAGGACCGTGCTGGTGGCGTCCGTCGCGCTGACGGCCCTGACCGGCGGCGCCGGTGAGCTGGTCGCGCGGGGCGTCCTCCACCACCGCGTCGCGGCCGCGGCGGGCCGCGCCCTCGGCGTCGCCCCGGACCGGGTGGCGGTCGACACCGGCGGTGGGCCGGCGCTGTCCGCGCTCGCGCACCGGCGCCTGGACCGCGTCGAGGTCGCCGGCGACGACGTCACCGTGGGGCGACTGCACGGCGCCTCGGTGCGCGTCCGCCTGGACGGCCTCCGCTTCGGCGACGCACCCACCGTGGCGTCGTCCCATGCCGACGTCCGCGTTCCCGCCGGGTCGCTGCGCGCACGCTCGGGGAGCGGCGGTAGGGACGGGGGCCTGCCGGTCACGGACGTCGTGCCGGACCCGGTCGCGGGCATGCTGCGGCTCGAACTCGGCGGCCAATGCGGCCGGGTGACGGTCCGTCCGGTGCTCCGTGAAGGCCGGGTGGCGGTCACCGTGACCGGCGCGGAGCTCTTGGGCCGGGCTGCCGCCCCGGCGGTCGTCGACCGGATCGAGCGGCGGCCGGCCGACCGGGCCCCGCGGGCGCGCTACCCCCTCGCCCTGCGGGCGACCTCGGTCGACGTCACGTCCGGCGGCCTGCACGTCACCCTCGACGGCGGCCGCGCGGCGCTGCCCCGCCGGGCGGCTCAGGCCGCCTGGCCGTCCACGACGCCCTTGGCGAAGTCCGCGCGCAGCCGGGAGAGTTCGTCGTCCGGCACCGCGCGCGCCCAGGCGTCGGGGAGACCGCGGACGGTGTGGTCCTTGGTGGTCGCGGCGCTGTAGGTGGCGGTGCAGGTGAGCGAGACGGTGCCGGAGGGCTTCATCTTCTTGTGGAAGACGCAGGTCTTCACCTTGCGGCCGTCGAGGGTGATGGCGATGCTGATCTCCGCGTACACGGGGTCGTCGGTGGTCTCGGGGTCGTCCAGGGCGTCGTACAGGGAGTTCTGGAGGGTGAAGCGGGCGGTGCAGCTGCTGTTGCCGCAGGGGGAGAAGCGGGCCTTCCCCGTGGTGCTGAAGCTGACCGCCGGGTCGACGGCCGACTTCAGGTCGGCGAGGTCCCGGTCGTAGGCGGTCGTGAAGGTCTCGCGGTCGGCGCCGGTGAGCGCGGCCACCGTGGTGTCCAGGCCGTCGGGCAGGGGCAGCGGCCCCGAGGCGGCGGGGGAGTCGCCCGCGGCCAGGCGCAGCAGGGTGCGGGGGGCGGAGTCGGTGATCCAGAAGCGGCCGCCGGTCGTGGTCAGCACCTTGACGGGGCGTCCGGCGACCGTGGAGGAGGAGATGGCGTCCGGACGGCCGCGGTCGGCGGCGTCACGGAGCAGCGCCGAGACGTTGGCCGGGTCCAGGGGGGTCGTCAGGTCGTCGATCTCGGGCAGGTCGGCGGAGGAGTCCAGCCAGCGGTCGTCGATCCGGTCGAGGAGGTCGCCCGCGTAGCCGCGGTCCTTCCAGTACGCCCTGTCGGCCTTGGTCAGGCGGTGGTCGTCGGTGGTGAGCAGCCGGACGGTGGCGCCCTCGTCCTGCAGCGAGCCACGGCCCCAGCCGCCGGGCGTGGTCTGCAGGTCGAACGGGGTGCTCGTCCCGCTGTCGAGGGCGAAGTCGCCCCGGTAGGAGACGACCTGGGTCCCGCCCATGGTGTCCGCCGCCTCGCGCAGCATGCGCTCGGCCTCCGCCGCCGGGTCCTTGCGCGCGCTCGCCGCCGGGCCCTTGCCGTCGCCGGAGCCGCTCCAGGGAGCCCATATGAGGAGGCCGGCGACCAGGGCCGCGGTGGCCAGTCCCGCCACGGCCAGCAGCGGGCCGCGCCGCCGCGGCGGCGGTGTGGGGTAGCCGTTGTGCGGCGGGTACCAGGGCGCTTGGTGGTGGGCCTGCGGTTGCGGCGGGTACGGCGGCGCCGGCGGGGGCGGCGGTCCGAAGCCGCCGCCGGCGCCGCCGGTCCCGTGACCGGGGCCCCAACCGCCGCCGCCCCACGGTGTTCCGTCCGTCATATCCGCGTCTCCCCACGTCGTGCGGCCACTCGTGCCCCCGCCGATCTCCCCGCCGGGACGTTCCCCGCCGGGCGCCGACCTTCTCATCCGGCCCGCGCCCCCGCCCCGGCCTTCCGCAAATCCGCCACCGGCCCGGCCCGGCGGGCGTGCGGGGGTCCAGGGCAAGGTACTGCAGTGGCCGCACCGCCCCGGCGGGAGGGTTTCTCATACGGCTCTCATCCACCGCTCAGGCTCTCATCACGGCTGGTTCCTACCGTCGCCGCAGTGGAGAGACAGGCACCGCCTCCCTCCCGCTTCCCGTTTTCCTGACTCGGCGAGGAATCGCATGTTCTTCACATACCTCCGGCGCGAACTCCGACGCCGCAGAAAAGCGGCGCTCGTCATCGCGATGGGCCTCGCACTGGGCATCGCCCTGGTGATCACCGTCAACTCGGTGTCGGCCGGCATGACGCAGGCCCAGGGCAAGGTGCTGGAGTCGTTGTACGGCCTGGGCACCGACATGACCGTCACCAAGGCCGCCGACGCGGACTCGTCCTCCGCGGAACGACCGCGCTTCCAGTTCGACGCGCGCGGCGACGACAAGGAGCAGAGCAGCGACCGCGTCATGGTGCAGGGCTTCCAGTCGCTGAAGTCCTCGATCGTCGACCAGGTCTCCGAGCAGAGCGGGGTCAAGGACGCGGTCGGCGGGCTCAGCCTGGTCGTCATCAAGGTCAACGGCCAGTTCCAGCGCGGTGAGTTCCAGCAGGCCCCGGGCAGCGGCGACCGGCAGCGGGGCGGTGGCAGCGGCCAGCCGCAGGGCACGGTGCGCGGTGGCGGAGCCAACTTCGACATCAACAACTTCACCGTCTTCGGCACGGACGTCGCGCACCCCGCCCTCGGTCCGCTGACCTCGTCGAAGATCACTTCGGGGAAGACCTTCACCAGCGCGCAGGACAACGCCAAGGTCGCCGTGCTCGACAGCGCGTACGCGAAGCAGAAGAAGCTGACCGTCGGCAAGACGCTCACGATCTCCGGCACCAAGTTCGAGATCATCGGCATCGCGACCGCCGACAGCGGCTCCTCCTCCGCCAACGTCTACATCCCGCTCAAGCAGGCGCAGACGCTCGCGGACGCCAAGGACAAGGTCACCACGATCTACGTCCAGGCCGCCGACTCCCAGAAGATCGGCTTCGTCAAGTCCGCGATCCAGAAGAACATCTCGGGCACGACGGTCACCACCTCCTCGGACCTGGCCTCGACCGTCTCCGGTTCGCTGTCCACGGCCTCGAACCTGGCGACCAACGTCGGCAAGTGGCTCTCCATCGCCGTCCTGATCGCCGCCTTCCTCGTCGCGGGGCTGCTGACCTCCTCCGCGGTCTCCCGCCGGGTGCGCGAGTTCGGCACGCTCAAGGCGCTGGGCTGGAAGAGCGGCCGGGTGACCCGCCAGGTCATGGGCGAGGCGATCGTCAACGGCCTCATCGGCGGCGCCCTCGGCATCGCCCTGGGCCTCGGCTGCGCCTACCTCATCACCTCGATCAGCCCCACGCTGGACGCCACCGTCGGTGGCGGCGGAGCGGGCGGTCCCGGTGGCTTCGGCGGCCCCGCCCGGCGCGCGGCCGGTGACGCCGTCGAGATCGCCCTCCAGGCACCGGTCAGCGTCAACACCATCGTCCTCGCGGTGGTCCTGGCGGTCGCGGGCGGTCTGATCGCCGGGACCTTCGGCGGCTGGCGGGCCTCGCGGCTGCGCCCGGCGGACGCCCTGCGCCGCGTCGAGTAGCCGTACCCGCCCCACGAGACCGGGGGCCGCGTTCCGCACGTTCCCCCCGGCGTGGCGCGGCCTCCGCCCTTCCCCTTCAGGACTTCAGGAGTCACCTCATGTACAAGCTGAGCGGCGTGACCAAGCGCTACTCGCGCGGCAAGGACACCGTGCACGCGCTGCGCGGCGTCGACCTCGTGATCGAGGACGGCGACCAGCTCGTCATCCAGGGCCCGACCGGCGGCGGCAAGTCGACGCTGCTGCAGATGCTCGGGGGCCTCGACCGCCCGACGGAGGGCTCGGTGGAGCTGGACGGCACCGACCTGGCCCGGCTGAGCGAGGCCCGGCTGACCAAGGTCAGGTCGCAGAACATCGGCATCATCTTCCAGAGCTTCAACCTGATCCCGACCCTGACCGCCCAGGAGAACGTCGAGACCGCCCTCGTCCCGCTGGGCGTCAAGGCCTCCGAACGCCGTGCCCGTGCCGCCGAGGCCCTCGCCTCCGTCGGCCTCGGCGACCGTCTGCACCACCTGCCGGGCGAGTTGTCGGGTGGTCAGCAGCAGCGAGTGGCGATCGCCCGGGCGCTGGTGAAGCGCCCCAAGGTGCTGCTCGCGGACGAGCCCACCGGAGCCCTCGACGAGGGCACCCGTGACGAGATCCTCGCCCTGCTGGAGGGGCTGTGGAAGGAGTACGGGCTGACCTTCGTCATGGTCACCCACGACTCCGCCATCGCCCGGCGCGCCACCCGGGTCGCCACCATCAAGAAGGGCCGGGTCACCGTCACCGAGCGGACCCCCGCGGCCTGAGACCGCCGCACCGCGGCCCCGCAGCCCCCACCCCGGTCCCCACCCCCGGCCCCCGGCGCGTGACGCCGGGGGCCGCGCGGCGTCTCAGTCCGTGACGCCCAGGTCCTCGCGCATCAGCCGCTGCAGCGTCCGCAGCAGCGGTTCGGCGTCCTTCAGGTCCTCCAGCGCGCCCTGCGGGCTCTCGCCGTCCCGGGTGAGGCCGCGGTCGAGCCGCTTGGCCGCGGCGTCCGCCGCCGCCAGGACGCGGTTGACGTCCCGCGAGGCCGCCAGGACGCGCTCCGGGACGATCATCTGCGCCTCGGCGTACCGGTCCCGGTACTCCCGGCGGGACTCCTCGACCTGGTCCCGCTCCTCGGCGGAGTAGACGCCGTCCCTGATCCGGTGCAGGGCGTCCTTCAGCAGCGTGTGGAACTGCCGCGAGGCCCGGTTCACCGCCGTGTACGCCGCCCGCCGTTCCTCGAACCGGCGCAGCCGTTCCGCCTCGGCGGCCTCCGCCAGGCGCCGCCGGTCGGTGCCCCGCTGGGCGAGCACGGGCGCGAACAGGGTGCCGAGCACTCCGACGACTGCGGTGATCATCGCGCCGAGCGTGGCATTCATGGTCCGCTTCCTATCCCGCCCGTCCGGGCGTGGGGAGCCGGTCGGTCGCACCGAGCGCCGGCCGGCAGCGTGCGCAGGCGGGCGACCCGCCCGGAACGGAGCTCCGTTCCGAGCGGGCCGCCCTGATACCCGCCTGTTCGTGCTACTTCGCGAGGTACGCGTTGTAGATCACCTGGGACAGGGTGTTGCCCTTCTTGTCGCTGACCAGGGCCTTGAAGGAGACGCCCTTGCCCGCCTTGGGGTTCTTCAGCGTCACCTTGCCGCCCTTGACCGTCAGCTTCGACCAGTGCGCCCCGCCGTCGGTGGAGACGTACACCTTCAGCGACTTCAGGTTGCGCCCCGCGGCCGCACCCTGGACCGTCACCGGCACCTTGACCGTGGCCTTCGCCTTGGAGGTGCTCGTGGCGGACAGGGACGGGGTGAAGCGCACCACGGAGACCGGCAGCGTGGCCGGGACGTCGCCGCCGACGTGCCGGGAGGAGAACGTCCAGGACGCGGTGATGCGGGTGCTGACCGCCGCGGTCGTGGCGCGGGTCACCGAGGTGGCCAGCCGGTAGCCGGCCTTGGCGCCGTCGACGGTGAAGGAGACGCCGTCGTCGAGCGCGCCGTCGTGGCTCCCGACCTTCGTCCCGTTGCGGTAGAGGGTCGTGGTGGCCTTGTCGTACGACGCGAAGCCGCTGTGGCCCTGGCCGTCGGTGAAGAGGCCGACGGTGCCCCAGATCTCGTCACCGGAGCGCATGATGCCGGAGTACTTGTCCAGCTTCGGTCCGAAGACGCCGACGTTGAAGCTGCGGCTGTAGCTCCTGCCCTTGGTGAAGGACCGGGCCGGGGCCTCGTAGTAGCCCTCGGGAATCTCGCCGGAGGAGTCGGTCTGCAGGAAGTCCTGGGCCCAGGTGACGCCGGAGCCGTTGACGTACACGGTCCTGGTGAACGGCAGCCCGGTGAGGAAGCCGCTCGGCGTCACCATGGCCGCGTTCACGAACGGGGTGGTGAAGACCGCGCCGAGCTTGCGCTTCACCGAGGAGCCGCCGGTGGTGGTGATCTTCGCCAGGTCGGTGCTCCGCACGGCCTTGGTGTAGCCCGTGTAGAACGACTTCGTGCGGCCGTACGCCACCGTGTAGACCTTCGAGCCGTGCTCGAACAGGCCGGCGACGGTCGCCTGGTACTCGGCGGCGGTCAGCGCGGGACCGGAGTGCGCGGTGCGGAAGTCCCGCAGCGTGCCGGTGTTGAAGCTCAGGCCGGTGCCGGCGGCGCCGTGGTTCAGGTTGTAGCCGACCATCAGGTCCGACTGCCGTGCGGCCCGGTCCGGCAGCGTGAACGCGAACGGTTTGGCCTTGCTCGCGTCGAGCGTCACCTCGGTGTCCTTGGTGAGCTCGACCAGCGGGCGGCTCACCCAGTTCGCGCTCTCGAACGTCCGGCCGTCGGCCGCGAGCTTCACGATGAGGCTGTCCACGGCGTAGCTGCCCTTGGGCAGGCGCAGCGCCGTGCTGCCGCTGTCGTTGGTGACCTCCTCGAACGCGTCGCCGTCCAGTCCGACGACGAGCGTGTCGTAGGCCGCCGCCGGTCGCCCGTCGCGGTCCAGGTTGGTGATCCGCAGGTCGTACGACTCGGCCTCGCGCACCACGCCCGCGGCGGTGCGCACCGACCGCGTGCCGTCGCCCGCCACCACGGCCGCGCTGTAGGCGCCGTCGGCGGTGCCGAGGGTGGTGTCGGCGGTCAGCGTCGCCTCCGCGGTGCCGCCGGCCGGCACGGTCACCTGCTGCTTGTCGAGGGTGAAGAACCCGGCCGGTGCCGCGGCGCCGTCGGGGTCCTTGCCGGTGACCGACAGGTCCAAGGTGACGTCGGCGTCACCGGAGTTGCGGTAGGTGATCGTCCTGGACTGCTGCACGTCGTCGGCGTGCGGCCACCGGGCGACGCCGAAGCTCAGCGAGACCGGGTCGGCGACCACCTCCTGGTGGATCGCCCGGGCCAGGTCGATCTGGCCGGAACCCTGCTGGAAGGCGGTGTAGCCGCCGTCCGTCGTGGAGCCGGTGAGCGCGGCCTTGATCTGCCGGCCCGTCCAGTCCGGGTGCTCCTGGGCGAGGATCGCCGCGGCGCCCGCCACGTGCGGGGTGGCCATCGAAGTACCGGAGATGGTCAGGTAGTTCCCGTCCGCGGTGTGCGGGACCTCGGGGTCGGTGTCGATGACACTGCCCTTGGCCGCGGCCGCGGTGATGTCCACGCCGGGGGCGGTGACGTCGGGCTTGACCGCGCCGTCGCCCACGCGCGGGCCGCGCGAGGAGAAGCCGGCGAGCTTGGAGTCCTTGTCGACCGCGCCGACGGTCAGCGCGGCGTCCGCGCTGCCGGGGGAGCCGACGGTCGAGGCGCCGTCGCCCTCGTTGCCCGCGGCGATGACGAACAGCGTGCCGGTGTCCGCGGACAGGCGGTTGACCGTCTCCTCGATCGGGTCGACCCCCGGGGTGTCGCTCCCGCCGAGGCTCAGGTTGGCCACCTTGGCCCCGGAGGCGGCGGCCCACTCCAGGCCGGCGATGATCCCGGCGTCGTCCCCGAAGCCGTCGTCGTCCAGCACCTTGCCGCTGATGATCCGCGCGCCCGACGCCACGCCCTTGTAGGCACCGGCCGACTTCTCGCCGGTGCCGGCGGCGATGGAGGCGACGTGGGTGCCGTGGCCGAAGTGGTCGAGCAGGTTGTCGGCGGTGGAGAAGTTCTTCTCGGCGACGACCCGGCTGGTCAGGTCCGGGTGGCTCTTGTCGACGCCGGTGTCCAGCACCGCGATCGTGACGCCGGTTCCGTCGTAGCCCGCGTCCCAGGCCTCCGGCGCGTGGATCTGCCGGGTGTTCCAGCTCGGTTCGGCCGCGGCCTTCTGGATCGCGTTCAGCCAGACCGTGCGCAGGCCGGACTCGGCGGTGGCGTACGGGGAGCCCGGCGCGTCGTCGGTCAGCGCCGTCCAGACGCCGGCGGCGGCGTCCTCGGGCGCGGTGACGGACTCGCCGCCGAGCGCCGCGAAGGTGTGGGTCACCTCGGTGCCCTCGGCCCGGTGCAGTTCGGCCCGCGCCTCGGGGCGGCTGCCCCGGTAGGTGACGATCAGTCCGAGGCCGCGGCGCTGGGCCGCCTTGCGGTACTCGGCCCGGCTCAGCGTGGTCACGTCGAAGAGCCGGCGGTCGATCCGGCCCTTCGCGATCAGCTGCACCGCGTCCTGCGGGACGACGTAGACGTGCCCGTGCTGCCGGCGTATCTGCACCGGTATGTCCTCGCGCCCCTTGGTGCGTTTCAGGGCGACGGGCCTGCCCTGTGAGTCCACGGCGACCCGGTCGCCGGTGATCAGCGTGATCCACACGCGGTCCTTGACCGCCGTGGCGGACGCGGAGCCGGTCGGCCCCGTGGCCGCCGGCCCGGCGGCCGAGGCCGGTGTGACGGCGCCGGCGGTCAGTGCCGCCGCGACCCCCGTTGCGAGCGCTGCCGCGCGCGCCTTCTTCCATCGTCGGTGCAACGTATCCCCTTGTGTCTGCGTCATGACACGCGGGAGCGCTCGTCCCCGGGCGCGCGCACGCGATGTTCCCCCACGGCGTTCCCCCGGCGAAGCCCCCGCCTTGCCGACGCAGTATGTACCGTCTGTCGCGGACATCTCAAGAGTCACTTCGTGAACGGATTGCCGGATCCGGCCACAGGTGTTGTCGAAGCGCTTCGACACGTGTCTGGACAGGGATACAGGGTCCCCGGTAGCGTCTGAGTCGAAGCGCTTCGAAAGGTTTCGACACTTCCCGGGGGGACGGAGAACGGCAATGGCCACACTCGCTGAGGTAGCCCGCCACGCCGGGGTCTCCGCCAGCACCGTCTCGTACGTCCTGAGCGGCAAGCGGTCGATCTCCGAGGGCACGCGCCGGCGGGTCGAGCGGAGCATCCAGGAACTCGGCTACCACCCGCACGCGGGCGCGCGGGCGTTGGCCAGCAGCCGCTCGAACATCATCGCCCTGATGGTGCCGCTCCGTACAGACATGTACGTCCCCGTCATGATGGAGATCGCGATAGCCGTCGCCACGACGGCCCGTCAGCACGGCCACGACGTACTCCTGCTCACCGGCGAGGAGGGCCCCACCGCGGTCCGGCGGGTCGCGGCCAGCGGACTCGCGGACGCGATGATCCTCATGGACGTCGAACTGGAGGACGAGCGCATCCCGCTGCTGCGCGCCGGGAACCGGCCCGGCGTGCTCATCGGCCTGCCCGCCGACACCGCAGGACTCACCTGCGTCGACCTCGACTTCGCCGCCACCGGCGCGCTCTGCGCCGACCACCTCGCCGACCTCGGCCACCGCTCCGTCGCCGTCGTCGGCGAGGCCGCGGCGGTCTACCGGCGTCACACGGGCTTCGCCGAGCGCACCCTCCAGGGCCTGCGCTCCCGCGCCGCCGCACGCGGGATCCGGCTCATCCACCGTCCCTGCGAAGGCAGTTACGAGTCCACTGCGGGCACCCTCTCCCGCATCTTCGAGGAACGGCCGGACACCACCGCGCTCGTCGTCCAGAACGAGTCCGCCATCGCCCCCCTCCTCGCGCTCCTGCGCCAGCAGGGCCGCGCCGTGCCCGAGGACGTCTCCGTCGTCGCCGTCTGCCCCGACCAGGTGGCCACGCAGGCCGCCCCCCAGCTCACCTCGGTCGCCATCCCCGCGCAGCAGATGGGCCGGCACGCGGTCGAACTCGTCATCGCCAAGCTGGGCGGCAGCCCGACGGAGGAGGTCCGCCTCCTCGGCCCCGAACTCACCGTGCGCGCGAGCAGCGGCCCCGCGCCGTCCGCGTGACGACGGCGGGGCGCGTGCTCAGGCCCGCAGCCCCTGGAGCCCGTCGTAGGCGGCCATGACGAGTTCCATCCCGCGGGTGTCGTCCGCGGGTTCGCGCATCTGGTTGGGCACGTACGCCACCGTCATACGGGCCTCGGGGTCGATCATCACGAGCGAGCCGCCCCAACCGCCCCACCCGAAGCTGTTGCCGAACAGCCCGTAGCCCAGCCCCCAGCGGACCGGCATGCCCAGGCGGCGGTCCTCGCCGCTGAACTGCTCCTCCCGCGCGCGGTCACAGCCCGCCGGCGACAGCAGCCGCACCCCGCGCACCGCTCCGCCGCAGGCCAGCACCGACTGCACGAGGGCGACCGAGCGGGCGTTGCCGAAGCCGCTCGCCGCCGGGATCTGCGCGCGACGCCACGCCACGCCGTTCCCGTCACGGAGCCGCACGGCGGTGCCGGAGCCGGGCGACGCGCTGCCGCCGGGCGCGCTCGCCGCGTAGTCCTCGTCCCGGGACGGCGGCGGGACGGCGAGCGCCACGCGGGGGTCGTGCTCGGCGGGCAGTCCGATGTGGAAGTCGGCGCCCAGCGGTCCGGCCACCTCCTGCGCGAAGAACCCGCCCACGCTCCGGCCGGTGATCCGGCGTACGACCTCGCCCACGAGGTACCCCTGGGTGAGCGAGTGGTACCCGGCCGCGCTGCCCGGTTCCCACTGCGGGGCCAGCGCCGCCAGACGCGCGGTGGCGGACGGCCAGTCGTAGAGCTCGTCGATCGGCCCGTCCCAGTCGGGCAGGCCCGCGGTGTGCGCGAGCAGGTGCCGCACCAGCACCTTCTCCTTGCCCGCCGCGGCGAACTCCGGCCAGTACCGGGCGACCGGCGCGTCCGGATCGAGCGCGCCGCGGTCGGCCAGGACCAGCGCGCACAGTGCCGTCATCGTCTTGGTGACGGACCAGACGTTGGTGATCGTGTCCCGCTGCCACGGGACCGTGCGGTCCCCGTCGGCGAACCCGCCCCAGACGTCCACCACCGGCTCGCCGTCCACGAAGACCGCGACGGAGCCCCCCGCGTCCCCGCCGTCCAGCAATCCGGCCAGCGCGCCCGGCACCGCGGTGAACAGGTCGTCGTACGTGCCCTGGATATCGGCCATGCGCCGTATTAGCGCGTACCGGCCGGGCGCAGGCAATCGAATTTCCCGCTCGGGACCGGCGGGAGGGGCTCAGCCATCGGCCTTCGCGATGCCGACCGGGCAGGAGACCCCCGTCCCCTCGATCCCGCAGTAGCCGCCGGGGTTCTTGTCCAGGTACTGCTGGTGGTACGGCTCGGCGGCGTGGAAGGGGCCCGCAGGGACGACCGCCGTGGTGATGGTGCCGTGCCCCTTGGCGCGCAGGGCGGACTGGTAGGCCTCGCGGGAGGCGAGGGCCGTCGCGAGCTGCCCGGGGGAGTGGGCGTACACCGCGGAGCGGTACTGGGTGCCGATGTCGTTGCCCTGGCGGTGGCCCTGGGTGGGGTCGTGGGCCTCCCAGAACACCTTCAGCAGCTCCCCGTACGTGATCAGCGCCGGGTCGAAGACGACACGCACGACCTCGGCGTGGCCGGTGAGGCCGCTGCAGACCTCCTCGTACGTCGGGTTCTCCGTGTACCCGCCCGCGTAGCCGACGAGCGTCGTCCACACGCCGGGCGTCCGCCAGAAGACGCGCTCGGCGCCCCAGAAGCAGCCCAGCGCGAAGTCGGCGACCTCCAGGTCGGCCGGGTAGGGGCCGGTGAGCGGCCTGCCGAGCACGGTGTGGCGGTCGGGCACCGTGTGGAGCGGGGCGGGGCGGCCCGGTATCGCCTCCTCACGGGAGGGCAGGCGCGGCGTCAACGGGTGCGCCCGCGCTCGGAGTTCCACTCCAGCCCCGCGAGCGCCTGCGAGCGGCCTGCGGCGTACGCGGCGGCCGGGTCGGCCTCGTAGGCCCAGGGGGCCGCGCCCGCGTAGCCGTCGACGGCGCGGAACTGCTCGACCGCCTCGGGGAAGCGTTCCGCGCGCAGCAGGAAGGCCGCCAGCAGGTGCCGCACCACGGGCAGCACCGGGTCGGAGGGGGAGGCGTGCTCGGTGGCGTAGAGCGCGCCGCCGATGGCGCGGGAGACGACGTCGCTCTCGTAGAAGCTGCGGACGAGGATGATGTCCGGCAGGTGCGCGAGGACCTCGAAGAGCGGCAGGGCCGGCAGCAGGCTGCCCTCGGGCGCGGAGGAGGCGGCCCGCTCGGCGAAGTCGCGTGCGGCGTCCTCCGGAAGGCGGGCGAGGGCGGCCAGGTGGGCGCCCATGTGGTGCGGGGCGCGGGAGGCGATCTTCTCCCAGACCGTGGCGAAGTCCGCGTCCGCGGCGAGGGCGACGACGTACGGGACGGGGTCGCCCGGCGCGAGCAGCGCGGCCTCGTCGGCGACCGTGCGGGCCTCCTCCAGGATCATCGGCACGTCCGGGGACCCGGCCGGCTCACGCCGGGCCCGCTGCACCAGGAACGCCGCGTGGACGGCCGCCCCGCCGACGTCCTTCGGGTCCTCGACCCGCCAGGTGCGCAGCCACGCCGCGCCCGTGCCGGGGGACTGCGTCAGCTCGACCGCCGCGGCCCCGGCCAGGGTCTGGACCCGCTGCCAGCGCAGCTCGCCCGCGGCCGGGGTGCCCTTGAGGAGGGCGGCGACCGCGCGCCAGTCCTGGGTGCGCTGGGTCACGGTCAGCGCCTGCGTCAGCTCGTCGTCCGGACCCGGCAGCCGGATGTCGATCTCCTCCCGGGGCACGAAGCCGTACCGGGCGGGATCGACCGCGGCCACGGCCCGCACGCCGCGGCCGCGCAGCATGCGGGGCACCAGCACGATCGCCGAGATCAGCAGAACGCCGTACAGGACCCACAGGAATTCCATGATGAGCAAGCCTACGCGGGCCCGGCCGGCACGTCCCGGCCCGCGGCTCGCACTACGCTCGGCGGTATGAGCGAGCAGCAGCACCAGAACTTCGAGACCCTCGCGATCCACGCGGGTCAGCCGGCCGACGCCCAGACCGGGGCCGTGGTCACGCCGATCTACCAGGTCTCCACGTACAAGCAGGACGGGGTCGGGGGCCTGCGCGGCGGCTACGAGTACAGCCGGTCCGCCAACCCCACGCGCACCGCGCTGGAGGAGAACCTCGCGGCCCTCGAGGGCGGCCGCCGCGGCCTGGCGTTCGCGTCCGGCCTGGCCGCCGAGGACTGCCTGCTGCGCACGGTCCTGAAGCCCGGCGACCACGTGGTCATCCCCAACGACGCGTACGGCGGCACCTTCCGGCTCTTCGCCAAGGTCGTCGAACGCTGGGGCGTGCAGTGGTCGGTCGCCAACACCTCCGACCCGGCGGCGGTCCGGGCCGCGCTCCGGCCCGAGACCAAGGTGATCTGGGTCGAGACGCCCAGCAACCCGCTGCTCGGGATCACCGACATCGCGGCGCTGGCGGACATCGCGCGCGGCGCGGACGCCCGGCTCGTCGTCGACAACACCTTCGCCAGCCCCTACCTGCAGCAGCCGCTGGCGCTCGGCGCCGACGTGGTCGTGCACTCCACCACCAAGTACATGGGCGGGCACTCGGACGTGGTCGGCGGCGCGCTGGTCGCGGCCGACGCGGGGCTCGGCGAGGAACTGGCCTACCACCAGAACGCGATGGGCGCCGTCGCCGGCCCCTTCGACGCGTGGCTGGTGATGCGGGGCATCAAGACGCTCGCGGTGCGCATGGACCGCCACAGCGAGAACGCGGCCCGGGTCGCGGAACTGCTCTCGCTGCACCCGAAGGTCACCCAGGTCTTCTACCCCGGGCTGCCCGAGCACGCGGGGCACGACGTCGCGGCCAAGCAGATGAAGCGGTTCGGCGGGATGGTCTCCTTCCGCGTCGCGGGCGGCGAGGAGGCGGCCGTCGAGGTGTGCAACCGGGCGCGGCTGTTCACGCTGGGCGAGTCCCTGGGCGGCGTCGAGTCCCTCATCGAGCACCCCGGCCGGATGACGCACGCCTCGGTCGCGGGCTCCGCGCTGGAGGTCCCGGCGGACCTGGTGCGGCTCTCCGTGGGCATCGAGTCCGTCGACGACCTCCTGGAAGACCTCCGCCAGGCCCTCGGCGCGTAGCGCCCCGTTGCCGGGTGCGGCGCCGTTGTGGTTGCGGTTGGGGTTTCTCCCCCCGCCCTCCCGCCCGATTGCCCGGCGCGGTCAGTGCGGGTCGCGCACCGTGTGCCTGGGTCGGTGCCGCGCCGGCGCACGCCCCCAGCCTTCGGCCGGGGGGACCCCCACCTCGGCGCTCGCGGTTTGGCCCTACGTCGTTCGGAGCCGGGTTCGCCGCTCGTCCCCTGCGGGGGCACCCCGCCACACCCCCTCCGGTTGTCGGGGCGCATGACGGCCGGTGGGGGGTCAGTGGGGCACTTGCGGCGACCCCGGACCGCTTTCTGAACCCCCACCGGCCGTTGGTCGCCCGCGATAGGGAGGGGGCGGGGTCGTTGGGGGCACCCCCGGCCGAAGGCTGGGGGAGGGTGGGCGTTCTGGACGCTGACGTGTATTTGTTGTGCGGCAGAGACGGCACAGCAAGTGCCGCCCGCCATGCACATAAATATGCGGTCCAGAATGCCCAGCCCCGGAGGCCCCGACCCCGGCCCACCCACGAACCGCGCGAGGCCCGCACCAACCGCGCCGGATGGGGGTCCCCCCGGCCGAAGGCTGGGGGAGGGCGGGAGGGCGGGTGGACGCCCGCCGCAGGCGCAACGCACCCGCACACCAGGCACCGGCCGCGAGGGGCACCCCCGGCCATCCGGCGGAGCCGATCACCACTCGCCGGGCGTCGTGTCGAGCGGCTCCGCCGCCGGCCACCACAGCGCCGCGAGGACGAGCGCGACGACGACCGCCACGACGAGCAGCGTCCACAGGACGGCGTGCAGCACGCGGCGGCGGGCCAGGACGCGGCGGCCGCGCTCGGCGGCGCGCGGGGCGAGGTCCACCGGCACCGCGGGGTGAGGCCCGTCGAGCAGCCGGCGGACCTCGTCCTGCTTGCGGTCGTACGGGCTCACGACGCGACCTCCCGCACCCGGGGCGCCGCCCCGCCGCGGGCGGGCCGGCTGCGCAGGGCCGCGCTGGCCCGCAGGGTGATCACCCGCACCCGTTCCGACGGCATGCCGAGCTGCGCGGCGGCCTGTTCCTCGGCGATGCCCTCGTACAGCCGCAGCACGATCACCAGCCGCTCCCGCACGTCGAGCGGCCCGAGCACCCCGCCGCGCGGACGGCGCCACCAGGGCCGGTGGGCGAAGCGGCGGACGATCTCGGCGCGGGTGCAGGCGTACGGGTCCTCGCCGCGCATCCGGAACCAGTCCGCGTAGCTGCGCGACAGGGCGGCGCACAGCAGCTCGGTCCCTTCCGCCCGGTCCCCCGTGAGCAGGACGGCGACGTGCAGCAACCGCCCTGCCGCGCCCGCCGCGAACGCCTCGAACTCGGCCTCGCGCAGGCGCTCCGCTGCCTCCCGGCGCTCTCCCACAGCGACATGGGACGGCAGACGGCGACCTCAGGTCAAGAGTTCTGCTCGTCTCCTTGCGTGACGGAGGAGTGGTACTGCGCGAGCGCGCCGTTGAACCGGCCGAGGAGGTCGGTGAAGGACTCGCGCTCCTGCGGCGTCCAGTCCTCCGTCACGACCGCCATGAGCTGCTGCCGCGAGCTGCGGACCTCCTCCAGGCGGGAACGTCCGCGCGGGGAGAGCGCGAGCACGACCGCCCGCCCGTCCTCGGGGTGGGAGGTGCGCTTGACCAGTCCGCTGTCCACGAGCGGGGCGACCTGGCGTGTGACGGTGGAGGAGTCGATGCCCATGCCCTCCGCGAGCGCCTTCACGCCCATCGGGCCCTCGTTGTCGAGGCGGTGGAGCAGCAGGTACGCGGCCCGGTCCATGGAGTTGCGGGCCTTGCCGACGCCACCGAGGCGCGTCTGTTCCGCGCGGCGGGCGAAGAGCGCCACCTCGTGCTGCAGGCGCTCCAGGAGGTCGGTCGTGATCTCCGAGGGGGGAATGGGCATGGCCGGAAGCTCGCGTTCTGTCGGTCCTGCGAAGGTTGGGAGAAGAGTACGCGGAGAGCGTCACCCCGGGACCCCGCCGCGGAAAACTGCTCGGTCCGTCCGGGCGGTGGCCGCTGCTGCAAGACTGGGGACCATGGAAAGCCCCGCACGTCCGGCACGTCGCACCAGTCGCGCGGTGGTGGCCGCGCGGCCGTCTCCGGTCACCATCGACGATGTGCGCGGCGCGCACAAGATGCTGTCGGGTGTGGCCCGCGTGACCCCCATGGAGGGCAGCCGCCACCTGTCCCGTCTGGTGGCCGCCCCGGTGCACCTGAAGTGCGAGAACCTGCAGCGCACGGGCTCCTTCAAGGTGCGCGGCGCCTATGTGAGGATCGCCGGTCTGCGGCCGGAGGAGCGCGCGGCGGGCGTGGTCGCGGCGAGCGCCGGCAACCACGCGCAGGGCGTGGCACTGGCCGCGTCGCTGCTCGGGGTGCGCTCCACCGTCTTCATGCCGTCCGGCGCCCCGCTGCCGAAGGTCGCGGCGACCCGCGACTACGGGGCGGAGGTGCGGTTGCACGGGCACGTGGTGGACGAGACGCTGCGCGCCGCCCAGGAGTACGCGGAGCAGACGGGCGCGGTCTTCATCCACCCCTTCGACCACCCGGACATCGTCGCCGGGCAGGGCACGGTGGGCCTGGAGATCCTCGACCAGTGCCCGGAGGTGCGCACGATCGTCGTGGGGATGGGCGGCGGCGGGCTCGCGGCCGGTGTGGCGGTGGCGGTGAAGTCGGTGCGCCCGGAGGTGCGGGTCGTCGGCGTGCAGGCGGCGGGTGCGGCCGCCTATCCGCCGTCGCTGGCGGCGGGGCGGCCGGTGGCGCTGGACGCGGTGGCGACCATGGCGGACGGGATCAAGGTGGGCTGCCCCGGGGAGGTGCCGTTCGCCATCGTCCGGGACCTGGTGGACGAGGTGTGCACGGTCACCGAGGACGAGCTGTCCAGTGCGCTGCTGCTGTGCCTGGAGCGGGCGAAGCTGGTGGTCGAGCCGGCCGGGGCGAGCCCGGTGGCGGCTCTGCTGTCGCGGCCGGAGGCCTTCGACGGGCCGGTCGTCGCCGTGCTGTCCGGCGGCAACGTCGACCCGCTGCTGATGGAGCGCACCCTGCGGCACGGCATGGCGGCCGCCGGGCGCTACATGTCCTTCCGGCTGCGGCTCACGGACCGGCCGGGAGCGCTGGCGGCGCTGCTGGAGATCCTTTCGGCGAGTGACGCAAACGTGCTGGACATCGCGCACGTGCGCACGGATCCTCGGTTGGGGCTGACCGAGGCGGAGGTCGAGCTGCAGCTGGAGACCCGCGGCCCCGAGCACCGGGCCGCCGTGGCGGCGGCCCTGCGGACGGCTGGGTACGTGCTGCTCTGAGGCCGTTCGGGCCGGATTGTCAGTGGGGTGCGGCATGGTGGAGTCAGGGTGTCGTGGACGCGGGATGACGCGTGCGGGCGGAGCACGGATAAATCCGCTTGACGCGATATATCGCGTCTGGGATGCTCGCGACACATCGTGGTGCGCTGCCGTGCGGCCGCGTGCCCGCACAGTCCCCATGCACCCCAAGCCCCGAATCGGAGACATCGCATGCCAGGCGCCATCCATGCCGAAGGTCTGGTGAAGACCTTCGGTGACGTACGGGCACTGGACGGAGTGGACCTCGACGTCCCTGAGGGGACCGTCCTGGGCCTCCTCGGCCCCAACGGGGCCGGGAAGACGACCGCCGTACGCGT
This sequence comes from Streptomyces sp. NBC_00510, assembly GCA_036013505.1. NCBI lineage: Bacteria > Bacillati > Actinomycetota > Actinomycetes > Kitasatosporales > Streptomycetaceae > Streptomyces > Streptomyces sp. NBC_00510. The sequence continues at coordinate 4,145,896 of CP107851.1, read as the reverse complement.
CCTGACCACCCTGCTGCAGCCCGACAGCGGCAAGGCCGTCGTGGCCGGCATAGACGTGCTGAAGCACCCCAACGAGGTGCGCCGGCAGATCGGCCTGTCCGGTCAGTTCGCGGCGGTCGACGAGTACCTCACCGGCCGCGAGAACCTGCAGATGGTCGGCCAGCTCTACCAGATGAGCGCCCGGGACGCGAAGGCCCGCGCGGCGGAGCTGCTCGAGCGCTTCAACCTCGCCGAGGCGGCCGACCGTACGGCCAAGACCTACTCCGGCGGCATGCGGCGCCGGCTCGACCTGGCGGCCGCGCTGGTCGTCAGGCCGCCGGTGATGTTCATGGACGAGCCGACGACCGGCCTCGACCCCCGCAACCGCCTCGCGCTGTGGGAGGTCATCCAGGACCTGGTCGCCGGCGGCACCACGCTGCTGCTCACCACGCAGTACCTGGAGGAGGCCGACCACCTCGCCCACGACATCTGCGTGATCGACCACGGCAAGGTCATCGCCCGCGGCACCTCCGACGAGCTCAAGGCGCGGACCGGCGGCGAGCGCGTCGAGGTCGTCGTCCACGACCGCGAGCACCTGGTGACCGCCACCGAGGTGCTGAACGGCTTCGGCAAGGGCGAGACCGCCGTGGACAACCACACCCGGCGGATCACCGTGCCGGTCACGGGCGGCGCCAAGCTGCTCGCCGAGGTCATCCGTGAGCTCGACACCCGCGGCATCGAGATCGACGACATCGGTCTGCGCCGGCCCACGCTCGACGACGTGTTCATGTCCCTCACCGGCCACGCCGCCGAGGAGAAGGAAGAGGAGTCCCAGTGACCACGGTGACCGACGCGGTCTCCACCAGCGCGCCGCGCACCTCCAACCCGATCGTGCAGTCCGTCCGCGACTCGCTGGTGGTCGCCCGGCGCAACCTGATCCGCATGCTGCGCATCCCCGAGGTCGTGATCTTCGGCCTCGTGCAGCCGATCATGTTCGTGGTGCTGTTCAGCTACGTCTTCGGCGGCTCCATGAACGTCGGCGGCTCCACCAGCCCCGCGCTCTACCGCGAGTTCCTGATGGCCGGCATCTTCGCCCAGACCGTGACCTTCGCCACCGCGGGCGCCGGCGCGGGCATCGCGGACGACATGCACAAGGGCCTCATCGACCGCTTCCGGTCGCTGCCCATGGCCCGCGGCGCGGTGCTCACCGGCCGCACCCTGGCGGACCTGGTGCAGACCGCCCTGACCGTCGTGGTGCTCGCCATCGTCGCCGTGCTCGTCGGCTGGCGCGTCCACGAGGGCCTGCCCAAGGCGCTCGCGGCGTTCGGCCTGCTGCTCCTGCTCGGCTACGCCTTCTCCTGGATCGGCGCCCTGATCGGCTTGTCCGTCCGTACCCCGGAGGCGGCCACCTCCGGCGGTCTGATCTGGCTGTTCCCGCTGACGTTCATCTCGAACGCCTTCGTGGACTCCAACCAGATGACCCCCTGGCTGCGGCACATCGCCGAGTGGAACCCGTTCAGCGCCACCGTGCTGGCCTGCCGGGAGCTGTTCGGCAACCTGCCGCCGAACTACCAGACCCCGGACGTCTGGCCGATGCAGCACCCGGTGCTCGCCTCGGTGCTGTGGTCGATCGTCATCATCCTGGTCTTCCGCACCCTCGCGGTGCGCAAGTACCGCTCGGCGACCGCCTGACCCCGGCCCGCGGGCGCACGCCCGCGGCACACGACGAGCCCCCGGCCTTCCGGCCGGGGGCTCGTCCGCGTCTTGGGGGCGGCGTCAGCCGCTGTGCGGCTTGGCCTCGATGATCCGCACCGAGGCCTTCTTGCCGTTCGGGAGCTCGTACGTCGCGTCCTCGCCGATCTTCTTGCCGTTCACGCCCGAGCCGAGCGGGGACTGCGGCGAGTAGGTCTCCAGGTCGGAGGAGACGTACTCGCGCGAGCCGAGCAGGAACGTCAGGGTGTCGTCGGGGTCGCCGTCGAAGGCGATCGTCACGACCATGCCGGGCGCGACCACGCCGTTGTCCGCCGGCGCCTCGCCCACCTTGGCGTGCTGCAGGAGCTGCGTCAGCTGGCGGATCCGGAGCTCCAGCTTGCCCTGGTCCTCACGCGCCGCGTGGTAACCGGCGTTCTCCTTGAGATCGCCTTCCTGACGGGCTTCCTCGATCTTGGCGACGATCTCGGTGCGTGCGGGACCCGACAGGTGCTCCAGCTCTGCCTTGAGCTGGTCGTACGCCTCCTGGGTCAGCCAGGTGACGTTCTCGCTGGTCTGGGTCACAGGTGCTCCTCGTCGTACTCGAACTCGCTTGCTTACAAATGAACGCCCTACCCAAAAAGATGCGTCTTCGCGGGAGGGCGAAACCACGAGCGTAACAATTCCCCCCGACAATCGGCGAGAGGGAAATCATCAAGAAGCGATAAACGCAGGTCAGGGGGCGAATGACCGGGCAGGTCGGATCATCGGGCGGGCTGGCAGCCGACCAGTTCCGCGGTAGTGCCGCGACTGGTGGTGCGAATGGTGACGACGGTGTCGATGCGACCGGTGTGCTGATTGAGGCGAACGTCCTTGCGTCCGACTTCGCTGTGGTCCTCGGCGAGCGAACGCAGGGTGCACACCGCCGTCACCCCTGTGTCCTTGCGCACCTCGATGTGGACCTGGACCTCCTGGTCGGAGACGACCTGGAACTTGATCAGTTCGGCGCTGACCTCCGTGCCGGTGAGCTTGTCCCAGCCGATCCAGCCGACGAACAGCAGCAGCACCACACCGAGCACCGAGCCGACGAGCCGCAGCCTGCGGTCCGCACGCGCGTCGGCCTCGGCCTCCCGCCCGTACCGTCCCTGGGGCAGTCCGTCGCGCACCGCGCTCATCGTTCAGTCCTCCCGGGGCCCGGGGAATCCCGCCTTGGAATCAAACAGCCCCTCGCTTCGGTCACTATAGAAGCCGCTACTTACGACCCATGACTGAGGATCCGACCTTGACCGAGCAGCTGCGACTGATGGCCGTGCACGCACACCCCGACGACGAGTCCAGCAAGGGCGCGGCCACCATGGCCAGGTACGTCTCCGAGGGCGTCGACGTCCTGGTCGCCACCTGCACCGGTGGCGAGCGCGGTTCCGTGCTCAACCCCAAACTGCAGGGCGACACGTACATCGAGGAGCACATCCACGAGGTCCGCGCCAAGGAGATGGACGAGGCGCGCGAGATCCTCGGCGTCCACCAGTCCTGGCTCGGCTACGTCGACTCCGGGCTCCCCGAGGGCGATCCGCTGCCCCCGCTGCCCGAGGGCTGCTTCGCCCTCCAGGACGTGGACGAGGCCGCGGGCACCCTGGTGAAGCTCATCCGCGAGTTCCGCCCGCACGTGATCACCACGTACGACGAGAACGGCGGCTACCCGCACCCCGACCACATCATGACCCACAAGATCTCGATGGTCGCCTTCGACGCCGCGGGCGACCCCGAGCGCTACCCCGAGGCCGGCGAGCCGTGGACGCCGCTGAAGCTCTACTACAACCAGGGCTTCAACCGGCAGCGCACCGTCGCCCTGCACGAGGCCCTGCTCGCCCGCGGCCTGGAGTCCCCGTACGGGGAGTGGCTGGAGCGCTGGCAGACCGCCGACCGGCCGGAACGCAACATCACCACGCACGTGCCGTGCGCGGACTTCTTCGAGATCCGGGACAAGGCGCTGCTCGCCCACGCCACCCAGATCGACCCCGACGGCGCCTGGTTCCACGTCCCGATGGAGGTCCAGAAGGAGATCTGGCCGACCGAGGACTACGAGCTCGCGAAGTCCCGGGTGGACACATCCCTCCCCGAGGACGACCTCTTCGCGGGCATCCGGGAGAATTGAGCGCGTGAACGCGACACTCGGCACGGCCGCAGCCCAGCTCGTCCCCCTCGCCGTCAAGGACCTGGACGAGAACAAGGTGACGCCCGGCCTCCTCGGCTTCGTCATCTTCGCCCTCATCGGCCTCTCCCTGTGGTGGCTGATGAAGAACATGAACAAGCAGTTCAAGAAGATCGACTTCGAGGAGCAGCCGGATCAGCCGGAGCAGGCCGGGCAGCCCTCGGAGCCGGCCAAGGCCTCCGCCGCTTCCGGCGCCGAGGGCCCCGGCCGCAAGGGCTGAGGCACGCCGGACACCCCCTCCCGGCACGGGAGGGGGTACGGCGGCGCGCTCACTCCGGCGCGGCGACCGTGACCCGTGTGAAGAGCAGCGGGACGCCCTCGTCGTCGGAGCGGGTGTACGAGGTCCGCACCGCGACCACCCGCACGTCGTGGTCGTGCACGGCGACGTGCCCGCCGACGGCCGGTACGGGGAGCGCCCCGCTGGAGACGATCACGGCGAGGCCGTCGTCGACGCCGTCCGGTGCGTCCCAGGCGAAGGTGATCGTGTGCCGCACCGGACTCTCGTGGTAGATGCTGGCCTCGCGCGGCAGCGCCTGCTCCCGGTCGCGGATGGGCTGGAGCGCAGCGGGCAGCCGGTCCATGGTTCGTCCTCTCGCGGTCGGTCCCCGTCGCGATTGTCGCCCGTGGGACGCCCCGGAGCGGGTGACACGCTGGGCCGGGCCCTCAGCCCTCCACCGCCCGGTCCACCGGCACGGCCATCACCATGCGGGCGCCCCGCGACGGCACCATGCCCAGCCGCCAGGCCTCCCACGGGGTACCCGGCTCCACGCCGCGCTCCAGCAGCAGGGCGTAGGCCTCCGCGTACTCCTGCAGGTCCAGGTCGCGGCCCTCGTACGGGTCGTCCGTCAGCCGGGCGAGCCGCCCGCGGGCCTCGGCGGCGCCCTCGCGGGAGAGCAGCGGCAGCAGCGTGCACTGCAGGAAGCGCGCCCACGCCAGGCCGCGCCGGTCGTCCATCCCGGCGAAGAGCCGCTCCGCCTCCCGCACCAGCTCCAGGGCCGCCGGGACCCGCCCGTTGCCGGCGTCGACGACGGCGAGCTCCACACAGGACCAGCCCTCGCCGTGCGGCACCCCGACGCGGTGGAAGTCGGCGCGGGCGTCCTGCAGGAGCTGGCGGGCGAAACCGCTGTTGCGCAGGTTGCCGGTGAGCGCCGCCCGCTGGTCGCGGGTGACCCGGCCGGAGTGGTGGCGGGCGCAGGCCAGCCCGTAGACGTCCCGCATCCGGCTGAACATGGTGCGGGAGCGCTCCAGGGCCCGCAGGGCCGCGTCCAGCTCACCGCCCTCCTCCAGTGCCTGGCCGAGGTAGTACAGCGACCACGCCTCGCCGCGGGCGTCCTCGTTCGCGCGGTGGCGGGCCAGGGCGTCGCCCAGCAGGTGCTGGGCGGCGCCGGCGTCCCCGCGCAGCAGGCGGGCGCGGCCGAGCTGGGTGACGGTCCAGGCCTCACCGCGGGGGTCGCGGGTCGCGGCGTAGCACTCGCCGGCGGTACGCAGTTCGGTCTCGCCGCGCCCGGCGTCGCCGAGCCGCAGCAGCAGTTGCCCCAGTTGCAGGTGGGCCCAGGCCTCGCCGTGCACGCTCTCGCTCTCCCGGTGCAGGGCCAGCGACTCGGCCAGCAGCCCGTGCGCCTCCGCCAGCCGGCCGGCGTCGCGCAGCACCGCCGCCAGCGCGTGCTGCGTCCAGGCCCGGTCGGCCCGCAGCTCGTCGCCGGCCTGCAGTTCCAGGGCTTCCCGCAACTTGGCCTCCGCCTCCCGCAGGCCGCCCTGCTGGTGCAGCGTGATGCCCAGGCTGCACAGGGCGCGGGCGGCGCCCGCCGGGTGCTGCGCCTCGAAGTACAGGTCGACCACCGACGACAGCGTCGAGCGGGCCTTGTCCAGCTCGCCGAGCTGCCGCGCGGCGATGCCGGTGCGCCACTGCACCGAGCGGACCAGCACCGACTGGTCGGCCTCCCGCTGGTGCGCCTGGGCCAGCTCGCTGATCTCGCCCAGCCGGTACAGGTCGCCGCGGAGCAGGCAGTAGTCGCACAGCGCGCCGAGCAGGTGCTGCACCACCCGCTGGTCGACGCCGTCGGAGTGCCGCAGCGCCGCGGTGATGAAGCTCGACTCCTCGTCCAGCCAGCGCAGCGCCTGGTCCAGCGAGGGGAAGCCCTGCGGCCCGAAGCGGTCGGCGCGGGTCGAGGTCCGGCCGTCGACGAGCCGGATGACCGCGTCCGCCAGCTCGGCGTAGCTGCGGATCAGGCGCTCCTGGGCGGCCGCCCGCTCGGCCGGGTCCTCCTCGTCCAGCAGGCGCGCGTGCGCGAAGCGCCGTACGAGGTCGTGCAGCCGGTAGCGGCTGCCGCGCACGTGCTCGATGAGACCGGCCGAGGCCAGTTCCCCCAGCCGCCGGGCCGCCTCCTGCTCCTCCGCCCCCAGCAGGGCCGCGGCGGCCGCCGCGCCCAGGCTCGTCCGCCCGGCGAGCGCCAGCCGCCGCAGCAGCCGGCGGGCGGGCTCGGGCTGGTCGTGGTAGCGCAGCGCCAGCGCACGGTCGACCGGGCCCACCGGGCCGTACGCCGCCAGGTCGGCCGCCAGCCGCTCCGCGCCCCGGTCGGGCAGCGAACTGCCCGCGATGCGCAGCGCCAGCGGCAGCCCGCCGCACAGCCGCCGTACGGCGTCGGCGGCACCGGCGCCGTCCGCCGCCGTGAGGGCGCCGGACGACAGGCCGGCCAGCAGCTCCCGTGACGCCTCCGCCCCGAGCGGGTCCACCGGCAGGGCGTAGACGCGGGCCGCAGGCACGTCGAGGGAGAGCGGTTCCGCCGACGTGACCAGGACGAGGCTGTCGGAGCGCTCCGGGACCAGGGCGCGGATCTGCTCGGGTCCGGCGGCGTCGTCGAGGACGATGACGACGGGCACGTCGGTGAGGTGCTTCTGGTACTGGTCGGCCAGGCGCCGCAGATGCTGCTCCTGGGAGGTGCGCTCGCGGAACAGGAGTTGTTCGCGGGGCGCCCCGAGCCGGTTGAGCAGGTGCAGCAGCGCGTCCCGTACGGGCAGCGGGCGCTCCCCGGGAGCGGCGCCGCGCAGGTCGACGACGCAGGCGCCGCGGAACTGGTCCTTGAGCTGCTGGGCGGCGCGCACGGCGAGCGTGGTGCGCCCGGAACCGGCCTGGCCGTGCAGGACGACCACGACGGGCTCCGACGCCGGGGAGACCCGCGCCTGGTGCACCCACTGGGCGATCTGCCGCAGCGGGTCCCGGCGGCCGGCGAACGGCCCCTCGGTGGCGGGAAGCTGGGCGAAGGACTGCTCCAGGACGCTGCGTCCCCGCGCGGCGGCGCTGCGGTCGGTGCGGCGCTGCGCCGGCACCTTCGCGGGGGCCGGCGCGGCGCGCCGGCGTTCCAGGAACGGCCGTACACCGCGCTGTTCCACGGCCTCCAGCCAGACCTGCCGCAGGTCCTGCGGCCGCGTGCCGCCACCGCCCGTCGCCAGCGCGGCCGTCACGGCCGCACCGGCGACCGCCACCACGCCGCCGACGCCCAGCGCGGTGGAGGTCGGCGTGCCCCAGCCGAGGTCCGCCACGCATGCCGCGACGGCGGCGACGGCGGTCACCAGCGCGGGGGTGACCAGCGACGACCGGCGGCCCGAGCGTTCCGCCGCCAGCGCGGCGGTGTACACCCCGTACTCGGCCGCCGCCGCGGCCGCTATCTCGTCGACCGCCGCCCGGGCCTGCCGCAGCGCCTCCTCCGCCTCGCCGGAGCGCCCGCCCTGCGGCTCACCGGCGACGGCGCGTTCCAGCAGCCGTAACACCTCGGCCCGGTCGGACGTGCTCAGTTGCGTCTGCCGTCGCGGCGTCTGCTTCGTCACCCATGGCCCCCTCGGTAGCCGCCCGTCCCCAAGTGTCCTGCCGAACACGTCACATCGCGACACCGCGTGCGCGGGCGGACACGCCCGGACGTGCCCGGACCGCCCGCCCCGTGCGGCGGCTGGAACGCCTTTTGAGCGCCTTTGCGGCTCATGCGTCGTGACGCAAAGGTGACTTGTCCTCTGACCGACAGGTGAAAGTGCTGACCGCCGCCGGTGGCGGGGCCACGCTGTCGCCCCATGAGACAGATGAACTACAGGTGGCGGCCGAGGGTCGGAACCCCTCGGCCGCAGTATGTGGCGGCCGCTGCCCTCGCCGCGCTGCTGGCGGGTCTGACCGCCACCCCCGGCGCCGCCCAGGGCACCGAGCGGGCCGACGCGGCCGTGCAGGGCGAGGCAGCCGGGTCCACCGGATCCGCCCGGCACCACGTCACCCTGATCACCGGCGACCGCGTCACGCTGGAGACGGCCCCGTCGGGCGGGCAGAGCGTCTCGATCCAGCCGGCCGCGGGCCGGGAGCACATCACCTTCGTCAAGCGCCAGATCGGCGGCGACTGGTCGGTCATACCCGCCGACGCGCTGCCCCTGCTCGCGGCGGACCGCCTCGACAAGGCGCTGTTCAACGTCTCGGCCCTGGCCAGGGGGAAGTACGCCGAGCGGTCGAGGCTGCCGCTCATCGTCGAGTACGCGGGTGACGCGGGCACCGCCGGACGCCGGCTCACCGCGGCCGGTGCCGACGGTGTCCGCACCATCGCCGGGACCTCCTTCGCGACCCTCGGCCAGGACCGCGCGGGCGCCGCGGAGTTCTGGAAGGACATCGCCCCCGCCAAGGCGGGCGCCACGTCCTTCGGCGCGGGCATCCGCCGGGTCTGGCTCGACGGCCGCTCCAAGGTCCAGCTCGACCGGACGGTGCCGCACATCGGGGCACCCCAGGCCTGGGCGAAGGGCTACCGGGGCGACGGCGTCAAGGTCGCGGTGCTCGACACCGGCTACGACCCGAACCACCCGGACCTGGGGGGCCTCATCGAGGAGTCCGCCAACTTCACCGCCGAGGCCGGCACCGACGACCTGAACGGCCACGGCACCCACGTCACCTCGACCGTCGCCGGTTCCGGCGCGGCCTCCGACGGCCGGTTCAAGGGTGTCGCGCCCGGCGCGCGGATCCTGTCGGGCAAGGTCTGCAACGCGGGCGGCTCCTGCGACGACTCCGACGTCCTCGAAGGCATGGCCTGGGCCGCCGAGCGCGGCGCCAAGGTGATCAGCCTCAGCCTGGGCGACGCCGACACCCCGGAGACCGACGCCCTCGAGGCCATGGTCGAGAGCGTCACCCGTGACCACGGCGTCCTGGTCGTCGCCGCGGCCGGCAACAGCGGCCCCGGCAAGGTCGGTTCCCCCGCCTCCGCCGACCGCGCGCTCGCCGTCGGCGCCACCGACCTCGACGACGAGCTCGCCCACTTCAGCTCGATCGGCCCGCGGGTGGGCGACTTCGGCCTCAAGCCGGACCTCGTCGCCCCCGGCGTCGGCGTCGTCGCCGCACGCGCGGGCGGTACGACCGCCGAGGACGGCTACACCGCGATGGACGGCACCTCGATGGCGACCCCGCACGTCGCCGGTGCCGCCGCCATCCTCTTCCAGCAGCACCCCGACTGGACGCCCGAGCAGGTCAAGCGCCAGCTGATGCAGTCGACGGCGGCCGGCAAGGAGCGCGGCACCTACTTCCAGGGCGCGGGCCGGGTCGACGTCGCCCGCGCGGTCGGCCAGCAGGTCACCGCCGGGACCACCGCAGTGGACTTCGGGCAGATCCGCTGGACCGACGGCCCGCGGCCGCCGGTGCAGAAGACGATCACCTACCGCAACCCGGGCAGCGCGCCCGTCACCCTCGGCCTGTCGCTCAACGTCTCCCACGACGCGGGCGAGCCCGCGCCGCAGGGCCTGTTCCGGCTCGGCGCCGACCAGGTCACCGTGCCCGCCCAGGGCACCGCCGACGTCACCGTCACCGCGACCCCGGAGACCGCCACGACGTACGCGGCGTACAGCGGCGTGGTCATCGCGGCCACCGCCGACCAGGCCGTCTCGGTGCGCGTCCCGGTCGGCATGGACGTCGAGCAGCCCTCGCACAGCCTCCGCCTCACGGTGAAGGACCGCGCGGGCAAGGCCCCCGCCCACGCCTACCTGCTCGTCACCGCGGCCGACGGCGAGGTCCGCGAGGTGGAGCTGCACGGCAAGTCCGGCACCGAGCTGAGGGTGCCGCGCGACGGCAGGACCTACTCCGTGAACGGCTTCCTCTTCGACGCGGAGTACACCGAGGCAACCGTGGTGGGCGCGCCGAAGATCGTGATGAGCGCCGACCGGGACGTCGCCATCGACGCCCGGAAGGCGAAGCCCGTCACGGTCTCGGCCCCGAGTCGCTCGGCCCGCATCAAGTACGCCGAGGTCGGTACCATCGGCCTGGACGGCAACCCGTTCTCCGTCCCCGTGAACGACGCGGTCGGCGGCGACCGCATCGCGAACGTGTACGCCGTCCCGACGGCGACGTCCAAGGACTCGACGTTCACCTACCTGGTCAGCACCATCTGGGTCGATCCCGCGGGCACCGACGGGAACCCCTCCTCGGTCTACTACCTCACCCGGCCGGTGCGCGGGCAGATCCCGGCCGATCCCGGCTACCGCCCCCGTACGTCGCAGCTGGCCACGGTGAACAGCACCCTCGCCGCCACCGCGCCGGACACCACCGCGTACCGCAGTGTGTGGCTGTCCCTCGGCAAGCTCCGCTGGGTCCACGGGATGGACGGACTCCCGCTCCCGAACCGGCGGGTGGACTACTTCTCGCCGTCCGAGGACCTGCGCTGGCAGAGCGTCTTCGAGCAGAACTTCTTCACCAGGCCGGACGCCCACGGGCAGAGCTTCCTCAGCCGCCTGCACAGCTACCGGGCCGGAACCTTCGAGGAGCGCTGGAACCAGGGCGTCCAGGGCTCGGGCTTCTCGCCCGAGTGGGTGATCACCTCCCGCGAGGGCGACGCCATGACGTTCGCGATCCAGGACGCCGCCAACGGGAACCTCGACCTGGTGGCCGGGACGACGTCCAGCAGCCGGCCGAAGTGGGAGCTGCGACGCAACGGTGAAGTCGTCTCGACGAACCGGGGGTTCGCCACCGTGCCGGCCGACGTCACCCCCGCCGACTACGTCGCGACGTTCGAGCAGGAGCGCGACCTCGTCCCCAGCACCATCTCCACGCGTCTGAAGTCCGAGTGGCGGTTCCGGTCGCAGACGACGGCGACCCGGCAGGCACTGCCGATGATGGCCGTGCTCATGTCGCCCCGGCTGGACGAGTGGAACGGGGCCGAGGCCGGTTGCCGGTTCGACATCCCGGCCCTGGTCCAGCGTCCGGTCGGCGCAGCCGAGTCGCCCGTCCGCACCTTCACCGCCGAGGTCTCCTACGACGAGGGCAGGACCTGGCACACGGCCAAGGTCAAGGGCACCGGGACGAAGCGCACCGTGACCGTGGACCACCCGCGCCGCTCCTCGGCCGGTTCGGTGAGCCTGCGCACCTACGTCAAGGACGCGGCGGGCAACTCCTTCAAGCAGACCGTGATCAAGGCCTACCTGCTCAAGTAGCCGCCGAACGGCTCGGCAGGGCCCGCCGGATCCGTCCGGCGGGCCCGCACCGCCGTCCGCTCAGAGCCAGTTGCGGCGCGCCGCGTGCCAGCCCAGCTGCATGCGGGTGGCGACGCCCGCGAGGCTCATCAGCCCCTGGATGCGCCGCTGGACGGTGCGCTTGCTCACGCGCAGCTGCCCGGCGATCGCCTCGTCGGTCATGCCGGCGACCATCAGGGAGAGCAGGTGCCGGTCCTCCGCGACCGGCGCCGCCGGATCCTCCGGCCCCGCACCGCCGATCTGCCCCTCCTCGGTCACCCGCAGCGGCGCGCCGACCTCCCAGTAGTGCTGGAACAGGTCGATCAGCGCCTCCAGCAGGCTGCTCTCCCGCACCAGCGCCGTCTTGAGCTCCCGCGGACCGGCCGGCGCACCGGCGGAGGACAGCGGGAGGACGGCCAGCGACCGGTCGGCCACCGCCATCCGCAGGGGCAGCCTGGGCACCGCCCGGGCGACCTCGCCGGCGCGCACCCCCTTGACGACGTTGTCCACCGCACCGGGGTCGTCGAAGTAGGCCTGCTCGTACAGGACCCGGTACAGCACGCCCCGGCCCAGCGCGTCGTACTCCTCCCGGTTGCTGCCCGCGGGCATCGCCACGTGGCGGGCCTTGCAGAACCACAGCATCTCGTGGCGGACGCCGTCCTGGAGCTGCCGCAGACGCTGCCGCAGCGCCGCCGCGCCGCTGATGACCTCGATCGCCTCCCCCGCTCCCCAGGAGCGGGCGCTGCGGCGGTAGGTCTCCACCAGCCCGAGCACGACCGCCCGGTCCTGCTCCAGTGCCTCCGCGTGGCGCTGCAGCCGGGGTACGAGCGCGACCTCCGGCGGGATGGCCGCGAACGCGCCGGGACTCTCCTCCAGCGCGTACGCCAGTCCCTTGGCCTCCAGAGCGAACAGCAGCCGCCCGACCGCCGGGCGGCCGAGGTCGGTAAGTGCGCAGATCTCCTCGGCGGACGCCGACTCGGTGACGAGCAGCAGCCGGTACACCTCGGCCTCGGCGGCCGTGAGACCCACCGTCTCCAGCATGTCGGCCCCTCTCGCAGCACCGTCCGCCGGTCGATTCCATCAGCACGAACGGCTGCGGACAACGTCCGTTGCCGCGGGCAACCGGGCTCGCCGCGCGGGGACGGGACGCCGGACGGCGCGATGTGTGAGGCTGGGGGCATGGTCAATCGACTGAGCGGTTCCACGTCCCCGTACCTGCTGCAGCACGCCGACAACCCGGTGCACTGGTGGCCGTGGGGCGAGGAGGCCTTCGCGGAGGCCCGGGACCGCGGGGTGCCGGTGCTGCTCAGCGTGGGGTACAGCAGCTGCCACTGGTGCCACGTCATGGCCAGGGAGTCGTTCGAGGACGAGGCGACCGCCGCCTACCTCAACGAGCACTTCGTGTCGGTGAAGGTCGACCGCGAGGAACGCCCCGACGTCGACGCCGTCTACATGGAGGCCGTGCAGGCGGCGACCGGGCAGGGCGGCTGGCCGATGACGGTCTTCCTGACGCCCGGGGGCGAGCCGTTCTACTTCGGCACCTACTTCCCGCCCGCCCCGCGGCACGGCATGCCCTCCTTCCGGCAGGTGCTGGAGGGCGTCGAGGCCGCCTGGCGCGAGCGCCGCGACGAGGTCGGCGCGGTCGCGGCGAGCATCGTGAAGGACCTGGGCGGACGTTCGCTGACCCTCGGCGGGACGGCCGCCCCGGGGGAGGAGCAGCTCGCGGCGGCACTGCTGGGGCTCACCCGGGACTACGACCCCTCGTACGGCGGGTTCGGCGGCGCGCCGAAGTTCCCGCCGTCGATGGCCCTGGAGTTCCTGCTGCGGCACCACGCCCGCACCGGTTCCGAGGGCGCCCTGCAGATGGCGCGGGACACCTGCGAGGCGATGGCCCGCGGCGGCATCTACGACCAGCTCGGCGGCGGCTTCGCGCGCTACTCCGTGGACCGCAAGTGGGTCGTGCCGCACTTCGAGAAGATGCTCTACGACAACGCGCTGCTCTGCCGGCTCTACGCGCACCTGTGGCGCGCCACCGGCTCCGACCTGGCCCGCCGGGTCGCCCTGGAGACCGCGGACTTCCTCGTGCGCGAGCTGCGCACCCACGAGGGCGGCTTCGCCTCCGCGCTCGACGCCGACAGCGACAAGCCGGGCGGCGGCCACGGCGAGGGCGCCTTCTACGTCTGGACGCCGGCGGAACTGGAGGAGGTCCTCGGCAAGGAGGACGCGGCGCTGGCCGCCGAGTACTTCGGCGTGACGGAGGACGGCACCTTCGAGGAGGGTGCGTCCGTGCTCCAACTCCCCGCCGACGGTGGCTTCGTGGACGCCGGGCGGATCGCCTCGGTGCGCCGGCGGTTGTTCACCGCGCGGGAGGGACGGCCCCGCCCCGGCCGCGACGACAAGGTCGTCGCCGCCTGGAACGGGCTGGCGGTCGCCGCGCTCGCCGAGACCGGCGCGTACTTCGAGCGCCCGGACCTGGTGGCGGCCGCCGTCGACGCCGCGGACCTGCTGGTGCGGGTCCACATGGACGCCCGCGGCCGGCTCGCCCGGACCTCGCGGGACGGCACGGTGGGCGGCAACGCCGGGGTGCTGGAGGACTACGCCGACGTCGCGGAGGGCTTCCTCGCGCTCGCCGCGGTGACCGGCGAGGGCGTGTGGCTGGACCTCGCCGGGCTTTTGCTCGACTCCGTGCTGCGGCACTTCACAGGGGAGGATGGCACGCTCTACGACACCGCCGACGACGCCGAGACGCTGATCCGCCGCCCGCAGGACCCGACCGACAACGCCGCCCCCTCGGGCTGGACGGCCGCGGCCGGCGTGCTGCTGTCGTACGCCGCGTACACCGGCTCGTCCCGCCACCGCGAGGCCGCCGAACGGGCGCTGGGCGTCGTGGGCGCCCTCGCCGGACGGGTGCCGCGGTTCATCGGCTGGGGGCTGGCGGTCGCCGAGGCGGCGCTCGACGGCCCGCGCGAGGTCGCCGTGGTCGGCCCGGCGGGCGACGCCGGCACGGCGGCGCTGCACCGCACCGCGCTGCTGGGCACCGCCCCGGGCGCGGTGGTCGCGGTGGGGGAGCCCGCCACGGACGAGTACGCCCTCCTGGCCGACCGCCCGCTGCTCGACGGCCGTCCCGCGGCGTACGTCTGCCGGCACTTCGTGTGCGCGGCGCCGACCGCGGACCCGCAGGCCCTGGCGGAGCAACTGGGCGCCCGCTGAGGCGCGTCGCGTCGTGCAGCCGCGCGGCGTTCGCCGGCATCTCCCTCGCGCGCAAGGCCGGTCGGTGAACCGGCCTTGCGCGAACCGCCGTTGAGTGACATGGCGTCCGGAACCCCTCCGCGTCGCGTGCCGACGCTCCCCGCTGGTCCGCGGAGCCGCCGCGCGGTTCCCGATCGCTAGCGGCAGAGGTTGGCCGCGAGGAGGGCCAGCGAGCGGTCGAGGACGGCGGCGAGGTCGGCGGTGCCGTCCGAGTCGAGCCAGTGGAAGACGGCCTCGGACCAGGCCCCGATCAGCGCCGCGACGACGACCCGGATCTCGAAGTCGTCCTCGGGGCGGCCGAGGCGTTCGGCGGTGACGGAGGCCAGCAGCCGGCTGGACTCCTGGATGTTCTCGCCCATGCGGGCGCGGATGGCGGGCACCGAGCGCACCAGCCGCAGCCGCTGCCGCATCTCCTCGAACTCGCCCTCGTCGGCGAGCATCTCGCGCAGCGGGCCCAGCAGGGCGTGCCGCAGCGAGGCGACGATGGGCTCCTGCGCCGGGCGGGCGCGCAGTTCGGCCACCATGACGGGGTCGTACTCGTCGGAGAGGACGATGTCCTCCTTGGTGGGGAAGTACCGGAAGACCGTGCTGGCCGAGACCTCGGCCGTGGCCGCGATCTGCTCGACGGTGGTGCCGTCGTACCCCTGCGCCTCGAAGAGCCGGTAGGCCGCGCGGCGGATGGCCCGCCGGGTCCGGATCTTCTTGCGTTCGCGCAGGCTCGGTCTGGTCGGTACGGTCACGCTCGTCATTGTCGTGCATCGACGGCGGGCGGGGCCATCCGCGCGGTGCCGGGCACCTCCTGGCCGGTGCGGGGGTCGGGGAGGAAGAGCGCGGTCAGCACGGCCGCCACGAGCGAGGCGGCGGCGCAGGCCAGCAGGGCGAGGTCCATCCCGTGCACGTACGCCGCGTCCGCCGAGGCGGCGAGCGCCGGGTCGCCGAGGGCGGCCGCGACCGCGTGCGCGGCCCCCACGGAACCCGAGGCGGCGTCGGCGGCCGCCGCGGGCAGGCCCGTGGTGGCGAGACGGTCGGTGTAGGCGCCCGCCAGCAGGCTGCCCAGGAGGGCGACACCAATCGCGCCGCCGGTCTGCCGCAGGGTCATCAGCAGTCCGGAGCCGCTGCCCGCGCGGTCCCGGGGCAGCGCGCCCAGCGCCGCGTCCATGGCGGGGATCATCGCGAAGCCGAAGGCGAAACCGGTGACGGACAGCCACAGCGCGGTCGCCCCGTAGCCGTCGTGGACGTCGGTGCGGCTGCCCAGCGCCGCGGCCGCGGTGAGCAGGAGCAGCCCCGCCGTGACGACCGGCCGCGGCCCGAACCGCGCGACCAGCGGCGCGCTGCCCCGGACGGCGACGATCAGGCCGCCCATCATCGGCAGCAGCCGTACGCCGGTGCCGAGGGCGTCGTTGCCGAGCACGGCCTGCAGGTACTGCGGCAGGACGAAGAGCAGGCCGGTGAGGATGAAGGTCACCAGCGTCGCGGCGACCGCGTTCCACAGGAAGCCCCGCTGCCGCAGCAGACCGAGGTCGAGCATGGGCCGCTCCAGCCGGCGTCCGCGGAGCACCAGCCCGGTCAGCAGCGCGACGGACGAGAACAGCGTCAGCAGCACCAGCGGGTCGCCCCATCCGCGGCGCGGCCCCTCGATGATGCCGAAGACCAGCGCGCCGAGCCCGGCCACCGCGAGGACGGTGCTGGGCGGGTCGACGCGGGGCGTGGCGGGGTCGCTGGTCTCGGGCAGCAGGAACAGGCAGGCGGCGATGCCGAGGACGACGAGCGGGATGTTGACCACGAAGATCGAGCCCCACCAGAAGTGGTCGAGCAGGGTGCCGCCGATGATCGGCCCGAGCGGCATCCCCAGCGCCATGGCGGCGGTGACCGCGCCGACCGCCTTGGAGCGCTCCTCGGGCCCGAACAACGAGGGCAGGACGGACAGGGCCAGCGGCATGACGAGTGCCGCGCCCAGGCCCATCACCGTGCGGGCGGCGACGACCGGTCCCGGACTGTCCACCAGGGCGCCGAGCACCGAGCCGACGAGGAAGATCCCGAGCCCGGCGACGAGCATCCGCCGCCGTCCCCAGCGGTCGCCCAGCAGGCCCGCGGGGAGCATCGCGGCGGCGAAGACCACCGTGTAGCCGTCGACGATCCACTGCTGGTCGCCGGTGTCCGCACCCAGCTCCGCGGCCATGGTCGGCAGTGCGACGTTGAGGATCGTCATGTCGAAGCCGAGCACGAGCATGCTCGCCACCAGGGCCCCGAGGGCCCACCAGTGCCGTGGATCGGCCGTCGTCGTCATGAGGGTCTCCTCCGGCGGGCGCGGGGCACCGGCTGACCGGGCACCAGGACGACATCCGAAAGTCGCCGTCAAATGACAGTGACTCTCAAAAAAGAGTAGCTGTCACTTCGGGCATGCGAAAGCCCCGCGGACCGCCGTCGCGGTCCGCGGGGCTCCAGGGCCGTCGCGGAAGGGCTACGCGTGGTTGTAGGCAACCAGCGAGATGCCGACGTAGTGCACGATGAACGCGGCCAGCGTGAACGAGTGGAAGACCTCGTGGAAGCCGAAGAAGCGGGGCGAGGGGTTGGGCCGCTTGGTCCCGTAGATCACCGCTCCGACGCTGTACAGCAGGCCGCCCACGACGATCAGGACGAGCACCGCGATGCCGCCCTGCCGCATGAAGTCGGGCAGGAAGAAGACCGCCGCCCAGCCGAGGGCGATGTAGCAGGGGGTGTAGAGCCAGCGCGGCGCACCCACCCAGAAGACGCGGAACGCGATGCCCGCCAGGGCCCCGGCCCAGACCAGCCAGAGCAGGACCTCCTGCTTGCCGTCGGGCAGCAGCAGGAGCGTGAAGGGCGTGTAGGTCCCCGCGATGATCAGGAAGATGTTCGCGTGGTCCAGTCGGCGCAGCACCGCCGAGGCCCGGGGGCCCCAGTCGCCGCGGTGGTAGAGCGCGCTCACGCCGAACAGCGCGCAGGCGGTGAGCGTGAAGACGGCGCAGGCGATCCGTCCGCGGGTGCTCTCGGCGAAGGCGGTCAGGGCGACCCCGGCGACAAGGGCGGCGGGGAACATCCCGGCGTGGAGCCACCCCCTCAGTTTGGGCTTCAAGGGGGCGGCAGCGGATGCGAGTTCTTCAAGGGCGGCGGGCACAACGGGAGTCTCGTCCACGGAGCTCATGAAATCAATGCTACCTACGGTTGCGTAGGTTACCGATCCGTAGTACGGGGTGTCGCCGGACGTTGGGAGTGGCGATGCTCACCCCACGCGCCCTGGACAGATCGCGTTTCCTGTCCTGATACTCATATGAGTGCGGACGGCACCGGATGAGCATCCCACGACAGCAGCATCCGGGTCGCAGCCCCCAAGGGGCCGACAACACACCCTCGGAATCTGACGCCAGGTGAGTGCACACCGGGCGGAACGGAGCGATCGTGGCGCGCGTCAATGCGGCTCCCACCAATCACCAGGACCTGATCGCATGGGTCGGCGAGATCGCCGAGCTGACCCAGCCGGACGAGATCGTGTGGTGCGACGGCTCCGAGGAGGAGTACCAGCGCCTCGCGGACGAGCTCGTCTCGAAGGGCACCTTCAAGAAGCTCGACCCGATCAAGCGCCCCAACTCGTACTACGCCGCCTCCGACCCGACCGACGTCGCTCGTGTGGAGGACCGCACCTTCATCTGCTCCGAGCGGGAGCAGGACGCCGGCCCGACCAACCACTGGAAGGCCCCCGCCGAGATGCGGGAGATCTTCACAGGGGAGCACGGGGGCACCTCCCAGGCCGAAGGCTCCGGGGGACTGTTCCGCGGCGCCATGCGCGGCCGCACCATGTACGTCGTCCCGTTCTGCATGGGCCCGCTCGGCTCCGAGCTGTCCGCGATCGGCGTGGAGATCACCGACTCCGCGTACGTCGCCACCGCCATGCGGACCATGACGCGCATGGGCCAGGACGTGCTGGACGAGCTGGGCGAGGACGGCTTCTTCGTCAAGGCCGTGCACTCCGTCGGCGCCCCGCTGGAGCCCGGCCAGGAGGACGTCCCGTGGCCGTGCAACTCCACCAAGTACATCTCGCACTTCCCCGAGAGCCGTGAGATCTGGTCCTACGGCTCCGGCTACGGCGGCAACGCCCTGCTCGGCAAGAAGTGCTACGCCCTGCGCATAGCCTCGGTCATGGCCCGTGACGAGGGCTGGCTGGCCGAGCACATGCTCGTCCTCAAGCTCACGCCGCCGCGGGGCGAGGCCAAGTACGTGGCCGCCGCCTTCCCTAGCGCGTGCGGCAAGACCAACCTCGCCATGCTGGAGCCGACGATCCCCGGCTGGACCGTGGAGACCATCGGCGACGACATCGCCTGGATGCGCTTCGGCGAGGACGGCCGCCTCTACGCCATCAACCCCGAGGCGGGCTTCTTCGGCGTCGCGCCGGGCACCGGCGAGCACACCAACGCCAACGCGATGAAGACCCTGTGGGGCAACTCGGTCTTCACCAACGTCGCCCTCACCGACGACAACGACGTCTGGTGGGAGGGCATGACCGAGGAGCTCCCGGCCCACCTCACGGACTGGAAGGGCAACTCCTGGACGCCGGAGTCCGGGACCCCGGCCGCCCACCCCAACGCCCGCTTCACCGTGCCCGCCGCCCAGTGCCCGACGATCGCGCCCGAGTGGGAGGACCCCAAGGGCGTGCCGATCTCGGCCATCCTGTTCGGCGGCCGCCGCGCCTCGGCCGTGCCGCTGGTCACCGAGTCCTTCGACTGGCAGCACGGTGTCTTCCTCGGTGCCAACGTCGCCTCCGAGAAGACCGCCGCCGCCGAGGGCAAGGTCGGCGAGCTGCGCCGCGACCCGTTCGCGATGCTCCCGTTCTGCGGCTACAACATGGGCGACTACTTCGGCCACTGGGTCAAGCTCGGCCAGAAGCACGACGCCGACAAGCTCCCGAAGATCTACTACGTGAACTGGTTCCGCAAGGACGCGGACGGCCGGTTCGTGTGGCCGGGCTTCGGCGAGAACAGCCGCGTGCTCAAGTGGATCGTCGAGCGCCTCAACGGCCAGGCCGAGGGCGTCGAGACCCCGATCGGCGTCCTGCCGGCCGAGGGCTCCCTCGACACCAGCGGTCTGGACATCTCCCAGGCGGACCTCGACCTGCTGCTCTCGGTCGACGTCGACACCTGGCGGCACGAGGCCTCCCTCATCCCGTCCCACCTGGAGACCTTCGGCGACCACACGCCCAAGGAGCTGTGGGACGAGTACCGGGCCCTGGTCAAGCGTCTGGACTAGGCCCCACCGGAATCCGGGCGGCCCGACCCTCCCCGTGCGTGCGGCGCGGGCGGGCGGCCCGGTGGTGGGCATGGCCCGGTCGTGGGATCCCCGACCCTGACCATGGCCCCGCGGGCGGGCCGCGCCGACCCTCACGCCGAGGGCCGGGACCGGAGGCACGAACTCCGGTCCCGGCCCTCGGGCGGTTCCTAGGCGGCTGCGGTGTGGACCGCGATGTGACGCTCGGCGAGCGCCGCGGCCTCCGCGTTCTGGCGTGACTCGGCGACCACCAGGGCCCGGCCGGCGAGCGCGCGCGC
Source organism: Streptomyces sp. NBC_00510 (assembly GCA_036013505.1). Lineage (NCBI taxonomy): Bacteria > Bacillati > Actinomycetota > Actinomycetes > Kitasatosporales > Streptomycetaceae > Streptomyces > Streptomyces sp. NBC_00510. Next base: position 4,125,757 of record CP107851.1, on the reverse strand, counting down.
CCTCCGGTGCAGGGCCGCCACACGGGCCGCTTCCGCCCGCCCCCGTCCGGCCGGAGCCGGGGAGAGCCGCAGCGGCGGACGCCCGTGGTGCAGGCCCGCCACGGCCTCGGCGAGCTGCTCCGCGGCACGGTCGAGGTCCGGGCTGCACTCCAGTGCCCGCAGCTCGTCGGTGACGGTCAGCAGGGCGGCGAGGTGTCCGGCGAGCTGGAGGTCCAGCTCCTCGTCACGACTGCGTCGCGGAGAGGTGGGCGCCGCCGTCGTATGGACCGATTTGGTGCGGATCGGCTCGTACATGGGTGCACTCCTCCTGCAATCAGGAGTACATCCTACCTTGGACTCAGTCCAAGGAGGGCGCTTTTCGAGGTATTGGCCCGGGCTACGGCTGTCCGTAGCCGTCCAGGAAGCGCGCGATCCGGCCCACCGCGTCCGCCAGGTCCTCCTTCGCCGGCAGCGTGACCAGGCGGAAGTGGTCCGGCTCCGGCCAGTTGAATCCGGTGCCCTGCACCACCAGGATCCGCTCGGCCCGCAGCAGGTCCAGCACCATCTGCTGGTCGTCCTTGACCTTGTAGACCTTCGGGTCGAGCCGCGGGAACGCGTACAGCGCGCCCTTCGGCCGCACGCAGGTGACCCCGGGGATCTGCGTCAGCAGCTCGTACGCCACGTCCCGCTGCTCGGCCAGCCGGCCGCCCGGCAGCACCAGGTCCTTGATCGACTGGCGGCCGCCGAGGGCGGTTGCCACCGCGTGCTGGGCCGGGACGTTCGCGCACAGGCGCATGTTCGCCAGGATGGTCAGGCCCTCGAGGTAGCTGGTCGCGTGCTCCTTCGGGCCGCACACCGCGAGCCAGCCGCTGCGGTAGCCGGCCACCCGGTAGGCCTTCGACAGGCCGTTGAAGGTCAGCGTCAGCAGGTCGGGGGCGACCACCGCGGTCGGGGTGTGGGTCACCCCGTCGTAGAGGATCTTGTCGTAGATCTCGTCCGAGCAGACGATCAGGTTGTGGCGGCGGGCGATGTCGGTGAGAGCCCGCAGCAGCTCGTCGTCGTAGACCGCGCCCGTCGGGTTGTTCGGGTTGATGATCACCAGCGCCTTGGTGCGGTCGGTGATCTTGCGCTCGATGTCGGCGAGGTCGGGGAACCAGTCCGCCTGCTCGTCACAGCGGTAGTGCACCGGGGTGCCGCCCGACAGCGAGACCGCGGCCGTCCACAGCGGGTAGTCCGGCGCCGGGATCAGCACCTCGTCGCCGTCGTCCAGCAGCGCCTGCATCGCCATCTGGATCAGCTCGGACACCCCGTTGCCGAGGTAGATGTCCTCGACGTCCAGCTCGATGCCCTTGGTCTGGTAGTGCTGCATGACCGCCCGCCGCGCCGGGAGGATGCCCTTGGAGTCGCCGTAGCCGTGCGCCCCGCCGAGGCTGCGCAGCATGTCCTCCAGGATCTCCGGCGGGCACTCGAAACCGAAGGCGGCGGGATTGCCGGTGTTCAGCTTCAGGATGCGATGACCCGCCGCCTCCAGCCGCATGGCCTCCTCCAGCACCGGGCCGCGGATGTCGTAGCAGACGTTGGAGAGCTTCGTGGACTGGATCACCTGCATGTCCGTGAGCTTACGGGCACGTACCGGGGACCGCCCCGTGTTCTTGGCCACGTATGCGCCGAATGGTGAAGTGGCGCTACCTTCCGGGCCCGTTCTCGTTGCGCACGGAACGCCCCGCCAGGACGTCCGTACGGCGGCCGTCCTCGATGACGAACCGCCCGTCGACGAGGACGTACGGGATGCCGGTGGGCAGCGTGCGAGGCGCCTCGTACGTCGCGCCCGCGGCGACCGTCCCCGGGTCGAACAGCACCAGGTCCGCGCGGTGGCCCTCGCGGACCAGGCCGCGGTCCGGCAGCCCCAGCCGGGCCGCGGGGCGTCCGGTGAGGTGCGCGACGCACTCCTCCAGGCCGAGCACGCCGAGCTCGCGCACGTAGTGGCCGAGGTAGTGCGGGAATGTGCCGTACGCGCGGGGATGCGGCTTGTCGCCGACGAGCAGGCCGTCGCTGCCGCCGGTGTGGACGCGGTGGCGCATGATCGCCCGGACGTTCTCCTCGTGGCCCACGTGCTGGAGGATCGTCGTGCCCAGCCCGTCCTCCAGCAGCAGCCGTCGCGCCGTCGCGAAGTCCGGCAGCCGGCGCCCCACATGACCGGCCAGCCCGGGTTCGCGCACCCCGGAGACCTCGAGCGTCCGCCACTCCACGGGCACGCCGTGGCAGCCGTCCGACCCCTCCACCTCCATCGCGTGCCGGATGCGTTCCGCCTGCGCGTCGTCCCGGAGCCGGGCGAGGGTCGCCTCCGGGCCGCCCTCCGTCGCCCAGCTCGGCAGGGTCGCCGCGAGCGTCGTGCAGCCCGGCAGGTAGGGATACGTGTCGAGGGTGATGTCCGCCCCCGCGGCGAGCGCCTCGTCCAGCAGCGCGAGCAGCTCCGGCGCACGGCCCGCGTTCACGCCGAAGTTCATCGTGGCGTGCGCCAGGTGCAGGGCGCAGCCCGCCTCCCGGGTCACGGCGATCATCTCGGCGTAGGCCTCGAGCGCGCCGGCGCCGTAACTGCGCTGGTGCGGGCAGTAGTAGCCGCCGTGGGCGGCCACGACCCGGCACAGCTCGGTCAGTTCGGCGTCCGAGGCGTACATGCCCGGGGTGTACGTCAGCCCGGACGACATCCCCACGGCCCCCTGTGCCAGTCCCTCGGCGACCAGTTCCTTCATCCGGTCCAGCTCCGCCGGGGTCGCCGGACGGTCCTCCCACCCGACGGCCAGCATCCGCACGGTGCCCTGCGGGACCAGGTACGCGGCGTTCACGGCGATGCCCCGGTCCAGGCGGTCCAGGTACTCGCCGACGCTGCGCCAGTCGTACTCCAGGCCCTCGGGGTCGCCGTTCCACCCCGCGATCTGGCGGCGCAGCCCGGCCAGGGTGCGGTCGTCCACGGGGGCGTACGACAGGCCGTCCTGGCCCAGCACCTCCAGGGTCACGCCCTGCGCCGCCTTCGCCTCGTGCGCGGGGTCGGTGAGCAGGGCCAGGTCGCTGTGCGCGTGCATGTCGATGAACCCGGGGGCGAGCACGAGCCCGCGGGCGTCGAGCGTGTGGCGTGCGCCGCGCACCGTCCCGATCTCCGTGACGCGGCCGTCCACGACGCGCACGTCCGCCCGGTACGCCGGGGTCCCCCCGCTCCCGTCCACGACGGTCGCGCCGCGAATCGCCAACTCCATCCGTGCGTCTCCTTTGTGCCGGTTGGGTTTGTGTTGCGGCCGGTTGTCGTGTGCGGGTGCGTTGCGCCTGCGGGCGGGGCGCAATGCACCCGCACACAACCACCGGGCAGCCCGGCGCAGCCGCCCGCAGGCGCAAGCAACCCGCAGACGACAACCGGCCGCACACAACAACCACCCGGCCCGTCAGAAGAACGTGCGGACGAAATCCGTGACGACCCCACCCGCGTCCACGACAGGGATGAGCTGCCACTTGTCGAACGCCGTGCACGGATGCGACACCCCCAGCCCCACCCAGTCGCCGACCGCCAGGTCCCGCGCCCCGGGGGCGACGTCCACGAACGCGTGCTGGTCGGCGAGCTTCGTGACCGTGAGCCCGGCCGCCGGGACGGCGGAACCGTCGGCGCGGCGCACGAGCTGCGGCACCGGGAGGTCGAGGTCGTACGGCGCGTCGCGCTTGCCCGCGTTGAGGAGGGCGAGGCCGGGCTCGGGCCGGGAGAGCACCTGCGTCCAGAGGCGGAAGGCGGGCTCGAGCGACCCCTCCGCGGGGATGCGGTCGTGGAACGGCGTCAGATCGCGGTAGTGGACGTCGTCGTGGGTGACGTACGCCCCGGACCGCAGGAGCCCGAGCACCGGCAGGGACAGGTCCCCGAGCGTGCCGAACGCGTCCGCCACGGCGTCGAACCATTCGCTGCCGCCCGCGCTCACCACGATCTGCGAGGCCCCGGCGAACCGCCCGGCCGCGTCGAAGTCCCGTGCCAGCGCGACCAGTTCGCCGAGCCACCCGTGCGGGTCCGGGGCCGGCGCCTCGTAGCCCGCGACGCCGACGAGCCGCAGGTGCCGGGCCGCGGCGACGGCGTCGGCGACGCGCGCCGCCTCCTCCGGGCCGCGCACGCCGGTGCGTCCTCCCTCCGCGCCGAGCTCCACGACGACGTCCACGACCGCCGTGAGGGCCGCGTCCATCAGCTCCACCCCGCGCACGGAGTCCACGTAGCAGACGAAGCGGAACTCCGGGTCGCCCGCGAGCTCACGGGACAGCCAGCGCAGCGCGGCCGCGTCGACGAGCTCGTTGGCGAGGAAGACGCGCCGCACGCCGAACGCCCGGTAGACCCGCACCTGGTGCGGGGTGGCGGCGGTGATGCCCCACGCGCCGTGGGCGAGCTGGCGGGCGAAGAGCTGAGGGGCCATGGAGGTCTTGCCGTGCGGCGCGAAGGCGAGGCCGTGCTTGCCGGCCCACTCGGCGAGCTGGGCGAGGTTGTGCTCCAGGGCGGGCTCGGAGAGCGTGAGCAGCGGGGTCGTGAAGCCGCCGTCGAAGACGGTGCGGCGCTCGGCGGCGAGTTCGCCGACGGTCAGGCCGTCGGCGTCCGGCGGGAGTCCCTTGAAGCGGTGGTCCACCCGCTCCCGGTGCAGCTCGTCGATACCCGTGACCTGGTCCATCCCGCCTCCGTCCGCCATCGTTGCACTATGTGCAACGACCGTTGCGTGCTGTGTTGCCCGCTGTCTAACATCCCGGCCAGCACCGGGTCAACGGTGCGCGGAGAGGAGCGGAAGTGACCGGGACCGTGGCCGTGGACGTCGTGTGCGTGGGCGAATCCATGGTCACCTTCGTCCCCTCCGTGCCCGGGCAGCGCCTCGCCGACGCGGCCGCCTTCGACCGTGGGACGGGTGGCGCGGAGTCCAACGTGGCCTGTGCGCTGGCCCGTCTCGGCCATGCCGTGCGCTGGATCAGCCGGGTGGGTGCCGACCCGTTCGGGGACCACCTGGTGACGGCGATCGCCGCGGCCGGCGTCGACGTCTCGGGGGTGCGCCGCGACCGGGACCGCCCCACCGGGGTCTACTTCCGCACCGGCGACGGCGAGGTCGCCTACTACCGGGCCGGTTCGGCCGCCACCGCCATGGGCCCGGACAACGTCGCCCGGCGCGACGCCTGGGCGGGCCGGGTCCTGCACCTGTCCGGCATCACGCCCGCGCTCTCCGAGCGGTGCGCGGACCTCGTCCACGAGCTCACCGCCCCCGCTCCGGGCCGCCCGCTGGTCTCCTTCGACGTCAACCACCGCCCCGCCCTGTGGCGTTCGGCCGACCCGGTACGGCTGGCCCGGCTCGCCGCCCGCTGCGACCTCGTCCTGGTCGGCGAGGACGAGGCCGGGGCCGCCTGGGGCCTGCCGGACGCCGACGCCGTGCGCGAGGCCCTGCCCGGTCCCGCCGTCCTCGTCGTCAAGCAGGGCGCGCACGGTGCCACCGCGTACGAGGGCGGCGCCGACGGGGTCTTCGTGCCCGCGCCGGACACGCCCGTCGTCGACCTCGTCGGGGCCGGGGACGCCTTCGCCGCGGGGTTCCTGTCGGCGACGCTGCGCGCGCTCCCGCTGCGGGAGAGGCTCGCCCGGGGCCACGCGCTGGCCGCGGCGGTGATCGGAGTACGGGGCGACTCCCTCGCCGCCCTCGGTGACGGGGCATGGGGGAGACTGCGCGCATGAGCCAGACCGTGGACCGCGCGCTGCGCATCCTGCCCCTGCTCGCGGAGGGGCCCGCCAACCTGGAACAGGTCGCCACCCGCCTGGACGTGCACAAGTCCACCGCACTGCGGCTGCTGCGCACCCTGCACGAGCACGGCATGGTCTACCGCCAGGACGACCAGCGCTACCGCCTCGGCGCCCGGCTGTTCGCCCTCGCCCAGGAGGCGATGGAGAACCTGGACGTCCGCGGCATCGCCCACCCCCACCTCGCCGCCCTGGGCGAACTGACCGGGCACACCGTCCACCTCGCGGTGTACGAGGAGGGCGAGGTCGTCTACATCGACAAGGTGGAGAGCCGCTACCCGGTCCGCATGTACTCGCGGATCGGCAAGCCCGTCGCCATCACCGTGGCCGCCGTGGCGAAGCTGCTCCTGGCCGACCTGCCCGAGGCGGAGCGGCGCGCGGTCGCGCGGGGCCTGGAGTACCCGCGCTACACCGCGCGTTCCACCACCGACGCCGCCGCCTACCTCGCCGAACTCGCCCGGGTCCGCGAGCAGGGCTGGGCGAGCGACCTCGGCGGCCACGAGGAGTCCATCAACTGCGTGGCCGCGCCGATCCGCGGCGCCGACGGGCGCGTCGTGGCCGCCTGCTCCCTTTCCGCCCCCAATGTGGTCGTCAGCGCGGAGGAGCTGCTGAAGCTGCGCCCGCAGGTCCGGCGCACCGCGGAGGCGATCAGCCGCGAGTACTCCGGGAGACCGAGCGAAGGAACCAGATGAGCGAGAAGACCGCGATCACCCCGGCCGGCCACAGCACCCCGCCGGCCAGGTTCTCCCACGGTGTCCGCAAGGGCAACATCCTGCAGGTCGCCGGTCAGGTCGGCTTCGGCCCCGCCGTGCCGGGTCAGGCGCCCGCGCCCGTGGGCCCGGGGCTGCGGGAGCAGACCCTGCAGACCCTCGCCAACGTGCAGGCGGTGCTGGAGGAGGGCGGCTCGTCCTGGGAGGACGTCGTCATGATCCGGGTCTACCTCACCGACACCGCGCACTTCCCCGAGTTCAACGCCCTCTTCGACGAGTTCTTCGCGGGCCTGAAGGGCGCTCCCGCCGCCCGTACGACGGTCTACGTCGGCCTGCCCGCCGGACTGCTCGTCGAGATCGACGCCCTCGCCGTCCTGGACTGACCGGGCGGCGTCTTCGGCGCGGTGAGCCCGGTGGTCCGACGTGACACCGCGCCCCCGGGGGACGGGACCTCTCCCGGGAGCGCGATGCGTCGGTGACGGTCCCGACGGCTACGGCAGTCCGTGCACGTGCGGGCCGACGGTGCCCGAGAAGGCGTTGCCGTTGGTCGCGTCCCAGTTGGTGGACCAGGTCATCGCGCCGCGCAGCCCCGGCCAGGTGGTGGAGGGCTTGAAGGAACCGCAGTTGGTGCCCTTGGTCAGGCAGTCCAGGGCGTTGTTCACCACGGTCGGCGAGACGTAGCCGCTGCCCGCCGCCCGGGTCGACGCCGGCAGGCCGAGACCCACCTGCGAGGGGGCCAGACCGCTCTGCAGCTGGATGCAGGCCAGGGCGGTGATGAAGTCGACCGTGCCCTGCGAGTACACCTTGCCGTCGCAGCCGTTCATGGAACCGCTGTTGTAGTACTGGGTGTTGACGACGGTCAGGATGTCCTTGACGTTCAGCGCGGTCTGGAAGTAGCCGAAGGACGTCGACTGCATGTCGATGGTCTGCGGGGCCATCGTGATGACCAGCCCGGAGCCGGCCTTGGCCGACAGGGAGCGCAGCGCCTGCGTCATGTAGGTCGCGTTGATCCCGTTCTCCAGGTCGATGTCGACGCCGTCGAACCCGTACGTCTGCATCAGCGAGAAGACGCTGTTCGCGAAGTTGTTCGCCGAGGCGGAGTCGGTGACGCTGATCGTGCCGTTCTGGCCGCCGACCGAGACGATGACCTTCTTGCCGGCCGCCTTCTTCGCCGCGATGTCGGTCTTGAACTGGCCGACCGGGTAGTTCAGCGCCGGGTCGAGGGTGAAGGAGACCGCGCCGGGCGTGGTCGTGGCGTCGGCGAACGACACCGCGATGATGTCGTACTGGCTCGGGACCTGGGCGATGGTCTGGACGGTCGCGCCGTTGTTGAAGTTCTGCCAGTAGCCGGTGAGCACGTGCTTGGGCAGCGAGCCGCCGCCGGTGGGCGTCGGCGTCGGTGTGGGAGTGGGGGTCGGCGTGGGAGTGGGCGTCGGGTCGGTCGGCGTGGGGGTCGGGGTCGGCGTCCCCGTGCCGGGCGCGCCCAGCAGGCTCACGTCGTCGGCCAGGTACGCGGGCTGCGCGTACCAGCCGTGCAGGTAGACGGTGACCGAGGTGGTGCTCGCGCCCGTGGTGAAGCTCGTGGACAGCTGCTGGTACGAGGACGCGGACGGGGTCCAGACCGAGGCCTCCGTCATCCCGGTGCCGGTGGCGCCGAGGTAGACGTAGCTCCCCTGGACGAACGCGCTCAGCGTGTACGTGGAGTTGGGCCGGACGCTGATGGTCTGCGAGCAGCGGGAGTTGTCCGAGGAGGAGGGTGTGCCCTGGAGCGCCTTGGTGCCGCCGTGCACGGGGGAGCCGACGGCCGCGCCGCTGGAGGCGGTGCAGGACCATCCGGACAGGCCGCTCTCGAACCCGCCGTTGGTCACGATGTTGGTGTCGGCGGCGTTCGCGCTGCCGGACGTGGCGACGAGTCCCGCCACCGCGAGGGCGGCGGCGCCGACGGCCGCCGCGGCTCTGAGGGCGGTGCGCCGTGGGCGTGCGTGTTCCACTACTGCCTCCTGGGGGCGAGGAGTTGGGCGGTTACGCGAGTGGCCACTCTTCTGTGGACGCAGTTTGGTCCAGACCAATGCGGGGGTCAATACCCCTGCCGCCGTGCGTAGACCGGCGTCCCGCGGGTACCACCGACTTCATCAACTGTTCGGCGACTTTCCGCACTGCTCCGGCTACGCAGGGATAAGCTCTCCGGGCAGGGACTGGGCGGGAGTTCCGGGAGGTCGCGGGTGTCGAGCGTCATAGCGGTCACGGCGGACGACCTCGCGCTCCCGCTGGAGCAGCACGTGATGCGTACCGCCGCCGCCCTGGAGGCCCACGGCCACCTCGTCGTGCTCGTCCCGCCGGAGCCCACCGACCCGTTGCGCCGCCGCGTCCACACCGTGCGCGCGGCCCTGGAGGCGGACCGGGTGGCGATCGTCCCGGTCGACCTGCCACCGCTGGCCGCCCTGCTCCTGGCCGAGCAACTGCGCCAGCTCGCCGCCACCGACCTCGGGCCCGGCGTGCTCGCCGGTGCCGCCCGGCTGCTGTCGCACTACCTCCACTCCGGCGCCCTGCTCGGTTCGGTCTCCCGGCTCGACCGGGTGGACGTGCCCGTCGGCGCCCATCTGAAGTCCCTGGTGCCCGGGCGCCACTTCGCCGTCCTCGCCCACCCCGAACCGCACCTGTCGGAGGCGCGCCCCGACGCCGTGCCGGCCGGGCCCGCGTTCCTCACCCAGCTCGCCGTCGCGCACGGCCACGGCATCGACGCCGGCTGGGTCACCGGGCCGCTGGCCCGCGCCTGGCGGAGCCTGCACGTACGGGAGGTTCCGCTGCCGGCGGACTCCGCGCGCTGGTGGGGGACCGGCAGGCTGGTCGAGTTCACCGCCTACATCGGCGACGTCGGCGTGCTCTACCAGCTGGTCACCTCGGTCCGCCGGGACACCTGCGGCTGGTGCGGCCTGGCGGTCATCGGCGACCGCTGCCTGTTCTGCTCGGCCACCGTGGACGGGCAGCAGCGCGTCCGGCCCCCGGAGCGGCCGCGCCAGGTCGTGCACTCGGGACCCCGCGCGCCCTCCCTGGCGCCCAGGGCGTCGCCCGCCCCCCAGGTCTCCCCCCACCAGCAGTCGGCACTTGAGCGATAGGGCCCCACCTCTATGAACTCACGTCAGCGTCGCGGCGTCGTCCTCCTCGTGGTCTCCGCGCTGTGCGCGCTCGCCGCCTTCGCCGGCGTCGTCACCGTCATCGGGGACGCCCGCTCCCAGGTCGGGCCGAAGGTGACCGCGTACCGGCTGGCCGCGGACGTGCCCGCGTACGAGACGGTCGGCCGCGCCCAACTGCGGGAGGTCCGGATACCCGAGCGCTGGCTGCCCGTCACCGCCGTCCGCGACGTCGGCCAGCTGGACGGCAAGATAGCCGCGGTCCCCCTGCACCGCGGCTCCCTGCTGCAGACGGACATGGTCGCCGAGCGGCCCGCGCTGCGGGCCGGGCAGATGGAGATCGCGATCATGATCGACGCGGAGACCGGCGTCGCCGGGAAGATCACCCCGGGGGCGAGGGTCAACATCTTCGCCACCTTCGCCCCGCGCAGGGACACCGACCCCGAGGTCTCGAAGATCATCGTCGCGGGCGCCCGGGTCATCGACGTCGGCCGGATCAAGGCCTTCGACACCGGCGGCGACAACCGCCGGGTCAGCAGCCAGGGAGTCCCCATCACCTTCGCCCTCGGCGCCGCCGACGCCCAGCGGGTCGCCTTCGCCGAGTCCTTCGCCCGGCACGTCCGCCTCGCGCTGGTCGCCCCGGGGGACGCGACCGCCCCCTCCGAACGGGACCGCACCTACACCCTCGCCGGTGACGGAGCCGCCTCGTGACCGGCGTCCGCATCCTGTCGGGCACCCCCGACCCCGACACCGCCCGTGCCCTGACCGGGGTCCTCCACCAGCTGCCGGGAGCCGAACCCGGGCCCGCGCTGCCGGACTCCACCACGCTGCTGGACGTCCTCGCCCGCGCCGCCGGGACCGGGGTCGACGAACTGCCCGAGGTCGTCGTCGTCCACGACCGCATCACCCCGGTGCCCGCGCTGGAGGTCATCCGCGAGATCGCGCTGCGCTTCCCCGCGGTCGGCGTCATCCTGCTCACCGCCGACCCGAGCCCGGCCGTCCTGTCCGGCGCCATGGACGCCGGCGCGCGCGGTGTCGCCGGGGTGCCCCTGTCGTACGACGAACTCGGCGCCCGCGTCGAGGCGGCGGCCGCCTGGGCGGCCGGCGTACGGCGCCACCTCAGCCCCCAGCAGCCCGCGCTGCCCGCCGTCCCCGGGGGCAGGCTGGTCGCCGTGGCCGGAGCCAAGGGCGGGGTCGGCACCACCGTCGTCGCCGTACAGCTCGCCCTCGCCGCGCAGGCCGCCGGCAAGTCCACCGCCCTGGTCGACCTCGACCTCCAGGGCGGCGACATCGCCTCCTACCTCGACGTCCAGTTCCGCCGCTCCGTCGCCGACCTCGCGGACATCGCCGACGTGACCACCCGCGTACTGCAGGACGCCATGTACGTCCACGAGTCCGGGCCCGCGCTGCTGCTCGCCCCCGGCGAGGGCGAACGCGGCGAGGAGGTCACCGACCGTGCCGCCCGGCACGTGCTGCACGCCCTCCGGCAGCGGTACGAGGTCGTGGTCGTCGACTGCGGCACCCAGATGACCGGTGCCAACGCGGTCGCCGTCGAGACCGCGGACACCGCCCTGCTGGTGACCACGCCCGACGTGGTCGCCGTGCGCGCCGCCAAGCGCATGGTGCGCATGTGGGACCGGCTGCAGATCCGCAAGCCCCAGGACGTCGTCGCCACCGTCAACCGGTACACCCGGGGCAGCGAGATCCAGCCCTCGCTGATCGCCCGCATCACCGGCACCCGGATCGCCTCCGCCGTGGTCCCCGCCGCCTTCCGGGAACTGCAGGCGGTCGTGGACGCCGGACGGCTCCAGGACCTCGACAACCGCTCCACCGTCAAGCAGGGCGTGTGGACGCTCGCCGCGGAGATCGGCGTCTGCGGGCCCGGGCACGCGGTGCCGCCCCGCAGGAGCCGCCGCGGCCGCGGCGAACAGGGCCAGGTCACCCTGGAGACGCTGGGCATGACACCGCTGATCCTGCTGGTGCTCGTCCTGGTCTGGCAGGCGGTGCTGACCGGGTACACCTTCACCCTCGCCGGCCACGCCGCCGACCAGGCCGCCCGCGCGGCGGCGGTGGGGAAGGACGCGCAGGCGGCGGCGGCCGACGACCTGCCCGGCGCGTGGCAGATCGAGGACTTCGGCACCACGCACGCCGACGGCATGGTCGGGGTCACCGTGGGCCTGCGGGTCCCGGTCCTCTTCCCGGGCGCGATCGACTTCCCGCTGACCGTCCACGGCCACGCCTCGGCCGTCGACGAAGAGGCGGGCACGCCGTGACGGCCCGGACCCGCCGCCGGCGCGACCGGGGCAGCGCCTCCCTGGAGTTCCTGGGGATGCTGCCGATCCTGCTGCTGATCGCCCTCGCGGGGCTGCAGTTGGGCCTCGCCGCCTACACCGCGGCCCAGGCCGGCACGGCCGCCCGCGCCGCCGCGCGTATGGCCGCCCTGCACGACCCTCCCGTGAGCGGCCCCGTCGCGGGCACGGAGGCGGTGAGCTCCTGGCTGCAGGACGGTACGCAGGTCAGCACCACCGGCGACACGGGGGACTCCGTGCACGCGACGGCGACCGTGGAGATCCCGTCGGTGCTCCCGGGCCTCAGCCCGGGCTCCGTCACCCGGACCGCCACGATGCCCAGGGAGGACGACGAAGGGGCCGACGAATGAGCCTGCGCGACCGCATCGCCGCGAACGAGGACACCGCCCCGCAGACGCAGGAGGGCCACCTCGTCGCCGTCTACCGGGCCAAGCTCCTCCAGGAGATCGACCTCGCCGAGATGTCGGCGCTCGCCGCCGCGGAGCGCCGGGTGCGCCTGGAACGCGTCCTCGGCCACATCATCAGCCGCGAGGGACCGGTGCTCTCCACCAAGGAGCGCACCGGCATCATCCGCCGGGTCGTGGACGAGGCCCTGGGCCTGGGCATCCTCGAACCGCTGCTGGAGGACGCCTCCATCACCGAGATCATGGTCAACGGCCCGGACCGCATCTACATCGAGCGGGCCGGCCGGGTGGAGCCCGTCGCCGCCCGGTTCAGCAGCCCCGAGCAACTGCTGCAGACCATCGAGCGGATCGTGTCGACCGTCAACCGCCGGGTGGACGAGTCGAATCCGATGGTGGACGCCCGTCTGCCCTCCGGCGAGCGCGTCAACGTCATCATCCCGCCGCTGTCGCTGACCGGCCCGGTCCTCACCATCCGCCGCTTCCCCCGCGCGTACGCCCTGCACGAGCTGATCGGCCTCGGCACCCTCGACGAGCACATGCTGATGCTGCTCTCCGCCCTCGTGCGGGCCAAGTTCAACATCATCGTCAGCGGCGGCACCGGCTCGGGCAAGACCACCCTGCTCAACTCGCTGTCGGGACTCATCCCGGACGGGGAGCGCATCATCACCGTCGAGGACGCCGCCGAACTCCAGCTCCAGCAGGAGCACGTCGTACGCCTGGAGAGCCGGCCGCCCAACGTCGAGGGCCAGGGCCGGATCACCATCCGCGACCTCGTGCGGAACTCGCTGCGCATGCGCCCCGACCGGATCATCGTCGGTGAGGTCCGCGGCGGCGAGACCCTCGACATGCTGCAGGCCATGTCGACCGGCCACGACGGCTCGCTGGCCACGGTGCACGCCAACTCGGCCGAGGACGCGGTGCTCAGGCTGCAGACGCTGGCCTCGATGTCGGAGGTGAAGATCCCCTTCGAGGCGCTGCGCGACCAGATCAACAGCGCCGTCGACGTCATCGTCCAGCTGCGCCGGGACGTCGACGGCACCCGCCGGATCGCCGAGATCGCCGTGCTGTCCTCACGGGGACGCGACACCTTCCGGCTGACCACCGCGACCCGCTTCCGCGCCGAGCCGATGGGGCCCGACCGGATCGTGCGGGGCTGGTTCCACCATCAGCCCGTACCGCGTCAACTGGCCGAACGCTTCCACCTGGCGGGCGAGTCCGTGCCGGCGGCCTTCGGGGTCGGCGAGACCGAGCTGGAACTGTCGAGCAGGGAGGCGAAGTGAACACGCCGACGATGGCCCTGGCCGTGCTCGGCGTGACGGGCCTCGCGCTGGTGCTGGGCGTCTGGGGCCTGCACGCCTGGAGCGGCGGGCGCGCCGACCGCGCCGCGCTCGTGGACCGGCTGGCCGACGTCCCGGCCGCGGAACGGCGCGCCGTGCCCTTCGCCGGGCTGGACCTGCGGGTCCGGCGCACCGCCTGGGGCCGCCGGCTGGCCGCGCGGCTCGCCGCCACCGGCACCGACCTGACGCCCGGACAGTTCACCGCGGCCGCCCTCACGGTCGTCGGCGGCGCCTGGCTGGTCGCCGACATCGTGCTGGCCCCCTTCTTCGGACCGATCGCCGCGCTCCTGGCGGCCTGGGCGGTCAGCTCCTTCCTCGGCTGGCGACGACGGGTGCGCACCGAGCGCTTCATCGCCCAGCTGCCCGAACTCGCCCGCGTCCTGGCCAACGCCACGCAGGCCGGGCTCGCCCTGCGCACCGCCGTCGGCATGGCGGCGGAGGAACTGGAGGCCCCGGCCGGTGAGGAACTGCGGAAGGTCGCCGACGCCATGACGCTCGGGCACTCCATCGAGGACGCCATGGCCGAACTGCAGGAGCGGCTGCCCAGCCGGGAACTGGTGGTGCTGGTCTCCACGCTCGTCCTGTCGGCCCGGGCCGGCGGCTCGGTGGTGGAGTCGCTGCGGAACCTGACGGTGACCCTGGAGGAGCGCAAGGAGACCCGACGCGAGATCCGCACCCAGATGTCGCAGGTCACGGTCACCGCGTACGCCGTTCCCGTCATCGGCGTCGGCTCGCTGCTGCTGCTCGACCGGATCATGCCGGGCTCGCTGAGCGCGATGACCGGCTCCGGGGCCGGACGGATCGCCGTGCTCGTGGCGCTGGGCCTGTACGTCGTCGGCTTCGGGCTCATCCGCCGCATGTCGCGGATCGACGTGTGAGGGGGGCGGGGGAGCTGTGATCACCGTCGCGCTGGCCGCCGTCACCGCCCTGGGAGTGGTGGGCGTCTGCTACGGCATCGGCCTCTACCGTTCCGAGGTCAAGCTGCCCAGCGACCTCCAACTGGCCCTGGAGGTGGGGCAGACCCGCACCACCAAGGTCGGCAACGCCGTCGACCGCCTCGGGATGCGCTGGGCGCCCCTGGTGCTGCGCCTGATGGGCCCCGCCCGGGTCAACCGGATCCGCACCCGCATCGACCACGCGGGCCACCCCTACGGCCTCACCGTCGACCGCTACGCCGCCCGCCGCGCCGTCTACGGCGCCCTCGGCGGCCTCGCGGCCCTGGTGCTCCTCCGGGCGGGCCACTGGTTCGCCGCCCTCCTGATGGTCGCCTACGGCCTGGGCTGGACCGACCTCGGCATCCGGCTCGCCATCCGCAGACGCCGCGACGAGATCGAGCGCACCCTCCCGGACTTCCTCGACGTCCTCGCGGTGGTGGTGAGCGCCGGCCTCGGCTTCCGTCAGGCCCTCGAACGCGTCGCCTCCGTCTACAAGGGCCCCTGGAGCGACGAGATCCGGATCGCGCTGCGCCAGATGGACGTCGGCGTCAGCCGCCGTGACGCCTTCGACCAGCTGCGCAGGCGCAACGGCAGCGAGCAGGTCGGGCAGTTCGTCACGGCCCTGCAGCAGGGCGAGGAACTGGGCGCGCCCATCGCCCGCACGCTGCTCCAGATCGCCACGGACATGCGGCGCACCGAGGCCCAGAACGCCCGCCGCCGTGCGGCCCGCACCGTGCCGCGCGCGACGGGCGTGATCACCACGCTCCTCGTCCCCGCGACGATGATCCTGCTGATGACGGGCACGATCCTCGGGTCGCGCATCAACTTCGGTGACCTGCTGGGGTGATGGGGGTGACAGGGCTGTGAACGCATGTTCGGTTCGGGTGGTGGGTAGTGACCGGAGCCGCCATATTGGGTGCGGAGCCCACGGTCGCGGTGTAGATTTGCAGCCGCAACCACATTTGCACCTGCAATCAGGCACGGATCGCGGCGGGTTGACCCGATGGGAGGCGGTGCGCCGTGGACCTCACCGGCACCGCAGCCGCCCGCGACGATAGCCAGACCCCGGCCGACGCAAGGGGCGCGGCCGGCGCACGTCACGTGACTACGGTTTGGGGCACGGAAGATGAGCAGGTGGGTTGTGAAACGACTGACCGCGCTGCGCACGCGCATGCGCGTCCGCGGCGACTCGGGGCAGACGTCGTTCGAGTACCTGGGCATCGCGGTGGTGATCGCGGTCATCATCGGTGTGCTGGCCGGGACGACGGACATCGGCACCGCAGTTCTGAATGGGATCCTCGACAAGATCCAGGACATCGTCGACGCCGGCTGAGCAGGCGTGGGCGCGGCGATGGCGGCCAGACCCTCGGCATCTACATCGTGGCCGTCGCGGCGCTGTTCTTCCTCGCCTTCGCCTACTTCGCCGTAGGTCAGGCGTCCTCCATCCGCAACACGGCACAAACGGCGGCCGATGCCTCGGCCCTAGCGGCGGCGCGGGAGGTTCGCAACAGCGTCCGGGAGCGGTTCCTCGAGGCCCTGGAGTCCGGCGACCTGGACCAACTCCGGGAACTGCTGGCCCTGAATGGGATGACCGTCGGCAACGCCTGTGGTGCGGCCATGGATTACGCGGGTCAGAACGATGCGGTCGTCGACGAATGTGACGTGGGCGGTCCGGGCGGCGCCTCGGTCGCACTCCACACCTCGGGCACCGTGGGCAAGTCCGTCGTGTCGGGTACTGAATCGATGCATGCGCGCGCGACAGCGACCGCCGTCGTCGAAAGCCGCTGTGGCGTCGACGACAGGGACGGCGACGAGATCACGTTCATCTGCGACGGTGACCGGCTGACGGTGGACCCGACGAGCGACGACTTCCAACTGAATCTGGCGGAGTTCTACTCCGTCCATCTCAGCGAGTGAGGAACGGGGGACCGATGCGTATCCAGAAGCAGGGCCTGGCTGCAATCGTCGCCGTAGTTCTTGCCGCGGCCCTGGCAGGTTGCGGCGGTGGTGGTGACGAAGGCAAGGGTGGGACCACTCCGTCCTCAAAGACGAGTGCGCCGAAAGGCTCGGCCAAGGCGAGTGCAACGCCGACCGACACGCCTGAACAGATCCTGGCCCAGATGAAGGGTGAGAAGGGCATCACGGTCACGGTCAGCGAGGCCACCCGGGACTCGGGAGGCTTCGTGACGGTGAAGGGCACGATCACCAACAATGGGACGGATTCGTTCAACGCCTCGAATTGGATCGGCCAGGAGCTCGCGGTCGCCAAGTCCGGGGCGTCCGTGGCCGGTGCCGTGCTGGTCGACCCGGTCGGCAAGAAGCGCTACTACGTGCTCCGCGACACCGACGGCATCTGCCTCTGCACGACCAAGCTGATCGGCATCCGGCCCGAGGAGACGAGGCCGTTCTTCGCGCAGTTCCCGGCGCCGCCGGAAAGCACCACCGAGGTGGAGTTCCAGCTGCCGACGATGCCCCCGGCCAAGATCACGATCGCGGAGGGGTGAGCCGTGCCCCGTCCCCGTCCGCATCCCCGTCCCGGTGTCGCGGCCGTGCTGGGCCTCGCGCTCGTGCTCACGCCGCTCACCGCCGCGAGCGCGCGGGCGGACGACGACCCGACGGCGCAGCCCACCCCGTCCGCGCCCACGAAGGTGGACGCGGCCGACCCGGACCTGCGACTGCCCGAGGGGGCGACGCTGGCGCCGCCCAAGGTGCTGGACATCGTCTCCGTGTCGGACGCGTCGTCCTCCGAGGACGCCTCGGCCGACGACGGCGAGGAGCGGCACGAGGAGTCGAACTCCTCGGTCACCTACGCCCTTCAGGCGGACGTCCTGTTCGGCAGGGACAGCGCCAAGCTGAACGCGACGGCCACCGCCCGGATCAAGGCCATCGCGTCCGACATCGATGCCAAGGACGTCACGCAGCCGATCCGTGTGTTCGGCTTCACGGACGACCTGGGCTCGTACGAGCACGGCAAGGTGCTGTCCAAGAAGCGGGCCGACGCCGTCTACAAGATCCTGGCGGAGGAGCTCGGTTCGCTCGGCAACTCGGTCCACTCGTTCCAGGTGCGCGGGTACAGCGAGGACTACCCCATCGCCGACAACTCCACCGAGACGGGCCGCAAGCAGAACCGCCGCGTGGAGATCACGTTCCGTCCGTCGTAGCGTCGCGGGCCGCCCGGTCAACCGAACGGCTCACCCACGGGGGTAAGGCGCGGCAACAGGGCCCTTAAATCCCGGGCCAAAGGTCTGGTGCGTTCCGTGACGGAGCGTATGCGGTGCGGATGTGGCGTGGGTGGACGAGTCGCCGCATTCACGGCCATTCGGTCTAATCGCCCGGCGATCGAGCCACTTCTTCGAGGGAACCTTCACATCTCCCTCATGACCTTGGACCTGGAGAGCGGTTCCGGCGCGGTACCTTGGAATCCCCCCCCTCGGGCCGGTCCGCTCTCCCCCCCTGCGGACCGGCCCGTCTTCTTTCTCCCCGTGTCTCACTCCGTGAGGAAGGGCCGCACGCACGCCAGGAACAGGTCCGGCCGCTCGTTGTACGCCTCGTGCGCCGCGGGCAGGGTCGCGAACGTGGCGCCGGGCGGCAGCGAACGGCGGGCCCGGCGACCGTCGGTGAGCATGGGGAGCAGCGGATCGCGGCGGCCCCAGAGCAGCAGGACGGGCGGGACGATCCCCGGCAGGACGCCGCTCAGCCCGAATCCGGGCGCGGCGAAGGCGCGCCACAGGGCGCAGTGCACCGCGAGCCGGCCGGCGTCGGCACGGACCCCACGGGCGCGCTCGTACGTCGCGCGGGCGCTGCTCGTACGGAGCCGTCCCAGGTAGGCACGGGCCAGCGGGGCGATGAGGCGCCCGGCGCTGGACGGACGTCCCATCACGGCACGGCAGAACCAGCGGGTCACCGGGGTGAGCCGGGTGAAACCGGCCGGGTCGACCAGGACGAGCCCGGCCACCTGCGCCGGGCGGCGCTCGGCCAGCCGCACGGCGGCCCAGCCGCCCACGCTGTTGCCGATGACGTAGACGCGCGGCGCGCCGCCCCGTGCGATGGCGTCGAGGGCGCGCTCCGCCACGTCCGCGAGTCCATCGGGGGTGACGGAGTGCGGGGCGGCGGCGGTGGAGCGGCCGTAGCCGGGCCAGTCGAGGGCGAAGACCTCGCGTTCCGCGGCGAGTCCGGCCGCGACGGCTCCGTAGTCCCGGCTGTCGCCTGGGTTGGCGTGCAGCAGCAGCACGGGCGTGCGCGGGGTGCCGGTGGCCGGGGTGCCGAGGCGGTGCAGGGCGACGTCGCCCAGCGGGGTGGCGAGCACGGTGTGGCCCATGGCGGGAGCGTAGTGCCGGCGCGGCACCGCCAACGCTCCCTTCCACGAGCCCGGTTGAGTGAGCTTCGGCACCCGCCCCGGCAGGAACCGTCCGGGCGCGCCGCGTGTCTCCGTACGACGACGGGGGCGGTCGCCCCCGGAGCGATGACGGGGGATGTCGATGGAAGCCGCGATACCGGTGCTCTTTGTCGCGATGGCCGCACTGATCACGCTCGTACCGCTGGTGGTCGCGGTACGCGCGGGACGTCGTGTGCTGTGGATACGGCGGGCCCTGCACGGCGGGCTCCGCGCCGAGGGGCGCTGTGTGCGGGTCTACACGACCGTGGGCTCGACGGGCGAGGGCCCGACCCACTCGCGGCAGCACTTCGTCTTCGAGTTCCGGACCGCCGACGGGCGCGACGTGCGCTTCGAGGACCCGGGGGCGCCGGGCACGACGATCGAGGGCGACCACCTGACGGTCGCCTACGTCCCCGAGGCACCCGAGCGCGCGCTGGTCGTCCCGGCCGGCTACCGGGTGCCGTACGGGCAACTGGCGCTGACGCTGGTCTTCCTGGGGATCTTCCTGGCCGTGGGGATCCTGCTCCTCGTCATCGGCGCACAGTCCCCCGACTTCCCCGGCTTCTCCGACTCCGCGGACTTCGGCGGCGGCGGGTTCTAGAAGGCCGCCACGGCCGCCCGCAGCGGACGGGACGCGGAAGGGGTCACGCCTGCGCCTCCACCGTCACCGCCGCCCCCGGCACCAGGCCCCACGCCGCCATCGCACCTGCCTCCGCCTCCAGCACGTGACGGGCCCGCAGCCGCGGGCGGCCCAGCCGGCCGGGCGGCATGGTGCGGACGGCGAGGACCCGCAGGCGGCGGTCGAGGTAGGCGACGTCGATGGCGAAGCGCATGCCCAGGGTGTGCACGCTCGCGGCGGGCGTGAGCAGCAGCGCCCCGGTGATCCCGGTTCGGCCCAGCAGCCCCCGGGTGCGGGCCCGGTAGGAGGCCGCGATCTCCAGCGGTATCCCCGTGCCGTCCGGCGTCCCCTCGCCGTCCGTGCCGCGGCCGCCGGTGAGGCGCAGCAGCCCGGTCCCGTCGCGCCGGCGGTCACCCATGCGGCTCACGTCCCTTCGCGTGGTGCGCCCGTGTACGGTCGGGCCCGATGCATGTCTATCCGATCGCCGCGGCCGTCGTGTGGGGAACCGTCGCGGGGCTCGCCCTGCCGCGTCCGGCGTACCGGCTGTCCGTCGCACCCGAGCAGCCCTGGCGGACCCGGTGCCCGGCGGACGTGCCCTACCCGGTCGGCCGGCGCGGCTGGTGGGGGCCGGTGCGCAACGCCGGGAAGCCGGCCGCCGGATGGCGCTACGCCCTGGTGACCGCCGTGGTCTGCGCGGCCGTCGCGGCGGGCACCGGGCCGCGGCCCGAACTGACGGTGTGGCTGCTGCTCGTCCCGCTCGGAGTGCTGCTGGCCCGCGTCGACCTGACGGTGCTGCGGCTCCCGGACGTGCTGACGCTGCCCGCGGCCCCGGGGACGGCGGCTCTGCTGGGCGCGGCCGCGCTGCTCCCGGGCCATGAGGGATCGTGGCCCCGGGCGCTGCTGGGGGCGGCCGCGCTGGGGCTGTTCTACCTCGTGCTGCACCTGGTCAACCCGGACGGCATGGGCTTCGGCGACGTCAAACTCGCCCCCACCGCGGGCATGGTCCTCGCCTGGTACGGGTGGGGGACGCTCGCCGCCGGCACCTTCGCGGCCTTCGCGCTGGGCGCGGTCACCGGCCTCGTGCTGCTGGCGGCCCGCCGCGCCGAGCGCCGTACACCGCTGCCCTTCGGGCCGTTCATCCTGGCCGGCGCCCTGGCCGGACCGCTGCTGCCGTCCTGACCAGGGCGCCCGCCGACGTCACGCGTCGCTGCTGCGGGACCAGAGGTTGACGCCCGACTCGAGGGCGAACTCGTCGATCTCGGCGAGATCCTCGGCCGTCAGCGGGGCGGCGCCCACCGCCGCGACGTTGGCCTCCAGCTGGGCGACGCTCGACGCCCCGATGAGCGCCGAGGTGATCCGCTTGTCGCGCAGCACCCAGCTCAGCGCGAGCTGCGCCAGGGACTGACCGCGCCGGGCGGCGATGCCGTTGAGGCCGCGCAGCCGCCGCACGACCTCGTCGGTGATCAGGGTGGGGTCGAGGGACTTGCCCTGGGCGGCCCGGGAACCCTCGGGGATGCCGTTCAGGTACTTGTCCGTCAGCAGGCCCTGGGCCAGGGGGACGAAGGGGATGCAGCCCATGCCCTCCTCGTCCAGGACGTCCAGGAGACCGTCGTCCTCGACCCAGCGGTTGATCATGGAGTACGAGGGCTGGTGGATCAGCGCCGGGACGCCCATCTGGCGCAGCAGCGCGGCGGCCTCGCGGGTGCGCTGCGCGCTGTAGGAGGAGATGCCGACGTAGAGCGCCTTGCCCTGCTGGACGGCGGACGCGAGGGCGCCCATCGTCTCCTCCAGCGGCGTGTCGGGGTCGAACCGGTGCGAGTAGAAGATGTCGACGTAGTCCAGGCCCATCCGGTTCAGGGACTGGTCCAGCGAGGAGAGCAGGTACTTCCGGCTGCCCCACTCGCCGTACGGGCCGGGCCACATGTCGTACCCCGCCTTGGTCGAGATGACCAGTTCGTCGCGGTAGGGCCGGAAGTCCTGGGCGAGGACGGTCCCGAAGTTGCTCTCGGCGGAGCCGTAGGGCGGGCCGTAGTTGTTGGCCAGGTCGAAGTGCGTGACGCCGAGGTCGAAGGCGCGGCGCAGGATGGCGCGCTGCGAGTCGAGCGTGCGGTCGTCGCCGAAGTTGTGCCAGAGCCCGAGGGAGATCTCGGGGAGCTTGAGGCCGCTGCGGCCGGTACGGCGGTACGCCATCGCGTCGTAGCGCTCGTCGGCGGCGCGGTAGAGAGAACGAATATCCACAGAAGCGGTCCTATCACGACGGTGGTCCACAGCCCCGCACCCGGTTCGGCGGCCCGAGGGGAGGCGCAGTAGGGTGGCGAAGGGGTGACGACCGCAGGAGGGGCCCGCCAATGAATCTGCGCGACCTGGTACGTCTCAGGTTGACCGACCTGTACGCCCACCGTGTGGAGCGCCGGCTCGACCTGTCGCAGGGCCCCAAGCACATCGGCGTCATCCTCGACGGCAACCGCCGCTGGGCCAAGGCCGCCGCGCGGACGACCGAGCAGGGCCACCGGGCCGGCGCGGACAAGATCACAGAGGTCCTCGGCTGGTCGGAGGAGACCGGCGTCGAGGTCGTCACGCTCTGGCTGCTCTCCACGGACAACCTGGACCGCCCGGCGGAGGAACTCGTCCCGCTGCTCGGCATCATCGAGGACGCGGTCCGCGGGCTCGCCGCGACCGGCCGCTGGCGCGTCCACCACGTCGGTGCGAAGGACCTGCTGCCCGCCCGCACCCAGTCGGTCCTCAAGGAGGCCGAGCAGGCCACGGAGGGCGTCGAGGGCATACTCGTCAACGTCGCCGTGGGCTACGGCGGCCGCCAGGAGATCGCCGACGCGGTCCGCTCCCTCCTCCACGAGCACGCCGGCCGCGGCACCTCCATCGAGGACCTCGCGGAGATCCTCGACATCGACCACATCGCGGAGCACCTCTACACCCGCGGCCAGCCCGACCCCGACCTCGTCATCCGCACCTCCGGCGAGCAGCGCCTGTCGGGCTTCATGCTCTGGCAGAGCGCGCATTCGGAGTACTACTTCTGCGAGGTGTTCTGGCCGGCGTTCCGCAGGGTGGACTTCCTGCGGGCGTTGCGTGATTACGCGGCGCGGCACCGGCGCTACGGGGCCTGAGGGCGGACCCCGGCTCCCGGGGTCACCCGAACGGCCCTGCCGAGGAGAGATGCGCCACACCGGGGTTGCGGCGAACGGCCGAAGGGGCGGTGGCCGGATTACGTCCCGGCGACGGGGGCGCGAACATCGGGCGGCGGGGCGGCAAGGGTAGGGCCCGGGCCAACACCTGTCATATGCAGTCGCATAGGCCTCCACTTTCGAGGGAATAGACCCGTCAGACCGACATCCGGCCCATGGATGTCGGACAGAAGCGGACGGCACCTGGCCCGTCCGCCCGGGAGGCCCCTTGCTCACGGACGTGCCGTTGTCAACCCTTGACTCGGACGGCATTGACCGCGTCGACTCGAAGGGCCGCGGTCCGGCCCTCCTGGTCGGTCCCGGCCCTGTCCCGCGCGACGCCGTCGCACCCCGACCTCTTCCGAGGGGGTTCGTCCACACGTGGTGACCAGCAAGAATCGCCGTGAGCACGACCGGCGCACTTACGTACTCGACACCAGCGTGCTGCTTGCCGACCCGCATGCCCTCCTCCGCTTCGACGAGCACGAGGTGGTCCTGCCGGTCGTGGTGGTGACCGAGTTGGAAGCCAAGCGCCACCACCCCGAGCTCGGCTACTTCGCCCGCCAGGCGTTGCGGCTGCTCGACGAGTACCGGATCCGGTACGGGCGGCTGGACGCACCCATCCCGATCGGCGAGCTGGGCGGCACCCTGCGCGTCGAGCTGAACCACTCGGACCCGGGCGTGCTGCCCGCGGGGTTCCGCCTGGGCGACAACGACTCGCGGATCCTCGCGGTGGCCCGGAACCTCCAGGCCGAGGGGTACGACGTCACCGTCGTCTCCAAGGACCTGCCGCTGCGCGTCAAGGCCTCCTCCGTCGGCCTGCTGGCCGAGGAGTACCGGGCCGAGCTCGCGATCACCTCCGGGTGGACGGGGATGCACGAGCTGCAGGTCTCGGCCCAGGAGGTGGACGACCTCTTCCAGGAGGAGACGGTCGACGTGCCCGACGCGGCCGGGCTTCCGGTGCACACCGGTCTGGTGCTGCAGTCGGACCGCGGCAAGGCGCTCGGCCGGGTCACGGCCGACGGCCGGGTCCGGCTGGTGCGCGGCGACCGGGAGGCCTTCGGCATCCACGGCCGCAGCGCCGAGCAGCGGATCGCGCTGGACCTGCTGCTCGACCCGGACGTCGGCATCGTGTCGATGGGCGGCCGGGCCGGCACCGGCAAGTCGGCGCTGGCGCTGTGCGCGGGGCTGGAGGCGGTGCTGGAGCGTCAGCAGCACCAGAAGGTCATGGTCTTCCGGCCGCTGTACGCCGTGGGCGGTCAGGAGCTCGGCTACCTGCCGGGCACCGAGGCGGAGAAGATGAGCCCGTGGGCCCAGGCGGTCTTCGACACCCTGGGCGCGGTGACGTCGAAGGAGGTCATCGAGGAGGTCGTGGCGCGCGGCATGCTGGAGGTCCTGCCCCTCACGCACATCCGGGGCCGCTCCCTGCACGACGCCTTCGTGATCGTCGACGAGGCGCAGTCCCTGGAGCGCAACGTCCTGCTGACCGTGTTGTCCCGTATCGGGCAGAATTCCAGGGTTGTCCTGACTCATGACGTCGCCCAGCGCGACAACCTGAGGGTGGGTCGGTACGACGGAGTGGTCGCCGTCGTCGAGAAGCTCAAGGGCCACCCGCTGTTCGCGCACATCACCCTGACCCGTTCCGAGCGCTCGCCGATCGCCGCGCTCGTGACGGAGATGCTGGAGGACGGGCGGGCGTAACAGGCGAGTTGGCGGTCCGCTAGGCTGCTGCGCCGCGAGGGCGCAGCAGCCTAGCGCTGTGTGCGGAGGCTACGGATGCGTAACGGAAATTTCCGTGGCCCACGTGGCGTGTGAGCTTTGACACGCAACGGGGAATTGCGTGGACGCGTCCGCCTACGGCAGGCTGTCGGTTCTGTCAGGCCCCCGCCCTCGGCACACCCGTACCCGTAAACGTACGGAACCTCAGAACTGAACAGCGTTCGCCGTGGGCCGCCCGAACTGAATCAGCGCACTCCCGCCCCGTCGGGGGAGCCGCACCGGGCCAGTGCTTCTGTGACCGGTGCAGCAGGAAGCCAGTGCGGAGGGGCACGATCGCGTCCGCGAGGTCACCAAGCGGGCGACGCTGGAAGGAAACCGTGTGAGCCGGATCTCGGTCCGGGGATTCGCGGTGGCTTCGGCCACTGCGGTCACCACTGTGGGCGCCGTCGTCGGTGTCGCCTCCGGCAGCGAGGGTGTCGTACAGCCCGTCGCCGCCGCCGATGCGACCACCGTCCTCGCGGACATACCCGCTGGGCAGCAGGTTCAGCAGGCTTCCCTCACGCAGCAGGTGCAGGCGCAGTCCGACGCCGCCGACGCCGGTGCGAAGAAGGCCGCCGAGGAGGCAGCGCGCAAGCAGGCCGCCAAGGACGCCTCCGCCCGCAAGAAGGCGGAGGAGAAGGCCGAGGCCGACCGCAAGGCCAAGGAGGCCTCCCGCGCCGCGGAGCGCGCCGCGCTGGTCGTGAAGGCCTCGTACACGGTCTCCGAAGTCCAGGCCATGGCCCAGGGCCTCATAGGCGACGCCTCCCAATACCAGTGCTTCTCCAACATCGTCACCCGTGAGAGCGGCTGGAACTACACCGCGACGAACGCCTCTTCCGGCGCCTACGGCCTCGTCCAGGCCCTGCCCGGCTCCAAGATGGCCTCCGCGGGCGCCGACTGGCGCACCAACCCCGGTACCCAGATCAAGTGGGGCCTCAACTACATGAACAGCCGGTACGGCAGCCCCTGCGGTGCCTGGTCGTTCTGGCAGGCCAACCACTGGTACTAGGCCGTACATCCACAAATCGCCGACGAGCCCCCGACCCCTTGAGGGATCGGGGGCTCGTTGCGCGTACGGTGGTGCGGACGGACAGGCCGGGGGGCGGGGGACAGGGGAAGCGATGTCGGAGAAGCGCCAATGGGGCTCCGGGCTGGCGGCGGAGCTCGCCAAGCTCGCCGGGAGGCTGGAAGAACAGCGCCGGGCCGCGGCCGAGGGCGCCCGCGAGGAGTCCCGCCGTCAGGAGGAGCAGACCGCGCGCCGGTACCCGCCGCGCGCCTCCGGCCCCGGCGACCCGGTCGCCCGGGTGCCGTGGAGCATGCGGGTCGCGGCCGAACTCGGCTGGCGGCTGCTGGTGCTGGCCGGCACCGTCTGGGTGCTGATGCGGGTGATCGGCACCATACAGCTGGTCGTCCTCTCCTTCGTCGCCGCGCTGCTGATCACCGCGCTGCTGCAGCCCTTCGTGGGCCGGCTGAAGCGGCTGGGGGTGCCGCGCGGGTTCGCCACGGCCATCGTCTTCATCAGCGGCTTCGTGATGATGGGCCTGGTCGGCTGGTTCGTGGTCTGGCAGGTCATGGAGAACGTCGACAACCTCTCCAACAGCCTCCAGGACGGCATCACCGAACTGAAGCGCTGGCTGCTCAACAGCCCGTTCCACGTGACCGAGGACCAGATCAACCAGATCGCCAAGAACCTCCAGGAGGCGATCGGCACCAACTCCAAGGCGCTGACCGACGCCGGGCTGCAGGGCGTCACCGTCGTCGTGGAGATGCTCACCGGCATCCTGCTGGCGATGTTCAGCACGCTCTTCCTGCTCTACGACGGCCGGAACATCTGGAACTGGTTCCTCAAGCTCTTCCCCGTGGACGCCCGCGACGGGCTCGGCGGCGCGGGGCCGCGCGCCTGGCGCACGCTCACCCTCTACGTGCGCGGCACGGTGATAGTGGCCCTGATCGACGCCATCTTCATCGGCATCGGCATCTTCGTCCTCGGGGTGCCGATGGCGGTGCCGCTGGCCGTCATCATCTTCCTCGCCGCGTTCGTCCCACTGGTCGGCGCGGTCGCCTCGGGCGTCATCGCGATGGTGGTGGCGCTGGTGACGGAAGGTCCGTTCACGGCGCTGATGGTGCTGGTGGTGGTCCTGCTGGTGCAGCAGATCGAGGGCCACATCCTGCAGCCGTTCATCCTGGGCCGGGCGGTGCGGGTGCATCCGCTCGGCGTGATCCTGTCGGTGGCGGCCGGTTCGCTCGTCGCGGGCATCGGCGGGGCGGTCGTGGCCGTACCGCTGGTCGCGGTGACCAACACCGTGGTCGGCTACCTGCGGGCCCACTCCCGGGAGGCGGCGATGGCCGACGAGCCCGCGCCGCACGGCGCGACGGCCGCCGAGGTGGCGCCGGTCGGCGCGCGGGGACTCCCCGACGCCACGCCGGGGGAGACCGTCTGACGGTGTGACCACCCGGTGCCGCGGCCGCCCCTCGGGGCGGCCGCGCGCGTGTGTGCCCGTGCGTCCACCGCGGCGCCGCCGGCGGACCGCCCCGGGGCACGGTGGAGTTCACGCGGCCGGCCTGACGCGGGGCGGCCGAAGGGCCCGGCCCCCCGAAGGGTGGCCGGGCCCGCAGGAACACGCGTCACGCGCCGGCGAGGACCGCCTCGGCGTCCAGCGTCGCCGCGACCGCCTGCACGACGGCGGCGATCTTGAAGGCCTCCTGGACCGTCTCGCGCTCGACGCCCGCCTTGCGCAGCACCTGCTCGTGCGAGTCGAGGCACATCCCGCAGCCGTTGATCGCCGAGACCGCCAGCGACCAGAGCTCGAAGTCGGTCTTGTCGACGCCCGGGTTGCCGATGACGTTCATCCGCAGACCGGCCCGCAGGTTGCCGTACTCCGGGTCCGACAGCAGGTGCCGGGTCCGGTAGTAGACGTTGTTCATCGCCATGATGGCGGCGGCGGCCTTGGCGGCCTGGTACGCCTCCGGCGAGAGGTTCTCGCGGGCCTCGGGCTCCAGCGCGCGCAGCACGACGGCCGAGCGCGAGGCGATGGCGGTGGCCAGCACCGTGCCCCACAGCTGCTGCTGGGGGAGCTCGGAGTTGCCGATCACGGAGCCCAGGTTGAGCTTGAGGTCCTTGGCGTAGTCCGGCAGCGCGGACTTCAGCTCATCGAGCGCCACGGTCACTCACCGGCCAGCAGCTTGACGACGTCGAGGGTCTCGTCGCCCTTCTTCCAGTTGCAGGGGCACAGCTCGTCCGTCTGCAGCGCGTCGAGGACCCGCAGGACCTCCTTGGGGTTACGGCCCACGGAACCGGCGGTCACCATGACGAACTGGATCTCGTTGTTCGGGTCGACGATGAAGGTGGCGCGCTGGGCGACGCCGTCCTCGCCGAGGATACCGAGGTCGGTGCACAGCTCGCGCTTGATGTCCGACAGCATCGGGAAGGGCAGGTCGCGCAGGTCGTCGTGGTCCTTGCGCCAGGCGTGGTGCACGAACTCGGAGTCGACGGAGAAGCCGAGGATCTGCGCGTCACGGTCGGCGAACTCGTCGTTCAGCTTGCCGAACGCAGCGATCTCCGTCGGGCAGACGAAGGTGAAGTCCTTCGGCCACGCGAAGTAGACCTTCCACTTGCCCTCGTACGACTTGTGGTCGATCTGGGCGAAGGCCTTCTCGGGGTCGAGGTCCACACAGGCGGTCAGTTCGAACAGGGGGAACTTGTCACCGACGGTGAGCACACGCACTCCTAGGGAGGGTCGGGACCCGGGCGCGGGGTGGCCGCACGGTCCCTCGATGGGTCCCGCTCACCCTGCCATGAGCCCATTGATCAGTGAAATCGCCCCGGCGGGTCGCATTGATCGGAACCCCTTATCGACGAGTGAGGTTCTGACGAGCCGCTGCGCAGAGTGACCGACGCCACAGGGGGCGGGCAGCCGCCCGGGCCCGGCGGTCATTGATCGTGTACGCAACTAGACTGGAGGTCGTTGATCGGAGGCGGTTATCAGTAGTCAGCGCGGCAGCCAGCGCCAGCCGAGCCTGTCCCAGTTGCGGGCTTTCGCGGCCGTTGCCGAGCACCTCCACTTCAGGGACGCGGCCGCGGCGATAGGCACGAGCCAGCCGGCGCTGTCCGGGGCGGTCGCCGCGCTGGAGGAGGCGCTCGGGGTGGTGCTCGTGGAGCGCACGACCCGCAAGGTGCTGCTGACCTCGGCGGGGGAGCGCGTCGCGGTCCGGGCGCGGGCGGTGCTGGGAGCGGTCGGCGACCTCCTCGACGAGGCGGAGGCGGCGCGCGCGCCCTTCACGGGGGTGCTGCGGCTCGGGGTGATCCCGACGGTGGCGCCCTATCTGCTGCCGACCGTGCTGCGGCTGGCGCACGACACGTACCCGGAGCTCGACCTGCAGGTGCACGAGGAGCAGACGTCCTCGCTGCTGGAGGGACTCACGGCGGGCCGGCTGGACCTGCTGCTCCTCGCCGTACCGCTCGGTGTCCCCGCCGTCGCCGAACTGCCCCTCTTCGACGAGGACTTCGTCCTGGTCACCCCGCGCGACCACTGGCTGGCCGGACGGATGGACATCCCCCGCGAGGCCCTGCGGCAGCTGGACCTGCTGCTGCTGGAGGAGGGGCACTGCCTGCGCGACCAGGCGCTGGACGTCTGCCGGGAGGCGGGCCGCACCGAGGGGGCGACCGCCACCACGACCGCGGCGGGGCTGTCCACACTGGTGCAGCTGGTGGCCGGCGGGCTCGGGGTGACGCTGCTGCCGAGGACGGCGGTCCCGGTGGAGACCGGACGCAGCGCGGACCTCGCCACGGGGTACTTCGCCGACCCGGCGCCGTCACGGCGCATCGCGCTGGCGATGCGCGCGGGCACCGCGCGCGCGGAGGAGTTCGAGGCCTTCGCCTCCGCGCTGCGCGGTGCCCTGGCACCGCTGCCGGTACGGTTCGCCCGCTGACGGCCGGGGGCCGCCGGCGTCACTCCGTCCGCAGACCGTCCGGACGCATCATCCGCCACAACGGCGGCAGGCTCAGCGCCGTGACCAGGATGACCACTCCCGCACCGGCGCCGGTCATGGCGCCCACGCTTGCCCAGTCGACATGCGGGCCCAGGCCCACCATCTTCCGCAGGGCCGCGGCGAGTCCCGCACCGCCGACGACCGCGAGGGCGAGCCCCAGGGCGACCGGCAGCGCCGTCTGCCAGAGCACCGACAGACCGAGCACGGACCGCCGGGTGCCGAAGGCGACCAGGACGGCCAGCAGCTTCCTGCGCTCGCGCAGTTGCTCCAGCATGGAGACCAGCAAGCTCGCGCCGATCAGAGCGAGGGTGGCCGTGGCGCCGATGAACAGCCCGCGCCGGATCGTCGCGAACTTGCGGTCCTCGCTGGTCGCCTGCAACTGGTAGACCGTGAGCGTGGGGTCGATGCGCGCGGCGGTGTTGCGGGCGTGCTCGACGGCGTCCGGCGAGCCCGGGTCGGTCCTCAGCATGAGCCGGACGGCGGGCGTGCGCAGTGCCGCCACGTCCAAGGCGGCGGGGGTGGCCAGCACGCCCCACTCCTGGTTCCCGTCCGGCGCCACGCGGGACTTCGCCGGGCGGGCGTCGGCCGGGATCCGCCACGGCTGGCGCGTGCCGGTGTACTTGTCCGTGACCGGCGTGTTCAGATCGAGCGTGCCGCCCGGCTTGATGAAGCTCATGCCGTCGTAGCCTTCGGGGTCGGACACCAGGAACACGTCGCCGTCGGCGCAGCCGGCTCCGACCTCGGCGAGCTCGCGCAGCGTTGCGCAGTCGCCCACGACCAGGGGCGCGTACCGGATGTCCTCGGACTTCAGCGTCGAGGCGTTCCCCTGGACGCTGTTGCCCTGGACGACGCCGAGTACCGTCCGGACGCCCGGGGTGTCGGCGAAGGCCTTCTCCACGCGCTGCGCTTCCGCCCCGCTGCCGACGTTCTGCGAGATGCTGAGCTGGGCGCGGTCCGGGTCCTGGCCGGTCTCCGTGACGAAGTCGCCCTGCACCCCGGTGAAGAGCGACTGGAGGGCGATCGCCCCCGCCACGGCGACGGTGACCCCGCTGACCATGCGGGCGGCGGCGCTGCTGTCGAGCTGGATGCGGCGCGTGGCCAGCTGCCAGGGCAGCGACCCGCCGTGGAAGCGCCCGACGACCGACTCGACCAGCCAGGGCAGCACGGCGGTGAGACCGACCAGCAGCAGGACCACACCGGCCGTCACCTGGTAGGGATTGACCGAGGAGTTCTGGGAGATGCTCCCGAACAGCGGAACCAGCAGTGCGAGGCCGGCCAGCGGGATCAGCAGCCGCCACCACAGCCGTCGCTTCTGCGCGGTGGCCTTGCGCACCACGCCGAGCGGCTCGACGGCGATTCCGCGCATCGCCAGCAGGGTGACCGCGACCGCCGACCCCGGAACCGCCACCGCCACCAGCGCGGCCAGCCCGGGACCGGGCGTGATGTCGGACGGGAAGAGGCTGATGTCGTACAGCGTCACATCGGGCGAGAACTGCCGGGCCCACAGGAAGATCCCGGTGCCCACGACGAGTCCGAGCAGGGAGCCGAAGAGCGCCTCGCCGGCCGCGACCCGCCGGGTCATCCGGCTGTCGGCGCCGACCAGCCGCAGCGCGGCCAGCCGCCGGTCGCGGCGTTCGCCGCCGAAGCGGACGGCGGTGCCGATGAAGACGGCCACGGGCATCAGCAGGACGACGACGATGATGACGACCAGCAGGCTCAGCACCCCGCCCAGCGGCTCGGGTTTGACGGTGCCGCGTCCGAAGTACGGGATGCGGGTGGCGTTCCCGACGGAACCGTCCTCGTTGCGGGCGACGAGCTTGTCGCTGCCCGCGTAGTAGGCCAGCTCGGCCGGTCCGAGCAGGCCCTCGTCGCCGATGACGCCGGAGATGCGGTAGTCCAGCCGTTCCCGCAGCAGCTTGCTGCCGGGCTGGTCGAGCAGCTTCTTCAGCGCGGGGGAGACCACCATCTCGCCGGGCGCGGGCATCGCGTCGAGGCCCGGCGGCAGCACCGGCCGGTCGCCGTCGGCCTTGAGCAGCAGACCCCGGATGGAGTCGTCGCGGAAACGGGTGTCGGCCTGTTCGCGCAGCACCGTGGTGGCGGACTGCTTGGGCTGGTCGTTGAACCAGGAGTAGTCCCGGTCGTAGCCCCGGTCGGCCCGGGCGCCCAGCATGGCGGGCACGGCGGCCGCCACCAGCAGCAGCGCGACGCCGAGGCCGACGCCGACCGCGGTGAGCAGGGTGCGGGTCCAGCCCTCGCGGCCGCCGGTCGCCGCGAAGCGGACGCCCAGGCCCAGATCACGGACCCAGCCGGCGAGGCCGCCGTTCGGAGGCGGGTGGGCGGTGCTCATGCCACCCTCTCCATGTCGCGCGACTTGCCGTCACGGACGACGACCTCGCGGTCGGAGTAGGCGGCCACCCGCGCCTCGTGCGTGACGAGGACGACGGCGGCGTCGGTGTCACGGGCGGCGTCGGTCAGCATGCGCATCACCCGCTCGCCGTTGAGGGAGTCCAGGGCGCCGGTCGGCTCGTCGGCGAAGACCACCCGCGGGCCGGTGACCAGTGCCCTGGCCACGGCGACCCGCTGGCCCTGGCCGCCGGAGATCTCGCCGGGGCGCTTGCCCGCCAGGTCGTCGACCTCCAGCCGGGCCAGCCACTCCTTGGCGCGCGCCTCGGCCTCCTTGCGCCGGGTGCCGTTCAGCCGCAGCGGCAGGGCCACGTTCTCCACACAGGTCAGCTCCGGGACGAGCTGGCCGAACTGGAAGACGAAGCCGAACTCGCCGCGGCGCAGCGCGCTGCGCTCGGCGTCGCTCATGGCGGTCAGGTCCCGTCCCCGGTACAGCACGCTGCCCGAGTCCGGCCGGACGATGCCGGCCAGGCAGTGCAGCAGCGTCGACTTGCCGGAGCCGGACGGCCCCATGACGGCGACGACCTCCCCGGCGCGTATCGCGAACTCCGCGCCGTCCAGGGCCGGGGTCGGGCCGTACGCCTTGTGCAGGTCGACGGCCTCCATCAGGTTCTCCGTGGTGCTCACTCGGCTACCTCCGCCGCGAGTAGGTCGAGGCGGGCGGCGGTGAGCTCCAGCCACCGCAGGTCCGCCTCCAGGTGAAACAGGGCGTGGTCGCAGATGAGCTGGTCCGCGAAGTCGCCGTGCCGCTTGCGTCCGGTCAGTTCCCGCATCAGCCGCAGATGCTCGGACCTCTGGGTGTCGAGGAGGCCGGCGGCGCTGCGCCCGGTGAGCAGCGCGAGGACGACCTTGGTGTAGAGGGTGTTCTGCAGGTAGGGCTCGGGCTTCTCCGGCTGCCCGAGCCACTTCTCGACGTCGGTGATCCCGGCCTCGGTGATCGCGTACCGCTTGCGTTCCGGGCCGCCGCCGGGCTCGATGCCGTCGACCTCGACCAGCCCGTTCTTCAGCAGCCGCGCCATCGTCGAGTAGACCTGGCCGTAGTGCAGCGGGCGGTCGTGGCCGAACTTGTTGTCGAATGCCCGCTTCAGGTCGTATCCGTGGCGCGGGCCGGACTCCAGGAGTCCGAGCAGGGTGTGGCCGATGCTCATGACCGAGGACTCTACACGACGCGTATACCTACGGTGTATAGACCTCATGCATAGTGGCGAGCCGGTGACCTAACCCATCCTGAACAGGCCCTTTCCCGGTTCGTACCCGAGATGGGCCTGATAGGCGGTGGGCTCGCAGCGCGGGCCGTTCGGCTGCCACTTCTTGAGCGTGACGTCGATGCGCTCGTCCACCGCGGGCTTGGTCGCGGTCCCCGGGGCATTCTGCGCGGTGCCGGTGAAGCGCACCGTGACCCGCTTCGGCCCGGTCGCTTCGGGCAGGTCCAGGGCGAGCAGCATCTCCTGCCCGTCGCCCGTTCCGCTCCGCGAGCACACCGCGCCGGCGCACAGCCGGTAGGTCGTGCCGGGCTCCGTGTCGAACACGAGCCGCACCCCCGACTCCGCTCCGATGTCGGTGCAGTCGGGGCCGTCCGCCCCCAGGACCCCGCAGCCCACCGCCGTCACCAGGGGTATGACGGCCCCCGCCCTCGCCCACCGTCTCGTCCTCATGCCGATGGGATGCGCGCGGGGCCCGCCCGGTTCCGTTCCGGCCGGACGCGATGCAGCCCCGGGGCACGGACGGACATCACGTGCACCGGGGCTGCGGCCGTGGGGAGGTCCGGCTCACAGGCCGTTGACGTTGGCGGCGATGCGGTCGCCGACCTCCTTGTCGATGTTGCGCCAGTACTCGACCGCGCGGGCCAGGACGGGGGCGCTGACCCCGTTCTTCAGGTGGCCCGACACGTTGGAGACCAGCCGGTCGCGGGCGGCGTCGTCCAGGACCTGGCGGACCATCGTCCCGGGCTGGCCGAAGTCGTCGTCCTCGCGGTGCAGCTTGTACGGCTCGTGCACCATGTTGCCCGCCACCTCCCAGCCGGCCGGGTCGCCGAAGCGCCGGATGTCGGCCTCGGGCCCGCCGAAGGAGTTCGGCGCGTACGGCGCGGCGGTGCGCGAGGGCTCGTAGCGCATCGGCCCGTCCTTGGCGTACGAGCGCACCTCGGTGTGGGCCCGGTTTGGCGGCAGCTGCGCGTAGTTGGGGCCGATCCGGTAGCGGTGGGTGTCGGCGTACGAGAAGAGCCGGCCGAGGAGCATCTTGTCCGGCGAGGGGCCGATGCCGGGCACCATGTTGCTGGGCTCGAAGGCGGCCTGCTCGATGTGGATGAAGTAGTCCTCGGGGTTCTTGTTCAGGGTCATCCGGCCGACCTCGACCAGCGGGTAGTCGCCGTGCGGCCACACCTTGGTGAGGTCGAAGGGGTTGAACCGGTAGTCCGCCGCGTCGTCGAACGGCATGATCTGCATGTACAGCGTCCACGAGGGATGCTCGCCGCGTTCGATGGCCTGGTACAGGTCACGGCGGTGCAGATCGCCGTCGGCGCCCGCGTAGTGGTCGGCCTCCTCCTGGGTGAGGAAGTCGATCCCCTGGTCGGTCTTGAAGTGGTACTTGACCCAGAACCGCTCGCCGCCGCCGTTGACCCACATGTAGGTGTGGGAGCTGTAGCCGTTCATGTGGCGGTACGACTTGGGCACGCCGCGGTCGCCCATCAGCCAGGTGACCATGTGCGCCGACTCCGGGGACAGCGTCCAGAAGTCCCACTGCATGTTGTTGTCGCGCAGTGAGCTGTCACGGCGGCGCTTCTGGCTGCGGATGAAGTCCTGGAACTTCATCGGGTCGCGCACGAAGAAGACCGGCGTGTTGTTGCCGACCATGTCGTAGTTGCCGTACTCGGTGTAGAACTTCAGGGCGAAACCGCGTGGGTCGCGCCAGGTGTCGGGGCTGCCCAGCTCGCCGGCGACCGTCGAGAAGCGGGCCAGCATCTCCGTGCGGCGTCCCGGCTGGAAGAGGTCGGCCTTGGTGAACTGGCTGACGTCGTTCGTCACCTCGAAGACGCCGTACGCGCCCGAGCCCTTGGCGTGCACCACACGCTCCGGTACCCGTTCGCGGTTGAACTGCGCCATCTTCTCGATCAGGTAGTGGTCCTGGAGGAGGATGGGGCCGTCCGAGCCCACCGTGAGCGAGTGCGCGTCGCTCTCCACCGGGATCCCGGCGTTGTTGGTGGTGTAGGGGGTGCTCATGTGAGTGTGTCCTCCCGTCGATCTTCGGAAGAGTCCGTCGGGGGCTCCTGGTCGCTAACGACCACACAAACACTGAATCACCGGCTCGGCACGCCGGGCAATGACTTCACGTCATGGATCTGGACAATGTCCAAAAATAAAACGTGTACCGATACGGAGTGTCTACCGGTCGACACCGCCCGGAATGCCCATTTCGAACCAGACCACCTTCCCGGCGCTCAGCCGGGTCGCTCCCCAGCGCTGCGCCATCCGGTTGACGAGGTACAGCCCGCGCCCGCCCTCGTCCTGCGGCTGCGCGTGGCGCATCCGCGGCAGCGTCGGGGCGTCGTCGCCCACCTCGCAGCGCAGCACGTCGGTACGGAGCAGCCGCAGCGTGATCGGCCGCTCCGCGTACCGCACCGCATTGGTGACCACCTCGCTGACCAGCAGCTCGGTCGCCTCGGCCAGCGGCTCCAGGTTCCAGCGGCTGAGTGCCTGCCGCACCAGCCGCCGGGCCCGGCCGGCCGTCTGCGGCCGCGGCTCCAGGAACCAGTAGGCGACGTCGCGCGGCGCGATGCCGTCGAAGCGGGCGGCCAGCAGCGCGATGTCGTCGTCCCGGTCGCCCGGGCCGACGATCTCCAGCACCTCGTCGCACAGCGGCTCCAGCGGCGGCGGGCACAGCACCGCCGACGCCGTGTGCAGCCGCTCGCGCAGCATCTCGATGCCGCCCCACACGTCACGGGTGCGGGACTCCACCAGGCCGTCGGTGTACAGCAGCAGCGTGGCCCCGGCCGGGGCGGGCAGCTCCACCGCCTCGAAGGGCACGCCGCCCACGCCGATCGGCGCGCCCGGAGGCACGCGCAGCACCTCGGCCAGGCCGCTGGCGTGCAGCAGCACCGGCGGCGGGTGGCCGGCGTTGGCGATCGTCACCCGGTGCGCTATCGGGTCGTAGACCGCGTAGATGCAGGTGGCCATGCGGTCCTGGCCGAGCCGCTGGGCCTGCTCGTCCAGGTGGTAGAGCACCTCCTGCGGCGACAGGTCCAGGCCCGCCAGGGTCTGCACGGTCGTCCGCAGCTGGCCCATGATCGCCGCCGAGGTCATGGAGTGGCCCATGACGTCGCCGACCACCAGCGCCACCCGGCTGCCGGGCAGCGGGATCGCGTCGTACCAGTCGCCGCCGACCCGGGCCGACTCGGCGGCGGGGAGGTAGCGGCTGGCCAGCCGGACCCCGGTGGGCTCCGGCAGGGAGTCCGGCAGCATCTCGCGCTGCAGGGAGTCGGCGATGGACGCCTCGCGGTCGTAGAGGACCGCCTTGTCCACGCCGAGCGCCGTGTGGGTGGCCAGCTGGGCCGCGATCAGCAGGTCGTCCGGGTCGAACGGGGCCCGCTCGGGACGGCGCAGCAGCACGGTCGCGCCGATCACCCGGCGGCGGCCGCGCAGCGGTGCCAGGATGGCCCGGCGTCCGGTCGGCAGGTCTAACGTCTCGCCGAACTCCGCCTGCCGGCAGCCCCCGACCAGCTCGTGGAGGGCCGCCGTGGCCTGCGCGCTGTCGGAGAACACCGGGCGCACCCCGCGCAGCACCTCGGCCAGGGCGCCGTCCATGGGGACGGTCACGACCTCGGCGGCAGCGCCGTACGCGCCCTCCGTGGAGGGGACGACCGGCATGAGCAGGCCCTCCACCGGCTCCGGGGCGTTCTCGTCCGGCACGCGGTCGGTGCGCCGCAGCCGCAGGACCAGCGGGCCGGAGGGGCGCTCGTCGCCCACCGGCAGCGGGTCGCGCAGGTAGACCAGGATCGCGTCGGCGAAGGCGGGCACCGCGGAGCGGCACAGGCCCAGCACGATCTCGTCCAGGTCCAGGCCGCGGGCGATGCGGCGGGTGGCCGCGCCGACGTAGCGCAGCCGCTCGGTCTCCGCCTGCCCCGCCCGGCCGCGGTTCTGCGGGCCGATCTTCTTCAGCGGCTGGCCGCCGGTGGAGTCCTCGTCGACGGGGTGCCCGCCCGCGTGGCCCCCGCGGCCGCCCTGCCGGCCCGTCGTCCGGGACGTGGGCAGCGTCGTGTCGGGGGTCCGCTGCCGGGTGCGCGGCTCGCCGCCCTCCGGCTGCGTCGGACCGGGGACACCCGGGACGCCCGGGGTCCCGCCGCCCGCCGTGGCCCGGCGGCCGGGCTCCACGGGAGCGGCCATGGCGGTGGCGGCCCGCCGGTCCCGGCCCGCGGAGCCGTCGAAGGACGGACCGGTGGCCGGGGCGCCGCCGGGGGCGTCGGCGGAGCGCAGCCGTACGGTCTGCCGTCCGCGGGCGCCGTCCGCGGGGGCGGCGGCCATGTGCTGGACGGTGGCCACCCCCTCGCCTGCGACCACCCGGGCGGCCTGACGGTCCCGCACCTCGGAGGACTGCCGCGCGGTGCGTCCGCCGCGCGCACGCCGGCCGCCACGGCCGGGCTTGGCGGGGGCGGGGGCCGACGCGGGGGGATCGGAGGGGGTCTGACGTTCCGCCGGCGGCATGGCCGTGCCGCCGGGATCGCCGGCCCCGCCGGCGGCCGCGCCGCGCTTGGCGCCGCCGCTCCGGCGGCCCCGGCGCGGGCGGTCGCCCGCCGCGGACGGGTCCGGGGACCGCCCGGGGGCCGGCGCCCCGGCCGTGGACGCGCCCGGCTCGCCGCCCGGCGCGGGGTCCGCGGGCAGCCGGAAGCCGGCCCGTGGATCCGGTACCGGTTCGGTGTCACCCGGACGTGCCGGGCCGGCCGTCGTCCCCTGGACGGCGGCC
This sequence comes from Streptomyces sp. NBC_00510, assembly GCA_036013505.1. NCBI lineage: Bacteria > Bacillati > Actinomycetota > Actinomycetes > Kitasatosporales > Streptomycetaceae > Streptomyces > Streptomyces sp. NBC_00510. Next base: position 4,087,886 of record CP107851.1, on the reverse strand, counting down.
TGCTCAGAAATGCGCTCCGTGCTCACGCTGGTCGTTCCATCCGGTCGGGTGCGTCACGTGCCGGGCACGTGGCGGGGCGGCCGCGTCAGGCGGGTCGTCGGCAGTGCAGGAAGAGCTGCTCCTCCGGCGGCACTTCGGTCGTGTGCGGCGCGTACGCGTACGAATCCTCCTTAAGGACCGTGAATCCCGCGTCGGACACCACCTGGCGCAATTCATCCCGTAGATAACCCGATACCCGGATGGTGTTACCAAGGAACGGAATCGCGAAGTCATCCACGTCGGCTTCCACCATCGAAAGGGTGAACATCCCGCCCGGGAGGAGGAGGTCGTGGACGCTGCGCAGGGCCAGCGGGATCTCCGCCCGAGGCAGCATCAGCAGCGAGAAGAAGGCCACGGCGGCGTCGAAGCGGCCCGGGTCCCCCGGGCCGTCGGGTCCGTGGCGGCCACCGGCCCGCAGGTCGGCGATGTCGGCCTGGAGGAAGGTCGCCCGGGGCACGTGCCGGCGGGCGAGCGAGAGCATCCCCGCGGAGAGGTCCACACCCGTCACCTCGTGTCCGGCCTCGACCAGCTGACGGCAGGTCGGCAGCCCCGTGCCGCAGCCGAGGTCCAGGACGCGGGAGCCCGCCGGGAGCTGGGCCAGGAGCCACTCGCCCGCGGCGACCTGGCCCTCCTTGTGCGGGAAGGCCTCGTCGTAGCGGTCACCTATGGCGTCGAACCCCTCGGCCTGGCCGGTGCGGTCCAGCTGTATGTCCTCGTAGCCGCCGACTCCCACAGCCCGGGCCTCCCGTATGACCTTGGTGACATAGCGTCAAACTCTAGTGTGAGCCTGTGTTTTGTGCAGCACTATGGGCCACGATCTTATGATTGGGGCAGGGGTCCCCGGCAAGCCGCTCACGCGGTCACCTTGCCGGACGATCCCAGTCAACCGGAAGGGCCGGTACCGGCCACGCCGGATTCGGACGCCAGTGCTCCCAGCCGTCCCGGAAGGGGTGCCCCCAGGCGCCGATCGCCTCGACCGCCCGGCGGCCGGCCTCCCGTACCCGCTCCGCCGTGACCGCCGTCATCAGGCCGGCGGCCTGGGCCTGCGCGAACTCGTCCTCGTCCCGCCACTGCCAGCCCCGGTCCGGGGTGACGTGGATGTCCAGGAAGTGGTCCTCGGAGTCGACCCCGCCCGGCCAGCGGTGCCGCGGCTCCTCGAGGTTCACGTACCAGTTCTTGAAGCGCCAGCCCTGTTCCCAGAACAGCCACACCGACCAGGGCTCGTCCGGGCGCGCCAGCTTCAGCACGCCCGCGCCCCACCAGCGGTCGACGCAGGTCGTGCGCGGCTTGAGGTAGCGGGTCTCCAGCGGCTCGTGATGGATCGGCGAGCCGTCCGCCAGGACCGGCTTGACGCACTCGGTGCCCGGCGCCATCCACACCGCCAGCAGCTCCGGGTCGTCGCGCACCACGGTCACCGGACGGCAGATGTGCACCGCGTCGCTGCCGTTGCCGCGGTAGCGCCACAGCACCTGCTCGCCGGGGGCCCAGTGGCCCGCGCCGCCGTCCTGGCCCGCTCCACGGGGAAGAAGGATGTCCGCTGTCATGAACGGATCTTACGGACCCCGTGTTACGGGGGCGTCACCCTTGAGCCGAGCGTTCGTCACGCCGGGCACCGGGGACGGCCGGGACGACGGCGCGGCGCGCCGTCAGGGCCGGGTCATCCGCAGCACGTCCAGCGCCTCGTCCAGCTGCTCCAGGGTGAGCAGCCCGCGCTCGACGTAGCCGGACTCCAGGACCACCTCGCGGATGGTCTTCCGCTCGGCCAGCGACCGCTTGGCGACCTTGGCCGCCTCCTCGTAGCCGATGTACTTGTTGAGCGGGGTCACGACCGACGGCGAGGACTCCGCGTACTCACGGGCGCGCTCCACGTTCGCCGTGATCCCGTCGACCGTGCGGTCGGCCAGCAGCCGGGAGACGTTGGCGAGCAGCCGCACCGACTCCAGGACGTTCCTGGCGATCACCGGGAGCATCACGTTCAGCTCGAAGTTGCCCGCGGCGCCGGCCGTGGTGATCGTCACGTCGTTGCCGATGACCTGCGCGGCCACCATCAGCACCGCCTCGGGGATCACCGGGTTCACCTTGCCCGGCATGATCGACGAACCGGGCTGCAGGTCCGGCAGGGCGATCTCGGCGAGACCGGTGCGGGGGCCGGAGCCCATCCAGCGCAGGTCGTTCGCGATCTTGGTCAGGCCCACGGCGATCGTGCGCAGCTGCCCGGAGGTCTCCACGACCCCGTCGCGGGCGCCCTGCGCCTCGAAGTGGTCCCGCGCCTCGGTCAGCGGCAGCCCGGTCGTCCGCGCCACCTCGGCGATCACCGCCGCCGAGAAGCCGGGCGGGGTGTTGATCCCCGTGCCGACCGCGGTGCCGCCCAGCGGCAGCTCCGCCAGCCGGGGCAGCGACGCCAGCAGCCGCTCCACCCCGTAGCGGACCTGGGCCGCGTAGCCGCCGAACTCCTGGCCCAGGGTCACCGGCGTGGCGTCCATCAGATGCGTACGGCCGGACTTCACGACGTCCGCGAACTCCGCGGCCTTGCGCTCCAGCGACGCCGCCAGGTGCTCCAGCGCCGGGATCAGGTCGCCGGTCACCGCGGCGGTCGCGGCGATGTGCAGGGAGGAGGGGAAGACGTCGTTGGAGGACTGGCTGGCGTTGACGTGGTCGTTGGGGTGCACGTCGCGGCCGAGCCGCTCGCTCGCCAGGGTCGCGATGACCTCGTTGGCGTTCATGTTGGACGAGGTGCCGGAACCGGTCTGGAAGACGTCGATCGGGAAGTGCCCGTCCCAGCGCCCCCCGGCCACCTCGGCGGCGGCCTCCTGGATCGCCTCCGACACGTCCTTGTCCAGGACGCCCAGCTCCGCGTTGACCTTGGCCGCGGCCGCCTTGATCCGGGCGAGCGCCTCGATGTGGGACCGCTCCAGCCCGCGTCCGCTGATGGGGAAGTTCTCCACCGCGCGCTGGGTCTGCGCGCGCCACTTGGCGTGGGCCGGGACGCGCACCTCGCCCATCGAGTCGTGCTCGACGCGGTACTCGCGCTCGTCCCCTGCGTCCTGCTCGGGCATGGCCGGAATTCCTTCCATCGCGGACATCGTCGGGCGTACCGGGTACCTCCCAGTAGAACCCGAACCCCTCGGTAGGACAGCGGCGCGGGACGTTTCATTCCCCCCGGCGGCCCCCCCGGAAGGCGGCCCGCACGGACCGAGGAACAAGGCGGCCCGGCACCGCGCACGCGGTGCCGGGCCGTCCCGGACGGGTCACGCCCCCGGGCGCACCGGGATGCCGGTGAACGTCGGCGCGGGCGCCGGGTCCGTGAAGAAGTCGTTGCCCTTGTCGTCGACGACGATGAAGGCCGGGAAGTCCTCGACCTCGATCTTCCAGACCGCTTCCATGCCGAGCTCGGCGTACTCGACGACCTCGACCTTCTTGATGCAGTCCTGGGCCAGGCGCGCCGCCGGGCCGCCGATCGAGCCCAGGTAGAAGCCGCCGTGCGCGGCGCACGCGTCGGTCACCTGCTTCGAGCGGTTGCCCTTGGCGAGCATGACCTTGGAGCCGCCCGCCGCCTGGAACTGCTCGACGTAGGAGTCCATGCGGCCGGCCGTGGTCGGGCCGAAGGAGCCGGAGGCGTAGCCCTGCGGGGTCTTGGCCGGGCCCGCGTAGTAGACCGGGTGGTCGCGCAGGTACTGCGGCATCTCCTCGCCCGCGTCCAGCCGCTCCTTGATCTTGGCGTGCGCGATGTCGCGGGCGACGACCAGCGGGCCGGTCAGCGACAGCCGGGTCTTGACCGGGTACTTGGACAGCTCCGCCAGCACCTCGTCCATCGGCCGGTTGAGGTCGACGCGCACGACGTCCTCGTCCGACAGGTGCTCGTCGGTGGTCTCCGGCAGGTACTTCGCGGGGTCGGTCTCCAGCTGCTCCAGGAAGACGCCCTCGGCGGTGATCTTCGCGACGGCCTGGCGGTCGGCGGAGCAGGACACGGCGATGGCGACCGGCAGGGAGGCGCCGTGCCGGGGCAGCCGCACCACGCGCACGTCGTGGCAGAAGTACTTGCCGCCGAACTGCGCGCCGATGCCGATCTTCTGGGTGAGCTCGAAGACCTTCTCCTCCAGCTCCTTGTCCCGGAAACCGTGGCCGGTCGGCGAACCCTCGGCCGGCAGCTCGTCCAGGTAGTGCGCGGAGGCGTACTTCGCGGTCTTCAGCGCGAACTCCGCGGAGGTGCCGCCGACCACGATCGCCAGGTGGTACGGCGGGCACGCGGCCGTGCCGAGCGAACGGATCTTCTCCTCCAGGAACCTCATCATGGAGGCCTCGTTCAGGACCGCCTTGGTCTCCTGGTAGAGGAAGGACTTGTTGGCCGAGCCGCCGCCCTTGGCCATGAAGAGGAACTTGTACGCGCCGCCGTCGGTCGCGTACAGCTCGATCTGCGCGGGCAGGTTGGAGCCGGTGTTCTTCTCCTCCCACATGGTCAGCGGGGCCATCTGGGAGTAGCGCAGGTTGAGCTTGGTGTAGGCGTCGAAGATGCCGTGCGACAGGGCCGCCTCGTCACCGCCCTGCGTGAGCACGTTCTGGCCGCGCTTGCCCATCACGATCGCGGTGCCCGTGTCCTGGCACATCGGCAGGACGCCGGCCGCGGCGATGTTGGCGTTCTTCAGCAGGTCCAGGGCGACGAAGCGGTCGTTGGGGGACGCCTCGGGGTCGTCGAGGATCCGGCGCAGCTGGGCGAGGTGCGCCGGACGCAGGTAGTGGGAGATGTCGTGCATCGCCTCGGCGGCGAGCTTGCGCAGCGCCTCCGGCTCCACCTTGAGGAAGGTCCGGCCGTCGGCCTCGAAGGTGCTGACGCCCTCGGAGGTGACCAGACGGTACGGAGTGGTGTCCTCACCGAGGGGGAGCAAGTCGGTATAGGCAAACTCGGGCATTTATGGACATCCTCACTGGCGCTGCGTCATAGAAGCCCAACAAGCGTAGAACGTGCGCGGGGTACCGGATGTGTGAGGTGACCCTCACCGGCCCTAGTCGCGATCTATCGCGTTTGTGTACGGTAGTCGGGTGGATGAGTCGTCGCTCCAGAAGCGTGAACAGCACCCCGTGCGCCCCGTCGCCGAAGCCGATATCCGTGCGTCCGACGCGGACCGCGACCGGGTGGCGGACATCCTTCGCGATGCCCTCGCGGAGGGTCGTCTGACCACCGAGGAGCACTCCGAGCGGCTCGACGGGGTCTACGCGGCCAAGACCGTCGGCGAACTGGAGCCGTACGTCCGCGACCTCCCCGCGGGACGCACGACGAGCGCACCCGCCCCGTCGCCGGGGGCGCACCACTGGGTGCCGGACGGCTCCGGCGAGAACCCCAACCTGATCGGCATCCTCGGCGGTGCCGAGCGCAAGGGGCGCTGGCGGGTCGGCTCGAAGATCAACGCCGTCGCCATCATGGGCGGCGTCGTCATCGACCTCACCGAGGCCACCTTCACCAGCCCCGAGCTCGTCATCAACTGCACGGCCATCATGGGCGGCATCGAGATCAAGGTCCCCGAGAACGTGACCCTGCACGGCGGCGGCGTTGTGGGCATCATGGGCGGCTCCGACGTGAAGGCGTACGAGTCGCCCGACCCGCACGCCCCGGTCATCAAGGTGCAGGGCTTCGCCTTCTGGGGCGGCGTCGAGGCCAAGCCGCGCCGGGGCAAGCGTGTGAAGAAGAAGGGGCTCGGCCCCGCCGAACTCGACGGCTGACCGCGGCGCGGGTCAACTCCCGTGCCGTGCAAGGGGGTCGGCGGAGCGTGGTCCCGGTGCTATGGAGGCGTGGCCCGGGCGGCGGCCCCGACACGGTGCGCATGAACGCGCGCACAGCGGGTAGGGCAAGGGGACACGTCGCTCGCCGCAGCCCTCCTCACGCCGACAGACCCGTGGAGACGCACCGGCACCGCAGCGACGGGCAAGGGTGACACCAAGCCGAGCCGTCGTCAGGAGTATCCCGTGCTTCAACCGATCGAGCCCCCGGCAGCCTCCAGGTCCTCCCTGAGTCACCCCCGGGACCTGGGCGGCCCATGGCACTCGGAGGCGGCGTGCCGCAGTGACGAGGCGGGTCTGTTCTTCGCGCCTTCGAAGGAGCCGACCGCGGCGCGGCTGTCCCGGGAGGAGGCCGCCAAGCGGGTGTGCGCGCGCTGCCCGGTGATGCTGGAGTGCCGCGAGCACGCGCTGCTCCAGCCGGAGCCCTACGGCGTGTGGGGCGGGATGACCGCCGCGGAGCGCAGGGTCGTACTGGCCCGGCGCCGCCGCCGTGAGGCGGAGCTGCAGCGGCCCGGGACGCAGATCGCCGCGGCCGGCTGAACGACGAAAGGGCCGGGACCCCGCCGATACGGCGGGGTCCCGGTTCTCGTGTGCCGGTGCGCGGCGGCTGCCGCGGCGGCTCAGCGCGCGCGGTCGAAGTCGATGGTGCTGTAGGCGCGCAGCTTCGACAGCCGGTGCGTGGAGTCGATCTGGCGGATCGTGCCGGACTTCGAGCGCATGACCAGCGACTGGGTGATCGCGGTCTCGGCGCGGTACCGCACCCCGCGCAGCAGCTCGCCGTCGGTGATGCCGGTGGCGACGAAGAAGACGTTGTCGCCCTCGACCAGGTCGTCCGTGTGCAGGATCCGCTCCAGGTCGTGGCCCGCGTCCAGGGCGCGCTGCTTCTCCGCCTCGTCCTTCGGCCACAGCCGGCCCTGGATGGTGCCGCCCAGGCACTTGATCGCGCAGGCCGCGATGATGCCCTCGGGCGTGCCACCGACGCCCATCAGCATGTCGACGCCGGTGCCCTCGCGGACGGCCATGATCGCGCCGGCCACGTCGCCGTCGGAGATGAACTTGATCCGCGCGCCGGTCTCCCGGATCTCCTTGACGATGCCCTCGTGGCGGGGGCGGTCGAGGATGACGACCGTGACGTCCTCGGGGGCGCTGCCCTTCGCCTTGGCGACCCGGCGGATGTTGACCGAGGGCGGGGCGGTGATGTCGACGTAGTCGGCGGCCTCGGGGCCGGTGACCAGTTTGTCCATGTAGAAGACGGCCGAGGGGTCGTACATCGCGCCACGGTCCGCGGCGGCGAGCACCGCGATGGCGTTGGGCATGCCCTTGGCGGTCAGGGTGGTGCCGTCGATCGGGTCCACGGCGATGTCGCACTCCGCGCCGTTCCCGTCGCCGATGCGCTCCCCGTTGAAGAGCATCGGGGCCTCGTCCTTCTCGCCCTCGCCGATGACGACGACGCCGTTCATCGACACGGTGGAGACGAGGGTGCGCATGGCCTTGACGGCGGCGCCGTCCGCGCCGTTCTTGTCGCCGCGTCCGACCCAGCGGCCGGCCGCCATGGCGGCGGCCTCGGTGACCCGGACGAGTTCCAGGGCGAGGTTGCGGTCGGGAGCCTCGGGATTCACCTCGAGTTGCGGCGGCAGGTTGTGGTTTTCGTGCTGCTCGGTCATCACAGCGCACCTTTCTGTACGAGGACGGCCGGGATAAGAGGGTGTTACGACCTTATCCGGACCCCGCCAGGATGAGCAGGGCACCTGTCACATGAGCGGAATTCCGCCGGGTGCGACCCCGGGCGGACGGACGGTCCGGGGCATGGTGGACCATAGGGGGCGTGGCAAAGAAGCGCGGCACGGAAACACTGCGGGACATGGTGCTCTCGATGGCGGCGATCGGCGTCGTCGCCGGGGGCATCTGGCTCTTCATCCCGCACGACGAGAACCACGACCCCGTCAAGGTGGTCGGCTACCGGGTCGAGCTCGACCAGGCACGGCGCGACGCCCCGTACCAGGTGGCGGCCCCGGTGGGGCTCGGCGAGGACTGGCGGGCGACCTCGGTGACGTACGAGTCCACCGACCCGCGGGCGGTGCGGTGGCACCTGGGCTTCGTCGACCCGAAGAACGAGTACGCGGCCGTCGAGCAGAGCAACGAGGCCGCGGAGAAGTTCGTCGCGCAGAAGAGCCACGAGGCGAAGCGGGTGGGTACCCGCACCGTCGGCGGTGAGACCTGGCAGCGCTACGAGGGCCACAAGTACGACGCGCTGGTGCGCGAGGAGGGCGGGGTGACCACGATGGTCACCGGCACGGCCCCGATGGCCCGGCTCGCGGAACTGGCCGCCGCGCTCGAAGAGCGGGGCGGCCGGCAGGGCTGAGCCCTGAACCCTGAACCACCTCACCGCCGCCGGCCCTGCCGGCGGCGGTGACGTGAGGGGCGGTCGTCGTCAGACGGTGGTGACGACCTCGTCGTAGGCCAGGCGCGGCCCGCGCTCGCGCCAGGCGTTCTCGCCCGGCTTGCCGATGTTGACCACGGCCAGCACGGAGTGGTCGCCGTCGGGGAAGAAGTCCTTGTCGATGGCGTCGGCGTTGTAGCCGGTCATCGGTCCGGCGGCCAGGCCCGCGGCGCGCACGCCCAGGATGAAGTAGCCGACCTGCAGGGCGGCGTTGAAGCCGGCGGACGCCTCACGCACCGGGCGCTCGGCGAAGAGCACCTCCTTGGCCTGCGGGAAGGACGGGAACTGGACCGGCAGCTCCTCGTGGAACTCGTTGTCGGCGGCCAGGACCGCGACCAGCGGCGCCGTGGCGGTCTTCGCCCGGTTGCCCTCGTTCATGTGGCCCACCAGACGCTCGCGGGCCTCGGGGGAGCGCACCAGCACGACGCGCAGCGGCTGCTGGTTGTAGGCGGTCGGGGCGTACTTGACCAGGTCGTACACGGCCTGGACCTGCTCGTCGGTCACCGGTTCGTCGGTGAAGGCGTTGGCGGTGCGCGCATCGAGGAAGAGGAGGTTCTGGGCGGCGGTGTCGAGCTGGAGGGTCATCGGTACCTCTGTGGGGATGTGGAACCGCGCCCTGGGGAGGGGCGCGTCGGGACACTCCCGTCAGCATAGATGAATTTTCAACTGAACTTTCAACTATTACGACGTGAAGCGGCTCACGCCGCCCGCGCCCCGCTCACCCGGTCATCCCTCCTCCGCGGCCTCCGGTCCCTGCCCGGCGGCGCCGGACTCCTCCGCCAGGGCCGCGTCCAGCCGGGCGCGGGCGCCCTCCAGCCAGTCGCGGCACACCTTGGCGAGCTGCTCCCCCCGCTCCCACAGGGCGAGGGACTCCTCGAGCGTGGAGCCGCCGGCCTCCAGACGGCGAACGACGTCGACGAGCTCGTCGCGGGCCTGCTCGTACCCCAGCGTGTCCTGATCTGCCATGGCACCAGCCTAGGGCCGCCCTCCGACACGGCGGCCGGACGCGCGGCGGCCGGCCCGGGACCGGCGCTCCGGCGGTCAGCGCGTGACGCGGACGGTGAACTCGCCCTCGGCCACCCGGGCGCGCAGCTTCTCCTCCTCGGCCACCTCGTCCGCGGCGCGCACGACCTGCCCGTCCTCGCGCTGCAGCACCGCGTACCCGCGCTGCAGCGTGGCGGCGGGGGAGAGCGCCACGACCCGGGCCCGGGTGTGCGCCAGCTCGTCCTCCGCCCGGTCCAGCCGGTGCCGCAGATGGCGGCGGGAGCGCTCCAGCAGCGCCGTGACCTGCTCGGCGCGCTCGTCCACCATCAGATGGGGCCGTGCCATGCACGGCCGGCTCACCGCCGCGGCCAGCCCCCGCTCCTCCCGGTCCAGCAGCCCGCGCATCACCCGCAGCGACCGCTGCCGCAGCTGCTCGACCCGGGCCAGCTCCTCGCCGACGTCCGGCACGACCCGCTTGGCCGCGTCGGTCGGCGTCGAGGCGCGGAGATCGGCCACCAGGTCCAGCAGCGGGGTGTCCGGCTCGTGCCCGATCGCCGACACCACGGGCGTACGGCACTCCGCGACCGTCCGCACCAGCCGCTCGTCCGAGAACGGCAGCAGGTCCTCCACGCTGCCGCCGCCCCGCGCCACGATGATCACGTCGACCTCGGGGTGCGCGTCCAGCCCGCGCACCGCCTCGATCACCTGGGGCACCGCGTACGCGCCCTGGACGGGCACGTTGCGCACCTCGAAGCGGACCGCGGGCCAGCGCAGCCGCGCGTTCTCCAGCACGTCCCGCTCGGCGGCCGACGCCCGGCCGCAGACCAGCCCGATCAGCTGCGGCAGGAACGGCAGCGGCCGCTTGCGCTCCGGGGCGAACAGGCCCTCGGCCGCCAGCCGCTTCTTCAGCTGCTCCAGCCGCAGCAGCAGGTCGCCGACGCCTATCGGGCGGATCTCCGCCGCGCGCAGCGACAGCTGGCCGCGCGGCGCGTACCACTCCGGCTTGGCGTGCACCACGACCCGGGCGCCCTCGCCGACCGCCCCGTCGAAGGCGTCGAAGACCGCCCGGCGGCAGGTGACGCTGAGCGAGATGTCGTGCGACGGATCGCGCAGCGTCAGGAACACCACGCCCGCGCCCGGGCGCCGTGACAACTGGGTGATCTGCCCCTCGACCCACACCGGGCCGAGCCGGTCGACCCAGCCGCCGATCAGCCGGGACACCTCGCCGACAGGGATCGGCGCCTCCGAGGACGTGTTCACAGCCATACGCCGAGACTAGCCCCCGCCACGGACAGTGACGCCCCTCCCGCCCGACCCGAATGGCACGCCCCGCTGTCCCCCCGCCCGGCCGCAGCGCAGGCTGGGGGCAACCCGGTAAACCGCTGACGTCGGTGACGCCGGCGTCTCCGACAGGTCCCGGGAGCTCCCATGCGCCGACCCGGCCGGTACGGCTGGACCCCGTCCGAACGCCCGCCGCGTGTCCACGCCGGGTTCCGCGTCGGCCGCTACGGTCCCGGCTGCGGCTGCTTCAGCTGCCTGCCCCTGGCGGGCGCCGCCCTCGCGACCGGATGGGCGCTCGCCGCCCGCCGTGCCGCCCGGGGCCCGCGGCGCTGCCGCTGAGCCCCGTGCCCGGTCCGTGCCGTCCGCGCGTGCGCCCCGCGGTGCTCCGCCGCCGCCTCCGCACCCCCGGCCGGACCATGCGGGGCAGCGATGGGGCCCCGTCCGGGCCCCGTACGATGGGCACATGACCGCTACGACTTCCCGCCGCGTCCTGCTCGCCGCCCCGCGAGGCTACTGCGCGGGTGTGGACCGTGCCGTGATCGCCGTCGAGAAGGCCCTGGAGCAGTACGGGGCCCCCGTGTACGTCCGCCACGAGATCGTCCACAACAAGTACGTCGTGCAGACCCTGGAGCGGAAGGGCGCGATCTTCGTCGAGCAGACGGAGGAGGTGCCGCCTGGGTCGATCGTCATGTTCTCCGCCCACGGCGTCGCCCCGGTCGTCCACGAGGAGGCCGCCAAGGGGCGGCTCGCCACGATCGACGCGACCTGCCCGCTGGTCACCAAGGTCCACAAGGAGGCCGTGCGGTTCGCGGGCGAGGACTACGACATCCTCCTGATCGGCCACGAGGGCCACGAGGAGGTCATCGGCACCTCCGGCGAGGCCCCCGACCACATCACCCTGGTCGACGGCCCCGGCGACGTCGGGAAGGTCGAGGTCCGCGACCCGTCCAAGGTCGTCTGGCTCTCCCAGACCACGCTCTCCGTGGACGAGACGATGGAGACCGTCGACGCGCTCAAGGAGAAGTTCCCGCTGCTGATCTCGCCGCCGAGCGACGACATCTGCTACGCCACGCAGAACCGTCAGCTCGCCGTGAAGCAGATGGGCGCCGAGGCCGAACTGGTCATCGTCGTCGGCTCGCGCAACTCCTCCAACTCCGTGCGCCTGGTCGAGGTCGCCAAGCTGGCCGGGGCCCGCGCCTCGTACCTGGTGGACTTCGCCGACGAGATCGACGAGGCGTGGCTGGACGGCGTGTCCACCGTCGGTGTCACCTCCGGCGCCTCCGTGCCCGAGGTGCTCGTCGAGCAGGTGCTGGAGTGGCTGGCCGCCCGCGGCTTCGAGGACGTGGAGATCGTCAAGGCCGCCGAGGAGTCGATCACCTTCTCGCTGCCCAAGGAGCTCCGCCGGGACCTGCGCGCCGAGGCCGCCGAACTGATGCGGGGCGGCACCTCCGAGGGGTGACCGACCGTGCCACGTCGTAGCGTTGGGGCATGAGCGTTTTCGGTGTGGACATCGGCGGATCGGGCATCAAGGGTGCCCCGGTCGATCTCGGGCGTGGTGACTTGGCGGAGGAGCGCTTCAAAGTGCTCACCCCCCATCCCGCGACCCCCGACGCCGTCGCGGAGTGCGTGAAGCAGGTCGTCGACCACTTCGGGTGGACGGGCCCCGTCGGGGCCACCTTCCCCGGAGTGGTCACGCACGGCATGACACGCACGGCGGCGAACGTCGACAAGGGCTGGATCGACATGGACGCCGCCGGGCTCCTGTCCCAGAAGGTCGGCTGCGCGGTGACCCTGCTCAACGACGCGGACGCCGCCGGCATGGCCGAGATGGAGTACGGGGCGGGCCGTGGCCGCAAGGGCACGGTCATCGTGCTCACCCTCGGCACCGGCATCGGCAGCGCCGTCTTCATCGACGGCAGCCTGCTGCCCAACACCGAGCTGGGCCACCTCGAACTGCACGGCCACGACGCCGAGACGAAGGCCTCCACCAAGGCCAAGGACGACGAGGACCTCACCTGGGAGCACTGGGCGAAGCGCCTGCACAAGTACCTCACCCACGTCGAGATGCTCTTCTCGCCCGAGCTGTTCATCCTCGGCGGCGGGGTCAGCCGCAAGGCCGACAGGTTCCTGCCGCTCCTGACCGGCATCAGGGCCGAGATCGTGCCGGCCGCGCTGCAGAACAACGCGGGCATCGTCGGCGCGGGCATGGCGGCGGCCGCCGTCCGCACCTGACCGCGGCGGCCGGCGGGAGGCGGCCGGTGGAGGGCGGCGCTCAGCGGCGCCGTTCGCGCATCACATAGGCCACCTTCCGCGCGGCCGCGATCACCGCGGCACCGACCGTGCCCCCGTACAACCAGCCCGTCTGCGTGGCGAGGCCGGTCAGCAGGCCCATCAGGTGGCCCGTGAAGCCCCCGCCGTCGCCGCCGGCCGTCACGGCCAGCGCGATGGTGAAGGCGATGGGCGCGCTGACCGGCGCCGCCGACAGGTCGTACGGCCGTACGAACGCTCCGGCGGCGAGGCAGGCCAGCAGGAAGACGACCCCGAAGAGGGTGCCGGGCTCGCCCGTGATCAGCGAGTCCGCGGCGCCGCCGGCGAGCGCGGTCAGCGTGATGAAGACGCCCGTGCCCAGTCCGGTCAGCCGGGGCTCCGTCCGGCGCAGCCGAGCCACCCGCAGCAGCAGCGGCCCCCGGGGCAGACCGCCCCGGACGGCGGTCGCGCCCTGCGGGCGACGCTGCGGGCGGACCGGCCGCGGCAGCGGGGAGGCGGCGGTGGGTGCACCGCTGTTCTTGTGGGGTGTGCGCGCACTGTGTTGCTCCACGCACCCAACGTAGGCGCCGAGGAGGGGTGAAACGGGGGCAGGACACGACTTTTCACCGCCACAGGGGGCCACTGGGGGCGCGGCCCGTCTTGGGGCCGGTGCGTTCCGTAGACTGGTGGATCGGTCCGCCGGTCGCCCGCCCGGGCGTGGCGGCCCATTCCACCCACCTCTCGCTACGGGAAGTCGTCACGTGTCGCTCACGATCGGAATCGTCGGCCTGCCGAACGTCGGCAAGTCGACCCTGTTCAACGCCCTGACCAAGAACGACGTGCTGGCGGCCAACTACCCGTTCGCCACGATCGAGCCCAACGTCGGCGTCGTCGGTGTCCCCGACCCCCGTCTGGACAAGCTCGCCGAGATCTTCGACTCGCAGCGCAAGCTCCCGGCGACCGTGGACTTCGTCGACATCGCCGGCATCGTCCGCGGCGCCAGCGAGGGCGCGGGCCTGGGCAACAAGTTCCTCGCGAACATCCGCGAGTCCGACGCGATCTGCCAGGTCATCCGGGCCTTCGTCGACCCGGACGTGGTCCACGTCGACGGCAAGGTGTCCCCCAAGGACGACATCGAGACGATCAACACCGAGCTGATCCTCGCCGACCTGCAGACCATCGAGAAGGTCGTGCCGCGGCTGACCAAGGAGGCCCGCCTCCAGAAGGAGAAGGCGCCGGTGCTCGCCGCCGTCCAGGAGGCCCAGCAGATCCTCGAGGACGGCCGCACTCTGTTCTCCGCCGGCATCACCGCCGGCACGGAGAAGGGCCGGCTGCTGCACGAGCTGCACCTGATGACCACCAAGCCCTTCCTGTACGTCTTCAACGTCGACGAGGACGAGCTGACCGACGAGACCTTCAAGGCCGAGCAGCGCGCCCTGGTCGCCCCCGCCGAGGCGATCTTCCTCAACGCCAAGATCGAGTCCGAGCTCATCGAGCTCGAGGACGACGAGGCCCTGGAACTGCTGCAGTCCATGGGCCAGGAGGAGCCGGGCCTCGCCACCCTCGCCCGGGTCGGCTTCGACACCCTCGGCCTGCAGACGTACCTGACCGCGGGCCCCAAGGAGGCCCGCGCCTGGACGATCAAGAAGGGCGCCACCGCCCCCGAGGCCGCCGGTGTCATCCACACCGACTTCCAGAAGGGCTTCATCAAGGCGGAGATCGTCTCCTTCGGCGACCTGGTGGAGGCCGGCTCCATCCCCGAGGCCCGCGCCAAGGGCAAGGCCCGCATGGAGGGCAAGGACTACGTCATGCAGGACGGCGACGTCGTGGAGTTCCGCTTCAACGTCTGACCGGCCGTTCCCTCCGGCGTCACGGGCCGGGCCCCTCGGGGTCCGGCCCTTCGTCGTTTCGTACGCACATCCCAGGCGATGGTCGGCGGATGTACGGGAGGCAGCCGGATGGTGAATCGTTTCGGTCGCGGGGATGCACAGTAGGTGCAGGTCCTTTTGGGATGTGCGGGACGCGGGGTGGAATCGGCGCATCCCGGCTTTGAGATGTGAGGAAACGATGGCGTCCCTCGGCAGGCTCTACTCGATGTTCGACGACGTGGTACTCCCGGAGGAGATCCCGTACGCCCAGATGAGCGACTGGGAGCAGAAGTTCCTCTACCTGGTGGCGCGTCACCACGTGAACGGCACGGGCGCCCTCGTCGAGCTGGGCTCGGGCGGCGGCGGCTCCACCTACGCCATCGCCAAGGGGCTGCGGGAGAACCCCGCGTTCGACGAGCAGAAGGGCCGGCTGCAGGCCTTCGACTTCTTCCGCGTGGGCAAGGGCACCTTCGCCACGCAGAGGTTCTTCAAGGCGGGCAAGGCGCCGGAGGGCGACAACTCCTTCCGGGAGGACTTCGAGGCGGCGCTGGCCCCGTTCATGGGGTTCATCGAGGTCCACGCCGGCGACATATGGAACACCTCCGACCCGGAGGACAAGACCCCCATCGAGTTCCTGCACGTCGACATCGCCAAGACGGCGCGGGTGTTCCGGTGCGTGGCGGAACGCTTCCTGCCGCGCCTGGAGCCCGGTGCGGTCGTGCTGCACCAGGACTTCGCGAGCCCCCGCCTGCCGTGGCTGCACCACAGCACCGGCGCCCTGCTCCCGTACATCGGGATCGCCGGTGCGCCGATCCGCTCCACCCTCGCCTTCGAGGTCGTCCGGCCGGTCCCGGCCGAGCTGCTGGAACGCATCGCCAAGGACGACTACACGGTGGACGAGAAGCTCGCCCTGATCACCGCGGTGCAGGACGAGGTGGACGTCGACCACACCGGACGGGTCCCCTTCAAGCAGGTCCTGGAGCTGGCCAAGGCGTACGTGTGCCACTACGCGGGCGACCACCAGCGCGCCTGGAAGATCGCCAAGCCGCTGCTGAAGGACCCGTACCTCTCGGAGACCCGCGCCGACCACTTCGCCCAGCTCCAGCGCGCCCTCGGCCAGGAGGCCGCCCCCGCGCCGTCGCGGGTGCGGCGGCTGCTGCGCAAGGTGACGGGCGGCTGACCGCCCTCCCGCAGGTCACAGCACGGCGACGGAAACCGCGCACCGGGGGGTGCCGGGGGGTGCCGCGGGCCACCATGGCGGGCATGCGTACACGCCTCAGCACCGGAGTGCTCCTCGCTGCCGTGCTCCTCGCGGTCCCCGCCTGCAGCTCCGGCACCGACGACTCCGGCAGCAAGCCCGACGCCGGTGGCACGCCGTCCGTCGCGGCGTCCGGTTCGAAGGTGCCGGACATCAGCGAGGGCATCCCCGAGGAGCCGACCGGGGCCCGGCGCGCGGCGCTGCTCGCCGCGCTCAAGGCCGTCGACCCGGCCCTGGCCGCCGACGCGGACAAGGCCGTCGCCAACGCACGTCAGCAGTGCGCCACCATCACCGGCGGCGGCAACGCGGTGGCCGCCGCGCAGTCGCGCTTCGGCAGCGCCGGCCACCAGCTCACCGAGCAACAGGCCGAGGCCGTCAACGAGGTGCTGGAGCAGACGCTCTGCACGTCCTGAGCCGCCCGCCCCGGTCTACGGGGACGGGGCGGCGGCCACCGGGTTGACGCTGTCGAAGCAGACCAGTCCCCGGGCCTGCGACAGCAGGAACGAGCCGCTGTAGGCGTCCGCGGTGATCTCGGCGTCGAAGGACCCGCTCCGCAGCCACCGTGCGTCCGCCGGGAGGAAGCCGGCCAGCCGGCCCGGGAGCACGGGCGGGCTCGCCGGGCGGAAGTCGCGGTGGACGGTGAGCGCGGCGACCCGGCCGTCCGTGAGGGCGGCGACGCCGACCACCCGCACGTCCGAAGGACCGGGGACCGACCTCCCGTCGTTGCCCGCGACCAGGTCGTACCCCAGCCAGTGGGCGCCGTGGAGCCGACCCAGCAGCGGGAAACGCCGCTCCAGCGGGGCGGTGTCCGTCCGTACCGGGCCCTCCGCGGCCTCGCGCCGCTCCGCCTCCGGACGGCGCGAGCCGCATCCGGCAGCGAGCACCGCCGCACCCGTGGCCAGGACCGTCCGCCGTGTCGTCATGCGCCCGCCCCCTGACGGCCCGCGTCGATCGCGGGGTTGTCCAGCGTCGTCCAGAAGACGGCGTCCGGCTCCGGCGGCAGCGGAGGGGAGCCCAGGTCGGCGTGGAGCGCGGCGCGCCAGTCGGAGGAGATCCGGGAGCGGACGTCGGCCGTCCTCACCAGCGCCCGGTGGGGCAGGTCGGTGAGCAGCAGCACGAGGCACATCACGGCCTGCCCGCGGACGCCGTCGTGGTGGGCGGACGCCTCGCGGCGGACCTGGCGCAGCCTGAGCCCGAGCGGACCGGTGCCGGTGAGCCCGACGGCACGGCCGCCGTCGAGGGTGTCCAGGGCCGCGGCGACCTCGGGGTACCTTGCCAGGCCGGACTCTTCGGCCAGCCGGCGCATCTGCCGGGCCGCGGCGGTGGCGACCGTCCTGCGGGGGAGCGTGGCCACGAGTGCGCCGAGATCGCCCAGCTTGCGCACGTGGACGGCGCGCAGCGGCTCCTCGGAGCCGCGCGGCGGCAGCGGCGGCAGCGAGGCGTCGTCGGGGGAGGGCGGCGGGTCCGACGGATCGCCCCACTCGGGGTGGGCGCGCTCGGAGTCGTCCCACTCCAGGACGCCGTCGCTGACGACGGGCCAGGTCCAGCCGCCCTGGAAGGGCAGCCCGCGCTCCAGGCTGTCGGCGACGTCGCCCAGGTACGCGCCCAGCGACGGGGCGTGGCCGAAGTCGGTGCCGGACTCGTCGAAGAAGCGGCCGACCGCGCCGAAGGACGCGCCGGGGCGGCAGTCCACGGTCAGGCCGTCCGCGGTGATGGCGTAGGAGGCGAACTGCACGAAGCGGTGGTGCCAGTAGGCGCCGTCGTTCTCCTCCTCGTCCTCGTCGAGGACCTCGGCCAGCATGCCGCGCAGGAACCCGGACCGCTCCTCGCATCCGTGGGTGCCCAGCAGGCCGTCGTGCGTCGGCAGGAGGAAGTCCTCGTCCGCGCCGTCGTGCCGGCGCAGCGTGGCCACCAGGTCCGGCGGGAAGGTGACGCCCATGCGCCGCTGCACCGCGGCGATCTCGTCCTCCGGCGCCGGAGGATGGAGCATGGCGAACGTCGCCGGGGCGTGGGCGCCCAGCCAGAAGTCGATGCGGTCCCAGGCCTGTTCGGCCGCTTCGGCGGACATCGTGGCTCCCCCTCGGGTGTCTGCGCCCGGCTGGCAGAACCCTAACGGTGGCCGCCGACAGCGGGTGGCGGAGGCCGGGATATATTCGCGCGGCCGTTCGCCACGCCACCCGTCCGTGAGGAGCCGTTCGTGCAGCCTCCGCCGTATCCGTCGTACCCCCTCCAGCCGGCGCTCCCGCCCGCGGCGCAGCGGGCGCCGCTGAACGGGCTCGCCGTCGCCGCGCTGGTGACCGGGTTGCTGTGCATGCTGCCGGTGGTCGGCGTCGTGCTGGGGACGATCGCGCTGGTGCAGATCAAACGGACCGGCGCGCGCGGCAAGGGCATGGCCGTCACCGGCCTGGTGCTGTCGGCCGTCGGCACGCTGCTGTGCGCCCTGGTGCTCGCCGGCGGGGCCGCCGCGTTCGTCGAGAACTTCAAGGAGGGCGTCAGGGAAGGGGCGCGGGACGACGGCGCCTTCTCGCTGCGCCGGGGCGACTGCTTCGACACCCCCGGCGGCGACCTGGAGGCCCCGACCGCCGACATGGACACCGTGCCCTGCGCACAAGGGCACGCCGGCGAGGTGGTCGGGACCTTCCGGCTGCCCGGGCCCCAGGGCTACCCGGGCGACACGGAGCTCAAGGACCTCGTGGAGGACCGCTGCCAACGGCTGTCCGACACCTACGCCATGGACAGCTGGGCGGTGCCGGCGGACGTCACGGTGTACTACTACGCCCCGGACCGGGAGACCTGGAAGCTCGGGGACCGGGACGTGACCTGCGTGTTCGGCAAGGACAAGGGCGCGCTCAAGGGCTCCCTGCGGCAGGACGCGAGCACGCTCGACGCGCACCAGGTCGCCTATCTGAAGGCCGCCAACGTCCTCAACGAGGCCATGGCGAAGGGGCCGGAGGAGGAGTACGTCGAGGACGACCTCGAGGGCTACCCCACCTGGGCCGGCGAGGTCTCGGTCGCCCTCGCCGCCGAGGCCCGGGCGCTCGACGCCCACGACTGGCCGGCCGGCGCCGAGCAACCGGTCGCCGCGCTCGTGGCGGAGGCCGGGAAGGCACGCGCGCAGTGGACCGAGGCCGCCGCGGCGAAGGACGCGGACGCCTACTACGAGCACTACGAGGCCGCGGACTCGCACAGCGGCCACGAGGAGGCCGTCAGGGCACGGGAGGCGCTGGGGCTGGCCACGACGGTCGCGGCGGCGAACCCTTCGGTGTGATCAGCCCCGACTCGTAGGCGTAGACGACCAGTTGGGCGCGGTCGCGGGCGCCCAGCTTGGTCATCGCCCGGCTGACGTGGGTCTTGGCGGTGAGCGGGCTGATGACCATCCGCCCGGCGACCTCGTCGTTGCTGAGCCCGCGGGCGACGAGCGCGAGCACCTCGCGCTCCCGGTTGGTCAGCGCCTCCAGGCCCGCCGCGTGCGTGGCGTCGGGCGGCCGCGCGACGAACTCGCCGATCAGCCTGCGCGTGATGGCGGGGGAGAGCAGGGCGTCACCGCGCTCGGCGACGTGGATGGCCTGGACGAGGTCGGCGGGTTCGGTGTCCTTCAGCAGGAATCCGCTGGCGCCGGCGCGCAGCGCGTCGAAGACGTACTCGTCCAGGCCGTAGTTGGTCAGGATGACCACGTGCACCCCGGCCAGCCGCGGATCGGCGGCGATCAGCCGGGTCGCGCCGATCCCGTCGAGCACGGGCATCTGGACGTCGAGGAGCACCACGTCGGGCACGTGCCGCCGGGCGAGTTCGACGCCCTGCTGACCGTCGCCCGCCTCGGCCACCACCTCGATGCCGTCCTCGGCGTCGAGGAGGGCGCGGAATCCGGCCCGCATCAGCGCCTGGTCGTCGACGATCAGCACGCGGATCACGACACCTCCTCCAGCGGCGCCCCGGCCGTCCCGGCCGCCGTCCTGCCGTCGGCCGCCGGCAGCGCGTCCAGGGGCAGTTCGGCCCGTACGGAGAAGCCGCCCTCGGGCCGCGGCCCGGCGCGCAGCCGTCCGCCGAGCGCGGTCACCCGCTCCCGCATCCCGGTCAGCCCGACCCCGGGCACCGCGCCGTCCCCGGGGGCCGCGGTGCCGTCGTCGTCGATCTGCACGACCAGTTCCCGGTCGCCGTACTCGATGCGGACGGTGGCCCGGGGCTCAGGACCGGCGTGCCGGGTGACGTTGGTGAGCGCCTCCTGCACGATCCGGTAGGCGGCCCGGTCGACCCCGTCGGCCAGCGGCCGTTCCCGTCCGCCGACCGTGACGCTGGTGGGCAGTCCGGCCGTGCGCGAGCGCTCCACCAGGTCCTCGATCCGGTCCAGGCCGTGGCCCCCGCCGGTGCCGCGCAGCACCTCCAGGGTCGCGCGCAGCTCCCGCATCGCCTCCCCGCTCGCCTCCTGGATCGCCAGCAGCGCGGCGGGCACCTCCTTGCCGCGCTTGCGGGCCAGGTGGACGGCGACCCCGGCCTGCAGCTTGATGATCGAGATGCTGTGGGTGAGCGAGTCGTGCAGCTCCCGGGCGATCCGCAGCCGCTCCTCGCCGGCCCGGCGCAACGCCGCCTCCTCGCGGGTGCGTTCGGCGTCCAGCGCCCGCCGCTCCAGCTGCTCCAGGTAGGCCCGGCGGTGCCGGCCCACCACGGCCATGGCGACCGAGGCCAGGAACCAGCCGAGCAGCAGCGCGGTGGACTGCGCCGACGTGGGCGCGGGCTGCCCGGAGGCGAGGTAGCCGGTGAGGAACGCCAGGGCCGACAGCTGCACCGGCAGCCGCTTCCCGCCCGACCTGACCGCCATGTGGACCGCGACCAGCACGGGGAACGCCGCCGAGGGGCCGGGGTGCACCCGCAGGGCGTACGCCAGCATGCAGCCGGTGCACAGCAGCAGCGCCGCCGCGGGCCGGCGGCGGCTCCCGGCCACCGCCAGCGCGCCCACAAGGCCCAGTGCCAGGTCGAGGGCGTTCGAGGGGCGCGGTACCCCGGGCAGCAGCAGGACGTCGACGGCCAGGACGACGCCGAGCACCGCGTCGAAGGCGACGCCCCGCCACCCTCGCAGCCCGGCCCACCCCTGACGCCCGATCAGCGTGCCACCCATGCCCGCACCCTACGCCGCCCCGCGGGGCGGCACGTCCTCCCCGAAGACGGCTCCGCGGCTACTCCCGGTGGAGTAGTCCCGCCCGCGGCCCCGGCGCCCGGAGCAGTGGCATCCCCCTTCCCCCGGAGGACGACCGGCGGGACCCCGGGCGGCCACCATCGAGCCGTCGAGAACACCGCCGTCCACGATCCGTCAGCGAGGAGGCCCGGCCATGGCCACGCCCTTCCGTCTCACCACTCCCGCGCCACCCGGCGACGCCACGGGCCGCACCGCCGAGGTCTACGCCCAGCTTGCCACCGACTTCGGCATCGGCCGCGCGCCGACCTTCGTCGCGCTGTCGGCCGCCCCCGACCTGCTCGCGGCGACCTGGGCCGTGCTGCGCGAGTCACTGCTCGCCGGCCGCGTGCCGCGCACCGACAAGGAGCTCGTCGCCCTGGGGGTGTCGGCGGCGAACCGCTGCCCCTTCTGCGTGGACGCGCACACCGTCCTGCTGCACGCCACCGGTGACCACCGCCTCGCCGAGACGGTCGCCCGCGGCGGCACGCCGGACGACCCCGCCCAGGCCGCGCTGGTCTCCTGGGGCGGGGCGACCGCGACCCCGGGCGCGCCCGCGGCCGCGGCGCACCCCTTCGGCCCGCAGGACGCGCCGGAGTTCATCGGCACCGCGCTCGCCTTCCACTTCGTCAACCGGATGGTGTCCGCCCTGCTGACCGAGGACATGCTCCCCGGCGGACTGCAGCGGCTGCGGCTGGTGCGCAGCCTGGGCGGCCGGGCCCTGGCCCGTACCGTCCGCAGGCCGCTGCCCCCGGGGGCCAGCCTGCCCCTGCTGCGCGGCCCTGCCGGGCCGGCGCCGCAGTGGGCCGCGGACGCCCCGGTGGGCACCGCCTTCGCCGCGCTGCGGCGGGCCGCCGCCGTGGGCGGGCGGCGGCTCGGCGACGCGGCCCGGGAGGCGGTCGTGGCCGCGGTCGGCGCCTGGGACGGCGCGCATCCGCCGCTCGGCGGCGACTGGACCGCCGCGCCGCTCGCCGCCGTGCCCGCCGCCGAACGCCCCGGCGCACGGCTGGCGCTGCTCGCCGCCCTCGCCCCGTACCGGATCACCGAGGCGGACGCCGAGGCCTGGCGGATCGCCGATCCCGACCCCTACGACGCCGACCTGGTGAGGGTGCTGGCCTTCGGCGCGATGACCGCGGTGTGCCGGATCGAGACCTCGGTCCACGAGCCTTTGCGTCGCCCCAGGTTGACAGCCCATTGACAGAGCCACGACGATGCGTGGTGCCACTGGGGCCGATGAGCCCCGTGTGCACTTCGACCACTCGCCCGGTGACGCCTCGGCCTGCTCACGTACGGGGAGAGCTGCCGTCAGCCGCGCCCGCCGGGCCACGCAACGCCAAGATTGGGTTCTGCATGTCCATATCGCGACGTGTCACCATCGGACGGCTGCTGGGCGTGAGCGCCGCGGCCGTCGCCCTCACCGCCGTGGGTGCCACCTCCGCCTGGGCCGGCGACTGCCCGGGCGGCAAGGGCTGGGACCGCGGTGGCCACCACGGCTACAAGCCCGGCCAGGGGGGCGGCACCAAGACCTCCACCGACCGCTGCGAGTTCTCGCTCGACGGCACGGCCTGGTACCCGTCGGTCAAGGTCGACGATG
The DNA here is from genome assembly GCA_036013505.1 of Streptomyces sp. NBC_00510. NCBI lineage: Bacteria > Bacillati > Actinomycetota > Actinomycetes > Kitasatosporales > Streptomycetaceae > Streptomyces > Streptomyces sp. NBC_00510. Next base: position 4,065,236 of record CP107851.1, on the reverse strand, counting down.
TCAACCTCAAGCCCGGCGAGGACGGCAAGGTCCACGTCAAGGTCCGGGTCGCGGACGGCTCCTCGTCCTGCACCGTGTCCCTCGCCTCCTACCGCACCCACGGCGCCACCTTCCAGACCTCCGGCAAGCAGGTGTTCCACGACTGGGACACCGTGAAGATCACCACCGGCACCGACACCCTCGACGTGGCCGTGCCGGACGTCACCTGCTTCGCGCAGATCGACCTGTACTACGGCAACAAGAAGTACGACGGCGTCCTGGACGCCAACGACGGTTACGAGCACGGCGACCTGCCCGAGGGCCCGGACCACGCGGTCATCGGCGACAAGAAGATCGCTTGGTGGAACGGCGGCACGAAGGACTGCACCACGCAGACCGTCCCGACCACCCCCGCCACCTCGACCCCGACCACCCCCTCGGGCGGCGAGACCACCCCCGCCGGTGGCGAGACCACCCCGGCCGGCGGCGAGGAGACCACCCCCGCCGCGACCGAGACCCCCTCGGCCACCGCCCCGGCCTCGGAGTCGGCGTCCGCCTCGCCGTCCGAGTCCGTCGAGGCCGCGACCTCCGAGTCCCCCAACGGCGGCTCGGGCGACCTCGCCGAGACCGGCAGCAGCAACGTGGGCATGATCTCGGCCGCCGCGGCCGTGCTGCTGGCCGCCGGTGGCGGTGTGGTCCTCGCGACCCGTCGCCGTCAGGCCGCCGGCCGGCACTGACCGCGCACCGGCACCCGCCGGGCGGAGGAGGGGTACGGCTGCGTCAGCAGCCGTACCCCTCCTCCGTGTCGGGTCCGACAGCCGCCCGACGCGCTCTAGCCCCGGCTCCGTACGGATTGGAACAATCCGAACCTGACCGTAGGGACCGATGCGGGGGGCTGCATGACATCTCCGGGGGAGACCGCTGTCGGCGAGCGCTACCCGACCGTGGACGAGGTCGCCGCGGCGGCCAGGGCCCTGGCGCTCCGCCGGCCCGACGTCTGCCGGCTGCGGACGGTGGGCCTCTCCCGGGCCGGGGAGCCGCTGCTGCTGCTCTCGGTCGGGCACGGATCGCGCAACGTCCTGGTGGTGGCCGGCCCGCACGCCAACGAGATGGTCGGCGGTGCCACCGTGCTGCTGCTGGCCCGGCGGGTCACCGCCGACCCCGTGCTGCGGGACGGGGCCGACGCCGCCTGGCACTTCCTGCTCTGCGCGGACCCGGACGGCGCCCGGCTCAACGAGGCCGTCCCCGACGCCCGGTTCACCATGCTCGGCCACTACCGGCACTTCTTCCGCCCGCGCGCCGCCGAGCAGCCCGAGTGGCTGCCGGACGACGGCACGCTGGACGGCGCGCTGCCCGAGACCCGCGCGCTGATCGGGGTCATCGACGAGCTGCGGCCGGTGCTGCAGTGCTCGCTGCACGGCATCGACGTGGGCGGCACCTTCATCCAGGTGACCCGGGAGATCCCACGGCTCGCGGAGCGGATCGCCAAGTCCGCCGCCGAGTTCGACATCCCCCTGGAGGCCGGTTCCTCCGACGCCTTCCACTGGCCGAGCCCCGGCCCGGGGGTGTACGTGCTGCCGCCGCCCGGCGGCCCGCGTGAGGACGCCTCCAACTCGACCTGGACGTACGCCCACCGGTACGGCGGGGTCACCGCGATCGCCGAAGTGCCCATGTGGGCGTGCGACCGCGCCGCCGACACCTCGCCGCACCCGAGCGCCGACGGCGCGCTGCGCACGGCGGGGGAGGCGCTGCGCCGCGCCAGCCTGCTGGTCGGCGGGCTCATCGGGGAGGTGGGCCCGCACCTGCCCGGGGACGGCGGGCCGTTGCTGCGCGCGGCGCGGGAGATCGTCGCGGTCGGCCCGGCGCTGGCCGCGGACTGGGACCCGGCCCTGCGCACCGCGGCCGCGCCGCCGCTGCCCGCGATGACCCGGGCCCGGGTCAGCAGCGTCGAGATCTACGCGCAGCGACTGCCGCTGCGCGCCGCCGCGATGCTGCTGCGGGTGGCCCGTACCGTGGACCACGGTCCGACCCCGCTGGTGGCCGTGCGCGAACTGCTGGAGGGGCTGGTGGCGGACTGGTGCGAGGCGTACGGGACCGCGCACCGGGCCCGCTGGATCCCGGTGCGCCAGCAAGCGGAGCAGCACGCACGGGTGGTGCTCGCGGCCTTCGATCTGCTGCCCGGGTGACGCGACACGGGTAAAGCCTTGCGGAAGGCTTGCGGGTGGCAACCCTGAGTTGTCAAGCTGTTGCACACAGTCAACCCGAGGGAGGGGCACGTGCCTTTCGGTGAGCAGCCCGCGTACCTGCGCGTCGCCGAGGATCTCCGCCGCAAGATCCTCGACGGCAGCCTCCCTCCGCACACCCGCCTGCCCTCGCAGGCCCGCATCAGGGCGGAGTACGGGGTGTCGGACACCGTCGCCCTGGAGGCCCGCAAGGTGCTGATGGCCGAGGGCTTCGTCGAGGGCCGGTCCGGCTCGGGCACGTACGTGCGCGAACGCCCCGACCCGCGGCTGGTCGTGCGCACCGGCTACCGGCCGGGCAGCGGCCAGGCGACGCCGTTCCGGCAGGAGCAGGCCGACGAGGGCTTCAAGGGCACCTGGGAGTCGAACAGCTTCCAGGAGGCGGCGAACGCGCGCGTCGCCGAGCGGCTCGGCATCAAGCCGGGCGACCGCGTGATGCGCACGCGCTACCTCTACCGGACGGAGGGCGAGCCGATGATGATGGCCACGTCCTGGGAGCCGCTGTCGGTGACCGGCCGCTCGCCCGTCCTGCTGCCGGAGGAGGGCCCGTTGGCCGGCCAGGGCGTGGTGGAGCGCATGGCCGCGCTCGACGTCGTGGTCGACAACGTGGCCGAGGACGTCGGCGCCCGGCCGGGACTCGCCGAGGAGACCGCGGTGCTGGGCGGGGTGCCCGGCCACGTGGTCATCGAGATCCACCGGACGTACTACGCCTCCGGGCTCCCCGTCGAGACCGCGGACATCGTCATCCCGGCCGACCGCTACCGGGTGTCGTACCGGATGCCGGTGAAGTGACGCCGGGCGGCGCCCGGCGGGCCGCGCCGCTTCCGCGCCGGTGTCCGCAAGTCCGCTGGTGGGCCGCGTGGGCGCGGGGCGCCGGCGGTGCGCGGGGCGTGGAGGGCGGCGCCGGGGCGCGCGCCGATGCGCAGGAGGCGCGGACAAGAGCCCCTTCTGAGTCAACTCCCAATCGAACATGGCCCGATCGAGTCGAATACTGCCCGAACGTGTCCGGCGCGTCACGTTCGGGCGTAGGCTCCGGCATATGCGCATCGCCGTTTCCTCGGACATGGACGAGCCGGTTGCGCGGCTGGTCGTCGACGAACTGCGCCGCCGCGGCCACACCGTGATCGCCTACGGAGCCCTGCGCGCCGGCGACCGCAAGGACTGGGCGTGGAGCGCGGAGAGCGCCGCCCGGGACCTCGCGGAGGGCCGCGCGGACCAGGCCGTCGTGTGCTGCTGGACGGGCACGGGGGCCGCCATCGCGGCCAACAAGGTGTCCGGCGTCCGTGCCGCCCTGTGCGTCGACGCCTATTCCGCGGACGGCGCCCGCAAGTGGAACGACGCCAACGCCCTCGCCCTGAGCCTGCGTCTGACCAGCGAGCCGCTGCTCAAGGAGATCCTCGACGCCTGGTTCGCCGGCGTCCCGAGCGGCGAGGACGACGACCGGGCCAACGTGGCGCACCTGGAGGACATCCGATGAGCGAGCTGGTCTGGGTTGTCATACGTCAGGACGACAACGGCAACCGTTACCGGGTCGGCCGCTACGCCACCCGGCAGGAGGCCGAACGCGTCGCCGACGCCCTGGACGCGCGCGGCCACAAGCAGCTCTACCTCATCGAGCGGATCGACCGGCGCGCGTCGTAGCCGTCCGCCACGGACAGCCGCCACGGATAGGGTGCCGCCCATGACGACGCACGACGTGACGGTGGTGGTCGGCGCGGCCGTGCTCGACCGGGGCAGGCTGCTCGCGGCGCGGCGCAGTGCGCCGCCGGAGCTGGCGGGGCGGTGGGAGCTGCCCGGCGGCAAGCTCGAACCCGGGGAGACGGCGCCGCAGGCGCTGACCCGTGAGCTCCGCGAGGAACTGGGCGTGGAGGCCGAGGCGCTGGAGCGGGTCCCCGGCGAATGGCCACTGGGGCCCGGCTACGTCCTGCAGGTGTGGACGGCCCGCATCCTGTCCGGGGAGCCCCGGCCGCTGGAGGACCACGACGAGCTGCGCTGGCTCACCCCCGACCGTCTCGACGAGGTCGACTGGCTCGACCAGGACCGTCCCGCGGCCGCCTGGGCGGCGGCCCGGGCCGTCCGGGGGCCCACCCCGGGCTGACCGCCCCGGCTCCCCCGGGACCGCCCCACGGCGCGCCAGGACGGATATGCGGCGCGGAATATCGGGTATGGGGGGATTGATCCGCCGACGGTCGGCCGGCCCTGAGCCGGTGGCCCTGCAATGGTCTGGGGTCCCCACACGTGAGCGGGAGCGAGGACGGCACAGGCAAGGGCGAGGACCCGGGACACCCCGAGTCCCCGGCCGGGCACGGGCGTGCCCACGCCGGTCTCCATCCCGGACCCGCGGGACCGGTGCCGGGCGGGCCCACCGCCTCGGGGACGCTCCTGGACACACTGCGGCTGGCCGTGGTCATGCTCGACACCTCCGGCCGCGTCCTGCTCTGGAGCCCCCTCGCGGAGGAGATGCTCGGCTGGGCGGGCGAGCACATCGTGGGCCGCCGGGTCTCCGCCCTGATCGGCCCCGGCGAGGACGGCCGGCCGGGGAGGACACCGCCCGCCGCCCGCCGGACGGCCTCCGTGCCCCGCCCCGGCCCCGCCGAACGCGTCCTCGCCGAGCTGCTGCGCACCGGCCGCTGGGAGGGCATCCTCTCCGTCCGGCACCGCGACGGCCACCAGGTGCAGGTCGAGGCGCGCGCCTCGCTCCTCGTGGACGGCGACGGCCGGCCCTTCGTCCTGGTGTCGATCGCCGAGACCAGCCGGATCCGCAGCATGGAGCACGACCTGGCGGCACTGGACTCGCTCTTCGGCTCCTCGCCCCTCGGCGTCGCGATCTTCGACACCGAGCTGCGCTACGTCCGTGTCAACGAGGCCCTGGCGCGGATGAACGGCGTCCCCGTCGAGGACACCCTCGGCCACCGCGTCGAGGAGATCGTGGCCGCCGAGGCCGCCGACGAGCTCGCCACCCTCCAGCGGCACGTGCTGGCCACCGGGCGCGCGGTCATCGACGTCGTCGTGCCGGGCCCGGCCGGGGGGTGGCGCTCGGTGTCGTACCACCGGCTGGAGGACCGGGCGGGCCGGGTGCTGGGCATCAGCTGCACCGTGATGGACGTGACGGAGCGCCAGCAGAGCGCCGAGAAGATCGAGCGGGCCCGGCGCCGCCTGGCGCTGCTCAACGACGTCGGCTCACGCCTGGCGGACCTGCTGGACGTACGGCGGATCGCCGAGGAACTGGCCAGGACCGTCGTGCCGCGGTTCAGCGACTACAGCGGGGTGATCCTGCACGCGGCGGTGCCGGACGGCGGGGAACTGCCCGGCGCCCCGTACGGGGAGCGCACCGAGATGCGCCAGCTCGGCATCGGGGCGGCCAAGGAGGGCCCCCTGGTCGACCGGATGATCGGCATCGGCAAGGTCATCCAGGTCGACCGGGCGTCCGTCTTCGGCTCCGTGCTGCACAGCGCACGGCCCGCCCTGGTGGGCAGTGCGGACGAACTGCGCGACACCGTCGCCACCTTCCCGGGCGACCCCAAGGTGCAGGCCGCCCTGGACCTCGGCATCCACTCGCTGATGGTCGCCCCGCTGCGGGCCCGCGGCATCGTCCTCGGGCTGCTGGTCGTCAGCCGCGCCGGCGGGCGCGAACCCTTCGACGCCGACGACGTCGCCCTCGCCATGGAACTGTGCGACCGCTCCGCCGCCGCCCTGGACAACGCCCGCCTCTACATCCGCGAACGCGAGGGCGCCCTGATGCTGCAGCGCAGCCTGCTGCCGCGGAGCGTGCCCGAGCCGCCCGGCGTCGACCTCGCCTTCCGCTACGTCCCCGGCAGCACCGGGGCGGCGGCGGGCGGCGACTGGTTCGACGTGATCCCGCTCGCCGGCGGCCGGGTCGCCCTCGTCGTCGGGGACGTCATCGGCCACGGGCTGCGCGCCGCCGCCACGATGGGCCGGCTGCGCACCGCCGTACGGACCCTGGCCGCCCTGGAGATGGCGCCGGAGGAACTGCTGCGCCGCGTCGACGACCTCGGCGACGACCTGGCCGCGGGCACCGCCGAGGGCTGGACCGCGACCTGCGTCTACGCCGTCTACGACCCCTCCACCCGGCGGCTGGTCATGGCCCGCGCCGGGCACCCGCCGCCGGTCCTGGTGGAGCCCGGCGCCCACGGGGGCGGCCGGGCCCGGCTGCTGGACTCCCCGGCCGGGGTGCCGCTGGGCGTCGGCGGCGTGGACTTCGAGTCGGTCGAGCTCGACGTGCCCGACTCCTCCGTCCTCGTGCTCTACACCGACGGCCTGGTCGAGGCGCGCGGCGAGGACATCGGGATCGGCATGGACCGGCTGCGGTCGGTGCTCGCCCGCCGTCCGCTGCGCTCCCTGGAGGAGGCCTGCGACGACCTGCTGGCCACCCTCGCCCACGGCCGCGAACCCGACGACGTGGCCCTGCTCATGGCCCGCCTCGGCGGCCTCCCGGAGGGCAGCACCGCCCACTGGACATTCGCGGCCGAGCCGAGCGCCGTCCGCCGTGCCCGGCGGCAGGTGCGGGAGACCCTCGGGGACTGGGGGCTGCGCGACCTCACCGACGTCACCGTGCTGCTCGTCAGCGAACTCGTCACCAACTCCCTGCGGTACGCCCGCGGGCCCATCGGCGTGCGCATGGTGCGCGGCACCTCGCTGCTGGTCGAGGTCTCCGACCCGCTGCCCGACCCGCCCCGCCGGCGCGCCGCGGGCGAGGAGGACGAGGGCGGCCGCGGGCTGCAACTGGTCGCCCACACCTCCCGCCGCTGGGGCACGCGGCACGGGCCGCTGGGAAAGACGGTCTGGTTCGAGCTCGCCCTCCCCGCCCCGGCGACCGCCGCGGGCGGCCCGCGCGGTTGACCGGTCACGCACGGTTCGGCGGGCCGGAGCAGGGTAGTTGAAGTGGGGCGTCGGCGGAATTCGTACGCCTCGAGATGATGCTGTGATCGACAAGTGCATGTGCGGAACGGGGGTAATGCTGAATACTCGGCACCAGCCGGTCCGTATGTGTGAGCTGGAGGGGTCGGGCGTGAACGATGAGCCGTCGGGGGTTGTTGGGCCCCGGAACCCTGAGGCCGTGACACAGAGCGCCTGGCAGTCCAGTCCGCCCGGCTCCCTCTACGACTACATCCGGGTGGCCTCGTTCTCCCTCGGCCCCGACGGGCGGATCGAGCAGTGGAGCGAGCGCGCCGAGGAGTTCTTCGGCGTATCCGCCGCCGAGGCGCTGGGCCAGGACCCGATCACCGCCTTCGTCCCCGAGGACCGGCGTACCCGGGCGCACGAGCGTATCGCGGAGATCCTCGACGGGCGCGAGTGGATCGGCACCGTGCCGTACCGCGACAAGGCCGGCCAGGAGGGCCTGGCCGAGGTCTACGTCATGCCCTCGCGGAGCGGGACCGGCGGGCGCGGGGCGCTCTGCATCGCCGTGGACGTCCGCGTCCTGCGTCAGATCGAGACCGATCTCGCCTCCTCGCAGGCGGTGTTCGGCCAGTCGCCGATGGGCTTCATCCTCTTCGACACCAACCTCAAGCTGCTCCGCGTCAACCAGCGCTTCGCCACCGTCTTCGGCCGCAGCCCCGGCGACCACCGGGGCCGCACCCCGCACGACTTCCTCTCCCGCGTCGAGGCGGACCGGCTCACCGCCGCGCTCAAGCAGGTGCTCGACAGCGGCGACCCGGTGCTGGACATGACGATCGTCGGCACCGTCTCCTCGGGGTCCGGCGCCAACAACCGCAGGCGCTGGGCGATCTCGCTGTACCGGCTGCACAGCGGCAGCGGCCGTCCCATCGGCGTCGCCGGCCTCGCCCAGGACGTCACGGGACGCCAGCGCGCCGAGCGGGAGGCCGCGCACACCCGGCGCAACCTGGCCCTGCTCAACGAGGCCAGCCGGCGCATCGGCAGCTCCCTGGACCTGGAGACCACCGCCCGCGAACTGCTCGACGTCGCCGTGCCGCACTTCTGCGACCTGGCCTCCGTCGACCTCTACCAGGCGCTCCTGGTCGGCGAGGAGGGCCCGGTCGGCACCGCCGACGGCAGCGGCGAGGTCCGCCGGGTCGCCTTCGCCAGCGCCGTCTCCGACGCGCCCGTCGCCCCCCTGGACGGCGGCCACACGGGCGGCCCGGTCTCCGTGGGCGCCGTCCACCGCTACCCCTTCAACTCCCCCTGGGCGGGCGCCCTGCGCACCGCCCAGACCCAGGTCATAGGCGCCGACGGCGGCGACCCGGAGGTGGAGCTCGGCGAACTCGGCGGGGGCCTGGTGCAGTCCACCCTCGCCGTGCCCGTCGTCGCCCGCGACACCGTCCTGGGCCTGGTCCAGTTCGCCCGCGCCAAGGGCAGCGAACCGTTCTCCGAGCGCGACCGGATGCTCGCCGAGGAACTCGCCGCCCGCGCCGCCGTCTTCATCGACAACGCCCGGCTCTACCGGCGCGAGCACGAACGCGCCCTCATCCTGCAGCGCAGCCTCCTCCCGCCCGGCAACCCCGAGGCCGCCGGACTCGACATCGCCTGCCGCTACCTGCCCGGCAACATGGAGACCGAGGTCGGCGGCGACTGGTTCGACGTCATCGAGCTCCCCGGCCACCGCACCGCGCTCGTCGTGGGCGACGTCATGGGCCGCGGACTGCGCGCCGCCGTCGCCATGGGCGAGCTGCGCACCGCCGTACGCACCCTGGCGCTCCTGGACATCGAGCCCGCCGACGTGCTCTCCGCCCTCGACGAGGTCGCCCGCGGCCTCGGGGGCAGCGGCGACGGCCGCAGCAACCGGCGCGGCAAGGAGGCCGACGGCTCCGACCTGTCCGAGGTCTACCTCGCCACCTGTGTCTACGCCGTCTACGACGCCATCACCCGGCGGGTCACCATCGCCAACGCCGGCCACCTGCCGCCGGTCCTGGTCGAACCCGGCGAGCAGGCCATGATGCTGGAGGTGCCCACCGGCATGCCGCTGGGCGTCGGCGGCGAGCCCTTCGAGGAGGTCGAGGTCGACCTGCCGGACGGCGCCCTCCTGGCCCTCTACACCGACGGTCTCGTCGAGTCCCGCAACCACCCGCTCGACGAGGGCCTGCGCGCCTTCCGTGCCGCGCTCGACGAACCCCAGCGCCCGCTGGAGGACGTCTGCGACCACATACTCGCCCGGCTCGACACCGCCCACGGCGAGGACGACATCGCCCTGCTCATGGCGCGCGTCCACGGCCTGCCCGAGGACTCCGTGGGCGACTGGACGCTGGAGCCCAACCCCCGCTCCGTGGCCCGCGCCCGCGAGCTCGCCCGCGACTGCCTGGTCGCCTGGGGCCTGGCCGCGCTGGTCGACACCACCGAACTGCTCGTCAGCGAACTGGTCACCAACGCCCTGCGGCACGGCCAGGGCGACATCCGGCTGCGCCTGTTGCGCGACCGCACCCTGGTCTGCGAGGTCTGGGACGACGCCCTCGCCCAGCCGCGCCGCCGACGCGCCCGGGCCACCGACGAGGGCGGCCGCGGACTGCAGCTGGTCTCCTTGCTCAGCACCCGCTGGGGCTCCCGGCGAACCCACCGCGGTAAGACCGTCTGGTTCGAGCTGGACCTGCCCTCGGACGGCGAGGGCAGCACCGGCGAGGACACGATAGAGGCGCTGCTCAGCCTCTTCTGAGCAGCGCCTCCACCGCGGGGGAGCACCGGACCGGTCAGCTCCTGCGCCGGATCCTGTTGCCGAGCCAGACCAGCGGGTCGTACTTGCGGTCCACCGCGCGCTCCTTGAGGGGGATGAGCGCATTGTCGGTGATCTTGATGTGCTCGGGGCAGACCTCGGTGCAGCACTTGGTGATGTTGCAGTACCCGAGCCCGTGCTCGTCCTGGGCCGACCGCTTGCGGTCCAGGCCCTGCTCCTCCGCCGCGTCCAGCGGGTGCATGTCCAGCTCCGCCACCCGCATCAGGAAGCGCGGACCGGCGAACGCCTTCTTGTTCTCCTCGTGGTCACGGACCACGTGGCAGGTGTCCTGGCACAGGAAGCACTCGATGCACTTGCGGAACTCCTGCGAACGCTCCACGTCCTCCTGGAGCATCCGGTACTCGCCCGGCGCCACGCCCTCGGGCGGGACGAAGGACGGCACCTCCCGCGCCTTCTCGTAGTTGAAGGACACGTCCGTCACCAGGTCCCGCACCACGGGGAAGGTCCGCATCGGCGTGACCGTGATGGTCTCGTCCCGGCCGAACACCGACATGCGGGTCATGCACATCAGCCGCGGCCTGCCGTTGACCTCCGCGCTGCACGAGCCGCACTTGCCGGCCTTGCAGTTCCACCGCACCGCCAGGTCGCCCGCCTGGGTCGCCTGCAGCCGGTGGATGATGTCGAGGACCACCTCGCCGTCGTGGACCTCGACCCGGTAGTCCTGCAGCCCGCCGCCGTCCGCGTCGCCACGCCAGACCCTGAAGTGCCCCGTGTACGTGCTCACCGGTCCAGCTCCTCGTCCGTCAGGTACTTCAGCAACTCGTCCTTCTCGAAGAGCGCGAGCAGGTCGGGCCGGATCGGGTCCATCTCGCGCCGCGTGACCGCCACCTCGCCGAACGCGTCCGCCGGATCGGCCAGTTCGCAGACCAGGTTGAGCTTGCGCCAGCGGCGGTCCATCTCCGGGTGGTCGTCGCGGGTGTGGCCGCCCCGGGACTCGGTGCGCTCCAGCGCCGCCCGGGCCACGCACTCGCTCACCAGCAGCATGTTCCGCAGGTCGATGGCGAGGTGCCAGCCCGGGTTGAACTGCCGGTGCCCCTCGACGCCGGCCCGCCGGGCCCGTACGCGCAGCGCGTCCAGCCGGGTCAGCGCCTCCTCCATCTCGCCCTGCCGGCGGATGATGCCGACCAGGTCGTTCATGGTCTGCTGCAGTTCCTGGTGGAGCGTGTACGGGTTCTCCGGGACCCCGTCCGGCACGGCCCCGGCCTCCGCGCTGAACGGCCGCAGCGCCTCCGCCGCGGCGGCGTCGACCTGCCACTCCGCGACGGCCGGACGCGTGCCGCCGGTCCCGGCCGCGTACTCCGCCGCGTGCAGGCCCGCCCGGCGCCCGAAGACCAGCAGGTCCGAGAGCGAGTTGCCGCCCAGCCGGTTGGAGCCGTGCATGCCGCCGGCCACCTCGCCGGCCGCGAACAGCCCGGGCACCCCGGTCGCCGCCGCCGAGTCCGGGTCGACGTCCACGCCGCCCATCACGTAGTGGCAGGTGGGGCCGACCTCCATGGCCTCGGCGGTGATGTCGACGTCCGCCAGCTCCTTGAACTGGTGATGCATCGAGGGCAGTTTGCGCCGGATGACCTCGGCGGGCAGCCGCGTGGAGACATCCAGGAACACCCCGCCGTGCGGGGTGCCGCGGCCGGCCTTGACCTCGGAGTTGATCGCGCGGGCCACCTCGTCGCGGGGGAGCAGCTCCGGGGGCCGGCGGTTGTTGTCCGGGTCCTCGTACCAGCGGTCGCCCTCGTCCTCGCTCTGCGCGTACTTCTCCTTGAAGACGTCCGGGACGTAGTCGAACATGAACCGCTTGCCCTCGGAGTTCCGCAGCACCCCGCCGTCGCCGCGCACCGACTCGGTGACGAGGATGCCCTTCACCGACGGCGGCCAGACCATCCCCGTCGGGTGGAACTGCACGAACTCCATGTTGATCAGCGGCGCCCCGGCCAGCAGCGCCAGCGCGTGCCCGTCGCCGGTGTACTCCCAGGAGTTCGACGTCACCTTGAAGGACTTGCCGATGCCGCCGGTCGCCAGCACCACGGCCGGCGCCTCGACGACGAAGAAGCGCCCCGACTCGCGGACGTAGCCGAAGATCCCGGAGACGCGGTCGCCGTCCTTGAGCACCCGGGTGACCGTGCACTCCTGGAAGACCTTCAGCCGGGCCTCGTAGTCACCGTGCTCCCGGTGGTCCTCCTGCTGCAGCGAGACGATCTTCTGCTGGAGGGTGCGGATCAGCTCCAGGCCCGTACGGTCGCCGACGTGTGCCAGGCGCGGGTACTCGTGACCGCCGAAGTTTCGCTGGGAGATCTTCCCGTCCTTCGTGCGGTCGAAGAGCGCGCCCCAGGTCTCCAGCTCCCACACCCGGTCCGGCGCCTCGCGGGCGTGCAGCTCCGCCATCCGCCACTGGTTGAGGAACTTCCCGCCGCGCATGGTGTCGCGGAAGTGGACCTGCCAGTTGTCGTGCGGATTGACGTTGGCCATGCTCGCGGCGATGCCGCCCTCGGCCATCACCGTGTGCGCCTTGCCGAAGAGCGACTTGCAGATCACGGCGGTGCGCATGCCCTGCTCGCGCGCCTCGATGGCGGCGCGCAGCCCCGCCCCGCCCGCGCCGACCACGACGACGTCGTACGCGTGCCGTTCGACTTGTGCCATCAGAAGAACCTCGGATCGTCGAACGCCCCACTGGCGACCAGGTAGACATAGAGATCGGCGAGCGCCACGCTCACCAGCGACAGCCAGGCCAGCAGCATGTGGCGGGAGTTGAGCTTCCCCACCCAGGTCCACATGCGGTAGCGCACCGGATGCCGGGAGAAGTGCCGCAGCCGGCCGCCGACGATGTGCCGGCAGGAGTGGCACGAGAAGGTGTACGCCCAGATCAGGGCGATGTTCACCAGCAGCACCAGGGTGCCGAGGCCCATGTGGCCCCACGCCCCGTGCTCGTCCCGGAAGGCGAGCACGACGTCGTAGCTCAGGATCCCGGCGACCGGGATGGCGAAGTAGAAGAAGTACCGGTGGATGTTCTGCAGGATCAGCGGGAACCGCGTCTCACCGGTGTACTTCTCATGCGGCTCGGCCACCGCGCAGGCGGGTGGCGAGGCCCAGAAGCCGCGGTAGTACGCCTTGCGGTAGTAGTAGCAGGTCAGCCGGAAGCCCAGCGGGAAGATCAGCACCAGCAGGGCGGGGGACAGCCCCCACCAGTCGCCGAAGAGCGGCCAGCGCGCGCCGAGCGGCATGTCCACGCAGTTCGAGCCCAGGCAGGGCGAGTAGAACGGCGAGACGTACGGCTCGGCGTAGTAGTGCGCGTTCGCGAAGGCCCGCCACGTCGAGTAGACGACGAAGGCGCCCAGGCCGAGCGCGGTGAGCAGCGGCTGCAGCCACCAGCGGTCGGTGCGCAGATGTCGTGCCGGAATGGCCGCGCGCCCGGCGGAAAGGACGCCGTGGCGCGCGGGTGGAGCGGGTGGAGTCGGTGGAGCGGGCGGTTGTGTGTCGGTGGCCAAGGACTACTCCTAGGGCGCTCGGCGGTCCGGCGCCCCCAGCCCTTCGTCTTCCGCGCCGGACCAGAGACTGGGGTCGTACGGCGTATCCGGGATCGTCACCATCTCCTGCCGCGCCTTCTGCCCGGCCGGGGTGGTGCCGACGCTGTCGCGCAGCAGCGCGAGGTCGTCGCTGAGGTGCTTGGTGTCGGCACGGACACGCCTCATGTCCAGGCTGTCGCCGACGTGCTGCTCCAGCTTGGACACGGCCCGGCCCAGTTCATCCAGCCGGCGTTGTACCGATGCAAGTTCGTCCTGCAGGGACATGGCTGTCCTCACCTCCGCCACGTTGCGGGTGCACGACGCTAACGCCAAGCGAGTGTCGCGCGTCACAGTCGCGCTTGGGAAGAGATCTGCAGGGATTGTCCCACCTACGGGTGGCGCGCGCCCTGTGCGAACGCGCCGTGGCGCGTGATTCCCCCGAAGGCCGCGCACCCGTGCGGGGGTGGTGTCCGGCGCACGGGGACGGGGGCCCGCGGAGGCGTTGCGCCGGGCGGGTGGGAGGGCGGGGGCGCGCGACGTGTCGGTGGCGTCCGCGGTCGCGGAATGGCTTTCAGTAGGTGCGATAAGCGGCAAATAGACCGTCCTGTGATCATGGCCCCCTCGCGGAGGTACGCACGCATGGCCCGCAGCGCCACCTTGATCCGCTCCGCGACCGCCGTGGCACTCGCCGCCGCGGTCGCCGCCTCCGCCGGGTGCTCCGCCGGCAAGGACGACCCCCTCGCAGGGACCGACCTCGCCTCGGCGCCCCGGGACGGGGTGCGCGACGGAGGCACCCTGCGCTGGGCCGTGGACGCGGCGCCCGGCACCCTGAACGCGTTCCAGTCCGGGGCGAACGACGCCACCTCCCTGGTCGCCGCGGCCGTGCTGCCCGCCGCCTTCCGGCTGGACGGGCAGGGCCGCCCGTACCTGGACACCGATCTGCTGCGGTCGGCCAAGGTGGTGCGGAGCGAGCCGCAGCAGGTCGTGTCGTACCGGCTCAACCCCAAGGCGGTCTGGAGCGACGGCCGGCCGATCGCCGCCGCCGACTTCGCCGCCCAGTGGAAGGCGCTGCGCGGCACCGAGGACGCCTACTGGACCGCGCGCAACGCCGGGTACGACCGGATCTCCTCCGTCACGGCGGGCAAGGACGCGCACGAGGTGAAGGTCACCTTCGAGAAGCGGTACGCGGACTGGCAGTCGCTGTTCACCCCGCTCTACCCCAAGGCCGTCACCGGCACCGCCAAGGCCTTCAACGAGGGCGCGCGCCGCGAGCTGCCGGTGGCCGGCGGGCCCTTCGCCGTCCGCAGCGCGAGCGGGAAGTCCGTCACGCTGGTCCGCAACACCAAGTGGTGGGGCGACCGCGCCAAGCTGTCCCAGCTGGTCCTCGCCGCCACGCCCGCCCACCAGAGGGCCGCCGACCTGGCCTCCGGCGCGCTGGACGTGGCCGAGGTCGACCGCGACGTGACCGGCAAGCACGTGGCCGTCTACCGGACGCGCGCCGCCTCCTACACGCAGCTCGCCCTCAACGGTTCCACCGGGCCGCTCGCCGACGAGCAGGTGCGGCACGCCGTGGCCCGCGCGGTGGACCGCCGGGCCATCGCCAAGGCGGTGCTGGGGCCCCTCGGCCTGCCCGACGAACCGCTCGGCAACCACCTGCTGCTGCTCACGCAGGCCGGGTACGCCGACCACAGCTCGGCCCTGGGCACGTCCGACACGAAGGCCGCCCGCGCCCTGCTCGCCGCCGCGGGCTGGCAGCGCACCGCCCTGGACCCCGGGGCCGGGGCGGGCGGCGGCGGTGCCGGGGCGGCGGAACGCAACCAGGCGGCGCCCGCGCACAAGGTCGAGGTCAGCGTCGTCGAACCGGCCAAGACGGTGCTGCGCAAGAACGGCAAGGCGCTGACGCTGCGCTTCGTCCTGCCCAAGTCCTCGGCGACCCTGAACACGGTCGGCGAGCGCATCGCCACGATGCTCTCCGGCATCGGCGTGCGCACCGAGCTGCAGCGGGTCTCCGACGACAGCTTCTTCCGCGACCACATCGCGGCCGGCGACTTCGACCTCGCCCTGTACGGCTGGCCCGGCACGGCCTTCCCGGCGACCGACACCCGCCCGATCTTCGCCAAGCCCGAGCCCGCGCCGGACGGCTCCCTGGTGGTCGAGCAGAACTACCCCCGGGTCGGCACCGACCTCATCGACCAGCTCTTCGACCAGGCCGCCGGCGAGCTCGACGCGGCCGAGGCCCGGGACTTCGCCGCCCGCGCCGACGCCCGCATCTGGGCGGCCGCCGGTTCCATCCCCCTCTACCAGCGCCCCGAGCTGGTCGCCCTGCGCAAGGACGTCCTCAACGCGGGTGCCTTCGGCTTCGCGACACCGCGCTTCCAGGACATCGGCTTCAGGAAGTAGGGGGAGCGCCGGATCAGGGCCGGGGCCGTGACGCCGGTCGTCGCGGCCCCGGCCGCGTGCACCGCGCACACGCTTGACGCGAGGGACCGGGCGCCGGAGGCGCAGGAGAAGGGCGGCGGCCCGCTGCGGAACCCGCCGGCGCGGCCGTCCACGTCCGTGACGTCCGTCACGGTGGCCGGGCCCGTACTTCCGGCGCGCGCCGTGCCGTCCTCCCCCGCCCTGCGGATCGGGGAGGCGGCCCGGCCCTGACCGACCCGGGACGATCATGCCCGGGCGGCCCTTGCCGCCCGGGCCCCGTACCATGGGGTGAGGCCGTGGCTTGACTCGCCCGGCGGGCTAGGTGTGCCGACGAGGGCACGCCGCCCCACCTACCTACCCGGGAGAAGCGCCCCAGTATGCCCACGCGTAACGACATTCGTAATGTCGCCATCGTCGCCCACGTCGACCACGGCAAGACGACGCTGGTGGACGCCATGCTCAAGCAGGCCGGAGCCTTCGCCGCGCACCAGCATCTGGACGACCGGATGATGGACTCCAACGACCTGGAGCGCGAGAAGGGCATCACCATTCTCGCGAAGAACACGGCCGTGAAGTACCACCCCAAGGGTGGCGGCGAACCCATCACGATCAACATCATCGACACCCCCGGCCACGCCGACTTCGGCGGTGAGGTCGAGCGCGGCCTGTCGATGGTCGACGCGGTCGTGCTGCTGGTGGACGCCTCCGAGGGCCCGCTGCCGCAGACCCGCTTCGTGCTGCGCAAGGCGCTGTCCGCGAAGCTGCCGGTCATCCTCTGCATCAACAAGACCGACCGCCCGGACTCCCGGATCGACGAGGTCGTCAACGAGACGTACGACCTGTTCCTGGACCTGGACGCGGACGAGGACCAGATCGAGTTCCCGATCGTCTACGCCTGCGCGCGGGACGGCGTGGCCTCGCTGACCAAGCCGGAGAACGGCACCGTCCCGGCCGACAGCGACAGCCTGGAGCCGTTCTTCTCCACGCTGCTGGAGCACGTCCCGGCCCCGGTGTACGACGAGGCCGCCCCGCTGCAGGCGCACGTCACCAACCTGGACGCCGACAACTTCCTGGGCCGCATCGCGCTGCTCCGCGTCGAGCAGGGCGAGCTCAAGAAGGGCCAGACGGTCGCGTGGATCAAGCGCGACGGCTCGATCGCCAACGTCCGCATCACCGAGCTGATGATGACCGAGGCGCTCACCCGCAAGCCCGCCGAGAAGGCCGGCCCGGGCGACATCTGCGCCGTCGCCGGCATCGCCGACATCACCATCGGCGAGACGCTGGCGGACCCGGAGAACCCGATCGCGCTGCCGCTGATCACGGTGGACGAGCCGGCGATCTCCATGACCATCGGCGCCAACACCTCGCCGCTGGTCGGCCGTGGCCCCGGCGGCAAGGGCGCCGACAAGTCGGCGGTCAAGGACCGCAAGGTCACCGCCCGCCTGGTCAAGGACCGCCTGGAGCGGGAGCTGATCGGTAACGTCAGCCTCCGCGTGCTGCCGACCGAGCGCCCCGACACCTGGGAGGTGCAGGGCCGCGGTGAGCTGGCGCTGGCCATCCTCGTCGAGACCATGCGCCGGGAGGGCTTCGAGCTGACCGTCGGCAAGCCGCAGGTGGTCACCCGCGAGGTCGACGGCAAGCTCCACGAGCCGGTCGAGCGCATCACCATCGACGTGCCCGAGGAGCACATGGGCGCCGTGACGCAGCTCATGGGCACCCGCAAGGGCCGGATGGACAACATGTCCAACCACGGCTCCGGCTGGGTCCGCATGGAGTTCGTCGTGCCCTCCCGCGGTCTGATCGGCTTCCGTACCGAGTTCCTGACCGGCACCCGCGGCACGGGCATCGCCCACTCCATCCACGAGGGCCACGAGCCGTGGTTCGGCCCCCTGGTGACCCGTAACAACGGCTCCCTGGTCGCCGACCGTGCCGGTGCCGTCACCGCCTTCGCGATGACGAACCTCCAGGAGCGCGGTGTGCTCTTCACCGACCCGGGCACCGAGGTGTACGAGGGCATGATCGTCGGCGAGAACTCCCGCGCCGACGACATGGACGTCAACATCACCAAGGAGAAGAAGCTCACGAACATGCGGTCCTCGTCGGCCGACTCGTTCGAGGCGATCGTCCCGCCGCGCAAGCTCTCCCTGGAGCAGTCGCTGGAGTTCTGCCGCGACGACGAGTGCGTCGAGGTGACCCCGGAGACGGTCCGCATCCGCAAGGTCGTCCTGGACCAGAAGGAGCGCGGCCGCACCGCCTCCCGCGCCAAGCGCTGAGGCCCCTGCGGTCCGCGCCGGCGGCGCGGACCGCACCCTCGGCGGTGCATGGACACCGGCCCGGCCGTCCCCGGTCCACGGGGGCGCCGGGCCGCTTCGCGGCCGCTCCCGGACGGGAGCGGCGCGGAGACGACATCACGGGACATCCACGTCGATCCCGGTGTGCGCGGAGCGCCGTTTTCCGTGAGGGCGGTCACATCGAGGGGCCCTTGCTGGGCAAGTTGTGACCGAACTCACCGGGGCGCAGCCCGCTGTGCGCGGTCCGGTTCCCGGGACGGCGATGTGTCGCGGTTGCGCCAGTGGCGTGGGCGCGACAGCTCGTTCCCTGTCGGCCCGTCAGGCACGTACATTCGCGTGGAATCTACGCGCTTTGAGGGCAACCGGATTTCAGTCCGGCGACGTCCGGATACCGGACGGCGTTCACCGGTACTTGTGTTACAAGTCCGTTTCGTCGGTGTCTGTCTACAATCCAAATGTCCGAATTGCGGGATTGTTTTGGACCGGTTGTGACCAAAACGAGATCGTAAGTGTGTGGTTCGTAGGCCCAACGTGACCGATAGTTGGAGCCGTTGAGCTCGGGTCAATGGGTCCAAGCGCTTATGGGGAGCGCCGACTCACGAGCACAGGTGACCGGTATCACTGTCAGGGGTGTCAGTGAGGCCGGCCCTTTCACGTAAGAACAGTGACTCCTGAGGAGGCAAACCCATGCGCGGTGCCAAGAGCGCCACTTGGGTCGCAGGTGCGATCATCGTCGCTATGGCTGCTACCGCTTGCGGTGGCGGCGGTGGTGACAAGGGCAGCAGCAACGACGCTGGCGGCGTCAACCCCAACGGCAAGTTCTCCGTCGAGGTCGGCGAGCCGCAGAACCCCCTGCAGCCTGCCAACACCATGGAGTCCAACGGCAGCATCGTCGTCCGCTCGCTGTTCTCGCAGCTCGTGGACTACGACCCCAAGGGCAACATCGTCATGGTGAACGCCAAGTCGGTGGACACCAAGGACAACAAGACCTACACGGTCACGCTGCAGGACGGCTGGAAGTTCCACGACGGCACCCCGGTGACCGCCGAGTCCTACGTCAAGGCGTGGAACTGGGCCGCCAACATCAACAACGCCCAGACCAACGCGTCGTGGTTCGCCGACATCAAGGGCTTCGAGGACGTCCACCCCGAGAAGGAGGGTGCGAAGCCGAAGGCCGACACGATGTCCGGCCTGAAGGTCGTCGACGACAAGACCTTCACCATCGAGCTCACCACCCCGATCCCGTACTTCGTGTACAAGCTCGGTTACGAGGTGTTCTCGCCGCTGCCGGAGTCCTTCTACAAGGACCCGAAGGCCGCGGGCGAGAACCCGGTCGGCAACGGCCCGTACCAGTTCGTCAAGTGGGACCACAAGAAGCAGATCGAGGTCAAGCGCTTCGACGGCTACAAGGGCCCGGACAAGGCGAAGAACGGCGGTGTGATCTTCAAGAACTACACCGGCCTCGAGGCTGCGTACGAGGACCTGAAGTCCGGCAACGTCGACGTCCTGCGTCAGATCGCGCCGAAGGACCTCCCGGTCTACCGCGACGACCTCGGTGACCGCGCCGTGGACCAGGCGTACTCCGCCATCCAGTCCATCGTCCCGGCCTTCTACTCCAAGCAGTGGAAGAACGTCGACCCCAAGGTCATCCAGGGTCTGTCGATGGCGATCGACCGCGACACCATCACCAAGACGGTGCTCCAGGGCACCCGTGAGCCCGCCACCGGCTTCGTCGCCAAGGGCGTGCTCGGCTACCAGGACAACGTGGGCGGCGACGTCTTCAAGTACGACCCCGCGAAGGCCAAGGAGCTCATCAAGGCCGGCGGCGGCGTCCCCGGCAACAAGATCTCCATCCAGTACAACGCCGACGGTGGCCACAAGGAGTGGGTGGAGGCCGTCTGCAACAGCATCACCAACGCGACCGGTATCAAGTGCGCCGGCGACTCCAAGGCCGACTTCCAGAGCGACCTGGACGCCCGCGAGGCCCACGAGGTCAAGTCGATCTACCGCAGTGGCTGGGTGCTCGACTACCCCGTGAACGCCAACTTCATCCGTGACCTCTACGGCACCACCTCGGCGGGCAACCAGTCCGGCTTCTCCAACAAGGAGCTCGACGCGCTGATCAAGAAGGCCGACACCGCGGCCACGCTCGACGAGTCGGTCAAGGAGTACCAGGCCGCCGAGAAGAAGATGGTCGAGCTCATGCCCGCCATCCCGCTCTGGTACTACAAGGTCAACGCCGGCTACTCGGAGAACGTCTCGAACGTCCAGTACGCGCAGAACGGTGACCCGATCCTCACCGGCGTCGAGGTCAAGAAGTAACCATCGCGTAGTGAGCACGCCGGTGCGGGGCTGACGGAGACGTCGGACGCGCGGGGTGCAGGCAACGGCTGGGGGGCCCTTCTCCCGTCTTCCCGAAGAGGAGGACGGGGGAAGGGCCCATCTCTGCTGCCACAGCGACTGACATGGAGGCACGATGGGGCGTTACGTCGCGCGGCGACTGCTCCAGATGATCCCGGTATTCATCGGGACGACTCTGCTCATCTTTTTCATGGTCTACGCCCTGCCTGGCGACCCCGTGCGGGCGCTCTTCGGCGACAAGGGCGCGGACCCGGCGACCGTGGCGCGGATCCGTCATGACCTCGGTCTCGACCAGCCGATCCTGAAGCAGTACTGGGATTACATGACGGGCATCATCCTGCACTTCGACTTCGGCAACCAGATTGCCAGCGGTCGTCCGGTGCGTGACGTGCTCGGGGACGCCTTCCCGGTGACGCTGCGGCTCGCGGGGCTCTCCTTCGCGATCGAACTGGTCGTGGGCATCGCCCTCGGTGTCTGGGCCGGCATGCGCGCGGGCAAGCTCGCTGACTCGCTGGTGCTGATCTTCACCCTGCTGCTGATCTCGGTCCCGGTCTTCGTCCTCGGCTTCATCTTCAAGCTGGTCTTCGCCTTCCAGCTCGGATGGATGACACCGAACGTCCAGGACTCCACCAACTACAGCCAGTTGCTGATGCCGGCCATCGTGCTGGCCAGCCTCTCGCTGGCGTACGTGGCGCGCCTGACCCGTACCTCCATAGCCGAGAACCTGCGCGCCGACTACATGCGGACCGCCATCGCCAAGGGCCTGCCCCGGCGCCGCGTGGTCGGCGTGCACCTGATGCGCAACTCGATGATCCCGGTGGTCACCTTCCTCGGTACCGACATCGGCGCCCTGATGGGCGGCGCGGTCGTCACCGAGGGCCTGTTCAACATCCACGGTGTCGGCGGCACGATCTACGAGTCCATCCTGCGCCGCGAGGGGACCACGCTGGTCGGTCTCGTCACCGTCCTCGTGCTGGTCTTCCTCGTCACCAGCCTGATCGTCGACCTGCTCTACGCGGTCCTGGACCCGAGGATCCGTTATGCCTGACGTCACCAAGACCGCCGTCGAGAACGCGGACCCGATGGCCGCCACGGCCGCGGACACCGCTTCCGCCACCGGGCCCGCGCCCACGGCGGAGAAGGCGCGCAGCCTGTGGGGCGACGCCTGGCGGGACCTGCGCCGCAACCCCTACTTCGTGGTCTCCGGGATCCTGATCCTGCTCCTGCTGGTGATCTCGGTCTTCCCGGGCCTGTTCACCAGTGCCTCGCCGACCTACGCCGACCTGCGGAACCACTACCTGGGCAAGCCCGAGTACGGGCACGTGTTCTCCGCGGAGTGGCTCGGCTACGACGGACAGGGCCGCAGCGTCTTCGCCCGTGTGATCTACGGGACCCGGGCCTCGATCACGGTCGGCGTCAGCGTGACCCTCCTGGTCACCGTGCTGGGCGGCCTGGTCGGCATGATCGCCGGTTACTTCGGCGGCATGGTCGACACGATCCTGTCCCGGATCACCGACATCTTCTTCGCGGTCCCGTTCCTGCTCGGCACGCTGGTCGTCCTGAACTCCTTCACCGACCGCACGGTCTGGGTGGTGTCGGGTGCGCTGGCCTTCCTCGGCTGGACGCAGATCGCCCGCGTCATGCGCGGTTCGGTGATCACCATCAAGCAGGCGGACTACGTGCACGCCGCCCAGGCCCTGGGCGCGAGCACCACGCGGATCCTGTTCAAGCACATCCTGCCGAACGCGGTCGCACCGGTGATCGTGGTCTCCACGATCGCGCTCGGCGGCTACATCTCGGCCGAGGCCACCCTGTCCTACCTCGGACTGGGCCTGCCCACGTCCGTGGTCTCCTGGGGTCAGGACATCTCCGGTGGTGCCGCGCAGATCCGTACGGCTCAGCACATCATGCTGTACCCGTCGATCATGCTGAGCATCACGGTCCTGGCGTTCATCATGCTCGGCGATGCGGTCCGCAACGCCCTCGACCCCAAGCTGCGCTGAGGGAGGCGTACGTGACCACCATCGACAAGACCGCGGACGTGCCCGCACCCCGTACCGGGGATGCCGCCGCTCCGCTGCTGGAAGTGCGCGACCTGCACGTGGAGTTCCACACCCGCGACGGCGTCGCCAAGGCCGTCAACGGTGTGAACTACACGGTGTCGGCCGGTGAGACCCTGGCGGTGCTGGGCGAGTCCGGCTCCGGCAAGTCCGTGACCGCGCAGGCGATCATGGGCATCCTGGACATGCCCCCCGGGCGGATCCCGCAGGGCGAGATCCTCTTCCAGGGCCAGGACATGCTCAAGATGTCCGGCGAGCAGCGCCGGAAGATCCGCGGTCGCAAGATCGCGATGATCTTCCAGGACGCGCTGTCCTCGCTGAACCCGGTGCTCACCGTCGGCTACCAGCTCGGCGAGATGTTCCGGGTCCACCAGGGCCTGTCCAAGAAGGAAGCCAAGGCCAAGGCCATCGAGATGATGGACCGGGTCCGCATCCCGGCGGCGAAGGAGCGGGTCAACGACTACCCGCACCAGTTCTCCGGCGGTATGCGCCAGCGCATCATGATCGCCATGGCGCTGGCCCTGGAGCCCGAGCTGATCATCGCGGACGAGCCCACCACCGCGCTCGACGTGACGGTGCAGGCCCAGGTCATGGACCTGCTCGCGGAACTGCAGCGCGAGTACAACATGGGCCTGATCCTGATCACCCACGACCTCGGCGTGGTCGCCGACGTCGCGGACAAGATCGCGGTGATGTACGCGGGCCGGATCGTGGAGACCGCGCCGGTCCACGAGATCTACAAGCGGCCCGCGCACCCGTACACCAAGGGCCTGCTGGAGTCGATCCCGCGCCTGGACCAGAAGGGCCAGGAGCTCTACGCGATCAAGGGCCTGCCCCCGAACCTGCTGCGCATCCCCACCGGCTGCGCGTTCAACCCGCGCTGCGAGATGGCGCAGGACATCTGCCGCACCGAGGTCCCCACGCTGCACCGGGTGACCGAGCAGGACGGCAGCGAGCTGCCGGGCCGCGGCAGTGCGTGCCACTTCTGGAAGGAGACGATCCATGGCTGACGTCACCAAGAACGACGAGGCCGTCTCCGACGAGGTGGCGGCGGTCGAGGCCGCGATCGCCCAGCCGGTCAAGCGCGGCGAGCCGATCCTCCAGGTGCGCAACCTGGTCAAGCACTTCCCGCTGACCCAGGGCATCCTCTTCAAGAAGCAGATCGGCGCCGTCAAGGCCGTCGACGGGATCTCCTTCGACCTGTACCAGGGCGAGACCCTGGGCATCGTGGGCGAGTCCGGCTGCGGCAAGTCCACCGTCGCCAAGCTGCTGATGAACCTGGAGCGGGCCACCGCCGGCGAGGTCTTCTACAAGGGACAGGACATCACCAAGCTGTCCCGCCGTGCCCTGAAGGCCGTCCGCCGGAACATCCAGATGGTGTTCCAGGACCCGTACACCTCGCTGAACCCGCGCATGACGGTCGGCGACATCATCGGCGAGACCTTCGACATCCACCCCGAGGTGGCCCCGAAGGGCGACCGGCGCCGCAAGGTGCAGGAGCTGCTGGACGTCGTCGGCCTGAACCCGGAGTACATCAACCGGTACCCGCACCAGTTCTCCGGCGGTCAGCGGCAGCGCATCGGCATCGCGCGCGGCCTGGCGCTCAACCCGGAGATCATCATCTGCGACGAGCCGGTCTCGGCGCTGGACGTCTCCGTGCAGGCGCAGGTCATCAACCTGATGGAGAAGCTGCAGGACGAGTTCAACCTCTCCTACATCTTCATCGCGCACGACCTGTCGATCGTCCGCCACATCTCCGACCGTGTCGGCGTGATGTACCTGGGCAAGATGGCCGAGATCGGTACCGACACCGAGATCTACGACCACCCGACCCACCCGTACACCCAGGCCCTGCTCTCGGCCGTGCCGGTGCCGGACCCGGAGGCGCGCGACCACCGCGAGCGCATCATCCTGAGCGGTGACGTCCCGTCGCCGGCCAACCCGCCGTCCGGCTGCCGCTTCCGCACCCGGTGCTGGAAGGCACAGGACCGGTGTGCCACCGAGGAGCCGCTGCTCGCCATCCCGCAGCGCTTCAAGGGCGAGGACACCCCGGCCGCGCACGAGTCGGCGTGCCACTTCGCCGAGGAGAAGGACGTCGTCCACGCGGTGAACTGAGCACCACCCGCACCACCCACGAGGGGCGCCTGCACGATTGCCGTGCGGGCGCCCCTCGGGCGTTCACGGCCGTACGGGGCGGCCGTCCGGCCCGGCGAGCGCCAGAGCGGTGAGGAAGGCCCGCTGGCGCGGGTCGGCCCAGTCGTCGCTCTCCGTGGCGTCCAGGAGCGTCCACACGCCCCACTCGACCTGCATGTAGCGCACGGCCACCGGCCACAGGGCCACCTCGGCCGCGGTCAGCGTGCAGTGGCGGCGGTAGGCGTCGTGGAAGACCGCCCATTCGCGGGGCGTGAACGGCCGCGGCGGGGCGCCCGGGGACTCGGTGTGGAAGAGCAGCAGCGCCAGCGCGAGGTCGAGCAGCCGGGGCGCGTACTCGGCGTTCTCCGGGTCGATGAGGACCGGGCCGCCCTCGGCGTAGACCAGGTTGTTCGCCTTGAAGTCCATCGACGCGACGACACGGGGCAGGCCCGCGTCGCGCAGGGCGGGCAGCAGTCGCGTCATCAGGGTCCGCGACCACAGCTCCAGCCGGGCCGTCGCGGCCTCCCGGACCGCCGGGGCATGGCGGGCCAGGGCGGGGCGCAGCGCGTCGAGGTCGGCTTCGAGGTCCGTCGGTCCGTGGTCCGGCCAGGTGAAGGCGGGGACCGCGGCGGGGCCGTCGGCACTGTGGGCGTGCAGCCGTCCCAGCAGGTCGCCCGCCGCCTCGATGTCCGCCTCCGTACCGCGGTAGGGCCGGCCCTCCACCCAGGGGTAGGCCACCCAGTCCCCCTCGCCGATCCGGGCCGGGTTCGCGGCCGGCCCGTCGAGCGGGGTGACCACCGGGACGCCCCGAGCCGCCAGGGCGCGCGTCCAGCCGGCGACGGCCGCCGCCGCGGTCTGCGGCGAGGCGGCCTTCTTCAGTGCCGCTTCCGTACCGGCCACACGGCAGCGGAAGACCGGCGAGTGCGGGTGGACCGAGCGGGCGGGACGGTCGCCTTCGGCCACCCCGAAATGGGCGAAGACGTCGGCGAAGGGCCGGGAGCGCGCGAGGGGCATGGCGGGGATCCTGTCCTGCCGGGAGACCCGGCCGCGGCGTGCGGGACCGGCAACGGTCCCATGGCGGCGCCCACTTCGGCCACGCATATAGAGCGGTCCGCCCCGCCACCGAGGTGCGGTGACGGGGCGGTCGCGGTGCCGGGAGCCGGCGCGGCTTACTTCAGGAAGCCGATGTTCTCGTAGCGCAGGTCCTGGAAGCCGTAGGCGCCGATGTTGGCCAGGTCCTTCTTCACCGCGTAGATGTCGGGACGCTGGTACAGCGGCAGCAGGTTGGCCTGCTGCCAGATCAGCAGGTCCGCGGCGTTGGCGTCGTCGATCGCCTGGGCCGGGTCGGTGTCGGCGGCGGCCTTGTTCATGGCCGCGTCCAGCTCGTCGCTGCCGACGCCGGTGTAGTTCTGCTGGATGTTGTCACCCACGGGCTTGGCGTAGATCGACTTGGTCGACGACACCGGGAAGGACGTGCCGAGCCAGGAGAAGGCCGTCAGGTCGAAGCTGCCGGTGTTGACGTACTTGTCGAAGAACTCCTGCAGCGGCACCGACTTGATGTTCAGCTTGATGCCGACCGCCTTGAGCATCGGCTGCATCAGCTTGCCCTCGTTGGCGGAGGTGCTGACGTTCGCCGGGATGACGAAGTCCAGCTCCAGGGTCTTGCCGCCCTTGGTGCGGAACTCGCCGCTCTGCTTCCAGCCGGCCTCGTCCAGCAGGCTCTTGGCCTTGGCCTGGTCGAAGGTGCCGATGCCGGTGGAGTTGTCCTTGTAGCCCTTCTGGTTGGTGACGAAGAAGTGGTTGTTCAGCGGCTTGGCGTCCCAGTCCAGACCCTGCAGGTCGGACTCGGCGATGGCCTGCCGGTTCAGGGCGGACATGATGGCCTGGCGGACCTTGACGTCCTTCAGCGCGCCGCGGGCACCGTTGAAGGTGACGTGGCGGTAGTTGGGGCCGGCCGCCTTGCGGATGTCGGCGCCCTTGACCTCCTTGGCCTGCTTGTAGGCGGCCGAGTCGGGGCCGACGTTGAAGAAGTCGACCTCGCCGTTGGCGAAGGCGCCGGCGGTGGCGTCCGAGTCCAGCGCGCGGTAGATGATCTTGTCCAGGATGGCCTTGTTGCCCCACCAGCTGTCGTCGCGCACGATGGTCAGGGTCTTGGTGGTCTTGTCGATGCCCTGGAACTTGAAGGCGCCCGCGGTGACCGGGAACTTGCCCAGGTAGCCGGTGTTGAAGCCGTCGGCGGTGCCGACGACCTTGGCCGGGTAGAGCGGGCTGAACAGGCCCTTCCAGTCACCGTAGGGGCTGGAGAAGGTGACCACGGCCTCCTGGTCGTTGGCGCCCTTGGCGACGCTGCTGATCAGCTCGTAGCCGGTGCTGGAGGAGATCTTGTACTTGGCGTCCTTGCCGTTCAGCGCCTTCCAGCTGGCCTCGAAGTCCTTCCAGGACAGCGGGGTGCCGTCGGACCACTTGGCCTTGGGGTTGATCTTGTACGTGACGACCTGCTTGCCGGCGGTGTCGGCGACCTCGGCCGAGGTCAGGTAGTCCGGGTTCGGGGTGACCGTGCCGGTGGCGTCCGACATCATGATGATCGGCATCACGGCGCGCTCGACGTCGTAGCCGTCGGCCAGGGTGCCGTCGATCTGGTTGTAGTTGAAGTTCTCGGCGATCTCGCCCAGCGGCCAGTTCAGGGTGCCGCCCTGCTTGAGCTGGTCGCGGTCGGTGGCCTTGATGTTGTTGACGCTCGACTTGGGCACCGAGTTCTTCTTGGACGCGGCGTCGCTCTTCCCGTCCCCGCCGCCGCACGCGGTCAGGGTCAGCGCGCTCGCCGTGGCCAGCGCCACCACGGCGACGGACATACGTGTTCTGTTCAACGGACTCTCTCTCCTCTTACTGGGTGGGAAATCACACGACGGTGACGGCGGCGGCAAAGTGGCAGGCCGCGGTGTGGTCGCCCGCCAGTCCGGTCGGTGCCGGGTCCTCCTCGCGGCACCGGCCGCGGTCGGACTCGTCGAGGGAGGCGAACTTCGGGCAGCGGTTGCGGAATCGGCAGCCGGTCGGCACGTCCGCGGGGCTGGGAAGGTCGCCGGTGAGCAGGATGCGCCTGCGATCGCGCTCCTTGCGGGGATCGGGCAGCGGCACCGCGGAGAGCAGCGCCTGGGTGTACGGGTGGGAGGGTGCTTCGAAGACGGCCTCGGCGGAACCGAGTTCCACGATCCGGCCGAGGTACATCACCGCGATCCGGTCGGCGATGTGCCGCACGACGGACAGGTCGTGCGCCACGAAGAGGTAGCTCAGGTTCATGCGCGCCTTGAGCTCGTCCAGCAGGTTGAGCACACCGGCCTGGATGGACACGTCCAGGGCCGAGACCGGCTCGTCCAGGACGACCAGCTTGGGCTCCAGCGCCAGCGCCCGCGCGATGCTGATGCGCTGCCGCTGCCCGCCGGAGAACTCCGCCGGGAAACGGTCCACGTGGTCCGGGTCGAGGCCGACCTGGTTCAGCAGT
The DNA here is from genome assembly GCA_036013505.1 of Streptomyces sp. NBC_00510. Lineage (NCBI taxonomy): Bacteria > Bacillati > Actinomycetota > Actinomycetes > Kitasatosporales > Streptomycetaceae > Streptomyces > Streptomyces sp. NBC_00510. The sequence goes on along the minus strand of CP107851.1, from coordinate 4,037,056 downwards.
TCCGGCACCCGGGCGGCGATGCGGTCCCGGGACCAGCCGTGGGTCTTCATGGGCTCGGCGAGGATGTCGCCGACCGGCATCCGCGGGTCGAGCGCGGCCATCGGGTCCTGGAAGACCACCTGCAGGTCGCGGCGGAGCGCCTTGCGGTCGGCTCCCTTCAGGCCCCGGATGTCCTTGCCGAAGACGGTGACCGTGCCGGACTGCCCGGAGGGCAGGTCGAGGATCTCCAGCAGTGTCGTGGTCTTGCCGCAGCCCGACTCGCCCACCAGGCCGAGCGTCTCGCCCTCGCGGATGTCGAAGCTGATGCCGTCGACCGCGCGGACCTCGCCGACCTTGCGCTTGATGACCGCGCCGTGGAGCAGCGGGAAGTGCTTGACCAGCCCGTCGACCTCCAGCACCGGGGCGCGGTCCGCGCGGGGCACGGAGTCGGCCGGGGCCTTCGGCACCGGCGGTACCGGGTAGATGGTCGCGGGGTCGAGGGAGCCGCCCGCCACCAGCTCGTGGCTGCGGTGGCAGGCCGTGGGGTGGTTGCCCCCCTCGCGCACCGTCAGCTCGGGCTCGATGCGCCGGCACACGTCGATGGCGATGGGGCAGCGGGCCGCGAAGGGGCAGCCGGTCGGCAGGTCCACCAGCGAGGGCGGGTTGCCGTCGATCGGGGTCAGCGCGTGGCGCCCGCCGTCGTCGAGCCGGGGGATCGAGCCGAGCAGACCGATGGTGTACGGCATGCGCGGGGTGTAGTAGACGTCGTCCACGGTCCCGGTCTCCACCGGGCGTCCCGCGTACATCACCTGGACCCGGTCGGCGAAGCCGGCCACCACGCCCAGGTCGTGGGTGATCATGACGATGGCGGCGCCGGTGACCTCCTGGGCCTTCTTCAGGACGTCGAGGATCTGCGCCTGGATGGTCACGTCCAGGGCGGTCGTCGGCTCGTCGGCGATGATCACCTCGGGGTCGTTGGCGATCGCCATGGCGATCATCGCGCGCTGGCGCATGCCGCCGGAGAACTCGTGCGGGAAGGCGTCGGCGCGCCGCGCCGGGTCCGGGATGCCCACCAGGTCCAGCAGCTCGATCGCGCGCTTGCGGGCGGTGTCCTTGTCCAGGTCCTGGTGGATCCGCAGCGCCTCGACGATCTGGTTGCCGACGGAGTAGACCGGGGTCAGCGCGGACAGCGGGTCCTGGAAGACCATCGCGATGTCCTTGCCGCGGATCTCCGTCATGTCCCGGTCGTCCAGCTCCAGCAGCTCGCGGCCGTGCAGCTTGACCGAGCCCTTGATGTCGGCGGTCTCCGGGAGCAGTCCGAGGACCGCGAGGGAGGAGACGGACTTGCCGGAGCCGGACTCGCCGACGATGCCGAGGACCTCGCCGGGACGCACGGAGAAGGACACGCCGCGCACGGCCCTGACCGGCCCGGCCTCGCTCGGGAAGGAGACGTGGAGGTCGGTGACCTCGAGGGCGGGGGGCGTCTCGCTCACGACGTGCGTCCTTCCGTGGACGTGCTCTTCTTGGTGGTGCGGGGTGCGCGGGCCTTGGCGCCGCTGGAGTTGGGGTCGAGGGCGTCGCGCAGGCCGTCGCCGATGAAGGCGATGGACAGGCAGATCAGCACCAGGCAGCCGGCCGGGAAGTAGAACAGCCACGGGAAGGACGGGGCCGCCGGGGTGCCGGTGGCGATGACCGTGCCCAGCGAGACGTCGGGGGACTGCACGCCGAAGCCGAAGTACGACAGGCTGGTCTCGCCGATGATCGCCGCGCCGACCTGGATCGTCCCGTCGATGATCAGCATCGAGGCCATCGACGGCAGGATGTGCCGGAAGATGATGACCGGCGCGGGCACGCCCATGTACTTGGCGGCCTTGACGAATTCACGGTCCTTCAGGGTGAGCGTCATGCTGCGGACCACCCGGCCGGTGATCATCCAGCTGAACGCCGCCAGCAGCACCACGAACACCAGCCAGGTGGTGCCCTGGAACAGGGGCGACAGCACCGCGATGATCAGGAAGCTGGGCATGACCAGCAGCAGGTCGACCACCCACATCAGGGAACGGTCCGTCCAGCCGCCGAAGTAGCCTGCGCTGGCGCCGACCGCGGCGGCGACGAACGTGCAGATGAGACCGGTCAGGATGCCGATGACCAGTGACTTCTGCATACCGCGCGCGGTGAGTGCGAAGAGGTCGGAGCCGGTCTGGTCGGTGCCGAACCAGTGGGCGGCCGAGGGCGGCTTCTGGAAGGCGGTGAAGTCGAGTTCGGTGTAGTCCCACTTGTAGAACAGCGGTGAGACGTACGCCATCAGGAAGAGCAGGACCAGCATGACCAGGCCGAACAGGGCCATGCGGTTGCGCGCGAAGCGGACGGCGGTGAGCCGGAGCCTGCTGTTCGCGCGGCGCTTGGCGGGCTGGTCGCCCGGCGCGGCGGGCACGTGCGCCGGAGGCTGTACGGAGGGGGTCTGGACGGCCATGGGTGGAGGCTCCTGGTAACGCGGGATCGGGGCGGCGGAGGGGTGCGGTGGGTCTCAGCGCACCCGTACGCGGGGATCGAGCGCCGCGTAGAGCACATCGGACAGCAGACCGGCGATCAGGACCACGGACGCCGTGAACATGCCCACGGCGGCGACCGCGTTGACGTCGTTCGTGCTGATGGAGTTGACCAGCCACTCGCCCATGCCGTGCCAGCCGAAGATCTTCTCGGTGAAGGTCGCGCCGGTGAAGAGCAGGACGACGTTGTAGACCAGCAGCGGGACCACCGGGAGGACCGCGGTGCGCAGGCCGTGCTTCATCAGTGCCGCCCGCCGCGACAGGCCCTTGGCCCGGGCGGTGCGCAGGAAGTCGCTGCCGAGGACGTCCAGCATGGTGCTGCGCTGGTAGCGGCTGTAGAGGGCGACCTGGATCACGATCAGGGTCAGGCTGGGCAGCAGCAGGTGCTGCAGCCGGCTGGCGAGGATCTCCCCGGTCCCGGTGAGCCCGGGATCGTACTCACCGGTGTACTCGATGACCTTGTGACCCACGGCGTCGTTGATGTCGATCGCCCAGAGCTTGAAGGTCACCGCGATCACGAACACCGGCATGGCCAGGACGAAGAACGAGGCCAGTGTGGTGACCCGGTCCGATGCCCGGTATTGCTTGATGGCCCCCCAGGCGCCCACCAGGACGCCGCCGATGGAACCCAGGATGGTGGCGATCAGCAGCAGGCGCGTGCTCACCCCGACGCGCCGGCCGAACTCGTCGTTGACCTCACCGCCGGTGACCGTCCGTCCGAGGTCCCCGTGGGCCACGCCGTTCGCCCAGTGGGCGAAGCGGACCACGACCGGGGTGTCGGGGTTGAGGTTGTAGTCGTTCAGGGTGGCCGTCACCGAGGACGCCGCCACCGGGGGGTTGCGGCCCGCGAAGTTGGCCCGCGGGTTGAGGCTGATCGCCGCCAGGAAGTACGTGAGGGAAGCCGCGATGAGAACCAGCGCCACGTGGTTGATCAGTCGGCGCAGCAGGTAACGGCCCACGGCTCACACTCTCAGTCGGTTCGTTTCGAACAAATAACAAGGTTGAACTTTCTTCGCCGACCGCGTCTGACATAGTTGTGTAGCACGGCCGAAACATTTGCACCCGGGCCGTCTGCGCAGGTCGTGCGCATTCCACCCGGGCTTGAAGGGTTGATGGGACTTTCGCAACCGAATTATGGCCGCGTCAACGAGCGCCGGTTCGTCGTGATGGATCCTTTATTTTTTTGGTCGAAATTTAACCCGACTATCGGGATAACCCTCATTGACGGGCCGGTGCATAGGGAAAACCCTCTGTCCCCCCTCCGGGGCGCCCGGGTCGGTGAGCCGCTGTGCAATATGTATGGGTTTGCGATGTCATGGTGAGTCTCGTGTCCTTCATGGCGTAGAGAGCTCCCCGAGGAGGCATCCGATGCGACGGAGCGCGGCGAGGTGGGCCGCCGGCGCGGCCGCGGCCGCCCTGGTGGCCACCGGCTGCGGGGGTGGGGGCGGAGGCGGCGGTTCGACCGGCGCCTCCGGGGTGTTCAGCGCCTCGTGGACCGATCCGCAGAATCCGCTGGAGCCCGCCAACACCAATGAGGTGCAGGGCGGCAAGGTGCTGGACATGATCTTCCGCGGCCTGAAGAAGTACAACCCGAGGACGGCGGCCGCCGAGAACGTCATCGCCGACGCGATCACCACCACGGACCAGCGGACGTTCAAGATCACGCTCAAGGACGGCTGGACCTTCAGCAACGGCGAGAAGGTCACCTCCGGTTCGTTCATCGACGCCTGGAACTACGGGGCGCTGGTGACGAACAAGCAGATCAACGCCTCCTTCTTCCGGTACGTCGAGGGCTACGACAAGGTCCACCCGGGGTCCGGCCGGCCGGCCGCCGGGAAGCTCTCCGGCCTGACCAGGCAGGACGACCTGAACTTCACCGTCAAGCTCAACCAGAAGTTCTCCACCTGGCCCGACACCCTCGGATACGCCGCCTTCATGCCGCTGCCCCGGGCCTTCTTCACCGACCACGCCGCCTGGCTGCGGAAGCCCGTCGGCAACGGCCCGTACCGCGTGGAGTCCTACACCAAGGGCCAGGGCATGCAACTGCGCACGTGGGACGGGTACAAGGGCGGCGACGCGGCCGTCAACGGCGGCGTGGACCTCAAGGTCTACACGGACAACATCACCGCCTACACCGACCTCCAGGCCGGCAACCTCGACCTGGTCGACGACGTCCCCGCCTCCCAGTTGAAGAACGTGAAGGGCGACCTGGACGGCCGCTACCTCAACACCCCGGCCGGCATCATCCAGACCCTCGCCTTCCCGCTCTACGACAAGGCCTGGTCGGGCGAGCACTCCGACAAGCTCCGCCAGGGCATCTCCATGGCGATCAACCGCAAGCAGATCACCCGGCAGATCTTCCAGAACACCCGCATCCCGGCGCGGGACTGGACCTCACCCGTGCTCGGCGCGGACGGCGGCTTCGACGACACCCTCTGCGGCCGGACGTGCGACTACGACCCCGCCCGGGCCAGGCAACTGGTCAAGGAGGGCGGCGGCCTCCCCGGAGGCACCATGAGGATCACGTACAACGCGGACAGCGGCTCCCACAAGGACTGGGTCGACGCGGTCTGCAACAGCATCAACAACGCCCTGGGCAAGGACGACGCCTGTGTCGGCGACCCCGTCGGCACCTTCGCCGACTTCCGCAACCAGATCGTCAACAAGCAGATGAAGAACCCGTTCCGGGCCGGGTGGCAGATGGACTACCCGCTGATCCAGAACTTCCTGCAGCCGCTGTACTACACCGACGCCTCGTCCAACGACGCGCACTTCAGCGACCCGAAGTTCGACGAGCTCGTCGACCGGGCGAACGCCGAGAGCGACACCGCGAAGGCCGTCGACACCTTCCAGCAGGCCGAGCGGATCCTGCCGCAGCAGGTCCCGGCGATCGCCCTGTGGTACCAGAACGGCAGCGCGGGCTGGTCCGGGCGGCTCACCGCCGTCTCCCTCAACCCCTTCAGCGTCCCCGTCTACAACCAGATCAAGGTCAGCTGACGCCCATGGGACGGTACGTCATCCGCCGTCTGCTGCAGATGATCCCGGTCTTCGTCGGCACCACCGTGCTGATCTTCGTCATGGTGTTCGCGCTCGGCGACCCGGTCCAGGCCCGGTGCGGGGACCGCGCCTGCGACCCCGCCACGGCGGCGCAGATCCGCCACGACCTGTACCTGGACCACCCGCTGTGGCAGCAGTACCTGCACTACATGGGGCAGATCTTCCGCGGCGACTTCGGGGTCGCGTGGAACGGCCAGCCGGTCACCGAGCTGCTGGCCACCGCCCTCCCCGTCACGCTGCGGCTGACGGTCCTCGCCGTCCTCTTCGAGATCGTCATCGGCATCACCCTCGGCGTCCTCACCGGACTGCGCCGCGGCCGTCCCGCGGACACCGCGACGCTGCTCGGCACCCTCGTCGTCATCTCCGTGCCGACCTTCGTCACCGGCTACGTGCTGCAGTACCTGCTCGGCGTCAAGTGGAACCTCATCGCGCCCTCGGTCTCCTCCGAGGCCCGGTTCGACGAACTGATCGTGCCGGCCCTCGTGCTGGCCCTGACCTCGCTGGCCTACGTCACCCGGCTCACCCGCACCTCGGTGGTGGAGAACGTCCACGCCGACTACGTCAGGACCGCCGTCGCCAAGGGGCTGCCGCGCCGCCGGGTGATCACCCGTCACCTGCTGCGCAACTCCCTCATCCCGGTGGTCACCTTCATCGGCACCGACATCGGGGCACTGATGGGCGGGGCCATCGTCACCGAGCGCATCTTCAACATCCACGGCGTGGGCTACCAGCTCTACCAGGGCATCCTGCGGCTGGACTCGGCCACCGTGGTGGGTTTCGTGACCATCCTGGTCATCGTCTTCCTCCTCGCGAACCTGCTGGTCGACCTGCTCTACGCCGTCCTCGACCCGAGGATCCGCTATGCCTGAGCCGCGCAACCACCCCGACGAGGCCATGGAGCCGGCCGGCGGGACGGGAGCCTCCATGGGCCTGGGGCAGGACGAGGCACGCACCCTGGAGCGGGCGCCCGGCCCCGGCACGGGACCGCCCGTCCCGGCCGCCCTCCCCGGGGCGGACCGGCCGCGCAGCCTGTGGTCGGACGCCTGGCGGGACCTGCGGCGCAACCCGGTCTTCGTGCTCGCCGCACTGGTGATCCTCTTCCTCGTCGTCATCTCCGTGTGGCCGCAGCTCATCGCCTCCGGCAACCCGCTCAGCTGCAACCTGGACAACTCCCAGAAGGGCTCCGCACCCGGCCACCCCTTCGGCTTCGACACCCAGGGGTGCGACGTCTACACCCGGGTCGTCCACGGGGCGCGCGCCTCGGTCACCGTGGGCGTCTGCGCCACCGCCGGCGCGGCCCTGCTCGGCGCGCTGCTCGGCGGCCTCGCCGGTTACCACGGCGGCTGGGCCGACGCGGTGCTGTCCCGGGTGAGCGACATCTTCTTCGGCATCCCGATCGTCCTCGGCGGCCTGGTCTTCCTGTCCGTCGTCACCAGCACCACCGTCTGGCCGGTGGTGGGCTTCATCGTGCTGCTCGGCTGGCCGCAGATCGGCCGCATCGCCCGCGGCTCGGTGATCACCACCAAGCAGAACGACTACGTCCAGGCCGCCCGCGCCCTCGGCGCCGGCACCACCCGTCTGCTGCTGCGGCACATCGCGCCCAACGCCGTCGCGCCCGTCATCGTCGTGGCGACCATCGCGCTCGGCACGTACATCTCCCTGGAGGCCACCCTGTCCTACCTCGGCGTCGGGCTGAAACCGCCCACCGTCTCCTGGGGCATCGACATCTCCCAGGCCTCCACCCAGATCCGCAACGCACCGCACATGCTGCTCTGGCCGGCCGGGGCGCTGAGCGTGACGGTGCTGGCCTTCATCATGCTCGGTGACGCGGTGCGCGACGCCCTCGACCCCAAGCTGCGCTGATGGACGGAGGAACGATGACCGCCGCGGCCCGGGACGAGCCGCCCCTGCTCGACGTACGCGACCTGCACGTGGAGTTCCGCACCCGGGACGGCGTCGCGCGGGCCGTCAACGGGGTCTCCTACGCGGTGCGCCCCCGTCAGACGCTCGCCGTGCTCGGCGAGTCCGGCTCCGGCAAGTCGGTGACCGCGCAGGCCGTCATGGGCATCCTCGACTCGCCGCCCGGGTTCGTCACCCGCGGCGAGATCCTCTTCCACGGCGAGGACCTGCTCACCATGGGCGCCGAGGAGCGCCGCAAGGTGCGCGGCGCCAGGATGGCGATGATCTTCCAGGACGCGCTGTCCGCCCTCAACCCCGTGCTGACCGTCGGCGAGCAGCTCGGCGAGATGTTCCGGGTCCACCGGGGGATGTCCCGCAAGGACGCCCGGGCCAGGGCGGTGGAGCTGATGGACCGGGTGCGGATCCCCGCGGCGCGCGAACGCGTCGGGCAGTACCCGCACCAGTTCTCCGGCGGCATGCGCCAGCGCATCATGATCGCGATGGCGCTGGCCCTGGAGCCGGAGCTGATCATCGCGGACGAGCCCACCACCGCGCTGGACGTCACCGTGCAGGCACAGGTCATGGAGCTCCTGGCCGAACTGCAGCGCGAGTACGGCATGGGCCTGATCCTCATCACCCACGACCTCGGCGTGGTCGCCGACGTCGCCGACCACATCGCGGTGATGTACGCGGGCCGGATCGTGGAGACCGCGCCGGTCCACGAGATCTACAAACGGCCCGCGCACCCGTACACCAAGGGCCTGCTGGACTCGATCCCGCGCCTGGACCAGAAGGGCCAGGAGCTCTACGCGATCAAGGGCCTGCCCCCGAACCTGCTGCGCATCCCCACCGGCTGCGCCTTCCATCCGCGCTGCCCCCTGGCGCAGGAGGTGTGCGCCACCGACGAGCCGGAGCTGTACCGGATCAGCGCGCGGCGGGGCAGCGCCTGCCACTTCTGGAGGGAGTGCCTCGGTGAGCACCAGCGGTGAGCCCGTGCTCCAGGTGCGCGGGCTGTACAAGCACTTCCCGCTCACCCAGGGGATCCTCTTCAAACGGCAGATCGGTGCGGTGAAGGCGGTCGACGGCGTCGACCTCGACCTGTACCGGGGTGAGACCCTGGGCGTCGTAGGCGAGTCCGGGTGCGGCAAGTCCACCGTGGCCCGGCTGCTGGTCCACCTGGAGCGGGCCACCCGGGGGCAGATCCTGTACAAGGGGCAGGACATCACCAAGCTGTCGGGACGGGCCCTGAAGGCCGTGCGCCGGAACATCCAGATGGTCTTCCAGGACCCGTACACCTCGCTCAATCCGCGGATGACGGTCGGCGACATCGTCGGCGAGCCGTACCAGATCCACCCCGAGGTGGCCCCGAAGGGCGACCGGCGCCGCCGGGTGCAGGAGCTGCTGGACGTCGTCGGCCTCAACCCGGAGCACCTCAACCGCTATCCGCACCAGTTCTCCGGCGGCCAGCGGCAGCGCATCGGCATCGCCCGCGGGCTGGCGCTGCGGCCCGAGGTGATCGTCGCCGACGAGCCGGTCTCGGCGCTGGACGTCTCGGTGCAGGCGCAGGTCGTCAACCTGATGGAGAAGCTGCAGGACGAGTTCGACCTCTCCTACATCTTCATCGCGCATGACCTGTCGATCGTCCGGCACATCTCGGACCGGGTGGCGGTGATGTACCTCGGGCGGATCATCGAGACCGGCGACGGCACCCAGATCTACGACCACCCGACCCACCCGTACACCCAGGCGCTGCTGTCGGCGGTGCCGGTGCCCGACCCCGGGGCGCGCGAGCACCGCGAGCGCATCATCCTGAGCGGTGACGTCCCGTCGCCGGCCAACCCGCCGTCCGGCTGCCGCTTCCGCACCCGCTGCTGGAAGGCGCAGGAACGCTGCACGCTGGAGGTGCCGGCACTGGCGGTGCCCGCGGTGTTCCGCGGTGTGGACTCCCCGGCGGCGCACGACAGCGCCTGCCACTTCGCCGAGGAGAAGACGGTGGTGCCGCCCGAGCCGCCGGGCGAGTGAGCCACGGAAAAGCACCGCCCGCGCCCGGTGGTGCAGGGGTGTGGGCGCGGGTCGGGGCTCCGAACGGAGACGTCTGTCGGCCCGGGTCAAAGGGTCCTGTCGGCGGGCGTCTCCTCGGCCGCGGCGAGCGCGGGGTCGAGGACGACGTCCTCGCCGCGTGCCGCGGTCGTCGGTTCCTCGGGGAAGTGGCACGCGCTCAGGTGCCCCTCCCGGTTCCCCTCCAGGCGTACCAGGGGCGGTTCCTCGGTCGCGCACTTGTCCTGCGCCTTCCAGCAGCGCGTGCGGAAGCGGCAGCCGGACGGCGGGGAGACGGGCGAGGGCACGTCGCCGGCGAGCCGGATCCGCTCGTTCGCCTCCCGCTCGTCCGGGTCCGGCTCGGGCGAGGCGGACAGCAGGGCGTGGGTGTACGGGTGGCGGGGCCGTTCGTAGATGTCCCGGCGGTCGCCGACCTCCACGATCCGCCCGAGGTACATCACGGCCACGCGCTGCGAGAAGTGCCGCACCACCGCGAGGTCGTGGGCGATGAAGAGGAAGGCGATCCCCAGTTCCCGCTGCAGACGCTGCAGCAGGTTGACCACCTGGGCCTGGATCGACACGTCCAGCGCCGACACCGGCTCGTCCGCCACGATGAGCTTGGGCTCCAGCGCCAGCGCCCGGGCCACCCCGATGCGCTGCCGCTGCCCCCCGGAGAACTCGTGCGGGAAGCGGTTGTAGTGCTCGGGGTTGAGGCCCACGGTCTCCAGCAGCTCGCGCACCCGCTTCTCGCGGCCGCCCGGCGGGTTGATCCCGTTGATCTCCAGCGGTGCCGACACGATGTGCCCGACGGTCTGCCGCGGGTTGAGCGAGGCGTACGGGTCCTGGAAGATCATCTGGATCTCGGAGCGGATCGGGGCCAGCTCCTTGCGCGAGGCGTGCGTGATGTCCCGGCCCCGGTAGTCGATCCGTCCCGCGGTGGGCTCCAGCAGCCGGGTCACCAGCCGCCCGGTGGTGGACTTGCCGCAGCCCGACTCGCCGACCAGGCCCAGGCTCTCGCCCTCGGCGATGGCGAGGTCGATCCCGTCGACGGCCCGCACGTCCGCCACGTGGCGCTTGATCAGGAAGCCGCCCCGCACGGGGAAGTACTTGCGCAGTCCGGTCACTTCGAGCAGCGGGCTCATGGTCTCCCTCGGCGCGTCGTCCTGCTGCGGGGCGCTCACCGCGCACCTCCGCCCAGCCGCGGCTGGATCTGCCCGGCGAAGATCTCCCGCTTCCGGTCCTGGCCCAGGTGGCAGGCGGAGCCGCGCCGCTCGCCCTCGGGGATGCCGGGCCGCTCGGTGGCGCAGCGCCCGCCGCCGACCTCCTCGGTGAAGGTGCACCGCGGATGGAAGGGACACCCCGAGGGCGGGTTGAGCAGGCTGGGCGGGGTGCCGGGGATCGGGGACAGGGGCAGGTCCACCGGCGCCGACAGTCGTGGGATGGAGGCCAGCAGGCCCCAGGAGTAGGGGTGCTCGGGCGTCTTCAGGATCTCGCGCACGGTGCCGCGCTCCACGCAGCGCCCCGCGTACATCACCATCACGTCGTCCGCCGTGTTGGCCACCACGCCCAGGTCGTGGGTGATGATGATGATCGCCGTGCCCGTCTCCCGCTGCAGGTCCTTCAGCAGGTCGAGGATCTGCGCCTGCACGGTGACGTCCAGGGCCGTCGTCGGCTCGTCCGCGATGACCAGCGCCGGGTCGCAGACCAGCGCCATCGCGATCATCGCGCGCTGCCGCATGCCCCCGGAGAACTGGTGCGGGAAGTCGTCCACCCGCAGCCGCGGCTGCGGGATGCCCACCCGGGCGAGCATCTCGACCGCCCGCTCCCGGGCGGCCTTCTTCGAGGCGCCCATGTGCTTCCTGTACGGCTCGGCGATCTGCCGGCCGACCGTGTAGTACGGGGAGAGCGCGGTCAGCGAGTCCTGGAAGATCATCGCCATCTTCCGGCCGCGCAGCCGTTCCAGGGTCCGTTCGGGGGCGCCCGTCAGCTCCTGCCCGTCCAGCACGATCTCGCCGCGGATGGTGGTGTTGCGGGGGTTGTGCAGACCGAGGACCGCCAGGTTGGTGACCGACTTGCCGGAGCCGGACTCGCCGACGATGCCCAGGGTCCTGCCGCGCTCCAGGTCGAAGGAGAGCCCGTCGACGGCCTTGACCACGCCGTCCTCGGTGGCGAACTGCACGTACAGGTCACGGACCGACAGGAACGGCCCGGACGGCGTCGGGTCCCCGGGGCCGGGCGGCCCCGCCTCGGTCTTGGTGAGGATGCTCAACGGTGCTTCTCCTCTGCGTGCCGGCAAGCGTTCCGGCTCACGAAAGCCTGATCCGCGGGTCGATGAGGGCGTAGGCGGCGTCGACGACGATGTTGCAGACGACGATGATCGTGGCGCCGATCAGCATCACGGCCATCTCCAGCGGCAGGTCGCTGCGGAGCACGGCCTGCACGGACAGCAGGCCGAGCCCGTGCAGTCCGAAGGTGACCTCGGTGATGATCGCCCCGCCGAGGACCGCGGTCAGGTCGATGCCGAAGATGGTGATGATGGAGGCGGCGGCGCCGCGCAGCGCGTAGCGCAGGAACACGTACCGCGAGGACATGCCCTTGGCGCGGGCCGCCCGGATGTGGTCCTCGGACAGCTGCTCCACCATCAGCGAGCGGGTCTGACGGCTGTAGTTGGACCAGAAGATGACCGACATCACCAGGCAGGGCAGGATCAGCCCCTGCACCGAACCCCACGGGTCGTGCGACCAGTCGGGGTCGTGGCCGCGGTCCAGCACGTGCCAGCTGCTGGCGAACAGGCCGATGGCGATAGGTCCGAGGAAGTAGATCTGCACGGAGTTGCCGACCAGCGAGATGCCGCTGGCGATCCGGTCGAAGGCCTTGCCCTGCTGCCAGGCGGAGACGAGCCCGAGGCCGACGCCGACGCACAGGAACACGGTGGCGCCGCCGATCGCCAGCGACAGCGTGGTCGGGTAGCGGTCGGCGATGGTGCCCCAGACGAGCTGCTGGTCGGCGAAGGAGTAGCCGAAGCACGGCGCCGGGCAGTGACCGATGGGCATGTCGCGGCCGGCGAAGACGCCGACCATGAAGTGCCAGTACTGGGTCCAGATCGGCAGGTCCAGGCCGAGGTTCTTGCGGATCAGCGCCACGTTCTGCGGGCTGCAGTTCTTGCCGCAGGACAGCAGCGCCGGGTCGGACGGCAGGAAGAAGAAGAGGAAGTACGTGATGGCGCTGATCAGCAGCAGGATGACCAGCGCGCCCAGCACACGGCGTACCAGGAAACGCAGCATGGGTCAGGCTCTCCGTCGGTTCCGTCGGGGCGCCGGTCCCGGCCCGGGGAGAGGCCGGGACCGGCGTGTCTGCGCGGGGACTACTGCTTGACGAAGATCGTGTTGGGGTTGATCGTCCCGTAGACCTCGTTGTAGGTGACGCCGCCGAGGCCGGAGCCGTGGATGTTGAAGTACTTGTCGAAGATGAACGGGATCTGCGACGTGTCGTTCTTCAGCACGTACTCGGACAGGGTCCGGAACTCGTCGTTCTGCTTGTTGATGTCCGTGATCGCCAGGATGCGGTCGATCTCGGAGTTGACGTGATCGTCGTTGAGGAACGAGTAGTTGTTGGTGCCGTCGGCGAGGTTGCGGCCGTCCATGGTCGGCGGGACCACGGTCGAGGAGGCGGGCCAGTCGGCTCCCCAGCCGGTGCGGTAGATGTCGTACGGGGTGTCGAGCTTGCCGACGACCGTGTAGTACGAGGTCGGGTCGATGGCCTTGCGCTGGACGTCGAAGCCGGCCTTCTCCAGGGCCTTCTCGATGGTCAGCGACACGTTCTGCCAGCGCGGGGTGTTGGAGTAGGCGTAGGAGAGCTTGACCTTGCCGGTGACCCCGGCCTCCTTCAGCAGCTCCTTGGCCTTGTCGATGTCACCGGTGGGCTTGTCGAGCTTGCCGAAGGGGTCGTACTTCTTCCAGCCGGCCACGGTCGGGCTGATCAGGGTGGTGCCGAGCTCGCCCTGGGCGCCGCCGCCGAAGGCCTGCTGGACCTGGGTCATGGGGAAGGCGTACATGATCGCCTGGCGGATCTTCGGATCCGTGATCCGCTTGGTGTTGATGTTGATGACCTCGACGTACGGCTGGTACTGGTTCACCGTCCGCGACTTGTACTGCGCGTCCGTCGTCAGGGTCTGCATCTTCGACGGGTCGGAGGAGCCGGACAGGTTCACCGCGTACTTGTCGTTGCCGTCCTCGGCGGCGAGCCGGTTGGTCAGGCCCGGCTCGGCGATGCCGAGCTGGAAGTTCCAGCCGTCCGGGTAGGCGTTGCGGATCGGGTCGGTCTTCGGGTCCCAGTTGGTGTTGCGTTCGAAGACCAGTTCCTTGCCCGGCTTGTAGCTGGCGATCTTGTACGGGCCGGTCGCGACCGGGTGGTTGTTGTACTTCTGCTTGTCGTCCTTGGCCTTGGGCACCGGCGAGATGTTGGGCATCGCGGCCGCGTAGGGCGTGTCGGCGTGGGCTTCCAGGAAGTGGAAGACGATGGTCTTGTCGTCCGGGGTGTCGATCTTGTCCGCAGGGATCTCCTTGCCCTCGTACGGGCCGGTGTACGCCTTGCGGTAGTCGGCGCCGTAGAGCCACTTCTGGATGTACTGCGGGCCCTGGGTCTGGTAGTCGGCGAAGAGCCGCTCGATGCCGTACTTGACGTCCTTGGAGGTGACCGGGGTGCCGTCCTCGAACTTCAGGCCGTCCTTGAGGGTGAAGGTCCAGGTCTTCGCGCCGTCGGAGGACTTGCCGGTGTCGGTGGCGAGGTCGCCCACGAGGATCGTCTTGCCGGTCTTGGCGTCGATCTTGTAGCCGGTCAGCGAGCGGTTGTAGAGCAGCTGGACCGACAGCTGGTCACTGACGTACTGCTGGCCGGGGTCCAGGTAGTCGAAGCCCGCCTGGTCGAGGTCGTACGCCGTGCCGCCCTTCGCGGCCCCCGGGACCTCCGGGGCGGGGCCCTTGGAGTCGGCGGCCGTGCCGATGCCGAAGTTCTGCACGGTGGCCTGCTTGCCCTCGCCGCCGCCGGTGCCCGTCCCGCCGCCGCCACCGCTGCTGCACGCGGCGGACAGTGTCAGAGCCCCCAACGCCAGGAACGCGGAGGCGTAACGCGCCTTGCGAATTCTCATTGATCCCTGCCTGTCAGTGAACCGAACTGCGGATACCGACGTGCCCGGTCTCCCCCCACAGGGGCCCGGCGCGGCGGCTTGGACACCTAGCGCACGGTCTTGGGGTCGAGTGCGTCCCGGACCGAATCCCCGAGCAGGTTGAAGGCGACCACGAAAATCACCATGGCGATGCCGGGGAAGAACATGAAGGTGACGTCGGATTCGTAGTACGCCGCGGCCTGCTGGAACATCAGTCCCCAGTCCGGGGTGGGCGGCAGGATTCCGACGCCGAGATAGGAAAGGCCCGCCTCGGCGGTGACGTTCACCGGGAGCAGCAGGGTCGACTGGACCAGGATCGTGGACCAGATGTTCGGCAGCAGTTCCCTGCGGATGATCCGCGCCGACGAGGCGCCGCTGATCCTCGCGGCCTCGATGAACTCGCGCTCGCGCAGGCTCAGCACCTGGGCGCGCACCAGCCGGCCCACGCTCATCCAGCCGAGGACGAACTGGACGACGACCAGCGCCGCGATGCGCACGTAGGTCGGCTCCTCGTCGCGCGGGGAGACGAAGAGGGCCACGATCACCGGCGTGAAGGCGATGAAGAACAACTGCTGCGGGAAGGACAGCATCAGGTCCGAGAACCGGCCCATGAAGTAGTCGGTGCGCCCGCCGAGATACCCCTGGACGAGCCCGATGAGCACGCCGACGACGACGGAGACCGTGGTCACGGCGAGTGCGATGCCCAGCGAGGTGCGGATCCCGTAGATGAGCAGGGTGAACACGTCCCGGCCGAGTTGGGGTTCGAGCCCGAACCAGAAGTCGCCGTCGATGCCGCCGTTGGGCTTGAGCGGGATCCCGTAGCTGTTGAGCAGGCCCAGGTCCTGGCCGTACAGCTCGTAGGGGTTCTTGCCGTACACCTTGGAGATCAGCGGCGCGGCCAGCGCCACGACGAGGTAGAAGAGCACGACGCCGGCGCAGACCATTCCGGTGCGGTCGCGGCGGAAGCGCAGCCAGGCGAGCCGGCCCGGGGAGCGCCCCACGAGTTCGGAGGGTTCCTTGCCGGTGCCCTCGACGGGGGCGGGCGCCTCTGCCGGAACGGGTTCCGGCCGGTTCGCGGCCGTGCTCGGACTGGACATGGTCATCTGCCCCCGCACCAAAGAGTTTTGGTGGCGCATGTGTACGCCCGTGGCTAGCTAGCCGGTATTGGGCAATGGATTTGGCGGCCAGTCAAGGGGGTGAAGCGATCAGAAGACGAGATCGCCGTTATCTTGGGGCAAGGTTTTGGATATCGTCGTGAACGCGTGCTTGACAGCTTCCGCGGTCCACCCGCGAATGCGGAGGATTCAGGATGAAATTCTTTTACACGCAGGCAACTTGATCGACGCATCACCGATATACGGACGCGCCACGCTGAGCAGCGTACGGCCGTGCGGGTGCCGTGGGCCGGCCGGGGTGATCACGCATCGCCCCGGCCGGCCGCCGTACGTCCGCGGTGAACGCTGGACCGGCCCGGTACGTATCCCCTCGGAAGGCCAAACGACAGTGCTGCCGGAGGGGCCGGGGAGGTGGCCATGCGGCAGGCGTATCGGCTCGGAGGAATGGTCTGTGCCGCCCTGGGGGCCGCCGAGGCGGCCTGGCTGGGCCAGGACCTCGTGCAGTTCCGGGCGGAGGGCGCCGTCAGGGTGTGGGCGGGTCTTGCGGTACCCGTCGGAGGGGCGCCGTTGGTGACCTCCACCGTGGACCTGCTGCTCCTCGGGCTCTACGTGGCCGCCGCGGTCGCGTCCCTCAAGCCCGGCGGCGTCGGGGTCCTCGGGGCGGCCGCGGTGCTCACCCTGGCGCTGCGCACCCCCACGGCGTACCTCCTGGCCCCCTCCTCGGGCGGCAGCCCGCCCGGGCTGCAGGGAGCCCTGCTGGTGACCGCGGGCGGGCAGATCGCCGGTGCCCTCGTGCTGCTCGTCGTCGTACGGCGCACCGGCGAGGACGCGCCCGCCCCGCCGCGGCCCGCGGCGGGCGTGCTGGCGGGGATGCTGCTGCTCGTGGTGGCGCTCATCGCCGGCGTCCTGGAGTTCTCCCGGCGGTCCGACCCGGCGGCGCCGCTGCCGCCGGGGTTCTTCTGGCGCACCGCGGGCGGCGGCTACCTGGTGGACTCCCAACTGGGGGCGCCCTACGAGTGGCTGGTCTGGGCGACGGCCGGCCTGGCCGCGGCCGCGGGCCTCGCCGCGTTCGTACGGGCCCCGTTCGCCCGGCCGCTGGGCATCTGTGTGGCCGGACTGCTCGCCGTGACCGCGGTCCCGGTGATCGGCACCTCACGGATCGACGCCCCGGGCGCCGACGACTTCGCCGCCGCCTTCGCGGTGGGCGCCGCGCTGGTGGTGACGCTGCTGCTCGTCCCCGGCGACCTGGCGGCGGTGGGCGTGCCGGGCGGCGACCCGTACGTGGAGGCGGAGGTCCCCACGGCAGCGGACAACCTGTCCATGCCGCTGTACGAGCAGACCGCCGTCCTCCCCGTCTTCGGCTCCTACCCGCAGCCGCCGCCCGGCCCCGCCTCCGAGGCGCGGGCGGCGTACCTGCAGGACCCGCCCTAACCTCCCGCGACGCCCAGGGAACGCTTCAGGAACGCGACCTGGAGCAGGAGCAGGTTCTCGGCGACCTCCTCCTGCGGCGTCATGTGCGTGACCCCGGACAGCGGGAGCACCTCGTGCGGGCGGCCCGCGGCCAGCAGCGCGGAGGACAGCCGCAGGGTGTGCGCGGCCACCACGTTGTCGTCGGCGAGGCCGTGGATGATCATCAGCGGCCGGACCTCGTCCGCCGGGTCCGCCAGACCGGCGTCGGTGACCAGGGAGTTGGCGGCGTACACCGCCGGCCGCTCCTCGGGGTGGCCGAGGTAGCGCTCGGTGTAGTGCGTGTCGTACAGCCGCCAGTCGGTGACCGGCGCGCCCGCCACCGCGGCGTGGAAGACGTCCGGGCGGCGCAGCACGGCGAGCGCCGCCAGGTACCCGCCGTACGACCAGCCGCGGATGCCCACCCGGGTGAGGTCCAGGGGGTAGTGGCCGGCCAGGGCGTGCAGCACGTGGACCTGGTCGTCGAGCGTGACGCCCGCGAAGTCGCCGGCGATCGCCTTCTCCCAGGCGGGGGAGTGCCCGGGGGTGCCCCGGCCGTCCGCGACGACCACCGCGAAGCCCTGGTCGGCCAGCCACTGCGCCTGCAGGTAGCCGCGCTGGGCGCTCACCACCATCTGGCCGTGCGGCCCGCCGTACGGGTCCATCAGCACCGGCAGGGGTCCGTCGCCCTCCCGGTGCCCCGAGGGGAGCAGCACCGCCGCCGGGACGCCGCGCTCGCCGGCACTGACGAGCACCGGGCGCGCGGTGAGGACCGGGATCTCGGCGTGCGAGGCGATCTCCGCCACCCGCTCGCCGTCCCGCAGCACCCGGACGGTCGTGGCGGCCGACTCCAGCGACGCGGACGACAGCACCGTCACGGCCCCGGCGCGCACCGCGGAGTGCACGCCCGGCGCACCGCTCAGCCGGACCGCTCCGGCGGGGCCTCCGTCGGCGCGGTACACATGGATCTCGCCGATCTCCGGGTCCTTGGCGCCGTGCCCCGCCGAGGCCGACAGCAGGACGCCGTCGCCGTCCGTCCCGAGCACCGCACGCACGTGCAACTCCGGTCCCGTCCACGGCTGTTCACCGACGAACAGCGCTCGCGAGCCGTTCTCGTCGGAGATGCGCACGAGGCGCTCGCCGGGCATCCAGGCGGGCACCCCGGGGAAAAGATCAAGCCAGATTTCATCGCTGTCCCGGTGCACCTCCCGGGTGCCGCCGGTGGCGGTGTCCACCGTCAGGTACAGCTGCTCGCGCTGGTCCCGGGTCTGGACCAGCAGCAGCGGCGGGCCCGCCGCCGACCAGTGCACCTGTGCGAGGTACGGATGGCGCTCGCGGTCCCACTCCACCGGCGTCGCCGCCCCGTCCAGCGTCAGCAGGACCAGCGTGACCTCGGCGTTCGGGGTGCCGGCGGCGGGGTAGGCCACCTCGGCGGGCGGCTGCGCGGGGTTCGCGGGGTCGGCGATCCACCAGCGGCGGACCGGGGACGCGTCCACCCGGGCCGCCAGCACGGAGGCACCGTCCGGGGCCCACCAGTAGCCGCGGCTGCGGGACATCTCCTCGGCGGCGATGAACTCCGCCAGTCCGTAGCCGACGTCCGGGCCCTCGGGCTCGGCCAGCGCCCGGTCCCCGCCGCCGTCGGCGTCCACCACGCGCAGCGCACCGTCCGCCACGTAGGCCACCCGGCGGCCGTCCGGCGACGGACGCGGGTCCACCACGGGGCCCGGCACGGCGATCTCCCGGGCCGTGCCGGCCCGCAGCTCCGCCGTGAAGAGCCTTCCGGACAAGGCGAACGCGGCCAGCTCCACCGCGTCGTCGGTCGCGTAGCCGACGATTCCGGCCGAACCCTCCCGGCTGCGCTCCCGGCGCGCCCTCTCCTGCGGCGACAGTTCCTCCGCCGCGCCGGACAGCAGCACCCCGGGGTCCGCCGCGACCCGTTCGGCGCCGGACTGCGGGTCCAGCACCCACAGCAGGTGCGAGCGGTCGGTCCCGAAACGGGAGCGCAGGAAGACGATCCGGCCGCCGTCCGGCGACACGGTGAAGGCGCGCGGGGCGCCGAGCGAGAACCGCTGCGTGCGGGCGTACTGCCGCGGGAACGAGAGCGCTTGCGTCATGGGGGGAGTGTGTCACCGCCCGCCGGTGAGCCCGGCGCACGCCAACCACGAGATCCGGCCATGCGCCCCCGCGTGCTCCCGTGCGACGAGCTATGCGGTGCGCCACAAAGTTATGATCCACTGCCGAGAGTGGGTAACAACCGGTTGGCAAGTGCTGTCGGACTCTGAGGCCCTGGAGGTGTGCCGCTGTGGCACTTTCGATTTCGGCGGTGCTGCTGCTGCTGATCGTCGTCTTCCTGCTGGTCAGGAAAGCCGGTTTGAAGGCGGGGCACGCGGTGGTCTGCGTACTGCTCGGGTTCTACCTGGCGAGTTCCTCCATCGCGCCGACGATCCGGGACCTCACCAGCAACGTCGCGGGCATGATCGGCGACTTCAAGTTCTGAGCCCGTGGCTTCCCCCTGGTGAGCCGCGGGGCCTGCCCTAGGCTCTCCTCATGACCGCACCGCCCGCCCGCCGACTGCTGCTCGTCCACGCGCATCCCGACGACGAGTCGATCAACAACGGCGCCACCATGGCCAAGTACGCCGCCGAGGGCGCGCTCGTCACGCTGGTGACGTGCACCCTCGGCGAGGAGGGCGAGGTCATCCCGCCCGAGCTGGCGCACCTGGCCCCCGATCGCGACGACACCCTCGGCGCGCACCGGACCGGTGAACTCGCCGAGGCCATGGCGCAGCTCGGCGTCACCGACCACCGTTTCCTGGGCGGCCCCGGCCGCTTCCGGGACTCCGGGATGATGGGCGTGCCGCAGAACGACCGGCCGGAGAGCTTCTGGCAGGCGGACCTCGACCTCGCGTCCTCGTACCTCGTGGAGGTGATCCGCGAGGTCCGTCCGCAGGTCCTGGTCACCTACGACCCCGACGGCGGCTACGGCCACCCCGACCACATCAAGGCGCACCGGGTCGCCATGCGCGCCGCCGAACTGGCCGCGGAGCCGGCCTACCGGCGTGACCTCGGCGGCCCGCACTCCATCGCCAAGATCTACTGGAACTGCATCCCGCGCCACGTGGTCGAGGAGGGCTTCGCCCGGCTGCGCGGTGCCGGCCGGCAGATCCCCTTCGAGGGCATCGCGACCGCAGACGACGTCCCGGGCGTGGTGGACGACGGTCTGGTGACCGCCGCCATCGACGTGGAGGCCCGCTACGCCGGGCAGAAGGCCGCGGCGATGAAGGCCCACGTCACCCAGATCGCGGTGGACGGCCCGTTCTTCGCGCTCTCCAACGACCTCGGACAGCCCCTGTTCGGCGCCGAGTTCTACCGTCTGGTCAAGGGCGTGCCCGCGCCGGCCGGGAGCCTGGAGGACGATCTGTTCGCGGGGACCGGGGCATGAGGCGCGCCGCCTACCCGTTGCTCGCGGTCCTGGGCGTGCTGGTCGCCGTCGCGGGGTCGCTGGTCCAGGCCGCCTGGTTCCCGGGCGGGTTGCTGCTCGCTCTCGCCGGGAGCGCGGCGCTCTTCCACGGCGGCGCCCGGCTGACCGGCACGCGGCTGGGCGCCGTGGTGCCGGCGGCGGTGTGGCTGATCACCGTGATGCTGCTGAGCTCCGCCCGCCCGGAGGGTGATTTCCTGTTCGCCAACGGAATCAGTCCGTACGTCTACCTGTTGGGCGGAGCGATGGCCGGCGTGATGTCGGCCACGCTTGTGCAACCCCGTCCTCCCGCCGGTGGATCACTTGAGGCACCATAGGCGCCACGTTGCGTCCGTTACGGAGCGAGCGTCGCCCGTTTTGGCGGTTGACGTCACATAAACCCCTTTGATCAGGGCGGTCTCCATCCGGCGGGCAGGCGGCTCCGACGCGGCGCCCAGTATGGTGGTGCGCGCCGCCGGGCCGCCCGCGGAAAGGCCGTGACGGGTGGCGAAGCGAACCGGGAGAGCCTGCTTTGAGTCGTGAAACTGATCGTCCGTCCCCCGGCCCCCAGGGCCGGGGCGGAGCCGCGTACCCCTCGGGTACCCCGCCGTACGGAACCCGACCGTTTCCGTCGCTGCATCCGCAGGAGGACCCGCGCGACGGGGCCGCGACCGGGGAGCCCGCTGCGGCTCCCGCCGCGGAGGAGACCAAGACCGAGACCACGTTGACCACCCGGGTGCGCATCAACATCCCCGGGTCCCGGCCGATCCCGCCGGTCGTCGTCCGCACGCCCGTCGAGGGCGGCGCGGAGGGCGGGGCGCCCGCCGGGTCCGCCCCGGCCGCCCCCGAGGCCGAGTCGGCCCCGCTGCCCACGGGCTGGACCGTCGGCGGCGGCACCGGGGCCGGTCAGGGCGTTCCGGCGCCCGCGCCGGAACCCGCCGTGGAGCCGGCTCCGGCGCCGAAGGGCGAGAAGCCGGCCAGCGACTGGTTCGCGCCGCGGAAGGCAGCGCCCAGGCCCGAGGCCGGCCCGGGGCCGGGCCCGGCGCCCGGTCCCGAGGCGACGCAGGGGTTCTCCGCGCCCGAGGTCACCCAGCCGATGCAGCTCGGCGACATCCCCGCCCAGCCCGGCCCCATGGAGCGCGGACCGGTCCCCGGACCGGGCGCCGCCCCCGGCGGCCCGCGACGCGGTGGCATCCCGTACCTGAACGACGGCGCGGTCGGCCCGGCCGGTCCCGGCGGTCCGGTGGCGCCGGGTGGCCCCGGTGGCCCCGCGGGTCCCGGTGGCCCCGTGATGCCGGGCGGCCCGGGTGGCCCGGGTGGCCCGGGCGGTCCCGGTGGTCCCGGCGGCCCTGGGGGCCCCGCGGGTCCCGGACGCCCCGCGCCTGCACCGCGCCCGTTCCCCGGCGGCCCCGGCGCGGGGCCCGCCGGTCCCGGAGCAGGCACGCCCTTCCCGGGGCAGCACCCGCCGGCCGGCCCCACCACGGGCCCGGTCACCGGGGAGATGCGGGTGCCCCCGGCGGGCCCCGCCGCCGGCCGGCCGCCGTTCCCCACGCCGTTCCCGTCCTCCGCGGCCGACCGGATGTCCGGCGACACCGTCGTCAGCGGCATCCCGGCGGTTCCCCCCGCGGGACCGTCCGCCACCCGGCCGGCCCCGCCCGCCGGCCGTCAGAGCGCGGCGCAGCCCGAGGCCAAGGGCCGCTCCAAGCTCATACTGGCGGGCGTCGGCGTGCTGGGCGTGCTGGGCATCGCCTACGGCGCGGGACTGCTGATGGACCACTCCGACGTCCCGGCCGGCACGACCGTCTACGGCGTCGGGATCGGCGGGAAGACCAAGGACCAGGCCGTCGCGGTCCTCGACCAGGCGCTCGGCTCCCGCAAGAACGCGCCGATCACCGTCACCGTCGGCGACCAGCGCACGTCGCTGAAGCCCGCGACCGCCGGTCTCGTCCTCGACACCGACGCGACCGTCCGCAACGTGGCGCATCGCGACTACAACCCGGTCACCGTCATCGGCTCGCTGTTCGGCGGCTCGCGCGCGGCCGAGCCCGTGCTGACCACGGACAGCGAGAAGCTCCGCGCCCAGTTGGAGAAGCTCTCCCAGGGGCTCGGCGGCTCGGGCTCCGAGGGCATGGTCAAGTTCGTGAAGGGCAAGGCCGTCGCCGTCCCCGGCAAGCCCCACGAGGGCGTGGACGTGGCCGCCTCGATCGACACCGTCACCGCCGCCTACGCCACGCAGGTCGCCACCGGCAAGGCCGGCGCGGTCAGCCTGAAGGTCACCACCGTCCAGCCCAAGGTGACCCAGGAGGCGCTCGACAAGGCCGTCAACGGCTTCGGGAAGACGGCCATGTCCGGGTTCGTCATGGTCCGTGCGGGCGCCGCGGATCCCGTCCCGTTCAGCCCGCAGAACTCGCTGTCGAAGATCCTCACGATGGTGCCGGACCAGGACGGCAACCTGACGCCGTACATCGACCGCAAGGTGCTCCAGGGCCTGTACGGCGGCGCCTTCGACGGTGTCCTGGTCGAGCGCGGGGACGGCAGCAAGACCGCCGTCACCCCGGAGGACGTCGCCTCCGCGATGCTGCCCGCGCTGCAGACCACCGACACCGCCAAGAAGACGGTGACCATCGAGGGCACGTCCTGACCCCCGGTCGCCCGATCCACGCGTCAAGGGTGTGGCCCCGGTACCCGTACCGGGGCCACACCCATGACATCTGTCATCCGCGGGACAGGACGCCCGGCACTGCCGCGCGGACCGCGCCGTAGGCGACGCTGCTGCCATGACCGCAACAGTGTTCACGCACGTGAGCAAGAGCTTCGGTCAGGTCCGGGCCGTCGACGACCTGAGCCTGACCCTCCACCCGGGTGAGACCGTCGCCCTGCTGGGCCCCAACGGCGCCGGCAAGTCGACCACCCTTGACCTGCTGCTGGGGCTGCGCACGCCCGACTCCGGCACCGTCGAGGTCTTCGGGACCACCCCGCGCCGGGCGATCACCGAGGGCCGGGTCGGGGCCGTGCTGCAGAGCGGCGGCCTCATGGAGGAGGTCACCGTGCGCGAACTGGTACGGCTCGCCTGCGACCTGCACCCGCGGGCCCACCCCGTCGCCGAGGTGATGGCGGCCGCCGGGCTGGAGTCCATCGGCGACCGCAAGGTCGACAAGCTCTCCGGCGGCCAGGAGCAGCGCGTGCGCTTCGCCCTGGCCACGGCGGGCGCGAGCGACCTGCTGGTCCTCGACGAGCCGACCACCGGCATGGACGTCTCCGCCCGGCAGGCCTTCTGGGAGGCCATGCGCGGCCAGGTGAAGCAGGGCCGCGCGGTGCTCTTCGCGACCCACTACCTGGAGGAGGCGGACGCCGTCGCCGACCGGGTGCTCGTCCTGCAGGGCGGGCGGCTGGTGGCCGACGGCACCGCCGCCGAGATCAAGGCGCGGGCCGGGGCCCGGCGTATCGTCTTCGACCTGGACACCCCGCCGGACGAGCCCGCCCTGCGGGCCCTGCCACGGGTCACGGACGTGGAGATCACCGGGCGCACGGTGCGCATCCGTTCCACGGACGCCGACGCGACGGTGCACGCGGTCTACGCGGCCGGGCTCTACCCCCGGCACCTGGAGGTCGCCGGGCTCGGCCTGGAGCAGGCCTTCCTGGCCATCACGGAGTCGTCCAAGGAGTCCGAGGAGGAGGTGGCGGCGCGATGAGGACGCTGGCCCGGCTGGAGATCCTGCGCGTCCTGCGCAACCGCAGGTTCATGTTCTTCTCGGTGCTGTACCCGGTGCTGCTCTTCATGATCCTCACGGCGGGCCAGAAGGCCGCGATGGTGCCGTACTACATGGTCGCGATGTGCGCCTTCGGCGCCATGACCGCCGTGCTCATGGGCAACTCCGAGCGGATCGCCCGGGAGCGCGACAAGGGCTGGGTGCGCCAGCTGCGGCTCACCGCCCTCCCCGGGCGCGGCTACGTCCTGGCGAAGATCGCCGCGGCGGCCACGGTCAGCCTGCCCTCGATCGTGCTCGTGCTGCTCGCCGGCGGCGCCGTGAAGGGCGTGCGGATGGCCGCCTGGCAGTGGGCCGGGGTACTGCTCACCAGCTGGGCGGGGAGCTTCGTCTTCGCCGCGCTCGGCGTGGCCATCGGCTACGTCGCCTCGGCGGAGACCGCCCGCCCCATCGCGATGATCGCCTACTTCGGGCTCGCGCTGCTCGGCGGCCTGTGGATGCCCTTCAGCTCCTTCCCCGGCTGGCTGCGCGACATCGCGAACCTGCTGCCGGCCCGGCCGTACGCGGCGCTCGGTCAGGCCGTCGAACTCGGCCAGGCCCCGCACGCCCGGGACGTCGCCGTACTGGTGGTCTACGGGCTGGTCTTCGCCGGGACAGCCGCTTGGATGTACCGCAAGGACACCGCGAAGGCCTGAGAGGAGAACGATCGTGGCCGCCGGAACGACACAGCAGCGGGAGGCCGCCGAGCCCCGGGACGCCCCGGCCATCGGCCGGGCCCCGGAGAACCGCCGCCAGGCCGTGGTCAAGCTGGTCTGGGTGGCCATGTGGATGCTCTACCTGGGCGCCCCGGTCAGCGACCTCGCCGAGGGCGGGCACGGCCTCACCGCGACCGTGCTCGGCTGGCTCGGGCTCGCCGCCTTCGTCGCCGCCTACCTGGGCATCGTCTTCCTGCGGACCAACGCGGAACACCAGCCGCGCTGGGTGTACGGGCAGCTCCTGCTGCTCGGCGCGCTGGGCCTGCTGATGACGTTCACCCTGGGCGACGCCTTCCTCGTGCTGTTCGTCTACCTGGCCGTCGGCTGCGGGGCGGTGCTGCCCGGCCGGCAGGCGCGCTGGGCGATCCCGCTGGTCACCGCGGTGCTCGCGGCCGTCGCCGGGCTCACCGGGGCGAACGAGGCCACGGTGGTCTCGCTGCTCGTGCCGTGCCTGCTCGGCGGCTACGCCATGACCGGGGTGCGCCAGCTGGTGCGCACCACCCGCGAACTGCGCGAGGCCCGGGCGGCGGTGGCCCAGCTCGCCGCCACGGAGGAACGGCTGCGGCTCGCCCGCGACCTGCACGACCTGCTCGGCCACTCGCTGTCGCTGATCACCCTCAAGAGCGAACTGGCCGGACGCATGCTGCCCGGCCGTCCCGAGGACGCCGCCGCGCAGGTCGCCGACATCGAGCGGGTCAGCCGGCAGGCCCTCGTGGACGTCCGGGAGGCCGTCAGCGGCTACCGCAGGCCCACCCTCGCCGCCGAGCTCGCCGGCGCCCGCGGCGCCCTGCAGGCCGCCGGCGTCCGCGCCGAGCTGCCCGCCACCGTGGCCGCCCCGCTCACCCCGGAGGCCGAGGGCGCGCTGGCCTGGGCCCTGCGCGAGGCCGTCACCAACGTCGTACGGCACAGCGGCGCCTCCCGCTGCGTGGTGACCGTCGCCGAGGACGACGGCACGGTACGGCTCACCGTCGCCGACGACGGCCGCGGCCCGGGCCCCGGCGGCACACGGCGCGGCAACGGCCTGACCGGCATGGAAGAGCGCCTGCTGCTCGCCGGTGGCCGCCTGGAGACCGCCGCGGACGGCGGCTTCACCCTCCACGCCGTCGTCCCGGCCGACTACGCTCACGGCCATGATCCGGGTGCTGCTGGCGGAGGACCAGTCGATGGTGCGCGAGGCCCTGGCCGCGCTGCTGGGGCTTGAGGAGGACATCGAGGTGGTCGCGCAGGTCGCGCGCGGCGAGGACGTCCTCGGAGCGGCCCGCGACGCCGGGGTGCAGGTCGCGCTCCTCGACATCGAGATGCCCGGCGTGATGACCGGCCTCGACGCGGCCGCCGTGGTGCGGGCGGAACTGCCCGGGGTCCGCGTCGTCATCGTCACCACGTTCGGCCGGCCCGGGTACCTGCGCCGGGCCATGGAGGCGGGCGCCGACGCGTTCCTGGTCAAGGACGCGCCTGCGGGGGAACTCGCGGAGGCGGTGCGCAGGGTGCTGCGGGGGGAGAAGGTGATCGACCCGGCGCTCGCCGCCGCCGCGCTCTCGGAGGGGGCCGACCCCCTCACCCCGCGCGAGCGCGACGTCCTGCGCGCGGCGGCCGACGGTTCCCTCAACGCGGACATCGCCCGCCGCCTCCACCTCTCCGAGGGGACCGTCCGCAACTACCTCTCCACCGCGATCCAGAAGACCGCCGCGCGCAACCGAACCGAAGCGGTCCGCATCGCCCTCGAACGCGGCTGGCTCTAGCCGCCCGCCGCCCGCCGCCCGGGCCCGTGGGGGTCGCGGGAAGTCGTTCCTCCCCCAGCTACCGCTGGGGGTGCCCCCAGCCTCCGGCGGGCGGCCGACCCGCAACCCTCCCCGGGTGGTCAGTTGAGGAGCGCGCGGGCGGCCCGCGCCTGCCGCCGCATCGCCGTCGCGGCGGACGGCTCCGCCTCGGCGAGCACGTCCGCGTACGCCTCCATCTCCGCGGCGCCCCGCGCGAAGTCCCCCTTCCGCACCAGGAGCTGGGCGTGCTCGAGGCGCAGCCGTGCCGGATGGTGGGGCAGCAGCAGCGCCAGTTCGACCGCCCACAGCTGTGTCGTCAGGTGCTCCGGCCGTGCCGAGGCCCACGCGCGGATGTTGTTGAGCACCCGCAGCACGATGTCCAGCGGATCCGCGGGTTCCAGCATCGCCGGGGAGGGCGCGGTCCCCGTCGCGCCCGCCACCAGCAGGCGCACGTCCTCCTCCCCGAGCCGCCGGCCGCCGTTGAAGGGGTCGGCCAGCACGAAGACGCCCGCGGGGTCGCCGAAGCCCACGACGAAGTGCCCGGGGAGGGCGACGCCGTGGACCGGGCCGCCGGCACGCCGGACGACCTCCATCCAGACCACCGACAGCAGGATCGGCAGCCCGCGCCGCCGTTGCAGCACCTCGTGCAGCAGCGAGGACTCCAGCCGCTGGTAGTCGGCCGGGGAGCCGCCGAACCCGCAGCGGCCGGCGAGCAGTTCGGCGGCGGCGTCGGCCCACTCGGCGGGGCCGGTGAGGCCGTACGGCAGGAGCCCGGCGAGACGGTCGAGTTCCATCTGCGCCGCGTCCGTCCCGGCCTCGTCGAGGGACGGGTCGGCCTCGGCCCCGATGAGCAGGCACAGGTCAGCGAGGTCGGGGCGCACCTCGCGGGCGGCCTCGGCGAAGCGCTGCCTGGTGGAGTCGTCCATACCGGGGTTCTCACCCTTCCGCGGACAGCGGGCCGCGCCGGTAGTGGTACGCGTGGTGGGTGGTGAAGCCCATCCGGTCGTAGAGGGCGCGCGCGCCCTCGTTGTCGGTTTCGACCTGCAGGTACGCGCCGGAGGCGCCCTCGTCCAGGGCCTTGCGGGCGAGCGCGGCCATCACGGCCAGGGCCAGTCCGCGCCGCCGGTGGGAGGGGGCCACCTCGACGGCGCCGAAGGAGGCGAAGCGGCCGTCGACGACGCAGCGGCCGATCGCCGCGGGCCCGGCGTCGGCGGGGTCGCCGTCCCCCGGCACCGTGGCGAACCACACCGAGGGGCCGCCGGTGAGCACCTTCAGCGCCGCGTCGCCCAGGTCACCCGTGCGGTGGTAGCGGGCGAGCCAGGCCGCGTCGGCCTCGCGGGACAGGTGCACGGCCTCGGCGCCGGGCAGGTCCGCGATCGGCGCCAGCGCGGCCGTGCGCAGCAGGGCATGGCCCTCCGCCGTCCAGCCGAGGCCGCCCAGCGCCTGCGCCAGCGTCTCGTCGGAGTCCTCGCCACCGGTGGTGACCTGCACGTACGGCGGCAGTCCGCGGTCGCCGTACCAGCGGGCGATCCGCGCGGCGGCCTCCGTCAGCGGGACACCCGGATCGCCCAGCGGCAGCACGGAGTTGGCGCGCCGGGTGAAGCCGCCGGCCGCCCGGAGCGTCCACGCGCCCAATCGGGCGGCCTCCTGCGCGGGCCAGCAGCGGGAGGCCGATTCCTGCAGTTCCCTGGCCGTCGCGCGGGGCGCGCGGGCGCCGCGGCGCGCCGGTGCGTCGGGCACGATCTTGCCCGCGACCAGGGACGATTCCGCGATGCGGACGGTCTCCCCGTCCCGACGGGTGACAACAAGCACCCCTTCGTTCCACGATGTGAGAATCCCGACGGCGTCGGCGAACACCGGCCGCCCCTCGACGATCTCCGCGATCCTCCGAACCGAAACGCGTTTGCCCACGTCAGAAGGGGTTATGCGTACCTCGAGCCGGCCTCCGGCGGTGAAATCCATGCTCATGACCGCCCCTCCTGTTCGTCTGCTGCCCAAGAACGGAGATACTAGGGGCGGGCATCGACGACGCCGCGCTCCCGCGCGAGACAGCCCTACCGAGGAGGAACGACAGCGTGACCTACGTCATCGCGCAGCCTTGTGTCGACGTCAAGGACAAGGCGTGCATCGAGGAGTGCCCGGTCGACTGCATCTACGAGGGCCAGAGGTCCTTGTACATCCACCCGGACGAATGCGTCGACTGCGGAGCCTGTGAGCCGGTCTGCCCGGTGGAGGCCATCTTCTACGAGGACGACACCCCGGAGGAGTGGAAGGACTACTACAAGGCGAACGTCGAGTTCTTCGACGAGCTCGGCTCGCCCGGTGGTGCCTCCAAGCTCGGGCTGATCGAGCGCGATCACCCCTTCATCGCCGCCCTGCCGCCGCAGGGCGAGTGATCCGACCGTTGCGGGCGGTCCCGTACGGCACACCGCCGTACGGGACCGCCGTGTTTCAGGCAGTGGCAGGCCGCGTGCCTGCGAGGAACGGAAAGTGAGCACCACCGTGGCGCAGCCAGTCTCG
Organism: Streptomyces sp. NBC_00510; assembly: GCA_036013505.1. Classification (NCBI taxonomy): domain Bacteria; kingdom Bacillati; phylum Actinomycetota; class Actinomycetes; order Kitasatosporales; family Streptomycetaceae; genus Streptomyces; species Streptomyces sp. NBC_00510. Next base: position 4,007,615 of record CP107851.1, on the reverse strand, counting down.
TCCAGACTCCCCGTCTTCCCCTGGGACCGGCTCGAACCGTATAAGGCCACGGCCGCCGCCCATCCCGGCGGCATCGTCGACCTGTCGGTCGGCACCCCGGTCGACCCGGTCCCGCACATCGTGCAGCGGGCCCTGGCCGGGGCCGCGGACAGCCCCGGGTACCCGACCGTGTGGGGGACGCCCGAGCTGCGCGCCGCCATCACCGGCTGGGCCGGCCGCCGGCTGGGCGCCACCGGCCTGACCGACGCGCACGTGCTGCCGGTCGTCGGCTCCAAGGAACTGGTCGCCTGGCTGCCGACCCAACTGGGCCTCGGCGCGGGCGACAAGGTGGCGTACCCGCGGCTGGCCTACCCGACCTACGAGGTCGGGGCGCGGCTGGCGGGCGCCGAGGCGGTCGTCTACGACGAACCGACCGAGCCCGACCCGGCCGGGCTGCGGCTGCTGTGGCTCAACAGCCCCTCCAACCCCACCGGTCGCGTGCTGTCCAAGGACGAGCTGACCCGTGCCGTCGCCTGGGCGCGCGAGCACGGCGTGCTGGTGTTCAGCGACGAGTGCTACCTGGAGCTGGGCTGGGACGCCGACCCGGTCTCGGTCCTGCACCCGGACGTCTGCGGCGGCTCCTACGAAGGCATCGTGGCCGTCCACTCGCTGTCCAAGCGCTCCAACCTGGCCGGCTACCGCTCGGCGTTCCTCCTGGGCGACCCGGCCGTGCTCGGCGAGCTGCTGCAGATCCGCAAGCACGGCGGCATGATGACGCCCGCCCCGGTGCAGGCCGCCACGGTCGCCGCGCTCGGGGACGACGCCCACGTGGCCCGGCAGCGCGAGCGCTACGCGCGGCGGCGGGCGTCCCTGCGGGAGGCCTTCGAGGCGGCCGGCTTCCGCATCGAGCACAGCGAGGCGAGCCTGTACCTGTGGGCGACGCGTGACGAGTCCTGCTGGGACACCGTCGCGGACCTGTCCAAGGACGGCATCCTCGTGGCCCCCGGCGACTTCTACGGCGCGGCGGGGGAGCGGTACGTACGGATCGCCTTCACGGCCACCGACGAGCGGGTGGCGGCGGCGGTGCGCCGGCTGTCCTCCTGAGCCGCGGGCGGCCACGACGCGGGGCGCAAAGGGCCCGGGGAGCACCGCTCCCCGGGCCCTTTCGGTGCGGCTGTGGGGGGTCAGCCGCCGATGGGGAGCCCCTGGAGGGGCAGCCGGCCGGTGGAGGGGAGGCCGCCCGGCAGCCCGGAGCCCTTGGCGGTCGTCCCGAGCTCCTGGGCGGTGCCGCCGACGGTCCTGGCGGTCTGCGTCGCGGCTCCCTTGACGGCGGGCTGGGCGCCCTTGGCCAGGTCGCTGACGGTGTCGGTCGTCGCGGGCAGCGCCTCCTGCACGGCCTTCACGGCGCCGGACTGCTTGGCCACGCCGTTCACGGTGCCGGTGAGCTCGGGGGTCTTGTCCACATTGGTCAGCCCACCCAGGTCGCCGACCTGCGGCAGCGCGGCGGCGGACGCGGCACCGGCACCGATGAGAGGAGCCGCGGCCGCGCCGACCAGCAGGGCAGCCCGGGCGATCCGACGCGCGAGGGGGAGAGACATGGTGCTCCTTTTACGGAGAGACGACAGTTTCGACGTGACATGTCCGCGGGGCGGACGTCGTGACTACCGCGTGAAGGGGGCCGAAGGTTGCGGCCGCCAAGAGTAAAGAATTGGTAATGTGAAAGGATTCCCGGGGCGGTAAAGCGGAGCAATTCGGACGGACCCGGAAGTGCCGCGGAAACGTCACAGCCCTTGATCGGAAGCTTTTTTCGCACCCCCGAACGAGAGGATTCACATCTGATGGTTTTGGCGTATCAATCACCCGCCTGGGGGTGAATACCCGCACTATTGCGCGACGGTGATCCTGACGTCGCCCCCGGCCCCGTGCGCGGCGTCGGAATTCGACGCCGTCCAGCCCCGGTCGGAGGCCTCGGCCGACCACTCGCGGTTCCCGAAGGACACCTTCTCCACCTTCAGTTCATGGGCGTGCGCCACCGCCCACTGGGCCAGCTCCCAGCCCCGCCGGCCCTTGTCGCCGCGCGCCTCGTTCCTCGCCGGGGCCGACGGCACGGCCACCGTGCGCCGCGCCGGACCCCCGCCCCGCGCACCGTTCTTGGCGTCCCGCGCGGCCTCGTCGTCCGGGTCCGCGGGCGTCTCGGTGGTGCGCGGCGCCACATCGGCCCCGAACTCCCGCACCAGCCGCTCTCGCACCTTCGCCGGGTCGCCCCCGGAGACCGCCCCCGCGGCCACCGGGGTGACGCAGGTGAGCGCCCCGGCGTGCCGGCCGGTCAGCGCGCCGGCCAGCAGCGCGGCGTCCGCCTCGTGCTTGGCGTACGCCTGAGGGAAGCCGCTCTTCTGCACTTTCTGGGCGGCCACCGTGAGGGGCAGCCGGGAATAGCCGTGGATCTTCACCAGGCCGTCGAAGAATTCGTTGGAGGCGTAGACCGGGTCCATGATCTGCGCGGCCGTGCCCCAGCCCTGCGAAGGGCGCTGCTGGAACAGGCCCACCGAGTCGCGGTCCCCGTGGTCGAGATTGCGGAGCGCCGACTCCTGCATGGACGTGGCCAGCGCTATCGTCACCGCCCGCTCCGGCAGCCCGCGCGAGGTCGCCACCGCGGCGATCGTCGAGGCGTTCGCCGCCTGCTGGGGCTCCAGGGTCAGGCTGCCGGCCTCCGTGGTGACCGTGCAGGCCGGATGGCGCGGACCGCCGCCGACGCCGGCCAGGTGGTACGCGGAGTAGCCCGCGACCCCCAGCAGGACCAGTCCTGCGGTGATCAGACGGGCTGCGCGCCCCCGCCTGCGGGGGGCACTTGCGGCGGGTGTCGAGGTCGACGGTGGCTTCGGCACGCGCACACCGTACCGAAGCCCGCTGTGCCGGTGGCCTCGTCAGGCCCCCGGTAGGGTCGGCGGCATGGAACGGCCCGTGCTCGATCTCAGTCAGGACGCCGCCGCCGTGACGGCGCAGCTCGTCGACATCCCCTCCGTCAGCCTCGCCGAGAAGCCGCTGGCGGACGCCGTGGAGAGCGCCCTGCGCGCCCTGCCCCACCTCACGGTGGACCGGGACGGGGACGCCGTCGTCGCCCGCACACGGCTCGGCCGGGCCGAGCGCGTCGTACTCGCCGGTCACCTGGACACCGTGCCGATCGCCGCGAACGTGCCCTCCCGCCTCGACGAGGACGGCGTCCTGTGGGGCTGCGGCACCTCCGACATGAAGTCCGGGGTCGCCGTCCAGCTGCGGCTCGCCGCGACCCTCACCGAGCCCAACCGCGACCTGACCTTCGTCTTCTACGACGCCGAGGAGATCGCGGCGGAGCACAACGGCCTCAAGCGGCTCGCCGAGAACCACCCGGAGTGGCTCGCCGGCGACTTCGCCGTCCTGCTGGAGCCCACCGACGCAAAGGTCGAGGGCGGCTGCCAGGGCACCCTGAGGTTCCGGGTGGAGACCACCGGCCGCCGCGCCCACTCCGCGCGCAGCTGGCTGGGCGAGAACGCCATCCACAAGGCCGCGCCCGTGCTGGCCCGGCTCGCCGCCTACGAGCCGCGGCAGGCGGTCGTCGACGGCCTCACCTACCGCGAGGGCCTCAACGCCGTCATGATCGAGGGCGGTCACGCCGGGAACGTGATCCCCGACTCCTGCGCGGTGATCGTCAACTTCCGCTTCGCCCCCGACCGTTCCGAGGCCGAGGCGTTCGCCCACGTCCGCGAGGTCTTCGAGGGCTACGACGTGCGGCTGACCGACAGCGCCCCCGGCGCCCTGCCGGGCCTGTCCCACCCCGCGGCGGCCGCCTTCGTCGAGGCCATCGGCACCGAGCCCGCGCCCAAGGAGGCCTGGACCGACGTGGCCCGCTTCTCCGCGCTGGGCGTCCCGGCCGTGAACTACGGCCCCGGCGACCCCCGGCTCGCCCACACCCGCGAGGAGCACGTCGCCGTCGCCGCCGTCCTGGAGGCGGAGGAGAAGCTGCGCGCCTGGCTGTCGTAACGAGCAATTCAGCGGCGCGTTCTTGATCCGCCCGGCGGACGCGGTCGTACCCTGACCGGACGGCAGCGAAAGGAGCGCGACATGGACAGTGACGCGGAGGAGGCGTCCGCCGCCGAGACAGCCGCGGCGGAGGGCAGCCCCACGGGGCGCGGCTGGCCCGAGCGCCACACCGGTCCCGTCGTACGGCGCCGGGGCCAGGTGCAGAAGTCCACGACCGACCAGCGGTTGCTGGACACCCGCGGACCCTCGGACTGGGTCCACGGGGACCCGTGGCGCGTGATGCGCATCCAGTCGGAGTTCGTCGAGGGCTTCGGCGCGCTCGCCGAACTCGGCAGGGCGGTCAGCGTCTTCGGTTCCGCCCGTATGGCGGAGGGCTCGGCCGACTACGAGATCGGCGTCCGCATCGGCCGCGCCCTGGCCGAGGCGGGCTTCGCCGTCATCACCGGCGGCGGCCCCGGGGCCATGGAGGCGGCCAACCGGGGTGCCTGCGAGGCCGGCGGGGTCTCGGTGGGCCTGGGCATCGAGCTCCCCTTCGAGCAGGGGCTCAACCCCTACGTCGACATCGGCGTGAACTTCCGCTACTTCTTCGTCCGCAAGACGATGTTCGTGAAGTACGCCTCCGGGTTCATCGTCCTGCCGGGCGGCTTCGGCACCCTCGACGAGCTCTTCGAGGCCCTCACGCTGGTCCAGACCCGCAAGGTCACGCAGTTCCCCATCGTCCTGTTCGGCTCCGCCTACTGGCGCGGCCTGGTCGACTGGGTCCGCAACACCGTCGTGGACGGCGGCAAGGCGTCCCCGGTCGACCTGGAACTCCTCCACGTCACGGACGACGTCGACGAGGCGGTCGCCCTGGTGACCAAGGAGATCGGCGACTGAACCGCGGGCCCTACGCCAGCCCCCGCCGGGCGACCGCCGGGGGCCGGTGTCCCGCGATCGAGGCCACCATGTCCAGCACCTGACGGGTCTCGGCGACCTCGTGCACCCGGTACACCCGGGCGCCGAGCCACGCCGAGACGGCGGTCGTCGCCAGGGTGCCGATCAGCCGCTCCTTGACGGGGCGGTCCAGGGTCTCGCCCACGAAGTCCTTGTTGGACAGCGAGACCAGCACCGGCCAGCCGGTGGCCGTCATCTCCGGCAGCCGCCGGGTCGCCTCCAGCGAGTGCCGGGTGTTCTTCCCGAAGTCGTGGCCGGGGTCGATGAGGATGCCGTCCCGCCGCACCCCGAGCGCGGCCGCCCGCTCCGCGAGGCCCACCGTCACCTGCAGGATGTCGGCCATCACGTCCTCGTAGCCGACGCGGTGCGGCCGGGTGCGCGGCAGGGCGCCGCCCGCGTGGGTGCAGACCAGGCCGACGCCGTGCTTCGCGGCGACCTCGGCGAGCCGGGGGTCGACGCCGCCCCAGGCGTCGTTGAGCAGGTCCGCGCCGGCCTCGCAGACCGCCTCGCCGACCTCGTGGCGCCAGGTGTCGACGCTGATCACCACGTCGGGGTGGCGCCGGCGCACCTCGGCGACGAAACCGGCGGTCCTGCGGATCTCCTCCTGCGCCGAGACCTCCTCGCCGGGGCCCGCCTTCACCCCGCCGACGTCGATGATCGCCGCACCCTCCGCGACCGCGCGCCCGACGCGTTCGAGGGCCGGTGCGTCGGTGAACGTGGCGCCCTGGTCGTAGAACGAGTCCGGCGTCCGGTTCACGATCGCCATGATCACGGGCTCGTGCTCGCCGAATTCCCGTGTGCCCAGCCGCAGCATGTCGCGCCTGCCTCCCTCGAAATGTCGTACGCCGATCGAAGATAGTCGCCGACCGCACACCGCGCGCACGGCGCGACGTGGCACGATCGTGGCGTACACGTCGGGCCGACCCCGGGAGAGGTCTTGTTCTGGTTCATGCTCATCGCGTTGGTCGCGGTGGTCGCCGCGGTCGCCCTCGCGGTGCTCGGCGACGGCGGGGTGCTCCGTGACGTGCAGCCGGACCGGGTGGACGACCGACTGCCGCCGCAGCGGCCGGTGGGCCGCGCGGACGTCGAGCGGCTGCGCCTGCCGGTGACCGTGCGCGGTTACCGCATGGTGGACGTCGACGACGTGCTGGAGCGCCTCGGGGCGGAACTGGCCCAGCGCGACGCCCACATCGCCGACCTGGAGGCCGCGCTGGCCGGCGCCCACGCCACCCGGCTCGGCGGCCACTCGCTGCTCAAGGACGCCGACGAGGCCCCGCGGGCCCCCGAGGACCCGCGCGCCCCCGGGAGCGGGCTGTGAGCGACGGCGGCGTGGTGACCGGGCCGGACGGCCTGGCCCGCTGCCCGTGGGGGCTGTCCACCGACGACTACGTCGACTACCACGACACCGAGTGGGGGCGCCCGGTGCACGGCGAGGCGGCCCTCTTCGAGCGGCTGTGCCTGGAGGCCTTCCAGTCGGGCCTGTCCTGGATCACGATCCTGCGCCGCCGCGAGGGCTTCCGGAAGGCCTTCGCCGGCTTCTCCCCGGAGGCGGTCGCCGCCTTCACCGACGACGACCGGGAGCGGCTCCTCGCCGACACCGGCATCATCCGCAACCGCGCCAAGATCGACGCCTCCATCGGCAACGCGCAGGCCACCCTGGCGCTGCGCGAGGCCCACGAGGGCGGTCTGGACGCCCTGGTCTGGTCGTACGCGCCGGACCCCGCCGGACGCCCGGCACCCCGCACGGTCGCGGACGTGCCGGCCGTCACGGCGGAGTCCACCGCCCTGGCCAAGGACCTCAAGAAGCGCGGCTTCCGCTTCGTCGGCCCCACCACGGCCTACGCGCTGATGCAGGCCTGCGGCCTGGTGGACGACCACCTGGCCGACTGCTGCGCCCGCCGCTGAGCGCCCCGGCCGCCCCGCCTGCCCCGGCTCAGCGGCCGAGGAAGCGGGGCTTGTCCTTCTTCAGGAACGCCTCGACGGCGATCCGGTGGTCCTCGGAGGCACCGGCGGCCGTCTGCAGCTCGTCCTCCTTGGCCAGGGTGTCGACCAGCGAGTGCCCCTCCCCGTACGCCAGGGAGGCCTTCACCGCCGCGTAGGCGACCGTCGGGCCCTCGGCGAGGGTGCGGGCGACCGAGGCGGCCTCGGCGGCCAGCTCGCCGGCCGGGACCAGGCGGTTGGCGACGCCCAGCTCGAAGGCCTCCTGCGCGCTGATCGTGCGCGGGAAGAGCAGCAGGTCGGCGGCGCGGCTGCGGCCCACCAGCCGGGGCAGCGTCCAGGAGGCCCCGGAGTCGGCGGTCAGGGCGACGCCGACGAAGGAGGTGTTGAAGGCGGCGGTGTCGGCGACCACGCGGTAGTCGCAGGCGAAGGCGAAGCCGGCGCCGGCGCCCGCGGCGACCCCGTTGACCCCGGCGACGACGGGCTTGGGCATGGTGGCGATCGCGGTGACGATCGGGTTGTAGTGCTCGCGCACCGTGGACATCGCCGGCCCACCGCCCTCCTGCTGGAGGAACGCGACGTGCTCCTTGAGGTCCTGGCCGACGCAGAAGGCCTTGCCGTTCGCGGTCAGCAGCACGGCCCGCACCGCGGGGTCGGCGCCCGCCGCCTCCAGGGCGTCCCGCAGGGCGACCTTGGTCTCCACGTTCAGCGAGTTCATCGCCTCGGGGCGGTTCAGGGTGATGGTGGCGAGCCCGTCACTCACCTCGTACAGCACGGTGTCGGCCATGTGGTCCCCTTCGTCGCGGCTCACGTTCGGGGCCAGCATGCCGGAGATCGCCGGGCACGGACATGTGACCCCCATCAAACGCGGCCGAGAGTGCCATCACCGAAATGGACGGTTTTGCGGGACCGGGTTCTCGAACGGATGGGAACCGATGTTGGTCATCAGGTCACCCGATGCGGGATAATGGCCGAGAACCAATGTGTTCGAGTCCGGTGGCGCCTGGGCCACCGTGTGCGAAGAGCTGGTTTCAGGAAGGGGAACGAGCATGGCGGCCATGAAGCCGCGGACGGGTGATGGCCCGCTCGAGGTGACCAAGGAGGGGCGGAGCATCATCATGCGCGTTCCGCTCGAGGGCGGCGGACGGCTTGTCGTCGAGCTGACTCCCGACGAGGCGGATGCACTCGGCGAGGCTTTGAAGAAGGCCATCGCCTGACAACCGGCCAATCCAAGCCTTGGGCCCCTGGCGGCATGCGCCGGGGGCCCACTTGTTTGTCCGTTTACGCGCCGCTCCGGAAACAGGTGCATTCCGGGCGGGGAAATTGTCAGCCGCGCCGTACCGCGCAGAGCAGGCCGTCGTCGGTCGGCAGCAGGACGGGGGCGAGGGCCGCGTTGTCGCGTACCGTCCGCATCAGTTCGCGCAGCCGGATGACCTCCGGCTCGGAGTGGGCGGCGTCCATGGACCGGCCCTGCGCGAAGGCCCCCTCGAAGCAGACCAGCCCCCCGGGGCGCAGCAGGCGCAACGATTCGCCCAGGTAGTCCGGGTACTCCAGCCGGTCCCCGTCGCAGAACACCAGGTCGTAGCCGCCGTCGGCGAGCCGGGGGAGGACGTCCAGCGCCCGGCCGGGGATGAAGCGGGCGCGGTTCCCCGCGAAACCCGCCTCCCGGTAGGCGGTGCGGGCGTGCTGCTGGCGGTCCGGTTCGGTGTCGACGGTGGTCAGCACGCCGTCGGGGCGCATGCCCTGCAGCAGGTGGATCCCGGAGACCCCGGTGCCGGTGCCGATCTCCACCACCGCCTTGGCGTCCGTGGCGGCGGCCAGCAGTCGCAGTGCCGCGCCGGTGCCGGGGGAGACGGGGCGCACGCCCGCCTCACGAGCTCGCCCGCGGGCTCGTATCAGCGCGTCGTCCTCGGCGACGAAAGCGTCCGCGAACGCCCAGCTCGCCTGCCGGTTGCCGGTAATTGCCCTCTCCTGTCCGCCTGACGGTTGCAGCCCGCCTGGCGACTGTATCCGTTGCGGTCGGGAACCCGCAGATGGGACCGCTCGTTGGTACCTGCGACGGACCTGAACGTCAGGGGCCGGGAGCGATGCGCCCGGCACTTATCCGGAGCTAACGGGCGAGGTGGCTATGGTAGGGGCTCTACTGGACACCACCAGAGCCGACAGGGGAGGTGCGGCTGCGGCGGGTCACCGGGGAGTGCTCTCGCGCTTCCGCAGGGCGGCCGGCGAGCCGAAATCCGTGACCGATACAGCTGACGACCGTCCGCGCAACGACGAGTCCGTGACTGTGGCCGCCAACGCGACCTTCGCCACCGACGGGGACAACCAGGCGTGGACTCCCCCTTCGTGGGAGGAGATCGTCAGTACGCACAGTGCCCGGGTCTACCGCCTGGCGTACCGTCTCACCGGCAACCAGCACGACGCCGAGGACCTCACCCAGGAGGTCTTCGTCCGCGTCTTCCGCTCGCTGTCGACGTACACCCCCGGCACCTTCGAGGGCTGGCTCCACCGCATCACCACCAACCTCTTCCTCGACATGGTCCGCCGTCGCCAGCGCATCCGCTTCGACGCCCTGGGCGACGACGCCGCGGAGCGGCTGCCGAGCCGCGAGCCGTCCCCGGCGCAGCACTTCGCCGACACCCACTTCGACGCGGACATCCAGCAGGCGCTGGACACCCTCGCCCCGGAGTTCCGCGCGGCCGTCGTGCTCTGTGACATCGAGGGCCTGTCCTACGAGGAGATCGCCGCGACGCTCGGCGTGAAGCTGGGCACCGTGCGCAGCCGTATCCACCGCGGTCGTTCGCACCTGCGCAAGGCGCTGGAGCACCGTGCGCCGGCCGCCCGTCCGGGCCGCGCGCCCGTCCTGGCCACCGGCCGGCCGGCCCTGGAGGGCGGGAGCACGTGAGCAGCGGTGTCAGCCGGCATCTCACGTGTGCCGACCAGCACTTGGGCGACCACCTCGCCGCCTTCGTCGACGGCGAGCTGCACGACGACGCCCGCGACCGGGTGCTCGCGCACCTGGCGACCTGCCCCGACTGCAAGGCCGCTGCCGACGAGCAGCGCCGGATGAAGGACGTGGTCGCCGCCTCGGCGCCGCCCGCCCTGTCCGCAGGCCTGCTCGCCCGCCTCCAGGAGCTGCCCGGGGGTGACGGGGACGGCGGAAGCGGGCCCTTCGGGGACGGCGGACTGATGGAGACGGCCAGCCTCGGCGGTGAGCGCCTCGGTGGCGGTCTGTTCGGGAAGGCGCGCGAGGAGTTCTCGCTGCCCCTGTCCGCGTCCGCGTCGCGCGGCTTCCGGATCCACGAGAGCGGCCGCTCCGGCGCGGCGGTCGCGCCCGTCGGCCCCGCTTCGTCCGCCGCCGCGGTCCGCGGCCGGCGCCGTTTCGCCTTCGCCGCGGCGGGCGCGGTCTCCATGGCGGCCATCGCGCTCGGCGGCGCCCTGCCGCTGGACGCCGCGGTCGACGGAGCCGGCGGCACCCCGCTCTCCCGCAGCGGCCCGGGCGCCCCCGCGACGCCGTTCAGCGGCGCGACCGCCCGCGCGGCCGCCGACGTGTGGAGCACGGCCACCAGCGACCTGCTGCACCCCGACTCCCGCGGCATGCATCCGTACGGCGTCGGCGCGGCCGACGGCCGGGTGCCCGCCGGCACCGTCACCCGGCCGCTGGGTCTGTCCGACGACGACCGGTCGGTCACCGGCTCGGCCGCATCCGCGGTCCCCGGGGTCACCCCGGCACCCGCCCTGGCCCCGTCGGCGACCGCGAGTCCCTCCGCTTCCCCCGGCTCGTCGAGCGGCACCAAGGCCTCGCCGGCCGTGCCCGTTCCGCTCGACTCGGTCGTCCCCCTGGTCGGCCACTTCCCCGTGACCCGCTGAGCGGTCGGCTGCGGGCGGCGCCGACTCCTGGTTCAATCCAGGGAGGACTGGTCGTCGTAGGGGAGCACCGTGGACGAGGGGAAGGCCGAAGGGCCGAAGTGGTGGAGCCGGCCGGAGACGGTCGCGCCGGTTCCCCCTGAGCCGCGGGACCGGCCCGCCCCGGACGCGGTCCCCGACGCACCCGCCGGGCCCCCCGCCGGAGCGGCCCCGCGGCACACCCCGGACCCGTACGACACCCCGCCGTACGGCGAGCCCGGCCCCTGGGCGCCCGCGCCGCCCGTACAGCCCCCCGCTGGTGCGGCGCCACCGCCGCACCAGCCCGTGCCCCCGCCCCCGCCGCCGAGCGGCCCGCCCGGACCCCCGGCGCCGCTGTCCGTCGGTCAGTGGCACCGCTACGACCCCTGGGCGCCCCCGGGCGGCACCACGGGACAGCAGCCGACCGCCCAGCGGACGGGGAGCCGGCGCGCCCCGCTGGCGGCCGCCCTGATCGCCGTCACCCTGATCGCCGGGGGCATCGGAGGGGCGCTGGGCGCCTACGTGCACGACAGCGGCGGCACGCCGGAGGTGACCCTGCCGCAGGCCACCGCGGAGGCCGGCACCCGCGCCCCGGACAGCATCGCGGGCATCGCGGCCCAGGTCCTGCCCGGCGTCGTCTACATCCACGTCAAGGGCGACGCCGGTGAGGGCACCGGCACCGGGTTCGTGCTGGACGGCGAGGGCCACATCCTCACCAACAACCACGTGGTGGAGAGCGTCGCCAAGAGCGGCACCATCTCGGTGACCTTCAACGGCGGCCAGGTGAAGCCCGCCACGATCGTGGGCCGGGACACCGGCTACGACCTGGCGGTCATCAAGGTCAGCGGGGTGAAGGGGCTCCACCCGCTGACCCTCGGCGACTCCGACGCCGCCCAGGTCGGCGACCCGGTCGTCGCCATCGGCGCCCCGTACGGCCTCGAGGGCACCGTCACCTCCGGCATCATCAGCGCCACCCAGCGCCCGATCACCGCGGGCGGGGAGACCAACAGCAGCGACGTCAGCTACGTCGACGCCATCCAGACCGACGCCCCGATCAACCCCGGCAACTCCGGCGGTCCGCTGGTCGACGCCAAGGGCCTGGTCATCGGGATCAACAGCGCCATCCGCTCGGCGGACAGCGGCTCCGACCCCTTCGGCAACAGCAGCCAGGGCGGGAGCATCGGCCTCGGCTTCGCCATCCCGGTCAACCAGGCCAAGCGGGTGGCCGAGCAGCTGATCAACGACGGCAAGGCCACCCACCCGGTGATCGGCGTCAGCATCAACCTGCAGTACTCCGGCGACGGCGCCCAGGTCAGCCCGGAGGGCCAGGGCGAGGGGGACTCGGTCACCCCGAACGGCCCCGGCGCCAAGGCGGGCATCGAACCGGGTGACGTGATCACCGCCATCGACGGCAAGCGGGTGCACAACGGCGAGGAGCTGATCGTGCGGATCCGCGCCCACCGGCCCGGCGACACGCTGCAGCTCACCGTGAAGCGGGACGGCAAGCAGCACGCCATGGAGCTGACCCTGGGCTCGGCCAGCGGGAACTGAGCACGGCGAATTCGGGATTTACCGGGGCGCGACCTACTGTTGACCCTGCCCACTCCCGTGCAGACGGTTGGGGCAGGTACGGTGAGATCCGCCGGATTCCGTCCGCGGCCGAGGACCACGAGGAGCTGCACGGTGTTTTCAGACATAGGCGCGCTGGAGGTCGTCGCGCTCGTGATCCTTGCCGTGCTCGTGTTCGGGCCGGACAAACTGCCCAAGGTCATCAAGGACGTGATGCAGTTCGTCCGCAAGGTGCGGGAGTTCTCCGACAGCGCGAAGGCGGACATCCGCAGCGAGCTGGGTCCGGAGTTCAAGGACTTCGAATTCGAGGACCTGCACCCGAAGAACTTCGTCCGGAAGCAGTTGCTGGACAACGACGAGCTGGGCCTGAAGGAGATCCGCAACGGATTCGACTTCAAGGAGGAGATGTCGGCGGTCACCGACGCCGTGCACGGCCGCGACAGCGGCGGCGGCTCGGGTTCCGCCGCGGGGTCCTCGGGCACCCCGGACCGGCTGCGCAAGCGCGACGGCCTGACGCCCGGCGAGGCCCCGCCGTTCGACTCCGACGCCACCTGATGCAGGGGCCTGCCCCGATCACGTAGCGCGAGTGGCTATTCTCCCTTTGTTTGCCCTTATGGAGGAGGCGCCGCGCGTATGGAGACCACAGCTGATCCGGCGGATCGTACGACCGGCGGCTATCTCAAGGCCGACTTCACCTGGTACGGACTGGACGAGGCGTTCACCGGCGACCGCTGGCTCGCCCCCGTCGGCATGAGCGCCGACGGCACGGTCGAGCACGGCTCCACCGGCCACGGCGACGAACCGTCGGTCAAGGTCGAGCCCACCCCCGACCACCGCCGCTTCGTGGTGGTCGTCACGGTCGCCGACCGCCCGGTCCGGCGCAGCTCGGACGGCACCGGCGTGCTGGACGCCACCTCGGTCGCCTCGGCGGCCTGGCTGGCGGGTTCCGGACTGCTGACCTGCACCTGGCCCACCCAGATGGAGCGGCACCTGCGGCAGAACTGGCTCGACCAGCAGACCGCCATCGCCTGGGACCTCGCGGACAACCTCGAGGGCCCCGACTGGTCGGCGCTCAGCCTGCCGGTGGACGGCGTTCCCACGCCGTTCCACTACCGGGAGTCGGAGTACGGCTGGGTGATGGCCGGATCGGCGCGCGGGGTGCACCTGGGTGCCTTCGGGCGCGGGATGAGCGCCTACGGCCTCGGCCTGGCCCAGGTGAAGGACATCACCACGTACCGGCCGTGAGGCCGTGAGCGACGGCTCAGGGGCGCCTCCCGGACCGGGAGGCGCCCCTGAGGTGTTCCGGGAGCCGGTCGCGGCCGGCCCGCCGGTTCAGAACTTGTTGCGCGGCGTGATGCCCAGCGACATGCCGGCCAGTCCGCGCTGACGCCCGCCCAGCTTGCCCGCGATGGCCCGCAGCGCCGAGCCGGCCGGGGACTGCGGGTCGGTCAGGACGACCGGGCGGCCGTCGTCGCCGCCCTCGCGCAGCCGCACGTCGATGGGGATCTGGCCGAGCACCGGCACGGTCGCGCCGGTGGTGCGGGTCAGGCCCTCGGCGACCCGCTCGCCGCCGCCGCTGCCGAAGACGTCGACCATCTCGCCGCAGTGCGGGCAGGGCAGCCCGGACATGTTCTCGATGACGCCGACGATCTTCTGGTGGGTCTGCACGGCGATGGTGCCCGCGCGCTCGGCGACCTCGGCCGCCGCCTGCTGGGGCGTGGTGACCACGAGGATCTCGGCGTTCGGGACCAGCTGCGCGACGGAGATGGCGATGTCGCCCGTGCCGGGCGGCAGGTCGAGCAGCAGCACGTCCAGGTCGCCCCAGTACACGTCGGCCAGGAACTGCTGCAGCGCCCGGTGGAGCATCGGGCCGCGCCACACGACCGGGGCGTTGCCCGGGGTGAACATGCCGATGGAGATGACCTTCACACCGTTGGCCGAGGGCGGCATGATCATGTTCTCGACCTGGGTCGGACGACCGTCCGCGCCCAGCATCCGCGGCACGCTGTGGCCGTAGATGTCGGCGTCGACCACACCGACCTTCAGGCCGTCGGCGGCCATCGCGGCGGCCAGGTTCACCGTCACCGAGGACTTGCCGACGCCGCCCTTGCCGGAGGCGACCGCGTACACCCGGGTCAGCGAGCCGGGCTGGGCGAAGGGGATCTCCCGCTCCGCCTGCCCGCCGCGCAGCGAGGTGGCCAGCTCGCGGCGCTGCTCGTCGCTCATCACGTCCAGCTCGACGGCCACCGCGGTGACCCCGGCGACCTTCGACACGGCGGTGGTCACCAGGTTGGTGATGGTGTCCCGCAGCGGGCAGCCCGACACCGTCAGGTACACGCCGACCCGCACCGCGCCGTCGTCCGCGATGTCGACCGACTTGACCATGCCCAGGTCGGTGATCGGCTTGTGGATCTCGGGGTCGTTCACCGTCGCGAGCGCGGCGCGCACCGCGTCGGGCGAGGGGGAGGAGCCGTACGCTTCGGTAGCCATGCGTCGATGGTACGTCCCGCACCGTGCCCGCAGGACCCCCGGTGGGCGGGTTCACACGGCGGCGGGACGACCCCGGCGGTCACTCCGCCTCGGCACGCTGCCGCTGGTCGATGTCCTTCAGCAGCTCCTGCAGTTCGGAGCGGATCCAGTCGCGTGTGGCGACCTCTCCCAGGCCCAGCCGCAGCGCGGCCACCTCGCGGGTCAGGTACTCGGTGTCGGCGATGCTGCGGTCGTTCGCCTTGCGGTCCTGCTCCAGGTTGACCCGGTCGCGGTCGTCCTGCCGGTTCTGCGCCAGCAGGATCAGCGGGGCGGCGTAGGAGGCCTGCAGCGACAGCATCAGGGTGAGGAAGATGAAGGGGTAGGAGTCCCAGCGCAGATGGCGGGGCGCCAGCGCGTTCCACGCCACCCACGCGATGATCACCACCGTCATCCAGACGATGAACCGCCCGGTCCCCAGGAAGCGGGCGATCTTCTCCGAGAGCCGCCCGAACGCCTCCGGGTCGTAGGAGGGCAGGAAGCTGATCCGCGGTACCCGCGGCTGGTCGAGGCGGACGCGGGGGCGCTCGTCGCTCACTGCGCCGCCTCGTGCAGCTCCGTCTCGCGCCAGTCCTCCGGCAGCAGGTGGTCCAGGACGTCGTCGACGGTGACGGCGCCCAGCAGCGATCCGCTGTCGTCGACGACCGGCACGGACACCATGTTGTACGTCGCGAGGAAGCTGGTGACCGCCGGCAGCGGGGTGTCCGGCGACAGTGGTTGCAGGTCGCTGTCGAGGAGCGCGCTGACCAGGGTGAACGGGGGGTCGCGCAGCAGCCGCTGGAAGTGCACCGTGCCCAGGTACTTGCCGGTCGGGGTCTCGTCCGGCGGCCGGCAGACGTACACCTGGGCGGCGAGCGCGGGGGACAGGTCCGGGTTGCGGACCCGCGCCAGGGCGTCGGCGACGGTGGCGTCGGGGCGCAGCACGATCGGCTCCGTGGTCATCAGACCGCCGGCGGTGCGCTCCTCGTACGACATCAGCCGGCGCATGTCGGCCGCCTCGTGCGGCTCCATCAGTCCCAGCAGCCGTTCCTGCTCCTCCTTCGGCAGTTCGGCCAGCAGGTCGGCGGCGTCGTCCGGGTCCATCGCCTCCAGCACGTCGGCGGCCCGCTCCTGCTCGAGCTTGCCGAGGATCTCCACCTGGTCGTCGTCCGGCAGCTCCTCCAGGACGTCGGCGAGGCGGTCGTCGTCGAGGGCCGCGGCGACCTCGGCGCGGCGCTTGGGCGACAGGTGGTGCAGGACGTTCGCCAGGTCGGCGGCGCGCAGCTGGTCGAAGGTGGCGAGCAGCGCCTCCGCGCCCTGCGCGTGCTCGTCCAGCGAGAAGCCGGTGACTGCGGACCACACCACGGTCAGCGTCTCCCCGCTGCGCCGCAGCGGGCCGCCCTTGCCGCGGCGCACGAAGGCCTTGTCGATCTCCCAGTCGCGGCGCGCGGCGAGCCGCACCATGGACACGTCCAGCACGGTCACGTCCTCGCCGGTCTCGACCAGCGTCACCCGCTGGTCAAGCAGCTCGCCGAGGACCAGGGTCTCGGTCGGGCGCTGTTCGAAGCGCTGCATGTTGACGACACCCGTGGTGATCACCTGACCGGACTCCACGCCCGTCACCCGCGTGATCGGCAGGAAGATCCGGCGCCGGCTGACGACCTCCACCACCAGACCCAGCACACGCGGCGGCCGGCCCCCGACCCGCAGCATCACGACCACGTCCCGGACCCGGCCGACCTGGTCGCCGTTGGGATCGAAGACCCGCACCCCGGACAGGTGCGAGACGAAGACCCGGGAGGTTCCCGCTGGCATGCCGCCAGGCTAACTCCGCCCCCGCCCCCCAGGCGCGCGGTAATGCTCCACGGGGGCTTCGCACGGCGTTCACAGCGGTTCACCCGGCCAGCGGTACGCTGCGGTAGCTTCGGCTCCGCTTCGCCGCTGCCCTCGTGTGACGGGCGCGTACAACTGCAGGAGGAAGAGAACACGTGATCCCCGGCCGCAGGTCAGCCGTCCTCGTGAGCCTTCTGGGCGCGGTCCTGGTGTTCGTCGGAGCGACGGGGTGCGCGGGTGATCCGGACGCGGGGACCAACGGCGTCGGCAAGCTGCCGGCCGGGACCATCGAGAAGCGCGCCCGCACCGCCGCCGACGCGGCCGACACGGTGCGGCTGTCCGGCACCGTCGTCAGCAAGGGGCGTGCCTACACCCTCGACATGCGGCTGCGCGGCAACGGCGGCCTGGGCGAGGTCACCTCCGAGGGCAGCACCTTCGAACTGCTGCGGGTGGGCGACGACCTCTACCTCAAGGCGGGCGCCGGCTTCTACGGCGACCAGGTCGGCGCCAAGCTCAAGAACAAGTACGTCAAGGTGCCCGCCGGGGACCCCACGTACGACCAGTTCAGCGGCTTCACCGACAAGGAGGTGCTGCTGGAGGGCCTGTTCGTCCTGCACGGCGAACTCGCCGTCGGGGACCACCGCTCGGTCGGCGGCGTCCGCACCATCGCGGTCACCGCGGACGGCGGCAACGGCGGCACGATCGACGTGTCCCTGGAGGGCAAGCCGTACCCGCTGCGCTACGAACGTGCGGGCGGCGCCGGCACGCTGACCATGGCCGACTGGGGCAAGGACTTCACGCTGCGCGCGCCGGACGAGGACGACGTCGTCGACTACGGCAAGGCCGTGACGCAGTAGGCCCGGGGCTCAGGCCCTCTTGCGGCGCCGCAGCAGCAGCTTGGGCAGACCGGCCGGGACCGGGTGGCGGGTGGTCGCGGCCGTCGGCACCGGGGCCGCCGCGCCACTGGCGTCCGTCATCGCGCCGGGGCGCTCCAGGGGGTCGCCGGTGGGCTCCAGGCGCAGCACGCGGCACTCGCGGGCCCAGCGTCCGGTCATCGTCTCCGCGTCCGGCGCGTTCAGCCGCTTGCCCTTGAGCTCCTCCACCGCGGCCGTCCACGCCTCGCCGTCCGGGCGCAGCTCGGTGACCCGGACCGCGAAGACGACCAGCCGGCCGCCCTTGTCCTTGCTGCGGACGGTGACCGTGGCGGTGCCGCCGTCGGTGAGTCCGGGCCCGGGCAGCGGCTGCTCGCCGGGGCCGCCGCCGACGACCACCACGGCACCGTCGACCCAGGCGTGCCACAGCGCCTGACCGTCGGCCCAGAGCAGACCGGACTTCTTCACGGCCTCCTCGATCAGGGCCTGGTCCAGCTGCGGCTGCGTCACGGTGTCCGTCATGCGCCCACCCTATGACGTGGGCCGCGCGGGCCGCCGCCGTGGTGCCGCACACATGGTGAGACGACAGGAGCTCGGGGCCCGGACGGGCCTTACGCTAAGGAGGCCACCGTCCCACCGTGCCCCGAGGAGACACCGCGTGTCCGCCGCGCCGTCCGCCAGCACCACGCCCGCCGTACCGAAGGCGGACACCGACTCCGGCGCAGCCCCGCACGGGAAGCCGCCACTGGACTTCGCACTCCTGGCCGTCGCCATCGCCGGTGTCTCCCTCTCCGCGCCGCTGATCGCCGCCACCGCCGCGCCCGCGCTGGCCATCGCCTTCTGGCGGAACGCCATGGCCGTGGGCGTGCTGAGCCCGTTCGCCTGGTTGCGGCACCGGCGGGAGCTGCGGGGGATGGGCCGCCGTGCGTTCTGGCTGTCGATCGCGTCCGGCCTGGTGCTGGCGCTGCACTTCGGGCTGTGGCTGCCGAGCCTGACCATGACCTCGGTCGCGTCCTCGACGGCGCTGGGCACGACGACGCCGGTGTGGACCACCCTGATCCTGTTCATGCGCGGCCACCGGCCGCCGCGGATGGTGTGGCTGGGCTCCGCGCTGGCGGTCGCCGGCGTGGTGCTGCTGACCGGCGTCGACCTGTCGCTGTCACCGCGCGCCCTGGTCGGGGACGCCCTGGCACTGGGCGGCGGCATCGCGGCGGCGGGGTACGTCCTGCTCGGCGCGGAGGTGCGACGGACCGTCAGCACGACCGCGTACACCTACGTCTGCTACTCCACCACGGCCGTGGCCCTGCTGGCCGTCTGCCTGGCCTCGGGCTCGGCGCTCGGCGGTTACGACGGCGGCACCTGGGCGAAGCTCGTCGCCCTGACCGTGGCCGCGCAACTGCTCGGCCACAGCCTGCTCAACCGGGTGGTGCGCGGGCTCGGGGCGTCGACCACGTCCACGGCGATCCTGCTGGAGACGCCGGGCGCCGCCCTGGTGGCGGCGGTCTGGCTGGGCCAGACCCCGCCCGTGGCGGCCTACCCGACGCTCGCGGTGATCCTCGCGGGGCTGGCCCTGGTGATCCTGGCGGACCGCAGGAAGGCCGGTTAGGGCCTGCCCTACAGCCAGCCGTTGCGGCGCAGGATGCGGTGGATGGCGAGGCAGATCCCGCCGATCGCGACCAGCACCATCGGGTAGCCGTACCGCCAGTGGAGTTCCGGCATGTGCTCGAAGTTCATGCCGTACACACCGCAGATCATGGTCGGGACGGCGATGATCGCCGCCCATGAGGTGATCTTGCGCATGTCCTCGTTCTGCGCGACGGCCGCCTGGGCGAGGTTGGCCTGCAGGATGGAGTTGAGCAGGTCGTCGAAGCCGACCACCATCTCGTGGACGCGGGCGACGTGGTCGGCCACGTCCCGGAAGTACTTCTGGATCTCGGGGTCGACCACGCGCATCGGCCGCTCGCTGAGCATCTGCATCGGGCGCAGCAGCGGGGACACCGCCCGCTTGAACTCCAGCACCTCGCGCTTGAGCTGGTAGATGCGCCCCGCGTCGGTGGCCCGCGGGGACTTGCCCTGGGCGGAGAAGACGTCGATCTCCACCTCGTCGATGTCGTCCTGCACGGCCTCGCTGACCGCCAGGTAGTCGTCCACGACCTGGTCGGCGATGGCGTGCAGCACCGCGGAGGGCCCCTTGGCGAGCAGCTCGGGGTCGTCCTCCAGGCGGTGCCGCAGGGCGCGCAGCGAGCCGTGGCCGCCGTGCCGGACGGTGATGACGAAGTGCCGGCCGGTGAAGACCATCACCTCGCCACTTTCCACCACCTCGCTGGTGGCGGTGAGTTCGGCGTGCTCGACGTAGCGGATGGTCTTGAAGACCATGAAGAGCGTGTCGTCGTAGCGCTCCAGCTTCGGCCGCTGGTGGGCGTGGACGGCGTCCTCCACGGCCAGCGGGTGCAGTCCGAACACCTCGGCGATCTCCGCGAACTCCCGCTCCGACGGCTCGTGCAGGCCGATCCAGACGAAGCCCTCGTTGCCGCCGCGCACCTTCTCCAGGGCCTCGCGCGGCGAGATGTGGTCGCTGCCGCGGCGGCCGTCCCGGTAGACGGCGCAGTCCACGACCGAGCTGGGCGTGGCCGACGAGGTGCGGGAGCGGTCCGGGCCGTAGTCGTATGACGTGCTGCTCTTGCGCAGGGCGGGGCGGACGACTGCGCGCAGGTCGCGGATCATCGACATGGCAAGCTCCTTCACGGACTGGCCGGGCTGAAATGCGGATCAGGGCAGGGTGATCACCGTTGATCACTGCGCAGTTCAGGGAGCTCTTCCGGAGGCGGCAGGGCGGACCCGGGCAGGCCGTTCGAGCGGACACGCGGCGCCGTCACACGCTCGTGCTCGTGCTCGTGGAAATCCGAGAATCCCCGTCGGTTCCGTGGTTCTTTGGTTTCACGCCCGGGTGACCGGGTACGGAACGCGGGGGATCAGGAGGGTTGCCGGGCGGAAGAGCTGCCGGTACTGCACGGTCGACTAGGATCCATTGCAGCCCCACCTCCTCCGGCCGATCCCCGCTGGGGGAAAGTGGCACGCCTCTACCGGCGTAGCCGACGGCCCACCTTATCAGGCGCCTCCTGCGCGAAGCCGCGGCTTTGCACGTTCCATACGCGCTCTATGCTCACTTCATGGTCGACGTACTGGGGCTCGTTGAGGCGCGGCTGCACATGGCCTTCGGTGAGCCGGACGCCCGCGCCGCGGTCACCTTCCTGGGCACCGAACGGATCGAGGTGCTGCGCTTCCGCGAGGGTGAGCTGCTGCGGTACGTCACCCTGGGCATGTCGCGCGCACCGATGAACGACCCCGTCACCGTCGTCGCGGACCCGGTGCGCGGCCCGCGCGCGGAGCTCGTGCTGACCCTGCGCGGCGGGCGCGGCGCCGACACGGACAAGGTCCTGCGGCCGCTCGCCGTACTGGCCGCCAGCCCCCAGGTCGAGGGCGTCGTCGTCGCGCCGGGGAACTCGCTGGACGTGAGCGAACCGCTGTGGCCCGGGGCGGCGTTCTCGGCCGTCCTGGTCGCCGAGCCCGGTGGTCTGGTGGAGGACCTGGAACTCGACGCCCCGATGGACCCGGTCCGCTTCTTCCCGCTCCTGCCGATGACGGCGAACGAGGCCGCCTGGAAGCGGGTGCGCGGCGCCGGGGCGCTCCAGGAGCGCTGGCTGCAGGCGGGCACCGACCTGCGCGACCCGCAGCGCGCGGCGGTCCCCCTGACGGACTGAGCCCCGGCGGTCGGTGACGCCCCCTCAGCGGTCCGCGCGGGCCCGCCTCCGGGCGACAGGCGTGACCGGTGGGGGAGGTGTGCCGTGCGGCGACGCCACGCGTCGAACTCGGACGGGTGATCGTCCTTGACGCGGGCACGCCGCCGGAGGACCGTGGGGCGTTATGAGGGGCGAACCCAGTTGCCCGAAGTGCGGTGGCCGGGTCCGAGCGCCCGGGCTCTTCGCCGACTCCTGGCAGTGCGACGAGCACGGCGCCGTGTATCCGTTGCAGCCTGTCGTGCCGCCGAGTGTGGAAGCCCTCGGCGTGGTCGTGAGCCGGTCGCACGTCCCGGTGTGGATGCCCTGGCCGCTGCCGGTGGGCTGGCTGTTCACCGGCGTCGCGTCCGCGGGGGACGACCGCAGCGGCGGACGGGCCACGGCGGTGGCGTGCTCGGGGCCGGGGCCGCTCGGCGGGCAGGGCGAGATGGTGCTGGTGGCGGAGGAGCTCGGGGTCGGGCTCGGGGCGAGGTTCGCCGGGATCCCGGGGCCGGACCCCGGTCCGGCGATGTGCATCGGCAAGCCGCCGGCCGCCAAGGTGATCGCGGCCGGGAGGCCGACCGGCCTGTGGCACGTGAACGGGACGCCACCGGACCGCGCGGTCTTCGCGGGCGAGTCGTTCGGGCTCTGGCTGTGGGCGGTCGTGTGGCCGGAGGAGTCGGGCCTGCTCATGTACGACGAGCTGATACTGACCGATCTGCGCGAGGCCGGCGCCGAAGTCGATCTCGTACCGTGCGGGGCGCTCTCCCCTCGCCTGCTCTCCTGAGATTCACAGGTTGTCCGGGCAGTTATCCTGGTAATCACAACCCCTGAATCCGTCCGAGCACCGAGCGCCTGGAGTGACCTGCGTGCGAATCGATCTGCACACCCACTCCACGGCCTCCGACGGCACGGACACCCCCGCAGAGCTGGTCCGGGCCGCGGCCGCGGCCGGGCTGGACGTCGTGGCCCTCACCGACCACGACACGGTCGGCGGCTACGCCGAGGCCGAGAAGGCGCTGGCCGAACTGCACGCCGCGGGCGCCGCGGCGCCGGTCCTGGTCACCGGCGCCGAACTCTCCTGCCGCATCGACGGGGTGAGCCTGCACATGCTCGCCTACCTCTTCGACCCGCAGGAGCCGGAGCTCCACCGGGAGCGCGAGCTCGTGCGCGACGACCGGATGCCCCGCGCGCAGGCCATGGTCGCCCGGCTCCGCGAGCACGGGGTGCCGGTGACCTGGGACCGCGTCGCCGAGATCGCCGGCGACGGTGCCGTGGGCCGGCCGCACATCGCCCAGGCGCTGATCGAGGCGGGACTGGTGGACAGCATCGCCGAGGCGTTCACGCCCGAGTGGATAGGGCCGGGCGGGCGCGCCTACGTCGAGAAGCACGAACTCGACCCCTTCGAGGCGATCCGGCTCGTCAAGAACGCGGGCGGGGTGACGGTCTTCGCCCATCCCGCCGCCGTCAAGCGCGGCACCTGCGTGCCCGAGGGCGTCATCCACGACCTGGCCGCGGCCGGGCTCGACGGCATCGAGGTGGACCACATGGACCACGACGAGCCGACCCGTGCCCACCTGCGCGCCCTCGCGGCGGAGCTGGGACTGCTCCCCACCGGGTCCAGCGACTACCACGGCACCCGCAAGACCGTCCGGCTCGGTGAGTACACCACCGACCCCGAGGTCTACCGGGAGCTCGTCCGCCGGGCCACCGGCGCGGCGCCCCTCACCCGTCCCTGACCCCCCACCCACCCCCGCAACCCTTCGCAAGGCCCATGGATCTGTTCTCCCTCACCCTGTTCGGGTCGGTCTTCGTCACGCTCTTCGTGATCATGGACCCGCCCGGGATCACCCCGATCTTCCTCGCCCTCACCTCCGGCCGCGCGGCCAAGGTCCAGCGCCGTATGGCCTGGCAGGCCGCCACCGTCGCGCTGGGCGTCATCACCGTCTTCGGCATTTGCGGCCAGCAGATCCTGGACTACCTGCACGTCTCGGTGCCGGCCCTGATGATCGCCGGCGGTCTGCTCCTGCTGCTCATCGCCCTCGACCTGCTCACCGGCAAGGCGGACGAGCCCACCCAGACCAAGGACGTCAACGTCGCGCTGGTGCCGCTCGGCATGCCGCTGCTCGCCGGGCCGGGCGCGATCGTGACGGTGATCCTCGCGGTGCAGCGCGCGCACGGGTTCGGGCAGCAGCTGTCGGTGTGGGTCGCCATCGTCGCGATGCACGTGGTGCTCTGGCTGACGATGCGTTACTCACTGGTGATCATCCGTCTGATCAAGGACGGCGGTGTGGTGCTGGTCACCCGGCTCTCCGGCATGCTGCTCTCGGCGATCGCGGTGCAGCAGATCGCCAACGGGGTCTTCGGCTTCATCCGCGGCGAGGGCTGACGGACCGTCGGCGGAATCCGGACGCGAGAAGGGCCCCGTACCGTGGTGTACGGGGCCCTTCGCGTTCATGGCGTCCGGCCGTGCGGCCACGCCGGGGTGACGGGGCCTTACTGGGCCGGGCGGATGTAGATGCGCTGGCCGATCGCGGCGGCCTGCTGGACGATCTGGTCGACGGAGGCGGCGTCCACGACCGTGCAGTCGACGGCGCGACCGTCCTGGTCGTTGAGGCGCATGATCTCGAAGCGCATGGTGTTCACGGCTTCTCCCTTCGTCCGGGCACTCCTCCATTGGAGTACGGGGCTGCTTCGCAGCCGTTACCTGCCTGGGTCATTCATGTATCAACAACAGTTGCCCCCGCGAAAACCTTCCCTGTCCTAAAGAAAATTTTTCCCACGCATCTACCGGTGGGTAGCCACCGGTACCGGCGGTCCTGGTTCCGGTTGTGTGTGCGGACGGAACCGCCGGACAATGTGATCTCTATGAACGACGACGCCCTTTCCGCCATCGCCGCCGGCATCGAGCGCACGAACGAGCTCCTGCAGCGGGTGCTCGCCGAGGTCGCCACGACCCCGGCGACCCACGCCGTGTTCGTCGACGCCGGGTACGTGTACGCCGCGGCCGGTCGCCTCGTCGCGGGCACCGAGGACCGGAGGGCCTTCGAACTCGACGCCGAGGGCATCATCGAGGCCTTCATCGACCGGGCCCGCACCCTCTTCGCCGACAGCCGCCTGCTGCGCGTCTACTGGTACGACGGCGCCCGCCGCCGCATCCACACCGCCGAGCAGGAACGCATCGCCGAGCTCCCCGACGTCAAGGTGCGGCTCGGCAACCTCAACGCCAGCCGCCAGCAGAAGGGCGTCGACTCGCTGATCCGCAGCGACCTGGAGTCACTGGCCCGGCACCGCGCCATCAGCGACGCCGTCCTGATCGGCGGCGACGAGGACCTGGTCTCCGCGGTCGAGGCCGCCCAGGGCTACGGCGCCCGCGTCCACCTGTGGGGCATCGAGGCCGCCGACGGCCGCAACCAGGCCGACCCCCTGCTGTGGGAGGTCGACAGCCTGCGCACCCTCGACCTCGACTTCTGCAAGCCGTACATCACCCGGCGCACGGCCCCCGTCTACGGCGACGCGCCGATCCCCACCGGGCCCATCCCGACCCGTGAGGACGTGCACTTCGTCGGGGCCCGGGTCGCCTCGCAGTGGCTGGCGACGCGCGGCCGCGACTCCCTGGCCGAGCTGCTGCCCGGCCACCCGTACCTGCCGCCGGCCTACGACCAGGAACTGCTCGTCGAGGCCGAGGGCATGCTCAACATCTCGCTGCGCGGCCACGCCGACCTGCGGCGCGTGCTGCGCGACGGCTTCTGGGAGCACCTGCAGGCGCGGCTCTAACCCCAGAAGCCGATCAGCGCGCCGGCGGTGCGGGCCGGCTGCTCGGCGTTGGGGGAGTGCTCGGCCCCCTCGACCACCACGCGGCGGGCGCCGAGGCGCTCGGCCATCGCGTCCAGCCACGGGACGGGCCAGGCGTAGTCCACCGCGCCGGAGAGCACCAGCTTCGGCAGGGGCACGGCCGCGAGTTCCGCCACCCGGTCCGGCTCGTCGAGCAGCTGCCGGCCGGTGGCCGTCAGTTGTTCGGGCGCCGTCGCCAGCCAGCGGCGGTGCAGGAACTCCTCGACCGCGCCCTCGGCGTTCGCCGTGCCTTCGAGGTCCTCGGCGTCCAGCTCGCGCATCGCGCGCCACACGCCCTCCATGTCCATCGCGGACAGCGCCTCGAGCAGCAGCTTCGTACGGGCCTGCTGGGCGGGTTCGATGGCGGCCGGACCGGAACTCATGAGGGTGAGCGACGCCCAGGGCAGGGCGGCGCCGTCGCCGTGCTCGGCCAGGACGGCGGCGCGGACGACCAGGCCGCCCATCGAGTGCCCCAGCAGGTGCACCGGCTCGCCGGGAGCGGTGCCCAGTGCGGCGGTCTGCGCGACGACGTCGGCGGCCAGCTCGGCCTGTGCGTACGCCGCCTCGTCCCGCGGGCCCGGCGACTCGTGCTGGCCCCGGCCGTCCACGGCGACCGTGCGGTAGCCGGCGGCCGCGAGCGGCTCGAGCAGCGCGACGAAGTCCTCCTTGCTGCCCGTGAACCCGGGCACCAGCAGGGCGGTGCCGCGCCGCGGCGTGCCGGCCGGCGGGACGGCGTCCAGCACGGCGAAGGCGCCGCGGGCCGTCTCCAGGGGGTACGCGGTGGCGTTCTCGGGCAGCGTCAGGAACGGCGGTCGGCTCATGCGCCGAGGCTAGCCGGGCCGGGTTGCCCCCACACGACGCGGGCCCCGACCTCCGGCGCCGCGCGGGCGAACGCCGACGGCCGGGCGCCCCACGAGGGGCGCCCGGCCGTCCGGGTACGGGTGTCGCGTCAGCCGGTGGCCTCGTCGGCCGGCTTGGCCGTCCGCGTGCGGCGACGGCGGCGGACGGTCTTGGCCGCGCCCTCGCCCTCCGCGGGAGCCGCTTCCGGGGCCGCCGCCTCGACGGCGGCCGGAGTCTCGGCACCGGTGGCGGCGCCGGACCGCGTACGGCGACGGCGGGGGGCCGGGACCTCCTCGGCCGCCGGGGCGGCGGCCGTGACGGTCTCGGTGCCCGAGCCCGTACGGGTGCGGCGACGGCGGCGCGGAGCCGGGGCCTCGGCGTCCGGGGCCTCGACGGTCTCGACGACCGCCTCCGCCTCGGCGGACACCCCGTCGACCGTCTGTCCGCCGCGGGTGCGGCGGCGCTGGCGCGGCGTACGGGTGCGGGCCGGACGCTCCTCCGCCTCGGCCGAGGCGGCCGGGCCGGACTTGCGGCCACCACGGCCGCGCCCGCGGCCGCCGGTCTCGCCGAGGTCCTCGATCTCCTCCGCGTCGAGGCCGGCCCGGGTGCGCTCCGCCCGCGGCAGGACGCCCTTGGTGCCCTCGGGGATGCCGAGCAGCTCGTAGAGGTGGGTGGAGGTGGAGTACGTCTCCTCCGGGGCGTTGAACGGCAGGTCCAGCGCCTTGTTGATCAGCTGCCAGCGCGGGATGTCGTCCCAGTCGACCAGCGTGATCGCCGTGCCGGACGCGCCCGCGCGGCCGGTGCGGCCGATGCGGTGGAGGTAGGTCTTCTCGTCCTCCGGCGTCTGGTAGTTGATCACGTGGGTGACGCCCTCGACGTCGATGCCGCGGGCGGCGACGTCGGTGCAGACCAGGACGTCGACCTTGCCGTTGCGGAAGGCGCGCAGCGCCTGCTCGCGGGCGCCCTGGCCGAGGTCGCCGTGGACGGCGCCCGAGGCGAAGCCGCGCTGCTCCAGCTGCTCCGCGAGGTCGGCCGCGGTGCGCTTGGTACGGCAGAAGATCATCGCCAGACCGCGGCCCTCGGCCTGCAGGACGCGGGAGACGAGCTCCGGCTTGTCCAGGGAGTGGGCGCGGAAGACGTGCTGGGTGATGTTGGCGACGGTGGCGCCCTCGTCGTCCGGCGAGGTGGCGCGGATGTGCGTGGGCTGCGACATGTAGCGGCGCGCCAGACCGATGACGGCGCCCGGCATCGTCGCGGAGAAGAGCATCGTCTGCCGCTTGACCGGCAGCATCTCGATGATCTTCTCGACGTCGGGGAGGAAGCCCAGGTCGAGCATCTCGTCGGCCTCGTCGAGGACGAGGGCGCGGACGTTGCGCAGGTTGAGCTTCTTCTGGCCGGCGAGGTCCAGCAGACGCCCCGGGGTGCCGACGACCACCTCGATGCCCTTCTTCAGGGCCTCGACCTGGGGCTCGTACGCGCGGCCGCCGTAGATCGCCAGCACGCGCACATTGCGCACCTTGCCGGCGGTGAGCAGGTCGTTGGTGACCTGCGTGCACAGCTCGCGGGTGGGGACGATCACCAGGGCCTGGGGACCGTCGACGACGTCCTCGGGCTTGGCGCGCCCGGCCTCGACGTCGACCGGGACGACGACCCGCTCCAGGATCGGGAGGCCGAAGCCCAGGGTCTTGCCGGTGCCGGTCTTGGCCTGGCCGATGACGTCGTTGCCCGCGAGGGCGACCGGGAGCGTCATCTCCTGGATCGGGAAGGGAGTGGTGATGCCGACGGCCTCGAGGGCCTCGGCGGTCTCGGGGAGGATCCCCAGGTCACGGAAAGTCGTGATGGTGGTCAGGATGCTCTGCCTCTTCTGTTTGGGACGCGGCGCTGAGCGTGTGAACGGGGGAGGGTCGAGCGCAGGGAACTGCGCTGACCGCGCGAGGTGTCGTACGGCCCTGGGTGGCCGAGGTGCGCGGGACCGCTGCCCTCGCGCGCGCCGCGATACGGGCCCCTCCCCACGTGGGGAGGGCGGTCGGTAGGAGCCGATCGGGCCACCGACCGGGCATCCATTCATGCGTGACCCGCCGGGTCACCTGGCGGGTCCATATCACTGTACCCCGGAATGACACACCTGCGGCGGATGGATTTCGGGGTACGTGGGACAGGTCACGTCGCTGCTTCCGCGCGCCGGGGCCGCACGGGATGGTTGCCGCGCTGGTGGGGTTGGCTATTGTGCGCAGCATGGAGACGCCTGACACCCCCGCCGACACCCCCGCCGAGACGACCATCGCCGCCAAGGACTGGGTCGCCGCGTCCGCGGACCCGCAGTACCGCGCGGCGGTCGTGGACCTGCTCGGGGCACTCGCGTACGGCGAGCTGGCCGCCTTCGAGCGGCTCGCGGAGGACGCCAAGCTCGCGCCGTCCCTGGAGGACAAGGCGGAGCTCGCGGCGATGGCGTCCGCCGAGTTCCACCACTTCGAGCAGCTCCGCGCGCGGCTCACCACCGTCGAGGCGGACCCGACCGCGGCGATGGAGCCCTTCGCCGCCGCACTGGACGAGTTCCACCGCCTGACCGCGCCGTCGGACTGGCTGGAGGGCCTGGTCAAGGCGTA
This sequence comes from Streptomyces sp. NBC_00510, assembly GCA_036013505.1. NCBI lineage: Bacteria > Bacillati > Actinomycetota > Actinomycetes > Kitasatosporales > Streptomycetaceae > Streptomyces > Streptomyces sp. NBC_00510. Next base: position 3,979,028 of record CP107851.1, on the reverse strand, counting down.
CGTCGGCGACTCCATCGCGTCCGACTTCTACCGCGAGGTCGCCGCCCGCCTGGACGCCGACACCCGCGAGCTGGTGCTGGCCGTGCTGGACGACACCGGCCACGCCTCCTTCGCGGTGGAGAAGGTGCGCTCCGCCATCGAGGCCGACCCGCGGGTCGGCGGGCGGCTCGCGCTGTGGGCGCGCCGGCTGATGGGCGAGGCGCTGTCGCAGGCGCAGCGGGTCGTGGCGGACCGGGACGCGCTCAGCACGATGCTGGTCGGCGGGGTCGCGGACGGCTTCGACCTCGCGGAGGTCGGCCGGATGTTCACCCGGATCACCGAGGCCCACACCAAGCGGATGGCGGCGCTGGGCCTGGCCGCCTGAGCGGTCCGGGCCGTGGGGAGCCGTACGGAGGCCGTGCGGCTCAGGCCGTGCGCGGCGACGACGGGCGGGCGCTCCGCGGCGGGCGCACCAGCAGCGAGAGCAGGGCGGCCGCCACCCCCACCGACACGGCGAGGCTGATCAGGAACCGGTCCGAGCCGAGGACGGTACGGGTGATGAGACCGCCGAGGACGGCGGCGACCGTTCCCGTGGCGAGCACCAGCGTCGCCGCGGGAAGGCGGCGGCGGGGGAGCATCCGGGTCGCGGCGTACGCGACGGACAGTCCGACGGCGGCGAACGCGAGCGCTTCCCACATCATCGTGCGGCCCCTCCCGGAGACTTCGGTCGCACGGGTCCTACCCCGCGGGCCCGCACGGCGAAACGGCGGGTCACCCCATTCGGGGGTGACCCGCCGTGCGTCGTCCCGGTGCGGGAGCGGCGAGGCTCTGACCTGCCCTGCCCCCTGCCCTGCTTAGAGCTGGGCGCCGAAGCCCACCCGGCGCGCCGCCTGCTCACCGATCTCCACGTAGGCCAGCCGTTCGGCCGGCACGAGCACGCGCTTTCCGTGCTCGTCGGTGAGGCTGAGCAGCTTGGCGGTGCCCGTGAGCGCCTCGGCGACGGCCTTCTCGACCTCCTCGGCCGTCTGCGCGCTCTCGATGATGATCTCGCGCGGCGCGTGCTGCACGCCGATCTTGACCTCCACGGCTTTTGTCCCTCCGAACGGTCTGCGGTGTGCGCGGTTGGAAATCGCGCCGTACGCAGGACACATTAGCCGCGCCCGGCACCAGGGCACCGGCCGACGGGCACGCCCAGAGCGAACAGCCGCCGGGCGGAGGCGTCAGTGCTCGGCGCCGTGCAGCGGGAAGCCCGCGATGCCGCGCCAGGCCAGCGACGTCAGCAACTGCACCGCGGTCTCGCGGGGCATGGAGCTGCCGCTGGAGAGCCAGTAACGGGCCACGACCTGCGAGACGCCGCCGAGGCCGACGGCGAGCAGCATGGACTGCTCGGTGGTCAGCCCCGTGTCCTCGGCGATGACCTCGCTGATCGCCTCGGCGCACTGGAGCGCGACCTTGTCGACGCGCTCGCGGACGGCCGGCTCGTTGGTGAGGTCGGACTCGAAGACCAGGCGGAAGGCGCCGCCCTCGTCCTCCACGTACGCGAAGTAGGCGTCCATGGTGGCCGCCACGCGCTGCTTGTTGTCGCTGGTGGAGGCCAGTGCGGTGCGCACCGCGTCCAGCAGGGCCTCGCAATGCTGGTCCAGCAGGGCCAGGTAGAGCTCGAGCTTGCCGGGGAAGTGCTGGTAGAGCACGGGCTTGCTGACGCCCGCGCGCTCCGCGATGTCGTCCATCGCGGCGGCGTGGTAGCCCTGGGCGACGAACACCTCCTGGGCTGCGCCCAGCAGCTGGTTTCTCCGGGCCCGGCGCGGCAGGCGTGTGCCGCGAGGGCGCGCCTCAGTCTGCTCGATGGCTGTCACGCCGCCTCCCATGTGATGTCGTTCTGCGCTGCGGGTGCCATCGTACTTTTCGGTAGCGGGGGCATGCGCTGTGCGAACGCACATTCTCACCAAGTGGAACTCAGCGATAGTCGTCCTCGTCGAGTTCCACCACCCTGTGCTGCTCGGCGACGTCCGCCGGATCGGCGTCGTCGGGGCGTTCGGTGATCGGGACATCGCGGTGCTGCAGCAGTTCGAGGTGCTGTTCGGCGATGTCCGCCTCGGGCGCCTCGATGTCGGTCTCGGCGTCCTCCAGGTCGTCGATGACGTCGTCGTCGAAGGTCTCGATGTCGTCGGACACGGGCACCTCCCGTCTGGTCGTGCGCTGCCGTCCCCCGCTGCTACCCACTGTCCCCCTCTTTCCCCTTCTGCGAGCGTAGGAGACAGGGACGGGGTGTGCAGAGTGACGGGAGGGACGGAAAATCCCCACGACGCGTGTGAGGGCGAACACACGAGCGCACGCGTGATCACCTCGTAACATTGCCCCATGTCCTCGACGGAGTCGCCCGAAGCCGCGTTCGCCGCCGTGCCCGTACCGCCTTCGGGAGCCAGAGCCGGGGACGGGGAGGTGGTGCGGACCGTGGCCTTGCCGGGGCGGACGCTGGCCGTACGGGCGCGGGCGGAGCAGGCCGAAGGGCTGCCGCCCGCGCTCTTCGTGCACGGCCTGGGCGGGTCGTCCTCCAACTGGTCGGCGCTGATGCGGCTGCTGGCGGACCGGGTGTCCTGCGAGGCCCTGGACCTGCCCGGTTTCGGGCATTCGCCGCCGCCGGACGACGGCAACTACTCGATCGGGGGGCACGCGCGCGCCGTCGTGCGCCTGCTGGAGGCTTCCGGGCGCGGGCCCGTGCACCTCTTCGGCAACTCGCTGGGGGGAGCCGTCGTCACCAAGGTCGCCGCGGCCCGGCCCGACCTGGTCCGCACCCTGACGCTGATCTCGCCCGCGCTGCCGGAGGTGCCGCCCCAGTACGGCGCCTGGCCGACCGCGTTCCTCGGGCTGCCGGGCGCGACCGCGCTGGTGTCCCGCGCCACCCGCGACTGGTCCGTGGAACGGCGCACCCGGCAGCTGCTGTGGCTCTGCTACGGCGACCCGTCGCAGGTCAGCGAGGAGTCCTTCGCCGAGCACGCCACGGAGTACGAGCGCCGGCTGGCGCTGCCGTACTTCTGGGACGCGCTGACCCGCTCGGCGCGCGGCATCGTGGACGCCTACACGCTCGGCGGCCAGCACAGCCTGTGGCGGCAGGCCGAGCGGGTGCTCGCGCCGACGCTGCTGGTGTACGGGGGCAAGGACAAGCTGGTGGCCCCCCGGATGGCGTACCGTGCCGCCCGGACGTTCCGTGACTCGCGGCTGCTGACGCTCCCCGACAGCGGGCACGTCGCGATGATGGAGCACCCCGATGCGGTGGAGCGGGCCTTCCGCGAACTGCTGGACGCCACGGACGCGCGGACGGATCACTGACTTCATGGGCAGGCACAGCGCACCGGGCGGCCGTGACGGCCGCCGCGACGACGTACCGGGCATAGCCGGCGGCAACTCGGGCACCGGCCGCCGCCGGCGTTCCGGCCCGACGACGACCCCGCAGCGGCCGGGCGGACCGGGTCAGGCGCCCGGTGGTTCCGTGCCGGGCGGCCGGGACGGCTTCCGGCCCGGGGACGCCGGGCACGGTCACGACGACGTCCCGGGCCACTCCCACCCCGAGCACCGCGAGCACTCGGCCTGGGGCCGGGCCGGTTCCTGGGCCCCGCCGCGCACGCCGCGCGGGACCCGGCCCGCGGAGCTGGCGGACACCGCGCTCGGCACGGAGTACCCGGAGGACGACGACCCCCTCGACGCGGACCTCTTCACCGCGCCCCGAATAGCGGGCTTCCCGCGCCAGCGCCGGGCGCCCGGCGCGGGAGCCCGTGGCGGCCCCGGCCCGCGGCGGGACTTCGTCGCGGCCTTCGACGCGCCCTCCGCCACCACGGAATCCGGGGCACCCGTGGAGGGCGCCGCGGAGGCCGGGGAGGGCGACGAACAACCCGAACGGCCCAGGAAGGGCGTCAGGACTCGCGCGCTCAGCGGCGCCGCCGCCGCTGCGGTCGTGACCGTGCTGGCCGTCGTCGTCGCGGGCCAGATGGCCGCCGGGGGTGAGAAGCGTCACTCGTCCGCCGCCGCGGCACCGGGCGGCAGCCGGGGCGCCGACGACTCCGCGTCCCGCTCCCAGGGCCGGGCGACCCCCTCGACCTCACCCTCCGCGGTCACCGCCCCGCTCACCTACGACCAGGCGATGGTCCGGCGCTACCCGCTCGACCAGGAGCTGAGCCTGGCGGGGAAGTTCCAGACCGTGGCCGGCCACGAGAAGGCCCCCGGCAAGGGCAAGCTGCTGCGCGTGCGGGTGGACGTCGAGAAGGGTCTGCCGCTGGACGCCCGGCTCTTCGCGGACGCGGTCTACAAGACGCTGAACGACAGGCGGAGTTGGGCGCACGCCGGGTCCCGCACCTTTGAGCGGGTCTCAACGGGCCCGGCCGACATCGTGATCACCCTGGCCAGTCCCGGCACCACGGCCACCTGGTGCGCGAAGTCCGGCCTGGACACGACGGTTGACAATGTGTCATGTGACGCGGCGTCGACTCCCCGGACGATGATCAACGCGTACCGCTGGGCGCAGGGGTCAAAGACGTACGGCCCGGACCGGATGCCGGCCTACCGCGAGATGCTGATCAACCACGAGGTCGGGCACCGGCTCGGCTACGACCATGTGCTCTGCCCCCAGCAGGGTGCCCTGGCCCCGGTCATGATGCAGCAGACGAAGTTCCTCTCCTACGGGGGCCTGACCTGCAAGCCCAACGCCTGGCCCTACCCCCGGGGCTAGCTTTTTGACATCGGGCGATTAATCGTTCAATGTTTTCGGCATGCCGCACAGCCCCACCACAGACGCCGACGCCAGCATCGAGCTGGCGCTCATTGGCGTGGCCGGGCATTGCGTCGCCGACATCCTGTGTCGCCGTTCCACGGTGCCGGGCGCGTAGAGGGCGCATCTCCCCTCGCTCCGGTCCTCTCCGACCCGTGGGCGCGCGTCTCGACGCTTGATCGATCCTTCACGGTCCCCTTCGCGGGGTCCGTCGCCGCTGCCTGCGGGCCTTCCCCAGCCCCGCCCTCTCCAACTCGCAGCCGCGAAAGGGATCTTCGATGTCTCACCTGTCCGTCACACCCCGCCGCCTCGCAGCGGCAGCCGTCGTCCTGGCGATCACCGGCGGCGCCGCCGCCTGCGGCCCGGAGGACAGCGGGGCCAAGGCGGCGGCCGACGGCAAGCCCGCCAAGGGCGGCACGCTCTACGTCCTCAACCAGTCCCCGCAGGAGGACTTCGACCCGGCGCGGCTCTACACCTCCGGCGGCGGCAACGTCCCCGGCCTGGTCTTCCGCACGCTGACCACCCGCAACCGCGAGAGCGGCGCGGACGGCGCGAAGGTCGTCCCCGACCTGGCCACCGACACCGGCACGCCCAACCAGGACGCCACCGTCTGGACGTACCACCTCAAGGACGGCCTGAAGTACGAGGACGGCAGCCCGATCACCACCGCCGACATCAAGTACGGCATCGAGCGCTCCTTCGCCGCCGAACTGTCCGGCGGCGCCCCCTACCTGCGCGACTGGCTGGTCGGCGGCAAGGAGTACCAGGGCCCGTACAAGGACAAGGGCGGTCTGGACTCCATCGAGACCCCGGACGCGAAGACCATCGTCTTCCACCTGAACAAGCCCGAGGGCGACTTCCCGTTCCTGGCCACCCAGACCTCCTTCGCCCCCGTGCCGAAGGCCAAGGACACCGGCACCAAGTACGAGAACCACCCGTTCTCCTCCGGCCCGTACAAGGTCGTCGGCAACGAGAACGACGGCGAGCACCTCGTCCTGGAGCGCAACACCCACTGGGACCCGAAGACCGACGAGGAGCGCAAGGCCTACCCGGACCGCATCGACGTCCGCTCCGGGCTCGACGCCGCCGTGATCAACCAGCGGCTGTCCTCCGGCTCCGGCAAGGACGCCGCCGCCGTCACCACCGACACCAACCTCACCGCCGCCGAACTCGCCAAGATCACCGGCGACAAGGAGCTCGCGGGCCGCGTCGGCACCGGGCAGTTCGGCTACACCGACTACATCTCCTTCAACCCGAAGGTGAAGCCGTTCGACAACCCCAAGGTGCGCCAGGCGATCTCCTACGCGGTCGACCGCAGCACCGTCGTCAACGCCCTCGGCGGCTCCTCGCTCGCCGAGCCGGCCACCACCTTCCTGCCCGCGCAGGAGTCCTTCGGCTACACCCCGTACGACGCGTTCCCGGCCGGCAAGAGCGGTGACGCCGCCAAGGCCAAGGAGCTGCTGAAGGAGGCCGGTTACCCGAACGGCCTGACCGTCACGCTGACCCACGACAGCAGCGGCGGCGACGAGCAGGGTCCCGAGGTCGCCACCGCCCTGCAGGACGCCCTGAAGAAGGCCGGCATCACCGTCAAGCTGGAGGGCCTGGAGTCCAGCGCCTACAGCGAGAAGATCCACGGCATCAAGACCGAGCCGGGCTTCTTCCTCGCCGGCTGGGGCGCCGACTGGCCGTCCGGCGGCCCCTTCCTGGCCCCGATCTTCGACGGCCGGCAGATCGTCAAGGACGGCTACAACTTCAACAACGCCCAGCTCGACGACCCGGCCGTGAACCAGGAGATCGACGAGATCAACAAGCTCACCGACCTCAAGGCCGCCGCCGTGCGCTGGGGCGCCCTCGACAAGAAGATCGGCGAGCAGGCGCTGACCGTGCCGCTGGTCCACCCGGTCTACAAGCGCCTGTACGGCAAGGACGTCAAGAACGTCGTCATCAGCGACTGGACCGGCGTCCTCGACGTCTCGCAGGTCGCGGTCAAGTGACCACGACCGACGTGCTCGCCGCGCCCGGCAGCTCTGGCGGCGGCTGCGCGCCCAGCGTGCCGCCCTCGCCGGGGTCGCCGTGATCGCCCTGCTCGTCCTGGTGGCCCTCGCCGCCCCGCTGCTCGCCGCCCTGGAGGGGCAGGACCCGGACGCCTACCACGCCTCGGCCGTCGACTCCGCCCTCGGCGGCGTACCGACCGGCTCCTTCGGCGGAGTGAGCGCCGACCACTGGCTCGGCGTCGAACCCGGCACCGGACGCGACCTGTTCGCCCGGCTCGTGTACGGCGCGCGGATCTCGCTGGGCATCGGCCTCGCCGCCACCGTCGTGCAGGTCGTCCTCGGGGTCGCGGTCGGCCTCGCCGCCGGCCTCGGCAACCGCTTCCTGGACAACCTGCTCAGCCGGACCACCGACGTCATGCTGGCGCTGCCCACCCTGGTCTTCTCCATCGCCCTGCTGGCGATCGTCCCCGCCGGCTTCCCGCGTCCGGTGCTGCTCGTCCTCGTCCTCGGCCTGCTCGGCTGGGGCGGCACCTCCCGCATCGTCCGGGCCCAGACCCTGAGCCTGAAGTCCCTCGACTACGTGGCCGCCGCCCGGCTCGGCGGCGCCGGCCGGTGGCGGATCGCGCGCCGCGAACTGCTGCCGTCGCTGGCCGCGCCCGTGGTGACGTACAGCGCGCTGCTGGTGCCCTCCAACATCGCGTCGGAGGCGGGACTGTCCTTCCTCGGCATCGGCGTCAAGCCGCCCACGCCCTCCTGGGGACAGATGCTCTCCTCCGCGACCACCTGGTACCAGGCCGATCCGACGTACGTGCTGCTGCCCGCCGGCCTGATCTTCGTCACCGTCCTCGCCTTCACCGCCCTCGGTGACGGCGTGCGCACCGCCCTGGACCCGCGGGCCGGCAGCCGCCTGCGGTCCGTGGCCCGCAGGCGCAAGGAGGCGCGGTCATGATCCTCCTCACCCGGTTCGCACTGCGCCGGCTGCTGGCGGCCCTGCTGGTCCTGCTCGTACTGAGCATCGCGGTCTACGCCCTCTTCTACGTCCTGCCCGGCGACCCGGCACGCCTGGCCTGCGGGCCCAAGTGCACCGCCGACCAGGTCGCCCAGGTCCGCACCCAGCTGGGCCTGGACGACCCGGCCTTCGCGCAGTACGCCCACTTCCTGCACGGCCTGTTCGCCGGCACCGACATCAGCACCGGTGTCGGCACCGAGCACTGCGGCGCACCGTGCCTGGGCTTCTCGTACCAGAGCGGCGAGCAGGTGACCTCCCTGCTCGCGCAGCGGCTGCCGGCCACCGCCTCGCTCTCGCTGGGCGCGATGGTGCTGTGGCTGGTCATCGGCGTCGGCACCGGGGTGCTCTCGGCGCTGCGCCACGGCGGGCTCACCGAACGGCTGCTGACCGGGCTCACCCTCGCCGGCAACGCCGTGCCCGTCTTCATCATCGGCATCCTGCTGATGCTGCTGTTCGTCTCGGTGCTGGGCTGGCTGCCCTTCCCGTCCTACGTCCCGCTGACCGAGGACCCCGAGCAGTGGGCGTGGAACCTGGTGCTGCCCTGGCTCTCCCTGGCCATCCTGGAGAGCGCCAAATACGCCCGGCTGACCCGTAGTTCCATGCTGGACACGCTCGCCGAGGACCATGTGCGCACTTTCCGCGCCTACGGCGTCCGCGAGCGTTCCGTCATCGGACGGCACGCCCTGCGCGGCGCCCTGCCGCCGGTCATCGCACTGACCGCGCTGGACCTGGGGACGATGTTCGGCGGCGCGGTGCTCACCGAGTCGCTCTTCGGCATCCCCGGGCTCGGCAAGAGCCTGGTGGACTCGGTGAAGACCGAGGACCTGCCGGTCGTCGTCGGACTGGTGCTGGTCACCGGCTTCTTCGTGGTCCTCGCCAACGCCCTCGCGGACGTCCTGTACGCGGTGGCCGACCGACGGGTGGTGCTGGCATGACGTCACGGCTGATCGAGGTCGAGGACCTCACGATCGACTTCCCCACCGGCACGGGCACCGTGCGGGCCGTGGACGGGCTCTCCTTCTCCCTGGAGCAGGGCGGCGCCCTCGGCGTCGTCGGCGAGTCCGGCAGCGGCAAGAGCGCCACCGCCTTCACCCTGCTGGGACTGCACCGCGGCAGCGGTGCGCGGATCGGCGGCTCGGTGCGGGTGGCCGGCGTCGACGTCCTGACCGCGGGGGAGAAGGAACTGCGCGGGCTGCGCGGCGGGCTCGCGGCGATGGTCTTCCAGGACCCGCTGTCCTCGCTCGACCCGTACTTCGCGATCGGCGACCAGATCGCCGAGGTCTACCGGGTCCACCACCCCAAGGCCTCCCGGCGGGCGGCCCGCGCGCGGGCGGTCGAGGTGCTCGACCGGGTCGGCATCGCCGACGCACCGAGGCGGGCCCGCTTCCGGCCGCACGAGTTCAGCGGCGGCATGCGCCAGCGGGCCCTGATCGCCATGGCGCTCGCGTGCGAGCCGCGGCTGCTCGTCGCGGACGAACCGACGACGGCCCTCGACGTCACCGTGCAGGCGCAGATCCTCGACCTGCTCGGCGAACTGCGGCACGAGACCGGCATGGGGCTGCTGCTGGTCACCCACGACCTGGGCGTGGTGGCCGGGAGCGTAGACGAGGTCCTGGTGATGAAGGACGGCCGTGCCGTGGAGCGCGGACCGGTCGGCACCGTGCTGGGCGCACCGCGACAGCCGTACACGCGGGACCTGGTGGCCGCGGTCCCGCGGGTGGAGACGGCGAAGCCGCGCGGCGCGGCCGTGGGCGAGGTCCTCCTCGAAGCCGTCGGCGTGCGGCGGGAGTTCGGCCGGCGCGGCTCCCGGGTCGCGGCGGTCGACGGCGTCTCGCTGACCGTGCGCGCGGGCGAGACGCTCGGCGTCGTCGGGGAGAGCGGCAGCGGCAAGACCACGCTCGGGCGGATGCTCGTGGGGCTCCTGGAGCCCACGGGCGGCGAACTGCGGCGCCCGGGCGCACGCTCCGTCGCGGGCACGCCGGGACTGCAGATGGTGTTCCAGGACCCGGTGTCCTCGCTCAACCCCCGGCGCAGCATCGGCGAGTCCATCGCGGACCCGCTGCGCACGGCGGGCGTGCTCGACGACGCCGCGGTCGTCGCCCGCGTGCGGGAACTGCTGGAACGGGTCGGGCTCGACCCCCACTGGTACCACCGCTATCCGCACGAGTTCAGCGGCGGTCAGCGGCAGCGGGTCGGCATCGCCCGGGCGCTGGCGCCCGAGCCCCGGCTGATCGTCTGCGACGAGCCGGTGTCGGCGCTCGACGTCACGACGCAGGCGCAGGTCATCCGGCTGCTGGGCGAGTTGCAGCGCGAACTGGGGCTCGCACTGGTCTTCATCGCCCACGACCTGGCCGTGGTGCGCCAGGTCAGCGACAACGTCGCGGTCATGCGGGCGGGCCGGGTCGTGGAGTACGGCCCCGCCGGGCGGGTCTACGAGGCGCCGGAGCACGAGTACACCAAGGGGCTGCTCGCGGCGGTCCCGGTGCTCGACCCGGAGGAGTCCGCCGCCCGGCGCGCCGCCCGGCGCCACGCACTGGCGGCCACCGCCTGACGCGCCGGGGTGCGCCCGGCCGGGTCGGACGGGCGCGCCCCGGTCCGCCGTGCCGCGCGGGGGTCAGGCGGGGTCCTCGCCCCCGGGCCACAGCTCCACGTCATGGGCGGCCACGGCCGCACGGACGCGCTCCACTACCACTTCCCCGGGCAGCGGCGGAAGGCGGCGGCCGTCGCGGAGCCGCAGGGCGACGTGCGCGTCCGCGGCCTCCTTCGGGCCGATGACGGCCTGGTAGGGGACGAGGCGGGCCTCCCGGACGCGCGCCCCGAGGGTGCCGCGGTCCGGTGCGCGCAGGTCCGCGCGCAGTCCCAGGTCGAGGCACCGCCCCATTAGCGCCTCGGCCTCGGGCAGCTCCGCCTCCGACACCGGGAGGACGACCACCTGGGTGGGCGCGAGCCACGGCGGGAACGCTCCGCCGTGCTGCTCGACCAGGTGCGCCACGGCCCGCTCCACGCTGCCGACGACGCTGCGGTGCACCATGACCGGACGGTGCTTCGCGCCGTCCGCGCCGATGTAGTGCAGCCCGAACTGCCGGGGCTGGTGGAAGTCGATCTGCACGGTGGACAAGGTGGCCTCGCGGCCCGCGCCGTCGGCGACCTGGACGTCGATCTTGGGCCCGTAGAACGCGGCCTCGCCTTCCGCCGCCTCGTAGGGCAGCCCCGAGCGGTCCAGGACCTCGGTCAGCAGGGCGGTGGAGCGTTCCCACAGCTCGGGCTCGGCGACGTACTTGCCGCCGGGCCCGGGGAGGGAGAGCCGGTGACGGGCGGGGGTGATGCCCAGGGCGCGGTACGCGCGGCCGATCATCTCCAGGGCGGCGGCGGCCTCGTCGGCGACCTGGTCGAGGGTGCAGAAGATGTGCGCGTCGTTGAGCTGGATGGCCCGTACGCGGGTGAGCCCGCCGAGCACGCCGGACAACTCGGAGCGGTACATGCCGCCCAGCTCGGCCATGCGCAGCGGCAGTTCGCGGTGGCTGCGGGAGCGCGAGCGGTAGATCAGCGCGTGGTGGGGACAGAGGCTGGGCCGCAGCACGACCTGCTCGCCGCCGAGGTCCATCGGCGGGAACATGTCGTCGCTGTAGTGCGCCCAGTGCCCGGAGATCTCGTACAGCTCGCGTTTGCCGAGCACGGGTGAGTACACGTGGCGGTAGCCCGCACGGCGTTCGGCCTCGCGGACGTACTCCTCCAGGGCGTGCCGGACGGCGGCGCCGTCCGGCAGCCAGTAGGGCAGTCCCGCGCCGATCAGCGGGTCGGTGTCGAACAGGCCGAGCTCGCGGCCGAGTTTGCGGTGGTCGTGCATGGCGGTCTCCTCGCGGACGGCGGGCGGATGACCGCAAGGGAAAGCCCCGGGCACTCGCCCGGGGCTTCCTCATGACAGGGGTCAGCGCGCCGGGACACTCTCCGGCGTCGTCGTCATGGCAGCGCGCTTCATACCGGTGACGATAACAGCCACCGCCGGCGCCCGCGCGGGAATGGCACCGCGCCCCGCTCGCCCGTGAACCACCCGGCGAACGTCTACCCGGTCACAACGCACAACGCTGGGGAAAGTTACGTCTCTTCACCCCTTTCGGTGGCACTGCGGACAACCGTCCGTCGTGCCCCCACTTCGCCGGAATACGGTCATCGCGCCCGAACAGACCACTGCGGAGAGGGGGCAGACGTGCGTATCGCATTACTCGCGGAGGGTGGTTATCCGTACGCCCGGGGTGAGGGGGGCGCCTGGGTCGACCGGCTCGTGCGCGGGCTCCCCGGGCACGAGTTCGCGGTGTACGCGATCGGCAGGAGCGAACGGGCCGGGACGGCGGGGATGCCGGCGCTGCCGCCGCAGGTGCGGGACGTGCGCGTGCTGCCGCTGTGGGGGCCGGCGCCGGGGCCCGGGGGCGTGCCGGGCAAGGCGCGCCGGCGGCGGGCGCAGGCGCTGGAGCAGTACCGCGACCTCGTCGGGGTGCTGGCGGGGGACGCCGGGGCCAATGGCGTGGCGGACCGTTTCGCCTCCGCGCTCTACGGCCTCGCCGAACTCGCCCGCGAGGACGGTGGCGTCCCGGCGCTGCTGCGCTCCGAGCACGCGGTGCGCGTGCTGGAGGAGGTCTGCCGGGCGCCCGGCGCGCGACCCCTCGTCGGGGAGGCCGGAGTGGGCGATCTCCTGCTCGCGGCCGACCAGTTGGAGCGCGCGCTGCGGCCGCTGGCCGCGCCCTGGTACGACGAGTTCGGCGACGCGCTGGCCACCGCCGACCTCTGCCACGCCGTGACCGGCGGCACCGCCCTGCTGCCCGCGCTCCTGGCCAAACGGTTCTTCGGTACGCCGCTGCTGGTGACCGAGTACGGCGTGCGGCTGCGCGAGACCCTGCTGCTGCACCGTGCCGCGGGACTGTCCGCCCCCGTACGCGCCCTGCTCGCCGCCTTCCACCGCCACCTCGCGGGCGAGGCGTACCGCCGGGCCGCCCTGGTCACCCCCGGCAACGCCCACGCACGCCGCTGGCAGGAGCACTGCGGCGCCGAGCGGGACCGCGTCCGTACGGTCTACCCCGGCTACCAGGGGCCCGTGCCCGAGCCGCCGGCCGACGCCGAGGGCGGCGACCCGGCGCTGGTGTGGGTCGGCCGGGTCGATCCCGGCAAGGACCTGGTCGGGCTGCTGCACGCCTTCGGGGAGGTGCGCAAGGAGGAACCCGGAGCGCGGCTGCGCGTCGTCCGCGCCGGCGAGGGCGACCCCGCGTACCTGGAGCAGTGCCGCTCCCTGGCGGCGCAGCTCTTCCCCGACGAGGCGGCCGACGCCGTCACCGCCGGGGAGAACCCGGTCACCTTCGAGGAGCTCGGCTCGCCGGGCGCCCCGGCGCTCCCCGACGCCTACGCGGCCGGGGACGTGGTCGTCCTCTCCAGCGTCGTCGAGGGCTTCCCGGTCACCCTGGTCGAGGCCATGTTCTGCGGCCGGGCCACCGTCTCCACGGACGTCGGCGCCGTACGGGAGGTCATCGGCGGGACCGGCCTGGTCGTGCCCCCGCGCAACCCGAAGGCGCTCGCCGAGGCCTGCGTCGCCCTGCTGCACGACCCCGAGCGCCGGCAGCGGCTGGGCGCCGCCGCACGCGAACGCGCCCTGGAGCTCTTCACCGTCGAGCGGAACCTGGCGGCGTTCCGGGAGATCTACCTCGACCTGGTGGCCCACGCGCCCGGCCGTCACGCCCCGCTGCGCGACCCGGACGGCACCCCCGTCCCCTTCGGCAGGCCCGCCGAATCCCGTGTCCCCGGCCACTGGACGGCCGCGCCGGCCTGGGCGCTCGCCGCCCGCGAGCCCGCGTACGCCGGAGCCGAGAGGCGGGAACGCGCATGAGCCACGTGCAGGAGAGCGAAGCCGGCGCCCGCAGGGGCGGCCCCCGCAAACGCGGCCCCGCCGACCCCGTCCGCGCCCTGATGCACCGTCACCGGCAGCTGTGCGCCGAGGCCGTGGACCCGCTGGAGATCGTGGCCGGACTGGAGGCGCAGGGCGTCACCGACCGCGTCGCGGCGGGCTTCCGGCACCGCGACGTCTTCTCCCTCGCCGAGGAGCTCTACGCCCGGGTGCCCCGCGCCACCGCCCCTCCCGCCGCGGGCCGGCCGGCGGACCGCCCCGCCCTGCTGCTCACCCTCGCCCCGGGCGCCGTCTGCGCCGCCGCGAGCGGGGCACTGCGCGTGCTGCCGCCGGTCACGGTGGTCGCGGTGGCCGTGCCATTGCTCCTGCTCGTGCTCCTCGCCGCCCTGCGCCGCGGACCGCTGAGGGCGCCGTACGGCACGGGCCCGGCCGGCGCGGTGTGGAGCTGCTGGCTGGTGGGGTTCGGGCTGTACGGGCCGCGCGCCGTCGACGGCTTCGCCGGGGGCGTGCTGCCCGCCGCGGACGCCGCCGAGCTGACCGCGCTCGCGCTGTCCCTCGCGCCGGCCGCCTGGTGCGCCCACCGCTTCGCGGTGCGCTCCCGCGGGCACCTGCTGCGCAGCCGCAGCCTGGAGGAGTTCGGCGGTGCCGTGCGGCCGCTGCTGGCGGGCACGCTGGCGCTCTTCCTCGCCTTCGTGCTCGCGCTGCTGTGCGCCGCCCGGGCCGTGGCGGGTGCCCCGCTCACCCCCGGCGCGCTCGCCGGGCCCGCGGCGCTCGCCCTGCTGCTGTTCACCGCCCGTCTGCTCGCGGTGCACGGCCACCCCGACCCGGCCGCCATCGGCACCGGGCTCGCCTGCGCCACCGAGGCCGTGGCCCTGGCCGCGGCCCTGCTGAACCGGTCCCCCCTCCCGCCGGCCGCCGTCCCCGCGCTGGCCTGCGCGGCCGCCGCCCTGGCGCTGGCGGCCCACGCCCTGACCACGCTCTCGCGCGCGTCGGCGCACACGGCCGCGGCGGCGCCGCGATGAGCGGCCGGCGGCCGGGGCGGCCCGGCACACCCCGCAGTTCCGTAGAAGAAGCCAAGGAGCCATTCACGATGACCCACCCGCACCCCCGACCACGGCGAGCGCAGCGGAGGCGCTCGCTATGAGAGTCCTCCTCCTGGGCGCCAACGGATTCGTCGGCCGTCACGTGGCCGAGCGGCTGCTGGCCGACCCCGCCGTGCAGCTGACCGCCCTCGGCCGCAGCGACGACGCGGACGTGCGCTTCGACCTGTCGTCCGGCAGTCCCGGCGCGCTGGCGCGCTTCATGGACGCCGTCCACCCCGGGGTCGTCGTCAACTGCGCGGGTGCCACGCGCGGCGGGGCACGCGAACTCACGCGGCACAACACGATCGCGGTCGCCTCCGTGTGCGAGGCGATGCGCCGCAGCGCCACCTCCGCCCGGCTGGTCCAGGTGGGCTGTGCCGCGGAGTACGGGCCCTCGCCCACCGGTTCCTCGACGGCCGAGGACGCCGTCCCCCGGCCGGGCGGTCCGTACGGGGTCAGCAAGCTCGCCGCGACGGAACTGGTGCTCGGCTCCGGGCTCGACGCCGTCGTGCTGCGGGTCTTCACCCCGGTCGGCCCGGGGACGCCCACCGCCTCGCCGATCGGGCGGCTCGCGGAGGCGATGCGCCGGGCCATGCAGACCGGCGACGGTGAGCTGAAACTGACCGGACTCGGCGTACAGCGGGACTTCGTGGACGTGCGCGACGTGGCCCGCGCCGTGCACGCGGCCTCGCTCTCCGCCGCCCAGGGCCTGGTCAACATCGGCACGGGCCGCGCCGTACCGCTGCGCGAGGTGGCCGCGGCCCTGGCCAACGCCGCGGGCTACGCGGGCGCCCTCCACGAGGTCGAGGACCCGCACCTGATGGCGAACGGCACCGGCCACCCCCACTACCCGGACGGCTGCGGCGCCTGGCAGCAGGCCGACATCCGCACCGCCCGCGACCGCCTCGGATGGCGCCCGCGCATCGCCCTCGAGGAATCCCTCGCCGACGTCTGGATGGAGGCGGCATGCCGCGTGTGACACCGAGCGGCCTGCGCAGGCCGATCGACCGCTGTGACGGACTGGGCTTCGGGGTCCCCGCGTACGCGCACCCGCTGGTCGCCCCGGGCGAATGGGCCGAACTGGCCCGCCCCGAGGCGCCGATGCACTGGGTGGTGCTCAACGTGGCGCGGGGCCCGGGCGCCCGGATCGACCCGCTCTACACGCAGGCGTGCGCCCGGCTGCGCGACGCGGCCGTGCCCGTGCTCGGCTACCTGGACACCCGGCACGGGGCACGTCCCTTCGGCCAACTGGTCGCCGACGCACACCGCTTCCTCGACTGGTACCGGGTCGACGGCTTCTACCTCGACCGTGCCCCGACCACGAGTTCGGAGCTGTCCGACTGCCGCCGGGTGATCACCACCCTGCGCGCGCTGCTGACGGTGGAGGGCGGCAGCACCGGGCACGTCGTGCTCGGTCACGGCTGCCATCCGTACGAGGGCTACGCCGAAGCCGCCGACCAACTGGTGACCTTCGCCGGGCCGTGGATGCAGTACCGCTGGTCGGAGGCCCCGGAGTGGACGGCCGCGTACCCGCCGGAGCGCTTCTGCCACCTGGTGCACGGGGTCCCCGCCCCGCACCTGGAGAACGCCATGCGGATCGCCCGCTGGCAGGGCGCGGCGACCGTCTACTTCACCGACCGCACCGACCACGCGGCCTGGGACGGCCTGCCGGGCTACTGGGACGAGGCCTCGCGCATGCTCCGCCGCCAGCCACCGCCCAGCATGTGACCAAAGTCGGTCTCGCCCCTCGGGACGGCGGTCTCGGAATGAAGAAGGGCGTGGCAGTGTTACGGGAATAACCACCGTAGTGATCGATCGACAAACGGAGTCCCCGTGTCGCTGCCACCCCTGGTCGAGCCGGCCGCCGAGCTCACCGTCGACGAGGTCCGCAGGTACTCCCGCCACCTGATCATCCCCGACGTGGGGATGGACGGGCAGAAGCGGCTGAAGAACGCCAAGGTGCTCTGTGTGGGCGCCGGCGGTCTCGGTTCGCCCGCCCTGATGTACCTGGCCGCCGCCGGGGTGGGCACGCTCGGCATCGTGGAGTTCGACGAGGTCGACGAGTCCAACCTGCAGCGCCAGATCATCCACAGCCAGGCGGACATCGGCCGCTCCAAGGCAGAGTCCGCCCGCGACAGCGTCAAGGGCATCAACCCCTACGTCAACGTGGTCCTTCACGAGGAGCGGCTCGAGGCCGACAACGTGATGGACATCTTCAGCCAGTACGACCTGATCGTCGACGGCACGGACAACTTCGCGACCCGCTACCTGGTCAACGACGCGTGCGTGCTGCTGAACAAGCCGTACGTCTGGGGCTCCATCTACCGCTTCGACGGCCAGGCGTCGGTCTTCTGGTCCGAGCACGGCCCCTGCTACCGCTGCCTGTACCCCGAGCCCCCGCCGCCGGGCATGGTGCCCTCCTGCGCCGAGGGCGGTGTCCTGGGCGTGCTGTGCGCGTCCATCGGCTCCATCCAGGTCACCGAGGCCATCAAGGTCCTCACCGGCACCGGCGAGCCGCTCGTCGGCCGCCTGATGATCTACGACGCCCTGGAGATGCAGTACCGCCAGGTCAAGGTCCGCAAGGACCCGGACTGCGCGGTCTGCGGCGAGAACCCGACCGTCACCGAGCTCATCGACTACGAGGCCTTCTGCGGCGTCGTCTCCGAGGAGGCGCAGGAGGCGGCGATGGGGTCGACGATCACTCCCAAGCAGCTCAAGGAGTGGATCGACGACGGTGAGAACATCGACATCATCGACGTCCGCGAGCCCAACGAGTACGAGATCGTCTCCATCCCGGGCGCGCGTCTGATCCCCAAGAACGAGTTCCTCATGGGCAACGCCCTCCAGGACCTCCCGCAGGACAAGAAGATCGTCCTGCACTGCAAGACCGGCGTCCGCTCCGCCGAGGTCCTCGCCGTCCTGAAGTCCGCGGGCTTCTCCGACGCGGTCCACGTCGGCGGCGGCGTCATCGGCTGGGTCAACACGATCGAGCCCGACAAGCCGGTGTACTGACCGACAGGTGAGGCCAAGGCCCGCGGCGTCCGACCGGTTCGGACGTCGCGGGCCTTCGCCGTCCCCGCGGGCCGGACGTCACGGACCTGCCGGCGCGGCCTCGGCCGGCGCCGGCCGGGCCGGGCCGGTGGTCCGCGAACGGGCCGGCGCGAGCAGGGACTTCCAGGAGCGGTGCCGCTTGAAGGGCAGCTCGAAGACCCGGGCGAACAGCCACGCCACCAGCAGTGAGACGGGCAACGCCAGTACGAGGGTGAACCAGAACGTGGGCAGCCCGGGGGAGACGAACCTGGGGGCGACGCGCCTGATGACGGTCATGACGACGGGCAGGTGGACGAGGTAGAGGCTGTACGAGAAGTCGCCGAGGACACGGACGGGGCGTGCGGTCAGGAGCCGTAGCAGGAAGGCGGGCCGTCCGGTGGCGACCGCGGCGATCAGCATCGTCATGGCGGGCGCGACGGCGAGATCCACCCAGAAGTAGTGGTCCACCGTCCAGACCCGGCCCTTGACGGCGGCGAGCGCCACGACCGGCGCGGCGGCCAGGACGGCGAACCAGTGCCACGGCAGGCGCCGGACCCGGGCCGACGCGACGACGATCCCCGCGCCCGCCAGGCCGGCGACGAACACCGGGGCGAGATGCGGGGTGAGCCAGTTGTTCCCCTCCACCGGGGTCGCGTGCGCGGCCATCAGGCCCCGGGCGACGACCAGGAGCGTCACTCCCGCGACCAGGACCACGGCGCCCAGCCGCCGCCGGACGAACAGCAGGAGCGGGAAGAGGAGGTAGAGCTCCGCCTCGACACCGATCGACCAGAACGTGCCGTTCGGCGTCGGCGCGGTGAACACGTCCTGGGCGACCAGCCCGTACACCAGGACCGTCGCGCCGGTGGGCGGCCCGAAGTGCGAGGCCGGCACCACGAACAAGGCGACGACCAGGCTCAGCGCGAGCGCCGCCCAGTATGGCGGGAGGATGCGCCAGGCCCGGCGCCGCAGGAAACGGGCGGCACCGCCCAGCCGCCAGCCGTCGCGCGCCGGGGATATGGCCAGGGAGAACCCCGACAGCACGAGGAAGAAGACGACGGCGAGACGGCCGTACATGAGCCCGTCCAGCCACCAGGGGGCGGAACTGTCGGGATACCCCGGGAACGTGTACAGCCAGCAGTGGAACAGGAGTACGTACAGTGCGGCCAGGCCGCGGAGACCTTCGAGGCCCGGCACTTCCTGCCGGCCGTGCGCCGTGCCGGCGCTGCTGACGGGGCGGCTCGCGTCCAAGGGGATCGTTCGGCCCTTTCCTTCCGCGTCGGCGACCCGGTGCCACCCACGGTGACTGGTACGTCGCGTTCGGCCGAGCGGTTCAACGGGCCGCGCACGCGACCGTCCGGGTCACTGCACGCCGTTGCGGATGACGTCCGGGCGGTTGGTGATGATGCCGTCGGCGCCGAGGGCCGCCATGCGGACGGCGGTGGTGAGGTCGTCGACCGTCCACGCGTTCACGCGCAGCGGCTTGCCGTCGGGGCCCTTCGTGCCGTGGACCGCCTGCACGTAGGCGTAGGTGACGTCCTTCTCGTCCGGGTTGATCTGGTCGGCGAAGGCCGCGTACTCCTTCAGCTGTGAGACCGGCGGGCTGCCCAGGAAGCCGGTCTCCACGGCCGGGCGCAGTTCGTGGGTGCGGCGCAGGGCGTCGGCGCTGAAGCTCTGGATGACCAGGCGGCCGGAGAGGTGGGCCCGGTCGAGCCAGCCGGCCTTCTCGAGGGTGTCGACGGTCTGCTTCTCGATGCCGGGGTAGAGCTCGGGCTGCTTGAGCTCCAGCAGCAGGCCCTGCTGGTCGCGGTCGAGGAGGGTCAGGTACTCCTGGAGGGTGGGGACGCGCTCGCCGCGGAAGTGGGGGGCGAACCAGCTGCCGGCGTCGAGCCGGCGGATCTCGGCGAGCGTGAAGTCGGCGACGCGCCAGGGGGCGCGGTCCGGGAAGACCTGCTCGACGTCGGTGGTGCGGTTCAGCGTCGCGTCGTGGATCACCACCAGGGCCCCGTCCTTGGTGCGCTGGACGTCGTTCTCGATCCACTTGATGTGCTGCTCGTTGGCCCGGCGTACGGCCGCCAGGGTGTTCTCGGGGGCCTCGGTGGACGCGCCCCGGTGGGCGAAGACCGTGGGGGAGGAGGGGTCCGCGGGGGCCGCGTGGGCCGGCATGGTGACGAACGCGGAGGCTCCCAGCAGGGCGGCGGCCGTGGCGGTACGGGCGAGGTGCTGGTGCATGCGTACTCCTCACGACGGCGCGGGTCCCCCCGACCGAGGGTCGCAGCCCGTACCCGGACACGGCAGTGCACGACATGACAAACGGGTGAATATCATCATCCCGTTCCCCCGCCAGGGTGGCACGGATGACGTCCGGCCGCAGGTCCTGAGGTCCACCCGGGCGGCGGCCTTGCCACGACGGGCCGCGGGGCCGTCCGGAGCGCCGCTGCGGGCACCCCGGGCGGCCCCGCCGTCACGGAACGTGAGGTTCGGCGTGAGGTTTGGCGTGAGGCCGGGTCCTGGGATCAGCGGTGGCGGCCCTCCACCATCGCCTCCAGCGTGTCCCGGTGCAGGATCAGCGCGTCCGGGTCGGCCGGCATCTCGCGCTCGCCGAAGTGCACCTGGCGGTGACCGATCCGCAGCATCACGACCGCGTGCCGCAGCGCGGCGTACAGGAGGTGGAAGTCCAGGTGGCGCGGGGTGTGCCCGGTGAGCTCCGCGTAGGTCGCCGCGACGCGGTCGCGGTCGAGGAAGTCCGGCATGCCGGGGAAGCCGGCGGTGACGGTGAGGTCCTGGAAGAAGCGGTGCAGGTACACCAGCCAGGCCAGGTCGAGTTCCCGGGGGCCGGCGGAGGCCATCTCCCAGTCGAGGACGGCGACGGGGGCGAAGTCGGCGTCGTAGACGATGTTGCCGACCCGGGCGTCGCCCCAGCTGAGCACGGACGGGCCGGGATCGGCGGGCCAGTGCTTCTCCAGCCACGCGAAGGCCCGCTCGATGACGGGGGAGGGGGCCAGCCCGTCCACGACCCATTCGTAGTAGGCGCGTTGGGCGTCGACGTGCGCGCGCAGCGTCCCCTCGCCGGGGACGGTGTGGAGTTCGGCGAGGACGCGCACCGTCGAACGCTCCAGCCGCGCCCGGTCCTGCTCGGAGGCGTCGAAGAGCCAGTTGCCGCCGTAGGTGTAGGGCATGACGTCCGGCGGGACGCGCCCCGGGACGCGCTCCATGACGAAGAAGGGCGCGCCGAGCGGCCCCGGGTCGGGCTCCAGCCACAGCAGTTCGGGCACGGGGACGCGGGTGCGCGCGGCGACCGTCCGGATGACGCGGTACTGCGCGGCCATGTCGTACGTCGGGAAGACGGTGTAGGCGTCGGGGTCGCCGGCCAGCCGCAGCACGCAGGGGCGGATGCGCTGGCGCGCGGTGCCCGCCGGATGGGGGACGGCCAGGTCGAACAGGACGGTCTCGCTGGACAGGCCGTTCGCGGAGGGGGCGTGCACCGCGCGGCTGTGGGCGCCGGGGTGCTTCGCGGCCAGCCACTCGTCGAGGCGGCTGCGCAGCAGTCGGGGATCGCGGGTGGTGGTGCGCACCGTTGTCACATGGCCTCCTGACCGGTGAAGCCGCTGGGGGTGTGGCGGCCGAAGCTGCCGTGCTCAAAGATGCCGTAGCCGACCCGGCCGTCCCAGGCGAAACGCGCGGCGTGGTCGGTGACTCCGTAGGCGGCGGGCGCCATGACCGCCGGATCCGTCAGGTCATACGCACGGCGGTCGAGCCATCCGCGGCCCTTCCACTCGCCGTGCTGCCAGTCGCGGGCGGGCGGGTAGCCGGCCCCGACGGCGAGCGGGCTGGAGACCAGCACCTCGGCCTCGATCTTCCCGCCGTCGAGGTGGACGACGGCGGAGACCGGGGTGCGGGTGCCCTCCCGGTAGGTGATGCCGACGTGGGCCCGGCCCAGTTGCCGGTCCGGGCCGTGCTCGGTGATCTGCAGGGCCTCGTCCAGGGAGCGGTAGCCGTCGGCGTCCTCCTGGGCGATCACCATGACGAAGCGGTCGTCGAACCGGATCGGTATCCACAGCCAGTGGAAACCCTGCGGGCGGTGCTCCTCCTCGGCCCGTCCCGGGGCCTCGCCGGGCACCGGGCGCACACCCCAGCTGCGGTCCCGGGTGGCCGTCCAGCGGCCGCGCTCCACGCGGATCTCCTCGCCGTCGCCGGTGCGGACCACACCGTGGCAGGTGCCGGCCTGGACGAAGCGGCTGGCCTCCAGGAAGAGCCGGCCGCCCCGGTACTGGGCGTGGTGCGGCTCCTCGACGGCCGGGAACGCGGCCTCCCATTCCAGGTCGTACGAGAGGAATTCGTCGTCGCAGGTCAGCCGGAGCCTGCGGAGCGGTTCCAGGACGTCGATGCGCAGCGGCCCGACCTGCTGCCGCATGCGGTCCTCGCCGAGCGCGTCCGAGGCGCGCACCGCGAGCATGCCGGTGCCGCGCGTCAGGGTCGCGTAGGCGTCGGTGACGCCGAGGTTGGGGTGGACGCCGAGGCCGGTGACGAGCAGGGCCCGGCCCTCGTGGTCGAAGAAGTGGAAGATCGAACGGTCGTAGGCGTTGCGGTCACCGGTCGCGACGTGGCGCATGGAACGGGCGATCTGATGGACCGGGTACTCGTCCAGGGGCACGGGTCGAGGCGCGGGCATGCGCCTGATGATGCGTCAGTGCGGTCGCGGTGGGAAGGGGTCGTGCCGCGCCGCCGTGCGTGCCGTGCCGTCCTGTCGCGCCCTCGTACCGCGCCGTCCTGGCGCGCCGTCAGTCCCCGCCGGCGTCGCCGTCCGGCGTGCGCCTGGCCCGGCTCGGCTGCACCCGCAGCGGCTCCCCGGGCATCTTGGGGTGGTCCGGCGGGTACGGCATGTCACCCAGCCCGCGGTCGTGCTCGTCGCGTTCGGCCAGTTCCAGGACGGCGTCCAGCCGGAAGGCGTGCTCCTCCATGCCGCCGTGGACGTCGCCCAGCTCGGCGTAGCGCGCGGGCATGGTGACCAGGTCGAAGTCCCGCGGGTGCGCCTGCGGCACCTCCTCCCAGCGCAGCGGCGCGGAGACCGGGGCGTGCGGCTTGGGCCGTACGGAGTAGGCGGAGGCGATGGTGCGGTCGCGCGCGGTCTGGTTGTAGTCGACGAAGATCTTCTCGCCGCGCTCCTCCTTCCACCACGCGCTGGTGACCTGCCCGGGCATCCGGCGTTCCATCTCGCGGGCGATGGCGATGGCCGCCCGCCGCACCCCGGTGAACGTCCACTCGGGCTCGATGGGCACGAAGACGTGCAGGCCCCGCCCGCCGGAGGTCTTGGGCCAGCCGCGCAGGCCCAGCTCCTCCAGCAGCCCGCGCAGTTCGCCGGCGACGCGCACCGCGTCGGCGAAGTCGGTGCCCGGCTGCGGGTCCAGGTCGATGCGCAGCTCGTCCGGGTGGTCGAGGTCGCCGCGCCGGACCGGCCACGGGTGGAAGGTGAGGCAGCCGAGGTTGGCGCCCCAGACGACCGCGGCCACCTCGGTCGGGCAGATCTCGTCGGCGTGGCGGCCGGAGGGGAAGCGGATGCGGCCGGTGGGGATCCAGTCCGGGGTGTTCTTCGGCGCGCGCTTCTGGAAGAACGACTCGCCCTCGACCCCGTCCGGGTAACGCTCCATCGTCGTCGGCCGGTCGCGCAGCGCCCGCAGGACGCCGTCGCCGACCGTGAGGTAGTAGCGGGCCACGTCCAGCTTGGTGAAGCCCGGTTCCGGGAAGTACACCTTCCCCGGGTTCGAGATCCGGACCGTCCGCTCGCCGACGGTCAGCTCGACCGCCTCTGCCATGCCGTCACCGCCTCTCCCGTCCCCGACACGGTAGGCCCGACGGGCGGGCGGCGCGCGTCGGGCGGAGAATCGCGGCATGGACCTGCCGGTGATGCCGCCCGTGAAGCCGATGCTCGCCAAGTCCGCCACCGAGATCCCGCCCGGCATGCTGTACGAGGGCAAGTGGGACGGGTTCCGCGCCATCGTCTTCCGCGACGGCGCCGAGGTGGAGATCGGCAGCCGCACGGGCAAGCCCCTGACCCGCTACTTCCCGGAGGTCGTCGAGGCGGTCCGCGCCCAACTGCCGCCGCGCGCCGTCGTCGACGGGGAGATCGTCATCGCCGGCGGGGGCAGGCTGGACTTCGACGCGCTGCTGGAGCGCATCCACCCCGCCGACTCCCGTGTGCGGCAGCTCGCCGAACGCACCCCCGCCTCCCTCGTCGCCTTCGACCTGCTGGCGCTCGGCGACCGCTCCTTGATGGCGGACCCGCAGACCTGGCGCCGCCAGGCACTGGTCGACGCGCTCGGCACGGCACGGCCACCGGTCCACGTCGCCCCCGCCACCACCGACATCGAGCTGGCCCGGCGGTGGTTCGAGCAGTACGAGGGCGCGGGACTGGACGGCGTCGTCGCCAAGCCCCCGGACGTCGGCTACCGCCCCGACGAACGCGTCATGATCAAGGTGAAGCACGAGCGCACCGCCGACTGCGTGCTGGCCGGCTTCCGCTGGCACAAGTCCGGTCCCGTCGTCGGCTCCCTCCTGCTCGGCCTGCACGACGCCGCCGGCCGACTCCAGCACGTCGGCGTCTGCGCCGCCTTCCCCATGCGCCGCCGCGAGGAACTCGTCGCCGAACTGGAGCCGCTGCGCATGGAGTCCGCCGAGGGCCACCCCTGGGCCGACTGGGCCGAGGCAGAGCCCGGCGGCCGCATGCCCGGGGCCCAGAGCCGCTGGAGCGCGGGGAAGAACCTGTCCTGGATCCCGCTGCGGCCCGAGCGCGTCCTGGAGGTCGCGTACGACCACATGCAGGGCGACCGCTTCCGGCACACCGCCCGGTTCCGCCGCTGGCGGCCCGACCGCGACCCCGCCGGCTGCACCTATGCGCAGCTGGAGGAACCGGTCGGCTACGACCTCGGCGACATCCTGCGCTGAGGCCCCGGAACGCGCACCGGGGCGAGCCGCAGCCGCTGCGGCGGCCGCAGCAACCGCCGCTCCGGGCCGGCGGGCAGGACGGGCTCCTCGGGGCGTGCGCCGGCCTCCGCGAAGGCGGCGAACCAGACCACGACGTCCTCGCCGGTGCGCACGGGCAGCGCCGGGAAGCCGTTGGCCGCGTGCTCGGTGCGGTGCACGGCGCGGGCGGAGTCCGGGGGCGCGAAGCCGGACGGGTCGGCGGGGTGGCAGACGGTCGCGACGACCAGCCCGGCGTCGTCCGGCACGCGGTAACCGGGGCCGCGCAGCAGCAGGACGTCGTCGGAGTCGGTCATGGTCGCGTTGGCCTCCTCGCGGTGCGCCCGCCAGACGGGCCCGTCGTAGAAGGCGTGCAGGGCGCGGGTCCTGGCCGCCATGTCGGGGAAGGCCCGCATCCATACAAAGCGGTCCGGGTCGTCCAGGTCGCGGAACCGGCCGCCGACCCGGATCCCGGCGGCCTCCTGACCGGTGACGAACTCGCGCTCGAACAGCTCGACCAGGGTGTCCCGGGCGCCGGGGTGCAGGGTGTACTGCCGCAACTCGACGATGTGCGTGGTGTCCATGACCGGGGACCGTAGGGGCGGCCCACTGACATCCTCTGTCAGTGGGCCCGCGTCACAGCGCCTGCCGCCTGGTGAGCTGGGTGAACGCCAGCCAGCCGGGCAGCACCGGCAGCCAGAAGGTCAGCACCCGGAACAGCAGCACCGCGGAGGTGGCCGTCGCCGAGTCCAGGTGGCCGATGGTGGTCAGACCGGCGATCAGCGCGCCCTCGACCGCGCCCAGGCCACCCGGGGTCGGGGCGGCGGACCCCAGCGCGTTGCCCGCCAGGAAGATCACCGCGACCGCCGCGAAGTTCACCTCGCCGTGGAAGGTGCGGATGCTGGCGTCCAGGCACAGCACGAAGGCGAGGGTCAGCAGCAGCGTGCCGCCGATGCCCGTGGTGAGCTTCATCGGCTGCTGCAGCACGTCCAGCATGCGCGGCACCACCCCGGCGAACAGCGCCCGCACCCGCGTGGACACGAAGCGCCGCAGCGGCGGCACGGCGGTGACGACCAGGAAGAGCACGCCGGCCGTGAGCAGGCCCGCCATCACCGTCCGGGACGGCGACAGGGAGGGCGTCTTCTCGGTGCCCGTGATGTAGCCGAACACCAGCAGCAGGCTGATGTGCGAACCGAGGCCGACCAGCTGCGAGGCCCCCACGCTCGCCACCGCGAGCCCCGGGCGCACGCCCGACTTCTGCAGGTAGCGCGTGTTGAGCGCCACGCCGCCGATGGCCGCGGGGGCCACCAGCTTCACGAAGGAACCGGCGATCTGCGCCAGCGTGGTACGGACGAAGGACAGCTTCTCCGGCACGAAGCCGGACAGCGCCATCGCCGCCGCGACGTAGCTGAGCGCGGAGGCCAGCACGGCCACGATGACCCAGATCCAGTTCGCCTCGGCCAGCAGTGTCGCCGGGTCGATGCTGCTGATCTGGGAGAGCAGGAAGTACGCGGCGAAGGCGCCCGCGATGATGCTGATCAGCGTGCGCGGCCGCACCCGCTCCAGCCGTACCGGCTCGACCGGGGCCTGCGGACGGATGAGCAGCACCTGGTGGCGGATCCGGGTGAGCAGGTCCTCCTCGCGGACCCCGTCCAGCGCGTCCTCGATCGCCTTCTTCTCGGCCCGCCGCTCGGCCTTGGTCTCCTTGCCCGCGTCCTTGCCGGCTGCCTCACCCGCGTCACCGGCCTCACCGTCCGCCCGTCGGGCGCGGGAGGCGGCCAGCACCGCCTCGCGTTCGCGCTGCGCCCGCTCCCTGGCGAGCTGCTTCAGCGTGGCCCGGGTGGTGCGGCTCAGCGCGATCGGCTGCAGCAGCGGCAGGGAGTCGGCGACGGCGTCCGGGCCCAGCACGGCCACGGCCGAGGCCACCGACCGCTCCGGGCCGACGCGCAGCGCCAGGGTGGTGAGCAGCTGCGCCACGTCCATGCGCAGCACGATGTCGCCCGCCGCGATCTCCCCGCCGCGCAGGTCGGTCAGGAAGACGTCGCCGCAGCGATCCATCTTCAGCGCCTCGCCGACCAGCCTGCGGTGCGCGATCCGCCGCGACTGCAGCGCCCGCACCTGCTCCCAGGCGCCGTGCAGCACCTCGTCGGTGATCTCCTCGTCCGACAGCGCGTCCAGGGAGCGCCCGCCCATGTGCTCGTACACCAGCATCACGGCGTCCGGGCCCAGCTCGGAGGTGGCGATCAGCCGCGGGGCGTTGGCGCCGGCGGCGATGGCCGCGTAGGCCAGCAGCGCCTCCTGCTCCAGCGCCTGGCGCAGCGACTGCAGGCTGCGCCGCTGGGTGATCCCGCGCAGCTGGAGCCGGCGCCACATGCGGTAGAAGAAGCCGTGCGCCTGCTGCTCGCGGTCCACGACCGTGACGTCGAGCAGCGGGCCCTGCTCCAGGGTCACCAGGTAGCGGCGGCCCCGGTCGGAGTCGGGCGCGTCGGGGAACTCGTCCTCCGCGCGGACCGCCGTCAGCGGGGCGAAGCCCACCCGGCGCAGACCCGCGAGCAGGTTCTGGCCGGTCGGGCGGACGTTCGGCGAGCCGACCCCGTAGAGCGTGCCGTACGCCACGGTCCAGCCGATGAGCACGGTCACGATGATCGAGAACGGTGTCGTGTAGCCGCCCACCAGCACCGCGAAGGAGTCCACGACCAGCACGAACCACAGCGCGACCCGCCAGCGCGGGCGCCGGGCCATGCCGACCGCCGTCATGTAGGCGATCACCGGGGCCAGGTAGCCGTGGACCGGGTCGGTGATCCCGCCGCCGGGCGCGTCGCGGGTCAGCGCGTCCCGGATCGCCACCGGTGCCGCGTCCGACACCCACAGGTCGGTGGCGAGCGACACCCCGTGGGCCAGGACCGCGGCCAGCACGCCGTCCGCGATGCGCAGCCCGTCCCGCTTGATCAGCCGCTCCACGGCGAACGCCACGGGCACGATCAGCACCGCCACGGTCGCCAGCAGCCCGGCGATCGTGATCAGCGGCTCGGGCGCGTGCGTCGCGCCCTCGGCGATGTCCTGCTCCACGCCGGAGGTCGTCGCGTGCGCGAAGCCCGCGATCATCAGCACGATCGCGATGCCGAGGAGCCCGAAGAGGAAGCGCATGAGGTCGACGGGCCGGTGCACGCGCGCGGGCAGCAGCGGCTCGTCCCGCGCCACCGGGTCGGTGTGCGGGGTGGTGCCGGTGAGGGACTCTTCGGCGCCGGGGCCGTCGGCGGTGTCCGGGGCCTCGGCCGTGCCGGGAGCCTCGGTGTCCGGGGCCTCGGTGGTGCCGGGGGTGTCGTCCCCGGACCGCGCGGGCGTCACCGCCGGCTGTCCGGCCGGGGCCTTCGATGTGGCGCGGGTCTCACCGCGCGGGGCGTCACCGGACGCGGACACGGCCTGCTCGGCGCGCTCGTCCGGGGTCGCCGGGGCGCCGTCCCCGGGGCCCTCGGAGGCAGCGGGGACCGCGCGAGCGGCTCCGTTCCCGCTCACGTCGTGCTCTCCGGCTGTCTCTTTTTGATCTCGTATCACCAGTCACCGCCCGGATGATGGTGGCACGAGCGGCGCGCGCATGGGCGCAGGAGGGGGCAATTCGCCGTCCCGGGCGCCCCCGCACACGCGGGCGCCGGCCGCGACTGTCGGTGCCGTGGGGCACCATGTGACGGATGAGCAAGGACACCGCGCACGACCCGGACGACGGTCCGGACGACGACGTCCAGGAGTTGCCCGCGTACGCGGAGCGCGTGCTGGACGTCGCCGAGCGGATCCCGCCCGGACGGGTCATGACCTACGGCGACGTGGCCGAGTGGCTGGGGGAGGGCGGTCCCCGGCAGGTGGGCCACGTCATGGCGCTGTACGGCGGGGCCGTGCCGTGGTGGCGCGTGGTGCGCGCGGACGGCGGGCTGCTGCCGGGCCACGAGCTGCGCGCCCTGGAGCACTACCGCGCGGAGGGCACCCCGCTGCGCCCGGCCCCCCGGGCCGCGAAGGGCCACATACCCCGCCTCGACATGCGCGAGGCCCGCTGGGACGGCACGGACCCCGTGCCCGCCCCCGGCGGGGACGACTGACGACCGGACGCTCACACCATCCAGCTTCCGCCATCGGGGACCGGTTGATGCCATCGGCCGTCCGGACGGAGTACGGCGCCCCGCGCCCGGCCGCTCCCGCATCCGTACGGGAAGGACGGGACGCGCGGCGGTCCGCTCGACCGGTGGCGTACCGTCGGCACCCGGCCTCCCCCGGCCACCGGCGGCACAGGCCGCCGCACACGCACCCGCACGCACACGGAACCGGCGAACCACGTGACCTCCTCCTCCACCCGCCAGACGGACGCCGCCGCACGGCGCTCCGGGGGGACGGTCGGGCCTTCCGGCGGCTACCGACTGCTACGGACCGCTCCGGAACCGGTGACGCCCCCTGAACTGGACGCCGCACAGCGCGCGGTGGTTGAGCACGCGGGCGGTCCGCTCCTGGTACTCGCCGGTCCGGGCACCGGGAAGACCACCACCCTGGTCGAGGCCGTCGCCGAACGCGTGCGGCGCGGCACCGACCCGGAACGGATCCTCGTCCTCACCTTCAGCCGCAAGGCCGCGGGCGAACTGCGGGACCGCATGGCCGCCCGGATGGGTGGCGCGGCCGCACCGCAGGCGACCACCTTCCACTCGTTCTGCTACGCCCTGGTCCGCGCCCACCAGGACCCCGAGCTGTTCGCCGACCCGCTGCGGCTGCTGTCCGGCCCCGAACAGGACCTGGCGGTGCGCGAGCTCCTGGCCGGCGAGGCCGAACTGGAGCGGCGGGGGCGGACCCGCGTGCGCTGGCCGGACGAGCTGCGCGCGGCGCTGACGACCCGCGGCTTCGCCGACGAGGTGCGGGCCGTGCTGGCCCGCACCCGCGAGCTCGGCCTCGGCCCGCGCGCCCTGGCCGCCTCCGCCGGCCGCACCGGCCGCCCCGACTGGTCGGCGGCGGCCGGCTTCCTCGCCGAGTACCTCGACGTCCTCGACCTCCAGGGCGTCATCGACTACGCCGAACTGGTGCACCGCGCGGTGCTCCTGGCCGGGCGTCCCGAGGTGGCCCGCCACCTCGCCGGGGCGTACGAGGCCGTCTTCGTCGACGAGTACCAGGACACCGACCCGGCGCAGGTGCGGCTGCTGCGGGCGCTCGCGGGCGGCGGCCGCCACCTGGTGGCCTTCGGCGACCCCGACCAGTCCATCTACGCCTTCCGCGGCGCCGACGTGAACGGCATCCTCGGCTTCCCCGAGGACTTCCGGCACGCCGACGGCCGCCCCGCCGGCGTCCGCGTCCTCACCACCTCCCGCCGCTCCGGCGCCGCCCTGCTGGCCGCCACCCGGCTCCTGACGCGGCGGATGCCGCTGACCCGGCTTCCGGCCGCCGCCGTCCGCGCCCACCGCGAGCTCGCGCCGGTCCGCGACGGCGGCTCGGCCGCCGTCCGCACCTACCCCACGCCCGGTGCCGAACTCGACGGCATCGCCGACGTGCTGCGTCGCGCCCACCTCGAGGACGGCGTCCCCTGGTCCGACATGGCCGTCCTGGTGCGCGCGGGTTCCCGCTCGCTGCCCGTGCTGCGGCGGGCCCTGACCTCCGCCGGGGTGCCGGTCGAGATCGACGGGGACGACCTCCCGCTGCGCGACGAGCCCGCCGTCGCCCCCCTCCTGCTCGCCCTGCGGGTCTGCGCGCACGCCGTCCTGCCCGACGCCCCGGAGCCGGGCCTGAGCGTCGAGGACGCGCTCACCCTGCTGGTCTCCCCGCTCGGCGGCATGGACGCCGCCGACCTGCGCCGCCTGGGCCGCGCCCTGCGCGAGGAGGAGCGGGCCGCCGGGGTGGCCGTACCGCGGCCCTCGGACGAGTTGATCGCCGAGGCGCTCACGGAGCCCGAGCGGCTCGTGGCGCACGACCCGTCGTACGCGCGGGGCGCCCAGCGGCTCGGCGGGCTGCTGCGCAAGGGGCGCGAGCTGCTGGCCGGCGGCGGCACCGCCGAGGAGGCGCTGTGGGAGCTGTGGGACGGCACCCCCTGGCCCGGCCGGCTGGAGCGCGCCGCGGCGCGCGGCGGCGCGGCCGGACGCAACGCCGACCGGGACCTGGACGCGGTGTGCGTGCTCTTCGACACCGCCGCCCGCGCCGAGGAGCGCACCGGCGGCCGTGGCGCGCTGAACTTCCTGGAGGAGCTGTCCGCCCAGGACATCGCCGCCGACGTGCTGACCCGGCGCGCCGTGCGGCCCGACGCCGTACGGCTGATGACCGCGCACCGCTCCAAGGGCCTGGAGTGGCGGCTCGTCGTCGTCGCCGGCGTCCAGGAGGGGCTCTGGCCCGACCTGCGCCGCCGCGGCTCGCTGCTGGAGGCCGACCGCATCGGCCGCGACGGCCTCGCGGAGCCGCTCACCCCGGGTGCCCTGCTCGCCGAGGAGCGCCGGCTGTTCTACGTCGCGGCCACCCGCGCCCGTGAGCGGCTCGTCGTGACCGCCGTGAAGGCCGCCGCCGACGACGGCGACCAGCCCTCCCGCTTCCTCACCGAACTCGGCGTCGAGCCCGTCGACGTCACCCACCGGGCCCGCCGCCCGCTGTCGGTCGCGGCCCTCGTCGCCGAGCTGCGCGCCACGACCGTCGACCCGGCCGCCTCCCCCGCCCTGCGCGAGGCCGCCGCCCGGCGCCTGGCGCGCCTGGCGGCCCTGGAGGACGCGGGCCAGCCGCTGGTGCCCGCCGCCCACCCCGAACGCTGGTGGGGCCTGTACGAGCAGACCCGCTCCGAGGTCCCGCTGCGGGACCGCGACCAGCCGGTCACCCTCTCCGGCAGCGCGCTGGACCAGCTGGCCAACACCTGTGCCCTGCAGTGGTTCCTCGGCCGCGAGGTGAAGGCCGAGCCGCCCTCCACGGCGGCCCAGGGCTTCGGCAACGTCCTGCACGTCCTCGCCGACGAGGTCGCCTCGGGCAGCACCCCGGCCGACCTGGACGTGCTCATGGAGCGGCTGGACTCGGTGTGGAACGCCCTGGCCTTCGACGCCCCCTGGAAGTCCCAGCAGGAGAAGGAGAACGCCCGGGCCGCCCTGGAGCGCTTCCTGCGCTGGCACGTCATGGAACGCGGCCGCCAGGCCGTCGCCTCCGAGCACGGCTTCGACGTCACCTTGGAGACGGGGGACGTGGCCGTCCGCATCCGCGGCAGCATGGACCGCGTCGAGACCGACGCCGACGGCAACGCCTACGTCGTCGACTTCAAGACCGGCAAGGCCAAGCCCACCGCCGCCGAGGTCGAGGGCCACCCGCAGCTCGCCGTCTACCAGCTCGCCGTCCGCGAGGGCGCCGTCGACGAGCTCTTCCACGGCACCCGGCCCGCCCCCGGCGGCGCCGAGCTCGTCCAGCTCCGCCTCGGCGCCGCCCGCCGCGACGGCGGCGACACCCAGCCCACCGTCCAGCACCAGGAGGCGCTCAGCGGCGACTGGGCCGACACCCTGCTCGCCGGCGCGGCCGCCCGCGTCCTCGACGAGCGCTTCACCCCCTCCACCGGCCAGCACTGCGAGAACTGCGCCTTCCGGGCCTCCTGCAGCGGCCGCCCCGAGGGACGGCACGTGGTGGAGTGAGGCGGGGGTCTCAGCCGCCCGGTGCCTCGGCCCGCAGCCCGATGTCCTGGGCCGCCTTCAGCAGGCGCTGGTCGTACGTGACGAAGACGAGCGGATCCGCGCCCACCTGGTCGGCGAGGAGCTGCGCCGTCGCGAGGTGGATCGAGTCGAGCGAGCGGAGGAGCGGATCGCCGTAGGCGGAGGCCGTGGCACGGACAGTCGCGTCGATCTCGACCCGGTAGAGCCGGGTGATCACACCGGGGACGCCGGCGAGCGCCTGCGGGGCCGATCGGCGCAGAGCCCGTGGCACCTCCACCTCGACGAGCGACGACGACACCAAAGGCTCGTCGGGGCGGTCGTTCAGCCAGGCGACCAACTCCCGGGTGCCCTGTTCCCGGCGGACCATCTTCACGATCGCCGCCGAGTCGAGGTAGATCACCAGCGCTCCTCGTCGCGCAGCGAGACGAGCACGGCCGCCGTGTCGATCCCCGGATCGCCGAGCACGGGCGGCACCGGGACCGGACCTGAGGCCGCCGGTGGGGTGGCGCGTCCCTCGGCGACCATGCGGTCCAGCACGGACTGGCTGCCCGAGATGGGTACGAGGCGGGCCACTGGGGTTCCGCTCACGGTCACCTCCAAGGTTTCGCCGTGCTGCACGCGCGCGAGCACGGCACTGGTGTTCTGGTTCAGCTCGCGTACCGGGATGCGCTCCATGGTTTCAGCGTAGAACGCGATGTTCTACGGCGGTAGTGCGGAATGCGCCCGAGCGGGTGACAGCCGGCGGACGGGCGGCGGCGGCCGGTGTCGGTGGTGCCCGATAACCTCCCCTTCGTGTCCTCCCTCATCACCGGTCCCCAGCAGCTCAAGGAGCTGCTGGGCATCCCGTTCACCCCGGAGCAGCTGGCGTGCATCACCGCGCCGCTCGCCCCGCAGGTGATCGTGGCCGGTGCCGGTTCCGGGAAGACGACGGTCATGGCGGCCCGCGTGGTGTGGCTGGTCGGCACCGGGCAGGTCGCCCCCGAGCAGGTGCTGGGGCTGACGTTCACCAACAAGGCCGCCGGCGAGCTCTCGGAGCGCGTGCGCAAGGCCCTCGTCCGGGCCGGGGTCACCGATCCGGACCCGGCGGACCCCGACCACGCGCCGGGCGAGCCGCAGATCTCCACGTACCACGCCTTCGCCGGACAGCTCCTGAAGGAGCACGGGCTGCGCATCGGGCTGGAGCCGACCGCGCGGCTGCTCGCCGACGCGACGCGCTACCAGCTGGCGGCGCGCGTCCTGCGGACCGCGCCCGGTCCCTTCCCGGCGCTCACCAAGGGCATCCCGACCCTGGTCAGCGATCTGCTGGCGCTGGAGGGCGAGCTCGCGGAGCACCTGGTGCCGCCCGAGCGGCTGCTCGCCCACGACCGGGAGTGGCTCGCCGCCCTCGACGGCGTCCGGCTCACCAACGCGGATCTGCGCAGGCTCCCCGAGACGGCGCGCGCCCGCATCGACCTGACCGGGCTCGCCGCCGCGTACCGCGCCGAGAAGAAGCAGCGCGACCTGCTCGACTTCGGCGACCAGATCGCCCTGTCGGCGAGCCTGGCCCGCACCCG
This sequence comes from Streptomyces sp. NBC_00510, assembly GCA_036013505.1. Taxonomy (NCBI): domain Bacteria; kingdom Bacillati; phylum Actinomycetota; class Actinomycetes; order Kitasatosporales; family Streptomycetaceae; genus Streptomyces; species Streptomyces sp. NBC_00510. The sequence continues at coordinate 3,945,144 of CP107851.1, read as the reverse complement.
TCCCGGGGTCGGCCGCATCCTGCGCGAGCAGTACGCCGTGGTGCTGCTCGACGAGTACCAGGACACCTCCGTCGCCCAGGGCCTGCTGCTCTCCGCCCTGTTCGGCGACGGCACGGGCCATCCGGTGACCGCGGTCGGCGACCCCTGCCAGGCCATCTACGGCTGGCGCGGCGCCTCGGTGGCCAACCTCGACGACTTCCCGCTCCACTTCGCGCACGCCGACGGGACGCCCGCCCGGCGCCAGTCCCTGTCGGAGAACCGGCGCAGCGGCGGCCGGCTGCTCGACCTCGCCAACGACCTCGCCGCCGAGCTGCGCGAGCGTCACGAGGGTGTCGAGGCCCTGCGGCCCGCGCCCGGCGCCGAACGGGACGGCGTCGTGCGCTGCGCGCTGCTGCCCACCCAGGAGGAGGAGATCGCCTGGATCGCCGACTCCATCGCGCACCTGGTCCGCACGGGCACCGCGCCCGGCGAGATCGCGGTGCTGTGCCGGGCCGCCGGTCACTTCGCCGACATCCACGCGGCGCTCGTCGCCCGGGACGTGCCGGTGGAGGTGGTCGGCCTGTCCGGGCTGCTGCACCTGCCGGAGGTCGCCGACCTCGTCGCCGTCTGCGAGGTGCTGCAGGACCCGACGGCCAACGCCGCCCTCGTCCGGCTGCTCACCGGGCCGCGCTGGCGGATCGGGCCGCGCGACCTGGCGCTGCTGGGACGGCGGGCACGGCTGCTCGTACCGGGCCGCGGCGACACCGCGGACCGGCTGGCGGCCGCCGTGGAGGGCGTCGACCCGGCCGAGGTGATCTCGCTCGCCGACGCCTTGGAGACCTTCGTCGATGGCGAGCCCGGCGACCACCTGCCCTTCTCGGCCGAGGCGCGGGTGCGCTTCGCGCGCCTGGCCACCGAGATACGCGAGCTGCGCCGGTCCCTCGCCGACCCGCTCATGGACGTACTGCACCGGGTGCTCGCCGTCACCGGCCTGGAGGTCGAACTCTCCGCGTCCCCGCACGCGCTGGCCGCCCGCCGCCGGGAGACCCTGCACGCCTTCCTGGACGTGGCGGCCGGCTTCGCCTCCCTGGACGGCGAGGCCACGCTGTTGGCCTTCCTGGGCTTCCTGCGCACCGCCGCCCAGTACGAGAAGGGCCTGGACAGCTCGCTGCCCGGCGGCGAGAACACGGTGAAGGTGCTCACCGCGCACAAGTCCAAGGGGCTGGAGTGGGACGTCGTCGCCGTCCCCGGGCTGGTGCGCAAGGGCTTCCCGAGCGAGCGGGGCCGCGAGCTGTGGCACTTCAACGCCAAGGCGCTGCCGCACGCGCTGCGCGGTGACGCCGCCACCCTCCCCGACGTCGAGGAGTGGTCCCGGGCGGGCCTGGCCACCTTCAAGGCGGCCATGGCCGAACACAACCGCGTCGAGGAGCTCCGGCTCGGCTACGTCACCTTCACCCGGCCGCGTTCCCTGCTGCTCGGCTCCGGCCACTGGTGGGGGCCCAGCCAGAAGCGGGCCTTCGGCCCGTCCGCCTTCCTCGACGCCCTGCGCGCGCACTGCGAGGCCGGCCACGGCGAGGTCGAGCACTGGGCGGAGGAGCCCGCGCCCGACGCCGTCAACCCGGCCCTGGCCCGTACGGCCGAGACGCCGTGGCCGCTGCCCCTGGACCCGGCCGCCCTGGCCCGCCGCCGCGAGGCCGCGCGCAAGGTGCTGGCCCACCTGCGGGCGCCGGCCGCGTACCCGGTGGCCGCCCCTCCCGATCCCGACTGGCCGCCGCCCCCCGAGGACGAGGAGGAGCCGCCGCCGTACGACGCGTACGACGACCAGTACGACGCCCAGTACGGCGAGGAGGACGCCGGCGACTGGGAGGACTGGTCCGACGACCGGCCGCCCGCCATCCCCGGGCAGCCCGGCCCGCCCGTACCCGGGCCCGCCTCCATACCCGTACCCGTGGCCGTGTCCGGGTTCGACCGGGGTGAGGCGCTGCTCCCCGAGGAGGCCCGTGCCGTCGCGTCCTGGGACCGGGACCTCGACGCGCTCACCGAGGAGCTGCTCCGCTCGCGCGCGGCCGTCCGCGACGTCCCCCTGCCCACCACGCTCACCGCCTCCGCGCTGCTGCGGCTGGCCGCCGACCCCGACGGCTTCGCCCGCGAGCTGGCCCGCCCCATGCCCCGCCCGCCGAGGCCCGCGGCCCGGCGCGGCACCCGCTTCCACGCCTGGGTCGAGTCCCGGTTCGAGGAACTGCCGCTGATCGCCCCCGAGGAGCTGCCCGGCATCGAGGGCGACGACGAGATCGCCGACGAGCGCGACCTCGCCGAACTCAAGGAGGCCTTCCTGCGGACCCCGTACGCCGAGCGCACCCCTTACCGCGTCGAGGCGCCGTTCCAGATCGACCTCGCCGGGAGGGTGATCCGCGGCCGGATCGACGCGGTGTACCGGGAGGGTGAGGGCTACGAGATCGTCGACTGGAAGACCGGGCGGGCCGGCACCGCCGACCCGCTGCAGCTCGCCGTCTACCGGCTCGCCTGGGCCGAGCGGCGGGGAGTGCCGTTGTCGCAGGTCACGGCCGCTTTCCTGCACGTGAGGACGGGGGAGCTGATCCGGCCCGAGGCGCTGCCCGACCGGGCCGCGTTGGAACGCCTCCTGCTGGGCGGCCCGGAGCCCGGGCCGGGGGGCGCGCCCGGTGCCGACGCCGAGGGTCCCGGCGTCGCCCGATAGGCTCAAGGACATGAGCACCACCCCGGACAGCGCCGTCCGCAGTTACGTCGAAGCACATCGTGACGCCTTCCTCGGCGACCTCGCCGAGTGGTTGCGCATCCCCTCGGTCTCGGCCGATCCGGAGCGCGCCGCCGACGTACGGCGCAGCGCCGAGTGGCTGGCGGCGAAGCTGAAGGAGACCGGCTTCCCGGTGGCCGAGGTGTGGGAGACCCCGGGTGCTCCCGCGGTCTTCGCCGAGTGGCCCTCCGACGCGGCGGACGCGCCGACGGTGCTGGTCTACGGCCACCACGACGTGCAGCCCGCCGCCCTCGAGGACGGCTGGGACGGCGAGCCCTTCGAGCCGCGGATCCGCGACGGCCGGATGTACGGACGGGGCGCCGCCGACGACAAGGGGCAGGTGTTCTTCCACACACTCGGCGTCCGCGCCCACCTGGCCGCCACCGGCCGCACCGCCCCCGCGGTGAACCTGAAGCTGCTGATCGAGGGCGAGGAGGAGTCCGGCTCCCCGCACTTCACCGACCTCGTCCGCGCCCACGCCGGGCGGCTGGCCTGCGACACCGTGATCGTCTCGGACACCGGCATGTGGGACGAGGACACCCCCACCGTGTGCACCGGCATGCGCGGCCTGGCCGACTGCCAGATCGACCTGTACGGCCCCGACCAGGACATCCACTCCGGTTCCTTCGGCGGCGCGGTCCCCAACCCGGCGACCGAGGCCGCCCGGCTGGCCGCGGCGCTGCACGACGCGGACGGCCGCGTGACGATCCCCGGCTTCTACGACGGCGTCGTCGAGCTCACCGACCGCGAGCGCGAGCTGTTCGCCCGGCTGCCCTTCGACGAGGAGCGCTGGCTGCGCACCGCGAAGTCGCACGCGACGAGCGGCGAGGCAGGGTACTCCACCCTGGAGCGGGTCTGGGCCCGGCCGACCGCCGAGGTGAACGGCATCGGCGGCGGCTACCAGGGCCCCGGCGGCAAGACGATCGTGCCGTCCTCGGCCCAGCTGAAACTGTCGTTCCGGCTGGTGGCCGGGCAGGACACCGACCGGGTGCAGCGGCTGGTCGCCGACTGGGTCGCCGCGCGCGTCCCGGCCGGGATCCGGCACGAGATCACCTTCTGGGGGGCCACCCGCCCCTGCCTGACCCCGCTGGACCACCCCGCGCTGGGCGCGGTGACCCGGGCCATGGGCCGGGCCTTCGGCAAGGAGGTCCTGTTCACCCGCGAGGGCGGCTCGGGCCCGGCGGCCGACCTGCAGGACGTGCTCGATGTCCCCGTCCTGTTCCTGGGAATTTCCGTGCCGTCCGACGGTTGGCACTCGGTGAACGAGAAGGTGGAACTCGACCTTCTGCTCAAGGGCGTGGAGACGTCCGCGTACCTCTGGAGCGAGTTCACGACTCTGTGAGCATCCGCATCCATCCGCGCGCTACGGGGAGTTGACAGCAATCTTGTCCGATACGTCCGGAACCGGAACCACCTTCGACGGGGCGGCCTTCCCGCCGCCCCTCGCCCGCCCGTCGGGCGTGGACCGCGCCGCCGAGCACCGGCTCGACGAGGCGTGGCTGGCGGCGGCCTGGAGCCACCCGAAGACGCAGGTGTTCGTGGTCTCCGGGGGGCAGGTCCTGGTCGAGGACACCCCGGACGGCCGCACCGAGCTGGTCATGATGCCGAGCTTCGAGGCACCGGAGAGCGAGGTCCACCGCTACTTCCTCGGCGTCGACGAGGAGGGGGTGCGCTACTTCGCGCTGCAGAAGGACGCGCTGCCGGGACGCCTGGACGAGGCCGCCCGCCCGGCGGGGCTGCGGGAGGTCGGGGCCCTGCTGTCGGACCGCGACGCGGGGCTCATGGTGCACGCGGTCGCGCTGGAGAACTGGCAGCGCATGCACCGCTTCTGCTCGCGCTGCGGCGAGCGCACCGTGGTGGCCGCCGCGGGTCACATCCGCCGCTGCCCGGCCTGTGGCGCGGAGCACTACCCGCGCACCGACCCGGCGGTGATCATGCTGGTCACCGACGAGGAGGACCGGGCGCTGCTGGGCCGCCAGGCGCACTGGCCGGAGGGACGCTTCTCGACGCTGGCCGGCTTCGTCGAGCCGGGGGAGTCCATCGAGCAGGCCGTGGTGCGCGAGGTCGCCGAGGAGGCCGGAGTGACCGTCGGCGAGGTGAGTTACGTCTCCAGCCAGCCCTGGCCGTTCCCCTCCAGCCTGATGCTGGGCTTCATGGCGCGCGCCACGTCCGCCGAGATCACCGTGGACGGCGAGGAACTGCACGAGGCGCGCTGGTTCTCCCGCGAGGAGTACCGCAAGGCGATGGAGACCGGCGAGGTGCTGCCGCCGTACGGGATCTCCATCGCGGCGCGGCTGATCGAGCGCTGGTACGGGATGCCGCTGCCGGCCCGCCGCTGAGCGCGGGCCCGTGCGGCCCGGCCGTGCCTGCCGCGCGGCCGGGCCGGGCCGGCCTCAGCCGGCGAGGGCCTGCTTGACCTGGGCCAGGCTCGGGTTGCTGAGCGCGACCGCCTCGGCGCCGCTCTTGGGGGACACCAGGAGGGTCGGGACGAGCTGGTTGCCCCCGTTGACGCTCTCGACGAACTTCGCCGACTCCGGGTCCTGCTCGATGTTGACCTCCGTGAAGGTGATTCCCTCACGGTCCAGCTGACCCTTCAGGCGGCGGCAGTATCCGCACCACGTGGTGCTGTACATCGTCACAGTGCCGGACATCGGTGTTCGCTCCTCAAGGCGGGGGATGACGTCGATCCCGAGAACGCTAACCCCTTGCCTCGGCATTCCTTGCAATCGTTCGCGGTACGACCATCCCACCTCAGCTGTGGATAACTTTCCCGGCCGTCTCCCGGGACCTGGCAGCATGGCGGGGTGACTGCACCAACCCACACCCCGCTCTTCCCGGACTTCCCCGCCGTCCCGGACTCGGCGGACGCCGTGCTCGCCGGGCTCGACCCCGAGCAGCGCGCGGTCGCCACCGCCCTGCACGGCCCGGTGTGCGTGCTGGCGGGAGCCGGCACGGGCAAGACGCGCGCGATCACCCACCGGATCGCGTACGGGGTGCGGGCCGGGATGATGCAGCCCGCCAGTGTGCTCGCGGTCACCTTCACCGCCCGTGCGGCCGGTGAGATGCGCGGGCGGCTGCGGCAGCTCGGCGCGGGCGGCGTGCAGGCGCGCACCTTCCACTCCGCGGCGCTGCGCCAGCTGCAGTACTTCTGGCCGCGGGCCATCGGCGGCGAGATGCCGCGGCTGGCCGAGCGCAAGATCCAGCTGGTCGCGGAGGCCGGGGCGCGCTCCCGCATCCGGCTGGACCGCAACGAGCTGCGCGACGTCACCGGCGAGATCGAGTGGGCCAAGGTCACCCAGACCGTCCCGGAGGACTATCCGGCGGCCGCCGCCAAGGCGGCCCGGGACATCCCGCGCGACGCCGCCGAGATCGCCCGTATCTACACGACGTACGAGCAGCTCAAGCGCGACCGCGGGGTCATCGACTTCGAGGACGTGCTGCTGCTCACCGTCGGCGTCCTGGAGGACCGGCCGGACGTCGCCGAGGCCGTCCGCTCCCAGTACCAGCACTTCGTCGTCGACGAGTACCAGGACGTCAGCCCGCTGCAGCAGCGGCTGCTGGACCTGTGGCTCGGCGGCCGGGACAACCTCTGCGTCGTCGGCGACGCCTCGCAGACCATCTACTCCTTCACCGGTGCCACCCCGGAGTTCCTGCTCGGGTTCCGCAGCCGGCACCCGGAGGCCACGGTGGTCAAGCTGGTCCGCGACTACCGCTCCACCCCCCAGGTGGTGCACCTCGCCAACGGACTGCTGTCCCAGGCCCGGGGCCAGGCCGCCCAGCACCGTCTGGAGCTGGTCTCGCAGCGCGAGGCCGGCCCCGAGCCGGTCTACACCGAGTACGCCGACGAGCCCGCCGAGGCCGAGGGCACCGCCCGGCGGATCCGCGAGCTGATCGACGAGGGCGTGCGGCCCAGCGAGATCGCCGTGCTCTACCGGGTGAACGCCCAGTCCGAGGTCTACGAGCAGGCGCTGGCCGACGCCGGCGTGCCGTACCAGCTGCGCGGTGCCGAGCGCTTCTTCGAGCGTCCCGAGGTCCGCGAGGCCGGGATGCTGCTGCGCGGGGCCGCGCGGGCGGGCGGCGGTTCCGACCCGGGTCTGGACGACGCGGACCTGCCCGCGCACGTGCGGGCGGTGCTCAGCAGTCGCGGCTGGTCCTCCGAGCCACCGGCCGGGTCGGGCGCGGTCCGCGACCGCTGGGAGTCGCTGGCGGCGCTGGTGCGGCTCGCCGAGGACTTCGCGCGGGCCCGGCCGGAGGCCACGCTCGCGGACTTCGTCGCCGAGCTCGACGAACGCGCAGGCGCCCAGCACGCCCCGACCGTCGAGGGCGTCACCCTGGCCTCGCTGCACGCCGCCAAGGGCCTGGAGTGGGACGCGGTGTTCCTGGTCGGCCTGACCGAGGGCACGATGCCGATCACCTACGCCAAGACCGACGAGCAGGTCGAGGAGGAGCGCCGGCTGCTCTACGTCGGCGTCACCCGCGCCCGGTTCCACCTCGCCCTGTCGTGGGCCCTGTCCCGCTCGCCGGGCGGTCGCGGCGGCAGGCGGCCCTCGCGCTTCCTGGACGGGCTGCGGCCGGGCTCGGCGGCCCGGGGCAGGGCGGGCGGCCGTTCGGCCGCCACGGGCGGCGTGGAGCGCAGCCCGGGCGGCAGGAAGCGGCGCGGGCCGGTGCAGTGCCGCGTGTGCGGCCGCACCCTGTCCGACGCGGGTGAGATCAAGCTGATGCGCTGTGAGGACTGCCCCTCCGACATGGACGAGGCGCTGTACGAGCGGCTGCGCGAGTGGCGGGTGGAGCAGGCGAAGGCACTGGGCCAGCCGGCCTACTGCGTCTTCACCGACAAGACGCTGCTGGCGATCGCCGAGGTGCGGCCCACCACGGAGGGTGAATTGTCCGTCATCTCCGGGGTCGGGGCCCGCAAACTGGACAAGTTCGGCGCCGACGTCCTCGCCCTGTGCACGGGGCGGGAGCCCGTCGGCGAGGCCGGTGACGAAGCTGTTGCGGAAGAGCCCGGAAAATAGTTTGCGCGCCCCGAGGAAATCCCCATAGCCTGCGTGAGCGCGAACGGCGCGGCTCTGTGAAGGACCTTCCCGGAGCGGTGCGATCCGTGATGTACTGACCCAGCACCACCTGTCAGACCAGCCCAACGAGACGCCGAGAGGAGGCGAGACCAGTGACCAGGTTCATGACGAAAATGACCGATCGTCCGGTCGCCGCCGCCTGCTCCCTTGGTGCCTCGCTCCGTGGCACCGGTCTGTCCAGCCGCCTGTCCGGCGGTCTGCCCACCACCGTTCTCTCCATCCGGGAGCGCGGCGGCGAGCGACCGACGCAGGCGCCGGCGGTGGCAGTAATGGCTGAGGCCCAGGCCTATGCCTTTGCGGCGACCAATGGTGCCGGAACCCAGAAGCAGCAGCACCCGAAGTGGGCCTCCCGCGGGCTCGAACCCTGGAGTGATCCAGCCTGATCGACGATCAGGCCGGCACCTTCAGGGCCGCGGAATCCCAGACCGGGATCCGCGGCCCTTCTGTTTTCCCCACCCCCCGACAAACAGATGAGGAACGAAGCGATCGTGCATCTCACCCCGCACGCACCGTCCGTACCCGCCCCCGTACGCCCGCCTGACCCGGAGGTCCCCTTGCTGCCCCTCACCGAGCTCGACGACGAGATCGACCGCCTCGGCGTCCCCGTCCCGTGCCGGACCTACGACCCGGAGGTCTTCTTCGCCGAGTCCCCGGCCGATGTCGAGTACGCCAAGTCGCTGTGCCAGACCTGCCCGGTCCTCGAGGCCTGCCTCGCCGGCGCGAAGGACCGCCGTGAGCCCTGGGGTGTCTGGGGTGGAGAGCTCTTCGTCCAGGGCGTCGTGGTGCCGCGCAAGCGTCCCCGTGGCCGTCCGCGCAAGAACGCGGTTGTGGCATGAAGCGCCCTGCCGTCGGAACGATCGACCGTCCCCTCACGCACGACCCCAAGAAGCAGGCCCCGATGAACCCGTCCGCCACCGAACGCCCCGCCCCGCCCTCCGACGCTCCCGCTGAGCGTCAGAACAGGAACCTCGAAATGCAACTCATGCCAGAAGCCATGGCCCGTGCCCATATGCAAGAGCGCCTCTACGAGGCCGAGCACGAACGGATGGCCCTCCGCGTGCTCAACGCCCGGCGCCTGCAGCGCCGCGCCGAACGCGCCTCGCTGCGCGCCCGCCGGGCGCTGGCGATGGCCGTGATGCAGTAGCACTCACACATCGGCAACGACACACAACCGCGGGGCCGGTCGATTTCGACCGGCCCCGCGATATCGTCACGAAGTGGACCAGAAGACTCAATTCGAACGGGTCGGGACTGCTCCCACCACGACGACGTGCGCCCGCTGCGGGGCCGTCGCCGAGGGACTCCCCCTCACCTGGACCTGCTCCGTCGAGAACGGCAGCCGCGTGTACTTCTGCGACGACTGCGCCCGCACCAACATCCGTAGTATCGAGGGCCGGCTGGACTCCTCCTGGTGGTAGGGCCTCCCCAGCCCCCCTGGGACTAGGCCGAGGCGTCCTCGGCCTCGGGCAGCGGGGCCAGGTCCTCCCCGGAGAAGCCCGGCAGCCACTCGAGCAGCTCGTCCCGCAGCCTGACCGTGGCCGCCAGCTGGCACAGCACCCCGATGGTGCTGAGCGTCACCCGGTGGATGAGCAGGTACGAGGGCGGCAGGTTGAGCTGCTTGCCCAACTGGTGCGCGGGTGAGCGCGGGTCGGCGACCCGTGCCGCCTGTGCGCGCATCCAGCCGCGCGCGAAGGTGAACTCGTCCACCGCCGCGGGCTCGATGATCGGCCGCAGGTAGTCCAGCACGGCGTCCGGGTCGAGTGCGATCGTCGGCTTGACGAAGCCCTCCTGGCGGAGCATCGAGTGCACCGACTCCGCGTCGTCGGCCAGCGCCAGGCGCAGCGCCGTCCCTATCGGCACCGGCAGGCCCTCCGGCAGGCGGTCGACGGTGCCGAAGTCGAGCACGCCCAGCCGCCAGCCCTCCGCCGGGCCGTCGTCGACGAGCAGCCGGAAGTTGCCCGGGTGCGGGTCGGCGTGGAGCAGCCCCGTGCGGGCCGGGCCGGCGAACAGGAAGCGCGCCAGCAGCTGACCGGCGCGGTCGCGCATCTCCGCCGTGCCCCGCGAGATCACCTCCGCCAGCGGCACCCCGTCCATCCACTCCGTGACCAGCACCTGGTCCGTGCGGTGCACCACGTCCGGCACCTCCACGTCCGGGTCGTCGGCGAACTCCACCGCGTGGGCGTGCTGGGCCTGCGCCTCCAGCTCGTAGTCCAGCTCCTCCGAGACCCGGTCGCGCAGCTCCGAGATCAGCGGCTTGATGTCCATGCCGGGGATCAGCGGCCCGAACAGCCTCGCCACCCTGCCGAGTTGGTTGAGGTCCGACAGCAGGGCGTCCCCCGCGCCGGGGTACTGGACCTTCACCGCGACCTTGCGGCCGTCGTGCCACACGGCCCGGTGCACCTGCCCGATCGAGGCGGCCGCCGCCGGCTGGTCCTCGAACTCGGTGAAGAACGTGCGCCAGTCCTCGCCGAGGCGCTCGGCCAGTACGGCGTGCACGGTGCGGGCGGGCATCGGCGGCGCCGCGTCCTGCAGCTTGGTGAGGGCGGCGCGGTAGGGGCCCGCTACCTCCTCGGGCAGGGCGGCCTCGAAGACCGACAGGGCCTGCCCGAACTTCATGGCACCGCCCTTCAGCTCGCCGAGGACCTTGAAGAGCTGTTCGGCCGTCCGCTCCTGGAGCTCGGTGGCGACCTCTTCCGCGGGGCGCCCGCCGAGCCGCTTGCCCAGTCCCAGCGTCGCCCGCCCGGCGAATCCCAGTGGGAGCGCCGCCAACTTGGCGGTACGGGTCACCGCTTTGCGCGGAAGATCAGACATGCGCCCCCTCTTTCCGATCGGTCACGTCGTCATTGTCCCCCGCCCCTCCCGGACCATGGCACCGGCCGTGTCACAAACCTCCGGCGTCGTCCGCCGCGCCGGCACCCGCGGCGTGCGCACCGCAGCCGCATCTGCGGTCACCCGGCACCGGCCGCACCTCCGTCGTCAGCCGGGCGAGGCCCATCTCGACGCGCCCCCCGCAGCTCGGCGGCCGGCCGCCGTCGACGAAGGCCAGGGCGTGCGCCGCGGCGAGCCCCGCGACGGTGGTGGCCAGCGCGACGTCGCAGGCGGGGACCCCGCTCCGCCCGGACCTCAGCTGCGCCAGCACCCTGGGCCAGGCCGCGTCGGCGTCCGCCATCCGCAGTCCCAGACATCCCGCACACCCCGTGCTCCCCGGCACCACCAGGGGACCCACCACGCCGCGGCCTTCCAGCACCCCCGCGTAGAGATGGGGGATCCCGGCGGCCATCAGCGGTTCGGCCTCCCGGGCGTCAGGGGCGTAGGCGGCCAGGCCGTCGCGCGGCGCGACCACCACCAGCGACAGTCCGGGTTCGGGCGCGGCGGACGGCCCCCGGCGGCCCACCGCCGCCGCCCGCGGATCGGGCGCCGCCCTGCGCACCAGCCCCCGCGCCGCCGCGTCCCGGCGCTCACCGATGTGTTCGGCGGGGATGCCGCCCGGCGCGGTGTCCCAGGGCTCGACCCGGCCGCCGTCGCGCACGTTGACCCGGCCGACCCCCGCCGCGGAGAGGACCGCCGCGATGGTCGCGCCGACCCGGCCCGCCCCGGCCACCCGTACGCGGGCCGCCCGCCGCCGGCCCATCCGGTCCGCCGCACCACCGGGGTCGGAGTGCACCACGGACAGCGCGGCCAGGTCGGGGCGGAGCCGGTCCAGCGCGGCCGAGTGGTGCCGTATCGTCTCGGACAGCTCGGCGTGCGCCGTCGCGTCGTCGAGCACACCGCCCTCGGCCAGCAATCCGAGCAGCCGCCGCGCCTGCGGGGGCCGCAGCCCCAGCGATTCGGCATCGCGGGCGAGCGGACCGAGTCCGCGCGTGCCGTCGAGCAGGTCGAGGAAGGCGGCGGCCGCACCGTCCACCGGGTCCAGGACCACCGCGTGCGCCGGGTCGACGCCGAATTGCAGGCTTTCCCGGCTGCGCCAACTGCGGCGCATCGCCGGCTTGAGCATGGGACGCATCGCCACCCCCGTGGGCCGAGTTCCCGATCGAGAGATCGTTCCGATTCCGTGTCAGGCCAGCATGCCCGAAATCCCCGCACCGGCCGTGAAAGTTATCCACAGGCGATGCAAATGATCATTCGAGATGACTACAGCCCGGTATCTCTCCGCTCTCCTTTCTCACCGAGCACCCCCGCGGGCGGGACTTCCCGGACCTGGTGCGGGTAACGTCGGGGCGTGTCCGCCGACCACGCCCAGAGCCTTTCCGGCCAGCCCCCGCGCGCCCCTCGGACCAGCGCGGTGGAAGTGCGCCGAAGCGCCCGTCGACGCCGGACGGTGTCGGCGTACCGCGAGGGCGACGTCACCGTGGTCCTCATCCCCGCCCGGATGTCCGTCGCCGAGGAGAAGCGCTGGGTGACGGTCATGCTGGACAAGCTCGCCGCCCAGGAGAGCCGCCGCAGGCTCGGCGACGACGGGCTGGCCGCCCGCGCCGCGCAGCTGTCCGCGCAGTACCTCGGCGGCCGCGCGATACCGCGGACCGTGCGCTGGGTCACCAACCAGAACTCCCGCTGGGGCTCGTGCACACCGGCCGAGGGCAGCATCCGGCTGTCCCACCGCCTCCAGGGCATGCCCGAGTACGTCGTCGACTACGTGCTCCTCCACGAGCTCGCCCACCTCCTGGTGCCCGGCCACGGGGCGGACTTCTGGAAGCTGCTGGAGTCCTACCCGCGCACCGAACGCGCGCGCGGGTACCTCGAGGGCGTCGCCGCCGCGGCCCGGCTGCCCCACCCGCCCACGGCACGCGAGGAATAACGGGGGAATAGCCCCTGTCACGGCCAGCGGTTAGCCTGGCGCAACGCAACAAGTACGTACGTACGGATGGGGGGACGGTCCTTAGCAATGGCCAGGGAATTCCAGCGCGGCCACAAGGCCAAGATCAGTGACCTGACCGCAGGGACGGATCTGTACATCGGCGTGCAGATCAGCGGCCCCGGTCTCGGCTTCGACATCAGCTGCTTCGGGCTCGACGCCGGGGAACAGCTGTCCGACGACCGCTACTTCATCTTCTTCAACCAGCCCAAGTCGCCCGAGGAGGCGATCCAGCAGCTGGGGGCGCAGGCCGGGGACACCGAGTCCTTCCGCGTGACGCTGGACCGGATCCCCGCGCAGATCCAGAAGCTGAGCTTCACCGCGACGATCGACGGCGCCGGGCAGATGTCGCAGATCGGCCCGGGCTACGTCAGGATCGTCGCCGGGGGCGAGGAGGTCGCCCGCTACACCTTCACGGGCGCCGAGTTCAGCACCGAGCGCGCGGTCATGCTCGCCGACTTCTACCTCAAGGACGTCTGGCGCTTCGCCGCCGTCGGCCAGGGCTTCGACGGCGGGCTGGACGCCCTGCTGAAGAACTTCGGCGGCGAGGTCGCCGAGGAGCAGCAGCCCGCGCCGCAGCAGCCCGCCGCGGCACCGGGCTTCGGGCCTCCGGCGGGTGCCGCGCCCGGGTTCGCGCCCCCGGCTGCCTCCGCGCCGCCCGCCCCGCCGCAGCCCGCACCGGCCTTCGGCGCTCCGCCCGCACCGGCTCCCGCTCCGGCCCCCGTGCACGCCGCCCCCACCATGGTGGCGCCGATGACCACGCCGCCGCAGGCGCCCCCGGGTCAGCCGCCGTTCGGCCAGGTCCCGCCGCCGCAGGCGCCTCCGGGCCAGGTCCCCGGCCAGATGCCGGGTCAGCCGCCCTACGGCCAGCCCCCGTACGGCCAGCCCGCGCCGGGCCAGTCCCCGTACGGCCAGCCCTCCTACGGTCAGCCCGTCCCCGGTCAGCCGATGCCGGGTCAGGGCATGCCCGGCCAGCCCGCGTTCGGCCAGCCGCCGCAGGCCCCGCACGCCGGCCAGGTCCCGCAGACCCCGGGTGCCGGTCTGGCGGCCGCGATGCAGAAGTACCGCGAGCTGCCCACCGGCCAGCGCTGGACCCAACAGAACCCGAAGCTGATGCGCGCCGACCTCTCGCAGGCCGGCGGCCAGCCCGTGCTCGCGCGTCAGGGCAGCATGGTGCTCTACCAGGGCAAGGTCGAATTCGGCTACAAGGGCGCCGGGTTCACCGGCCGCATCGTCGGCAACATGACCGGCCAGGAGATGCAGCTGATGCGCTGCACCGGCCGCGGCCAGGTCTTCTTCGCCGAGGACGCGTCCTACCTGCACCCCATCGAGCTCCAGGGCGACGCCATCTGCGTCTCCGCCGAGAACGTGCTCGCCTTCGACGAGTCCCTCCAGCACGAGGTGCGGCGCATCGAGGGCCACGGCATCCCCGGCGGCGCTCTGTTCACGATGCAGTTCCAGGGCACGGGCACCGTCGTGGTCAAGACCCACGGCACCCCGGTGGTGCTGCCGGTCACCCCGACCACCTACGCCGACAGCAACGCGATCGTCGCCTGGTCGGCGGCCTCGCAGGTGGTGCTCTCCAGCCAGGTGCGGCTGCGCAGGAACGCCTACCCGGGACACAGCGGGGAGACCGTGAACCTGCAGTTCCGGGGCGCCCCCGGCAACTTCATCATCGTCCAGCCGTACGAGGTCTGAGGGGAGCCCGTCATGGACCAGTCACTGATCTCCGGGTACGCCCCGGCACCGGTCACCGCCCGCATGGAGAACCACGGCAGCAGCATGCTGAAGGTGGCCATGCAGAGCGGCCAGGACCTCTTCGCGCGCACCGGTTCGATGGTCGCCTACGAGGGCTTCGTCCAGTACGAGCCCAACCCGCCCGCCGTCCGCCAGATGGCCTCGCAGTGGCTCACCGGCGAGGGCGCACCGATCATGAAGTGCTCCGGCGACGGACTGCTCTACCTCGCCGACTACGGCGCCGACGTCGTCTGCGTCTACCTCAACAACGAGGCGCTGTCGGTCAACGGCAGCAATCTGCTCGCCTTCGACGCCCACCTCCAGTGGGGCGTGGAGCGGGTGAAGGGCCTGGCCAAGTTCGCCGGCCAGGGTCTGTTCAACGTCGGGATCTCGGGTACCGGCTGGGTGGCCATCACCTCGCGCGGCACCCCGGTCGTGGTCGACTGCGGCCGCGGCGAGGACGAGACCTACGTCGACCCGGACGCCCTCGTGGCCTGGTCGAGCGGGCTGAAGACGAAGGCGAAGCGCAGCTTCAAGGCGTCGGCCCTCATCGGGCGCGGCAGCGGCGAGGCCTTCCAGATCGGCTTCTCCGGTCAGGGCTTCGTCGTCGTACAGCCCAGTGAGGACAGCACCGACCGCCTCCGAGTCCGGGGCTGAGGGGGAGCGAGACACCATGCAGAGCCCGCTTTTCGGCTACACCGAGGTCCAGACCGAGGACCAGTACGCACTCCAGAACCCGTACCTGCTGCGGGTCAAGCTCGACGGCCGCACCGACTGCCTGGCCCGCAAGGGCGCCATGGTCGCGTACCAGGGCCTGATCGAGTTCGACGGCGAGTACCAGAGCCACGCCCAGCGCACCGCCCGCTACCGCACCGGGGAGGGCCTGGAGCTGATGCGCTGCTCCGGGCAGGGCACGGTCTACCTCGCCAACCTGGCCCAGCACATCCACGTCGTCGACGTGGACCAGGAGGGCCTGACCGTGGACGGCGCCTATGTGATGGCGCTCGACTCCGGGCTGCACTGGGAGGTCATCTCCGTCGACAGCCAGTTCGGCATCTCCGGCAGCGGCGCCTACAACCTCAACATCTCGGGGCACGGCAAGGTCGCGCTGATGACCTCGGGCAAGCCGCTGCTGATGCCCGTCACCCCGGACAAGTACGTCTCGGCCGACTCCGACGCGGTCGTCGCCTGGTCGTCCTCGCTCCGGGTGCAGATGCAGGCGCAGACCAGTTCCTCGGGCGTCTGGCGGCGGCGCGGCAACACCGGTGAGGGCTGGGAGCTCAACTTCCTCGGCCAGGGCCACGTCCTGGTGCAGCCCAGCGAACTGATGCCGCCGCAGAACGCCCAGCTCGGCGGTGGGGCCGCCGCCCAGTACGGCTTCGGCCAGCAGGGCGCGCACGGGATGAACCAGGGCAACATCTTCAGCAACCGCTGAGCTCCCGCCGCCGGTCCCGCCCCGCGCGCCGCCTCAGAGCAGCGCGCGGGTGCGGGCCAGCAGCGTCCGGACGGAACCGTCCGCGACGTCGGCGACCTCGTCGTAGGAGAACCACTTCAGGTCCAGCGACTCCTCGCTGATCTCCTCCACCGCGCCGGGCGGCGCGATGGCGGCGTACTGCACGTCGAGGTGCCAGGCGCACGGCGTCAGGTGCCGGTCGAGGTTGACCGGCCCGGGACGCAGCAGGGTGAGTCCGGGGATGCCCGACTCCTCGACGCCCTCACGCAGCGCGGCTCCGGCCAGCGAGGTGTCCTCCGGCTCGCAGTGCCCGCCCATCTGCAGCCACATGCCGAGCTTCTTGTGCAGGGTCAGCAGCACCCGCCCGCGCTCCGGGTCCACCACCAGGGCGCTGCCCGTGACGTGCCCCTCGGCGCAGGCCTTCCACATGCCGTCCGGGTGCGCCTCCAGGTGGGCCAGGTAGGTCTCCCGGAGCCGCTCCTGTCCCGTGTCGGGCGCGGACCAGTCCTTCAGGACGCGCACGGCGTCGTCGTGCAGGCTCACTTCTCGTCGTCGCCCTTGTCCTCGTCGGTGCCGTCGCGCTCGTCCTCGTCCCGCCGGACGTCCTTCCCGTGGCCGCCCGCGGCCTCGCCGAGGATCTTGTCCAGCTCGGAGAAGTCCAGCTGCTCGTGGTGGACGAAGCCGTCGGGGTCGTCGAGGTCGGCGGCGGTCGGCAGCATGTCGGGGTGGGCCCACAGCCCGTCGCGCCCGTCGACGCCACGCGCGTCGGTGAGCGAGGCCCACAGCCGGGAGGCGTCCCGCAGCCGGCGGGGCCGCAGCTCCAGGCCGATCAGCGTGGCGAAGGTCTGCTCCGCGGGGCCACCGCTCGCCCGGCGCCGGCGCAGCGTCTCGCGCAGCGCTCCGGCCGACGGCAGGTGCGGGGCGGCGGCCGCGTGGACGACCGCGTCCACCCAGCCCTCGACGAGGGCCAGGGCCGTCTCCAGACGGGCCAGCGCCGCCTTCTGTACCGGGGTGTCCTCGGGCTGGAACATGCCCTGCTGCAGGGCGTCCTGGAGCGCCTCGGGGTTCGACGGGTCGAGCTGGCCGACCGCGTCCTCCAGCTTCGCGGTGTCCACCTTGATACCGCGCGCGTACCCCTCGACGGCGCCGAACAGGTGTGCCCGCAGCCACGGCACGTGGGCGAACAGCCGCTGGTGCGCCGCCTCGCGCAGCGCCAGGTAGAGCCGGACCTCGTCCTGCGGCACGCTCAGGCCCTCGCCGAAGGTCTCCACGTTGGCGGGGAGCAGCGCGGCCTTGCCTGCCGGCCCGAGCGGCAGGCCGATGTCGGTCGAGCCCACGACCTCACCGGCGAGCGTGCCCAGCGCCTGGCCGATCTGCGTGCCGAACATGGCGCCGCCCATGGAGCGCATCATGCCGAGCAGCGGGCCCGCCATGGCCTGCATCTCCTCGGGCAGCACATCGCCCATCGCCGTCCCGACGCGCTCGGCGACCGGGTCGACCAGCTCCTTCCACACGGGCAGGGTCGCCTCGACCCATTCGGCCCGGCTCCACGCCACGGCCGAGCCGGCGCCGGAGGGCATCGACGTCACCCCGTCGAGCCACAGGTCCGCCAGCCGCAGCGCCTCCTGGACCTTCGCCCGGTCCGCGGGACCCACGCTGACGTCCTTCGAGCCCTCCGGGGTGCCCTGGGCCACCGTCTGCCGGGCGATGTCCTTGGCCATGTCCCAGTTCACCGGGCCGCCCTCGTACGAGAGCATCTGGCCCAGCTGCTGGAAGGCCGCGCCCAGGTCGTTGGGGTTCAGCGAACCGAACATGGCGGCGAACGGGTTGTCCCCGCCGGCGCCGCCGCCGAAGGGATTCCCGCCGCCGTAACCGAAGGGATTGGCCGGTCCCCGGGAGCCGCCGCCGGAACCGCCGGACTTCTTGCCGTCGTCCCCTTCCTCGGGCTCCTCGGGAGGGACTCCGAATCCGAATGGGATGTCGCTCACGGTTTCCTCGGCTCTGTGTGTTGTGGGCTGTACCTCCAGCCTAGACACCCGTCAGGCAGGATGGCTGCGTACGGACCGCGGTTGCGGACCGCGCACCCGGTACCAGAGACAACCGTGGGAGACACCTGGTGAGTTCCCCAGAACCGACCGTTCGCCCAGAGCGGAGCGGCGGCAGGGCCCCCGCCGGACCTGTGGTCGCCGTCACCGGCGCCGCCTCCGGTGTCGGCCTGCTGCTGGCCCTGCGGCTGGCCGAATCCGACCAGGTCAAGAAGGTCGTGGCGATCGACGAGCGCCGCGGCGACGTCCCCGGTGCCCAGTGGGCGGTGCTCGACGTACGGGACCCGGCGATCGCCGAGCGGCTGCGCGGCGTGGACGTCGTCGTCCACCTCGCGCTCGACCTGGACCTGGAGTCCGACCCCAAGGCACGCAGCGCGTTCAACGTGCGCGGTACCCAGACGGTGCTCACCGCGGCGGCGGCCGCCGGCGTGCCGCGCGTGGTGCTGTGCACCTCGGCCATGGTCTACGGCGCCCACCCGGACAACGACATCCCGCTCGCCGAGGACGCCCCGCTGCGTGCGACGGCGGAGGCGTCCTTCGTGGGCGACCTGCTGGAGATCGAGCGGCTGGGCAAGCGCGCCCCCCGGGCGCACCCCGGCCTCAACGTGACCGTCCTGCGCCCGGCCGTGCTGGTCGGCGGCACCGACACCGCGCTGACCCGCTACTTCGAGTCGCCGCGATTGCTGGTGGTGGGCGGCAGCCGCCCCTGCTGGCAGTTCTGCCACGTGGAGGACCTGGTGACGGCGCTGGAGCACGCGACGCTGGAGAAGGTGGACGGCGAGATGACCGTGGGCTGCGACGGCTGGCTGGAGCAGGAGGAGGTCGAGGAGCTCTCGGGCATCCGCCGCATGGAGCTGCCGCCCGCGGTGGCGCTCGGCGCGGCCTCCCGGCTGCACCGGCTGGGGCTCACCCCCTCCCCGGCGGGCGACCTGGCGTACACGATGCACCCGTGGGTGGTCAGCGGCAGCCGGCTGCACGAGTCGGGCTGGCGGCCGAAGTGGACCAACGAGGAGGTGCTGGCCGTCCTGCTGGAGGAGGTCTCCGGCCGCAACTCCGTCGTCGGGCGGCGCCTGGGCCGCAAGGACGCGGCCACGCTCGGCGCGGCCGGCGCGACGGTCGCCCTGGTCGGCACGGCGGCGATGGTGCGGCGGGCGCGCAAGCGCCGCGGTGTCTGAGCGTCGCCGCGCGAACTCGTTCCGGAAGGGGGTTTCCGCATGGCGGGTGATGGGGCAGCATGAGCCGCATGGCACAGACGCACGACGAACCCGTCCGGCTCATCGAGATCCGGGACACGGAGCTGTCCGTGGACGAGGTCTTCCGCGCCGTGGGGCACGACTCCGCCGGAGGCACCGCGCTGTTCGTCGGCACGGTCCGTGACCACGACGGCCCGTCGGGCGCGGAGGTGACCGGGCTCGGCTACTCGGCGCACCCGGGCGCGGAGGCCGAACTGCGCCGGGTCGCGGAGAAGGTCGTCGCGGACTTCCCGGTCAAGGCACTGGCCGCCGTCCACCGTGTGGGCGAGCTGCGCGTCGGCGACCTCGCGGTCGTCGTCGCCGTCTCCTGCCCGCACCGGGCCGAGGCCTTCGCCGCCTGCCGGCGGCTCATCGACGACCTCAAGCGCGAGGTCCCGATCTGGAAGCACCAGGCCTTCGCCGACGGGACCGAGGAGTGGGTCGGCGCCTGCGACCACTGACCCCCGGGGGAGGGGGGTCACCGCCCGCCTCGCCACTGAGTGGCCCACCTGCGGTTGCGTAACCTGCCACCCACTCTGAACGTTGTAGCAGCAGAAGATTAGTCTGCTCATAGTTCTTGATCGGCATGCGCGTCCAGGAGGCCGAAGTGGCAGCGCTCGCATGGTTGCTCATCCCGCTGGTCGCCGCGATCGCCGCGGCCGTCTGGGGAAGCTGGGCGGCGCGTACGCGGTCCACCGGGGACGGCGCCTCGCTCGCCGATTACGAGCGTTTCCGCGAGGCCATGCAGCGCACCGGATCGGGCGGCCCGGCCTGAGGCCCCACGGGGCGGCTGCGGGTTCCGTACCGTACTGTCGTTCCATGCCACGCCGCACCGCGACGCTGCTCGCATCGACCCTGACCCTGATAGCGCTGCTGTGTGTCGCGCTCCTGTGGCCCGTGCCGTACGCGGAGATGTCGCCGGGTCCGACGGTGAACACGCTCGGGTCGCACGGCGGGGCTCCGGTGCTGCAGATCTCGGGGCACAAGACCTACCCGACCAGCGGTCACCTCAACATGACCACGGTGCGGGTGACGAGCGCGGACTACTCGATGAACCTGGTCGAGGCGGTCGTCGGCTGGCTGGCGCACGACCAGAAGGTCGTCGAGCACGACACGCTCTACCCCAAGGGGCAGACGGCCGAAGAGGCCGACCAGGAGAACGCCGAGGAGTTCACGCAGTCCCAGGACAGCGCGAAGGTCGCGGCGCTCGACGAGCTCGGCATACCCGTCGGTTCCCGGGTGATCGTCTCCGCCGTGGTCAAGGGCGCCCCGGCCGAGGGCGAGCTGCACGCCGGAGACGTGATCAAGGCCGTGGACGGCGATCCGGTCAAGGCGGCGGGCGACGTCGCATCGCTTGTCACCAAGCACCAGCCGGGGCAGAAGGTGGTCTTCACCGTCGTGCCCAAGGGCACCAAGGGCGACGCCACCCGGGACGTGACCATCACCACGGCGAAGTCGGACGACGACGGCGAGGCCCGGGCGGTCGTGGGCATCCAGGCCGGTGTCGAGCACACCTTCCCGTTCAAGATCGACATCAAGCTGGCGGACGTCGGCGGCCCGAGCGCCGGCCTGATGTTCGCGCTGGGCATCGTCGACAAGCTCACCCCGGAGGACCTCACCGGCGGCAAGTTCGTCGCGGGCACCGGCACGATCGACGACGAGGGCAAGGTCGGTCCCATCGGCGGCATAGACATGAAGACCATCGGCGCGCGGCAGAAGGGCGCCGAGTACTTCCTGACCCCCGCCGACAACTGTGCGGAGGCGGCGACCGACACCCCGAGCGGCCTCACCCTGGTCAAGGTGAAGACCATCGACGACGCCCTGGACGCGCTCAAGGACATCCGCGACGGCAAGACGTCGGCCCTGCCCTCCTGCACGACGGGCTGAGCCCGGACGCATCCGCATCCGTACGGGCCGACGGCCCCGGGGAGCCCCCGGGGCCGTCGGCGTCAGTCCTCGAAGGTCGCCGCCAGGGCGTCGGCCAGCCCCGGCACCAGCGCGGAACCGGTGAGCACCTCGGTGGGGGAGTCCTTCTCGCGCAGCCGCACCGCCGACTCCCGGGAGCCGTCCCGCAGCACGCCCACCGTCATGCGGACCTCCTGGCGGTCGGGGTGCCCGGCGACCCAGCGGGCCAGCGCGGCGTCGTCCAGCCCCTTCGGGATGGACTCCTCCGCGGACGGCGGCAGCATCAGCCGCTCCACGGTGAGCGCGCAGCCGCTGACGACGCCGGGCCAGGCGATGGTGGCCAGGAACTCGTCCAGCGCGGCGCCCGGCGGCAGCTCGTCCTGCTCGATCGGGGTCAGCCCCGCGGCTGTCCCGTCGCCGAGGCCGAGTTCCTCGGCCAGCTTGGGCTCCTGTACGCGCAGCGCCGCGGTGTCGACGAGGGCGAAGAGCCGGGCGGGCTGGTCCCAGCCCAGACCGGACGCGTAGTCGTCGATTTCCAGGACGGCACGGGTGAGTGGGTTCGCGGTGAGCGGCGCACCCTCGGACGTGTTGTTGGACATGCTCAATATCCTGCCTGTTCTGTGACCCGCATCCCCAATCGGGAGCCTTGGGGAACTGAGTAAACGCTGAGTAAGTTGCATCAGTGGGCGCCGGTAGGGCGTCCGACGGAGACCGACACTTCGAGGTGCGCACCTTGGTATTCCAGATGCCGGACCGCGGCGGGGGTCCGCACGGGCCGCGGATCAGAGTGGGCCGCCCGTCGCGGCGAGCCCGGACACTGCTCATGACCCTGGGCGTCCTGGCCGTGCTGGCCATGGCCTTCGTCATGTTCTCGGGTTTCTGGACCGACTGGCTCTGGTACCGCTCCGTCCACTATTCCTCGGTCTTCACCACCACCCTGTGGACCAAGATCGGCCTGTTCTTCGTCTTCGGTCTGCTGATGGCCGCGGCCGTCGGCGTCAACGTGTACCTCGCGCACCGGCTCCGGCCGCCGCTCAGCGCGATGTCGATGGAGCAGCAGAGCCTCGACCGCTACCGGATGGGCATCGCCCCCTACAAGAAGTGGGTGCTGCTCACCGTCTGCGCGCTCGTGGGGCTGATCGCCGGAGCCTCGGCCTCCAGCCAGTGGCGCACATGGCTGCTGTGGACGAACTCCACGTCGTTCGGCACCAAGGACCCGCAGTTCCATGTGGACATCTCCTTCTACGCCTTTGACCTGCCCTGGTACCGCTTCCTGCTGAGCTTCGGCTTCGCGGCGGTCGTGCTGTCGCTGCTGGCGGCGGCGCTGGTGCACTACCTGTACGGGGGCCTGCGGCTCACCTCCCCGGGCGGCCGGGCGACGGCGGCGGCGACCGGGCACCTGTCGGTGCTGCTGGGCCTGTTCGTCACCCTGAAGGCGGTCGCGTACTGGCTGGACCGCTACTCGCTGGCGGTGAAGTCCGGCAACCTCAGGTCGGGCGACTGGACGGGCCTGCGCTACGTCGACGCCAACGCCTACCTGCCGGCCAAGACGATCCTGTTCGCCATCGCCATCATCTGCGCGCTGCTGTTCTTCGCCACCTTGTGGCGGCGCACCTGGTCGCTGCCGCTGATCGGCTTCGGCCTGATGGTGCTGTCGGCGATCCTGATCGGCGGCCTGTACCCGGCGATCGTGCAGAAGTTCCAGGTGCAGCCGAACGAGGCCGCCAAGGAGCAGCCGTACATCCAGAAGAACATCGACGCCACGCGTGAGGCGTACGGCATCGACCACGCCGACGTGACGGACTACTCGGGCACGAGCGGCGACGGCAAGGAGAAGCTGCGCAGCGACGCCGACACGGCGGCGTCCATCCGCCTGCTGGACCCGAACGTGGTCTCGCCGACCTACCAGCAGCTGCAGAAGGTGCGCGGCTACTACGCGTTCCCGTCCACGCTCGACGTCGACCGCTACACGATCGGCGGCAAGGAGCAGGACACCGTGGTGGGCCTGCGGGAGCTGAACCTCGAGGGCATCCCGCAGCACAGCTGGATCAACGACCACTTCAAGTACACGCACGGCTACGGCATGGTGGCGGCCAAGGGCACCACCACGACCGCCAGCGGCGAGCCGGACTTCACCGAGTACAACCTGCCGACCAAGGGCGACCTCGGGACCTACCAGCAGCGGATCTACTACGGCGAGCAGACCAAGCAGTGGTCGATCGTCGGCGACAAGACCACGCCGGAGATCGACTACACCGACGACAGCGGCGAGAAGCCGTACACGTACACCGCCAAGAGCGGCGTCGGCCTGAAGAACCCGGTGACCAGGCTCGCCTACGCGGTGTCCTTCGGCGAGCCGCAGATCTTCTACTCCGGCGCCGTCGGCGACGACTCGCAGATCCTGTACAACCGCATGCCCAAGGAGCGGGTCGAGGCGGTCGCGCCCTGGCTGACGATCGACGGCGACTCCTACCCGGCGGTCGTCGACGGCCGGGTCGTGTGGATCGTCGACGCCTACACGACGAGCAACGGCTACCCGTACTCGTCGCGCACGACGCTGGGCGACACCACCGCGGACTCGCTGACCGACGGGCAGCGCGCCGTGCTGGCGCAGCAGAACCAGGTCAACTACATCCGTAACTCGGTGAAGGCGACCGTCGACGCGTACAGCGGCAAGGTCACGCTCTACCAGTGGGACACCGAGGACCCGGTGCTGAAGACCTGGATGAAGGCCTTCCCGGACACGGTCAAGCCCAAGACGGCGATCGACGACGGGCTGATGGCGCATCTGCGCTACCCGCAGGACCTGTTCAAGGTGCAGCGCGAGCTGCTGACGCGCTACCACGTCACCAAGGCGTCGACCTTCTACAGCGGCAGTGAGGTGTGGGCGGTGCCCAACGACCCGGCCGCCAAGACCGGCAAGTCGGTGCCGCCGTACTACCTGAGCCTGAAGATGCCCGGCCAGAACGACCAGGCGTTCTCGCTCACCACGACCTTCACGCCGAACAAGCGCGAGAACCTCAGCGCCTTCATGGCGGTCGACGCGGACGCGAAGAGTCCGGAGTACGGCGCGATCAGGGTGCTGAAGCTGCCGTCGAACACCACGGTGTCCGGACCGCAGCAGGTGCAGAGCCAGTTCAACTCCGACCCCGACGTGGCGGAGAAGATCAGGCTGCTCAAGGGCGGTGACTCGGAGGTCGAGTACGGCAACCTGCTGACCGTGCCACTCGACGGCGGGCTGCTGTACGTCGAGCCGGTCTACGTCCGCGGCGCGGGCACCAACTACCCGCTGCTGAAGAAGGTGCTGGTGAGCTACGGCGGCCAGACCGAGTTCGAGGACACGCTCGCGCAGGCGCTCGACGCGGTCTTCGGCTCGGACGGCGGCACGCCCGAGACGCCACCGGAGACGGGCGGGGGCACCCAGCCGCCGGCCTCCGGCAATCCGACGGTCGCCCAGGCCCTGGAGGACGCCCAGCAGGCGTACGACGCGGGTCAGAAGGCGCTCAAGGAGGGTGACTGGGGCGCGTACGGCCAGGCACAGAAGGATCTCGCCGACGCGCTGAAGCGGGCCCAGGAGGCCGAGCAGCAGGCGGGCCGGCAGGGCTGACGGGGCCCACCCCGCGTCGTGGTACTGTTGTTCCACCGACGCGGGGTGGAGCAGCTCGGTAGCTCGCTGGGCTCATAACCCAGAGGTCGCAGGTTCAAATCCTGTCCCCGCTACTGTTGGAGAGGGCCCGGAGTCAATAGACTCCGGGCCCTCTCACTTGTAGGGGGGAACTCGTACCGCAGAGGTTTCGGTTGGCATCATGTCGGGAAGTCGACAAAACGCTGTAGTGACCTACGAAGTGACCAACTGGGATCGGCTGAACTCTGCAGGTTTGCCGCATACCAGGTGTACTGCGGGTACGGGTGATGCGACGATGGACCTCATGGGGGATGGTGCAAGGCTGCTGAAGGCTCGTCAGATCCGGGATCCCGGGTCCGCGGGGCGGACGACCGTGCCCGCGGCCGGGGCCGCGCTGGTGCCGGCCGTCGCCGACCTGCTGCCCGGTCCGCGGGTGGGCGGTCTCGACGAGGAGCGCCTCATCGAGTCCGACCTCCCGGACGAGGAGACCCTTGAGGCGCGCGAGGAGGCCGAGCTCGAGGCGCGCCACCGGCGGGCCGCCGAGCACGGCGACATCGGGGCCATGAGCGTCCTGGGCACCCTGCTGCTGCGCCGCGGCGACCTCGAGGGCGCCGAGCCCCATCTGCGCGGCGCCGCCGCCGGAGGGGACCGCCCCGCCGCCAACAACCTGGGCCTGCTGCTGCACCAGCGCGGCTACGCCGACGAGGCCGCCGCCTGGTGGCGCATCGCGGCGGTCGCCGGTTCCGCCGCGGCCGCGCACGCCCTCGGCCGGCACTTCCGCGAGCGCGGCGACGAGCCCGGCGCGGAGTACTGGCTGCGCCAGGCCGCCGAGTCCGGGCACACCCTGGGCGCGTACGCGCTGGCCGACCTCCTGGACCACCGGCGCGACGTCGGCGCCGAGCGCTGGTTCCACGCCGCCGCCGAGCACGGCCACCGCGAGGCCGCCTACCGGCTCGCCGGCATCTGCGCCGAGCGCGGCGAGGAGCGCGAGGCCGAGCAGTGGTACCGGCAGGCCGCCGCCCGCCGGCACCGCAGGGCCGCCCTACGCCTCGGCACGCTCCTGGAGGAGCGCGGCGAGTTCGAGGAGGCCAAGCGCTGGTACCTGACCGCCGCCCGCGACGGGGAGCCGCGCGCCGCCTGCGCGCTCGGCTTCCTGCTGCGCGACGCCGGTGACGTCGACGGGGCCGCCACCTGGTGGCGGCGTGCCGCCAACGCCGGCGACGGCAACGCCGCCAACGCCCTGGGCGCGCTGCACGCCCAGGAGGGCGAGACCCAGACCGCCGAGCGGTGGTACCGGGCCGCGCTCGAGGCGGGGGACATCAACGGTGCCTTCAACCTCGGTCTGCTCTGCGCCGGTCAGGGCCGCACCACCCAGGCCGAGCAGTGGTACCGCAAGGCCGCCTACACCGGGCACCGCGAGGCGGCCAACGCGCTTGCCGTGCTCCTGCTGCAGCGCGGTGACGCGGCGGGCGCCGAGCCCTGGTTCTCCAAGGCGGCGGAGGCGGGCAGCGTGGACGCCGCCTTCAACCTCGGCATCCTGTACGCCGGGCGGAGTGACGACGCCACCGCGCGGCGCTGGTACGAGCGCGCCGCGGCCAGCGGTCACGGCGAGGCCGCGCTCCAGGTGGCCATCGCCCTGCAGAAGGAGGGTGACGCGCACGGTGCCGAGCGCCACCTGCGCTGCGCGGCGGGCGGCGGCAGCCCGGAGGGCGCCTTCCGGCTCGGCGCGCTGCTGGACGCGCAGGGCACGCAGGAGGCCGAGGCCGAGGCCGAGGAGTGGTACGCCCGCGCCGCCGGCCAGGGGCACCGCCGTGCCCAGGTGCGGCTCGGCATGTGCGCCGCCAAGCGCGGGGACGTCGTGGACGCCGCCCACTGGTACCGGGAGGCTGCCGAGGGCGGCAGCCGCAACGGGGCCTTCAACCTCGGGCTGCTCCTTGCCCGCGAGGGCGCGGAGCCGGAGGCCGCCCTGTGGTGGACGCGTGCCGCCGACGCGGGCCACGGACGCGCCGCGCTGCGGCTGGCGCTGCTGGCCGCGCGGCACGGACAGCTCGCGGACGCCCAGGCGTGGTGCGCCCGCGCGGTGGAGTGCGGCCCCGCCGAGGTGGCCGAGCGGGCGGCCCGGCTGACCGACGCCCTGGAGCACGAGCTGTCCGCGTGAGAAGCGATTTGCGCTGCTCAGCGCCGGGAGGGTAGTCTAAAGACACAACGACGCGGGGTGGAGCAGCTCGGTAGCTCGCTGGGCTCATAACCCAGAGGTCGCAGGTTCAAATCCTGTCCCCGCTACTGAAGAGAAGGCCCGGAAGCCATGGCTTCCGGGCCTTCTCGTATGCGTTGGGTACAGGCCAGGCATGGTTCGGGCAAAAGGGTGCGGACGATCCTGGGCCCGCCGGCGCCGGCGCGCGATCCTGAGGACAGGCCCTCAGGCGGCGCGAGGAGGCGGGGTTGCTGCGCAGGCGGCGTAAGCGGCGGCCGACGGAACTCAGGGATGTGACGCGGTGGGGTCGCCTGTGCGCGGCCGCGGAGGCGGAGGGCCTGCTGCGCGAGCTGCGGAGCGCCGCCGACGACGAGGAGGCCGCCTACGACCGCGCGGCGGCGCTCAAGGCGCTGGCCGCGGCGCCGCCCCGGCTGTGGCTGCTGCTGGACCGTGCCGCCCGGGTGCAGGAGGGCACGCCCCCGGCGCCCGGCGACAGCGAAACGCTGCGCCTGTTGCTGGCCGCGATGGACCGGGACGGCCGCGTCCGGCAGGCCGCCGTGGAGGAGCTGGCGGTGCACGGCGGGCCGCTGGTGGCCTCCGTCCTGGCGCTGCGGACGGCGGACTGGGTGGACCAGGTCCGCGACCGGGCCCTGGAGGCGCTGCTGCGCCGCACCGCCCCGGACGAGGCCGCCGCGGCCGTACGGCTGCTGCTGAGGCTGCGCGGACGGAGCCGGGCGACGCACACCCCCGAGGCGTACCGCGGGGTGCTGGCGGCGCCCGAGGCCCGGCGGGCGGTGCGTGCGCTGGCCGCCGACACGGACCCGCTGACCCGGCGCTTCGGGGTCGAGCTGGCCCTGGAACTCGGCGAGTTCGTCCGCGGGGACCTGGTGCGCACGGCGCTGCGCGACCCGGACCAGGTGTGCCGCAGGATGTGCGCCGAGCGGCTGCTGCAGATGGACCCGGACCAGGCGGGGCGGCTGCTGTGGGCCCGCTCGGCGGCCGTGCGGGAACTGGCGGTCGCAGCGCTGCCGGACGACGTGCCGGCGGCCCGGCTGACCGCGCCGCTGGCCGACCCGGCGCGGATCGTCCGCGCCCAGGCCCGCTGGCGCCTGTACAGCAGGGGAGAGCCCCCGGCGCTGGCGTACCGCAGGCAGCTGCTGCGCTGCGGCCCGCAGAGCCCGCCGCGGCTGGTGGCCGGGCTGGTGACGGGGCTGGGGGAGTGCGGGGACGCCTCGGACGCGCCGCTGCTGCTGCGGCTGGCCCGTGAGGTGCGCACTCCGTGGCCGCCCGTGGTGCGCCGTGCCGCGGTGCGCGCGGCGGGACGGCTCGTCCCGCGGGAGGGGCTGCTGCGGCAGCTGGCGCCGCTGGCCGTGGACCCGGACGCCGGGGTGGCCAGGGAGGCCTTCGAGGCGCTCTCCAAGGTCGCCGGCCAGGTGCCGGTGGAGACGGTGTGGGTGGGCCGTACCCGGCCGGAGCCCGGGGTGCGGAAGGCCGCGGAACGCGTGCGGCGGGCCGCGCAGCGTCAGGCGCAGGCGGGGCACAGGCCCCGGTAGGTGACCTCGACCTGGGAGACGGTGAACCCGAAACGCTCCGCGTCGGGCAGGTCCGCCAGCGGGTTGCCGTGCGGGTGGACGTCGCGGACGGTGCCGCAGCTGGAGCACACCAGGTGCTGGTGCGGGCGGTGGGCGTTGGGGTCGTAGCGCTTGGCGCGGCCGTCGGTGGCGACCTCTATGACCTCGCCGAGCGACACCAGTTCGCCCAGGGTGTTGTAGACGGTCGCGCGGGAGATCTCGGGCAGTCGGGCCGCCGCGCGGGCGTGCACCTCGTCGGCGGTCAGGTGGACGTGGTCGCCGTCCAGGACCTCGGCCACGACGCGCCGCTGCGCGGTCATACGCCATCCGCGGCCGCGCAGTCGTTCCAGCAGGTCACTCATTCCATTTCACCTATCAGTGGGATGGCAACAGCTTAACAGTGACAGTCCGTGTTCCGACCGGGTACGAGTTTGGGGCTCTTCTTGACTTGGACTCTGTCTATCGTAGGATCGCATCCGGCGTAAGCCACGGCACAGCACCAACCCAGGGAGAAGCACGTGACGGTTCAGGAGACCGGCCCGCTGACCACGGAGGCGGGCGCCCCGGTCGCGGACAACCAGAACAGCGAGACCGCGGGCCCCGGGGGACCGGTCCTGGTCCAGGACCAGCAGCTGCTGGAGAAGCTCGCCCACTTCAACCGCGAGCGGATCCCGGAGCGCGTGGTGCACGCCCGCGGGGCGGGCGCCTACGGCACCTTCACGGTGACCGCCGACGTGACGAAGTACACGCGGGCGGCGTTCCTCTCCGAGGTCGGCAAGCAGACCGAGACCTTCCTGCGGTTCTCCACCGTCGCCGGCAACCTGGGCGCGGCGGACGCCGTGCGCGACCCGCGCGGCTGGGCGCTGAAGTTCTACACCGAGGAGGGCAATTACGACCTCGTCGGCAACAACACCCCGGTGTTCTTCATCAAGGACGCCATCAAGTTCCCCGACTTCATCCACACCCAGAAGCGCGACCCGTACACCGGCTCCCAGGAGGCGGACAACGTCTGGGACTTCTGGGGGCTGTCGCCCGAGTCGACGCACCAGGTGACCTGGCTGTTCGGTGACCGCGGCATCCCGGCGAGCTACCGCCACATGAACGGCTACGGCTCGCACACCTACCAGTGGAACAACGAGGCCGGCGAGGTCTTCTGGGTCAAGTACCACTTCAAGACCGACCAGGGCATCCAGAACCTCACCCAGGAGGAGGCCAACCGGCTCGCCGGTGAGGACCCGGACTCCCACCAGCGCGACCTGCGCGAGGCCATCGAGCGCGGCGAGTTCCCGAGCTGGACCGTGCAGGTGCAGATCATGCCCGCGGCCGAGGCGGCGGCCTACCGCTTCAACCCGTTCGACCTCACCAAGGTGTGGCCGCACGAGGACTACCCGCCGATCGAGATCGGCAGGCTGGAGCTCAACCGCAACCCGCAGAACATCTTCGCCGAGGTCGAGCAGTCGATCTTCTCCCCGGCGCACTTCGTGCCCGGCATCGGCCCGTCCCCGGACAAGATGCTGCAGGGCCGGCTCTTCGCCTACGGCGACGCCCACCGCTACCGCGTCGGCATCAACGCCGACCACCTGCCGGTGAACCGCCCGCACGCGACCGAGGCGCGCACCCACGGCCGCGACGGCGCGCTCTACGACGGCCGCCACGGCGGGGCCAGGAACTACGAGCCGAACAGCTTCGGCGGCCCGGCGCAGACCGGCCGTCCCCTGTGGTCGGCCACCGCGGTCGCCGGGTACACCGGCAACCACGAGACGCCCTCGCACGCCGAGGACGACGACTTCGTGCAGGCCGGCAACCTCTACCGGCTGATGTCGCAGGAGGAGAAGGAGCGCCTGGTCGCCAACCTCTCCGGATTCATCGCCAAGGTGTCGCGCGACGACATCGCCGAGCGCGCGATCGGCAACTTCCGCCGTGCCGACGAGGACTTCGGCAAGCGGCTGGAAGCCGCCGTCCAAGCCCTGCGCGGCTGACCGGCGTCCGTCCCACAGACCCGGAGGGGACCGGGTGCGTCCAGGCACCCGGCCCCCTCCGATCCATGTCCCGGCCGTCAGCCGGCCAGGGCGCGCGCGGGCTGCCAGCAGCGCACGATGTCGCGTACGGAGACCATGCCGACCGGGTTGCGGTCGTCCAGCACCACCAGGTGCCGGAAGCCGCCGCGTACCATCGCGGCGGCCGCCTCTTCGAGGGTCCACTGGGGCGCGGCGAAGACCACGTCGGTGGTGGTGTGGGCGGCGGCGGGTTCGTGGTCGGGGTCGAGCCCCGCACCGATGGCGTTGAGGATGTCGCGCTCGGTCAGGATGCCGAGACCGCAGGTGTCGGGATCGAGTACCACCGCCGCGCCCACCCGTCGGGCGGACATCAGCCGGGCGGCCTGGCGGAGGGTGTGGGCGGGACCGACCGTGAGAACGACCGTGCTCATGGCGTCGCGTACGAGCATGGGATACCCCTCGGGCTGCGTCGTGGCCGTCTTGAGAATCGTTTCACAAATGCACAAGCTCACGCATTCTCATGTTCACATGCGCCGCGGTCCGCAGCAAGGGGTGCGCGGAGGGTGATCGGTAGTGTGAGGGAGCGGTCGATTACGGGCGGTTCAGGAAGTCGAGCATGTCCTCGTGCAGCAGCCCGTTGGACGCCGCCGCGTTCCCGCCGTACGGTCCCGCGGTCCCGTCCAGGCTGGTGAAGCGCCCTCCGGCCTCGCGCACGATCACCTCGTTCGCCGCCATGTCCCACAGGCTCAGTTCGGGCTCGGCGCAGATGTCCACGGCGCCCTCGGCGACCATCATGTAGGGCCAGAAGTCACCGTAGGCGCGCGTCCGCCAGCAGGACCGGGTCAGGTCGAGGAAGCCGTCCAGGCGGCCCTGCTCCTCCCAGCCGCTCAGCGAGGAGTACGCGAAGGAGGCGTCCGCCAGCCGGCTCACCTGCGACACCCGCAGCCGCGTGGCCGAGGACAGGCTGCGCCCGGTGTACGCCCCGCCGCCCTTCACCGCCCACCAGCGGCGCCCCAGGGCGGGCGCGGACACCATGCCGACCACGCCCTCGTCGCCCCGCTCCCCGCGCACCATGAGCGCGATCAGGGTGGCCCACACGGGCACCCCGCGGACGTAGTTCTTGGTGCCGTCGATCGGGTCGACGATCCAGCGCCGCGGACCGCTGCCCTCCGTGCCGTACTCCTCGCCGAGCACGGCGTCGCGCGGCCTGGCCCGCCCGAGCTGACTGCGGATCAGTTCCTCGGCACGCTTGTCCGCCTCGCTGACCGGCGTCATGTCGGGCTTGGTCTCGACCTTGAGGTCCAGGGACTTGAAGCGCTCCATGGTGGCGGCGTCGGCGGCGTCGGCAAGGATGTGCGCGAGGCGCAGATCGTCGTTGAAGTCGGGCATGGAGCGAACAGTATCGATCGCGGCAGGTCGAGGTCACGCAGGGTACGCGGGGAGGGTTGACACGGACCGACGGCGCGTCAATTCTGGCCCACAGCCCCCTGAGGCCGCTCGGTACCGGTGGAGACCGCTCGAGACCCGCTTGAGACCGCTTGGAGGCGATCGTGCCGACAGCGCGTGAATCACTCCTGGACGCGGCGCTGTCCGCACTGGGCGACCGCTCGTGGGCGACGATCAGGATGGTCGACGTCGCGGCCACGGCCGGGGTGTCGCGGCAGACCCTCTACAACGAGTTCGGCACCAAGGAGGGGCTCGCGAGAGCCCTGGCGCGGCGGGAGGCGGAGGCGTTCCTGGCGGGCGTGGAGCGCGCCCTGGACGCCGCCGGGCGGCAGGGCGCCGACGCCGGTGACTGCTTCGCCGCCGCGACCGCCTGGACCCTGCACAGTGCCCGCCGCAGACCGCTGGTGCGTGCGGTGCTCACCGGCTGCCGCGGGGACCGGGTCCCGGCGGCGGCCGTCGTGCCGGTGCCGGTGCCGCGGCTGCCGGGCCGGCGGCAGCGGGGGGACGACGCCCCGCTCGCCCCGGCCGAACTCCTCGACGGCTTCCGGGCGCGCGCCGCGACCGTGCTGGGGCGGCGCTTCCCCAGACTCGACCGGGCCGAGGCCGACTGGGCCTGCGAGACCGCAGTGCGCGTCACCGTCTCCTACGTCGTCGCGCCCGCGGCCTCCGACGAGGAGGCGTGCCGGCGGGTCGCCCGGCTGGTCCGGGGGCTGCTCCAGCGCGGCTGGTGACGGGCGCGGCCCGGCCCTGGTGCGGACCGGCCGGGGCGGTCAATGGGTGGAGCCGGAGAGCTGGAGCCCGATGACGCCCAGGACGACCAGGCTGATGGAGATCAGCTTCAGGGTCGAGACGACGTCGCCGAGGAAGGCCATGCCGTAGATCGCGGTCCCGGAGGCCCCGATGCCCGTCCACACCGCGTACGCGGCCCCGACGTCCAGCTTCTTCAGGGCGAGCGTGAGCAGGCCGAAGCTGCCGAGCGCGAAGGCGCAGAAGGCGATGGTCGGCCACAGGCGGGTGAACCCGTGGGAGAGCTTGAGGCAGACCGCGAAGCCGGTTTCGAGGAGTCCAGCGACCACCACGAGGAGCCAGGCCATCGAACGCCCTCCCGTTTCCGTCTGTCGATGAGCGATCATCACACAGCATGCCCGGAAATGGCGTCTCAGTCCCCTTCCTTGCGCTCACGCGTCGCGAGCAGCCGCCGCAGCGAGAACAACCGGGCGGGTTCCGCGTGCCCGTCGGCGACCCAGGCGTCCAGCGCGCAGTCGGGTTCGTCGTGGCTGCAGGCCCGCGGACAGTCCTCCGTGCCCGGCTCCAGATCGGGGAAGGCGTGGATGACCCGGGACGGATCGACGTGGTGGAGGCCGAAGGAGCGCACCCCCGGGGTGTCGATGACCCAGCCCTCCGCGCCGCTGAGCGGCAGCGCGAGCGCCGAGGTGGTGGTGTGCCTGCCCCGTCCGGTGACCGCGTTGACGAGGCCGGTCGCGCGCTGACGCTCCACCAGGGCGTTGACCAGGGTGGTCTTACCGACGCCGCTGTGGCCGACGAAGGCGGTGATCCCGCCCTTGAGGTGCTCGCGGACGGCCGCCGTCGCGTCGGCGTCGAAGTGCTCGTGGCTGGTGACGACGTAGGGGACGCCCAGGGGCGCGTACGTCTCCAGCAGCGTTTCCGCCGAGGCGAGATCGGACTTGGTGAGCACCAGCAGCGGCTCGAGCCCGGCGTCGTACGCCGCCACCAGGCAGCGGTCGATGAGCCGGGGGCGCGGCTCGGGGTCGGCGAGGGCGGTGACGATGGCGAGCCGGTCGGCGTTGGCGACGACGACCCGCTCGTACGGATCGGTGTCGTCGGCGGTGCGGCGCAGCACCGAGGTGCGCTCCTCGACGCGCACGATGCGCGCCAGCGTGTCCTTCTCGCCGGACAGGTCGCCGACGATGCCGACCCGGTCGCCGACCGCGATGCCCTTGCGACCCAGCTCACGGGCCTTCATCGCGGTGACCGTGCGGTCCTCGACGAGGCAGGTGATGCGGCCGCGGTCGATGGTGAGGACGAAGCCCTCCTCGGCGTCCTCGTGCTTGGGCCGGATGCTGGTGCGGGGACGGTTCCCCTTGCGGTTCGGGCGGACCCGGACGTCGTCCTCGTCGGTGTGCTTGCCGTAGCGCCGCATGGTTCAGGCCCGCACCGGGGACGCGGAGGCCGCCGGTGCCGTGCCCAGCATGGCCGTCCACATCTCGGGGAAGTCGGGGAGGGTCTTGCCGGTGGTCGCGACGTTCTCGACCCGGACGCCGTCGACGGCGAGGCCCAGGACGGCGCCGGCGGTGGCCAGCCGGTGGTCCTCGTAGGTGTGGAAGACGCCGCCGCGCAGCGGCCGCGGCCGGATGCGCAGTCCGTCCTCGGTCTCGGTGACGTCGCCGCCGAGCTCGTTGATCTCCTTGCTCAGCGCGGCCAGCCGGTCGGTCTCGTGCAGCCGCAGGTGGCCCACGCCGCGCAGCACGGACTCGGAGTCGGCGAGCGCGGCGACCGCCGCGATGCCGGGCGTGAGTTCGCCGACGTCCGACAGGTCGGCGTCGATGCCGTGGATCCGGCCGGAGCCGGTGAAGACCAGGCCCGTGTCCGTCAGCTCGCACGAACCGCCCATCCGGGTGAACAGCTCGCGCAGCGCGTCACCGGGCTGGGTGGTGCGCCGCGGCCAGTCGGGGATGACCACACGGCCGCCGGTGACCAGCGCGGCGGCGAGGAAGGGCTGGGCGTTGGAGAGGTCCGGCTCGACGGTGAGGTCGACGCCGAGCAGCGCGCCGGCGTCGACCCGCCACACGTCGGGCTCGCCGCCGTTCTCCGGGGTGTCGACCTTGGCTCCGGCGTGCCGCAGCATCTCCACGGTCATCTTGATGTGCGGCAGCGACGGCAGCGTCGGGCCGGTGTGCCGCACCTCGACGCCCTGGTTGAAGCGGGGGCCGGACAGCAGCAGGGCGCTGACGAACTGGGAGGACGAGGACGCGTCGACCGACACCGGGCCGCCGTCCAGCGCCCCGCCGCCGTGCACGGTCAGCGGCAGCGCGCCGCGGCCCTCGTCGTCGATGCGGGCGCCCAGCGTGCGCAGTGCGTCGATGACCCCGTTCAGCGGGCGCTCGTGGCTGCGGGGGTCGCCGTCGAAGTGCACCGGGCCGTCGGCGAGCGCGGCGACCGGCGGCAGGAACCGCATCACCGTGCCGGCGTTGCCGACGTCGACGGAGGCCGGACCGTGCAGCCCCGCCGGGATGACCCGCCAGGCCTCGCCGCCGTAGGGATTGACCACCTCGTCGATCTGGACGCCCATGGTGCGCAGCGCGTCGGCCATCAGCAGGGTGTCGCGGCTGCGCAGCGGGCGGCGCAGCCAGCCCGGCTCGGAGGCGAGCGCCGCGAGCACCAGGGCGCGGTTGGTGACCGACTTGGATCCGGGCACGGTGACCGTCGCGTGGACGGGGGCGGACGCGAGCGGCGCGGGCCACAGGGCGGTGTGCGCGGGGTTACCGGTCATGGCCCCCAGCGTAGTGGCTCAAGGAGAAGGCGAATCGCTCACAAAGCGGACGAAACCTGAAGGAAACAGATACCCGCTCGCAAGGCCTACAGACCCACCAGCCAGCGGCCGCCGCCGAACAGCGACAGCAGCGCCACCGCGTAGAACAACAGCATCCACAGCGCCGCCGGGGTGTGCGTCAGCCGGGCCAGCTGGTCCGCGTCCGATCCGGGCGCCGCACCACCGCGCCGCTTGCGCTGGAGCTCCAGGACCGGGCGTACGCCCCCGAACAGCAGGAACCACACCACCAGGTAGGCGAAGGCCGCCTGGACCCCGGGCTCGGTCAGCCAGGACACCAGCAGGAAGAGGCCGCCGGTCACGAAGACGGTCAGCACCCCGTACGCGTTCCTGATCATCACCAGCATCACCAGCAGCAGGGCCGTCGCCCCCCACAGCAGTGCCGTGATGTGCCCCGCCGCGAGCAGCAGGGCCCCGCCGAGGCCCAGCAGGGACGGCGCGGTGTAGCCGGCCGCCGCGGTGAGGATCATGCCGAGGCCGTACGGCTTGCCGCGGGAGACGGTCAGGCCCGAGGTGTCCGAGTGCAGCCGGATGCCCTGCAGACGGCGTCCGGACAGCAGGGCGACCAGGCCGTGGCCGCCTTCGTGGGCGATCGTGATCGCGTTGCGGGACAGCCGCCACAGGACGTGCGGCAGCACCGCGGCCAGGGCGACGGCCGCCGTGGCGCCGACCAACCAGGGGGAGGGCGCGGGCTGGGTGCCGAAGATGGAGTCGAAGAGCTGCACGGTTCCGCACCATACGACGCCCGGCTGTGTCCGCGCCGTGGCAATCTGGCACTCATGTGCGGTCGATATGCAGCCAGCCGGAGGCCCGAGGATCTCGTCGGGCTCTTCGACGTGCGGAAATGGGATCCCACCGAGGCGCTGGACCCCAATTGGAACGTCGCGCCGACCGACAGCACCTACGCGGTGCTGGAGCGGCCCGACAAGGAGACCGGCGAGATCGTGCGCCAGTTGCGCACCCTGCGCTGGGGGCTGGTGCCGAGCTGGGCCAAGACGCCCGACGTCGGTGTGAAGATGATCAACGCGCGGGCCGAGACCGTGCACGAGAAGTCCTCCTACCGGCGCCCCTTCGCCTCGCGCCGCTGCCTGCTGCCCGCCGACGGCTACTTCGAGTGGGTCACCGGCAAGGACGAGCGGCAGCTGGAGGAGGAGGGGAGGAAGAAGCGGCCCCGCAAGCAGCCGTACTTCGTCACCCCCGTCGACGGCTCGGTGTTCGCGATGGCCGGGCTGTACGAGTTCTGGCGCGACCGCACCCTGCCCGACGAGCACCCGCGCGCCTGGTGGGCCACCTGCACCGTCATCACCACCGAGGCCGAGACCGAGCCCTTCGCCGACGCCGACGAGCGCCCCGGCGGCCCGCGCTCCCTGGCCGAGATCCACCCGCGCATGCCGCTGTGGATCACCCCGGAGCACTGGGACGACTGGCTCGACCCCGTGCGCACCGACGTCGCGGACCTGCGCGGCCTGCTCGTGCCGCCGCGGCCCGGCCTGCTGCGCGCGTACCCCGTGCGCACCGAGGTGAGCAACGTCCGCAACAACGGGCCGGAGCTGGTCGAGCCGATCGAGGCGCCCGAGGAGGCGACGCTGTTCTGATCGCCCGCGGTGCCAGACTGGCCGCTGTGAGCGAGATCATGGAGACCGTGCCGACGCCCGTGGGGGACGCCCGCGTCACCTGGCACCGGGCCCGCCGGCCGCGCGCCGTCGTGGCGCTGGGCCACGGTGCGGGAGGCGGCGTCGAGGCCCGTGACCTGCAGGCCCTGGCCGCTGCCCTGCCGTCGCGCGGCTGGACGGTCGCGCTGGTGGAGCAGCCCTGGCGGGTGGCCGGCAAGAAGCTGGCGCCCGCGCCGAAGACCCTGGACACCGCGTGGACGGCGCTGTGGCCCGCACTGACCCGGCCCGGCCTGCCGGTCGTCTCCGGCGGCCGCAGCGCGGGGGCCCGGGTGGCCTGCCGTACGGCGGTGGAGCTCGGCGCGGTCGCGGTGCTGGCGCTGTCCTTCCCGCTGCACCCGCCGGGCAAGCCGGAGAAGTCCCGGGCCGGCGAGCTGACCGGCGCCGGGGTGCCGGTCCTGGCCCTGCAGGGCGGGCGCGACCCCTTCGGCCGCCCCGACGAGTTCCCGGAGGGGTACGAGCCGGTCGAGGTGCCGTACGGCGACCATGGGTTCGCCGTGCCGAAGTCCGCGGACCTCACCCAGGAGGCAGCACTCAGCGTCATCACGGACGCGGTGCTGGGCTGGCTGGAGGAACTGCCCCCGCTTCGGGAATGAGCGGTGCGCGGCCCGTGTTGTGCGAGGCGTCCACGCGAAAGAACGTACGCACAGTGAGGAAGGCAGCCGGATGGTCAGAGCCGAGTGCCGCGCCCGTGCCGAGGCGCCCTACCTGTCGTGGCCGGAGTGGCCGGCGATGGGCGGGGCGGACAGGAACAGCGCGCCGATCCCGCCCGGGATATCCTCCGATGGCGTGGGGTCCGCTTACGGCCCCGTGACCGTCGTGGAGGAGGTGGGTCCGGTCAGCGGCAACGACGACAGCCCGTCCGAGGTGCCTGAGGTGCAGGTGACTCCGGAGTCCGACGTCGAGCGCAGCGCGCGCTTCGAGCGGGACGCCCTGGAGTACCTGGACCAGATGTACTCGGCGGCGCTGCGCATGACCCGCAACCCGGCCGATGCCGAGGACCTGGTGCAAGAGACGTACGCGAAGGCGTACGCGTCGTTCCACCAGTTCCGTGAGGGCACCAACCTGAAGGCGTGGCTGTACCGCATCCTCACCAACAGCTTCATCAACTCCTACCGCAAGAAGCAGCGCGAGCCCCAGCGCAGCGGCACGGAGGAGATCGAGGACTGGCAGCTGGCCCGAGCCGAGTCGCACATGTCGACGGGTCTGCGCTCCGCCGAGTCCCAGGCCCTGGACCACCTTCCCGACTCGGACGTGAAGCAGGCGCTGCAGGCGATCCCGGAGGAATTCCGGATCGCGGTCTATCTCGCGGACGTCGAGGGCTTTGCCTACAAGGAGATCGCCGACATCATGGGAACCCCCATCGGTACGGTGATGTCCCGTCTGCACCGGGGGCGGCGGCAGCTGCGTTCGTTGCTGGAGGACTACGCGCGGGAGCGCGGGCTCGTCCCGGCGGGCGCGGGAGATGAGAAGGGCTCGGGCACATGAGCTGCGGCAACCCGCATGAGACGGACTGCTCCGAGGTACTCGAACACCTTTACGAGTACCTGGACAACGAGATGTCCGACGACGCCTGCGCCAAGTTCAAGCAGCACTTCGACGAGTGCCACCCTTGCTTGGAGAAGTACGGCCTCGAGCAGGCCGTCAAGAAGCTGGTCAAGCGCTGCTGCGGGCACGACGACGTGCCCACGGACCTGCGGTCCAAGGTGCTCACGCGGATCGAGCTGATCCGCGCGGGCGAGGTGGCGCCGGTGCCGGAGCCCGCGGACGGCGGCAGCGCGCCGACCGGTTTCCCGGCCGGCTGACACAGCCCGTACAGGCAAGTCACCCGGGATCACCCGAAGGCGGGAATCGCGGCCGCTCGCCCACCGCGCGACGGCCGCGCCCCTAGCCTCGGTGGGGTGCGTGCGAAGCGGACGGTCCGGATGCTCCCCGCGGCGGCGCGGGTGTACATCCCGCTCGTCGTGGTGTCGGCGTGCGGCGCCCTCGTCACCGGCCCCCACGAGGGCACTCCCTGGGCGACCGCGGCCGTGCTGGCGGTGGTCTACGCGGTGGGGGAACGGACGGGGGCGTCCCTGCCCCCGGTGCTCTTCGCGGCCGCGCTCCTGCTTCCCCCGGGCGCGGCCGCACTCGTCGCCGTCCCCGGTGGCCTCCTCGCGCCGGTCCGGGGCGAGCCGGGCCCGGTGCGCCGGGTGTGGCACGCCGCGCAGCTCGCGCTGGCGACGGCGGCCGCCGCCCAGGTCCGGGACGCATTCGGGGAAGGCGACTTCGCGCGGTTGCCGGGACTGCTGGTGCCCGCGCTGGCGGCCGTCCTCGCCTTCTGCCTCTACTCCGCCGCCCTCACCGCCGGCGTGCTGATCACCGCCGAGCGCACCGCCCCGTCCGTGGCCCTGCGGGAGGCCCTGCTCGAACCGCTCGCCCCGCACCTCACCTACGGCCTGGTGGGGCTCATGGCCGCGGTGCTCTGGCAGGGCCCGTACGGGGCGGTGGCCGCGGTCCTCGCCCTGCTGCCGACGCACATCGCGCGCTGGGCCGTCGGCCAGGCGCGCCGCGAGCGGGCCGCGCACCAGGCGACGGTGCGGGCGCTGGTGCAGGCCGTGGAGATCAAGGACCGCTACACCCGGGGCCACAGCGAGCGCGTCGGCCGGGCGTCCGCACTGATCGCCCGCGAGATCGGACTGCCGCCCGAGCGGGTGGAGGCCCTGCGCCTGGCCGGAATCCTGCACGACATCGGCAAGCTCGGGGTGCCCACCCGGGTCCTGCGCAAGGACAGCCCGCTCACCCCCGAGGAGCGGCGGATCATCGAGCTGCACCCCGGATACGGCCACGAGATGGTGCGCGGCATCGCCTTCCTCGACGACGCCCGCACCGCGATCCTCCACCACCACGAACGCCTCGACGGATCGGGCTACCCGTACGGCCTGGCCGGCGAGGCCATCCCGTCCTCGGCGCGGCTGGTGGCCGTGGCGGACGCCTTCGACGCGATGACCTCCACGCGGGCCTACCAGGCCACCCGCGGGGTCGACGACGCACTGGGGGAGCTGCGCCGCTGCGCCGGCAGCCACTTCGACCCCCTCATGGTGCAGGCCCTGATCCGCGCCGTCCGGCGGGACGGCTGGAACCCGGCGGTCACCGCCGACGAGCCGGAGCCCTTCGCCCCCGCGCAGACCCGGCGCCACGCCCGCCGCGAGGCCCCGCCCGGCCGTACCCCCGAGCCGCGCCCGTGAGCGCCTCCGGACGCCGCGGAGGCGGCGACCACCGCCGCCGTCGCAGACGCACGCCGTTCGTCGTGCTCGCCGTCCACGGGGTCGCGCTCGCCGTGGGCGGCGCCGCCCTGGTCTGGACGGCGTCGCACGGCGTCGCCGACCCCGCGGCGGCCGCCGCGTTCGGGGCGCTGGTCGTCGTCGGCGAGGCCTTCCGGATCCCGGAGCCCGAGGGACGGGAGGCCGCCCCCGTCGCCTTCGCCGGGGCCCTGGCGTACGCGCTGCTCGCGGCCGAGGCGGTGGCGGTGGTGGTGGCCGTCTCCGCCGCCGCGGTGATCGCCGGGCAGTTGAGGGGCGCGCCACGGGACGCGGCGGCACGGCGCGTGCTGACGGTGGCGTTCGCCGCGGCGACCGGGCAGCCGCTCTACGGCGGCAGCGGCGGCCATCCGGGCTACGCCGTCCTCCTGCTGGCCAGCACGATCCTGTGCGACGCCGTGCTGGCCGCCGTGCTGGGCACCGCCCGCACCGGGCATCCCTTCGCCTCCGTCCTCCGTGACGAACTGGCCGTCCTGCCGGGCGTCGGTTCCGCCGTGTGCGCCGGCGGGGTCGTGCTGGCGCAGGCCGAGCAGGCGGCCGGGCTGTGGGCGCTGCCCGTGTGCGGGGTGCCGCTGCTGCTGACGCAGACGGCCTTCCGGCGGCACGCGGCGATCCGGGCCACCCACCGGGAGACCATCGCCTCGCTGGCCCGGGCCACCGAGGTCGCCGGCTACACCCCGGTGGGGCACGCCCGCCGGGTCAGCGAGCTCAGCCACGCCATGGGGCGGGAACTCGGCCTGGGCGGACGGTCGCTGGCGGCCCTGGAGCACGCCGCGCTGATGCACGACATCGGCCAGCTCTCCCTCGTCGACCCCGTGCCCGGCGGTGCCACCTCGTCCCTCGATCAGGTGGAACGCCGCCGCATCGCCCTGCTCGGCGCGGAGGTCGTACGCCGGACGGGTGCCCCGGAGGAAGTCGCGCGGATCGTGGAGGGACAGGCCGATCCGTACCGGGAGCAACCGCTCGCGGGACGCATCGTGCGTACGGCCAACGCCTACGAGGACCTGGCCGGAGGCGGCACCGCCGTGGGCCGGGGGCTGCAGGCGCTGGAGCGGTTACGCCTCGATACCGCGCACGAATACGACCCTCGCGTGGTCGAGGCGCTGACCAGGGTCGTTGCCCGGGCCGGGCAGTGAACCCACCGGTAATGAGCGGGCGCACCAAGGGGCATGGTTGGATGCCCGCAGGGGCGCAGAGCGCTCAAGAGGCGCACCATGGCGGCGATGCTGCCAAACCGACGCGCCCGGCCGTGTGTGACAGGCCCTGCCGATGGCAAGGAGGACTGATGAGCACCGCTGAGCACGGGACGTGGGGGGACGGACGGGGCACCGTGGGGCACCAGCGAAAGCGAACGGCAGGCGGGACACCTTGAGGATCTTCGGCAGGGCACGGCACCGGCCCTCCGCCACGTGGCGGCAGGCGACCGACCGGGCGTTCACGTTGATCAGCGACGGACGGTACGAGGACGCCGGCGCG
This sequence comes from Streptomyces sp. NBC_00510, assembly GCA_036013505.1. Classification (NCBI taxonomy): domain Bacteria; kingdom Bacillati; phylum Actinomycetota; class Actinomycetes; order Kitasatosporales; family Streptomycetaceae; genus Streptomyces; species Streptomyces sp. NBC_00510. The sequence continues at coordinate 3,903,247 of CP107851.1, read as the reverse complement.
CTGCTGATCCGTGCGGCCGACCTGGAGCCCTGGCGTTCGGAGTCCTGGTACAACCTCGCGCTGCTGCACAAGTTCCGGCACGACTGGGAGCAGGCCCGCACCACCGGCCTGCGGGCCGTCGCCCTGCTGGACCGCGCGCCCGGGGCCCCCGACTGGTGGAACGTCGGCATCGCCGCCACCGCCCTGCAGGACTGGCCGCTCGCCCGCCGCGCCTGGCAGGCGTACGGGCTGCGACCCGACGTGTCCGGGACCGGCCCCGTCGAGATGGAGCTGGGCAGCTCGGCGGTGCGGCTCTCCCCGGAGGGCGAGGCCGAGGTGGTCTGGGGCCGCCGGATCGACCCGGCCCGCATCGAGGTGCTGAGCATCCCGCTGCCGTCCTCCGGCCGCCGCTGGGGCGAGGTCGTGCTCCACGACGGCGTCCCGCACGGCGAGCGGCGTACCGCCGGCGGCGCCACGTACCCCGTCTTCGACGAGATCGAGCTGTGGGCGCCCTCGCCGGTGCCGACCTGGCTCGTCCTGCTGGAGGCGGCGACCGAGTCGGACCGCGACGCCCTGGAGCAGCTCGCCGCCGACGCCGGGTACGCCGCCGAGGACTGGTCGTCCTCCGTACGGCTGCTCTGCCGCACCTGCTCCGAGAGCCGCATGCCGACCGACGACGGCTCCGACGCCTCCCGCGACCCGCACGACCAGGGCGAACCCGGCCACCCGGGCCACCTCAGCCACCGCACCCCCGGCGCCCTGTGGGCCCCCGAGCGAGAGTGCGGCATCGCCGCCCCGGTCGGCCTGGTGCGCGGCCTGCTGGACAGCTGGGTCGCCGACAGTCCGGACACCCGGGACTGGCGCGATCTCGAAGAGGTCTGCTGACACCTTCGCGGGCACGTACCCTTGATGGGCTATTGAGCTTTGGAGAAGGCCCCAGGAAGGCGTACGACGGACCATGTCGCAGCAGGAGACCGAGCAGACCGCATTCACCGACGACGTGACGGACGCGGAGGAGCGTGAGGCCGCCCACCGTGAGCGCGGCACCGCCCGCCCCATCACGGTCGTCGGCAACCCGGTGCTGCACCAGCCGTGCAAGACGGTCACGTCCTTCGACGACGAGCTGGCCACGCTGATCGACGACATGTTCGCCAGCCAGCGCGCCGCCGAGGGCGTCGGCCTCGCCGCCAACCAGATCGGCGTGCCCCTGCGGGTCTTCGTATACGACTGCCCGGACGACGACGGCGTCCGCCACGTCGGCCACGTGGTCAACCCCGTCGTCGACGACCTCCCCGCCGAGCGCCGCGTCCTCGACGACGGCAACGAGGGCTGCCTGTCCGTGCCGGGCGCATACGCCGAGCTGCCGCGCCCCGACTACGCGGTCTGCCGTGGTCAGGACCTGCACGGCAACGACGTCGTCATCGAGGGCAAGGGCTTCTTCGCCCGCTGCCTGCAGCACGAGACCGACCACCTCAACGGGTACCTCTACATCGACCGGCTCTCCAAGCGGGACCGCAAGGACGCGCTGAAGCAGATGGCGGAGCTGACGCCGAAGTACGAGACCGTCCCGAACGACTGAGCGCCCGCCCGGCACCGCGGACCGGCGTCGTCCGGTCTGCGGTGGGCGGGTGCGAGACGAGCGTCGAGGTACGGCCGGAGTGGCTAGGCTGAGCTGCGGTACCCGGAGGAAGACCGCACCATGACCACTCAGCCCGAGCACCACGGGGTGGAGCTCATCGCACGGTCGGCGAGGACGCCCGACGCACTTCGCGCGGCGCTCGCGCAGGTGGCCCCTCACCGCCTTGCGGAGATGGAGCAGCAGAAGAACGAGGCGATCGCCCTCTCCGTCGACTCGGGCTCGATCGAGCCGCTGCGCGGATTCCTCACCGCGTGGGCCGTCCATGTCGAGATCGCCCGCGATCTCGACACCGCGGGACGTCTGCGCTCGGCGGAGCACACGGCCCAGACCCTCGACAGGGACGATCCCGCGTGGAAGGCGGCGATGGCCGAGATCCGGGCGATCTTCGACCAGGCCCGCGCGGCGGTGGGTGAGTGAGCTGGGCCTGGGAGTACGAGCCCAGTGAGGAGTACGTGGTCGGAGGAGAGAACCCCGCCCCCGTGACACTGCTCGCGCAAGTGGAGGAGCGGGCCGGGGAACTGGTTCGCGCCGCCGAGGCCCGGTACCTCGACGGGCCCGTTTTCCAAGGCGTCGGGGAGGGGACGAGGACGGCAGCCGTGACGGACGACCTTTTCCTCTATCTCGTCGTTCCCCGGCACGAGCAGGTCTACATCCTCCAGGTCACCGCGTTCTGATCGCCCGACGAACGGGCGGGGTTGCGGGCGGCGGCGACCGCCCGCAACCCCGCCCCGTCGCCGGATCAGAAGTCGTCGTCGAAGGAGACCGAGCCCTCGACCGCCACCTGGTACGCGGAGGCGCGGCGCTCGAAGAAGTTGGTCAGCTCCTGGACGTTCTGCAGCTCCATGAAGGAGAACGGGTTCTCCGAGCCGTAGCGGGCCGGCAGGCCGAGGCGGACCAGGCGCTGGTCGGCGACGCACTGCAGGTACGCGCGCATGGAGTCGGTGTTCATGCCGGGCAGGCCGTCGCCGCACAGGTCGCGGGCGAACTGGAGCTCCGCCTCGACGGCCTCCTCCAGCATCGCGGTGACCTGCTTGCCCATCTCCTCGTCGAAGAGCTCGGGCTCCTCCGCGCGGACGGTGTCGACCACGTGGAACGCGAAGTCCATGTGCATCGACTCGTCGCGGAACACCCAGTTGGTGCCGGTGGCGAGCCCGTGCAGCAGCCCGCGCGAGCGGAACCAGTAGACGTACGCGAAGGCGCCGTAGAAGAACAGGCCCTCGATGCAGGCCGCGAAGCAGATCAGGTTGAGGAGGAAGCGGCGGCGGTCCTCCTTGGTCTCCAGGCGGTCGATGGACTCCACCGAGTCCATCCAGCGGAAGCAGAACTGCGCCTTCTCGCGGATGGAGGGGATGTTCTCCACGGCCGCGAACGCGGCCGTGCGCTCCTCGGGATCGGGCAGGTAGGTGTCGAGCAGCGTCAGGTAGAACTGGACGTGCACGGCCTCCTCGAAGAGCTGCCGCGACAGGTACAGCCGCGCCTCGGGGGAGTTGATGTGCTTGTACAGGGTCAGCACGAGGTTGTTGGCCACGATCGAGTCGCCGGTGGCGAAGAAGGCCACCAGCCGGCCGATCATGTGCTGCTCGCCGGGGGAGAGTTTGGCGAGGTCGGCGACGTCGGAGTGGAGGTCGACCTCCTCCACGGTCCAGGTGTTCTTGATGGCGTCGCGGTAGCGCTCGTAGAAGTCCGGGTAGCGCATCGGACGCAGGGTCAGCTCGAAGCCCGGGTCGAGCAGTCTCTTGGTGGAGCTCATCACTGGCAGGCCTCGCAGGACTCGGGGTTCTCAAGGGAGCAGGCGATCGCGTCGGCGTCGGGCGTCGTCTGCTGGAGCGGGATGGGGGCGGCCGCGCGGGCGGACTGCGCGATGCGGGTGGCCGGGCGGGAGCGCAGGTAGTACGTCGTCTTCAGGCCCCGCTTCCAGGCGTAGGCGTACATCGAGCTGAGCTTGCCGATGGTGGGCGCGGCCATGAAGAGGTTGAGCGACTGGCTCTGGTCGAGGTACGGGGTGCGGGCCGCGGCCATGTCGATCAGGGCGCGCTGCGGGAGCTCCCAGGCGGTGCGGTACAGCTCGCGGACGTCCGCGGGGATCCAGTTGAAGCCCTCGACGGAGCCGTTGGACTCGCGCAGCGCGTCGCGGGTCTGCGCGTCCCAGACGCCGAGCTTCTTCAGGTCGGCGATCAGGTAGGAGTTGACCTGCAGGAACTCACCGCTGAGCGTCTCGCGCTTGAAGAGGTTGGAGACCTGCGGCTCGATGCACTCGTACACGCCCGCGATCGAGGCGATCGTGGCGGTCGGGGCGATGGCCAGCAGCAGCGAGTTGCGCATGCCGGTGGCGGCGACGCGGGCGCGCAGCGCCTCCCAGCGCTCGGGCCAGTTCTCCTCGGTGTCGTAGTGGTCCGGGTGCAGCACACCGCGGGCGGCGCGGGTCTGCGACCAGGCCGGGTGCGGGCCGTGGCGCTCGGCCAGTTCGCAGGAGGCCTCGTACGCGGCGAGCATGATGCGCTCGGCGATCTTCGTGGAGAGCGCCTTGGCCTCGGCGGAGTCGAAGGGCAGCCGCAGCTTGAAGAACACGTCCTGCAGGCCCATCGCGCCCAGGCCCACCGGGCGCCAGCGCTCGTTGGAGGAGGCGGCCTCACGGGTCGGGTAGAAGTTGATGTCCACCACGCGGTCGAGGAAGGTCACGGCGGTGCGGACGGTGGCGTCCAGCCGCTCCCAGTCGATGACTTCCTCCCCGGCGCCGCCGTCTTTGCCCACGAAGGCGCCGAGGTTGACCGAGCCGAGGTTGCAGACCGCGGTCTCGCCGTCGTCGGTGACCTCCAGGATCTCCGTGCAGAGGTTGGAGGAGTGGATCACGCGGCCGGGCTCGGCGGTCTGGTTGGCGGTGCGGTTGGACGCGTCCTTGAAGGTCATCCAGCCGTTGCCGGTCTGCGCGAGGGTGCGCATCATGCGGCCGTACAGCTCGCGCGCGGGGAGGGTCTTGCGGGCCAGGCCCGCGGCCTCGGCCTTGCGGTAGGCGGCGTCGAACTCCTGGCCCCACAGGTCGACCAGCTCGGGCACGTCGGCGGGGGAGAACAGCGACCAGGTGCCGTCGGTGTCGACGCGGCGCATGAACTCGTCCGGGATCCAGTGCGCCAGGTTGAGGTTGTGGGTGCGGCGCGCCTCCTCACCGGTGTTGTCGCGCAGCTCCAGGAACTCCTCGATGTCCGCGTGCCAGGTCTCCAGGTAGACGCAGGCCGCGCCCTTGCGGCGGCCGCCCTGGTTCACGGCGGCGACGGAGGCGTCGAGGGTGCGCAGGAACGGGACGATGCCGTTGGAGTGGCCGTTGGTGCCGCGGATCAGCGAACCGCGGGAGCGGATGCGGGAGTACGACAGGCCGATGCCGCCGGCGTGCTTCGACAGCCGGGCGACCTGGTGGTAACGGCCGTAGATCGAGTCCAGCTCGTCCAGCGGGGAGTCCAGCAGGTAGCACGAGGACATCTGCGGGTGCCGGGTGCCGGAGTTGAAGAGCGTGGGGGAGCTGGGCAGGTAGTCCAGCCGGCTCATCAGGCCGTAGAGCGCGGCGACCTCGTCCACCGAGCGGCCGGTGCGGTCCTCGGCCAGGCCGCAGGCGACGCGGAGCATGAAGTGCTGCGGGGTCTCGATGACCTGGCGGGTGATCGGGTGGCGCAGCAGGTAGCGGCTGTGCAGGGTGCGCAGGCCGAAGTAGCCGAAGCGGTCGTCCGCGCCGTCGGCGAGCGCGCCGTCGACCAGCGCGTCCAGCCGCGCGGCGTGCTCGGCGACGAAGGCGGCGGTGCCGTCGGCGATCAGGCCCTCGCGGTGGCCCACCGCGATGGACGTGGAGAACGACACGGCGCCCTCGCCCGCGGCCTCGTCGGCGACGGCGAGGGTGAGCAGGCGGGCGGCGAGCCGCGAGTACTGCGGGTCCTCCGCGATCAGCCCGGCGGCGGCCTCGGTGGCCAGCGCCCGCAGCTCCGCCTCGTCCGCCGTGGCGCTGCGGCCGCGCAGCGCGGCGGCGGCGACCCGGCCGGGGTCGGTGTCGGGGAGGTCTGCGGTCAGTTCCGTCAGGACGCGCAGCAGATCGGCTCCGGTTGAGGCAGGTTCCGATGCGGTGGCGGGTGCGGCGGGCGCGATGGTCACGTGTGCTCTCTCCCTCGTACGGCGGCGACGCGGAGGAGCGACGGGGCGCACGCAGGGCAGGCCAGGGCATGCCGCGGCGCGTCCGCCGGCCCAACCCGCGAGGCCCGGACACTTCACCGTCCGGACGGCGCGCCGGACGGTGCCGTCGGCAGGTACTCGGACTCGCGGGCACGCCTTCAGGCGCCCGCACACCGTTGCGGGGCAGTCCCGGATTCCCACCGGCTTCCCCTGCGGCGACAGCGGAGTTGAGCATACATCTAGTGGCGCCCGCCCGTGACACCACCAGATGTTGTGTCGGTGCGGTTACACAGTGACGGACTCACCGGTGCCAGTCATGGCCGTCGCGGGAGTCGTGGACGTGCCCGGTCAGGGCGGCGAGCGCCAGGGCCAGGAAGAAGACCAGTGCGGTGACGGTGGCGAGGAAGGTTTCCATGCCTTCGACTGTGCTCCTCGCGCGACCCCGCCGGGAGTGGCAGGACCGACGTGCTACCTCGAAATCCTGCCACGCCCGCGCGGCCCCTCTGTCATCCTGGACGCATGCTGCAGAACGTGGCCGTGGTCCTGCTCGACGGTGTCCATCCCTTCGAACTGGGGGTGGTCTGCGAGGTGTTCGGAATCGACAGGTCGGACGACGGCCTGCCGGCCTACGACTTCGCCGTGGCGTCCGCGGAGGGCCCGACGCTGACGTCGCCCGCCGGGTTCACCATCGGCACCCGGCACGGGCTGGAACGGCTGGCGGAGGCCGACCTGGTCGCGGTGCCCGCCGGGGACTCCTACGTGCGCCGGGAGTACCCGCCGGAGCTGCTGGAGGCGCTGAACCGCGCCGTCGGGCGCGGGGCGCGGGTGCTCAGCGTCTGCTCGGGGGTCTTCGTGCTGGCCGCCGCCGGCCTGCTGGACGGGCGCCGCTGCGCCGCCCACTGGCGGCACGCGGAGGAACTGGCGCGGCGTTACCCCCGGGTGCGGGTCGAGCCCGACGTGCTGTACGTGGACGAGGACCCGGTGATCACCTCGGCCGGCACCGCCGCCGGGATCGACGCCTGCCTCCACCTGGTCCGCAAGGAGCAGGGCAGCGACGTGGCCAACGCCATCGCCCGGCGCATGGTGGTGCCCCCGCACCGCGAGGGCGGCCAGGCGCAGTACGTCGACCGCCCGCTGCCGCGCACGCGCTGCGACACCGTGGGCGAGGTCCTGGCGTGGATGGAGCGCCACCTGGACCGCGAGGTCACCGTCGACGAGCTGGCCGCCCGGGCGCACATGTCGCCGCGCACCTTCGCGCGCCGCTTCCAGCAGGAGACCGGCACGACACCGTACCGCTGGCTGCTGGGCCAGCGGGTGCTGCTGGCCCGGGAGTTGCTGGAGGGCACCGACGAGACCGTGGACGCCGTCGCCGCGCGCGCCGGCTTCGGCAACGCGGCGACCCTGCGGCACCACTTCGCCCGCTGGGTGGGCACCACCCCGCAGGCGTACCGCCGCACCTTCCGCTGCCCGGAGGCGGCCCGTACGGCATGACGACGGGCCGCCGCCCCGTCCCAGGGCGGCGGCCCGTGATCGTGGCCGGAGCGGCGGTCAGTGACCGGCGCCCACCGGCAGGTCCCGCTGCACGCCCGGCTCGCCGGCGTCGGCGGTGAAATCGCTCTTGCTGGTCTCGTCCACGCCCTCGGGGGCCTTCAGGGCCCGCAGGACGAAGGTGAGGACGACGGTGACCGCCAGGTTGAGCACGAAGGCGGTCAGGCCGATGTAGCCGATCTGCCCGATGACCGGGATGGTGTCGGAGGAGCCGCCGAAGTGCTTCTGGGCGGGGCTGGCGACGCCGTACGCCACCCAGGTGCCGTAGACCATGCCGACGGCCCAGCCCGCCAGCAGCGCCCAGCGGTGGAACCACCGGGTGAACAGGCCGCCGACCAGGGCCGGGAAGGTCTGCAGGATCCAGATGCCGCCCAGCAGCTGGAAGTTGATCGCGACCGTCTTGTCCATGGTGAGGACGAAGACCAGGGCGCCGACCTTGACCAGCAGCGAGACCACCTTGGAGACCTGGGTCTCCTGCGCGGGGGTGGCGTCGGGTTTGAGGAAGTCCTTGTAGATGTTGCGGGTGAACAGGTTGGCCGCGGCGATCGACATGATCGCCGCCGGCACCAGGGCGCCGATGCCGATCGCGGCGAAGGCCACGCCCGCGAACCAGGACGGGAACATGTTCTCGAACAGCTGCGGGATCGCCAGCTGGCCGTTGTAGCCCTTGACCCCGGCCCCGACACCGCTGGCCAGCGCCATGAAGCCGAGCATCGCCAGCAGGCCCAGCATCAGCGAGTACAGCGGCAGCACGGTGGTGTTACGGCGGATGACGTCACGGCTGCGACTGGAGAGCACGGCGGTGATGGAGTGCGGGTACATGAACAGCGCGAGCGCCGAACCCAGCGCCAGCGTGCCGTACGCCCACTGGGCGGTGTCGCCCGGCGCCAGGGATCCGCGCGGCTTGCCGGTGGCGGGGTTGACCTGGGAGTAGGCGTCGCCGGCCTTGGCGAAGATGTCGTCGAAGCCGCCCAGCTTGATCGGGATGTAGATGATCGCCACCGCGATGACGATGTAGATCAGCGTGTCCTTCACGAACGCGATCAGCGCCGGCGCCCGCAGGCCGGAGGAGTACGTGTAGGCCGCCAGGACACCGAAGGCGATCAGCAGCGGCAGGTCCTTGACGAACCAGTTGGACGACTCGCCGCCGCCTACGCCCATCACGTCCAGCACGGCCTGGATGCCCACCAGTTGCAGCGCGATGTAGGGCATCGTGGCCAGGATGCCGGTGACCGCCACCGCCAGCGACAGGCCCTTGGAACCGAAGCGCCCGCGCACGAAGTCGGAGGTGGTGACGTAGCCGTGCTTGTGCGACACCGACCACAGCCGCGGCAGGAAGGTGAAGATCAGCGGGTAGACCAGGATCGTGTACGGCACGGCGAAGAAGCCGGACGCACCCGCCGCGTAGACCGCCGCCGGCACCGCCACGAAGGTGTAGGCCGTGTACAGGTCACCGCCGAGCAGGAACCAGGTGATCCAGCCGCCGAAGCTGCGGCCGCCCAGGCCCCACTCGTCCAGGTGCAGTGCGTTCTCCGCCCTGCGCCAGCGTGCGGCCAGGAAGCCCAGGACCGTCACGACCAGGAAGAAGAAGATGAAGACGCCGAGTGCGACGCCGTTGACCCCGTCCTTCACTTCGCGGCCTCCTTCCGTGCCCGCTCCTCACGACGGACCAGCACGTACGCGGCGTACGTCAGTCCGGAGGACAGGAACACCCACAGCATCTGGTACCAGTAGAAGAACGGGATGCCGATGAACTCCGGCGTCAGCTTCGCGTACGAGCCGACCCAGAGCATGGCGACGAAGGGGATGACGAGGCAGACACCGGCGATCACGCGGGTGGTGGTGACCACCGGTGGCCGCCCGGAGGTTCCGGATGGTTCGGACATTGCTACGGCTCCGTCCTGATCTCTTACTCCTGTGTAATGCGCAGGCAATCTAGAGTCAGGACGGGAGGCACGTCACTACCTGCCCGCATTGCGGTATGGAAACGATCTACAAGACCCGGGAACCGCGCGGGAGTCAGGGTCGTTGCAGGCGGGCCACGAACTTGTAGCGGTCGCCGCGGTAGACCGAGCGCACCCACTCCACCGGCTCGCCGCCGGTGTCGATCGAGTGCCGGGACAGCAGGAGCATCGGCAGCCCGACGTCCGTGCCCAGCAGGCCCGCCTCGCGCGGGGTGGCGAGCGAGGTCTCGATGGTCTCCTCCGCCTCGGCGAGCCGGACGTCGTAGACCTCGGCCAGGGCCGTGTAGAGCGAGGTGTACTTCGCCAGGCTGCGGCGCAGCGCGGGGAAGCGCTTGGCCGACAGGTGGGTGGTCTCGATGGCCATCGGCTCGCCGTTCGCCAGGCGCAGGCGCTCGATGCGCAGCACGCGGCCGCCGGCCTTCATGTCCAGCAGTTCGGCCAGCCGGTCGTCGGCGGTGATGTAGCCGATGTCGAGCAGCTGTGAGGTCGGCTCAAGGCCCTGGGCCCGCATGTCCTCGGTGTACGAGGTCAGTTGCAGCGCCTGGGAGACCTTGGGCTTGGCGACGAAGGTGCCCTTGCCCTGGATGCGCTCCAGGCGGCCCTCGACCACCAGTTCCTGCAGCGCCTGCCGCACGGTGGTGCGCGAGGTGTCGAACTCGGCGGCCAGGGTGCGCTCGGGGGGCACCGGGGAGCCGGGGGGCATCGTCTGGGTCAGTTCGAGCAGATGGCGCTTCAGGCCGTAGTACTTGGGCACCCGCGCGGTCCGTCCGGCCGCGGTCCCGGGCGCCTCCGCGGTCCCCGTCACCGCTGTGCCGGCCTCGCCGTCCGTCTCCATCGCTTCTGCTCCCGAGTGCTGTCGTGCTGCCGTCACCGGCTCCTCCGTCATTCGCGGCTCACATCGTGGCACGGGCCGGGCTCATATCGCGTTACGAGCCCAGATGTCGGTCCGGTAACGGACGCGTCCGGTGCTCTTATACACCCTTGACACCCCTAAAGGTCTAGGCCAAGCTTCGGGCACTGGTCTACACCACTTGGTACTCACTGCCCTGGGGAGGGTGTTGTGAAGCGCAAGCTGATCGCGGCGATCGGTGTCGCCGTCATGGTCGCCGGCGTTGCGGCCTGCGGTTCGGACGACAAGGGCTCCGACAAGGCCTCGGCGCCGAAGGAGATCACCGTCTGGCTGACGGTCGACGCACAGAAGAACTGGCCCGAGCTGGTCAAGCAGGCGGACGACGCCTTCACGGCCGAGCACAAGGGCGTGAAGATCCACCACGAGTACTACGAGTGGACCGCCAAGAACCAGAAGCTCGACGCCGTCCTCGCCACCAAGAAGGTGCCGGACGTGGTCGAGATGGGCAACACCGAGACCCTCGGCTACCTGGTCAAGGGCGCGTTCGCGCCCATCGACAAGAGCAAGTTCGAGAACTCCGGCGACTGGCTGGACGCCCTCGAGGGCTCCGTGACGTACAACGGCAAGACCTACGGCGTGCCTTACTACGCCGGTGCCCGCGTCGGCACCTGGCGCAAGGACGTCGCCAAGGCGGCCGGCGTCACCAAGGCCCCCACCACCTGGGCCGAGCTGACCGACGCGCTCGACAAGATCCAGAAGAAGAACGGCGACAAGTTCTCCGCCTGGTACCAGCCCAGCCGCGACTGGTACACCGCGCTGGCCTTCGTCAAGGACGCCGGCGGCGACGTCGCCAAGGAGGACGGCGGCAAGTGGACCGCCACCCTCTCCGACCCCAAGTCCATCGAGGGCCTGAAGACCTGGAAGGGCGTCCTCGACGCGTACTTCCACGGCGACAAGAACAAGGACGAGTCCGACCGTTACATCGTCTACGGCCAGGGCAAGTCCGCGCTCATCTACGGCGCCAGCTGGGAGGGCGGCGCCGCCGCCGACCCGAAGACCGACAAGACCGGCAAGCTGAAGGACAACCTGGAGACCTTCGCGCTGCCCGGCCCCAACGGCGAACTGCTGCCGAACTTCATCGGCGGCTCCGACCTGGTCATCCCGGCCAAGTCCGCCGCGCAGGACCTCGCCGCCGATTGGATCAACGGCTTCACGAACAGCGCCGCCCAGAAGGTCCTCATCTCCAAGGGCAACCTGCCCAACGCCAAGTCGCTGCTCGCCCCGCTGAAGGACGACCCGGCGACGGCCGCCTCGGCCCGGGCCAACGAGAACACCTGGTTCGTCCCGACCGCCCCGGGCTGGCTGCAGGTCGAGAAGAAGCAGATCCTGCAGAACATGCTCAACGACATCGCAGTCGGCAAGGCGTCCATCGAGGACGCGACCAAGTCCGCGGACGAGCAGATCAACGCGGTGATCAACGCCGGCTGACCGGCACACGGGCAACACAGTGATCGACGCCGGCCGGCCGCCCCAGGGCGGCCGGCCCCGGCGCGACGCCAGGGACTGGAGTAGCCGAGGAGCACATGATGAGTGCCGTTGACACACCGTTGGACAAGGCGCCGCGCCCGCGGCCGGCGGGACCGGGCCGCAGGCCACGCCGCTTCGGCGGAGCCGCGCTCCCGTGGACGCTGCTCGCGCCGACAATCGGCGTCCTGCTGCTGGTCCTCGGCTATCCGCTGGTCCGGCTGGTCACCCTCTCCTTCAAGCAGTACGGGCAGGCCGAGCTCTGGCAGGGGCTGCCCGGCGACTGGCAGGGAGTCGCCAACTACACCCACGTCCTGGGGGACTCGGTCTTCTGGGGCGTCGTCCTGCGCACGCTGCTCTTCACCCTCGCGGCGGTGCTGCTCACGCTCGTCGTCGGCATGGGGGTGGCGCTGCTGATGCAGCGGGTCTCGCCCTGGGTCAAGGCGCTGATCAACATCGTGCTGGTGGCGAGCTGGGCGATGCCCGTGGTCGTCGCCATCACCATCTTCAAGTGGATGTTCGACAGCGACTACGGCGTCCTCAACTGGCTCCTCAGCCGGCTGCCCGGGGTGGACCTCAGCGGCCACAACTGGTTCACCGACACCAAGCAGGGCTTCCTGGTCATCACCCTCATGGTGGTGTGGGGCGCCATTCCCTTCGTCGCCATCACCCTGCACGCCGGCCTCACCCAGGTGCCCAAGGAACTGGAGGAGGCCGCCCGCATGGACGGCGCCGGGCCCGTCAAGGTCTTCCGGCACGTCACGCTTCCGGTGCTCAAGCCGATCATCGTCATGCTGACGACGCTGTCGGTCATCTGGGACATGGGCGTCTTCCCGCAGGTCTTCCTCATGCGCGACGGCCACCCCGAGCCCGCGTACCAGGTCCTCACCACCTACTCCTACGACCAGGCCTTCGTCGCCAACGACTACGACGCGGGCGCGGCCATCGCCGTCATCACCGTGCTGCTCCTCCTCGGGGTGATGGCCGTCTACATGCGCCAGATGCTGAAGATCGGAGAGGTGGAGTGACGGCCATGCTCGACACGGCTCCCGCCGAGAGGGTGCCGGCCGCCGCTCCGGCGGCGCGCGCCGCCCGGCGGCCCCGGCGCAAGGGGCGGACGGTCTACAACCTGCTCGGCCTGCTGGTCGTGGTGGTCTCCGGCTTCCCGGTCTACTGGATGCTCAACACGGCGTTCAAGCCCGCCAAGGACGCCATCGACCCCGACCCCAAGCTCTTCCCGACCAGCCTGTCCTTCCAGAACTTCTCCGACGCCCTCGACGTCGGCGACTTCTGGGGATCGGTCGGCCGCAGCCTGATCGTCTCCGGCTCCACCGTCGGCCTCGGCCTGGTCATCGGGCTGCTGGCGGCGCTGGCCATCTCCCGCTTCGTCTTCCGCGGCCGCAAGGCGGTGATCGTCGCGATCCTCGCCGTGCAGATGGTGCCGCTGGTGGCGATGATCATCCCGGTCTTCCTGCTGCTCAACCAGATCGACCAGATCGACAAGCTCTCCGGGCTCGTCATCACGTACCTGACCTTCGTGCTCCCCTTCACGGTGTGGACGCTGCGCGGATTCATCGTCAACATCCCCAAGGAGCTGGAGGAGTCGGCAATGGTCGACGGCTGCACGCGCATGGGCGCGTTCTTCCGGATCATCCTGCCGCTGCTCGCCCCGGGCCTCGTCGCCACCTCCATCTACGCGCTGATCCAGGCCTGGAACGAGTACCTGTACGCGATGCTCATCATGAGCCAGGAGCACCAGACGGCGACGGTGTGGCTCGGCAACTTCGTCACCTCGCGGGGCACGGACTACGCGCCGATGATGGCCGGTTCGACCATGATGGGCGTGCCCGTGGTGATCTTCTTCCTGATCGTGCAGCGCAGGGTCGCCGCCGGACTGACCGCCGGGGCGGTGAAGGGATGACCGAGACCTTGAGCCAGATCCACGACGGCACCGCGGACTCGGGCGACCTCGTCCGCGACGCCCTCACCGTCCTGCAGCCGGGCTTCCACGGCACCACCGCACCCGAGTGGCTGCTGCGCAGGCTCGCCGAGGGACTGGGCTCCGTCGCCCTGTTCGCCCGCAACATCGAGTCGCCCGGGCAACTGGCCGCGCTCACCGCGCAGCTGCGCGCGGTACGGCCCGACGTCCTGATCGCCGCCGACGAGGAGGGCGGTGACGTGACCCGGCTGGAGGCCCGCAGCGGTTCCTCCTTCCCCGGCAACCTCGCCCTCGGCGCCGTCGACGACACCGCCCTGACCCGCGACGTCGCCGCCGCACTCGGCCGCCGGCTGGCCGAGTGCGGGGTCAACCTCAACTGGGCGCCGTCCGCGGACGTCAACTCCGACCCCCGCAACCCGGTCATCGGCGTGCGCTCCTTCGGCTCCGATCCGCTGCTGGTCGCCCGGCACACCGGCGCGTACGTCGAGGGCCTGCAGTCCGCCGGGGTCGCCGCCTGCACCAAGCACTTCCCCGGTCACGGCGACACCTCCGTCGACTCCCACCACGCCCTGCCGCGGGTGGACGTCGACCCGGACACCCTGCACGCCCGTGAACTCGCCCCGTTCCGGGCCGCCCTGGCCGCCGGCAGCAAGGCCGTGATGAGCGCGCACATCCTCGTGCCCGCCCTCGACCCGGACCGCCCGGCCACCCTCAGCCCCGCCGTGCTCACCGGACTGCTCCGCGACGAACTGGGCTACGACGGCCTGATCGTCACCGACGGCATCGAGATGCGCGCCATCGCCGACGCGTACGGCATCGAGCGCGGCACCGTCCTGGCGCTCGCCGCCGGCGCCGACGCCATCTGCGTGGGCGGCGGCCTCGCCGAGGAGGAGACGGTGGTCGCCCTGCGCGACGCCATCGTCGCCGCCGTGCGCGACGGCGACCTGCCCCGGGAGCGGCTCGCCGACGCCGCCGGACGGGTGCGGAGCCTGGCCGCCTGGGCCGCCGAGCGCTCCGCGGCGCCGGCGAGCGCGGCACCGGACCCCGGGATCGGCCTGGTCGCGGCCCGCCGCGCCCTGCGCGTGACCCGTACCGACGCGTACCTGCCGGTCGCCGAGGCGCCGTACGTCGCCGCCTTCACCCCGGTCGCCAACATCGCCGTCGGCGACGAGACCCCGTGGGGCGTCGCCGCCGAGCTCGACCGGATCTTCCCGGGCACGGTGACCGGGAGCTTTCGCGAAGGTGACGCGCTGACCGCACATGTGCTGCGGTCGGCGGGGACTCGTAGGATCGTCGCAGTGGTGCGTGACGTGCACCGCCACCCCTGGATGGCCGAGGCGCTGGGCGCGCTGCTCGCCGCCCGTCCGGACACGGTGGTGGTGGAGATGGGCGTTCCCCAGGCGGCACCGTCCGGCGCGCTGCACATCGCGACCCACGGCGCCGCCCGCGTGTGCGGGCGGGCGGCCGCGGAGGTCATCGCGGGCAAGGAGGCCGGCGACTGAGGTCCGCCGCGGCACATCCGTCCCGGATCCACCTGGAGGCCCCGAGAATGTCCGCCCCGTCGCCGACCGAGCAGCAGCCGACGCCTGGCCGGATCATGTCCGGCGAGATGGCCGAGCAGCCCGCGGTGCTGCGCCGCATCCTCGAGGAGGGCGCCCCGCGGATCCGGCGGACCGCCGAGCGGATCGCCGCGCGCGGACCGCGTTTCGTCCTGCTCACCGCGCGCGGCACCTCCGACAACGCGGCCCTGTACGCCAAGTACCTGGTGGAGGTGGTCCTCGGCAAGCCCGCGGGGCTGACGTCGATGTCGACCACCACCGCCTACGGCGCGCGCCCGGACCTGACGGACTGCCTGGTCGTCACGGTCAGCCAGTCCGGCGGCTCACCGGACCTGGTGGCCTCGACCCGGGCCGCCCGCGAGGCCGGCGCGATCACCCTGGCGGTCACCAACAACGCCGACTCGCCACTCGCCGAGGTCTCCGAGTTCCACATCGACGTCCTGGCCGGCCCGGAGAAGGCGCTGCCGGCGACCAAGACGTACACCGCCGAGCTGCTCGCGCTCTACCTGTTCGTCGAGGGGCTGCGGGGCGGCGACGGCAACGCCGCCAAGGTCCTGCCGGAACTCGCGGAGCGGATCCTCGCCCGCCAGGACGAGGTCAGGGCGCTCGCCGCGCGCTACCGCTTCGCCGAGCGCCTGGTGCTCACCTCGCGCGGCTACGGCTACCCGACCGCGAAGGAGGCCGCGCTGAAGCTGATGGAGACCAGCTACATCCCGGCCCTGTCCTTCTCCGGCGCCGACCTGCTGCACGGCCCGCTGGCCATGGTCGACAACGTCTCCCCGGTCATCGCGATCGTCACCGAGGGCAAGGGCGGCGAGGCGCTCCAGCCGGTGCTGGACCGGCTCCGCGGCCGTGGGGCCGATCTGGTGGTCATCGGCAACCAGGCGTCGGTCGACGCCGCCTCCGCCGGCTTCGTCCTCCCCACCGAGGGCGTCGCCGAGGAGGTGCAGCCGATCCTGGAGATCCTCCCGCTGCAGATGCTGGCCTACGAGATCACCATCGCCCGCGGCCAGGACCCCGACGCGCCGCGCGCGCTGGCGAAGGTGACCGAGACGCGCTGAGCCGGAAGGCGGGCCGGAAAGGACCCTGACACCACTTCGGGCCGCGGCGCCGGGACGGGACCCTCAACCCGCCCAGCACCGCAGCCCGGAGCTGCCGTCGGCCCGTGGCGCGCGGGATGTGCGGTTCCCGCGGCCCGTCAGGGCCGACCATGAGGCCTGGCGCAGTCAGGGCAGAGAGCGCCGGGGCCTCGCTCCACCCTTCTGTGCGGGAAGGATGGAAGTTCGGTTGTACGTCAATTCTGGACTAGACCACTAACGCCTGTCCACAAGGTGACGCAGTCAGATCATAGGTCGTCGGAGACCTTTGTGGGGACTGGATGACGGCGCCTGCCATGAGCGCGGGATACGCTCATTTGCGTGCCCTCCATGAACGATCTCGTACGCCAGCACACGGACCTCGACGATTCCGATCTCGAGTGGCTCCACCTGCTGGTATCGGAGTGGCAACTGCTCTCCGACCTCTCCTTCGCGGACCTCGTGCTGTGGGTCCCGACCAGTGACGGGACCCGCTACGTCTCCGTCGCCCAGATGCGGCCGAACACCGGCCCGACCTCGTACCAGGACGACATGGTCGGCCACCTGGTGCCGCGCGGCCGCCGCCCGATGCTGGACGCCGCACTCGACGAGGGCCGGATCGTCCGGGAGGGTGACCCGGAGTGGCGCGAGGAGGTCCCGGTCCGGGTCGAGTCCATCCCGGTGCGCCGTGCGGGCCGGGTCCTCGGGGTCATCGCCCGCAACACCAACCTGCTCACCGTGCGGACCCCCAGCCGCCTGGAGCTCACCTATCTGCAGAGCGCGTCCGACCTGGCGCAGATGATCGCGGCGGGCAGCTTCCCGTTCCCCTCCGAGCAGGTCGACATGGACGCCTCGCCGCGTGTCGGCGACGGCCTGATCCGGCTCGACGCCGAGGGCGTCGTCCAGTACGCCAGCCCCAACGCGCTCTCCGCCTACCACCGGCTCGGCCTGGCCGCCGACCTCGTCGGCCACCACCTGGGCTCGGTCTCCGCCGAACTGGCCCCCTCGCGGACCAAGAGCCACGAGGCGCTGGTGACCGTCGCCGGCGGCAAGGCGCCGCGGGAGACCGAGATCGAGGGCAACGGCGGCGTCATCCAGCTGAGGGCGATCCCGCTGAGCCCCAAGGGCACGCACAACGGCTCCCTGGTGCTGCTGCGGGACGTGACCGAGCTGCGCCGCCGGGAGCGCGAGCTGATGACCAAGGACGCCACCATCCGGGAGATCCACCACCGGGTGAAGAACAACCTGCAGACGGTCGCGGCGCTGCTGCGGCTGCAGGCCCGGCGGATGGACTCCGACAAGGGCCGGGAGGCGCTGGAGGAGGCGGTGCGGCGGGTCGGCTCGATCGCGATCGTGCACGAGACGCTGTCGCAGAACCTCGACGAGTGCGTGGAGTTCGACGAGATCGCCGACCGCGTGCTGGCGATGGTCGCCGAGATCTCCCCGGGCAGGGTCACCGCGCGCCGCAGCGGGCGGTTCGGCATCCTGACGGCCGAGGTGGCCACCCCGCTGTCGATGGTCCTCACCGAACTGCTGCAGAACGCCCTGGAGCACGGGTTCGGGCCGGGCGAGCAGGGCACCGTCGAGGTGGCCGCCGAGCGGCACGGGCAGAAGCTGGGCATCGCGGTACGGGACGACGGGCGCGGCCTGCCCGCGGAGTTCGACCCGCAGCGGGCCGGCAACCTCGGGCTGCAGATCGTACGGACCCTGGTGGTGGGGGAGTTGGGCGGGAGCTTCGACATGGTCCCGGCCGAGGAGCGCGGGACGAAGGTCGTCCTGGAACTGCCGCTGGAGGGCTGAAACCCGTCCAGGCCCTGCGAGTCCGCAGCGTCGGGAGACTTCGCAGGACCGGGCTCCGGGAACGCCGAAGCCCCGGCTGCTCGGGGAGCGGCCGGGGCTCTTCGCGTCGCGATGCTGCGCGGTTCGGAGGTGCTGCGCGCTGCGGCTCGGGGGTAAGCGAGTGCGTCAGGCGCTGGCGTTGCGGGCGCGGTTGCGGGCGGCGCGGCGCTTCATTGCGCGACGCTCGTCCTCGCTGAGGCCACCCCACACGCCGGCGTCCTGGCCGGTCTCCAGCGCCCACTGCAGGCACTGCTCCATCACGGGGCAGCGGCGGCAGACGGCCTTGGCTTCCTCGATCTGCAGCAGCGCAGGACCGGTGTTGCCGATGGGGAAGAAGAGCTCGGGGTCTTCCTCGCGGCAAATGGCGTTGTGACGCCAGTCCATGGCTGCTCCATCTCCTTGTGTTGCATGTAAGTTGCTTGTGAATGTGAACGCTTTCACGAATCCTCAGACACGACACGGGACATCGCCCAGTCTCCTGGTGCGGTCCCGCGGGGGTGTGGTGAGGATTCCGGCTGCCGAGGACGCCCGATGAGCGGCTGTCCCGATCGCCAGGAAGAGCCTCGCAAACCTGGGCTGCGGATACAACCCCTTCCGAAAAGTTTTTTTTGAATCCTCGGTGTCGGCTCCGTCACAGCCGTACTTCCATGGGGTGCAGGGCAGCCTAAACGTTCGAGTGAAAGGACTTTATGTCCTTCTGCTTACACAATCACACGCAGTGCACGGCGTACGCCTGTGAAGGTTGCGCTCATTCGCAGTCCCAGGTGGTCTCCGTCCACCTGGAACGGCAGTGGCGCCTGCGAATGCAAGGTGAAGTCCGTCAGATCGTGCAGGGAGGTCGCGTGCTTGCCCTGCGGCCCGCGCTCCGGGGTCGAACGGAGCAGCTGGGTGGCGTAGCGGGTGACCGCCGCGCTGGTCAGCCGGGAGAGTCCCAGCACGTCGAGGGCGGTGTCGAAGGACGCGCGCGGCGAGGCGTAGATCGGCCGGTTGCCCAGGTAGGTCCACGGCGCGGTGTTGCACACCAGGGCCAGCACGAGGTCGGTCACCGGGTCCTCGCCCGGCCGGTCCAGGGTGATCGCGCCGGCGCGCCGGTTCGGCTCGGTGAGGAACTGGCGCACGACCTGGCGTATGTAGAGCGCGTGGGTGGAGCGCTTGCCGTGCTCGCGCTGCTGTTCCACCCGTCCCACGACACCCGCGTCGAATCCCAGCCCGGCGCAGAAGGTGAACCAGCGCGCCGGCACCCCCTCGTCCTCGGTGCCCGGGGTGCCGCTCACCAGGCCCAGGCCGACCGTGCGGGAGCTGCGCTCGCGCAGCGCGTCCAGCAGCGCGCCGGTCGCCTCCACGGCGTCGTTGGGCAGCCCCAGGGCGCGCGCGAACACGTTCGTGGACCCGCCGGGCACCACCGCGAGCTTCGGCAGGCCGTCGGGGTCGGGGCCGTTGTGCAGCAGACCGTTGACCACCTCGTTGACCGTGCCGTCCCCGCCCAGGGCGACGACCAGCTCGATCTCCCCGCCCTCCGCGGCCTGCCGCGCGAGGTCGCGGGCGTGGCCGCGGTACTCGGTCGCGGCGACCTCCAGCTTCAGGTCGCTGGCGAGCGCGTGCGCGAGTACGTCACGCGTCCGGGCGCTGGTGGTGGTGGCGGCTGGGTTGACCACGAGAAGGGCGCGCATGCCCGCCAGGGTACCTACCGGGCGGTACCGGGCCGCACCCCTGGTGGCCCGGATGCGGCGGCTACCCTGCTGGGGTGAGTGGCAACGAGAAGCCCGCGCAGCCGGGCCGTACGCGCCGCCTCGCGGCGGCGGCCGCGGTCGCGGCACTGGAAGGCGCCGCCCTGGCGGCCTGGGGGATCGCGATGCTGGCCCTGGGGATCCTCGGCGACCCCGACAGCCCGCGCCAGGCGGAGGCCGGAGGCGTGACCGTCCTCGCCCTGGCGGCCATGCCGCTGGCGGCCGCGTACGGGCTCTGGCACGCGCGCCGCTGGAGCCGAGGCCCCGCGCTGATCATCCAGCTCGTCGCGCTCCCCGTCGCCTGGAGCATGGTGCAGGCGGGCGGCGTCATGATCGCCGCCGGCGCCGCGCTGGGCGTGGCCGCGGTCGCCGAGCTGGTGCTCCTCGTCCATCCCGCGGCCACCGACGCCCTCGGGATCGGGCGTACGGCGGAGCAGTGAGCCGCGGCGCCCGGGGGCGCCGCCGTCACCTCAGCCGTACCGTCACTCCTCGACCAGGAGCTTGTCGCGCAGCTGGGCCAGCGTCCGGGCCAGCAGCCGGGAGACGTGCATCTGGGAGATGCCGACCTCCTGGGCGATCTGCGACTGGGTCATGTTCCCGAAGAAGCGCAGCAGCAGGATCTTCTTCTCGCGCGGCGGCAGCTGCTCCAGCAGCGGCTTGAGCGACTCCCGGTACTCCACGCCCTCCAGCGCGTCGTCCTCGGCGCCGAGGGTGTCGGCGACGGCCGGCGACTCGTCGTCGGTGTCGGGCACGTCCAGGGAGAGCGTGCTGTAGGCGTTGGCGGATTCGAGGCCCTCCAGGACCTCCTCCTCCGTGATCTTCAGGTGCTCGGCCAGCTCATGCACCGTCGGGGCCCGCCCGTGCTGCTGCGAGAGCTCGCCGGTCGCCGTCGTGAGGGCGAGCCGCAGCTCCTGCAGTCGGCGCGGGACACGCACCGCCCAGCCCTTGTCGCGGAAGTGCCGCTTGATCTCGCCGACGACGGTGGGGGTCGCGTAGGTGGAGAACTCCACCCCGCGGTCCACGTCGAAGCGGTCCACGGACTTGATCAGCCCGATCGTGGCGACCTGGGTGAGGTCGTCGAGCGGCTCGCCCCGGTTGCGGAAGCGCCGGGCGAGGTGCTCGACCAGCGGCAGGTGCATGCGGACCAGGCGGTTGCGCAGCTCGGCGCGCTCCGGGGAGCCCGGGGGGAGCTTGCTGAGTTCCACGAAGAGCGCCCGGGCCCCGGCCCGGTCGTGGGTCTCGTGGTGCCCGTGCTGCTCCTGCCCGTGGTCCTGCTCCTGCTGCTCCTGCTGCTCCTGCGCCATGCGATCCGCCCGATCCGCCTGATCCGTCTGCCCGGCCGCGTCACTGCTCCCGAGGCCGGACACGGGCCCGGTACCGGGGTGCGGCCGCGCCTCGTGGCGCCGCGCCGCAGGGGCGGGTACGGGGCGGCCCCGCACCCCCGGCGTGCTGCCTTCCAGATCGTTCACGGCGATTCCCCCGTTACAGCTGTCCCGGTCCGGCACCGCGCTTCTTGTGCAGGGCGATGCTCACGGTCTTGTCGTCGGCCACGCTGGAGTCCACCTCGCCGGCCAGCGCGGACAGCACGGTCCAGGCGAAGGTGTCGCGCTCCGGGGCGCGGCCGTCAGTGGTGGGCGCCGACACGGTCACCCACAGGGCGTCCCCGACCAGGCGGAAGACGCAGCTCAGCACGGACCCCGGGACGGCCTGCTGGAGCAGGATGGCGCACGCCTCGTCCACGGCGATGCGCAGGTCTTCGATCTCGTCGAGGGTGAAGTCCAAGCGGGCCGCAAGTCCTGCCGTCGCCGTACGCAGCACCGACAGGTAGGCCCCCGCCGCGGGCAGCCGGACCTCGACGAAGTCCTTCGACCCGGGCTCGCCTGCGATCTGGGACACCCTCACCTCCAAGGTGGCACACGCACTGCCCACATCGGCATTGCACTGGATCTGATTCGGTTCGCCAGCGACGCTATCGCGATCCGTACCCCGGTGTCGCCCGGACGGAGCACGGTCGCCGCCATGAATGAGCCCTGACCCGGCACCCCATGGCTGTCACCCATAGTAGGCGCACGAGCACGCAACGTCGCTAGTGGTCTGCGGTGTCAAATCGAAAGAGTTGTCGCTTTGTTGACACGTGCCTGCTCAGCGAGGGCACGAAGGGGGTCGCCGGTCAGTCGTTGCACCGTCCATTCGTCCTGGGGACGGGCGCCCATCGCACGGTAGAAGGCGAGGGACGGCTCGTTCCAGTCCAGCACGGACCATTCGAAGCGTTCGTAGCCCCGTTCCACGCATATGGCGGCGAGTCCGGCGAGCAGGGCCTTGCCGTGGCCGCCGCCGCGCGCAGGGGGGCGCACGTACAGGTCCTCCAGGTAGACGCCGTGGGTCCCGGTCCAGGTGGAGAAGTTCCGGAACCACAGCGCGAAGCCCACGGGCGCGCCCAGGGCGTCGTCCTCGGCCAGGAGCGCGAAGACGGCCGGATCCGGGCCGAAGAGCGCGTCGTGGAGCTGCTGCGTGGTGGCCCGCGCGCTGTCCGGCTCCCGCTCGTACTCCGCGAGTTCGCGGATCATCGCGTGGATCTCCGGGACGTCGGCAGGTGTCGCGGCTCGGATCATGCCAGCAAGGCTAACCGGTCGGCCGCCCGGTCACGACGGCCGCGACCGTCGTCCCGGGCGCGAAGGCACCCTCCTGCGCCAGCGAGAACAGGCCGTGGAGCATCTTCGCGACGTAGACGGAGTCCGGGACGAAGCCGTGCCGCGCGCCGAAGTCCGCCGCGAACGCACGGAGCTCGGGCGAGGTACGGGCGTAGCCGCCGTGGTGGAAGCGGTCGTCCAGCAGCCAGGACCCGCGCGGCCCGCCGAAGGCCGCTTCCTGGAGCCGGCGTATCTCCCCGGCCAGGAACCCGCCGCCCTTGAGGACCGGGAACCCGATGACCCGCTGCCCCGGGTCCAGCCCGGCCGCCAGGCCCGCCAGGGTGCCGCCGGTCCCGCAGGCCACGCCCACGACGTCCGCCCTGCCGCGCAGCTCCTCGCCGAGCGCCACGCAGCCCCGCGCCGCGAGCGCGTTGCTGCCGCCCTCGGGGACGACGTAGGCGGGCCCCAGACGGTCCAGGAGGGCCGCCAGGACCTCCGGCTCGTCCTTGCGGCGGTAGGTGCCCCGGTCGACGAAGTGCAGCCGCATGCCGTCGGCGGCGGCCCGCGCGAGGGAGGGGTTGAGCGGGCGCCCGGCCAGCTCGTCGCCGCGGACGACGCCCGTGGTGGCGATGCCGAGCAGCCGGCCCGCGGCGGCGGTGGCGCGCAGGTGGTTGGAGTAGGCGCCGCCGAAGGTCAGCAGGCCGCGGTGGCCGCCGTCGAGGGCGGCCCGCAGGTTCAGGTGGAGCTTGCGCCACTTGTTGCCCGGCAGATCGGGGTGGATCAGGTCGTCCCGCTTGACGAGCATCCGGACGCCGCGTCCGGCCAGGCGTTCGTCGTCGCGCAGCTCGACCAGCGGGGAGGGCAGGCGGACGTCCGGGATCACCCGTCCATTGTGTCCGTCACCTGGGCGAGAGGTGGACGCGGTAGCCCTGGTGGTAGTTCAGGTCCGGCAGCGGGTGTGAAGGCCAGTCACGCGCGTACGCGGGCGGCTGCCCGCCCCGCGGGGTGAGGACGGCGACGGGCTGGGTGCGGGCCAGGCGCAGGATGCCGGCCGGGGTCAGGTTCTCGTTGTTCCCCGCGGTCTGGCCGGAGGCGCAGCGCGCCTGGTAGCCGACGGGCGTCGCCATCGGCCCCGTCACCAGGCACGGCGGGCGCACCCCCAGCCGGTTCAGCTCCGCGGCCATACGGGCGTAGTCGTCGTTGCCGATGGTCGAGCTGCGCACCGCGCGGTGGAGCACGATCTGCTGGGTGACGAGCTGCGCGAGCACGACGGCGACCACGGTGCCGGTGACGGCCGGGCGCAGCGCCGGCCGTACCCGCGCGGGGAGCAGGAGGAGGCACTGGGCCGCGGGCAGGGCGAGCAGGGCGTACGCCGGGAGCAGGAAGCGCGGTGCGGCGTAGTCGATGAGCACCAGGTAGGGCAGTGCCAGGGACAGGCCGCACACCGCCGGCAGGAACCGCGCCCCGGGCGCCTGCCCCTCGCGCCGCGGCGCGAGGGCGACCCCGGCCGCCACCAGGGCGGGCAGGGCGAACCACCACACGGCGTCACCCTTGTGCTGCCAGACGGCGTCGCAGGGGCGGCACAGTGTGTGCGACGCGTCCAGGGTGCTGAGCTGGTCGGCGAAGGCCAGGTGCCAGCCGAGGCCGCCCTCGATGGCGTTCGCGCGGTCCATCCGGGCCAGGATGCCGCCGTAACTGGTGAACGCCTCGACGACCCACTGGGCGCCGCCCAGCAGCACCCCGGCCGCGATGACCGCGAGTAGCACCGGCCGGCGCCGGCCGCGCACGAAGAGCGCGGCGACACCCAGTGGCAGGGCCAGCCAGGCGGCGTCGTGCGGGCGCAGCAGGGTCAGCGCGGCGAACGCCACCGCCAGGCCGGCGAGTGCGCCCCGGCCGGTGTGGCCCGGCGCCGCCGCGTGCAGGTAGCAGCCCACCGCGATCAGGGCCACCAGCGCGACCCAGAGGTTGGGCATCGCCTGGGGGCCGTACAGCAGGGTCACCCACAGTCCGGTGAAGAGCAGCCCGGCCAGCGCCACCACCCGGGTGCCGAGCAGCGGCCGCCACAGCCACAGGGCCAGGAACAGGGCCGCGCCCGACAGGACCGTCAGATAGACGCGGAGCGCGAGGGTCGACGCGGTCAGCAGCGCGATCGGCGCGACGAGGACCGGCACGCCCCGGGAGCGGGGCGCGCTGAAGAAGGCCGAGGGGATGTCCGGGGAGACCTGGCTGACGTAGACCGACTCGTCCCAGCCGAGGCCCATGCCGGGCGCGACGACCAGGAGGAGCTGGACCACGGTGAAGAGCGCCGCCAGGGAGGCGAGCAGAAGGACCTCGGAGTGCGGGCGGCTGCGCGGCGGTGCGGCGTGGCGCGCGCGGGGCCGGGCATCCGGTGACGTCAGCTCATGCGTCGTCGCCATAGTGCGTCATGGCAACAGCCGTGACGCACGTGATCAAGGCGGCGCGCCGCTCCCCGGGGGCGGCTCGACCGGTGGGGTGAGCGTCGCCGGGCCCGTTCGCCCGGGTGGCGCCGCCGGTGGGGACGACAGGAGACGCGGCGCCTTCGCCGGTCCGTGTTGCGGGCCGCGTCCGGGTCCTGGCCACGGGTGATGGTGACCTCGTAGGCCGGCATCTGCGGCGGGAGGATCTCCAGGATCGGCTGCACCTGCTCGGCGAGGCCCTCGGTGGGGAGGACGGGCTCTCGCAGCAGCACGAGCGGGCCCGACGCCGTCGCGGAGCCGGTGCTGGCCGGCGGCTCCTGTCGCGATCACGACGCCGCCCGTCTGCGTCATGTCCAGGTCACGGGGAGCGCGACGAGGGAGGCCGCAGGAGTGCTGCCGGGCCGGTCGCCGTCGGCGGCCGGAAACGGCACGGGGTCTGCACGCCGGGGACGCGTGGTCGCCCGTGAGGGAGGCGTCAGCGGTCCGCGGGTACCGCTTGCCGCGGCGAGGCCGGGCGGCCGCGAGAGGGCCCGCCACGGGCTCTCAGGCAGGCGTGGCGAGGGAGGCCAGCCGGGCGAGGGCGTCCTCGGCGTCGGCCATGACGCGTGCGACGAGTTCCGCGCAGGAGGGCAGGTCGCCGATCACGCCCGCGACCTGCCCGGCGGCCATCACCCCCAGGTCCGGCCGGCCGTCGACCATCGCGGACTTCAGCATCATCGGCGTGCTGGCGGCGAGCAGGGTCTGACTCCAGGTCAGCTTTCTGCCGTGCCGCATCGCCAGGCCGTCGCGGACCATGGCGCGCGGGCCCATCCCCGAGACGCGGCGGAAGGCCGCCGCGTGCCGCAGGGCCCGCAGTAGGGCGGCCGCCTTCCCCGAGCGCTCCAGGGCGGTCACCAGGTCGGTGCGGAGCATGCGGTGCGGCAGTCCGTCGACGCGGTCGGTGACGACGACGTCCCGCACGGATGCGGCCAGGTAGCGGGTCTTGACCGCGTCGGGCACCGGGCTGTCGGAGGTGAGCAGGAAGCGGGTGCCCATACCGACGCCCGCCGCGCCGTACGCGAGGGCGGCCGCCAGGCCGCGGCCGTCGAAGAAGCCGCCCGCCGCGATCACGGGGATGCCGACGGCGTCCACGACCTGGGGCAGCAGCACCGTGGTGGCGACGTTCCCCGTGTGGCCGCCGCCCTCGGCGCCCTGCACCATCACGGCGTCCGCGCCCCAGGCGGCGACCTTCTCGGCGTGCCGCCGCGCGCCGACGGAGGGGATGGCGACCACCCCCGCGTCCTTGAGGCGGCCGATGAGCTCACGGGTGGGGGCCAACGCGAAGGAGGCGACGCGGACGTCCTCCTCGACGATGATGCGCACCCTTTCCGCGGCGTCGCCCGCGTCCGCCCGCAGGTTGACCCCGAACGGCGCCCCCTCGGTGCGCTCCCGTACCTCCCGCACCGCCTGGCGCAGCCGCTCCGGGCTCATGGTGGCCGAGGCGAGGATGCCGAGCGCGCCGGCGTTCGCCGTCGCCGACACCAGGCGGGGACCAGCGACCCAGCCCATGCCGGTCTGGACCAGGGGGTGGCGGACCCCGACGAGCCGGGTCAGCGCGGTCTCCATCAGACCCGCACCTCCCGCTCCCGCAGCCCCTCGGGGTCGAGGACGGTACGGATCAGCCGCAGCTCCTCGGCGCCGGGCGGGCGGGTGCGCGGCGGGTCCGCGGGGACCGGCAGCGGGAAGCCGGTGGCCTCCTGGAGGGCGGCCGGGCTCACCCCGGGGTGCAGGGAACGGACGCGCATGGTGCGTTCTGCGGTCTCGAAGTCGAAGACGCCGAGGTCGCTGACGACCCGCCGGATGTCGTGGAACCGGGTGGCGGACGGGCCGGCGGCGGCCGCCCTGTCGTGGCCGACGCCGCACACCATGTCGACGCGTTCGACGAAGACGCGGGGCGAGTGCCGCGGCACCCAGTAGCTGGTCGGGTTGTTGAGCGTGTTGACGGGCGCGCCCCGCACCCCCAGCAGCTGCCGGGCGGGACGCCGCCAGTCGCCGATGCACGAGATGTTCTGGTTGCCGTACCGGTCGAGCTGGCTCGCGCCCATCATGACGTGCCGCCGCCCGCCGGTGACCAGGGCCAGGTGCTGCCGGTAGGGCAGCCAGCCCTCCACCTCGCCCGCCGCGTCCAGGAGGAGGGCCTCACCGTCGGTGAGCAGCAGACCGGGTGCGAAGGTCAGCCGGGCCAGCCGCGCGCCCAGGGAGGGGATCAGCCCCATGGGGGCGGCCAGCACCTCACCGTCGCCACGCCACGCCTCGGCGCAGGCGACGACGGCGTATTCGGCGCGGGTGGGGTTCACGGCCGTTCCTTCCCCGTGCCCGACACCAGGCGTTCCGCGAAGGCCGTCCAGGCGGCGGGATCGGCGGCGGCCCGGGCGTACTCCTGCTGGAAGTCCTCGTCGCGCTCGTAGTCCGGGACGCAGGAGGTGAAGTGTGCCCCGTGCGGGGCCTCGACGACCCCGGTGACGAACTGCCGCTTCACCAGGAGGGACTGGGGGCCGGCCGCCTTGAGCAGGTCGGCGGTGTCCACGACGCGTTCGCACGACACATAGGCGGCGTCCGCCGCCTCGCAGAACAGGTCGTCGAAGTACGGGTCCGGGCCCAGGTACTGGCCGTTGCCGCGGGCGTCGGCGCGGTTGAGGTGCACCAGGGCGGCGTCCAGGTGCAGCGCGGGGACGGCGACCAGCTCCTCCCCGTCGTCGTAGGGCGAGGTGACCGTCCGCAGCCAGGGGTTGACCCGCATCACGTCGGAGCCGAGCCCGGCGCGCACCGGCAGGAAGGGCAGCCGGTGGGCGGCCGCGGTCAGGCCCCACATCATCATGGCCTCGTCCAGCTCGGTGAGTTCCAGGGCGCCGCGTTGCCGGGCGGCGCGGAAGTGCGGTTCGAGCGGGATCGAGTCCAGGGTGACGAAGGCGGTGACCAGCCTGCGGATCCGGCCCGCCGCGGCCAGCAGGCCGACGTCCGGGCCCCCGAAGGAGACGACCGTCAGATCCGTGACGCCGGACCGCAGGACGGCCGTCACCAGGGCCATCGGCTTGCGGCGGGAGCCCCAGCCGCCGATGCCGACGGTCATCCCGGAGCGGAGCCCGGCCGCCACCTCGTCCGCGGTCATGAGCTTGTCGCTCATCGTCGCCCCCCGGACCCGGACCCGGAACGGGACACGAAGGCGTCGCGGTGCCGGTCCGCGACGCCACTGAGGTTGGCCTCGAAGGTGAAGCCCTGTTCGAAGCGGTAGCTGCGGCGGACGTCGACGGGGTCGATGCCGTTGATGGCGGCCTTGGCGAGGCGGAGCAGCTCGCCGTCCTTGGCCGCGATCTCGCGGGCGAGGGCGAGGGCCGCGGCGTCGAGTTCCCCGCGGGGCACGACCTGCCAGACCGAGCCGTGGCGGTGGAGTTCGGCGGCGGTGACGGTGCGGGAGGTGAAGTAGAGCGTGCGCATCAAGTGCTGGGGGACCAGCCGCGCGAGGTGGGTGGCCGCGCCCAGGGCGCCGCGGTCCAGCTCGGGAAGGCCGAAGGAGGCGTCCTCGGCGGCGACGACGGCGTCCGCGTTGCCGACCAGACCGACGCCACCGCCCAGGCAGTGCCCCTGCACGGCGGCGACGACCGGCACCTCGCACTCGTAGACGGCGGCGAAGGCCTCGTAGCAGCCGCGGTTGGCGCCGATCAGGGCCGTGTGGCCCGCGGTGCGCTGCATCTCCTTCAGGTCGACGCCCGCGTTGAAGCCGCGGCCCTTGGCGCGCAGGACGACGCAGCGGGTGCCCGGGTCGCGGCCGGCGGCGCGCAGGGCGTCCGCCAGCTCGTACCAGCCGCGTACGGGGAGGGCGTTGACCGGCGGGTGGTCGACGGTGACGGCGGCGACGCCGGGTTCGGGGTGCGCGGTGGAGACAGTCATCCGTGGATCAGCTACCTTTCCACCAAACGTTTGTTAGGGGAAAGGTACTCCGGCGTGAGCATGACTGTCGATCTGTCGGACCGGGTGGCCGTCGTCACCGGCGGCACGCGCGGGGTCGGCGCCGGCATCGCCCGCGCGTTCGCCGAGGCCGGTGCCCGCGTCGTGGTCTGCGCCCGCCGCCCGCCGTCCGGGCCGGGCCCCGACGGGGCCGACTTCCGGGCGGTGGACCTGCGCGACCCGGCCGCCGTAGCCGAGGTCATCGGCGCGGTGGCGGAGACCTACGGGCGCATCGACGTCCTGGTCAACAACGCGGGCGGGACGCCCTACCGGCTGCTCGGCGAGGCGGGACCCGAACGGCACGCGCGGGTCGTCGAGCTCAATCTGCTGGCGCCGCTCAACGCCTCGCTCGCCGTCCGCCAGGTGATGGCCCGTCAGCAAGAGGGTGGCGCGGTCGTGATGATCGGCAGCGTCAGCGGCGGCCGTCCCTCACCGGGAACGGCGGCCTATGGCGCGGCCAAGGCGGGCCTGGAGAGCCTGGCCCGCTCCATGGCCGTCGAATGGGCCCCGCTGATCCGCGTGAACACCCTGGTGCTCGGCATGGTCCGCACCGAGTCGTCGCACCTGCACTACGGGGACGAGGACGGCGTCGCCGCCGTGGAGCGCACGGTGCCGCTCGGGCGGCTCGCGGAGCCGGCGGAGGTGGGGGACGCCTGTGTCTTCCTCGCCTCCGAGAGGGCCCGTTACATCAGCGGCGCCAGCCTGCACCTGCACGGCGGCGGCGAGGCTCCGGCGTTCCTCGCCGCGGCCCGGGACGGAAGGGGAGCGGGATGGGCGGGATGACCGCGGAGGGCGGCGCCACGGCGGGGATCTGCGCCGGGCGCGTGGTCGCCGTGACCGGTGCGGGGCGCGGGCTGGGCCGGGCGCACGCCCTGGCGTTCGCCGCCGAGGGCGCCCGGGTCGTGGTCAACGACCTCGGCGGCGGGCCGGACGGCGCCGGGAGTTCGGCCGCGCCCGCCCACGAGGTGGCCGCCGAGATCCGCGTCCGGGGCGGCGAGGCCGCCGTGCACGACGGCGACATCGCCACCGCGCAGGGGGCGGCGTCGCTCGTCGCCACCGCCCTGGAGGCGTTCGGGCGGCTGGACACCCTGGTCAACAACGCGGGTTTCCTGCGTGACCGGATGCTCGTCAACCTGGACGAGGACGACTGGAACGCCGTCCTGAGGGTCCATCTCACCGGCCACTTCCTTCCGCTGCGGTACGCCGCCGCACACTGGCGGGCCGAGACCCGCGCCGGCCGCACCCCTGACGCGCGGATCGTCACCACCACGTCCGGCGCCGGACTGCTGGGCAGCGTCGGGCAGGGCAACTACGCGGCCGCCAAGGCGGGCGTCGTCGGCCTGACCCTGGTGGCCGCCGCCGAACTGGCGCGGTACGGGGTACGGGTCAACGCCGTCGCCCCGGCGGCCCGGACCCGGATGACCGAGGCGGTCTTCGCCGAGGCCATGGCCGTGCCCGGGGCAGGCGCCTTCGACGCCATGGCGCCGGGGAACGTCTCGCCGCTCGTCGTCTGGCTCGGGTCGGCCGCCTCGGCCGGTGTCACGGGGCGGGTCTTCGAGGCCGAGGGCGGCCGCATCACGGTCATGGAGGGCTGGCGGCCGGGGCCCACCGCCGACCGGGGCGCCCGGTGGACGCCCGCGGAGGCGGGGGAGGCCGCCGTGAAGCTGCTCGCGGCGGCGGAGCCGCCCGGGCGGGTGTACGGGGCGCGGGCGGAGGGGGAGTGACGCGGGGGCGGTGAGACGGGCCCCCACGTCGTGGTGCGGTCGCGCCGACGCCGGGCTCGGCTTCCCGGTCGTCCGGGCGGTGGGTCAGAGCCGTTCGATGATCGTCACGTTGGCCTGGCCGCCGCCCTCGCACATCGTCTGCAGTCCGAAGCGCCCGCCGGTGCGCTCCAGTTCGTGCAGGAGGGTGGTCATCAGCTTCACACCGGTGGCGCCGAGCGGGTGGCCCAGCGCGATCGCTCCGCCGTTGACGTTGACCCGGCCTGGGTCGGCACCGGTCTCCTTGAGCCAGGCCAGGACGACGGGGGCGAAGGCCTCGTTGATCTCGACCAGGTCGATGTCGTCGATGGTCATCCCGGTCTTCTTCAGGGCGTGCGCGGTCGCCGGGATGGGCGCGGAGAGCATGCGGATGGGGTCCTCGCCGCGCACCGACAGGTGGTGGACCCGCGCCCGCGGGGTGAGCCCGTGCTCGCGGACCGCGCGCTCGGAGGCGATGAGCATGGCGGCGGCCCCGTCCGAGACCTGGGAGGACAGGGCCGCGGTCAGGCGCCCGCCCTCCACCAGGGGTTTGAGGCCGGCCATCTTCTCCGCAGTGGTGTCGCGGCGCGGGCCCTCGTCGGCGGTCACACCGGCGTAGGGGGCGAGTTCGCGGTCGAAGCGGCCCCCGTCGATCGCGGCGACCGCCCGCCGGTGCGAGCGCAGCGCGAACTCCTCCATGGCCTCACGGGTGATGCCCCACTTCGCGGCGATGAGCTCCGCGCCGTGGAACTGGCTCACCGGGGTGCTCCCGTAGCGGGCGCGCCAGCCCTCGGAGCCGGAGAACGGGCCCGCGGTCATGCCGAGCGGTTCGACGGCCCGGTGGTTGGCGTAGCCGATGGGGATGGCCGACATGTTCTGGACGCCGCCCGCCACGACGAGGTCCTGGGTGCCGGACAGCACGCCCTGGGCGGCGAAGTGGACGGCCTGCTGGGAGGAGCCGCACTGGCGGTCGACGGTCACGCCGGGGACCTCCTCGGGCAGCCCGGCCGCGAGCCAGCTGGTGCGGGCGATGTCGCCCGCCTGCGGGCCGACCTGGTCGAGGCAGCCGAAGACGACGTCCTCGACCGCGGCCGGGTCGACCCCGCAGCGTTCCACCAGGGCCTTCAGCACATGGGCGCCGAGGTCGGCGGGGTGGACCGCGGACAGCCCGCCGCCGCGCCGGCCGACCGGGGTGCGGACCGCTTCGACGATGTAGGCCTCGGCCATGACTGCTCCTCCGTGGGGACCGGGTGGTGGACCGGGTGGGGCTGCGTCATTCCCGGACGGTGACGCCGTCCAGCACCATGGACAGGTACTGCCGGGCGATCTCCTCGGGGCTGTGCTGCCCGCCCGGCCGGTACCAGGACGCCGCGACCCAGACGGTGTCGCGGATGAATCGGTACGCCAGCCGCAGTTCGAGGTCGGCGCGGAACACCCCGGCGGCGGCGCCGCGTTCCAGCGTCCCGAGCCAGAGCCGCTCGAACCTGCGCTGCGAATCGCCGAGATAGGCGAAGCGCGGCTGGGAGGACGCCAGCTGCCGGGCCTCCCGCTGGTAGATCGCGACGGCGTCCAGGTGCCGGTCGATCTCCCGGAAGGACTCGGTGACCAGGGCCTCGACGGTCTCCCGTGGGCCGAGGCCGGCGGCGAGCACGTCCTCGTACCCGGCCCACAGCTCGTCCAGGAAGGCCGAGAGGATCTCGTCCAGCATCGACTCCTTGGAGTCGAAGTGGTAGTAGAGGCTGCCCGCGAGCATCCCCGCCTCGTCGGCGATCCGCCGGACGGTGGTGGCGTTGTAGCCCTGCGCGGCGAACACCCTGGCGGCGATGGCCAGGAGTTCGGCGCGGCGCCCGTCGGAGGGGGCCGCGGCCCCCGCGGGGCTCTTGGCGGTCCTCGGCGTGGTTCTCGGCGTGGTCTTCGCAGTGGTCTTGGGCACGGGGATCATTCTCGCTTCACGCGTGCTGGCTGCTCACCGGGACGACCTCCCCGGTCATGTACGAGGAGTAGCCGGAGGCGAGGAAGACGATCACGTTGGCGACCTCCCAGGGTTCCGCGGGGCGGCCGAAGGCCTCGCGCGCGGTCAGTTCCGCCAGCAGGCCGGGGGTGGTGACCTTCACCAGGTGCGGATGCATGGCGAGGCTGGGGGAGACGGCGTTGACCCGCACCCCGTACGCCGCCGCCTCCACCGCCGCGCAGCGGGTGAGCGCCATGACCCCGGCCTTGGCCGCGGCGTAGTGCGCCTGCCCGGCCTGGGCGCGCCAGCCGGCGACGGAGGCGTTGTTGACGATGACGCCGCCGGCCCCGGAGGCCTTCATCCGGCGCAGTGCGGCGCGGGTGCAGCGGAAGGTGCCGGTCAAGGTGACGTCGAGGACCTTCGCCCACTGCCCGTCGGTCATCTCGGTCAGTTCGGCGGTGCCGCCGAGGCCGGCGTTGTTGACCACGACGTCCAGCCGCCCGTGCCGGCGCTCCGCGAGGTCGAGCAGCGCCGCGACCTGGGTCTCGTCCGTGACGTCGCAGGGGAGCGCGGCGACCCGGTCCGGCCCGAACTCGTCCGCCAGGGCGGCCGCGCACTCCTTCAGCCGCCGCCTATGGACGTCGCCGATCACCACCCGGGCGCCCTCCTCCAGGAGGCGCCGGGCCGTCGCGCCGCCGATGCCGGCGCCCGCCGCTGCGGTGACGACCGCGGTGCGGTCCGCCAGCAGCGCGTGGCCCGGCTGGTACGGGGGTGGTGGAGTCACGCCACCGACGTTAATCTACCAAACACTTGTTAGGGAAGGGGGAGCGGGTGGATCTCGACTTCACCGCGGAGGAACGGTCCTTCCGGCGCCAGGCCCGGGACTGGCTCGCCGCGCACGTCCCCGCCGTCCCGCTGCCCTCCCTGGAGACGGCCGAGGGCTTCGCCGCCCACCGCGCCTGGGAGCGCCGGCTGGCCGTCGGCCGCTGGTCGGTCGTCTCCTGGCCTGCCGCCTACGGAGGGCGGGACGCGACGCTCCTCCAGTGGCTGGTCTTCGAGGAGGAGTACCACGCCGCCGGGGCGCCCGGCCGGGTCGGCCAGAACGGGATCAGCCTGCTCGGACCCACCCTCCTGGAGCACGGCACCCAGGAGCAGCGCGACCGCGTCCTGCCGCCCATGGCGCGCGGCGAGGTGATCTGGGCGCAGGCCTGGTCCGAACCGGAGGCGGGTTCCGACCTGGCGTCGCTGCGCTCCACGGCCACCCGCACCGAGGGCGGCTGGCTGCTGCGCGGCCAGAAGACCTGGTCCTCCCGCGCCGCCTTCGCCGACCGCGCGTTCGGGCTGTTCCGCAGCCACCCCGGGGCGCCGCGGCCGCACCAGGGGCTGACCTACCTGATGTTCGGGCTCGACGCGCCCGGGGTGACCGTGCGGCCGCTCGCCCGCCTCGACGGGAAGCCGGCCTTCGCCGAACTCTTCCTGGACGACGTCTTCGTGCCCGACGCCGACGTGGTCGGCTCCCCCGGCGACGGCTGGCGGGTCGCCATGAGCACGGCGGCCGACGAGCGCGGCCTCACCCTGCGCAGCCCCGGCCGCTTCACGGCGGCCGCCCGCCGCCTGGCGGCCCTGTGGCACTCCTGCGGCGAGGACGCGGACCCGTCCGCCGCCGACCGCGTCGCGGACGCACTGATCGGCGCCCGCGCGTACCAGCTGGCCGCCTACGCGGGCGCCGCCCGCGCCGCCGAGGGCGGCGCACCGGAGGCAGGGGCGTCCAGCCTCACCAAGGTCTTCTGGTCCGAGCTGGACATCGCCCTGCACGAGACCGCGCTGGACCTCCTGGGGCCGCCGGGGGAGGCCGCCGGGGGCCCTTGGGCCGAGGGCTGGGTGTTCGCGCTCGCGGGGCCCGTCTACGCCGGTACGAACGAGATCCAGCGCGACATCGTCGCCGAGCGTCTGCTCGGGCTGCCGAGGGGGCGTCGCCGATGAGGTTTCCGCCGGGTGCCCGGGTCGTGGGGGAGCACGGTCCGGCCCGCTGTTGCCGGGGGCTTCGCGCCGGCCGTGCCGGGGCGTACGGCGCTTGTGGCTCGTGTCGTGCTGTGTGTGCGGGTGCGAGCGGGATGCAGCGCAAGATCACGGCCGAGCGTCTGCCCGGGCTGCCGAGGGGGCGTCGCCGATGAGGTTCCTGCCGACCGTGGAGCAGGCGGACTTCGTCCACGCCCTGGACCGCATGCTCGCCGCCGCCGGGACGCCGGAGGCGGCGCGTGCCTGGGCCGCGGGGGAGCACGCACCGGGGCGGCGGCTGTGGGCCCGGCTGGCCGACGCCGGGCTCTTCGCGCTCGCCGTGCCGGAGGCGTACGACGGCTACGGCCCGCGCCCCGTCGAGCTCGCCCTCGCCTTCGTCGAGCTGGGGCGGCACGCCGTACCGGGCCCGGTCGCCGAGACGGTGGCCGCCGCCGAGCTCCTGGACGCGCTGCCCGACCCGGGGCCGGCCAAGGAGTGGCTGCCCCGCGTCGCCGCGGGACGGGCCGTGCTGGGCCTCGCCGCGCCGGAGGGCGGCCACGCACTCGACGCCGACGCCGCCGACGCCGTCCTGGTCGTGAGCGGCGACCGGCTGCTCCTGGCCCGCGACCACGGCCCGGTCCTGGCCTCCCTCGACCCCGTCCGGCGTCTGGCCGTCCCGCAGGAGGGCACCGCGGCGGTGCTGGCCACCGGGCCCGCCGTCGCGGCCGCGGCCGCCCGGGCCGCCGACCGGGCGGCGCTCGTCACGGCGGCCCAGGCGCTCGGTGTCGGGCTCGCGCTGCTGGCCCGTACGGTCGACCATGTGCGGCGGCGCCACCAGTTCGGGGTGCCGGTCGGCTCCTTCCAGGCCGTCAAGCACCGGCTGGCCGACACCCTGATCGCCCTGGAGTTCGCCCGGCCCCTGCTGCACGGCGCCGCCGTGACCGGGACCGGCGCCGACGTCGCCGCCGCGAAGGTGGCCTGCGGCGAGGCCGCGTACCGGGCCGCGCGGACCGCGCTGCAACTGCACGGCGCCCTCGGCTACACCGCCGAGTACGACCTGTCCCTGTGGCTCACCAAGGCCCGCGCGCTGCGCTCCGCCTGGGGTACGCCTGCCCGGTGCCGGGCCCGCGTGCTGGCGCAGACGCCCGGCTGAGCCCGGGGCGTTCACCGCGTCGAGGCGTCGACCGCGCCCGTCAGCCGCGCGCCCGCGTCCAGGGCGCGGTCCGCCCAGGCGGGCAGCGGCTGCTCCGCCCAGATCACCTTGCCCTCGGGGGTGTAGCGGGTGCCCCAGCGTTCGGCGACCTGCGCGACCAGGAACAGCCCGCGGCCGCCCTCGTCGGTGGTGGCGGCGTAGCGCAGGTGCGGCGAGGTGCTGCTGCCGTCGGACACCTCGCAGGTCAGCGTGCGGTCCAGCAGCAGCCGGACCCTGATGGGCGCGGAGCCGTAGCGGATCGCGTTGGTGATCAGTTCGCTGAGCACCAGCTCCATGCCGAACGCCAGCTCCGACAGGCCCCACTCGTCCAGCTTCTCCGCGACGGCGGCCCGCATCCCCGAAACGGCCGCGGGATCGAGGGGCACGTCCCATTCGGCGACGTGGTCGGCGGGGGTGCACCGGGTGCGGGCGATGAGCAGCGCCACGTCGTCCTTGGGACGGCCCGGCAGCAGCGCCTCCAGCACGGCCTGGCAGCTCTCCTCGGGCGGCCGGTCCGGGTGGGCGGCCAAGGCCTGCCTCAGCATCTCCATGCCGACGTCGAGGTCCCGCCTGCGGTCCTCGATCAGCCCGTCGGTGTACAGGACCAGCTGGGTGCCCTCCGCCAGCTCCAGTTCCGCCGTCTGGAACGGCATGCCGCCCAGGCCCAGCGGCGGTCCGGCGGGCAGGTCGGGGAACTCCACGCCGCCGTCGGGGCGGACCAGGGCGGGCGGGTGGTGCCCGGCCCGCGCCATCACGCAGCGCCGCGAGACGGGGTCGTAGATCGCGTACAGGCAGGTGGCACCCATGACGCCGGCCCCGACGCCGGTGCCGGACTCGTCCTGGTCGATGCGGCCGACCAGGTCGTCCAGGTGGCCGAGGAGCTCGTCGGGCGGCAGGTCGAGGGTGGAGAAGTTGTGCACCGCGGTGCGCAGCCGCCCCATCGTGGCGGCGGCGTGCAGCCCGTGGCCGACGACGTCGCCGACGACCAGCGCCACCCGGTTGCCCGGGAGCGGGATCACGTCGAACCAGTCGCCGCTGACGCCGGACTGCGCGGGCAGGTAGCGGTGGGCCACGTCCAGGGCGCTCTGCTCGGGCAGCGCGCGCGGCAGCAGGCTGCGCTGCAGGGTGACGGCCAGGGCGTGCTCGCGGGTGTAGCGGCGCGCGTTGTCGATGTTGATCGCGGCGCGGGCGACGAGTTCCTCGGCGAGCGAGAGGTCCTCCTCGTCGAACGGCTCCGGCTTCTCCGAACGCCAGAAGTTGGCGATGCCCAGCACCACGCCGCGGGCCTTGAGCGGGGCCGCGATCAGCGAGTGGATGCCGTACCCCACGACCCGGTCCGTGCGCTCGGGGTCCTGGGCGAGCCAGCCGGGGTCCGCGGAGAGGTCGGCGACGATCTCCGCGCGGCCGCTGCCGAAGCCGCGCGCCTGCGGGGTGGAGGGCAGGAAGTTGATCAGCCTGCCGAGCGGGTAGAGCGGGGCGTCGGAGCGGATGCCGTTGACGGCCGTGCGGCGCATGTCGGAGCCGGCGATGCCGCTCGGCTCCTCGCCGCGCAGCACCGGGTCGGCCAGGTCGACGGTGACGAAGTCCGCGAAGCGCGGCACGGTGACCTGCGCCAGCTCCTCGGCGGTGCGCACCACGTCGAGGGTCGTGCCGACGCCCAGGCCCGCGTCGTAGAGCAGCTTGAGGCGTTCCCTGGCGTCCTCGGCGCGGCCGGACAGCGCCTGCAGCTCCGTGGAGTCGCGCAGGGTCACGATCGAGCCCTTGGGACCGCCGTGGCCGTCGGTGGGACGCTGGTTCACCGCCAGCAGGCGGTCGCCCGCCGGCAGCACTTCGTCGGTGGCCACCCGCTGGGAGGTCAGCAGCTCGACCGTGCCCGGGTCGAGCCCCGGCAGGTCGGTGATCCGCCGGCCCTCGGCGTCGGGGGCGAGGTCGAGCAGGCGCTTGGCCTCGTCGTTGGCGAGCAGCAGCCGCCCGTCGTCGTCGACGATGAGCACGCCCTCCCGCACGGAGTGCAGCACGGTGTCGTGGTGCTCGTACATGCGGGTCATCTCGGCCGCGTCCAGGCGGTGGGTCTGCCGGCGCAGCCGTCTGGCGACCAGGGCGGTGCCGCCCATGGCCAGGGCGAGCGCGGCCGCGCCGGCGCCGAGGATGATCGGCAGCTGCTTGGCGACCACGCCGGTCACGTTCTTCACCTTCATGCCGGCCGACACCAGTGCCACGACCTGGCCGTGCGGGTCGGCGACGGGGTCGAAGACGGGCACGACCGCCTGGACCTCGTGCCCGAGCGGGCCCTGCACGCTCTCGGTGTAGACCCTGCCCTCCAGGGACGGCCCGATGGTGCCGACGAACTGCTGGCCGATCCGGCCGGGGATGGGGTGCGTGTAGCGGATCCCCTTGGTGTCCATCACCACGATGAAGTCGACCCCGGCCTCCTTGCGGGCCAGTTCGGTGATGGGCTGGAGGGTCTTGGAGGGGTCCGGTTCCTTCAGCACGTCCACCAGGCCGGGGGAGCGGGCGAAGGTGCTCGCCGCCGCGATCGAACGGTTCACGGCCTCGCGCTCGCTGTCGTGCCGGGACTGCACGACGAGCGCGAACACGCCGCCCGCCACGAGCAGCACGACGATCGCCACCTGCAGGATGAAAACCTGTCCGGCGACGCTCCGCGGGCTCTTCTCGGTCAGTGACCGCATTGTGACGCCCCGAATCGGTCGAAAACGTCGACCATGCCGACATTTCTAACACTGCCCCGCTTGACGTTGCCATAGGCCACAAGGTCCCCGGACCGGGTGCCGGGCCTGCGCGCGGGCGTACGCCGCGGCGCGGGGCCCGGTGTCCGGCAAGGGGCCGGGCGACCGCCGTCAGAAGTGCAGCTCGGCCGGGAAACCGGTCCAGCGCAGTTCCTCCGGGAGGTGCCGCATGTCGTTGAGGAGCAGCACCGAGTCCGGCCGGCCGGGGGTGTAGCGGATCACCGTCAGGGCGGCGTTGGCGTGGTTGAGGCTGAGCCAGCGCCAGCGGGGCGCGTCCAGCGCCGCCGAGACCAGCCAGCCGATCAGGAAGTTGTGGGTCACGACCAGCTCGTGCGCCGCCTTGCCCGCCGCCATCGGCCCGGCGAACCGGGTCAGCGCCTCGGCGGCCCAGTGCGGCCCCCAGGCGCGCTCCTCGGCGGAGAAGTGGTCGAGGAAGCGGGAGAGATAGTACGCGCTGTCCGGCTGCAGCTCGGACTCCGCGGGGAAGTACGGCGGGTAGTCCCCCGCGAGCTCGCTGGGCGCCACGGGCACCCCGCTCCCGAGCCGCTCGCCGATCAGCGCCGCGGACTGCGCGGCCCCGGGCAGCGGACCGTGGTGGACGGCGGAGATCGGGGAGTCCCCCAGCCGCTCGCCGAGGAGCCCGGCCTGCCGGAAGCCGTTCTCCGTCAGGCCGCTCCCGTCCGGCAGCGCTTCGGCGTGCCGGGTGAGGTAGAGGTAGCGGCTCGCCGTTCCGGTCATGCCCTGCCCCTCTCGGGTGTCGACGACGATGGGTGTCCCGCGCGGGCACCGC
The DNA here is from genome assembly GCA_036013505.1 of Streptomyces sp. NBC_00510. Lineage (NCBI taxonomy): Bacteria > Bacillati > Actinomycetota > Actinomycetes > Kitasatosporales > Streptomycetaceae > Streptomyces > Streptomyces sp. NBC_00510. Next base: position 3,863,982 of record CP107851.1, on the reverse strand, counting down.
GTCGGGCGGGGACCGTGCGCAGCGATGCTCCGGCCTCCGGTGACGCGACGGCCGCATGGGGCGGTGCCCCGCGCGCGGGCCGCGGTTCACGCCGCGCCGCGGGCGGCGCACCGCAGGATGATCCCATGAGCGGGACGTATGTCCACCCGCCCGGCACCCCCTCGGTGAGGGCGCGCGGGAGTCCGCGGGTGACTGCGGGGGCGCGCGCCGTCCTGCCGGGCCCGCCCGTCACCCGGGTCCCGCGCAGGGGCCGCCGGCGTCCGGATGCGGCACGTGCCCGCGGCCGTACGATGAAATCCAGGCCGTCGGCGAGACCGCGGGAGGCCGCGATGGACAGGACGAGGGCGACCGGCCGGCACTACGGGCTGTACGGGCTCGTCGCCGCGGCCGCGGTGGTGGTCGCGGTGGGGCTCGGTGTGCCGATCGGTGCGATCTTCATCCTCGCCGTGGCCCTGATGTGCCCCCTGCTGATGCTCGTGATGCTGCACGCCCTGCGGGGGTCCGAGACCCACCGCCACCCCGTCGTCGAGGCCATCGACGGCACCGCCGGCCGCCGCCGCGGCCCGGGACCCGGCGCCCGGCCGCCTACCCCTTAGCCGCCAGGCTCGCCCGGGCGGCGCGCTCGACCAGCAGGGCACGCTCGCGCTCGTTGCGCGTCAGGGAGGCGGCGCGCAGGAACTCCTCGCGGGCCTCGGCGTACCGGCCGAGCCGCTCCAGCAGGTCACCGCGGACGCTCGGCAGCAGGTGGTAGCCGCGCAGCGACGGCTCGTCGGTGAGCCGGTCCACGAGCGTGAGCCCTTCTTGCGGTCCGTACGCCATGGTGACCGCGACCGCCCGGTTGAGTTCCACCACCGGGGACGGCGCGCGCCGCGCCAGGGCCGCGTAGAGCTCGGCGATCCGCCGCCAGTCCGTGTCCCGCGGGTGCAGGGCGCGGGCGTGGCAGGCGGCGATGGCGGCCTGCAGCGCGTACGGGCCCGGCGGACCGCCCGCCGCCTCGGCGCGCGCCAGGGCGGCGAAGCCGCGCCGGATCAGCAGCTGGTCCCAGCGCCGCCGGTCCTGGTCGGCCAGCAGGACGGGCTGCCCGTCCGGGCCGGTGCGGGCGGCCGAACGGGACGCCTGGATCTCCAGCAGCGCGGCCAGGCCGTGGACCTCGGGCTCCTTGGGCATCAGTCCCGCCAGCACCCTGGCGAGGCGCAGCGCGTCCTCGCACAGCGCCGGGCGCATCCAGTCGTCGCCCGCGGTCGCCGAGTAGCCCTCGTTGAAGACCAGGTAGATGACCTCCAGGACGGAGGAGAGCCGTTCGACCCGGTCGGGTCCGTGCGGCTGCTCGAAGGGCACGTCCGCCTTCGCCAGCGTCCGTTTCGCCCGCACGATGCGCTGGGCGACGGTCGCCTCCGGGACGAGGTAGGCGCGCGCGATCTCGGCGGTCGTCAGACCGCCGAGCAGCCGCAGGGTGAGCGCCACGCGGGCCTCGGTGGACAGCACCGGGTGGCAGGCGGTGAAGACCAGCCGCAGCAGGTCGTCCTCGATGTCGCCGTCGGCGGCCGCCTCGGCCGCCGCGAAGTCGGGCTCGTACGCCTGGCCGCCCTCCAGGGTGTGGCCGAGTTCCCGGAGCTTGCGCGCGAAGACCTCCTTGCGGCGGACGAGGTCGATCGCGCGGTGCTTCGCCGTGGTCGTCAGCCAGGCGCCGGGGTTGTCCGGGACGCCGGCGCCCGGCCACTGCTCGAGGGCGGCGACCAGGGCGTCCTGCGCGAGCTCCTCGGCGACGCCGATGTCGCGCACGATCCGCGCGACACCGGCGATCACCCGGGCCGACTCGATCCGCCACACCGCCTCGATCGCGCGGCGGGCGTCATCGGTACCTGGAGCCGAAGCCGTCACAGCCACCCATCAGAGCAGCCGCTCCGGGCGAGGGCAACCGGCGGCGCTCCGGGCGCCCAGGGCGCTCAGGAGAGCTCGGGGGCCTCCTCGACCTGCCGCAGCTCGCAGGTGATCTCCCAGGCGTCGCCGTGGATCTGCAGGAAGCGCTTGGTCCACTCCACGGCCTCCTCCTTCGACTTCGCCTGGACGATCGCGTAGCCGCCGATGAACTCCTTGGACTCGGTGAAGGGCCCGTCGACGACGGACAGCTTCCCGTGGTCCCAGTGCAGCCGCGTCCCCTCGGAGGTCGGCCGCAGACCGGCCGTGTCCAGCAGCACGCCGGCCTTGGACATCTCCTCGATGAGCTTGCCCATCTCCTCCATCAGCCGCTCGTCGGGGCCGCCCTCGGGGACGTTGTCCTCGTTGATCCGGATCAGGGACATGAAACGCATCGCGTTCTCCTTCTTCAGGTACGGGTCACTCGGGCACGGGCGGGGATCCTCCCCGCTCCTGCCTACGCGTCGAACGGGCGGCGCGCGGATCGACACGTCGGCGAAGTTTTTTTCTGCGGACGTGCTCCGGGGCCGTTCCGGGCCCCGCTCACTCGGACCGGTGATATCCGGCGCCATGGCTTGGACCGGGAGGAACCGGTCCGTGATGCTGGGCCACGAGCGGCAGCGCCGCGCCCCGGACCGGATGCCGCGCCGGGCGCGCGGCGACACGAAGGACGAGTGGATGACCCAGATCTTCTTCGCCGCCACCCCTTACGCGGCGGCGACCGTCACGGCGGCCATCCGGGCGGGGTTGTTCGGACCCCGTGGGGGCCGCCGCCGTCTCCTCGTGGTGAGCGACGTCTCGGCCGTCCCCGAGCTCGCCACGCCCCTCGACCGCACGCCGGGCTTCGCCGCGCTGCGGCCCGAGTACGACGCCGTGCGCTCCTGGAACGCCGCCATCGCCCCGCACCACCCGGCCGACTGGTCGCCCCGCGAGGAGGACCTCACCCTGTGGGAGCGGGCCCTGCGGCTCGCCTGGGAGCTCGGCGAAGGGCCCGTGGAGATCGTCTGCGAGGCGCCGCACTCGCCGCCCGCCCGCTCGGTAGCCGAGATCTTCGCCGAGAGCCCGGTCCATGTGTACGCCGCCGGCCTGACGGGCTACGGACCGACCGCCGCCCGGCTGTCCGCCGGCCTCGGCTGCCGTATCGCGCGGCTGCTCCACGTCGACCTGCTGCCGGGGCTGCGCCCGCTGCTGCTCGCCGAGCACGCGGTGGAGCCCGTGGCCGTCCCCAAGGACGTGCTGCTGAGCACGCTCCAGGGCATGGCCGCCCTCGTCCCGCCGGTTCCCGAGCGGCACACCGCACTCCTGCTCGGCGAGCACCTGAGCGCGAGCGGCCTCGTCGACGGGCGGGAGGAGGCCGGGCTCCACGTGCGCATGCTCCGCGGAGCGGTCGCGGCCGGTCACACCTCGCTGGTCTACGCCCCCGATCCCGGCGCGCCCGAGGACCTGACGTCCTCGCTCGGCAAGGCCGCCGCCGGGCTCGGCGTGGAACTGGCGGTCCTGGAGGGGCCCGTCGCCGCCGAGGCCCTTCTCGCGCGGTTCCGCCCCGCGCTGGTCGTCGGCTGTTCCTCGACCGCCCTGTTCACCGCCGCGGCCCTGCACGGCATCCCCGCCGCGCGCGTCGGCACCGGACCGCTGCTGGACCGGATCGCCCCGTACGAGAGCGAGGACCGCATCCCGCTCACCCTCGTCGACGCCGCCCTCCCGGACCTGGAGCGGGACGCCGCCCTCGTCGGCCGCTCTCCGGCCCTCACCGCGGAGGTGGTGGAGGGGACCCTCGCCCCGCTGCTGCGGACCGTGGGCTACTGCATGCAGGCCCGTCTCCACCCCGGGCTGCGCCCGGAGGCCGAGGAGTGGCTCCGTCGTCATCTGCCGCGCCACCCCCGGTACTTCAAGCGCCGTCGCCTCACCAGCCTGCACCTGCCCGGGGCAGCCCGGTCCGCGCCGAGGCCCTCCGCCGGCACCGCGCCGTGCGCCGGGTGGTGCGCACCCTGCGCGCCATGCGGGGCGTACGTGCCGTGCGCGGCGGGCGGGCGCTGCGGGTGTGACGGGCCGGCGGCCGTCTCACAGGGGCGCGGGAACGCGCGGCAGGGGGCGGGCGCCGGCGGTCAGCACCCCCAGGCAGGCGATGTAGAGATATGCCGGGCCGGTGAGTTCCACGGCGCCCGTGGAGTGGATCCACAGGGCCGGGTGCCGGGCCGGCCTGCGCGGGTCGGCGGCGGCCAGCCACCCGCCGAGGGTGAGGAAGCGCAGCCCGAGCGGGGACCAGACGTCCTCGGCGCGGGGCGGCACCAGGAAGTACAGGAAGCCGCAGCGCCGGTCCCACATGACGGGCCCGACGGGCGCGGTGCTGTCCTGCAGTCGTGCCAGGACCTCGTGGCCCGGCCGTTCGGGGATCCTGACGGCGTCCCACCGGTGGCCGGCCGGCAGCAGCGTCACCCGGTTCCTGGCGCGTGCCCACTCGTCGAGACTGCGCCGTGGGTCACCGGCTCCTCGGGCGAGCCATGCCGCGAGGGCGGGCCCGCAGAATTCGTCGCACATACCACTCCCGGATTCTGCTGCGAGTGATCGGCGCACGGACACCGTCCGGCCGGGGGAGCCGACGAAGCATGCATATATCTGCTGTCGGCATGTGCGGAGAGCAATGCCCATGACGTTGAATCACTTGATCGGATGGGGCAAAAGCGGCCAGTTTTGGGCAACCGGGTTTCGGGGGCGTTGATCACCCCTAGATTCCGTCCGACGTCACCGGCGCCGGGCGTGACGCGCCGCGTCCCGGCGCGTTGAAGGTACGGGTTTCGGAGGAGGGAGGGCAGTTTTGGCGACGCCGGATGAAACCGCCCGGGGAAGCGCAGAATCACTGTCGGGATTCCGGGGTGCGGACCGCCTTCGCAGGGGAGCCCGGTGGGGCGGTCGGGCGGAAGCGGGTCCGCACCGCGTCGTCCATGGCCATCGGACGAGTTGTCTGATGACATTGGACGCTAGCCCCTGGCGCGCCCCGCGGCAAGCATTTCGCGGCAGTTCGGTCCGGCCGACGTGGCACGCCGGGGTGAAGGTGCAGGTGAGGGGGTGTGGGTCCGGGTCGGGCGGGTGGGGCCGCTGTAGACTCGATCTCACTCGTACGGGTCAACCGACGTGCTAGCAGGAAGAATCCATCCCGTGGTGAACGCACTGCAGGAACTGATCAAGCGCCGGCTGGAGCAGCGGGGCTGGTCGTACGGTGAGGTGGCGCGGCGCGGTGGTGTCCCGCGGTCGACGGTGCATCACCTGGCGACGACGGCGCGGGTGGCCCGGATGCCGCAGCAGTCCACGCTGGAGGGCCTGTCACGGGGGCTGGAACTGCCCCTGGAAGCGGTACGCCGGGCCGCGGCCGAGGCCTGCGGGATCCACCTGTACGTCGAGGACGGCGCCGGCACCACCCCCGACCCCGAGGTCGCCACCCTCATCGCCAGCGTCCAGCAACTGTCCGAAGCCGACCGCCGGCACGTCGCCGCCCTCGTCGAATCCCTCCTCCGCAGCTCCACCGAGCCCCGGTCGGCGTCCGGTCCGGAGTCCGGCTGACCCCTGGGGGCGCGCGCAGGCGCAGGGAACATCGCAACGCCAAACGCCGCTCGGCGACTACTGCGGACGGCCCGGTCCATCTGGTGCAGCAGCGTGCTGATTTGGCCCTTGCTGCTGTCCGCTGACCGGTACCCGGCGTTCGATTGGCCATGCCCATGCCGTGCCTGACGGGGCGTGTGGTGGTGAAGTAACCCAGAACGGACAAAGAGTGGGGAGCACGGGGATATTCTCTCCAGTCTCGGGACGACGAGTTCGTGGACCCGGGGCCTCCGGTGAGAGGGGTGCACGTGCTTGTCGTTCAAGGGGCGACCGCCACCGCCGTCGTCCGCCACCGGACCGGAGAGCCGGTGGTCCTGCTTTCCGGCGAACTCCCCGCGGTCCTCACGCCGGCCGCCCTGAACGAACTGCTGAATCTGGCCGCGGCCGTCCTCACGGCCGAGGAGATGACCCTCTTCCGCAGTTGCCTGACCGCGCTGCGCTGCGGGGAGAAACTCCAGGAACGCCGTATCGAGGTCAGCGGCGCCGTCCTCACCGTCTACAGCAGCTGAGCGGCGGGGCGGACGGAACGGAATGCGCACAGGGGTGGGCCCCCGGGAAAGTCCCCTTCCCGGGGGCCCACGTCATGGGTGGCCGGTTCAGTAGCGGTAGCGGCAGTCGCAGTCGCGGTCCTGCCAGTACCGGTCGAACCCGAAGCGGTCGTACCGCTGGTGGGCGAAGCCGCGACCGTGGCCGCGACCGTGGCCGTGGCCCCGGCCGCGGTCCCAGCGATCGTCCCACCTGCCGTACCCCCACTGGCGTGGCCCGCAGCGGCCGTAGTCCCCGCCCCAGTTGCCGTGCCCGGCGTTCCGGTAGTGGCCGGACGCGGAGTGGGACGGGGTGGCGGATGCCGTCGCCGTCATGGGGACCGCCAGGGCGACCGTGGCCAGTGCCGCCGTTGCGGCAGCGCGAACGAATTTTCTCACCGCATTTCTCCTCAAACTCGGTGAATTGCCGGATGGCCCGCCAGACGTTACTCGGGACTTGTGCCGCATTCATTCCACTGATCGGTGCCGCGCGGCCGAACGGGCGACCCGTCGCCTTACCCCCGGTTTCGGGGGAAAACCGCACCTGAGCTTTGGGAGTTGGTGCTCGGGTATCCCTCGGGAGAGGTTCGGGAAACACCCTCCAGGGTGATCTGTATCCGGCATGTCGCCCGCGCCGGACGTTTTGAAAACGCCCCGGGAAATGCAATCCAAAAAGGGTGGAATTCGGTTCTGGTCAGCTGCTGTAGACGGTGAGGACGGCGCCGCTGACCTCGATACGGCGTTCCTGGAGTTTCTCCCCGCAGCGCAGCGCGGTCAGGCAACTGCGGAAGAGGGTCATCTCCTCGGCCGTGAGGACGGCCGCGGCCAGATTCAGCAGTTCGTTCAGGGCGGCCGACGTGAGGACCGCGGGGAGTTCGCCGGAAAGCAGGACCACCGGCTCTCCGGTCCGGTGGCGGACGACGGCGGTGGCGGTCGCCCCTTGAACGACAAGCACGTGCACCCCTCTCACCGGAGGCTTGGTCGGCCCAAGCACCTCGGGGATCGAGAGGATAGCCACCGGTTCGTCGCGCTTCGCCCCCTCTGCCGGGACTTCCCCACATCGGGCAGGGGGCGGATTGACCCGTTCGAGTGATATCCGGGGGGTGGGGCCGGGTGTCCGAGGTGCCCTCGCCGGCGCTCCCACCTGTCGTTTCCCTTGTGCAGCCGCCGCGTTGACGGACAGTCATGGGTCCGAATCGCTTGCCGGGCCCGTGGTGCCCGACTACTGTCCAACGCCGTCAGACAGATCGTCCGGTGTGGATGGACGGGTCCTGGGACCCGACCCCCGTCCGCACCCCTCGTCCGAAGGATCCCCCATGCTCGACATGCGTGAGCTGGACACCGAGTCCGCGGAGCTGCTGCCCGGCCGCGAGGCCCTGGGCAAGCTCAAGTTCAGCTTCGTCAAGACCACGCACGTGACCAAGCACGTGGCCCACGTCGACGCCCACAACGAGTCGCTCGCGGCCAACGAGTGGTCGCCGTACGCGGTCGCCCAGTCGCAGGCCACCCAGGCCATCAACATCAAGCAGTAGTCGGCGTTCCACCTCCTTCCGCATACCGAGAAAGGTATCCCCCCCCATGAACATGGACCAGCTCGACGCCGAGTCCGCGGAGCTGCTGCCCGGCCGCGAGGCCCTGGGCAAGCTGAAGTTCAGCTTCGTCAAGACCACGCACGTGACCAAGAACATCGCGCACGTCGACGCCCACAACGAGTCGCTCGCGGCGAACCAGTTCTCCCCGTTCGCGGTCGCCCAGTCCGAGGCCGTCCAGGCCATCAACATCCGCCAGTAACAACACCCGTACGTGTGCGGACCGCGCCCGTCGTGGCGCGGTCCGTCTCGGGAGGAAGAGCAGGACGGTGACGGAAAGTCACATTGCTCACGGCCCCGGCCCCACGGGAACGGCGGTGTACGGCGCGGACGTGATGGAACCTCCCCTCCACGACACGGGCTTCCCCGTCCCGCGGCTCGGCGCGGGCCTGCAACTCCTCGGCGAGTACAAGGGCTCGGGGACCACCGAACCCCGGTACATCGTCCGCCGGGGGGACGGGCAGGTCGTGCAGCTGAGCCGGCTGCTGTACCTGGTCGCCCGCGCCATCGACGGGCGGCGCGACACCGAGGCCATCTCGCACCGGGTGAGCGGGCGCTTCGGCCGTGAGGTCAGCGCCGAGAACGTGCACTACCTGATCGAGAACAAGCTCCAGCCGCTGGGCGTCACCGTCCCTTTCGGGCAGGAGGACGACGAGGTCACCGGGCCCACCGCGGACCTCCTGCTCGTCCTGAAGGGCCATCGGGTCATCTTCCGCGAGCGGCAGGTCGCCCGGATCGCCCGCTCCCTGGCCTGGCTGCACCGTCCGCTGGCGGTGACTCTGGTGCTCGCGACGGCGGTCGCCATGGAGATCTGGCTGTTCGCCGTCCACGGGGCGATGACCCCGGTGCTCCAGGTGCTGGAGCAGCCGGTGCTCATGCTCGTGGTGTTCGCGCTGACCGTGGCCTCGCTCGTCTTCCACGAGTTCGGGCACGCCTCCGCGTGCCGCTACGGCGGGGCCCGCCCCGGGGCCATCGGCTGCGGCATCTTCCTCATCTGGCCGTCGATGTACACCGACGTCACCGACGTCTACCGGATCGGCCGGGGCGGGCGCATGCGCACCGACCTGGGCGGCGTCTACTTCAACGTCGTCTTCATACTGGCCCTGGCCGGCGGCTACTTCGCCACCGGGCAGTCCTTCTTCCTCGCCGCCATCTACCTCGCCCACTTCGAGATCATCGAGCAGCTGATGCCGGCCGTCCGGCTGGACGGCTACTACATCCTCGGTGACCTCGCCGGCGTCCCGGACCTCTTCGGCAAGATCAAGCCGATCCTGCGCAGCATGCTCCCGGGCCGCCCGGTGCCCCCCGAGGTCTCCGACCTCAAGCGTTCCGCCCGGATCATCGTCACCACCTGGGTGCTGACGATGGTGCCCCTGCTGCTGGCCGAGCTCGGCTACGTGCTGTGGAACCTGCCGCGCCTGCTCGAGACGAGCCTGCGGTCCCTGGTCGAGCAGCTGACCGGGACCGGTTCCGCCTTCGCCGAGGGCCAGTTCGCCGCCGGGACGGTCGGGGTCATCGGCAGCCTGATGCTGATCTTCCCCTTGGCGGGGGCGGCGTACCTGTCGGTGCGCCTCGGGGGCCGGCTCGTCCGCTACGTCGTCCGTGCCACGGAGGGGAATCTCCGGCTGAGGCTCCTCATCGGCGGGGCCACACTGGCCGGAGCTGCGGCGCTGTGCGCCGCGTGGGTGGGCGGGGTGACCCCCAAGCCGCTGCCACCGCAGCCGCCGATCGCGCCCATCCTGCAGCCCGGAGTGCCCGAGATCAGGCCCCTGCGCCCGGTCGCCCCCGCACCGCTGCCCAGCGTCACCACACCCCCGGTGACCGTGGCCGTGGGCGAGCCGTCGGCGAGCGCGTCCTCGGCCGAACCCTCGGAGTCCGGCTCGGCCGACGCCTCCGCCTCGGCGAGCGGCAGCCCCTCGCCGTCGAACTCGCCCAGCCCGCGGGCCTCGCGCAGCGAACCGCAACCGAGCAGCACCCGGACCACGGCCACGGCAGGGCCGAGCCCGTCCGACGGCTCGCCCTCCGCCACACCGTCGGACTCCGCGACGCCCTCGGAGCCCCCCATCCCGAGCTTCACCGTGTCCTTCCCCGCGCCGCTGCCGACCTGACGCGGGCCGTCCCTCCCCTTCCCCCTTCCCCCTTCCCCCTTCCCCCGACATCCCTTCCACCGGTACAGGAGAAGTCCGTGACGCACCGAAAGCCCCACACCAGCACGGTGGGCCGCAAGGCCGTCCGGCTGGGCATGCTGACCACCGCCGGCCTCGTCGCCCTCGCCACCGCGGCCCCGGCGGGCGCGGCATCGGGGTCGCACATCCCCCGCAGCGTCGGCGCCGCCGTGGACGAGGCGCACACCCTCGCCAACCGGGCGCACCCCGTCCAGTACGACGAGGAGTTCTCGATCCACCAGTTCGGGCCGCTCGTCGCCGCCGCGGCGCACAACCGTGCGGTCGCCGCCTCCGTCGGCTGCTCGCTCTCCCGTCCGTGCCGTTCGATCGCCCTCTCCTTCCAGATCGTCACCACCTCCGGTGTCGACCTCCGGCGGATCAACGCCACGAACATCAGCCGTGCCGTCAACCAGCACTGCACCGGATGCCAGACGTTCGCGGGCGCCTACCAGTTCATCGTGGCGACCCCGCGGCCGCTCACCCTGAGCGCCCGCGACCGGGACCGGCTCGCCGACATCCGGCGCCGGGTGGCCGAGCTGAGGCGGTGCGGCGACCCGATCTCCGAGATCGAGCGCCGCGCGGACGCCCTCGCCGCCGAGGTCAGGGCCGTCCTCGACCGCGCGGCGGCAGCCGTCCCGGCCGGCGCCGGAACCAGCACGCTGCGGGAGTTCCGGCCCACCGTGACCATGCACCGCCACGTCAGCTGACGCCCCCACCGCTTCCGGGCCGGGGGCACGTCCCTCACCTCCCCAAACCCCCAGACGGGTCCCCGGCCCGGGACCACGACCGGCCTTCCGGAGGACGAAGTGCCCAAGCGATACCCGCCCGAGCTGCGCCGCAAGGCCCTCGACCTGCTGGTCGCGGGCGAGCCGGTGAAGAAGGTCGCCCTGGACCTCGGCCTCGGCGACCAGACGATCTACCAATGGCGGCGCACGCACCTGCCGCACCTGGGCAGGCCGCGGCGCGCACCGATGGGCACCGCCGAGCTGACCGCGGCCCGCAGGCGCATCACCGAACTGGAGACCGAACTCGCCGTCCACCGGCGGGTCACCGAGCTGCTGCGCGATGTGGTGTCCCCAAAAGGCGATTTGAGGCCGTGCAGGTGATGGCCGGTGAGGGGCTCCCGATCCGGACCGCCACGCGCGTCCTCGGCATCTCCGAATCGGGGTACTTCACCTGGCGCGGCCGGCCCGCCTCGCCCCGCTCCACCCGGCACCTGTGGCTGACGGACCTCATCAGCTCCATCCACGCCGCCTCGCGCGGCACCTTCGGGTACCGGCGCATCCACGAGGAGCTCACCCTGCGGCACGGCATCCCCATCAGCCACGGCACCGTCGAACTGCTCATGCGGCGTGCCGGGCTCCAGGGCCGCCCCGGGGTGCCCGACCGGCTCTGGGTGACCGACGCCGTCGAACTCGCCACCCGCCAGGGCCAACTGCTCTGCGTGATCGTGCTCGACGCCCACGCCCGTCGGCTGATGGGCTGGAGCACGGGCTCCGCACCGGCCGCCGCCGTGGCGGCGGACGCCCTGAGCAGGGCGGTGCTGCGGCACTCCGTCCACCCCGGGCCCCGGCCCGAGGGGCGCTTCACCACCCTCGTCTTCACCGAACGCGCCCACGCCCGCGGACTGGCGCCCCCCACCGGCCTGGTCGCCGACCGGAACGACCACGCCGTGATCGGCGCCTTCTGGGCCCGGACACAGACCGAACTCCTCGACCATCGCACATGGCACAGCCGGCTCGACCTCACCACAGCCCTGTCCGACTACTTCGAGGGAACCCGAGCATGACCGTGGACCGACCGACGCCCCCGTTGCCGATCTCCTACCTGCTGCGCACCCAGATCCGTGCGGGTCAGACCCTGCCGCCCACGCAGGCGCACCTGGTCATGCTGCACTGCGCCCTCGACGCCGCCGGGGTCCCGGTCCGCCGGGACGACGCGGACGCCGTCGCCAGGATCGCCGAACTCGACTACGCCACCGTCAACGCGGTCATCGGCTGGCTGCGCGGCGTCAGACCGGCGGCGTGCTGACATGGCCCGGACCGCTCCTGCGGAGCGCAGGACACCGCGCCCGGCGTACGGCCGCGCGCTGCTCGGCGCGCTGACGGCGTACCGCTTCGAGCGACCGCCCGTCGAACCGATGGCGGCGCTGTGCGGCCTCGACCAGGACGACTTCCTGTACCGCTGCCGCTCCGCACGCGGCGCAGGACCACCGGACGGCGCGGCGCCGGACGGCCCGGCGGCGGGCGGGCTATGACCGGGTGGAGCTGCGGAGGAGGGATTCGACGAGGGCGGCGACGTGCCGGCGGTCGGCTTCGGACAGTTGCTGGACGCTGGCGATGAGGGTGGCGACCTCGGGGTCGGGGGTGGTGCCGGAGCCGTCCTCGACGTACAGGTGGATCCCGCAGGCCTCGGCTGCGGCCCGGCGTACCGCTTCCAGGGGCAGTTCCAGCCCCCGTGACAGGCCCTCCAGCGTGGACTGCTGCGGCATCCGGGCCACCCGCGCCGTCGTCGCCAGGTGATGCACCGTCGACCGCGGGACACCACCGCGCCGCGCCACCTCACCGTACGACCAGCCCCGCTGCTCCAGCCGGCGCTTGATCAGTTCCTGCAGTGCGTTCACCACGGGATGGATTCTTCCTGCTAGCACGTCGGTTGACCCGTACGAGTGAGATCGAGTCTACAGCGGCCCCACCCGCCCGACCCGGACCCACACCCCCTCACCTGCACCTTCACCCCGGGCTCGGGAGCGTTACCGCCACGGGGGCGAGTCCATCAAAGTCGGGTCGCCCCGCACACGGACTTCCGCGGTATTGCCCCCGCCCTTCCGGAGCGCGTGCCTGCGCGCACGCGGGAGCGCGAGTGACGGCTCGGGGGTGGCGCGCCGGTACCCCGCGGAAGCGCCCCCCGGGCCGTCACTTGCCTCCGGCCCGGGGGGTCCGTCCGGCGGGGGCGGCCCCGGCGGTCCGGGTGAAGGTGCCCAGGCCGTCGGCGTCGAGGTGCTCCACGCGGACCCGGCCGGCCCGGCCGTCCGCACCCAGGGCGAAGGTGACACCGGAGCGGCCCACCGCGTTCTCGCCGGTGGTCTCGTAGCTGAAGGTGCCGCCCGCGTAGTGGCGCAGCGCGAAGCGCACCGGCCCCGGGCCCAGTTCCATCGTCAGGGCGCCGTCGCGGACGCGCACGGTCATCGGGCCGTAGTAGTCGTTGGCGTAGGTCCCGGTGTACGCGTCGTTCGGCGCGGCCGGGGCGGCGCGCGCCCATCGCCTCCCGCACGGAACCGTCCAGGCGGTCCACGGCGCGGGCCACCTGCGCGGCCGTCAGCTGCGGCGGGGGCTGGACGGGCGGGGCGTCCGGGAGCGTGCCGGCGCCGCCGGAGGGGGAGGGGGCCGGTCCGCCCCGGTGCGCGGAGGGTGCCGGGGCGACCGCGCCGGCGAGACCACCGGCGGTCAGCGCGGCCACCAGGCCGAGTGCGGTCAGGGCGCGGGGGCGTGAGGTCCGGACCCGGAGGGAGCGGAGCGGCATGGCGCCCATTCAAAGCGCGCCGGGAGGCCCTGTCCTGCGGTCACGGTCCGATCGGGGGGCGTACGACCGCGCCCGGTCCGCGCGGGCCCTCGCGGGGCCGCCCGGACCGGGCGCGGTGCGCCGACGCCAGGTCAGGCCTTCTTCGTCTCCTGGAAGATGGCGTCGATCTGGTCGATCAGGTCGAGCAGCTTCTGGCCGGTCGCCGGGTCGGTCGAGGCCTTGGCGGCGCTGCCCGCCTTCAGCGCGTCGTTGAAGAGCTGGTGCAGCTGCGGGTACTTCTCGAAGTGCGGCGCCTTGAAGTAGTCGCTCCACAGCACCGACAGGTGGTGCTTGACGAGCTCCGCGCGCTGCTCCTTGATGACGATGGCGCGGGCCCGGAAGTGCGGGTCCTCGTTGGCCTGGAACTTCTCCTGGACCGCCTTGACGGACTGCGCCTCGATGCGGGCCTGGGCCGGGTCGTAGACACCGCAGGGCAGGTCGCAGTGGGCGCTGACCTTGACCTTGGGCGCGAACAGGCGAGCGAGCATGACTGTCCTTCCTCGTGATCGTCTTTCCACCAGGGAGATTACTCCCCTGTCGAGTGGTTTTCTCGGGCGCCCCTTGGTGCTTAGGACAAAAGTCTGGTGTCACCCTGGGCTGGTGGAGCATGGAGGAGGAGGCTGAGCATGCGTGAGCCCGGGCTTGGGCAGAGGAGGAGAGTGCCGTACCAGCTGGTCGAGGTGACAGGTCCGTCGATGGTGCCGACGCTGCAGCACGGCGACTGGCTGCTGGTGCAGCACGTCAGGAGCGCCGCGGAGGTCCGCGAGGGTGACGTGGTGGTGCTGCGCCATCCGCTCCAGCAGGACCTGCTGATCGTCAAACGCGCCGTGGAGCGGCGCGAGGGCGGCTGGTGGGTGCTGGGCGACAACACCTTCGTGGAGAACGACAGCAGGGAGTTCGGCACCGTCCCGGACGAGCTGGTGCTCGCCCGGGGACGGGGGCGCTTCCGGCCGCCGCGCGAGGTTCAGCGGTCGGCGGCCGGTGTGGCGGGCTGGCTGGTGTCCTGCGTCAGGCCGCTCAGGGCGGACCGCTCGTTCTCCAGGCGCTTGCGGGCGCGGTAGGCCGCGACGTTGGCGCGGGTCGCGCAGCGGTCCGAGCAGTAGCGGCGGGACCGGTTGGTCGAGGTGTCGATGTAGGCGTTGCGGCACGTGGTGGCCTGGCAGATGCCGAGCCGGTCCACACCGAGGTCGGTGAGCTGGAAGGCCAGGCCCATGCAGGCGGTCGCGGCGTAGGAGGCGGTCGCCGTGGCCGCGTGCTCGGCGAGGTGCATGTGCCAGTCCGGCCGGCCGCTCTCGTCGAGGTACTCGTGGCCGGAGATCTGCGGGCTGACCGGGAACTCCAGCAGCAGTGCGTTCAGCAGGTCCACGGCGCGCACCTCGTCGCCCTCGGAGGCGGCCTCGAAGACGCCGCGCAGCCGGGTGCGGACGGTGCGCAGCCGCTGTACGTCGGCGTCGCCCACGCGGCCCGCCGCCTGGCTGGCCGGACCGAACAGCTCGCGCACGGCATCGACCGAGGTCAGATGGTCGAGGCCGCGCTCGGGCTCCTCGCTGTTCACCAGGCGCACGGCGTAGTCGGAGTAATAGGCGAGTTCCACTTGTAGTCCTTACGCGTGCGCTCTAAGGTCGGTAATGACTGCTCTTGCTCTAAGGGTATTACGACTGGAGGGGAACCGTATGTCCGACACCACTGCGGCGGTGGCCGACTGGCAGGCCTGGCAGGACAGCTGGGACCGGCAGCAGGAGTGGTACCTGCCGGACCGCGAGGAACGGTTCCGAGTCATGCTCGACATGGTGGAGGCGCTGGTCGGCCCCGCGCCCCGGGTGCTGGACCTGGCCTGCGGCACCGGCAGCATCTCCGACCGGCTGCTGCGGCGCTTCCCGGACGCCGTGTCGACCGGCGTGGACCTCGACCCGGCGCTGCTGACGATCGCCCGCGGCCACTTCGCCGGCGAGCGCAGGATCGAGTTCGTCACCGCCGATCTGCGCGACCCGCGCTGGCCGCAGGCCCTGCAGTACGACACCTACGACGCCGTGCTCACCGCGACCGCCCTGCACTGGCTGAAGCCCGGGCCGCTGAAGGCCCTGTACGGGACGCTGGCCGGCCTGCTGCGCGACGGCGGGGTGTTCCTCAACGCCGACCACATGCCCGACCCCTCGACGCCGCGGCTCAACGCGGTCGTGCGCGAGCTGGACCGGGCCCGCCGCGAGCGGCGGAGGGCGGAGGGCGTGCTGGACTGGGAGCAGTGGTGGGCCACCGCCAAGGCCGACCCCGTGCTGGCCGGTCCCACCGAGGAGCGGTTCGTGATCTACGGTTCCCACGCCGACGGGGACGAGCTGCCCCCGGCCTGGCACGCCGCGGCCCTGCGGGAGGCCGGCTTCGGCGAGGCCCGGGAGGTCTGGCGTTCGGTGTCGGATGCGATCGTCCTCGGGCTGAAGTGATCCGTACCCCGCCGCGGGGGAACGCGTGAGGGGCGGCGCCGGACGGCGCCGCCCCTCACGCACGTCCGGTCAGAGGACCTTGGAGAGGAAGGCCTTGGTGCGGTCGTGCTGCGGGTTGGTGAGCACGTCGCGCGGGTGGCCGGACTCGACGACGACGCCGTCGTCCATGAAGACCAGGGCGTCGCCGACCTCGCGGGCGAAGCCCATCTCGTGGGTGACCACGATCATCGTCATGCCGTCCTCGGCGAGGCCCCGCATGACGTCCAGGACGTCGCCGACCAGCTCCGGGTCGAGCGCGGAGGTGGGCTCGTCGAAGAGCATCAGCTTCGGCTCCATCGCCAGCGCGCGGGCGATGGCCACCCGCTGCTGCTGACCACCGGAGAGCTGGGCGGGGTAGTGCCCGGCCTTGTCTCGCAGGCCGACCCGGTCCAGCAGGGCCAGCGCGCGCTCGCGGGCGACGGCCTTGGCCTCCTTCTTCACCCGCACCGGGGCCTCGATCACGTTCTCGATCGCGGTCATGTGGGGGAAGAGGTTGAAGCGCTGGAAGACCATGCCGATGTCGCGGCGCTTGGCGGCGACCTCGCGGTCCTTGAGCTCGTAGAGCTTGTCGCCCTTCTGCCGGTAGCCGACCAGCTCGCCGTCGACCGAGAGCCGGCCGCCGCTGATCTTCTCCAGGTGGTTGATGCACCGCAGGAAGGTGGACTTGCCCGAGCCCGACGGGCCGATCAGGCAGAACACCTCACGCGGGGCGACCTCCAGGTCGATGCCCTTGAGGATGTGGGCCAGGCCGAAGTGCTTGTGCACCGCCTCGGCCTTGACCATCGGGTGGGCGCCGGTGCCCTTGCTGAAGTCGGTCATCGTGCCACCTCCGGGCGGCGGAAGGTGCCCAGGTTGGCCCTGACCCGCTGCCACGGGGTGGGCGGCAGGTTGCGGGTCGTCCCGCGGGCGTAACGGCGCTCCAGGTAGTACTGGCCGACCGAGAACACCGAGGTGAGGACCAGGTACCAGACCGCGGCGAGGAAGAGCATCTCCACGGTGGCGCCGGTGGTGTTGCCGATGTCGGTGGTGGAGCGCAGCAGTTCGGCGTACTGGGCGGCCTGCGCGGCCAGCGACGAGGTCTTCAGCATGTTGATGAACTCGTTGCCGGTCGGCGGGACGATCACCCGCATCGCCTGCGGCAGCACCACACGGCGCAGGTTCTGGCCCTGGGTCATGCCCAGCGCGTGCGACGCCTCGGTCTGCCCCTCGTCGACGGACTGGATGCCGGCCCGCACGATCTCGGACATGTACGCGGCCTCGTTCAGACCCAGGCCGAGCAGCGCGGCCATGAAGGGGGTCATGAACTGGTTCATCTCGTCCTTGTAGAAGCCGAGATTGATGACCGGGAAGATCAGCGCCAGGTTGAACCAGATGAGCAGCTGGACGTAGACCGGGGTGCCGCGGAAGAACCAGATGTAGCCCCAGGCCACCGAGGAGGTCACGGGGTTCTTCGACAGCCGCATCACCGCGAGCACGATGCCCAGGATCAGGCCCAGCGCCATCGAGACCACGGTGATGATGACCGTGTTCCGCAGGCCCTTGAGGACCGCGGAGTCGAACAGGAAGTCCGGGATCGCCCCGTAGTTCACGTTCGCGTTGGCGAACGCGTTGACCAGCAGCCCCAGCACGGCGAGCACCAGGATCGCCGAGATCCAGCGGCCGTAGTGGCGTACGGGGATCGCCTTGATGGCCTCCGGGCGGGAGGCCGCGGCGGGCGGGGTCCCGGCCGGGGTGCCGGCCGGGACCTTGTCATTCGCTTCGGACATGGAGGGAAGCCTCTTGCTGTCGTGACTCAGGAGCCGCCGTTGATCTTGGCCTCGGTGACGGCGCCGTCGGTGACGCCCCACTTCTCCAGGACCTTGGTGTAGGAGCCGTCCTTGATGACGGCGGTCAGCGCGGCCTGCAGCGCGTCGCGCAGCTCGGTGTTGCTCTTGGAGACCGCGATGCCGTACGGGCCGGCCTCGACCTGCTCGCCGGCGAGCTCGAAGTCGTTGCCGCCGCCGGAGGTCTTCACGGCGTACGCGGCGACCGGGAAGTCGGAGACGTCGGCGACGACGCCGCCGGCCTTCAGGCGGGTCTGCGCCTCGGTGTCGGTGTCGAAGGGCTCGATCGACATCGGCTTGTCGCACTTCTGGGCCTTGAGCAGGTCCTGGGAGGTGGTGCCGCGCTGCACGGCGACCTTCTTGCCGCACAGGTCCGCGAGGGACGTGATGCCCTCCGGGTTGCCCTTCTTCACGATGACCGAGGAGCCCGCGGTGAAGTAGTCCACGAAGTCGACGCCCTCGCCGACCTTCTTGCCCGTGGAGGAGTCGACACCCTCCTGGCGGTCCTTGGTGTCGCTCATCGCCGACATCACCATGTCGTAGCGCTTGGCGCGCAGACCGGTCAGCAGGGTGTCGAAGGTGCCGTTGTTGAACTCGACCTTCACGCCGAGCTGCTTGGCCATGGCGTCGGCCAGGTCCGGGTCGATGCCGACGTTCTTGCCGTCCTTGACGAACTCCACCGGCGGGTACGCGATGTCCGAGCCGACCTTGAGCACGCCCGCCGACTGCACCGACTTCGGCAGCTTGTCGAAGAGCGGCGCCTTGGACGCGTCGCTCGACGCGGACGAGGAGCCGCCCTTGTCCGTCTGGTCGCCGCAACCGGTGAGGACGAGGGCACCGGCGACCGCGATCGCTCCGACCGCGGCGAAGCGGCTCGTCACGGTCGAGCGACGGGTGGTACGTGCGGTCATTGGTGGTTCCTCCTGCGGGAATCCTGGGAGCAGCCGATCTCCGGGTACACACGTTCGGATGTCGCGTTCACGTGTGATCTCCGCATCTTGCCATCCGGACACGTCCTCATGGGGGCCCGGATGTGTCAAAATCGCATAACGGGCGATCCCCTGACCCCCACCAGGCCGGTACACCAAGGCCGGACCGCGGTGGGGCCGTGCTGCGAAGTTGCGTGCATCACTTTCCTTGTCCCGCTATTCGGACGACTTGTTGCGTTGTGCGCAGAAGTTCCCGATGTGCGACACCGTGGTGCGGCGCACAGACTCGTCAGCGGAAACCGCCTTCCGGTACAACAGACCCTTACCCCTCACCGGGGGCCCCTCGGCGTGCGTGCGGCGCGCCTGGCCTCCGTCGCGCCCGGGACCACTCGAGTCCGGGTGTACGGAAGCCGATCCCACCTATCCCCTGTTGTAGGGGGTAGTACCCTCATAGACAATTCGGACAAAGGGGTCAACAGTGGCAGCGGAGATTGTCAATCCTCGCACCGACGGCACGGACAGCACCGACAGGACCGAACACGCGGAGAGCACCGACGGCGACGGCCCGGAAAGCCCCGTGGACCCGGTCTTCGCCCTCCACCGCGGCGGCAAGATGGAGGTGACCGCCACCGTCCCGGTGCGGAACGCCGACGACCTGTCGCTCGCCTACACACCGGGCGTCGCCCGCGTGTGCACCGCCATCGCCGAGCAGCCCGAGCTGGTCCACGACTACACGTGGAAGTCCCAGGTCGTGGCCGTGGTCACGGACGGTACGGCGGTGCTGGGCCTCGGCGACATCGGCCCGGAGGCGTCCCTGCCGGTGATGGAGGGCAAGGCGATCCTCTTCAAGCAGTTCGGCGGCGTGGACGCGGTCCCGATCGCGCTCGCCACCACCGACGTGGACGAGATCGTCGACACCGTCGTGCGCCTCGCACCCTCCTTCGGCGGGGTGAACCTGGAGGACATCTCCGCCCCCCGCTGCTTCGAGATCGAGCGCAAGCTGCAGGAGCGCCTGGACATCCCGGTCTTCCACGACGACCAGCACGGCACGGCCGTCGTCACGCTCGCCGCGCTCCGCAACGCCACCCGGCTGACCGGCCGCGCGCTGGGCGAGCTGCGCGCGGTGATCTCCGGGGCCGGTGCCGCGGGCGTCGCCATCGCCAAGATCCTCGTCGAGGCCGGCATCGGGGACGTCGCCGTCACCGACCGCAAGGGCGTGGTGCACGCGGGCCGCGAGGACCTGAACTCCGCCAAGCGCGAACTCGCCACGTACACCAACCGGGCCGGGCTCACCGGGACCCTGGAGGAGGCGCTCGCGGGCGCGGACGTCTTCATCGGCGTCTCCGGCGGCACCGTGGCGGAGGAGGCCGTCGCCACCATGGCGAAGGGCTGCTTCATCTTCGCGATGGCCAACCCCACGCCGGAGATCCACCCCGAGGTGGCGCACAAGTACGCGGCCGTCGTCGCCACCGGGCGCAGCGACTTCCCGAACCAGATCAACAACGTGCTCGCCTTCCCCGGCATCTTCGCGGGCGCGCTGCAGGTGCGGGCCTCCCGGATCACCGAGGGCATGAAGATCGCCGCCGCCGAGGCGCTGGCCGCCGTCGTGGACGGCGAACTGTCCGCCGACTGCGTGATCCCCTCGCCGTTCGACGAGCGCGTGGCCCCCGCGGTCTCCGCCGCCGTGGCCGCGGCCGCCCGCGCCGAGGGCGTCGCCCGGCGCTGAGCGCGCCGTACGCCCGCAGACCACGTCGCCGTGCGGCGCGGTGCCCGCCGGTCGGGGGCACCGCGCCGCGCGGCGCGTGTCACATCCCCGTGCGGTTACGCCGGGGCACCGCGCGGCGCTAGCGTCAAGGTCATGTTCGCTGCCTACGCCGCCCGAATCGACCGTGACCAGCCGCTGAGCGGCCTCGAACTCGGGGAGCGCCCCGAGCCGGAGGCACGGCCCGGCTGGAGCACCGTCACCGTCAAGGCCGCCTCCCTGAACCACCACGACCTGTGGTCGCTGCGCGGGGTGGGGCTCGGCGAGGAGAGCCTGCCGATGATCCTCGGCTGTGACGCCGCCGGGATCGACGAGCACGGCAACGAAGTCGTCGTCTACCCCGTCGTCGGCCTGAGCGGGCACGGGGTGGGCCCCGACGAGCCGCGCAGCATCCTCACCGAGAAGTACCAGGGCACCTTCGCCGAGAAGGTCTCCGTGCCCACCTGGAACCTGCTGCCCAAGCCGAAGGAGCTCTCCTTCGAGGAGGCCGCCTGCCTGCCCACGGCCTGGCTGACCGCGTACCGGATGCTCTTCACCAACGCGGGTGTGCGCCCCGGTGACTCCGTCCTGGTCCAGGGTGCGGGCGGCGGCGTCGCCACCGCCGCCATCGTGCTGGCCAAGGCCGCGGGCCTGCGGGTCTTCGCCACCAGCCGCGACGAGGCCAAGCGGGGGCGCGCCGAGGACCTCGGCGCCGACGCCGCCTTCGAGCCGGGCGCCCGGCTGCCGCAGCGCGTGGACGCGGTCATCGAGACCGTCGGCGCCGCGACCTGGTCCCACTCGGTCAAGTCGCTGCGCCCCGGCGGCACGCTGGTGATCTCCGGCGCGACCTCCGGGCCCAACCCGAAGAGCGCCGAGCTCAACCGGATCTTCTTCCTGGAACTCAAGGTCGTCGGCTCGACCATGGGCACCAAGGACGAGCTGGAGGACCTGCTGAGCTTCTGCGCCGTCACCGGGGTGCGCCCGGTCGTCGACACCGTGCTGCCGCTGGACCGGGCCCGCGAGGGCTTCGAGAAGATGGCGGGCGGGGACCTGTTCGGGAAGGTCGTCCTGACGGTCTGAGGCCCGGCGCGCGGTCCGGGGGCCTCAGCGGGCCCCGGACCCAAGGCCGTTGGGAACGCCGGGAGAGCAGTACGTGCGCCGGCAGGCACACCGGCACGGCGCCGCCCAGGACGTCCCCGATCGTCACCGCACACCAGGGCCGGCAACGCGATCTTCGCCGGCGGATCACCCCGCGTGCGCCCGCGGTGCCATGGGGCGCACGCGGTTCCACGCCCCTCCACCAGGCGGCGGTGACGGTGCGTCGGGCAGGCGCCGCTGGAGACGCACGCGCCCGGCCGCGCCGGGCGGGGCGGCGGCGAGCGGCTCGTCCCCCACCCGGTGCCCACCTCCCCGGTGGCTGCGGCATCACATGGACTGCGGCAATCTGGTCCGCGACGTGGTGGCCGGAGACTTCGGGGTGGGGCGATGGACACGGAGAACGTGGTGGGGACCGGGAGTGCCGGGGGGACCGGTGCGGATGACGCACCCGGCGGAATCCGGCTGTTCGGCCGGGAGAGGGAGCGCGCGGAGCTGGACCGCCGGGTGGCCGGGGTCCCGGAACGGGGCGGGGCGATCCTGCTGACCGGCGAACCGGGGGTCGGCAAGAGCGAGTTGCTGGCCTACGCGGCGCGCGGTCACGGAGGGCGGGTCCTGCGGGCGCGCGGCGTGGAGTCCGAGGCGGTGCTTCCGTACTCCGTACTCGCCGACGTCCTGCTCCCGCTGCGCGCACACTTCGCGGAGCTGCCGCCGCCGCAGCGGCGCGCGCTCGAGGGCTGCCTGGCGCTGTCGGAGCCGGCGGAGCCCACCCTGTACGCGGTGTGCTCGGGTGCCCTCGGCGTCCTGGCCGCGGCCGGGGACGCCGAACCGCTGCTCGTCCTGGTGGACGATCTGCAGTGGGCGGACTCGTCCTCCCGGCACGTGCTGCAGTTCGTGGCCCGCCGGCTGGAGCGGGAGCGCGTGCTGCTGGCCATGGCGACCCGGCACGGCGCCGAACCGGAGACGGGCTGGGCGGGCGTGCCCGGGCTGGCACTGGCCGGCCTGGACGGCGCCGCCTGTGCGGAGCTGCTCCTGGGCATGGGGCTCGATCCGGAGGACGCCGCCGTGGCCCGGCTCGTGGAGCTGAGTCTCGGGAATCCCCTCGTACTGGTCGAGTACGCCGCGTTGCTGCGGGACAGGAGGCACGCTCCGGACCCGTCGGCGGACGAGGGAGAGGACCCCATGGCCGACGCCTGGTCCAGCCCCCGCCCGCTGGTCGAACGCGCCTGGCGGGGACCCCTGCGGGCACTGCCCCCGGCCGCCCGGGAGGCGCTGACCTACCTGGCGGCGAGCCGCTCGGGGGACGGCACCGTCTTCGAGACGGTGCTGGCCTCGGTGGGCCTGTCGACGGCAGCGCTGCAGCCGGCCGAGGCCGCCGGCCTCGTCGTCCTCGAACCGGGATCCGGGTACCGGCTGCGGCATCCGGTGCTGCGGGGGCTGGTGCTGCACGGATGCCCGCCGGCGCGACGGCTGCGGGTGTACCGGGTCCTGGCCGACTGCGCGCCTCCCGAGCTGCGGGCCTGGTATCTCGCGGCGGCGGCCACGGGGCCCGACGAACAGGTGGCCAGGGCACTGGCGGACGCGGCCGAACAGGCGAGGCGGCGTGGTGCACCGGGCAGCGCGGCGGAGACCTGGTACCGGGCCGCCGAGCTGTCTCCGGCGCCGTCCGACCGGGCGGTGCGCCTGCTCAACGCGGCGGTCGACGGTTTCCACAGCGGCGCCGCGCGCAAGACCGTCCACTGGTGCGAGGAGGCGCTGCGGTGGAGTCCGGACCTCCGCCTCACCGCGGACATCGACCTGGTCCGCGGACAGGCGCACGCCTGGCTGGGCGATCCCGGGCGCGCGCACCGCGTCCTGGTGTCGGCCGCCGAGAGCGTCCGCGCCGTCGACCCGCACCGCGCCGGTGTGCTCTACGGCGCGGCCACCTTGCCCACCGCCATGTCCGGGCGGACCGATCTCGCGCTCGATCTCGCCCGGCGCTGCGCCGAGTTCACCGCGGGGACGGCGGGGACGGCGGGGACGGCGGGGACGGCCCCCTCCGGAACCGGCGGTGACGGGCACGGCGCACCGGGACGGCGGCCACGACTGGGCGGCGCCCTGCTCGGTGCCACCATGGCGCTGGCCGGCCAGGTGCGGGAAGGCAGGGAACTGCTGCTGCGCGAGCGGGCGGCCCTTCCCGAGGCCGTCACCCCCGAGCTGCAGCAACTGACGGTGCAGATAGGCGAGGCACTCTCCTGGGCCGACGAGGACGCCGCCGCGGCCTCCCTGCTCGGCGAGGTCGTCGAGCGGATCCGGCGCGGCGCCTCGCTCGGACTGCTCGCCTACGCCCTGGCCGGCCGGTGCGAGGCCGAGAGCTGGCGGAACTGGGCGGCGGCGAGGGCCGACGCCGTCGAGGCCGTCCGCTGGGCACGCGAGCTGGGCCAGGTCACCACGGGCAGCTATGCCGCCATCCTGCTCGCCCGTATCGACGGACGCCGCGGCGACCGCCAGGGCTGCGAGCGGCACATCGCGGCCTATCGGGAGCGGAACGGCTGGCCGGTGACGCACGGCCTGGAAGTCCTGGCCCTCGGGGCCCTCGGCTCGGCCGCACTCACCGCGGGCGATCCGGACGACTGCGTCCGCCATCTGGAGCGGGCCTTCGCGCTCGCCGAGGACTGCGGGCTGGGCAATCCCAACATGCTGACCTTCGTGGCCGACCTGGCGGAGGCGCACGTCCGCGGCGGGAACCGCGACCGGGCGGCCGGACTGGCCGACTGGCTCGACGAGCGGGCCCGGGCCACCGGCCTGGCCTGGCCCGAGGCGGCGACGGCACGCTGCCGCGGTCTGCTGGCGACCGACGCCGACGAGGCGGTACGGCTGTTCGCCGCGGCGGACCGAGCGCACGCGCGCCGGGAGATGCCCTTCGACCAGGCGCGGACGGCTCTGGTGCACGGGGAGGTGATGCGGCGGTTGCGTCGCCCCGCGGAGGCGCGCGTCCCGCTGCTCGCGGCCCACACCACCTTCAGCGCGCTGGGCGCCCGTCCCTGGGCCGCGAGGGCGGAGGCCGAACTGGCGGCGGCCGGACACCGCGTCGCGCCGCAGCGGGCGCAGGTCTCCCTCGCCGACCTGCTGACCGCCCAGGAACTCCAGATAGCCCGCGCCGTTGCCGGCGGGCTCAGCAACCTGGAGACCGCCTCGACCCTGTTCCTGTCCCGCAAGACCGTGGAGGCGCACCTCACGCGGGTGTACCGCAAGCTCGGCATCCGGTCGCGCTCCGACCTCGCCCGTACGCTGGCGACGGCCGGCATGGTGCGGTGAGCAGGCTCCGGGTGGTCAGCGCAGCGGTGTCCACAGCGTCTTGGTGACCGGCGGTCGGCCCTCCCGCAGCGTGACCTCCACCGGCTGCCCGGCTTCCGGGAGCCCCGGGACGGGGCCTTCGCCCTGCACGCGGCACGACAGTTCGACGTCTTCGGGGAAGGCGCCCCTCTCGGCGGACGGCTCCCAGGCGTACGGCACCCCGTGGACGGTGATGCGGAGCACCGGGGACGCGGACCCGTCCGCGGTGAAGGCGGACCTCCACGCGGCCCCGGCCAGGGAACGGGCCGGGTGGGGATTGCGGATGATCAGCGTGACACCGTGCCCCTCGCCGGTTGCCCACGCCGTCAGGCGTATGCCGTCGGGCAGGGGGACATGGGTCCCGGCGGGTGCGTCCGGCCGGGGGAGCGTCGGGGGAGCCGCCGTTCGCACTGCGCGCCTGCCCCGGGGGGATTCCTCCACGTCGGGCCTGCGCATGGCGACTTCGGCGCGGGAGCGGGGCGGCCGGTCGAGGTCGACGACCTCGGGTGCCTCGGCTGCCGCCCCCCTGAGGCTTCCGGCGACCATGCCGACGAGCCGGACGACGGTCCCGCGGAGCGTGCCCGAGCCGGTTTCGGCGGGGACGGTCTCTCGTTCGCCCCTCCTGGTGCTGCCCTGGGTGCCGCCCCGGGTTCCCCGGCGTTCATGGGCGTTCCTGGGGGTCACGGTCACCGCCTCCGTCCGAACGGGCAAGAACTCCGCCCCGCACCGCGCGGGACGGCCGTCGTCATGGGGTCACCGGGCTTCCCGCCGCCTCGGGCACCCCGGTCCACGGCGCCCCGCCCGTGGCGGTCCCGCTCCCCGCCGCGTCCGGCAGGCCGGCCCCGTCGTGGCCTGCGGGATCCGACCCTCCGCGGACTGCGGTAGCCCCTCGGCCTCCGCCTGGGGCGTGGACGGGACCAGCGGCGCTCCGGGCCATGCGAACGCGTCAAGAACGGGCATGTCCCCTCCCGGCCCGCGGCACCGTGGCCACCGGGCAGTCGACCGGCCGGGCCACCGCCGGGCCGCGGGCACGGCTCCCCCGGGCCGGCCTCCGCGTACCCGACGGCGCCCGGCCGGAGCCGGTGCCGTCGCATGGGAGAGCCTGCCAGCGGGCGGGGGCCGCGGCATCGGGGAACTCCCTACGTCCTCAGTTCCGGGCCCCGCTCGTGTCCGGACTTCCGCCCCGCCGACGGGGCCCGGACGTATCGGGGAGGACCCCGTCCGGGCGCTGCGGCTAGTCCCGGCCCTTGTGCTTGCCGCGCAGCACGACGCCGATGTGGGCGGCCGCGGTGGACAGATGGCGGCGGACCTCGCGCAACTGCTCGGCGTCCACGCCGTTGTCGCGGGCGGCGTCGCGGACGTCGTCGCGGAAGCGGTCCAGCAGGCGCTCCAGGTCGCGGGCAGGGTCCTCGGTCACGGCGGCGTCCTCCGCGCCCCACTCGGGCGCCTCGGCGGGCTCGGGCTTCACATACGGCGGCCAGGGGGTGGAGGCGCGGCCGAACTGGCCGAGCTCCCGGGTGAGTTCCGCCAGCCCCTCGCGGACGCCGGTCTGCCAGTCGCCGCGCCGGACGTGGTCCTGGACCTCCTCCTGGACGCGGCGCGCGATGCGCTGCACCTCGTCCCGTGCGGCGTCCTGGGCCTCCCTGGCGGCGCGCTTGGCGGTGCGGGCCTCCTCGCGGGCCTGCCGGATCTCCTCCTTGGAGCGGCGCATCTGCTCCTTCCAGTCCGCCGGGGAGGACTTCTGCTGGGTGTGCGCCGCCTGCTGGGCGGCCGCCCGGATCTCGCGGCGCAGGTCGCCCGCGGCGCCGCGGACGTCCTCGCGGATCTCGGCGGCGAGCGTGGAGACGGAGTCGCGGATCTCGTTCTCCAGGTCGGCGATCTCGTCGCTGCGGGAGGCGAGTTCCGCGCGGCCCGCGTCGGTGATCGAGTACACCTTGCGGCCGCCCTCCGTGGAGTGGGTGACCAGGCCCTCCTTCTCCAGCTTGGCCAGCCGCGGGTAGACGGTGCCGGCGGAGGGGGCGTACAGGCCGTGGAAGCGTTCCTCCAGCAGCCGGATCACCTCGTAGCCGTGACGGGGGGCCTCGTCCAGCAGCTTGAGCAGGTAGAGGCGGAGCCGGCCGTGGGCGAAGACGGGGGCCATCTCAGACGTCCTTCCGGAACGGATCGGCGTCCGCGGGTCCGTGGTCCTCCTGGGGCGGGCGGCGCAGCAGCGCGATCGCGCCCGACACCGTGGTGGCCTTCAGCCGGGAGCCGCCGGACCCCATCCGGCCGGAGATCCGCTTGGCGCCCCACTGCCCGCTGACCCGCAGCTCGTCAAAGGCGCAGGAGACGTCGCCGCTGGTGGTGTTGGCGTCCACCTCGGCGTCCCCGGGCTCCGGGATGCGGATCGCGATCTCCCCGGAGACCGAGGTCAGGCGGACGTCCGCGCCGCTGCGCGGGTCCAGGTCGAGCACCATGTTGCCGCTGACCGAGTCGGCCTTGACGGCGGCGCCGCTGCCCTCGACCACGGTCAGGTCGCCCGAGACGGTGTTGACCCGCAGGTCGCCGGAGACCGCCTGGGCCTCCACGTTCCCCGCGACCGTCTCGGCGGTCACCGGGCCGGCCTGGCCGACCAGCGTGATGTCGCCGTTGACGCCCCGTACGGCGGTGCGGTCCGAGATCCCCGAGATCACGGCGTTCGCCCCGACGACCCCCACCGACACGCTGGTGCGCTGCGGGACCGCGAGCGAGACGACGGCGTGCCGCCGCCAGCCCTTGCGGTCGAGCCACTTGAGCAGGCCCTTCCAGGGCAGGTCCTCGTAGGTGACGGTGAGCGTGCCGCCCTCGTGCGACACGATCAGCGGGGGGCCGTCGAGCTCGCTCACCTCCAGCCGGGCCGGGCCCTCGTCGACGCCGACCACGTTGACGGCACCGTTGACGATCCGGACGTGAAGGGTGTCGACGTTTCCGTCGAAGACCATCTTGTGCGGCTCGGTGACCGTCCACTCCCGTGAGCCGGGGGTTCCGCTCATTTCGCCCCTCCTTGGGGTCACCCGGGCACGCCGGGGCAACGCCGACAACGCAACATATCGCGTCTCTCCGGTAGACACGATATATCGCGTGGATCGGAAGTCAAGGGAGCGCCGTGCGCGCCCTGGTGGCGGTTCGCGGCGGAACGGCGCCCGGGTACGGCTGGTCGCGCGGCGAACGGGTGAGGTCTTCCCCGCGGGACGCGGCGCCGTGCGCGCCGCGAGCGGCCGTACGGGCCCCGGGTGATGTGCTCATCCCTCATGGGCCCTCGAACCGCCACCGCCGCGACCGTCCTGCTCCTGACGGGCCTCGCCCTGGCCGCCTGCGGCACCCGTACCGAGACCGGTGGGCCCGCCGCCGAGGTGAGCCCCGCGAACGCCCGGGTGAGCGCCTGCACGGCCGGCACGACCGCCGTACGCTTCCTGGCCGCCACCGTCCACGCGACCGCCTCGCAGCCCGCGGTCGCCCGGGTCGAGGTCGCCAACACCTCGGGCGCCCCCTGCAGGCTGACCGGGGCCACGACCCTCACCGCGAGGGACGACCAGGGCAAGGCCGCCCCCGTCAAGGCGGACAACTCCGCCGCCGGCACCGAGGCCGTGGAGCTCCGTGGGGGCACCACGGCCGTCGCCGACGTCCGCTACACCGACCTCAACTTCGAGGGGACCCCCTCGGCGCGCGAGGTCTGCCCCGTCCAGGCCTCCCGCGTGCAGGTCGCGCTCCCCGACGACGTGGCCCGTACGGTCGAGGTCACCACGGCCGACGGCACCCCGGCGGTCTTCAGCGTCTGCGGCGACGGGGTCCGGTTCGGCGCCTTCCGCACCTGAGCCCGCCGGTCCCGCCGCTCGCGGCTACTCGTCCTCGTCGTCGTCCAGCCGGGCCAGCCACGTCGCCAGCCGCTCCACCGGGATCTCGAACTCGGGGTTGAGGTCGACGAACTCCCGCAGCCGCTCGGCGAGCCACTCGAAGGTGACCTCCTCCTGGCCGCGCCGGTTCTCCAGCTCCTCGATGCCGCGGTCGGTGAAGTACAAGGGGTGCTCCGGATCAGGGTCGAAGGATGACGTACCAGGCCAGGATAGGTACTCCCGCCGCCCGGGCCGGGGCTCCCCCTCCCGCCGGCCGGCGTACGCGCAGGGGCCCCGCACTCGAGGAGTGCGGGGCCCCTGCGCGTCGTACCGGGGACTACGGGCCTCAGAGCTCGAAGACCTCGTGCACCAGCTGCTCCTGCTCCTGCTGGTGCCGCTTGGCGGAACCGACCGCCGGCGACGAGGAGGACGGACGCGACACACGACGCAGCCGGTCGGCGTTGTCGGGCGCGGCGCCGAGCACCAGGTCGAGGTGGTCGATCAGGTTGAGGGCGATGAACGGCCAGGCACCCTGGTTGGCCGGCTCGTCCTGGGCCCAGACGTACTTCTGGGCCTTGGTGAACGGGGCCAGGGCGGCCTGGATCTCCAGGCCCGGCAGCGGGTAGAGACGCTCGATGCGGATGAGGGCGGTGTCGAAGGCACCACGCTTCTCACGCTCGGCGACGAGGTCGTAGTAGACCTTGCCGGAGCAGAAGACGACCTTGCGGACGTCCTCGGGCTTGACGGTGCCGTCGCCGATGACCGGCTGGAACTGGCCGGAGGTGAACTCCTCCGTCTTCGAGGTCGCCGCCTTCAGGCGCAGCATCGACTTCGGGGTGAAGACGATGAGCGGCTTGTGGTGCGGGTTGTGGACCTGCCACCGCAGGAGGTGGAAGTAGTTCGCCGGGGTGGTCGGGACCGCGACCGTCATGTTGTTCTGCGCGCACAGCTGCAGGAAGCGCTCGATGCGGGCGGAGGAGTGGTCCGGGCCCTGGCCCTCGTAGCCGTGCGGCAGCAGGAGGGTGACGCCGGAGGTCTGGCCCCACTTCTGCTCGGCGGAGGAGATGAACTCGTCGACGACGGTCTGGGCGCCGTTGACGAAGTCGCCGAACTGGGCCTCCCAGGCGACCAGCGCGTCCGGGCGGGCCAGCGAGTAGCCGTACTCGAAGCCCATCGCCGCGTACTCGCTGAGCAGCGAGTCGTAGACGTTGTAGCGCGCCTGGTCCTCGGCGAGGTAGAGCAGCGGGGTGTAGTCCTCGCCGGTCTCCCGGTCGACCAGGACGGCGTGCCGCTGGCCGAAGGTGCCGCGGCGGGAGTCCTGGCCGGCGAGCCGGACCGGGGTGCCCTCCATCAGCAGGGAGCCGATGGCGAGGGTCTCGCCCATGGCCCAGTCGATGGTGTCGTCCTCGACCATGGCCGCGCGGCGCTGCAGCTGCGGCATCAGACGCGGGTGGACGGTGATCCGCTCCGGGATGTTGACCTGGGAGGCCGCGATCCGCTTGACGGTCTCCTGGCTGATCGCGGTGTCCGCCGGGACGGGGAACTCAGGGCCGGTGGCCTGGTTCTCCTCCTCCTGCGGGGCGGCCGGCGCGGTCGCCTCGCGGACCTCGGTGAAGACCTTCTCCAGCTGGCCCTGGTAGTCCTGCAGGACCTGCTCGGCCTCTTCCAGGGTGATGTCGCCGCGACCGATGAGGGACTCGGTGTAGAGCTTGCGCACCGAGCGCTTCTTGTCGATCAGGTCGTACATCAGCGGCTGGGTGAAGGACGGGTTGTCGGCCTCGTTGTGACCGCGGCGGCGGTAGCAGATGAGGTCGATGACGACGTCCTTGTTGAACGCCTGGCGGAACTCGAAGGCGAGCCGCGCGACGCGGACCACGGCCTCCGGGTCGTCGCCGTTCACGTGGAAGATCGGCGCCTCGATCATGCGCGCGACGTCGGTGCTGTACATCGACGAGCGCGAGGACTCCGGGGCGGCGGTGAAGCCGACCTGGTTGTTGATCACCACGTGCACGGTGCCGCCGGTGCGGTAGCCGCGCAGCTGCGACATGTTCAGGGTCTCGGCGACGACGCCCTGGCCGGCGAAGGCCGCGTCGCCGTGGAGGACGACCGGCATGACGGTGAAGTCCGTGCCGCCCTTGCCGATGACGTCCTGCTTGGCACGGGCGATGCCCTCGACGATCGGGTCGACCGCCTCCAGGTGCGAGGGGTTCGCGGCCAGCGAGACGGTGATCTGCTCGCCGTCCAGGCCGGTGAAGGTGCCCTGGGCGCCCAGGTGGTACTTCACGTCGCCGGAGCCGTGCATCGACTTCGGGTCGAGGTTGCCCTCGAACTCGCGGAAGATCTGGGCGTACGACTTGCCGACGATGTTGGCCAGCACGTTCAGCCGGCCGCGGTGGGCCATGCCGATGACGACCTCGTCCAGCCGCGATTCGGCGGCGGCGTCGATGACGGCGTCGAGCAGCGGGATGACGGACTCGCCGCCCTCCAGGGAGAAGCGCTTCTGGCCGACGTACTTCGTCTGCAGGAAGGTCTCGAAGGCCTCCGCCGCGTTGAGGCGGCGCAGGATGCGCAGCTGCTCGTCGCGCTCGGGCTTGGTGTGCGGGCGCTCGACGCGGTCCTGGATCCACTTGCGCTGCAGCGGGTCCTGGATGTGCATGAACTCGATGCCGACGGTGCGGCAGTACGAGTCGCGCAGCACACCGAGGATGTCGCGCAGCTTCATCAGCGACTTGCCGGCGAAGCCGCCGACGGCGAAGTCGCGCTCCAGGTCCCACAGGGTGAGGCCGTGCTCGGTGATGTCGAGGTCGGGGTGCTTGCGCTGCTTGTACTCCAGCGGGTCGGTGTCGGCCATGACGTGGCCGCGGACCCGGTAGGAGTGGATCAGCTCGAAGACGCGGGCGGCCTTGGTGACGTCGTCGTCGTGGCTGGCGTCGATGTCCTTGAGCCAGCGGACCGGCTCGTAGGGGATGCGCAGCGCCTTGAAGATGTCGTCGAAGAAGTTGTTCTCGCCCAGCAGGAGCTGGTTCATGATGCGCAGGAACTCGCCCGACGCCGCACCCTGGATGACCCGGTGGTCGTAGGTGCTGGTCAGGGTCATGACCTTGGAGATGCCCAGCTTGTTCAGGGTGTCCTGCGAGGTGCCCTGGAACTCGGCGGGGTAGTCCATGGAGCCGACGCCGAGGATCACCGACTGGCCGGGCATCAGGCGCGGCACCGAGTGGACGGTGCCGATGCCGCCGGGGTTGGTGAGCGAGACGGTGACGCCGGAGAAGTCGTCCATCGTCAGCTTGCCGATGCGGGCGCGGCGGACGATGTCCTCGTAGGCCTGCCAGAACTCGAAGAAGTTGAGGGTCTCGGCCTTCTTGATGGCCGCGACGACCAGCTGGCGGTCGCCGTTGGGCTTGACCAGGTCGATGGCGAGGCCCAGGTTGACGTGGTCGGGCTTGACCAGCGTCGGCTTGCCGTCCTTCTCCGCGAACGACCAGTTCATCGCGGGCATGATCTTCAGCGCCTGCACCATGGCGTAGCCGATGATGTGCGTGAAGGAGACCTTGCCGCCACGGGCGCGCTTGAGGTGGTTGTTGATGACGATGCGGTTGTCGAACAGCAGCTTCACCGGGACGGCGCGCACGGACGTGGCCGTGGGCAGCTCCAGCGAGGCGTGCATGTTCTTCGCCACGGCCGCGGACGGGCCGCGCAGCGTCACGTACTCGGGTCCCTGGGCCGCCTCGGTGGCCGG
Source organism: Streptomyces sp. NBC_00510 (assembly GCA_036013505.1). Taxonomy (NCBI): domain Bacteria; kingdom Bacillati; phylum Actinomycetota; class Actinomycetes; order Kitasatosporales; family Streptomycetaceae; genus Streptomyces; species Streptomyces sp. NBC_00510. Next base: position 3,831,659 of record CP107851.1, on the reverse strand, counting down.
GGCGGCCTTGGCCGCCGGCTGCGGCTGCGCCGGAGTGGGCTTCTCGACGGCGGGCTTCACGGGGGCCGGGGCGACCGGAGCCGGAGCGGCCGGCGCGGGGGCCGGGGCCTGGGCGACCGGGGCCGGTGCGGCGGCGGGCGTCACGGGTGCCGGGGCCGGCGCGGCCGGAGCGGCCGGAGGCGCTGCGGGGGCCGCCTGAGGCTGGCCCGAGGCGACTGCGGAACCCGTATCCGCTCCCGGCTTGTAATCGGCGAAGAAGTCCCACCAGGCTCGGTCCACCGAGTTCGGGTCCTGGAGGTACTGCTGGTAGATCTCATCGACAAGCCACTCGTTAGGCCCGAAGCCCGCGGCAGGGCCCTGGCCCTGCCCATCGGTTTCGGTCGGGACGCTCGAGCTACTGGGGTGTGGCGACACGGCGGCAACCGCCCTCTTCCGCTTCACAAGGTGATGGACAGCGGAAATAAAGGCTACGCCTACCTGAGCGTTTCCTGCAGGCGGGGAGGCCAGTCGTCGCCTAAGTCACATCGGAAAGGCGGTTTCGGGGCGGAGTTTGGCGGGAATGGGGTCCTGAATCGACTGGTCCGGTTGCCTCTGGCAACGTCTGCCCTGGCAGGAGCGTCAAGCCGACGCCGTCGCGGACCCCGGGAGGGTGACGCGGATCCGGCAGCCGCGGGGGGACTCGGCCACCGCGATGCGTCCGCCGTGGAGGTCCACCGCCCAGCGGGCGATCGCCAGTCCCAGCCCCGTGCCGCCGTCGCCCGGTCCCGCGGTGCCGCGGTTGAACCGCTCGAAGACACGGGTGCGCTCGGCCTCGGGTATCCCGGGGCCCTCGTCCAGGACCTCCAGGTCGAGGCTGCCCGGACCGGTGCCGCGCCGGGCGCGCACGGTGACCCGGCCGCTGGGCGGGCTGTGCTTGACGGCGTTGTCGATCAGGTTGGCGACCACCTGGTGCAGCCGCTCCGCGTCCGCGTACGCGGTCAGCTCCGGCGGTGAGACGTCCAGGTGGAGGTGGACGTCCTTGCGCGCCCGGCCGCCGTGCGCCCTGGCGTCCTTCAGACCGAGGCCGGCCGTCTTGATCACGGCCGACAGGTACGGCCAGACCTCGAAGCGCTTGGCGTCCAGCGGCACGATGCCGTTGTCCAGGCGGGAGAGGTCCAGCAGGTGGGCGACGAGCAGGCTCAGCCGCTCCGCCTGCTGCAGCGCGGTGCGCATCGTCTCCGTGTCGGCCTCGGAGACCCCGTCGACGACGTTCTCCAGGACCGCGCGGAGCGCCGCGATCGGGGTGCGCAGCTCATGTGAGACATTCGCCACCAGCTCCTTGCGGTGCTGGTCGACGGCCTCCAGGTCGGCGGCCATCCGGTTGAAGGTCTCGGCCAGTTCGCCGACCTCGTCGCGGCGCACCGCGGTGACCCGCCGGCTGTAGTCGCCGCGCACCATGGCGCCGGCGGCCGAGGTCATCTCGCGCAGCGGCGCGGTCAGCCCGTGCGCCACCAGCTGCGAGATCAGCAGCGAGGCGATGATCGAGAAGATCGTGATGATCCGGATCTCGGTCGCGGAGTGCATCGCCACGAAGATCAGGCCCGTGGTGATCAGCACGGAGGCGAGCACCAGGTACTGCAGCGCCGCCTTGATCGACCGGAAGGGGTCGTACGGCCTCAGCGCGGCCCAGACACGTTCCCGCAGCTTCGGCGGGCGCGGCGCGCTGTAGGGGCTCACGGCGTGGGCGTCTCGAGCGCGTAGCCGACGCCGTGCACGGTACGGATGCGCTCCGCGCCGATCTTCCGCCGCAGCGCCTTGACGTGGCTGTCGACGGTGCGGGTGCCGGAGGCGTCCGCCCAGTCCCAGACCTCGGCGAGCAGCTGCTCCCGGGAGAGCACCGCGCGCGGCTGCTGGGCCAGGCAGACCAGCAGGTCGAACTCGGTCGGGGTGAGGTGCACGTCGGCGCCCCGGACCCGGACCCGGCGCTGGGCGTTGTCGATCTCCAGGTCGCCGAGCTGCATGTTGGCGCCGCGCGGGTCGCGGGCGGCGATCGTGGCGCGCTCCACGCGGCGCAGCAGCACGTGCACCCGGGCGACCAGCTCGCGCAGCGAGAAGGGCTTGGTCATGTAGTCGTCGGCGCCCACGCCGAGCCCGACGAGCATGTCGGTCTCGTCGTCGCGGGCGGTCAGCATCAGCACCGGGACCGGCCGCGAGGCCTGCACGCGGCGGCAGACCTCCAGGCCGTCGTACCCGGGGAGCATGACGTCGAGGACGAGGAGGTCGGGCTGCCAGGAGGCGGCGGTCTCCACGGCGGCGGGGCCGTCGCCCGCGGTGCGGACCTGGAAGCCCTCGGCCCGCAGGCGTACCGCGATGGCGTCGGCGATCGTCGCGTCGTCCTCCACCACCAGCACGCGGCGCTGCGCGCCGGGGGTGGCCGCCACCGCTGCGGCGTCGGCGGTCGTCGGCTGTGTGCTGTCCATGTGGGGTCCCCCATGGTCGTTTGCGTTGCGCAGCAGCGTACGGGGCGGGACGGTGACGCGGCTATGCGGGTTTGATTGCCAGGTGCACGACATCCGGAACGCCCCGATTCACCGGGATCTCGATGGTCCGGACCTGCGTGAACTGCGCCGACCTCAAGGCGTCGTCGAACGCGGCGGACGGCTGCGCAGACCATACCGCCAGTACGCCGCCGGGTTCGAGCCGCTCCCTGCAGGCCGCCAGACCCTCCGGTCCGTACAGCCCCCCGTTGCCCTCGGTGACCGTCCAGTCGGGGCCGTTGTCGATGTCCAGGCACAGCGCGTCGTACGTCACGTCCGCCTCCCGCACGTACGCCACCAGATCGCCCTCGACGACGCTCACCCGCGGGTTCTCCAGCGCGTGCTCGGAGAAGTCCGCCAGCGGGCCCGCGTGATGCCAGTCGATCACCGCCCGCTCCCGTTCGGCCACCGCGATCCGCGCCCAGCGCGGCTCGGCCGCCGCCCGCGCGAGCGAGAAGCCCACCCCGAGGCCGCCGATCAGCACCGACAGCTCCGCCCGGTCCGCCGGGAGGGCGTCCAGCGCCGCGTCGACCAGCAGCCGTTCCGAGCGGCCGTCGGAGGTGTCCATCAGGAAGGTGCCGTTGGCGATGATCTCGTAGCGCCCGCCGCTGCGCCGGAGCGCGACCTCCCCGTACGGCCCGTCACGACGGTCGAGCGTGACGGGCCGTTCCTCTTCGTTCGCGTCCATGGACCCAGCGTAATGAGCCGACCCTCCGGGCCGGACGGGTTTTTTACCCGCAGCCGCCCGGGGCCGCCGGTCCCCGCACGGCCACCAGGGCGGCGCCGCCCGCGAAGAGGACGGCGGCGGTCGCCCAGGCCGCGGGCTGGGCGCCCGGCTGCATCGACCAGGCCCACACCGCGGCCGCCCCGCCCGGAGTGCGGGGAGCCGCCATGTAGACGCTGCCGCCGTAGAGCACGGGCGGCAGCCAGCTCAGCCGGGCCCCCAGGACGGCGGCGCCCGCGGCCGCGAGACCGGTGAAGCCGAGGACGCCCCGGACCATCGTCGGGGCACCGAAGCGGTCCGGATCCCCGGGGACCGCCGCGCCCAGCCAGAGCACCGCCGGCCCGGTGAGGGCGAGCAGGTGCACGGCCCGCCACCGCCACCAGGGCAGCGGGGCGCCACGGTCCACTTCCCCGGAGTGGGTGTGGAGCGAGACCCCGGTGACGGCCGCCGCGAGGACCGGGGCGAGGACGACCACCGGGACGCGGGCGCCGGTGTCGAAGAACGGCCGGCCGACCAGCCAGTCCGCGCCCCAGCGGGAGGCGGCGAAGAGGACGGCCAGCGCGACGGCGGCGCCGGGCAGACCGCGTGAGCGGACATAGAGGGGCAGAAGGGCTGGCGTCATCGTGAGGGCTCCTCGACGGGTCCGGTGGGGGTCACGGTGCGGGGACTCCGCCGACGTCGCAGGCCCGGACGCCGGCCAGGTAGCGGCCGAACCAGGCGCGGCGGTCGGCGGCCGTCATGGCGCGCAGGCGCTGCGCCCCCGACCGTGCGAGGCGCGCCTCGGCCGGGTCGGCGGCGAAGAGGGGACCCCCGAGGCGCAGCCACTCCTGGGCGGCGTACTCGTTGGCGTAGGCGCGCGCACCGGCTTGGGCCCTCTCGCATCCGGCCGAGGAGGAGACCGCGTACACGAAGTCCCGGTAGAGCATGCCGTCGTCGCCGAGGCGGCCCTGGAAGACGCCGCCGTACAGCTGGAACCGGACCTCCCCGGGCGGCGCCGTCTCCGGAGATCCCCCCTCGCGGTACCGGACGGGCGCCCCCGGGGCGCCGTCCAGCAGGGCGTCGACGCGGTCCACCACCGCGCGCACCGCGGGCAGGGCCGAGCCGTGCGCCGCGCGGACGCACACCGAGGGGGTGCCCTGGTCGCAGACGAGCGCGGACGCGGCGGGGTCGGGCCGCCACAGGTCGGCGCCGCTCCGGTACAGGACGGACGCGGCCGCGACGGCGACGACCAGCGGCAGGACGGCGAGCACCCGCCGTCTGGCGTGACCGGCCAGCAGCGCGGCGGCGGCCGCTCCGGCGAACCACACCGCCGCGAGAGGGGCGGCCCACCACACCGGGGCGTCACCGGAGGGGCCGGCGTACGCGGGGCTGAGTACCGTGGCGCCCGACTCGCCGTAGGCGCCGATGCCGAGCAACAGATACCCGGCGACCGCGAGCAGCGGTGCCGCGAAGCGCCAGGGCAGTGCCCGCCCTGCCGCGAAGCCGAGTGCGCCCAGAGCCCCGAGCGCCACCGCGTCCGCGGCCGGCCGGTCCCACGCGGGGTGCCCGTAGGACGCGTACGGCAGGACCAGCGCCAGGCACACGCCGACCGCCGTCAGATAGCCCAGCACCGGCCAGGCCATCGACGGCAGGGCCGCGACCAGCGCCCTGCGCAGCGGCGGCCGCGCGGCCGAGGCGAGCAGGTCGCCGGTGCCGCGCCGCCGTTCGCGGCCGCCCTGCCAGCAGCCGGCGGCGAGGGCGAGCGGACCGCCGAGGAGCAGGCCGGCCTCGCGCAGCGCGCCGTGGAGCACCGCCCAGTCGTCCCCCAGCGAGTACCGCCTGGCCAGTACGGCGATGAGGACGCCGCCGGCCACGGCGGCCCCCGTCCACGCCCCGAAGCCGCGCAGCAGCTCGGTGCGGTGGACACGGTGGACACGGGGCGCGGCGGGAGGCGCCTGGGGAGCGGTGGCCAGGGTGCCCGGGGCGCTCATACGGCGGCCTCCCGGACGCCGGAGGCCGCGCCGCGGTGACGGCGCAGCGCCGCCGTGTAGCCGCGTTCGATCGGGCTGTCCCCGGCCGCGTCGTCGTCCCCGGCCGCGGCGAGCTCCGCCGCGGTGCCGCGGAAGGCGACCCGTCCGCCGTCGAGCAGCGTCACGTCCGTGCAGGCGGTGGCCACGTCCTCGACGAGATGGGTGGAGACCAGCACGGTCGCCGTGGTGCCCACTTCCCTGAGCAGGGCGCGGAACTCCACCCGCTGTTCCGGGTCGAGACCGGCGGTCGGCTCGTCGAGCAGCAGCAGGTCGGGGTCGTTGACGATGGCCTGGGCGATGCCGACCCGGCGCACCATGCCGCCGGACAGGGTCCTGATCCTCACGTCGGCGCGCTCGGCGACGCCGACCCGCTCCATCGCACGGTCGACGGCCGCCGGCACCGCGGCCTTGGGCATCTCCTTCAGCCAGGCCACGTACGCCACGAACTCGCGCACCGTGAAGCCCGGGTAGTAGCCGAACTCCTGCGGCAGGTAGCCCAGGCGCCGCCGGATCGCGGTGCGCCCTGCCTGGGTCGCCGGGTCGTGGCCCAGCAGCTCCAGGCGGCCCGACCGGTACCCGGCCACGGTGGCCAGTACCCGGATCAGCGAGGTCTTCCCGGCGCCGTTGGGGCCGAGCAGCCCGTGGACCCCGCGCCCGACGCGCAGGTCGAGGGCGTCCAGGGCGGTGGTCCGGCGATGTCTCACGGTCAGACCGTCGAGGGAGACGGTCGGCTCGGTCGTCATGGGCGCTCCAGGTGGTCGAAAGCGGTACGGCGAAGGGTCAGGAGAAGGGCGCAGGCGGCGCCGGCCGCGGCCCAGGCGGGCTGCGCGGCGGGGGAGAGCAGCAGGGGCGCGGACCCGGGCGGGAGCCCGCAGAGGACGACGGCGCACAGCCAGCCGGCCGTCACCACGGCGGCGGCCCGGTGGCAGCCGGTCCAGCTGCCCAGCGCGAGCGTGGCCCCGGTCAGCACGAGCCCCGGCAGCAGCCACGCCACCGCGGCGCCCGTGCCCGCCAGGACGCCTCCGGCGGCGGTCAGCAGCGGCACGCACACCGCCAGCACGGCTGCGGTGCGCGTCAGCAGCAGCCGCAGCCCCCCCGACGGCGTCGACGCGGCCAGTTCGTGGGCCGGGTCGCCGTACCTCCCGTACGCGAGGGCCACGCCCACCGGCGGCAGCGCCGGGGCGAGCACCAGAAGCCAGGGGCGTCCCTGCGGCGCCCCGCCCAGCCGCGTCAGGGCCACGGCCACCGCCAGCGTCAGCAGCACCGACGCCACCCAGGCCGGACGCAGCGTGCGCGCGGGGCGGACGGCGGCGTGCCAGGGACGGGCCCCGGCCGCCCGCGCGAGGGGCGGGGCCGGCCGGGGCGCGGTGCCCGTGGCCGCGGTGAGCACGGCGTCCCGGACCTCGCAGAGGACCGCTCCGCCCCCGCCCGCCCTGGCCAGCGAGGAGATCCGGGCGGCGCAGGCCGCACAGGACTCCAGGTGCTTGTCCACCGACCAGGCGGCGGAGTCGGCGAGCGTGCCGTCGGCGTAGGCGGCGGCCGTGCCGTCCGGCACGTGCCAGCCGGTCCGGTCAGCCTGCGGGGTTCCGGGGGTGCGCCACGCGAGGCGTCCCCGGGCGGGGGTCAGCATGCGGCTCCTCCTGCGGTGCCGAGGGCGGCGAGGGCGGCGCGCAGTTCGCGGCGCGCCCGCGAGGCCCGGGTCTTGACGGTGCCTTCGGGTATCCCGAGCAGGCGCGCGGCCTCCCGCGTGGTGAGGCCGTCGATCACGGTCGCCCGCAGGACGGCCCGCAGTTCGGGGGAGATCCGGTCGAGCGCGGCGCCCACGTCGCCGTACTCCAGCCCGGCGAGGACGTGCTCCTCGGCGGAGGGGGTGGTGCCGGGCTCCTCCGCGGCCAGGAGGTCGCGGGTGCCGGCCCGCACCGCGGCGCGGCGGGCGTCCGCCAGCCGCCGGGCGGCGATCACCCACAACCAGCCGCCCGCGGCTCCGCCGCCGTAGGTGCCCGCCGAGCGCCAGGCCGCCATGAAGGTGTCCTGCAGCACCTCCCGGACGGTCTCCGGGTCCGGGCAGCGCCGCGTGAGCCGGGCGTGCAGCCATCCGGAATGGCGGTCGTACAGGTCTGCGAGGGCCTGGGTGTCGCCCCGGGCGATCGCGCGCATCAGCGCGTCGTCCCCGGGCGGCTCGTGGCTCATGGGGCGGAAGAGTCTCACGCCCCTCTATCGCCGCCGACGCCGCGAACGGTTCTCGGGCGCGGCGGAGGAGGCGCGCACCCTGCGCCGCGGCCGATCGCTCAGAGCGAACACGGCTCGGGGAACACCAGGGGCATCAGATGCATTGAGTCTGCATAGCTCAACTTGATTGCTTAGGGAGAGATAATGGCTCAATCGTCTTCGTCGGCGTTCGCGCCGCTCACCCTGCCCGTGCTGCCCCTCGACGACTCGGTGGTCCTGCCCGGCATGGTCGTGCCGGTGGACCTGACCGACGCCGAGGCGCGCGCCGCGGTCGAGGCGGCGCAGGCCGCCCAGCGGTCCGGTCGTCCCGGACTCGGCAACAAGCCGCGGGTGCTGCTCGTTCCCCGGGTGGACGGGGACTACGCCGGCGTGGGCACGCTGGGCACCGTCGAGCAGGTGGGACGTCTGTCGGACGGCGATCCCGGTGCCGTGATCCGCGCGGTGAGCCGTGTGCGCATCGGCGCCGGCACGACCGGCCCCGGCGGCGCCCTGTGGGTGGAGGGCACCGAGCTCTCCGAGCCCGCACCGGCCGAGGCCCCCGGCACCGTCGCGGAGCTCATGAAGGAGTACAAGGCCCTGGCCACCAGCTGGCTGCGCAAGCGCGGGGCCTGGCAGGTCGTGGACCGCGTCCAGCAGATCGAGGACGTCTCGCAGCTCGCGGACAACGCCGGCTACTCCGGCTTCCTCACCACCAGCCAGCGCATCGAGCTGCTGGAGACCCTGGACCCGGTCGCCCGGCTGAAGCTGGCCACGCAGTGGCTGCGTGACCACCTGGCCGAGCAGGACGTCGCGGAGACCATCCGCAAGGACGTCCAGGAGGGCATGGAGAAGCAGCAGCGCGAGTTCCTGCTGCGGCAGCAGCTGCAGGCCGTCCGCAAGGAGCTGGCCGAGCTGAACGGCGACCCGGAGGACGAGGCGGACGACTACCGTTCCCGCGTCGAGGCCGCCGACCTGCCCGAGAAGGTGCGCGAGGCCGCCCTGAAGGAGGTCGAGAAGCTGGAGCGGTCCAGCGACGCGTCCCCCGAGGGCAGCTGGATCCGCACCTGGCTCGACACCGTCCTGGAGCTGCCGTGGAACACCACGACCCAGGACGCCTACGACATCCCCGGCGCGCGGGCGGTGCTGGACGCCGACCACGCGGGCCTGGAGGACGTGAAGGAACGCATCACCGAGTACCTGGCCGTGCGCAAGCGGCGCAACGACCGCGGTCTCGGGGTCGTCGGCGGCCGCCGCGGAGGTGCGGTGCTGGCCCTGGTGGGCCCGCCCGGCGTCGGCAAGACCTCGCTCGGCGAGTCCGTGGCCCGCGCGATGGGGCGGAAGTTCGTGCGCGTCGCGCTCGGCGGCGTCCGCGACGAGGCGGAGATCCGCGGCCACCGGCGCACCTACGTCGGCGCGCTGCCCGGCCGGCTGGTGCGCGCCATCAAGGAGGCCGGGTCCATGAACCCGGTGGTCCTGCTGGACGAGATCGACAAGGTGGGCTCCGACTACCGCGGCGACCCGGCCGCGGCCCTGCTGGAGGTCCTGGACCCGGCGCAGAACCACACCTTCCGGGACCACTACCTGGAGGTCGAGCTGGACCTGAGCGACGTGGTGTTCCTCGCCACCGCCAACGTCCTGGAGGCCATCCCCGAGCCGTTGCTGGACCGCATGGAGCTGGTGCGGCTGGACGGCTACACCGAGGACGAGAAGGTCGTCATCGCCCGTGACCACCTGCTGCCGCGCCAGCGGGAGCTGGCCGGGCTCGGCGAGGACGAGGTGACGGTCGACGACGTGGCCCTGCGCAAGCTGGCCGGGGAGTACACCCGCGAGGCGGGCGTGCGCACCCTGGAGCGTTCGATCGCCCGCATCCTGCGGAAGGTCGCGGCCAAGCACGAACTCGGCGAGCGCGAGCTGCCGTTCACGGTGACCCCGCAGGACCTGCGGGACCTCATCGGCCGGCCGCACCACGTGCCGGAGTCCGCGCAGGACCCGCAGGAGCGGCGCACGGCGGTGCCGGGCGTCTCCACGGGCCTGGCGGTGACCGGCGCGGGCGGCGACGTCCTCTACATCGAGGCGTCGCTGGCCGACCCGGAGACCGGCGGCAGCGGGCTGCAGCTCACCGGGCAGCTGGGCGACGTGATGAAGGAGTCCGCGCAGATCGCGCTCTCCTTCCTGCGCTCGCACGGGGCCGAACTGGAGCTGCCGGTCGGCGACCTGAAGGAGCGCGGCGTCCACCTCCACGTCCCCGCGGGCGCGGTCCCCAAGGACGGCCCGAGCGCGGGTGTCACCATGACCACCGCGCTGGCCTCGCTCCTGTCGGGGCGGCGGGTCCGCACCGACGTGGCGATGACCGGCGAGGTGTCGCTGACCGGGCGCGTGCTCCCGATCGGCGGCGTCAAGCAGAAGCTGCTCGCGGCGCACCGCGCCGGGATCACCACCGTGGTGATCCCCAAGCGGAACGAGGCGGACCTGGACGACGTCCCCGCCGAGGTCCTGGAGAAGCTGGAGGTCCACGCGGTCTCGGACGTCCGGCACGTGCTCAAGCTGGCCCTGGAGCCCGCAGTCACCGGCGCGGACTCCGGCCTGGAAGCCCCAGTCGCGGCCTGAGTGAGGCCCTGACGGGGTGAATGGAGAGCGGCCCCTCCCACGGCCTGAGGAGGGGCCGCTCCCGTGCGTGCGGCAGCCGGCCCACGCGGCGGCGTCCGCGTGGCCGGGCCGTGCGGGGGCGGGGACACCAGGCGGGGAAGGGGCCCTGGTCACGCTGTGCGTCCAGGTCTGCGAAATACTGGGGACGCTGCGTACACGGCGGCCGGATACGACAGGTCTTCACGACGGAAAGCGGGTGACGAGGTGGCCGGAACCGCCGGCTCCCCCGGGGAGGCGGATCCCGTGATGGAGGCGCTCGAACGCGAGCTCACCGTCCTGTTGCGGCGCGCCCGCGCCTCCTCCGGCGAGATGGCCCGCGAGGTCCATCCGGACCTGGAGCCCGCGGCGTACGGGATCCTCGCCAGGCTCGCCGAGACCGGGCCCGAGCGGGCCACCGTGCTCGCCGGCTACTTCGGCGTCGGCAAGGCCACGATGAGCCGTCAACTGCGCGCCCTGGAGGTGCTCGGGCTCATCCGACGCGAACCCGACCCCGCCGACGGCCGGGCCTACCTGGTACAGCTCACCGCGGGGGGCGCCGAGCGCTTCTCGCGCGTCCGCACGGCGCGCCGGGCGCGCTACGTCAGCCGGCTGAGCGGCTGGGACCGGGACGAACTGCGGGAACTGGCCCGGCTGCTGGGCCAGCTGAACGACTCGCAGGAGCAGGACGGCGCGTAACCCGCGCGGTCCTCCGCCCGGCGCGCGGCCACGCCGTCGTCACCACTGCGCGAACACCGCGGTCGCGTCGTCGCGCGTCTTGCCGCGGGGGAAGCGGGTGCCGTCCGGGTCGGCGGACTCCGCGGCGCGCACGCGCCGCAGGAGCTCCTCGGGGCCGGCCTTGCGCAGCAGTGCGACCGTGCCCTGCCAGTCCTGCTCGTGGAAGACCTCGACCAGCCGGGCGGCGCCGTCGGTCAGGGCCGCGACCGCGCGGACCTGCGAGCGCGGCCGGGTGCCCGTGACGGCGCGCTCGGCGACCGCGGGGTCCGCCGCCGCGGTGAAGAAGCCGCCCTCGGCGTTGCGCAGGGCCTCCACCGCCCGCCCGTACTCCGCGGCGGCCTCGGCACGGGCGGGCGTGCCGCGCGGCAGGGCACGCACCGCGGCGCGCAGCGCGGGCACCGGACCGGGCAGCCGGCCCAGCCGGTCGTCGCGCACGGCACCGACGTGACCTGTGGTGTCCTCGATGAGCAACACCGAGTCGGATAGCACCAGATGCTCCACGGTGTCCGCATTCCACCGGACCGCCACCACGGTCGCCTGCGGGGTGCGGCGGTGAGAAAGGTCACAGGCGCCGCGGTGCGCGTCGGCCGTGCGCAGGACGGATTCCGCGAGACACTGCGCCAGGCTCGGGGCCGCGGGCGAAACGGACAGTTCGATCATGGATCCGCCCAGCTCGGCGACGTACCAGGGGACGTCGTGACGGCATCCCGTGGGGCCGTCGGGAGGGGTGACGCCGTCCAGCAGGACCAGTGAACCGCCGCCGCCTGACGCGGGCATGGCCACCGCGACGAAGTCCTCGTTGGGGCGTCCGGGGCTGCCGGGCTCGGTCGCCGTCTCGATGCGCATGCGGCCAGTCTGCAGCAGCCGCCCGGGGGAGCTGTTCGAACCCCGGGGGCGCTCGCCGGGGGTTACCGGTCAGTGAAGGTGCGCATCCTGCCAGGGCGGCGGCTCCGATGCCAGTTCCGGTCCCGGTCGGCCGGGGGGCGTGCGCGTAACGATCCAGCCGGGGAGTTGAACGTCAACTTGTCGTTGCGATTCACTCGTTCGGGTGTCGAGGCGGGGGACGCACATCTGCATTCCGGGTCGGCCTGAGAAGGTCGGGACGATGCCGGGATGAGGCCAGACGTTGCCGTGCTCGGCGCTCGGCCGATGTGTCGTCATCTCGGGACCAGTGGACCAGGCGAGACGGGATAGCGAGCACCGGTGCGAACACGACGTAACCCGCGGACCAAGCGCGTACGGCAGAGACTGCTGGGCGCCCTGCTGATCTGCGCCGTCACGGTCCTGGCCGCCTCCGCCCCGGGCATGGCCACGGGCGTGCGCGATCTGGCCGAGTCCCAGCGGCTGGTCGGCATGGCGCGACTGGAGGCCCAGGCGGTCTCGTTGTCCCACGCCTTGGCCGACGAACGCGACGGCATGGCCGTCTTCGTGGCCGGCGGCCGCTCCACCGAGGGCGGCACGGGCGTCTCCGAGGCCCAGCGGGAGCGGGTCGACCGCCAGGTCCAGGAGGTGCTGACGGCGGCGGCCGACACCGACACCGACGACGCCCCGGCCTTCGCCGACGCGACCGCCGAGGTCGTCCGGCAGCTCGGGGAACTCCCCGCCGTCCGGCAGAAGGTGCTCTCCGGCCCCGGCTCCGCCGAGGCGGCCGTCGCGGCCTACGACCCGGCGATCCGGGCGCTGAACGGGGTCGGCGCCGCCGTCGCCCGCTCGCTGCCCGCCCGCGGTGCCTCCGCCGACACCACCGCGCTGCCCGAACTCGCCCGCGCCGTCGACCAGGCTTCCGTCCAGCGCGGCCTGCTGGTCGGCGCGCTCACCGCGGGCGGCGAGGAGTCCGCCCTGGTCACTGCCGCGCAGACCGCCGCCGTCAGCGAGCGGTCCGCGCTCGCCGACTTCCGCGGCGGGGCCTCGCAGGCCGCGGTCGAGCAGTACGACCAGACGGTCACCGGCTCCGACGTCAACCAGGCCGACAAGCGCCTGAAGCAGCTGCTGAACAGCTCCTCGCTGTCCGCCGCCGACCGCGCGCTCAAGCCGCGAGCGGTCCAGGCGGCGCTCTCCGCGCGGATCGACATGATGCGCGGCGTCGAGTCCTCGCTCGCCGCCGCCGCCGCCGACCGGCTCGCCGCGCTGCGCGACGACGACGTGACGGCCCTCGAACTCCACGTCGCCCTCGCCTCCGTGTGCTTCCTGCTCGTCCTCGGCGTCGGCGTCTCCACGGCCCGCTCCATCACCCGGCCGGCCGCCGCGCTGGGCCGCTTCGCCCGCGGGGACGTCCCCGCGGGCGAGCAGGTCAGGATCGTCGGCTCCGACGAGTTCGCGGCGACGGCCCGGGCGGTCAACGCGCTCCGCGCCGAGGTCGGCGGGCTGCGCGAGCGCGTCGCCGCGCAGGACGCCGAACACACCAAGCTCCAGGGCGTACGGGACGCCCTCGCCGCGGAACGCGACCTGCTGCACGGCCGGCAGGAGGTGCTCACCACGCGCCTGGGCAGCCTGCAGGGCAACGTCCACGGCACCTACGTCAACCTGACGCTGCGCACCCTCGGTCTGGTCGAGCGCCAGCTCACGCTGATCGAGCGGCTGGAGGAACTGGTCCACGACCCGGACGAGCTCGCCCAGCTGTTCAAGCTGGACCACCTCGCCACCCGCATGCGCCGCAACAGCGAGAACCTGCTGCTGCTCGCCGGAGCCGAACACGGTCACGCGCAGCCCAAGCCCGTCCCGCTGGTCGACGTGGCGCGCGCCGCGGTCTCCGAGATCGACAAGTACGAGCGCGTCCGCATCCAGCAGCTGCCCGCGGGACGCATCGCCGGCTTCGCCTCCGACGACCTCAGCCACCTGATCGCCGAGCTCCTGGAGAACGCGGCCGCGTTCTCCCCGCCGGAGACCGAGGTGGAGCTGTCCGGCTGGATGCTGGAGAGCGGCGAGCTGATGCTGTCGGTCGAGGACCAGGGCATCGGCATCCCCACGGCCCGGCTGGACGAGCTCAACGCGCTGCTGACGCAGGCCGATCCCGTGGAGCAGGCCTCCGGCGGCGAGGCCACCGGCATGGGCGCCTACGTGGTGGCCCGGCTCGCCGCCCGGCACGGCATCCGCGTCCAGCTCCGCGACGCCAAGCGCGGCGGCACCACCGCCGTGGTGGTCGTCCCCGCGGCGCTCACCGCGCCGGCGGAGGACCCGGACGGCCCGCAGACCCCCGTGGAGGCGGCCGTCGCGGGCGAGCCGTGGCAGCCGGGCACGGCGCTGCGGAGCGCACGCGACGAGCAGGCCGTAAAGGCGGAGCGGACGGCACCGGCGGCCGTGGAGCCCGTGACGGAGCCGTCGCCCGATGAGGCGCCCGGACCCGGGGGCGACGCCATCGAGCACGCCCGCGCCGACCAGCCCGCCCCCGCCCCGACGCCGGCCCCGGAAACCGGGCCGGCACCGGTCGAGGCGGCCGAAGCGGCCGAGGCGCCCGCGGCACCGGCTCCGGCCTCCGCGGAGGTGCCGGACGGCGTGGCGCTCACCGCCAAGGGGCTCCCGCAGCGGGTGCCGCGGTCCACGGGGCTGTCGGGTGAACCGCAGCTCCGTGGGCGGGCCCGGCAGGGCGGCGGGGTGGACCCGGAGGAGCTGCGGCGCAAGCTCGGCGGCTTCGCCCGGGGTCTGCGCGACGGCCGGGCGGAGGCCGAGGCCGAGACGCAGGAGATCCGGCGCGGCCTGCCCGCGCCGAGGGCGGCCGCGGACGCGGCCGCGGCAGAAGGCAGTTCGGGGGGACACCAACAAGTCGAAGCCGAAGGCGTCGAGGAGGCACGCGGTTGATGTCGGCCGGTACGGACACCCAGAGTGAACGGGGCCTGAGCCACGAGGCACGTAGCCTCCAGTGGCTGCTGAGCAATTTCGTGGAGGACGTGCCCGGGGTCCGCTCCGTGGCCGTCGTGTCCTCGGACGGACTGCTGCTGCTGACCTCGGAGCCCGAGGACGAGGCCGACGCGGCTGACGAAGGCACGGAGGACGGCGCGGCCGGACGCCCCAGGGGCCCGGCGGGCACCTCCGCCGACCTGGCCACGGTGGTCTCCGGCATCGCCTCGCTGACCGATGGCGCCGCGCGCCTGATGGACGGCGGTGGCGTGCGCCAGACGGGGGTGGCGATGGAGAACGGCAGCGTGTTCGTGATGACGATCGGGGACGGTTCGCTGCTCGGCGTCCACGCGGACGCCGAGTGCGACATGAGCGTGGTGGCCTACCACATGGCCCTGTTCGTGGGCCGGGCCGGCCACGTGCTCACCCCGGCGCTCCGCACGGAGCTGCGCCAGGCGATCGAGGGGGGCCGCTGATGCGCCGTCCGGTGATCGCCGCGGCCCGGGCGGCCGCCGTCCTCCCCGTACGGGGCGCCGGGCGCAGGGCCGCCCGGGTGCGCCCGTACGCGCTGACCGGCGGCCGTACGTCCTTCGGCCACGTGCTGCTGGTGGAGACCTTCGTCGCGACGATCGATGGCTCCACCGAGCGCAGGGAGCTGACCTCGGGCAGCTGGGCCGAGCGCGTCATGCCGGAGATGCGCGCCATCGTGGAGCTGTGCCGCCGGATGCGCTCGGTGGCGGAGATCTCGGCGCTGCTGCGCATGCCGCTCGGCGTCGTCCGGGTGCTGCTCAGCGACCTGGCCGATCAGGGAAGGATCCGCGTGTACGGGACCGGGCACGGGCCCGGCGCCCCGGATCGCGCACTGCTGGAGAGGGTTCTCGGTGGACTTCGCAGGCTCTGACATGTCGTCCCTCGCGGAAGAAGACGGCCTGCAGGAGTGGCAGCTGGACGTGAGCCAGGCGCCCACCTCGACCAAGATCGTGGTGGCGGGCGGCTTCGGCGTGGGCAAGACCACCTTCGTCGGCACGGTCTCGGAGATCACCCCGCTCACCACCGAGGCGGTGATGACCAGTGCCAGTGAGGACATCGACGACCTCGGGTCCACCCCGGACAAGACCACCACCACGGTGGCGATGGACTTCGGCCGGATCACCCTCGACCGGGAGCTGGTGCTCTACCTGTTCGGCACCCCCGGCCAGCAGCGCTTCTGGTTCATGTGGGACGACCTGGTGCGCGGGGCGATCGGCGCCGTCGTCCTCGCCGACACCCGCCGGCTGGCCGACGCCTTCCCGGCACTGGACTACTTCGAGAGCAGCGGCCTGCCCTACGCCGTGGCGGTCAACCGCTTCGAGGGCACCACCGCCTACGACGAGATCGACGTCCGCGAGGCGCTCGCCGTGCCGGACGAGATCCCGGTGGTGATATGCGACGCCCGCGACCGCCAGTCGGTGATCCAGGTACTGCTGGCCCTGGTCAAGCAGGCCCTCGTCGCCCAGCCGGAGTAGCAGTCTTCCGGCGGAGTCGTGGGGACGCCCGCCGGACGCATCCCAGCCGCACCGTACGAGAGAGCATGCCGCCTTGCGCAAGATACTGATCGTGGGAGCCGGCCAGTCCGGGCTCCAACTGGCCCTGGGCCTGCAGTCCCGGGGATACGAGGTCACCGTCATGTCCAACCGCACGGCGGACGAGATACGCCACGGGCGTGTCATGTCCACCCAGTGCATGTTCGGCACGGCGCTGGGCCACGAGCGCGACCTCGGTCTCGGCTTCTGGGAGGACCGGACCCCCCGGATCGAGGGCCTGGGGGTCTCCGTCGCCGCCCCCGACGGATCACGGCCCATCGACTGGGTGGGACGGCTCGACGCGTACGCGCAGTCCGTCGACCAGCGGGTGAAGATGGCCGGCTGGCTGGAGACCTTCGTCGAGCGCGGCGGCAAGCTGGTCGTGCACGGCGTGACCGTCGGCGACCTGGACTACTTCTCCCGCGCCTACGACCTGGTGATGGTCGCGGCCGGCAAGGGCGAGCTGGTCTCCATGTTCGGCCGGGACGCCGAGCGTTCCCCGTACGACAGCCCGCAGCGTGCGCTGGCCGTCGCCTATGTGCACGGCCTCGGCCCGCGCCCGGAGCACCCCGACTTCCACGCGGTGCGGCTCAACATGGTGCCCGGCGCCGGCGAACTGATCGTGATCCCGGCGTTCACCACCTCCGGCCCCTGCGACATCCTCTTCTGGGAGGGGCTCCCGGGCGGTCCGCTCGACGTCTTCGGCGGTGTCAAGGACCCACAGGAACACCTGCGCATCACCCTGGAATTGATGGAGCGTCATATGCCGTGGGAGTACGACCGCGCCCGTGACGTGGAGCTGACGGACGCCGGCGGCACCCTGGCCGGGCGTTTCGCGCCGGTGGTCCGGCACCCCGTCGCGGAACTGCCCTCCGGCGGGCTGGTGCTGGGCGTCGCCGACGTCGTGGTGGCCAACGACCCGATCACCGGGCAGGGCTCCAACAGCGCCTCCAAGTGCGCGGCCGCCTACCTCGACGCCATCGTCGAGCAGGGCGACAAGCCCTTCGACCGGGACTGGATGGAGTCCGCCTTCGCCCGCTTCTGGGCCACCGCCGAGCCGGTGACCAAGTGGACCAACGCCCTCCTCGGCCCGCCGCCGGAGCACATCCTCGGCCTGATCGGTGCCGCCGGGCAGTTGCCGGCGGTCGCCGACCGCTTCGCCAACGGCTTCGACGACCCGTCGGACTACGAGTCGTACTTCTATGACCCGGGGGCGACCTCCGCCTACCTGGCCTCGGCCGCCGGGGCCTGACGGCCTAGGGCCTGTCGTCAAATTGCCGCCTGCCCCGCGGCGCCTGGCACGGCACTCCCCCAGCCTTCGGCCGGGGGTGCCCCCACGCTGCGTTGTCGAATCGTCCGAGTAGCCCACTACGAGGACGACTCTCCGCCTTGCGATGCACCGCACCAGACACCGCAGGGCCCGCCCTCCGGGCGGCTGACGTCAATTTGACGACAGGCCCTAGCGGCGCCGGCGGTGCACGCCGCCGGTGCCGGACGGCCCGCCGCCCTCAGCCGCGCAGGCGCGTCCGCTGCATCGCGGCGAGCCGCAGCACCACGGCGATGCACAGCGCCCCCGCCAGGACGTAGAGCGCGGCACCGGCCGTCTCCGCCGCAGGCGGGCCCGTGGTGGCGGAGGGGGAGGCGAGGAGCTGCGCCGCCACGAAGAGCAGCCACCACGAGGTCAGCAGCACACTGGTGCGCCGCGGGCGTCCGGGCGGGGAACTGGCGGCCCAGATGTCGTTGATGATCCGCTTGGGCAGGACGAAGCCGACCAGCGGTATCAGCCACGCGCCCGTGGTCCAGCCGCGTCGCATCCGGTGACCGCCGGGCGCCAGCGCCTCGGCGTTCACCCGCATCTGCCACAGCCAGCGCAGGAAGACGACCCCGGTGAGCACGAAGGCGAGATGGCTCAGACCGGTGAGGGTGACGACCTCGTCGCCGCGCGCGAGGGCGGCGGCCGAGCCGCCGGCGGCGCGGTCGAGGAACAGCCGGGCGACGAGCAGCGCGGCGTTCACCAGCACGCAGACCCCGAGCGCGGCCACGACGAGGACGGTCGTCGCCTTGGGGACGAAGACCGGCTCGCCCTCGGCCGGCCGCACGGGCGGGGACATGACGATGGCGTCGTCGTGGGTCACGAAGCCGCAACCTAGTGCCGGCCCCGCCATCCGGTCCAGTGCCGCCCGCGTCCCGGCAACCGGGCCCGGCGCGGCGGCGGGCCGTCCGGGCGCCCGGGGTCCCGCCTTGGCACCTCTCCGGGGCTGTGAAACGCTCGTCGTACGGGACATCTGTCCGGCGTCCGCACACAGATCCCGCACGGCTGGGCCCGGTCGTCCGCCGCAAGGCCCCTGGTCCGGGCTCCCGTACGGGAGAGGGAACAGCCATGACGACGACCGAGCACGACCGCGACGGCCACCGTGACCCCACCCTGTACCGCACCCCGGCGGACGCCGTCGCCGCGCCCGCCGAGAAGCTCGCCTACGTCGTCGGGTTCGACCCGGCCGGAGAGCGCCCGGACGCACTGTTCACCGTCGTCACCGATCCGGGATCCCCGGTGTACGGCCAGGTGGCCGCCCGCGTCGAGATGCCCGACCGGGGCAACGAACTGCACCACTTCGGCTGGAACGCCTGCTCGAGCGCGCTGGCCCACGCCGGCCACCACCACGCCGCGCGGCGCTACCTCATCGTCCCGGGCCTGCGTTCCTCCCGGCTGCACGTCCTCGACACCGGCCCCGATCCCACCCGGCCGCGCCTGGTCAAGGTGGTCGAGGCCGGGGAGCTCGCCGCCAGGGCCGGTTACTCGCGGCCGCACACCCTCCACTGCGGCCCCGACGGGGTGTTCCTGTCCTGCCTCGGCGGCGCGGACGGCGCGGACGGGCCCGGCGGCGTCGCGCTGCTGGACCACGAGACCTTCGAGGTGCTGCGGGCCTGGGAGAGCGAGCGCGGACCGCAGTCGCTCGCCTACGACGTCTGGTGGCACCTGCGCGAGAACATCGCCGTGACCAGCGAGTGGGGCAGCCCCTCGATGATCGAGGACGGGCTCGTGCCCGAACTGCTGCTGGACCGCCGCTACGGGCACGCGGTGCACTTCTGGGACCTGGACACGGGCCGGCACCTGCAGCGCGTCGACCTGGGGGACGAGAACCAGATGGTGCTGGAGCTGCGTCCCTCGCACGACCCCGAGGCCACCTGGGGGTTCGTGAACACCGTCGTCGACGTCGAGGACCTGTCGGCGTCGGTGTGGCTGTGGACCCGGGAGGGCGGCGACTTCACGGTCCGCAAGGTGATCACCCTGCCCGCCGAGCCCGCCCGGGCGGAGGACCTGCCCCCCGCGTTACGGCCGTTCGGCGCCGTGCCCCCGTTGATCACCGACATCGACCTGTCGGTGGACGACCGGTGGCTGTACGTCTCCGCGTGGGGGACCGGTGACCTCCACCAGTACGACGTGGGCGACCCGCTCCGGCCGAGGCGGACCGCGTCCGTGCGGCTGGGCGGCATCACCGGCCGGCAGGCGCACCCCGCGGAGCCGGACGTCCCGCTGAGCGGCGGAGCGCAGATGGTCGAGCTCAGCCGCGACGGACGGCGGGTGTACGTGACGAACTCCCTGTACGGCGCCTGGGACGCGCAGTTCTACCCCGAGGGCATCGACCCGTGGATGGTCAAACTCGACGCCGACACCTCACGCGGCGGGCTCCGCGTCGACAGCGGCTTCTTCCCGCACGGCCCGGACTTCCGGGGACTGCGGGTGCACCAGACGCGCCTGGAAGGCGGCGACGCCTCCTCGGACTCGTACTGCTACCGCCGCTGACCGCCGCTGACCGCCGGGCACCCGTCACCCGGCGACGTCCACGATGACCTTGCCCCGGCCCTCGCCGCGCTCGACCACGCCGTGCGCCTCGGCGGCCGTGGCCAGGGTGAAGCGGCGCGGGTCGACCAGCGGCCGCAGCGCGCCGGCCTCGGCGAGGGCGGCGGCCTCGCGCAGGATCCCGCCGTGGTGCTCGCGCCCGCGGCCGGTGAGCATCGGCAGCAGTGTGAAGACCCCGGAGTAGCTGGCACCGCGGAAGGACAGCGGCGCGAGGCTGTGGCTGCCCCAGCCGAGGGCGCTCACCACATGGCCGGTGTAGGTGCGCACCGCGGTGAAGGAGGCGTCGAGCGTCTCCCCGCCGACGGTGTCGACGACGACGTCGAAGCCCTCGCCGCCGGTGTGCTCGGCGACGTAGGCGTCGACCGGGGTGGCGGTGCGGTCGATCGGGGTCGCCCCGAGAGCGGCGATGGTCTCCAGGCTGCACGGCGAGCCGGTGGCGAAGACCTCGGCACCGCGGGCCCGGGCGAGCTGGACGGCCACGTGCCCGATGCCGCCGGCGCCGCCGTGGACGAGCACCTTCTGCCCCTCGTGTACGCCCGCCCGGTCCACCAGGCCCTCCCAGGCGGTGATGAAGACCAGCGGGAGCGCCGCCGCCTGACGCATCGTCAGTGCGGCGGGCTTGCGGGCCAGCAGCCGGGCGTCCACGGCCGCGTACTCGGCCAGCGACCCCTGGAGGCCGCCGACCCCGCCGGTCATGCCGAAGACCTCGTCCCCGGGTGCGAAGCCGGTGACGTCGGCCCCGACCTCCTCGACGACGCCGGCCAGGTCGAGGCCGAGCACGGCGGGCGGCCGGGTGCGGGCGTGGGCGGCCTTCCCGGCGCTGATCTTGGTGTCCAGGGGGTTCACCCCGGAGGCTGCGATCCGGACCAGCACCTGGCCGGGGCCGGGTGCCGGGGTTCGGATCGCGCCGAGGACGAGGGGGCTGCCGAACTCTTCCAGCAGGACCGCGCGCATGGTGGTGGCCACCGGGGGGCGGGAGGAGGTCATCGGATGTCCTTTCGAACAGACAGGTCTGTTTGATTCGGGTCGAAGGAACGCCCTCGTCCCCATGGTGCGGACGAGGGCGCGGCCGGGATCAGACGGCGGGCGGGCAGGCCCGCTCGACCGCGGCCCGCGCCGCGGCCTTGGCGGCGGCCGGCATCGCCGGGTCCTGTTCGAGCTTGCCCGCGGCCAGGGTGCCGTCGACGAGCAGGGTCAGCTGGAGTGCCAGCTCGTCGGGGTCCGCGGCGCCGGCCGCCTCGGCCAGCCCGCGCACCCATGCCCGCACGGCCCGCTTGTGC
This sequence comes from Streptomyces sp. NBC_00510, assembly GCA_036013505.1. Taxonomy (NCBI): domain Bacteria; kingdom Bacillati; phylum Actinomycetota; class Actinomycetes; order Kitasatosporales; family Streptomycetaceae; genus Streptomyces; species Streptomyces sp. NBC_00510. The sequence continues at coordinate 3,810,304 of CP107851.1, read as the reverse complement.
GCCAGGGTCACCTCGTGCGGCAGGCTGCCCGGCTCGCTCTCCGCGGCGGCGTTGATGAAGGGGCAGCCGTGGAAGCCGTGGCGCGCGTACGAGGCCGAGACGGCGTCGAACAGGCCCACCAGCCGCTCGCGGGGATCGTCCCCGGCCGCCAGCGCGGCGGCGCGCAGCCTGCCCCGCCAGGAGTCGTCGACCCTGCGCAGGTACGCGGCGGCCAGTTCGTCCTTGGAGGGGAAGTGGACGTAGAGCGTGGACTTGGCCACGCCCGACTCGGCGATGATCCGGTCGATCCCCACGCCGCGCAGGCCGTGCGCGGCGAACAGCGCCTCGGCCGTGGTCAGTATGCGCTCGCGCGCCGGGGGGCGCTTCGCGGTCGTGGGCATGGTGCTCACCGTGGTCCTCGCCGGGGCCCGGCGGGCCCCTCACGGCAAAACTAACAGACAGGTCTGTCCGATGCCGGTGAGTCCCTGGTCACACCGCGGCCTCAGGAGTTCGAGGCGCCGCCGAGCGGGGTCGGGTCGTGGGCCGACTTGGGGGCGACGGGGGAGACGTAGTGCTTCATCGACGGGTCGTCGGAGTCCGGACGGACGGCGCCGAGGACCGGGTTGGCGGCGATCGGGGAGATCTTGACGAAGCCGCCCGGGCGCGGGGCCTGGATGACCATGCCGTTGCCGATGTACATCGCCACGTGGGTGGCGCCGGGGAAGTAGACCACCAGGTCGCCGGGGCGCAGCAGGTTCAGCGGGACGTGCGGCAGCTGCTTCCACTGCTCCTGGCTTGTGCGCGGGATGGTGGTGCCCGCGTGCTCCCAGGCCTGTGAGGTCAGGCCCGAGCAGTCGTACGCCTTCGGGCCCTCGGCACCCCAGACGTAGGGCTTGCCGATCTGGGCGTAGGCGAAGCTCAGCGCCCTGTTGCCGGCCTTCGACGGCGTGAGTGCCGTGCTGCCGAGCCGGCCGGACCGCAGGAAGGCCGCCTGCGCCTGGTCGATGCCCTGCTGCTCCAGTTCCTGGAGGTCCTCGATCTGGGCGCCGGTCAGTCCGGCGAGGATCCGTTCGACGTCGGCCAGCTGCCGCTCGATGTCCTCCTTGGCCTCGCGCTGTTTCTTCTCCAGCTGCTCCGAGCCGTCCAGCGCGTGCTGCTGGGCCCGGTTGAGCGCGGCGATCCGCTTCTCGCCGTTCTCCAGCTGGGCGACGAGCTCGGCCTGGCTGCCGGCGGCGCGGTCGAGCATGTGCCCCTGGGTGAAGGCGTCCTGCGGGTCGTTGCTGAGCAGCAGGTTGAGGTACGGGGAGACGCCACCGGACTTGTACTGTTCCCGCGCAAGCTGCCCGGCCAGGGCGCGGGCGTCACTGAGCGCGGTGCGCTCCTCGGCGAGCTGGTGGTCGAGGCGGTCGGCCTTGCTCTGGTTCTCATCGAGCTCGACCTTGGCCTGGTCGTAGGTCTCGGTGGCCTGCTCGGCCTTGTGGTAGAGGTCCTGCAGCTGCTCCAGCAGCACGACGAGCGTCCGGTTGTCCGGCGCCGGATCGTCGGGAGCGGCGTAGGCCTGGGCGGGGATCCCGAGCGCCGCGGCGGCCAGCAGCGTCCCGCAGACGAGTGCCCTGCGCACCCACTCCTTGGGCCGGTGTGCTGCTGACATCCCGTCACCTCCGCCTGTTCCACCGATACGTGCGGGTAGATCCTTACATGATCGGGTCGGCTAGGACAGAGGGACGGGCCGGAACGGGCGGCTCCGCCGGTCGCGGAGCCACCCGTTCGTCCGGCGTCATCCGAAATAGGTGTCGAAGTTCCGCTGGAATTCCCAGTTGCTGTACTTGTCCCAGTTCACGGACCAGGTCATCAGACCGCGCAGCGCGGGCCAGGTGCCGTGGGTGGCGTAGCCGCCGCAGTTGACCTTCCGGGTAAGGCAGTCGAGCGCCTTGTTCACCTCGGCCGGGGTGGTCCAGCCGTTGCCCGCGTTGCTGCTGGCGGGCAGGCCGACGGCCACCTGCGACGGGGAGAGCGGGGGGAACACCCGGGAGGTGTTGCCCGCGACCGGGAAGCCGGTGAGCAGCATGTCGGTCATGGCGATGTGGAAGTCGGCGCCGCCCATCTGGTGGTACTGGTTGTCCAGTCCCATGATCGGCCCGGAGTTGTAGTCCTGGACGTGAAGGAGCGTCAGATCCCCGCGCAGGGCGTGGATCACCGGCAGGTACGCGCCGGCCCGTGGGTCCTGGGCGCCGCCCGGGCCCGGGCCGTAGAACTGGTACCCGAGCTGGACGAAGAAGGTCTCGGGGGCCATGGTCAGCACGAAGGCGCCGCCGTACCTGGCCTTGAGGGTCTTCAGCGCGGAGATCAGGTTGACCACGACCGGGGTGGTCGGGTTCCGGAAGTCGGTGTCACCGGCGTTGAGGGAGAGCGAGTGGCCCTCGAAGTCGATGTCGAGGCCGTCCAGTCCCCAGGTGTCGATGATCTTGCCGACGGAGCTGACGAAGGCGTCGCGAGCGGCGGTGGTGGTGAGCTGGACCTGGCCGTTCTGGCCGCCGATGGAGATCAGCACCTTCTTGCCCTGCGCCTGCTTGGCCTTGATCGCGGCCTTGAACTCCGCGTCGGACTCCACGTTCGGGCACTCGGCGACCGGGCAGCGGTTGAAGCGGATGTCGCCGGAGGTGGTGGAGGTGGGCTCGCCGAAGGCGAGGTCGATGTAGTCCCAGCTCGCGGGGACGTCGGCCATGCGGACGTAGCCGGAGCCGTTGGCGAAGCTGGAGTGCAGGTAGCCCACGAGGGCGTGGGAGGACGGCGTCGGATCGGTCGGGGTGGGGGTCGGCGTGGGGGTCGGCGTCGGCGTCGGGTCGGTGGGGGTCGGGCTGGGCGTCGGGCCGCCGGGCCCGGTCAGCGACAGGTCGTCGGCGTAGTACGTGGGCTGCGCGTACCAGCCGTGGACGTAGACCGTCGCGCTGGTCTGGTTCGCGCCGGTCGTGAAGCTGACGTTCAGCTGCTGGTACGCGCCGCCGGTGCCCGGGGTCCAGGTGCTGGTGCCGCCGTCCACGCCGATGTAGACGTAACTCCCCTTGACCTGCGCCGAGAAGGTGTACGCCGTGTTGGGGGCGACGCCCACCGTCTGCTTGCACTGCGCGGTCCCGGTGCCGCTCGGGGTGCCGGCGAGGGCGCGACTGCCGCTCTTCGCCTGCCCGGTCACCACCTGGGTGGTGCCGGAGTCGCAGCTCCAGCCGGACAGGTTGCCCGACTCGAAGCCTCCGTTGACCAGGAACTCACCGGCGTGCGCCGTGGGGGCGAGGGCGACCAGCCCGCCGAGGACGGCGGTGCAGGCGAGGGTCGCCGTCGCGGCGACGAGGTGTCTCATGGGGGCCGCTCCTTCGGGGGCGAGAAGAAGTGCGCATGACAACTCGCAGCAAACAGGTCTGGACCAATCCTGTCAATGGTCCGGACCATTCCCGTGGCCGGTCACCTGGATCACCCGTCCGGCGGCGGTCCGCCCGCGCGACCGCCCCGGCGGCTCACGTCCGCGGTTTCGACCAGGGCCAGCGCGGCTTCTCCGGCCGGTTCCCCTCCGGGTCGTAGACGAAGACCCAGCGCGTACGGCGCTGCGCGCGCGGCCCGGGACTGGGCTCGCGATGATAGACGTGCACGACGGGGGGTGCGCCGTCCTCCTGCGGCACCGGCACCTCGTACACCTTCGGGGGCTGCCCGGTGATGCCGGTCAGCACCCCCAGCACCCGGCCGTCCAGCGGCCCTCCGACGAATTCCGTGTCCTCATGCCTCACGGGGTCAGGGTAGGCCCTGCGGCGGGGGCCACGTTCAGGAAACGGCAGGTGGGAGCAGATGTGCGACTGCCTGGGCCAGCGGGGTCACCCGGCGGGCCAGGTCGCCGGCGGGGCTGCCCGCGGTCTCCCGCTCCAGGGCGGCCAGCGCGACCCCGGCGGTCTCCTGGTCCGTGGTGGAACTGACCAGCAGCAGCGCGATGAAGTGGTCCACCAGCCACCGCCGCAGCTCCTGGGCGGGGGGCTGCTTGCCCTCGTCCAGCCAGGTCAGCGAGACGGCCTCGACGCTGGCGATCCAGGAGCGCACCATCATCGCCAGCCGTGGTCCGGGGTGCGGCGCTCCCAGGTGCATCAGGATCTGCTCGGCCGCGCCGCGCCGGACGCCGTCCACGATGGCGTCGGTCCGGCTGGTCTCCGCGACGCTGCCGCCGCGCAGCAGGGCGGAGTACGCCGCGTCGTGCTCGTCCACGTAGGAGAGGTAGCGGTCCAGCGCGTTGGACAGGCGCTGGGTCATCTCGCCCTCCGCGGGCTCCACGAAGCAGGTCCGCAGCTCCTCGGCGGCGTTGCGCATGGCGGCCTCGTACAGCTGCTGCTTCCCGCCGGGGAAGTAGCGGTAGACCAGGGGACGCGAGACCCCGGCGGCCGCGGCCACGTCGTCGACCGAGACGTCCTCGGGCCTGCGGTGCCCGAACAGGTCCACGGCGGCGGCAAGCAACTGGGTACGGCGCTGCTCGACGCTCAGCCGGCGGTAGGCGGGAGCGGCGGCGGGCGCCGGCGTCGAACTGCCGTTCATGAACGCCAGCGTATCCGCCCGCGCGCCGTGCTACCCGAGAAGTCCCGAGCTGCGCCACATGCGCCGTACGCCCGGACCCTCGAACATGCCGATCTCCTCCAGGAAGTCCATCAGCTTCCGCGCCGCCTGCCGCATCACGTCGCGGCGGTGCGGGCTGGTGCGGGCCAGCTCGGCGGCGTACCGGGGGTCGAGCCCGACCGAGGCGTACACCTGGGGGCTGATCAGCGACCGGGCGATCACCCGTGCGGCCTCGGCGGAGGAGACCCGGGTGAAGGCGATCTCCCAGCGCGGAGCCGAGCTCATCTGGCGGCGCAGCTCCTCACGGGCGTAGCGGATGTGCCGGGCCTCCTCGACCACGTGGATGCGGGTGACGCCACGGGTCAGCGGCTGCACGCGCTCGTCCGGGAAGGTCAGCCGCTGCATCCAGTCGAGGATCTCCTCGGCGAGCAGGGTGCCGGTGAAGGAACCGGGTGTGGTGGAGACGGTCTTCAGCACCCGGCCGAGGTTGTGGTCCGTGCGCGACGGCTTGTAGACGGGCGTGCCGAGCCGGGTCACCAGCCGCGCGAACATCTTCGAGTGGCGGCACTCGTCGGCGATCTCGGTGAGCGCGTAGCGGACGTGCCCGCTGGTGGGGTCCAGGTCGTAGGAGTGCCGCAGCAGCAGCTGCATGAGGATGATCTCGAACCAGATGCCGATCGAGGCCAGCGACGCCGCCTCGTGCCGGCTCAGCTCGATCCGCTGTTCCTGCGACATGTGCTTCCACAGCGGGGTGTCGTACAGCGAGCACAGCTCCGGCGGCCAGAACCACGCGCCGTCCTCGAACGGGGCCTCCCAGTCCAGCTCGGTGTCGGGGTCGAAGGAGTGCTTCGCGGAGGCGTCGAGCAGCCGCTCCGCCACTTTTTCACGCGTTGCAAGAGGGGTGCCAGCGGTCATGCTCTTATGAGACTGTGTGTCAGCAAGCCCGTCAAGAGTCGAGGAGACGCCAATGCCGTCGCAGGACAACTTGTGGGAGATCCCGGCTTCCGGAGCCGCACGCTTCTCCTGGGAGTACGACGACGGGCGCGACCGGCTGCTCGCCCTCTACCAGAAGGGCAAGGACAAGCAGTGGGACGCGGTCACCCGCATCGACTGGGACATCGAGGTCGACCCGTACGACCCGCTCGGCGTGCCGGACCAGAACATGACCGTCTACGGCACCCCCTACTGGGACAAGATGTCCGAGCGGAACAAGCGCGACATGCGCCGTGCCTACGCGTCCTGGCAGTTCAGCCAGTTCCTCCACGGGGAGCAGGGCGCCATGGTCTGCGCCGCCCGCATAGTGGAGTCGGTGCCCGACCTCGACGCCAAGTTCTACTCCGCGACCCAGACCATGGACGAGGCCCGGCACGCCGAGATCTACTCCCGCTTCCTGCGCGAGAAGGTCGGCATGGTCTACCCGATCAACGACTCGCTGCAGGCCCTGCTCGGCGACACCCTGCGCGACTCCCGCTGGGACATGCCGTACCTGGGGATGCAGGTGCTCATCGAGGGGCTGGCGCTGGCCGCCTTCGGCATGCTGCGCGACACCACCGACAAGCCGCTGCCCAAGCAGATCCTCGCCTACGTCATGCAGGACGAGGCCCGGCACGTCGCCTTCGGGCGGATGGCGCTGCGCGACCACTACAAGCAGCTGTCCGACGCCGAACTGCGCGAGCGCGAGGAGTTCGTCATCGAGGGCTGCTACCTCATGCGCGACCGGCTGCGCGGCGCCGAGGTGCTGGAGGACTTCGGCATCCCGCGGCAGGAGGCCGAGGAGCTGAGCGAGCGCTCGGAGTACCTGCAGCTCTTCCGCAAGCTGCTGTTCAGCCGCATCGTGCCGTGCGTGAAGGACATCGGGCTGTGGGGCGAGCGGCTGCAGCGCGCCTACGTCGACATGGGCGTCCTGGAGATGGGCGACTCCAACCTCGACCTGCTGATGGCGCAGGACGAGGAGATCGCCGAGAAGCTCGACGCCGAGCGCTTCGCCCAGGAGGAGACCGAGCGGGCCGCCGAGGTCGACCGGGCCATCGCGCTGGGCGCCCAGGACTGACCGCGGCCGGGCAAGCGGTCAGCGTCCCAGCACCGCCCGCATCACGGCGCGGGCGACCGGGGCCGCCTTGCCGCCGCCGCTGATGTCGGCGCGGTCGGCGGCGGCGTCCTCCACGACGACGGCGACGGCGACCTTCGCCGGGGCCCCCCGGCTCTGTTTCGCCCAGGAGATGAACCAGGCGAACGGGTTCCCGCGGTTGTCCTCACCGTGCTGCGCCGTGCCCGTCTTGCCGCCCACCACCGCGCCGGGCAGGGCGGCGTTGCGGCCGGTGCCGTGCCGCACCACGGCGACCATCATGTCCTGCATCGCGAAGGCCACGGTCGCGTCCATCACCTGCCGGTAGGCCCGCTCACCGGTGATCTCCAGCGGGAGGCCGGCGCCGTCGGTGATCCGGTCCACCAGGTGCGGGTACATCAGCGTGCCGTCGTTGGCCACGGCCGCCGCGACCATCGCCATCTGCAGCGGGGTGGCCCGGGTGTCGTACTGCCCGATGGACGACAGCGCCAGCTGCGCCCGGTCCATGCGGCGGTCGAAGACGCTGACCGCGGGGTGCGACGGGACCCCGATGGAAGGGTCGTTGAAGCCGAAGGCCTCCGCCGTCTCGCGCATCGCCCGCAGCCCCACGTCGTCGCCGAGCTTGCCGAAGACGGTGTTGCAGGAGACGACGTACGCGTAAAACAGCGGCGCGTCCTCACAGCCCGCGGACGCCGACTCGTTGCCCAGCGTCGTCGTCGTGCCCGGCAGGCGATAGGGGTCCGGGGAGTCGGTGGGCTTCCCGACGTCGGTGACCACCCCGGAGGCGAGCGCCGCGACCGCCGTCACCGTCTTGAAGGTCGAACCCGGCGGGTACGTCTGGCGCAGCGCCCGGTTGAGCATCGGCTGGTCCTCGGCGGTGACGAGCCGGTGCCAGGCGCCGAGCGCCTCCGGGCCGGTGCCGGCGATCGTCGCAGGGTCGTAGGAGGGCGTGCTGACCAGCGCCAGGATCCGGCCGGTCGCCGGGTCGAGGGCGGCGACCGCGCCCTTCTTGCCGCCCAGCGCCTTGTACGCGGCCTGCTGGGCGGCCGGGTCGATGGTGGTGCGGACGTCGCCCGGGCGCTGCGGCGCCCTGCTGATCGCGTTCCACAGCGGGAGCACCGACAGCCCGGGGGAGGAGCCGGACAGGATGTCGTCCGCGGCGGCCTCCAGCAGGGCCGTGCCGTAGGTCTGGGAGGAGAAGCCGGTCACGGGCGCGTAGAGCGGGCCGTCGGCGTAGGTGCGGACCCAGTCCAGCTGGGCGCCGGTGGACCGGGAGCCGGTCACGGGCCGGCTGCCGACGAGGATGTCGCCGCGCGGCTGCGCGTAACGGTCGATCGGCACCCGCCGGTTGGCGGGGTTGGCGTCGTACGCGGGGGCCCGCACCACCTGGACCCGGATGGCGTTCACCAGCAGGGCGACGAGGAGCAGCAGGCACAGCGCCGCGGCCCGGCGGGCGTACGGGGTCACGCCGCGGCCGCCCCGCCGCCGGTGGCCCGCCCGGCCCGGCCGGTGTCCGGGCCGGGCGGCGGGCGGCGTGCGGTGTCGCTGAGCAGGATCAGCAGCGCGACGATCACCCAGTTGGTGACGACCGACGAACCGCCCTGCGCCAGGAACGGCATCGCCATCCCGGTCAGCGGGATCAGGTCCGTCACCCCGCCGGCGATCACGAAGACCTGCAGCGCGACGATCGAGGCCAGCCCCACGGCCAGCAGCCTGCCGAACGGCTCGCGGATCGACAGCCCCGCCCGGTAGCCCCGGGCCACCAGCAGTCCGTACAGCAGGAACAGTGCGGTCAGCCCCGTCAGTCCCAGCTCCTCGCCCGCCGTGGCCAGGATGAAGTCGGACTTGGCCGCGAAGCCGATCAGGATCGAGTGCCCCTCGCCCAGGCCCGTGCCCAGCAGCCCTCCGGCGGAGAACGCGAACAGCGACTGCGCCATCTGGCCCGGCCCGTGCCCGGCCTCGATGCTGGCGAAGGGATGCAGCCAGTCCGCCACCCGGGAGTGCACGTGCGGTTCGAGCGTGCCGACGAGGAAGGCGCCGGCCGCCGACAGCAGCAGCCCGATCGCGATCCAGCCGGTGCGTCCGGAGGCGACGTAGAGCAGGATCACGAAGAGGCCGAAGAACAACAGCGAGGTCCCCAGGTCGCGTTCCACCACCAGCACGCCGAGGCTGATCGTCCAGACCGCCAGCACCGGGCCCAGCACCCGGCCGGTCGGCAGCTGCAGCCGGCGGAACCGCCGGACCTGCCGGCCGGCGTACGCGAGCGCGGCGCGGTTGTCCGCGAGGTACGCCGCGAAGAACACCGCCAGCAGCACCTTCGCGAACTCGCCGGGCTGGAAGGAGAAGCCCGCAACCCGGATCCAGATCCTGGCGCCGTTCACGGCGGGGAAGAGGCTCGGCACGATCATCAGCACCAGGGCCGCCACGACGCCCAGGTACGCGTACCCGGCCAGGGCACGGTAGTCGCGCAGCAGCAGGACGACCGCGATGAACAGGGCGACACCCAGCCCGGACCAGATCAGCTGCGCCGGGGCGGCGGCGTCGGGGGTCTCCAGGTCGAGGCGGTAGATCAGGACCAGGCCGAGGCCGTTGAGCAGCACCCCGATCGGCAGCAGCAGCGGGTCCGCGTACGGCGCGCGCAGGCGCACCGCCAGATGGGCCACCAGCGCCAGGCCGCCGAGCGCCGCGCCGTAGCCGGCCGCCCCCTGCGGTACGGCGCCGTCGTGCGCGAGGCCCACGGCGCAGTAGCCGTACACCGGGATCAGCACCGCGCCGACCAGCAGCGCCAGCTCGACGCCCCGGCGCCGGGGCAGCCGGACGGCGGGCACGGCGAGGGCCGGTGGCGAGGTCCCGGGGGCGGGGGCGGTCATGGGACGCAACGTAGCAAGACATCCCGGACAAATCGCTCATATTCATGAAGGGTGGCGTTGTCACAGGGGGCCACTAGCGTGGCGCCATGACCTTCAAGGCACCGCAGTCCCTGTCCGAGCTGCCGTACGCGGAGGCGCTGGAGCCGTTCGACGAGCCCGGACTGGGCGTCGAGGAGCGGTACGACACCGTCCACTTCGACGGACTCACCTTCGGCGAACAGGACGCCGGCGGCGCCGTCTTCCTGGAGTGCGCGGTCACCGACACCGTCTTCGAGGGCGGCAGCCTGCGCCGGGCGCGCTTCAACGAGGTCTGGCTGCAGGGCGACCGCTTCGTCGGCACCTCGGCGGCCGAGACGAACTGGATGGACGCCACCGCCGACTCCTGCGTGCTCGCCGGGGTCGAGGCCTTCGGCGCGGTGCTGCGGCGGGTGGCCTTCCGGCGCTGCAAGTTCGACTCCGTCAACCTGCGCTCGGCCCGGCTGCACGAGGTCGTCTTCGAGGACTGCGTGCTGCGCGACGTCGACCTCGGCGGCGCCCGCCTGAAGGACGTCTCCTTCCCCGGCACCGCCCTGGAACGCCTGCGGCTCGGCCGTGCCGAACTCGACGCCACGGACCTGCGCGGCGCCACCCGCCTCGACCTCGCCGACGGGCACGACTCGCTGCGCGGCGCCGTCATCGGCAGCGCCCAGCTGCTCGACCTGGCCCCGGCCCTGGCGGCCGCGCTGGGCATCGTCGTCCGGGACGGAACGGACGACGGCCCCCGCCGTCCCCGGCGGCGCTGACCCGCCCACGGCCGAAAAGGTGCGGCGGAAGCCGGGCCGCCGCCGCAGAATCACAGGCATGGGAAAGACGTACGAACACATCGACGGGCGCCTGCGCGCGTTCATCGAGGAGCAGAAGGTCTTCTTCACCGCCACCGCGCCCCTGTCCGGCGACGGGCACGTCAACGTGTCGCCCAAGGGCCTCGACGGTTCCTTCGCCCTCCTCGACGATCGCACCTTCGCCTACGCCGACCTCGGCGGCAGTGGCGCCGAGACCATCGCCCACCTGCGGGAGAACGGACGCATCACGCTGATGTGGTGCGCCTTCACCGGGCCGCCGACCATCGTGCGGGTGCACGGACGCGGCGAGCCCGTCTTCCGCGACGACCCGCGCTGGGACGACCTGCTCCCGCACTTCTCCGACGACATCCGGAAGCGCACCGACCTGCGCGCCGTCATCGGCGTCACCGCCGAACGCATCAGTGACAGCTGCGGATTCGCCGTCCCCTTCCTGGACTTCCGGGAGGAACGGCCCCTGCACACCCAGCGCTTCTCCCGCGAGACCGAGGAGTCCTTCAGCGACTACTGCGTGGGCAAGCCGCACGTCGCGGTCAGCCTCGACGGCCTGCCGGGCCTGCCGCTCCCGCTGCCGCCCCGCACGTCCTGACGGGGGCGCCACCGCGCCAACCCGGTTCCGGGCCGCACGGTTTGGGACGACAGAGTCTCAAAAGCACCCTTGCGGCGACAAGATCCCTCTGTCGTACTTGTACGGCCGTGTGTCCGGAGCCGAGAGGTGGTCCCCCCATGCCCGTACGGCCCGTGCGCGGTCGCCACCGCAGACCCCAGCCGCCGAGCCGGCTCTCGCCGGTGTCGGTCGCCGTCACCGCCGCCTCCGGCGCGGGACTCGCGCTGCCGCTGGTCGCGGCCACGGGCGCGGGCGCGGCCACGACCGGCACGTGGGACAAGGTCGCCCAGTGCGAGAGCAGCGGCCGGTGGCACATCAACACCGGCAACGGCTACTACGGCGGGCTGCAGTTCGCCCAGTCGACCTGGAAGGCCTACGGCGGTGGGAAGTTCGCCGCCCGGGCCGACCTGGCGACCAGGTCAGAGCAGATGGCGATAGCCGAACGGGTCCTGGACGGGCAGGGTCCCGGGGCGTGGCCCGTCTGCTCGCAGCGCGCCGGGCTCTCCCGGGGCGGGCCGCAGGCGCAGGACCCGCCGCGACGTGCGGCGGCCCCGGCGAAGAAGACCGAACGCAAGGAGAAGCCCGGGACGGACCGTCACCCCGCGGCGCGGGACGACTCCTACACGGTCGTCAGCGGGGACACGCTCTCCGGGATCGCCGACGAGCAGGACGTCCACGGCGGCTGGCAGCGGCTCTACGCCGTGAACCGCCGGGTCGTCGGAGCCGACCCCGACCTCATCCTCCCCGGACAGGAACTGTCCGTGCCGGGAGCGGAGCCCGCGAAGGACCCCAAGCCGGCGAAGGCTTCCAAGCCCGCGAAGTCCGCGAAGTCCGGCAAGCCGGCCACGTCGGCCACGTCGGCCAAGCCCGCGAAGACCTCGAAGACCTCGAAGACCTCGAAGACCTCGAAGACCGCCAAGAGCGCGAGGACCGCCGAGCGGCAGGCCGCACCCGCCTCCGCCGCGCAGGCGTTCGTCGCGCCGGTCGGCGGAGCGCTCGGCACCCCGTACCACCGCAGCGGATCCCACTGGGCCAGCGGCTACCACACCGGCCAGGACTTCGCCGTGCCCACCGGCACCTCCGTCAAGGCGGTCGCCGCGGGCACCGTCGTCGAGGCCGGCTGGGGCGGCGCCTACGGCTACCAGGTCGTGATCCGGCACCACGACGGCATGTACACCCAGTACGGCCACCTGTCCTCGCTGACCGTACGGACCGGCCAGACCGTGGCCGCGGGCCGCCAGGTCGGGCGCTCGGGCTCCACGGGCAACACCACCGGCCCGCACCTGCACTTCGAGGTGCGCACGGGCGAGGGCTACGGCTCGGACGTCGACCCTGTCGCCTACCTGCGGCGGCACGGGGTCCGGCTCTAGCGGCACACCCCCGTCGCGGTCCGTGCGAACCGCACGGACCGCGCGAAGGGCCGACTAGTGCTCGCGCTCGACGAGGTCCTTGAAGCGCTCGAGGTCGTCACGGACCGTGCGCTCGATCGCGCTGACCTGGGCGAAGCCCTTGGGGCCGCCGAAGGCGTCGCGGATCTCGGCGGGGTCGTACTCCATGCGTACCTGGACGCGGCTGTGCTGCTCGTCGATCGGGAGGACCGAGCACGTCCCGGTGATCTCGGCACCGCCGCTGGTGCGCCAGGTCATCTCCCGGGTGTCGCTCCGGGCCTTGGTGCGGTCGGAGAACTCCGCGTCGAGCAAGCCGCCACCGGCCCCCGACACGCCGAGCCGGGCCTTGCCGTCCCCGGTGGCGCCGGCCTCCCGGACACCCGCGACGAACTGCGGGTACTCCTCCAGGCGGTGCAGGTGCTGCCACGCCACCTCGGTCGGCACGTTCAGGTCGATCTGCTCTTCGAGTCTGCTCATGAACTGCCACCTGCCTTCCTCCCTCCAGCGTGCCCCCCGGCCCCGGCTCACGCCACGTTGACCTCCGGGACGTCAGGGAGGCGAGGGACGTCCGGGACCTCGGTGACCGCTTCCGTCACGGCGACGCGGCCGCCGAGGCGGGGGGCGGTGCGGAGCCCGGCGTCACCCTGGGTGAGCAGGCGGACGGCGGCCCAGGGCAGGTTCACGCCGGTGAAGGCGGTCTGGAAGATCCCGGCGGAGGGGCGCGGGTTCGCTTCCAGGAGCACGGGCTCGCCCTTGCGGTGGCGCAGCTGCACATTGGAGAGGTAGGCGAGGCCGAAGTGCCCGACGAGGCGACGGGCGATCTCCGTGATGGCGGGGTCGTCCAGCAGGAGCCGGTAGCGGCCCTCCTTGGCCCTGGGGATCGCGGCGAGCAGTTCCCCGCCCGGGGCGGACAGGCAGTCGACGCTGACCTCGGGGCCTTCCAGGTACGGCATGACGATCATGCTGGGCACGTGCTCGCCCTCGTCGGCGGCCCGCTTCATCGCCTGGGCGACCGCGTCGACCGAGGCCATCGGCCTGGCGGGGGCGAGCAGGTCACGGATGTCCATCGGCCGGTCTTCCAGGATGCGGAAGCCGAAGGCCGAGTACTCCCCGGCGGGCTTGATGCAGAGGGTCTCGCCGGTCGCGGCGAGCTCGTCCACCGCGTCCCGCAGGCCGTCGGCGTCCCGGACCACCCGCCACGGCGGCACGGGGATGCCGGCGGCGAGCGCCTCCTGGTACGTACGGCTCTTGCTGGTCAGCACCTTGATCGAGGCCGGTGGCGAGCACATCAGCCGGGTGCCCGCGGCGGCGAAGTCACCGGCCCGCCCGGCGAGCGCGGTCAGCCGGCGCGGCGGGACGAGGACGTCGATGCCGTGCCTGCGGCAGAAGTCGAGGGCGAATTCGGCGTACGCGTCGTCGCCGACGTGGCGGGGCTCCACCTCGGCCACGTCGCAGGCGGCCAGGGCGGGTGCCGAGGGATCGACATTGCTCCCGTAGACGCGGACGTCCACGGAGTCGGGGTTGCCGCGCAGCATCCGCATCACCTGGGTGGTGGCCACCCCCGCGCTGCTGAGCCATATTCGGAGGGCTATCGGACGCTCCCCTCATGCATGCGGCGCGGCGGGAAGGCATGCGGGAGCGCACTGTTTCCGGCCGTCCGGGATCTTGTGTGAGGCGGATCATATCCGTGTTCGATGACGCCGGTGTTTCACGTCCGCGGAGCGCACGCGAAGAGCGGACGACCCGCCGTCACTCGTCCGTCCCCCGGGAACGAGCGGGACGGCGGCGGCGGGCCAAGGCTGGGAGGCGACAGCAGCCCCTCCGGCCGGAAGAGAGAACAGCATGGCTGGGCCGTCCGCCCCCGCTCCGCTGAACCGACGTCGCATAGCCCGCGCGGGAGCGCTCGTCGCGGCGCTCGCCTCGACGGCGCTCGCCGCCGCCCCCGCCCTCGCCTCGTCGGCCGCCGACGGCGCCGCCGCGGGCGGCGGGGCCCGGCCGACCGTGGTGCTGGTGCACGGCGCCTTCGCCGACGCGTCGAGCTGGACCCCGGTCGTCGAGCGCCTCGAGAACGCCGGCTACACGGTCGTCGCCCCCGCCAACCCGCTGCGGGGGCTGGCCGGCGACTCCACCTACGTGGCCAGTGTGCTGAAGAGCATCGACGGCCCGATCGTGCTCGCGGGCCACTCCTACGGCGGCGCGGTGATCAGCGGCGCCGCGGCGGGGAACCCGAACGTCAAGGCACTGGTCTACGTCTCGGCGTTCATGCCGGACGCGGGGGAGACCCTGGGCGCGCTCTCGGCCAAGTTCGCGCCGAGCGACCTCGCCTCGGCGCAGCGTACCGTGCCGTACCGGGACGGGTCGGGCAGCGGCACGGACATCTACATCCGCGACTCCGTCTTCCGCAAGGTCTTCGCCGCGGACCTGCCCGTGGCGGCGACCCGGCTGATGTCCGCCGAGCAACGGCCGGTCGCACTACGGGCGTTCATCGACAAGGCGCCCGGCGCGGCGTGGCGGACCATCCCCTCGTGGGCGCTGGTCGCCTCCGCCGACCACGCCATCAACCCGGCGCTGGAGCGCTTCGAGGCCAAGCGGGCGGGCTCGCACACCGTCGAGGTCGACTCCTCGCACGTCGCGATGCTCTCCCACCCCGACGCCGTCGTGCGCATGATCCGCGAGGCCGCCGACAGCACCGCGTCCGGATCCGAAGGCGGTCCCGCGCTCGCCGACACCGGCCCCCGGGACGAGGTCCTCACCAGCGTGGGCGGCGTCGCGAGCGTCGCCCTCGTGTCCGGCGCGGTCCTCGTCGCGGCGGTGCGGCGCTTCCGCCGCTGAGCGGTGTGCGGTGGGGGTCGCCGCCCCCACCGCGCCGCGGTGTCGTCCCGGGGGCCCGCGTCCGCGCTACGCCGCGGCCGGCCTGCGGGCCAGGAACACCGCGGCCGGCACGGCCGCCGCGAAGGACACCCCGGCGACGACCCACAGGCCGCTGCCGCTTCCGCCGCTGCGCGCCACCGCCACGACCGCGTCGGCGACCGGCGGCGGCACATGGGCGGCCGTCAGCCGCTCCGGGAGCGCACCGATGAAGCGGACCGCCAGGACGGCGCCGAGCACCGAGGTCGCCGGCACCGAACCGATCCGCCGGAACGCGGTCACGGCGTTCGACCAGACCATGCGCTTCCTCACCGAGGAGTACGCGCGCCAGGTCCGGTCGCAGAGGTCGAGGCCGGGAACAGGGCGGGGCGGGGGCAGGCGGCGCCTCAGCCCAGGCGTACGGCGACGGCCGCGCGGTGGCCCTCCCCGACGGCGACGTCGGAGAGCGACCAGCCCTCGGGGCCCGCGGCGGGTGCGGGTCCGGAGCCCACGTAGTCCTCGGACGGGTCCCTGGCCAGGCCCGTCCCCAGGCCCTTCAGGTACGCCTCCTTGCGTGCCCACGCCCGCGCGAAGGCCTCGCGGCGCTCCACCGCCGGCAGCCCGCCCAGCTCGTCCACCTCCGCCGGGTGCAGCGAGCGCCACACGCCGTCGACGGCCTCCTGACCGGGCAGCGCCTCCACGTCCACCCCCACCGGGGTCGCGGCGAAGGCCAGCAGCGTCAGCTCCCGGGAGTGCGAGAGCGAGAAGTGCGGCGCGCCGCCCTCGACCGCGGGCCGGCCGTGCGGGCCGCCGCAGGCCGGGCAGGTCTCCCGGGTCAGCGGCACCTTGCCGGGCGGGGTCCCCAGGTACGCCGCCAGCAGCAGGCGCAGCGCCACGTGCGCGGTGACGTAGCTGGTGCGGTCACGGTCGAAGTGGAAGGCCGTGGCCCGCTCGCGCTCCTCCCGGTCCAGCAGCCCGGGCGCGAGGTGGACGGCGGCGGCCGCGTTCGCCGCCGTGTCCACCAGGCACAGCCGCGGGGGTTCACCGGGCCCCGGCGGGGGCAGGCGCC
Organism: Streptomyces sp. NBC_00510; assembly: GCA_036013505.1. NCBI lineage: Bacteria > Bacillati > Actinomycetota > Actinomycetes > Kitasatosporales > Streptomycetaceae > Streptomyces > Streptomyces sp. NBC_00510. The sequence goes on along the minus strand of CP107851.1, from coordinate 3,794,056 downwards.
GGGCCGCCGCCGCCACGCTGAACCGCTCCGGGACCAGCGTCACGGCCGGGCCGCCGGGGCCGTGGATCCGGCCGGGACGATCGCGAACGCCTCGACCTCCAGCAGCAGTTCGGGCCGGATGAGCGCGGCCACCTGGACCGCCGAGCTGGCCGGGGGCCGCTCGGTGTCGACGTACGCGTCGCGCGCCTCGCGGACCGCGGGCAGGAAGGCGACGTCGGTGACGAAGAAGGTCAGCTTGACCACGTCGCCCCAGCCCGCCCTCGCGGCCGTGAGGCAGCGGTCGAGGTTGCCGAAGACCTGGCGCGCCTGCGCCGCCGGGTCGCCCGGCCCGACGAGCTCACCCCGCTCGTCCACCGCGATCTGGCCCGAGACGGCGACGAACCGGCCCTCGCCCCACACGACGTGGCTGTAACCGGTGCCCGGCGGGACACCCTCCGGAGCGGTGACGTGGGTGAGGTGCGCCATGCGTTCCCCCTTGATGATCGACACCGCTCCATGCTCTCCCAGGGGGTCGACCCGGCGCCACAGCGGACGTCATGACCGGTGTCATTGGCCAGGGATTCTCTGGGCATAAATCGTCATATGGGCGGAGACAGGAGGTTCCCCTCATGAGTCATGCCGAAACCTACGATCTGACCTTCCCCGTCTCCGGCGACACCGTGGTCGTCAAGCGCACCGAGCGCAAGGGTGCCGGGGGGCACCCGGTGTACAGCGACGACACCGGCATCGTCCAGGCGGAGATCAGCGACCGGGGGGAGGTCCGCATGCTCGCGACGGGCGGGCACCAGCACCACGACGTCCCCTCGCGGGCGACGCCGCACTGAACGCCCCGTCGCCACCGGCGTCCCGGAACGGGCCACGTGACCGCAGCCGGACGCCGCTGTGAGTCGCCCACCCCTGGTTGCCGTCCGTGTCCGTGCGGACCGCCCCCGTCACCCCGCCGGGATTCCGTCGAGTTGATTTGAATATCCAACTCACTGGATTACCGTGGACCGGACAGCGAACCCACATTCCCAGGGGGACGTCATGCCCGCCTCGATCACGGACACGGACACGGACACGGACACGGATACCGAGGACACCACCGGCACCGTCCGCATCGACCGCTCCTGGTGGTCCTGGAACGGGGCGCAGGGAGGCTACGTCGCGGCCCTCGCGCTGACCGCCATGCGCGACGACCTGGCCGTGCGGACGGGGGAGCGCCTCCCGGTCCGCACGCTGGGCGCGCACTTCCTGGCCCCCGTCGACGAGCGCCCGCTGCGGCTGGCGGCGACCCCCCTGCGCGAGGGGCGCCGTACGTCCGTGTCCTCGGTCACCGCCCTGCAGGACGGTGCCGCCGCGCTCACCGGCACCGCCGTGTTCGGACGGAGCGAACCCGGCCCCGCCCACACCGGCACGCCCGCGCCCGACGTCCCCGCGCCCGGCGCCTGCCCGCCGCTCACCCTGCCGCGTTCGCTGGCGGCGTTCGCCGCCCACCTGGAGATCCGCCCGGCCGGCGACGCGCGCCCCCTGGCCGGCGGGGAGCGCGCCGAACTATTCGCCTGGATGCGGTTCGCCGACGGGCGGCCGCTGGACCCGCAGGCGCTGGTCGTCCTCGCCGACGCCCTGCCGCCCGCGCTGTTCGCGGTGTGGACCGAGCCCCGCCCCGTGCCGACGGCCGAACTGACCGTGCACTTCACCGACGTCCTGGACGCCGCGCCCGCGCAGGGCTGGGTCCTGGTCCGCAGCCGCACCGAACACGCGGGCGGCGGCTGGGCCGTGGAGGACAGCGCCGTGTGGACCGAGGACGGCCTGCTGCTCGCGCTCGCCCGTCAGGCCCGCGCCGTACGCGAGTTCCGCCCCGGCCGGCAGGGCTGACGGGCCCGTTCCCGCCCCGTTCCCGCCCGTCCCCACGCGGACGGCGGCGGCGCCGGACCCCCTCCCGGTTTCGGGGAGGGGTGTCCGGCGCCGCCGCCGCGCCGTGGCGCCGCGAGGGGTCAGCCGATCTCGGCCCCGTACACCTCGAGCGCGTCCGTCACCGGCTGGAAGAACGTCTCCCCGCCGCCGGTGCAGTCGCCGCTGCCGCCGGAGGTCAGGCCGAGCGCGGTGCTGCCGGAGAAGAGGGCGCCGCCGCTGTCGCCGGGCTCGGCGCAGACGTCGGTCTGGATCAGCCCGGAGACCGATCCCTCCTGGTAGTTGACGGTCGCGTCGAGCCCGGTGACCGTGCCGTCGTGCACCTGGGTGGTGCTGCCGCTGCGCCGCACGGCCTGGCCGACGGTCGGCGTGGCCGCCGACGTGATCTCCTGCGTCGAGCCGTTGTAGAGGTCGACCGCGCTGGGGTGGTCGACACCGGTACCGGTGTACTTCACCAGCGCGTAGTCGTGGCCGGGGAACGTCGCGGCCTCGACCGAGCCGATCTCCTGTCCGCCGGAGCTGTCCGACCAGCTCTTGATGTCCACGCCGCAGTGACCCGCGGTGAGGAAGTACGGCTGCCCGTCCTTGACGACGTTGAAGCCGAGCGAACAGCGCGCGCCGGAGCCGAAGATGGCGTCGCCGCCGGCGATGAAGGGCTTGAATGCGCCCTTCGACTTGTGAATCCGGGCGGTGCCGGCGCCGAGTCCGTCCACCGCTTTGCCGAGCCGCGCCATCCCGGCCGCGGACACGGTCCGGTCGGCCGTCACGACCACCTGGTTGGTCCGCGGGTCGACGGACCAGGCCGTGCCGGGGATGCGGGCCTCCAGGCCCAAGGTGCGTGTGGCGGAGCGCAGTTCGGCCATGGTGTTGGCGACCGTCTTCGGCACGGCGCCCGCCGCGCGGACGGTGTCGGCGGCCGCGGCGTCGAGCACGTTGACGACGAGCCGGTCGCTCGCGGCGTCGTAGTACGACCCCGCGGTGTCCTCGGTGCCGAGCTGCGAGGTGAGGTGCGCGGCGAGGGTCACCGCGGCCGCGGGCGTGAGGCTCTTGGGGGCGGGCGCCGGGCTCGGCGCCGCGTTGGCCTGCGGCAGCACGATCAGTGCCGCCAGCACGGCCGTCGCCCCGCCGCCCGCGAGCACGGCCTTCCGCCCGGATATTCGACGATGCTTCAAGTCCTGTACCTCCACGTGGGGGGATGGGTCGGCTCAACTGCCGCCAACCCGGAGGAATTTGCGGTCCAAGGCGTCACATCCCGAAAAGAATGCGTGTCCACGCCAAGCAACGCCGTCGAGTATTCCGAGGCCGTTCCGTGACCGGCAAGGCGGGATTCCGGTCTCCACAGCCGTCTCACAAGACATCCCGATTCCCGGTGTGGAACCTTTCATTCCGCTGTGCGGGAGGGCTCCCACCGCGCTGCGCGACAGGCCGGGCACGTCCGGTGAGGACTACACCTGTCCGGTAACCGCCCCCGCGAACGCCGACAGGCGCCCCCGCGGGGGCGCCTGTCGTGCCGTCGGTTCCGGTCCGCTACGTGCCCGGCGGGACGGCGGGGATCGCCTCCTGCGGGGTACGCGTCGTCGACTGCGTCCCCGCGGCGGTGGCCGCCGGGTTGAGGTCCCGGTGGACGACGCGGGCGACCGCCTCGATCGTGGCGACCCCGGTGTTCATGGTGCGGTTGTCCTGCGTCAGCACCGTGAGGGAGTAGTCGTGCCCCGAGCCGGTGAACGCGCCGAGGCTGTGCACCCGCCAGCCGTGGGTGGCGCGCGGCAGCCAGCCGTTCTTCACATGGACCGTCACCCCGCGCGGGGCGCCGGCGGGGGTGCCCCAGCGCTGCGTGCCGACCACCTTGTTCATCAGCTTCAGGATGTACGCCCGGGAGTTGTCGCTCAGCACCGCGTTCTTCGCCGTCACCAGGTCGAGCAGCCGCTGCTCGTCCTTCGCCGTGATTTGCGTGAGCCCCCAGTAGCCGTTGCTCCCCGGCACGGTGCGGGTCATCCCCGCGGCCTTCAGGAAGCCCTTCACCTTGGCCACCCCCAGCTGCCGCCACAACTGCGTGGTCGCGGCGTTGTCCGACTTGGTGATCATCGCCGTGGCCAGCTTCACCTCACGCGCCGTCAGGTAGCGGTTGTGCTTCTTGTTGTCCCACAGCAGGGTGGCCAGCACCGTCACCTTCACGGTGCTCGCCGAGTCGAACCGCTGGTCCGCGCGGAGCGTGCACACCGTCTTCGTCCTGCGGTCCCGCAGCGACAGGGCCACCGTCGCCGTCCTGCCGCGCAGCGCGCCGGTGATGTCGGTGCGCAGCTTCGCCGCGAGCCCCGCCTTGCCCGAGGTGCACACCACCGCCGGTGCCGCCGCCGCCGCGCTCCCCGCACCCGTCCCCACGACGGCCGTCGGCACGACCGCGCCCATCACGACCGCGGCCGCCACCGCTCTCCCGGCGCGCCGCGCCGTCCGTCCCCGCCCCATGGCCCCTCCCCGTCATCCCCCGGACCCCGCTCCCGGGCCTCGCAGACGTTGACTCACGGCCGTGGGCGAAAGGTTGTACGGGTACGGCACCGGGGTGCGGGGCGGGGGTCAGCGGACGCCGCGCGTGCGGAACTGGACGCTGATCCGCGGCCCCATGGCGCGCGTGCTCTTGGGGATCGCGTGCTCCCACGTCCGCTGGCAGGAGCCGCCCATCACCACGAGGTCGCCGTGCCCGAGCGGCAGCCGCATCGAGGCGGCGCCCCCGCCGCGGGGCCGCAGCGCCATGTCGCGCGGGTCGCCGACGGACAGGATCGCCACCATCGTGTCCTGGGTCGCCGACCGTCCGGTCCGGTCCCCGTGCCAGGCGACGCTGTCCCGGCCGTCCCGGTAGAAGCAGAGCCCCGCCGTGACGAAGGGCTCGCCGAGCTCGTCCGCGTAATGGACGTCGAGCGCGGCCCTGGCCTCGTCGAGGACGGGGTGCGGCAGGCGCTCGCCCTCCGCGTAGAAGGCCAGCAGCCGGGGTACGTCGACCTCCCGCTCGTACATCTGCCGCCGTTCGGCCCGCCACGGGACCGAGCCGGCCAGCTCCTCGAACAGGGCGTCGGCCCCCTGCAGCCACCCGGGGAGCAGGTCGAGCCACGCGCCGCTGCCGAGCCCGGTCCGCCGGAGGCCGTCCAGCGGACCGAGCAGCAACTCGTCGGTCTGGTCGAAGAGCGATCCCTGGAGCGGTGCGGTCATGCGTCCAGGGTAACCCCTCAATCGAACAAATGAGCTATTCGCCGAACGCGGCCAGGTCGAGCCCGGCCAGCCGCTCGGGATCGGCCAGGATGTCCAGCTCGACGACGAGCCCGTCCACGATCGTGAAGCCCATGACCGACACCACCCGGCCCTGAAGGGCGGTGACCACCCCAGGCGCCCCGTTGACCAGTGCCGGCCGTGCGTGGAGGGCCGTCCGCCGGAAGGAGAGCGCCTGGCTCGCGACCGTCCGCGCGCCGCGCACCTCCCGGGTCGCCCCCGGGAAGGCGGCGCCGGTGTCCGCGCGCAGCACGACGTCCGGGTGCAGCACCGCCACCAGGGCCTCGAAGTCACCCGCGCGCGACGCCGCCAGGAACGCGCCGACGACCTCCCGCTGACGGCCCAGGTCGGCGTCCGGCACCGGCGCGGCGCCCTGCACCCGGCGCCGTGCCCGGCTGGCCAGTTGCCGCGCCGCCGCCGGCGTGCGCCCGACCATCGGGGCGATCTCCTCGAAGGGCACCGCGAACATGTCGTGCAGCACGAAGGCGAGCCGCTCGGCGGGCGACAGCGTCTCCAGCACGACCAGCAGCGCCAGCCCCACCGAGTCCGCCAGCAGCGCCGCCTGCTCCGGGTCGCCGGCCGCGTCCTCCCGGCTCACCACCGGATCGGGCACCCGTACGTCGTCCAGCGACGACTCGCCCCGGGAGGTCCGCGAGCGCAGCATGTCCAAGCACACCCGGCCGACCACGGTCGTCAGCCAGCCGCCCAGGTTCCCGATCCCGTCCGCCCCGGCCCGGTTCAGCCGCAGCCACGCCTCCTGCACGGCGTCGTCCGCCTCGGCCAGCGACCCCAGCATGCGGTACGCCACCGACCGCAGGTGCGCCCGGTTCTCCTCGAACCGCTCCGCCAGGAACTCCTTGTCGTCCATCGGTCCCATTCCCTCGTCGCGTCCCCCCGGCTTCCCTCGGCGCACTGACGAACCGGTCACGTCCAATGTGACAGAGGGGTGTGACAGGGGGCCGGGGCCACGGAGGGGCGGCGTCCGCGGCCTTGGTCACCAGCCGGCGAACAGCCGTCCCCGGTGCGACGCGCGGCGGGCGCTGTTGAGCAGCGCCTGGATCTGGCTCCCCGCCTGGTCCGCGTTCTCCAGGCGGGACGGGAAGGGCAGCCGGGCGTCGGTGTGGCCGTTCGCGTACTCCACGCGCAGCGTGATCCCGTAACGGTCCACGGCCACGGGCAGGACCTGCCGCGCGCCGGGGGCGGGGGCCGGCTGCACCAGCCGCAGGAGCAGCGGCACCAGCTCCGCGTGGTCGTCCACCAGGTGCGTCAGCATCCCCGCCTCGGCCGTCGCCAGCGGGTCCGCCTCCGCCGTCGTCAGCTCGGCCAGGCCCACGGAGGCGGTGCCCTCCGCCGTCTCCAGCCTCGCGTGCACGAACTGCACGCACTGGCTGTCCGGTGCGTCCGCCCGGTACGCCGCGGCCGTCCAGCCGGTGACCGTCACACGGGCCCGCACCCGGTCCCGTACCGGGGTGGGGGCGACGTCGGTGAACTCCAGCGAGATCGGGGTGCTCTCGGGGCCGAAGGCCGTCTCGAGGGGGTGCAGATGGACGTGACCGGCGAGCGCCTGCGCGGTCAGCCGGGTCACCTCCGTGCGCTCCCGGTCGGTGACCACGGTCATGGAGTGGGCCGAGGAGAGGACGGACCGGATGCGTTCGGCGTGCGTCGGCCGGGCGGGAGCGAGGGGGGCGGTGGTCTTGCTGCGCATCCGGATCTCCGCGAGAGCTAGGTTAGGTTTGCCTAACCTAACCATATGTGCCCGGGCGTCGCCATACCCCCGGGGGTCGCGTGTCCGCGGGCCCTCACGTTCGCGGCGCGGCACGCGGGCGCGTTCCCTCCTCTCGTCGCGGACCACGGCGCGGCCGACCGGGCCGGCGTGAGACCGCCCCCGCTCCCACGCACAGCGCCACGAGGCCCGGCAACACCGGTGTGATCAGCCGCCACGACCGCTCCGCTCACCCAATGGGCACCGAGCACGCTGTGCATCGCCGCCCCGCGGTCCCCAAAGCCCACCGTGAAGAACCGCCGAGCCCGTGTCGACGCGGCCGAAGCCGAGCCCCGACAGCGGTGCCGCACCCGGCGCGAAGGCGCCGACGCCAACCGCCATCAGCGGGTACGACAACGCCGGCGGCCTCCGGCTGCTCAGCCCAGCCCTCGTACCGCGTCCCGCACCTTCGCGGCGAGTGCCTCCGGCAGCCGGGCGTGGCCCTGGCGCTCGGCGGCGGTCTGCCCCGGACCGCTGACCGCGTACAGCAGGAACGCCTTCAACGTCTCCAGGGAGGCGGGCTCGTTGCCCTTGTCGCAGACCACGGCGTAGCCGACCCGGGTGATCGGGTAGGCGCCGGGGGCCGCGCCCGTGCCGTCCAGGTCCAGCGCCAGGCCGCCGCCGCTCCCCGCCGTCCGCGCGGTGGCCAGGGCGCGCGTGGCGGTGGTGACGGCGGCCGCCACCGGCTCGGCCGCCCCGGTGTCCAGCCGCACCGCGTCGAGCCCTCCGACCGAGGCGAAGTCCAGATAGGCGATCGCCCCCGGTTCCTGCGCGACCCGCGCGGCCACACCGTCCGCGCGGGCCACGCCCTCCCCGCCGCTCCCCGGCCAGTCGGACGTCGCCTCGTACGGCCACGCGTCCGGCGCCGCCTCCCGCAGGTACCCGGCGAACGTCCTCGTGCTGGTGGTGGCGTCGGCCCGGTGGACGGCCGTGATCGCCCGGGACGGCAGGGTGACGTCCGGGTTGAGCGCGGCGATCGCGGGGTCGTTCCAGCGGGTGATCCGCCCGTCGAAGACCTTCGCCAGCGTCGGCGGGTCCAGCACCAGCCCGTCCACCCCCGGCAGGTGGTAGACGACCGCCACCGGCGTGGCCAGCAACGGCAGGTCGACGGCCTTGCCGCCGCCCGTGCAGAGCTTCCCGGACTGCTGGACCTCCCCGGTGGCCAGTGGCACGTCGGAGAGCGCGAAGTCCGCCGTCCCCTGCAGGAACGCCATCGTTCCCGCGCCCGAGCCCGTCGGCTGGTACGAGACCGTGGAGCCGGGGCAGGCCGCCTGGAAGCCGGCGGTCCACGCGTCCACGGCCCCGCTCACGGCGCTCGCCCCGCCGCCCGCGAGGGCGCCCCGGGCCACCGGGCAGGAGAAGGACGCTTCCGCGGAGGACGCTCCCCGCTTCCCCGAGGGGCCCTGCGCCGCCGCGCCGTCCCCGTCCTTCCCGCCCGAGCCGTCGCGGTCGACGAGGAGGGGGATGCCCACCGCGAGCGACGCGGCGACCAGCACGGCGCCGGCCGCCAGGGCCACCCGTCTGCCGCGGGCCCGCCCGCGCGGTCCCGGAACCGGACCGGTGGGCCCCGCCTGGTCCACCGGCGGCGATCCGAAGGCCCCGGGGCGCGGGACCGGGCGGATGACGCGTGTGACGGTGTCCCGGGGGCGGTCGGCGAGGGTGGGGGAGCGCTCCTGGCCGGGTCCGGCATCGGGTTCTTCGGCCTCCGGCTCGTCGGGCTCCGGTTCCTCCGGCTCCGGCGGGGCGGGTTCCGGGTCCCGCCCGGATCCCCCGGCGCGCGCCAGCGTCAGGAAGGCCAGCAGCTCCTCCACCGAGGGGCGCTCCTGCGCGTCCTTGGCCAGACACGGCGCCACGAACGCGTGCAGTTCCTCCGGCAGCCCGGTCAGGTCCGGCTCCTCGTACACCACACGGAACCCGATCGCGTGCGAGCTGTCGCCGTCGAACGGGCCGTGGCCGGTCGCCGCGTACACCAGGACGGAACCCAGCGCGAAGACGTCGCACGCCGGGCCGACGGCGCCCGCGCGGAACTGCTCGGGGGCCATGAAGGCGGGCGTGCCGACCACCGTCCCGGTCCTGGTCAGCCGCTCGGTGTCGGCGGCCCGGGCGATCCCGAAGTCGATGACGCGCGGCCCGTCCGCCGCCAGCAGCACATTGCCCGGCTTCAGGTCGCGGTGGACCAGCCCGGCCCGGTGGATGTCGCGCAGCGCCTCCACCAGACCCGCGCTCAGCCGCAGGACCTCCTCCGCCGGCAGCGGCCCCCGCTCCGCGACCCGCCGGGACAGCGCCGGCCCCGGTACGAACAGCGTGGCCAGCCACGGCTGTTCCGCGTCGGCGTCGGCGTCGACCACGGGCGCCGTGAACGCCCCGCTGACCCGCCGCGCGGCTGCCACCTCGCGCCGGAACCGGTCCCGGAAGCCGGCGTCCTCGGCGAACTCGGGACGGATCACCTTGACCGCCAGCGCCCTCCCCGACACCGACCTGGCCAGGTAGACGACCCCCATCCCGCCCGTGCCCAGCCTGCCCTCCAGCAGGTACCCGCCGACGGACCGCGGATCCCCCTCCACCAGCGTCACCCGGTCGCTCCCTCCCCGCGCCCAGCAGCAGCACACAGCATAGGGAGCGGCCCCTCACCAGGGGCCCGTACCGGGCAGCCGGGACCTCACCGGCCGCCCGCCGCCGCAGCCGCCCGACCGCGAACTCCTTGCGCTCCCGTGCGATCACCCGCGTGCGTACGTACCCGCGGATCGTCACGCGCCCGGGGGAGCAGGTCATTCCCAGCCGGTACCCCCGTACCGCGAGGACCGCCGAGACGACGGCGAGGACGCAGGCGACGAGGCGGGCGGACGGCGCCCCCGCCTGCGCGGCGTACGCGACGCAGCCGCCTGCGGGCAGGGCGCCGAGGCAGCCGTTCGCGAGGCGGTTCGGCCTCGTCGGCGACAGCTCCATGATCCTTCGAGGCTATCCACGGGTCGCGGGCTGCGGCAGGATGTGCGCGGTTCCCAGGAGGAAGACGGAGACCCAAGTGGACGCTGCGGAGGGCACATTGACGGCACAGAGCGAAATCCTGGCACGGACGGTCCTGGACAGCGTCATACCGATGTTCCCGGCGGTGTCCCCGGACGGCCGCACGGTCGTCCACACGGCGCGGCCCCTCGCCATCGCGGACCGCCTGGCCAGTGCCCTCTGGGCGGTGCCCGCCGACGGTGGCGCCCCGGCACGGCAGCTGACCGACGGCACGACCTGGATCGGCGCCCCGCGCTGGACCCCGGACTCGGCGGCGGTCCTCTTCACCACCGCCGGGCAACTGCACCGCGTACGCCTCGCCGACGACGGCGGACCGGACGGCCCCGCCGAGGCCCTCACCGCCTGGCCCGGCGGCATCGCGAACCACCTGCCGCTCGCCGACGGCCGCACCGTCGCCCTGATCGCCGCCGACGAACCCGACGAGGCCGAGGACGACGACGTGATGGTGTGGACCGAGCGGACGGGCCCCGAGCCCTCCGCCCGCCTTCGCCTCCTCGACCTCGACAGCGGCGCCGTCCGCACCGTCGGCACCCTCGGCGACCGGCACGTCGTCGAGGTGGCCGAGCGCCCCGACGGCGGCATGCTGGCCGTGCTCACCTGGGAGTGCGCGGAGGAGGACCCCGGCTCGCTCACCGCGGAGCTCCACCTCGTCGACACCGCCACCTTCACCGTCCACGACCTCGGCCCGGCCGGGCACGCGGCGCAGCGCCCCGTCTGGTGGCGGGCCGAGGACGGCTGGCACCTCGCCCACCTGGCCACCACCCCGCCCGGCCTGGTCGGCTCCCCGGCCGTCCTGGACCGTACGGTCCCGGCCGACCCGGCGCAGCGGCCCCTGCCCGAGGCACGCGACCTGACCGCCGGTATGACCGTCTGCCCCACCGAACTCCTCCAGGTCGCCGACGGCCCGCCCCTGGCCGTCTTCGCCGACGGCCTGGACACCGCGCTGTTCCGGCTGGACCCCGGCGAGCGGCGCTTCCGCCGCCTGCACACCCGCCCGGGCATCGTCCACGCGCTCACCGCGAGCCGTACGGGAGAGACGGTCGCCGTGCTCGCGGGCACCGCGTACGAGCCCAAGGACGTCCACGCCGGACCGCCCGACGGCCCGCTCACCCGGATCAGCGACACCCGCCCCGAGATCCGCGACATCCCGTGGGGCAGCCAGGAACGCCTCTCCTACAAGGCCTCCGACGGACTCGCCCTCGACGGCCTGCTGCTCCTGCCGCCCGGCCGCACCCGCGAGGACGGCCCCTTCCCGTTGATCACCCTCGCGCACGGCGGCCCGTACGGGCGCTACAGCGACTCATGGCAGTTCCACATCGACCTGCCCCCCGGCCAGCTCCTCGCCACCGCCGGCTACGCCGTCTTCCTCCCCAACCCCCGCGGCGGCGAGGGCCACGGCCACGTCTTCGCGGCCACCGCGACGGACGGCGCCATCGGCGGTGCGGAATGGACCGACATCACCGAGGGCATCGACCTCCTCGTCGCCCAGGGCGTCGCCGACCCCGACCGCCTCGGCATCGGCGGCTGGAGCCACGGCGGCTACCTGGCCGCGTGGGCCGTCACGCAGACCGACCGCTTCAAGGCCGCGATCGTGGGCGCCGGCATCAGCGACTGGGGCATGCTGGCCGCGACCGGTGAGCAAGGGGCCGTCCGTGAGTCGGCGGGCAGCGGCAGCATCGGCTGGGAGGGCCCCGGACCCCACCCCCACGATCGCGTCAGCCCCGTCTCGTACGCCTCCCGCGTCCGCACCCCGGTCCTGATCCTCCACGGCGAGGACGACACCAATGTGCCGGTCAGCCAGGGCCTCTTCCTCCACCGCGCCCTGCGCCACCACGGCGTCCCCCACGAGTTCGTCGTCTACCCCGGCGAGGGCCACATGATCGGCGGCCGCGGCCACCTGCTGGACCTGCTGCGCCGCAGCGTGGCCTGGTACGACCGCTGGCTCACCGCCCCGCGGCAGCCCTGACCCGCACCCGCCGCTACCGCCCTGCCCCGTACTCCTCGGGGCAGGGCGGCAGCACGTCGAGGAACTCCTCCGTGGTGAGGATGGCGTGCGCGTAGACCGGCGCGTTCACCTCGAAGGTCGCCTCCATCTCCGCCGGGCTGAAGGCGGCGATCGCGTCCCGCACCAGGGTGACGTGGTAGCCCAGCTCCTGGCCGAAGCGTGCCGTGGTGTCGACGCAGGTGTTGGCCCGCATGCCGATCAGCACGATGCGCGACAGCCGGTGCTGCTTCAGCTGGAAGTCCAGGTCCGTGTTGGCGAAGCCGCTCGACGACCAGTGCTCGTGCACCCGGATCTCACCGTCGACGGGCTGGAAGTCGTGGTGGAACTCGCCGCCCCAGGAGCCCTGGGCGAAGACCTGCCCCTTGACGGTCGCCTCCTGGGCGGGGGAGAGGTGTTCCCACTCCTGGTAGTCCCCGGGGGCGGTGCGGCGGTGCGCGACGAAGAACGTCCGGATGCCGCGGGCCCGGGTGGCCGCGAGCACCTCACACATGTGGTCGAGCAGCCCCACCTGCTCGGCCACCGCCTTCGCGCGGGGCCACAGTTTCCCGCCGTCGGACAGGAAGTCGTTGTACGGGTCTATCAGCAAGAGACCGGTGTTCGCGCTGGTGTATCCCACTGCTTCCATGTACCGATTCTCGTCCCCGACCCGCAGGGCCACCTGCGCAGCAGGTCACGCCACGGAAGCCGGTGCGGCGGGAACCGCTTCGCGGATGCCCCACTGCCGAAATTCCCGTGAAACATCACGCTTTCCGGAAGGGCGCACATAATGGAATCGGAGGGCGCACGGGAATCGACCTCAATTCCCGATGCCCCACGTCTGGGGAGAGTGCCGTGAGTTCCATACCTCCTCCGCCCGAACGCCCCACCGGCCCTCCGTCCGGACCGCTGTCCGGCCGGCCGTCGGGTGAGCACCCACCGGTGACACCGGGCCCCCCGCCCCCACCGGCGGCGCCACCCCCCGGCCCGCCGCCACCACCGGGCCCATCAGGCGGAGAACCCGGCCGCCACCGCGGACCCCCCGCCCCGTGGTGGCGGGCCCGCCGGACCCTCGTCACCGCGGGCACCGCGATGGTCGTGGCGGTCGCGGTGATTTTCGCCTTCTCGTTCCTGGGCGGCACCAAGGGCGGCGGCGAGATCTTCCTGCAGAACGCCTCCGCGGCCGGCCCGGACCCCTTCACCCCCTCCACGGCGGGCGAATCGGGCACCGCGGTCACCCCCACCATCACCCCCAACGAGTCCTCGGCCCCGGGCGGCACCCTCAAGGTCAGCGGTGCCCACCCGGGGCTTTACAGCGGCAAGCAGAACGAGGCCGCCTGCGACGTCGAGAAGCAGATCACGTACCTCACCAAGGACCCGGCCCGCACCGCGGCCTTCGCCGACACCCTCAAGGTCGAGCCGCAGGACCTCCCCTCCCACCTGCGCGCGCTGACGCCCGTTCAGCTCAACTGGGACACCCGCGTCACCAGCCACGGCTTCAAGGACGGCAAGGCCACCGACTACCAGGCGATCCTCCAGGCCGGCACCCCCGTCATGGTCGACGACCACGGCGTGCCGGTGGTCCGCTGCACCTGCGGCAACCCGCTGAGTTCGCCCGACGCCGTCAACGGCACGCCGACGTACAGCGGCCGCCAGTGGGACACCTTCCGCGCGGCCGGCCTGGTGGCGGTCGTCCCGTCCGACAAGCCGATGAAGACGCTCACGCTCTACGACCAGGACAGCAAGCGCTGGTTCGAGCGCCCCAGCGGAAAGGTCGAGGGCAAGCAGGACCACAAGGTCGAACCCCCCAAGGGCCAGCCGTCCGACTCTCCGGTGCCGGTCCTGCCGTCGCCGTCCACGGGCTCGCAGCTGGAACCGCCGGGGAAGACGGCGCCGCCGCCGAGCGAGGAGAAGAAGCAGGAGGAGCCCAAGTCGCCCGGCACGGAGGAGCAGTCGCCGGGGAAGGGCAAGGAGGAGTCGCCGAAGAGCGAGGAGCAGTCGCCGAAGGAAGAGTCGCCCAAGGAGGAGTCCCCGAAGGGCGAGGAACAGAAGAAGGAGGAAGGGGAATCCCCGAAGAAGGAAGAATCCCCGAAGAGCGAGGAGCAGTCGCCGAAGGAGGAGCCGAAGTCTCCGGAGTCACCGGGCACGCAGGAGCAACCCAAGCCCCCGGCCACGCCCAACACCCCGGAACAGCCCCAGAAGCCCCCCTCCGAGCCCCAGCAGCCCGAACAGCCCCCGGCCCCGCCCAAGTCCTCCGGAGGAGGCGGCGGCACGGGCGACCAACCCCAGCAACAGCAACCCCCCACCCAGCCCAAGTCCCCCGTCGAACCCAGCTGACGCATCGGCGCATCGAGGATCGACGAGGTCGCGGTCATGCAGCTCCGCGCGCAGACGAGCACCGCACGGGGCACTGGCTCGCGGACGCAGTGACGTGAACGCCGTCGACCGGCTCGACGCATGACCGATGCCCCCCGTATGGCGATGTCCGACGGTCAAGCCCCCACAAGCGGACGTCCCAGCCCGGGGCGTTCTCGGTCGCGGTGGGCCAGAAGGGGTAATACGCTCACAAAGTGAGGCCGTACCGGAGCCGGGAACCGTCGCACGGAGGCGTTCGCACCTCGCACACCCTGCGTACCGCGTATGCCTTGATCGGCGCGCTGGCAATGCTGTGCTGGTTGGTCCTGCCCGCCGCAGGCGCCCGTGCCGACGATCCGATCGTGTTGTCGAGGACCGGCCAGATCACCGACAAGGTGGACGCGCTCGGCGACCGCAAGGGCGCCGTCGGGACGGCACTGAGGAATCTCGACGACGTGCACCGCGTCCAGCTCTACGTCGCCTACGTACGTGACTTCTCCGGCCGCTCAGCCCAGGACTGGGCCGACGCGACCGCCGAGCGTAACGGCCTCGGCCTGAACGACGTACTGCTGGCCGTCGCCACGCACGACCGGCAGTACGCGTATTCCGTGGACCAGCACTCGCAGCTGACCGACGCCCAGCTGCAAGACGTCGCACAGACCGCGGTCGAACCGGCGCTGCGGCAGAACGACTGGGCGGGAGCGGCCATCGGCGCGGCGGACGGCATCGGCGCGGTCCTCGCGGGCATGCCCGTGCCCACTCCGGCGATCACCCCGGGCGAGGCCGACCCCGGTGGCGCCGGCGGTGACACGGGCGCTGGTGATCTCGTTCTGCCGGTCGCGGTACTCGGAGCCGCGCTCGCCTTCGCCTGGTACGTGTACGCCCGGCGCAGGAAGCGTTCCGGACCCCGTACCACCCAGGGCTGGGGGTCCCCCGGCCCGAGCGGAACCGAGAGCGTGCCCCTGCCCCTGCCCGAACTCGACCAGCGGGCCAGGGAGCTGCTCGTCGAGACGGACGACGCGGTGCGCACCAGCACCGAGGAACTCGGTTTCGCCACCGCCCAGTTCGGCGAAGAGGCGGCCGCGCCCTACAGCGAGGCGCTCGGGTATGCGCAGGCGCAGCTCACGGCGGCCTTTCGGCTGCGGCAGCAGCTCGACGACGCGATGCCCGAGGACGACGCGGCCAAGCGCCGCATGCTGGACGAGATCATCGCGCGCTGTACCGAGGCCAATCGCCGGCTCGACGCGGAGGCCGAGGGCTTCGACCGGCTGCGCGCGCTGGAGCAGAACGCGCCTCAGGCGCTGGAGCACGCCGAGGCGAAGCTGCGGGACATCACCGGCCGCACCGACACCGCGCAGGCCACGCTCACCGCGCTCGGCACGCGGTACGCGCCCACCGCGGTCCAGCCCGTCACGGGCCACGTCGAGCAGGCCAGGGACCGGCTCGCGTTCGCCGCGGCCCAGGTCGGCCAGGCTCGCGAGGCCGTCGTGGCCGGCGCGGGCGGCACGGCCGCGGTGCATCTGCGGGCCGCCGAGGGCGCCATCGACCAGGCGGGCACGTTCGTGGACGCCGTCGGCCGACTGGCCAAGGAGCTCGCGGAGGCGGCGGGCAAGCTGCCCGGCGCGCTGACGGAGACCGAGACCGACCTCGCGGAGGCGCGGGGCATGCTCGTGGGCACTCCCGAGGGCATCTCCACAGCCGACCTGCACGGCCGCATCGCCCGCGCCGAGTCGGTCGTCAGCGAGGTGCGGACGCGGATCGCCGCGGGACCGTACGACCCGATCGACGTGCTGCGTCGCGTGGAGGAGGCCGACGCGGCCCTCGAGGACGCCCTCACAGGAGCGCGCGCACACGAGGTCAGCAACCGAAGGGCCCGCTCCCTGCTCGACCAGGCCCTGCTCACCGCGCGCAGCGCCGTGGGCGCCGCTTCGGACTTCATCACGACCCACCGTGCAGCGGTGGGCAGCGAGGCCAGGACGCGTCTCGCCGAGGCACAGCGGCACCTCGAACTGGCGCAGGACTCCGCAGTCGAGGGGCCCACCGATCCCGCCGCCGCGCTCGCCGAGGCCCAGCGGGCGGACGCGCTGGCCCGCGCGGCGCAGCAGCAGGCCGAGGGGGACGTGCGCATGTACGGCAGTCCGTACGGCGATGCCATGGGCGGCCGCCGCGGGGGCAGCGGCATGGGCGGTGCGGTGCTCGGCGGCATCCTGCTCGGGGAGATCTTCGGCGGTATGGGCCGCGGGACCGGCGGGGGCATGTTCGGCAGCGGGCGAAGCGGTGGCTTCGGCGGCGGGTTCGGCGGGGGCGGCCCCGGCAGCTTCGGCGGCGGAGGGACACGCGGGCGGAGGGGCGGTGGCGGCAGGTTCTGAGCCAAGGCGTACGCAGACGGCAACCCAAGGAAGGGGTCGGTCCCATGACCAAGCAGACGATCTTCGGCCGCGTCGCACAGCTGGCGAAGGCGAACATCAATGCCCTGCTGGACCAGGCGGAAGACCCGCAGAAGATGCTCGACCAGCTGATCCGCGACTACAGCAACAACATCGACGAGGCCAAGCAGGCGGTCGCCACCACCATCGGCAATCTGCGCCTCCTGGAGCAGGACCATCAGGAGGACGTGGAGGCGGCCACCGAGTGGGGCACCAAGGCGCTGGCCGCCAGCCGAAAGGCGGACGAGCTGCGGGCCGCCGGTTCCGAAGCCGAGGCCGACGCGTTCGACCGCCTCGCCAAGGTGGCGCTGCAGCGCCAGCTCCAGGCCGGGCGCGAGGCGAAGGACGCCGAGCCGACGATCGCCATGCAGCGGGAAGTCGTCGACAAACTGAAGTCCGGCCTCGCCCAAATGGAGGTCAAGCTGACGGAGCTCCACTCCAGGCGCGACCAGTTGGTGGCCCGCGCCAAGACCGCCCACGCGCAGAGCCAGATGCTGGACGCCGCCGAGAACATCAATGTTCTAGACCCAACGTCCGAGTTGAGCCGCTTCGAGGAGATAGTCCGCCGCGAGGAGGCGAGGGCACTCGGCCAGCAGGAACTCGCCGACTCCTCACTGGACGCCCAGTTCGAGCGCCTCGACAGCATGGGCGACGCGGCAGAGATCGAGGCCCGCCTGGCCGCCCTCAAAGCCCACGCCTGACCGCGGGAACACCTCGTTCCGAGACTGTCCACTCACGCACCGCTCACGCGTCGGGGTGGTCCTCGCCTACGGTACAGCGGGCACTGGCGCAGGCGAGCCCAGTAAGATCTACAAGGAGCTGGCTAGCCACGTTGACGCAGCTGTTGGACTACCGGCACCACAGCGAGACAGAGCAGCGCGGTTCCGCCGAACCCTGCACCTGCCGAGAGCAGAGCCCCGGAAACCGGAGTGCCGTCGAGAACCTTGAGGAATCCGACGCATGCGGCGACGAGGGCAGAGAACAGGACCATGACCAGAAGCCAGGGAATCCATGCACTGTTCGCGGGTTCGGAGGCTGGCGTGGGAGGGGGCGTCGGAGCGGACGTCTGGGGCTGGGTGTTCACAGCGGCGCCTCTTTCTCGAATCGGTGGCCGAGGAAGGTGTCAGGGGCGGGTTCGGTAGACGGGCCGAGTAGCGCACCGGCCAGCGCGATGCGGGTGCGCCGGACTGAGGCAGCGACGGCCAGATGCGCGCGGTCCAACTCGTCAAGACCGCTCAGCACGGCTACGATCTCGTGCTGCTCGGCCAGGTCCGGTAGCGGAACCCGCAGTGATCCGAGGGATTCGGACCGGAGGGATGGGGCTGCGGTCGCCGCGGCCCGGTCCCGCATCCAGGCGACGGACTCGTCCAGGCACAGGTAGTGGAGAAGGTACTCCGGCAGTACCCGGTCTTCCTGTCTCTCTGGCACACGGAGTCGGATGACATTGGGGCTCATCAGCCAGCCGGCCTGATGCTGCTGCACCAGGGCAGGCGGCACGATCGCACCAGATCGGACGCACACGATGTCCTTGTGCCGCAGCTCGAAGTTTCTCAGACGGCGGGCCGACTCCTCCGTCACCCGCTCGTCTGCCTCGTCGCTGATGCGCCGGTCCCTCAGGTGCCGTGGGAACACCACGGGAACGGAGCCGTGGGTGCTGCGCTGGTTCTTGCCGAGCTTGGAATAGGACGGTCCGGCTTGGATCTCGCACAGTGAGTCGAGGCTGACCAGGGAGGCCGGCTGGTTCCTCCGGAGCAGCGGTCCATGCTCCCCGATGTATGGCAGCCGCGCGGCGGCATGCTGGACGTTCCGTAGGCGGTCCTTGGCGTCGTTCAGTTGCTGGCGGGTGGACACGAGCTCGCGCTCGGAGCCTTCCCCGCCGTCGCTCCGGCGTTCGACATGGTCAAGAGGGTTGAGCGAGTAGTCGCTGCGCCGCAGTTCTTCCCGGGATACCAGGGCGGCGGCCACGTGTGGCTCTGAGATCATCGTTCCGAGGGGAAGCGCGGCCCCTCCCGTGTTCCTGTGAGCGCGGTAGGCATCGAGGAGAGATTCGACGTCCACTGCACTGAGGACCCGACGCGAGCCGTACTTCACTCCCATGTGCCGTGCGTCGAGGAACAGTGTGCTGTCGCGCGGGTTGTCGGGGTGGCGCAGTAGCCATACGGAGACAGGTACGGCAGTGCCGGTGAACAACTGGGCAGGCAGTGCGATGACGCAGTCGACGACTCCACTCTCCACCAGATTCCGCCGGATGGCCCGTTCGGCCTTGTGACTGGAGTTTCCTGCCTTGTTGGGCATGATGATCCCGGCGCGGCCCCGCTCGCGCAGCTTGGCCAGACAGTGCTGGACCCAGGCGAGGTTGTCGTTGTCGAGCGGCGGAGCCCCGTACGCCCACTGGCCCCCGCGGCGTTCCTCGCGGCCGGGGTCGCTCATGTTGAACGGTGGGTTGGTGAGAACGATGTCGAACGCCTCCAGCGGGGCCCGCCCCGGGCTGTCGTTCCACGGGGCTGTGTGCTTGAGGTCGAGGGCTGGGGGGACGCCGTGAAGAAGGAGATTCATGGTCGCCAGTCGCCATGTCTCGGCGCGCCGGGTCTCGCCGTACGTCCGCAGCGTCGCGTTGCGCGGCAGACCGTCCTTGTCCAAAGCACAGGCGGCCATCGCCTCGATGAGGAATCCGCCGTCGCGGGCGTAGGGGTCGTAGACGGACTCCGGTTCTCCGGGACCGAACTCCGAGCAGGCCAGCCGTGTCATCAGCCTGACCACAGGGCGAGGAGTGAAGAATTCACCGCTGCCCAGCGCGGCTCGTTGCTCGTACTCGTCGAGGATCAGCCCGAACACGTCCTCGGTAAGGCGGCTCATCGCATCGACGACATTGCGGAGATCACGAGAGGTCCTCGGTTCCAGGCGCCCCAAAGCCTCCTGCATGCTCGAATGGACGCCGAGACCGCGCATGTCCTCGTCGGCTGCGCGGCCGACATCTCGGAGCAACTGGGCTGCCTCGTCAAGATTGCCGAGGGTACGGGCCCGGGCGGTCAATGCGTCGAAGCGTTCCACGGCCGCATCGCGGAGATAGTGGAGACAGAGCAGCAGGTTCAAATAGTCGAGCACGCTGGCCGCCCCCCGTACCCGGTCGACGAGACTGCCCATCAGGTCGGATACAAGTCGTCGGTTTTCGGGGCGGGGTTCATCGACAGCGCCGGTCGGGATGCGGTACGACGACCCGGCGCCGAGACGGTGCCTCACCCCGCTGGCTGGGGGCTTCCTGGATCCTTCCCCATTCCGGACACGGTCCCCGTAGGTGGTGCCGACGGGCTCTCCCACGACGAGGCGCCCGGACGGCACCAGCCGCCGGTCCAGCCAGTCCATGATTTCCGACCGTCGAAAGTAGTCCTGTCCGTTGGAGCGCCGCGGCGAGGGGAAGCCGGACCCCTCTCTTTCCCAGGCCGTTACGGCCGGTCGGCTTACGCCTGCGAGCGTGGCGATCTGTGCTCGTCCGAGCAACGGGTCGTCATTGGTCGGCGGATACGACATGAGCGCGGAGCCCCCTTCAACTGCGCCATGAAGAATGGTTGATGGACAGTGAGCCTAGAGGCGCTCGACTCTGCTGAACAACTGCGCACCTGGAGTGCGCAAGTCTCCGTAGAGCTGCCGGGGTAGTGGCGTTCGTGAGTCGTTGGCCCCTGCGACACTGTTCTGGCGGCCGTCTCGGTGCACTTGATCGCCACGCACCGCTTGAAGAGGGTATTGGCATCATCTTGCTCGCTCGCACGGCGCCGACCAGAACTTCTGCCGTTGGGCGAACTGCCCTCCGGTGGCGGCGTGTACACCCTTGCCGGGCAAGGCGCTGCATCAGCTGGGCCAGATGACCACCAAAGCCGAACGGAACGCCTCCCTGGGGAGAAACCTCAGGTGCGACGCAGTGCGAGTTCCCCTGCAGGATTCGAACCTGCGACACCCGCTTTCGGAGCGAGGTGGGCGAGCTTGGGCCTGACCTGTGCCCTGCCGACCTTGACCGAGACTGGCTGTGTGCGACGCCGGTGCCCGTGGCTCCCCATCGCTGCCCGTCCGAACTGGCACGGTGAGCAGCTACGCACTCTGAGATCCACCCACACCTGGCGGATTCAATCGGTGTGCGCGATGAGTTCGGCGAGTCTTTGTGATGGTGTCAGGTAGCCGAGGGTCTCGCGTGGTCGACCGATGAGGCTGCGGGCGACCCGGGCGAGGTCGTCGGCCGAGTGCACCGACAAGTCGGTGCCTCTGGGTGGGTACTGGCGCAGCAGCCCCATGGTGTTCTCGTTGGATCCACGCTGCCAGGGCTTGTGCGGGTCGCAGAAGGAGACCGGGAGCCGGCGGCGAGGGTGAAGTCGGCTTGATGGGCCATCTACTTGCGCTGGTCCCAGGTGAGGGTGTGGGCCAGCTCTGCGGGTAGCGCGGTGATGGCCTGCCGTATGGCCTATTCGACCAGGCGCGCGTCGCGGCCAGCGGGCAGGTGCGGCAGCAGGTAACGGGTGGTGCGTTCGACCAGGATGCCGACCGCGGACTTTCCGGGCTTGCCGATGATCAGGTCGCCTTCCAAGTGACCGGGCATCGCACGTTCCCCGACCTCGGTCGGCCGCTCGCTGATCATCATCATGCCGCGGATCCGACCTGTGTTCTCGCCGAGGCTGACACCGCTTGCTCGGTTTGGCTGTGTGCGTCTGGTTCGGCGCATGGGGAGGGCCTGCGCCGTGCTGGTGGAGTCGTGCGTAGTCGAGCAGCGTTATCACGCGGTCATGGAGGTGGCCGCGGGCGCTCCGGTGTCGAGGTCGCGAAACGTTATAGCGGTGTTGCGGCAGTCGGCACATGCTTGGGCGCGCAAGTACGAGCAGGCCGACAATTTCCGCTCCAAGGTCCTGCGGGCAGCCCACGACGGTGAAGAGTTCGACTCCGGTAGCGGTCTCCCTGAGTCCATGGCGGAGAAGAAGGCCACGCTGACCTGGTACGACTTCGCGCTCAAGTACCTGGCTATGAAGTGGCCGCATGCCGCGCCGAACCCGCGCGTCGGGATTAATGAATCCCTGGCGGCGGTCACCGTGGCGCTCCTGGACGAGCGTCTCGGCCGGCCGCCGGAGGAACTGATCCGCAAGGCTCTGCGGAACTGGGCCTTCGTCCTGCCGGGGCCGAGTGATCGGGAACTGCCTCCGGAGATCGCCAACGTGCTGCATTGGGTGTCCAAGGCATCACGTCCGCTGGCAGATCTCGGTGACCCGGTGATCGGTCGTGCCGTGCTCGATGCCCTCAAGATCAAATTGGACGGTACTGCCGCGGCTGCCGAGACTGTGCGTCGGAAGCGACGGACGCTCGTCAACGCCATGCACTACGCGGTCAACCTGGACGAGTTTTCCGAGAATCCGCTCGGTGGCGTGCGGTGGCAAAAGCCCAAGGTCTCCAGCGAGGTGGATCCTCGGGTCGTCGCCAACCCTCACCAAGCCCGTTCCCTGCTGTGCGCCGTGTCCTACGTCGGCGGCTACCGCCGCGCTCGTGGCCGGCGCCTGGTCGGCCTGTTCGCCGCGATGTGCTTCGGTGGCCTGCGTCCGGCCGAAGCGGTCGGTCTCGCCGATACCGATCTCACCCTTCCCGACACCGGGTGGGGGCTGCTCTGCTTCACCGGACGCGCCCCAGCGTCGGGAAGCAATGGACTGACTCGGGGGAGAGCCACGACGACCGCGGGCTGAAGAACCGGCCGGCTGAGGATGTGCGGCGGGTGCCGATTCCCCCGCAGCTGGTGGCCATCTTCCGCGAACACCTCGACACCTTCGGGACGGCTGGTGACGGGCGTCTGTTCTTCAGCGAGGGCGGGGGAGTGGTGTCCTCGTCCTCCTATTACCGGGCCTGGCAGGAGGCACGGCTGCTGGCGCTGCCGCCGGCGGTGGTCGTATCGCCCCTCGCGCGCCGCCCGTACGACCTGCGGCACTCGGCCCTGTCGACGTGGCTCAACGCCGGCGTGGACGCCACCGAGGTTGCCGAACGGGCGGGCAACAGCGTGGAGGTGCTGCTGAGTCGGTACGCGAAGTGCATCGACGGGCGGCAGGAGGTGGCAAATCGCCGTATCGAGGACTTGCTGCGCGAGTACGAGTGACCGACGGTGCGCTCCTGCCGCGCACCGATCGCGTACCGCTGGCCGTGTGCTAGGCGCTTCTTCAAACGTGAACGGTGTGGCGTAATTGTTATGTCGGACCTATGGGGTAGTTGTGACGTAGTCCGACTAATGAGGTCAACCATTCCTTGACGTGCAGGTCGGAGAGGTGAAGCCTGGCCGCCTCCCCCCGCATTCCGTTTCACAACCCCACAGGTGGTACGCCCATGCGCGCCCTTTCTACGGCAGGCGCGGCGACGGCGGCCCTGGCAGCATCCCTGCTGTTTGCGCCCGCCGCCCTCGCCCACAACGCCCCCGGCGACAACGGCAATGTGAAGATCCACGACGCGAAGACCGGCGAGGAGCTGCACAACAACGAGCCGCATGTCTGCACTTTCTACCTCGACGGCTTCCAGTTCGACGGAGCCCAGAAGGCCGACTGGTCCATCGAGCGGTGGTCGCCGACCGACGGTCAGAAGGGCGAGACGGTGAAGTCCGGCTCGCTGACCCTCGACGGCTCCGGCCACGAGCGCACCGAAAACCTCGCGCTCGCGGACGGCCACTACAAGCTCTTCTGGAACTTCGACGGAGAGCACGGCCGCGCCAAGCACAAGGTCTTCTGGGTCGACTGCAAGGACGAGGGCAACGGCGGCGGGACGGAGCCCTCCGGCTCTGCGTCGCCGTCCGCCTCCGCTCCGGAAGGCGGTGAGCAGCCGAGCGGCTCACCCTCGGGCTCCGCGTCGCCGTCGGCCTCCGGCCCGGCGGGCGGTGAGCAGCCGAACGGCTCCCCCTCCGCGACCGTCGCCCCGTCCGCTTCCGACTCCTCCGGCACGGAAAGCGGCGGGCTCGCCGAGACCGGCGCCCAGGTCGGTGGCATCGCCCTCGCCGCGCTGCTGCTGCTGGGTGCGGGTGCCGTGCTGGTGCTGCGCCGCCGCAAGGGCGCCGCACAGCACTGATCGACCGCACATTGCCGTCACGCGGCGCCGGCCCCGGGTAGGGTCCGGCGCCGCCGCCGTCTCAGGATGCCTTGGGCTCTCGGAACTTGAGGCGGTTGCCGAAGGGGTTCTCGGGTAGAACCGGCGGTCCTGGCTGCCGACGGCGATCTCTAGCCGAATTCGCCGTCACGCACGCCCAGTCGAAACGCGGCCCACTCCTCTGCGGTGAATCGGAGCGGCGGCAACTCCCTGTTCTGCGAATCGCGGACCGCAACCGCGCCGCCGCCGAGGTCTGCGACCTCCACACACGTCTTGTCCCACCTGTTGCTGTAGCTGCTAGTAACCCACGCCGCATCAGTCAGGTCTATTGCGTACAGCTCAGTCTTGGCTGCGTCCATCATGGGATCTCCTGTTGCAATCGGATGGACGTTCTCCTTTCAGCATCACCCTGATGGTCCTGCTGCGCATCTTGCCTGAAGGCGCGGGCGGCACGAACGGCCTGCGGCACTACGGCCCGTCTTCAAACCGATCTTGCGCAGAGCAAGAACGACGCGAGGGTGACTGCTGCCTCGTAGGAGGTGGCGGTCTTCTCGTATCGGGTGGTGATCCCAAGGAAGCCTTTTGAGCTGGTTGAAGCACCGTTCGACGGTGTTGCGGCGGCGGTAGGTTTCCGGGTCGAACATCGGGGGTCTGCCGCCGTGGCGACCACGGGCTTGGCGGTGCCGTTGTTGGCCGATCTTCTCGGGGATGGTGTGGACGATCCCGCGTTTGCGCTCAGGCGCGCCGATCGCGCACCCGCTCAGTTCGTCACATGTGGGTGAAGATCTTGTCGGCGTCGAAGCGCGAGACCAGCTGGCGAGAGACGCGCGTCTCGTCCGGGTACCCGAGCACGACGAGCAGCGTCGTGGTGAAGTCGGTGTCGGTGAGGCCGAACGCTTCGTCGATCGTCGCGCGGTCGAACCCTTCCAGCGGGGTGGCGTCGACTCCAAGAGAAGCGGCGGCCATCATGGTCGCGCCGACCACGAGGTACGTGTTCTTCTCCAGCCAGTGGAGCACGTCGCCGCCATAGTTCTCCGACTGGATCTCCACGAAGTTGGACGCTCCAGCCTCCCATCCCTTCTGGATCTCCGGGTCCGCGAAGCGACCGTCCGCGCGCTCCTTCGCGAAGATCTCCTGCAAGTGCTCGTCGGGAATCGTCTTGCGGGTCGTGAACACGATCGCGTGCGACGCGTTCCGCACCTTCTCCGCGTTGTCCGCGAAGCGGCCGACGAGAGCCTCCGCAAGCTTGTCCTTGCCGGCCTGCGACTCCAGTACATGGAAGTGGTTCGGCTGGATGTTGATCGTCGTCGGCGAGGTGCGCAGGTAACGCAACAGGAGCTGGAAGGTCTCCTCCGGGATCTTCTTGTTCGGGTCGAAGTAGCGGGTGAGGTGCTTGGTGATCAGATTGTCGAGATCCATGATGCTTTCGTTTCCTTGTCGGAGAGATCGGGTCAGGAGGCGGTTTCCGGGCGTTGGCCTTACGTCAGTACGTGGTGAACATCGCTTTCATTGGGGCGACCTCCGTGCCAGTCGACGTAATCGCCACGTCGCTGGTCACGCGCCCGCACCGGGGATGTCGACGACGGTGTCGTTGACGTTGTTGAGGTAGTTCGTGAGCAGCGTGACGACCACGACGGTGACGATTGCCTGGATCTCGGGGTCCGTGTACCCGGCCTCGCGAACCGCGGCGATGGCCTCGTCGCCCACCTGACCACGGGTCTCGATCACCTGCTGGGAGAAGCGAGCGACGGCGGCACGCTTGGGATCGGTGGAGCCGCCGGTGCGGGCCAGCTCGATCTCCTCGGTGGACATGCCTCCGAGGTTCGCGGAGATGTATCCGTGCAGCGCCGAGCAGTAGTCGCAGTTGTTGGAGTGGGACGTGGCCAGCGCGATCGTGTGGCGGGTCTTCGCGTCGAGGAGCTTCGCGATGCTGCCCTGCAGGCCCATCACGATCTCGAGGACGGTCGGGTTGCCGGCGAGCGTGGCGAACATGCCCGGAGCGAAGCCGAACTGCTTGGCGATGGCGTCGAGCGTGCCCTGCGTCTTGACGTCGATGTCGGTGAGCTCTGGCGTGGTGAGACGAGACATGGTGGTGGCCCTCCGGGCGGTATCAGTCTGGGCTGCTCAGCCCACTTAGAGTCAACCCGACGCGGAATGGGCTGTCAAGCCCAATCCGTGGTCGTGTTGGGCCGCCGAGCCCAATCTGCGGGATAGGCTGGTGACATGCAGATGAACGATGGATCGCGTGAGCTTCGCGGGCGCACCGGCAAGGGGCTGGCGACGCGAGGTCGCATCCTCGAGCACGCCGCGGACTTGATCTACAAGCGGGGGGTCCACGCGACGAACAACGAGCTGGTGCGAAGAGCAGCGGGGGTCAGCGGCTCGCAGCTGAGCCACTACTTCCCGAACAAGGAAAGCCTGGTGCGCGCCGTCATCGACTGGCAGGCCGAGAGCGTGCTCGGCTTCCACCGAAGCGAACGGTTCGCCGGCTTCGACACGATCGAGGCGTACCAGGAGTGGGCGGACTTCTACGTCGTCTCCGGTCGCCCGTTCGAGAACGGCTGCAGCCTCGGATCCCTCGCGAGCGAGATCGTTAAGACCGATCTGGATGTCCGCGACGACCTCACCCGCGTCTTCGCCGAATGGCAAGACATCTTCCGAGCGGGACTCGAGCGGATGCAATATGAGGGACGACTCGACGCGTCGGCGGATCCGGCGCGACTCGCACACATGCTGATCGCCGCCTACCAGGGAGGTAGCCTGCTCGCGCAGATCGCCCGCGGCGTAGCACCGTTGCGTGACGCGCTGTATGCCGCGGTCGAGCATCTTCGGACGTACACAACGTCAGACGACGTCGCGTGAACCTGATACGAAGCCCGAGCCTCTTGTTCCAGAGTGTGAACGCGAAATCGGTAAGACCGTGGCGTCGGTAGACGCTAACCAACTCGCGGGGCACGTAGCGGCCTGGCGACCCGTCATGCGTGGTGAGTTGACCCAGGGCCTTCTGCTGCTTTCTGCGAGCGTCGGGGCTGGCGCGGCCAGTACTTCGACTACCTCGGTGATGTAGCGGTAGGCGTTGGTCGTGCCGACCCTGAACGCGGCCGCGAGCTGGATAGAGTCGCCGGCGTGGGACTTTGGCTACTCAACAACCTGGACACGGCCAGCCTTGCGATCCTCATCGTTGGCGGCGTTGTTGTTTTGTCGCTCGCCGCTTGCTTGGTGGCGCGCCGTGTTTTTCCCGAGTTGAGCAATGGCGTGACCAATGATGTGTCGCGCACGGTACTTGAACTGTTCGGAGCCATCTACGGAATCGTCCTGGCTTTCGTCATCGTGACCTTGTGGACCGATCTTGAGCAAGTTCAAGCAGTGGTGACCTCGGAGGCAACAGATCTCGCTGTGATCTCCCGCAACGCCCACGGTTTTCCAGACGATGTGCGGCAAAAATTGGACCGTGCGATCGGGAACTACGTCCACGCCATCGTGGAGGATGCATGGCCGCTGATGCGCGAGGGAAAGAATAGCCTCAGCGCGACATCAGGTAAGGTTGAGGCGTTGTATACAGCCCTCCAGGATTACGATCCTAAAAACGCTTCCGAAGAGGCCTTCTACAGCGCGTCGGTGGAGCGACTGAACGATGTGACCGCACAGCGCAGAACCCGCATCCTGGCCGCAACGCAACATCTGCCCCCGCTCTTGGAGGTTCTCACTTACGGGGGAGCGTTGGTCGTCATGCTGATCACCTTGCTTTACGGGGTGGCGAACCTCAAGGTGCAGCTGCTTTTCGTAGGGTCGATCGCGTTGCTGGTAGGCCTGAGCCTCACCCTCGTCCTCGTACTTGAGCATCCCTTCGCCGGCGAAGTGAGTGCGAGTCCCCACCCATTCATGGAAGGTCAGCTGAGCAAGTACTGGGGTAAGTGACGTGGTGAAGTCCGGCGAGGGATCCGCCGGGCCCCCTGCAAGGGGCCGATGACCTGTGCGCAGGCAGCTCTCAGATCAAGGTCATGGGAGACGGTATGAGGCTGGAGCTGCGTCGAGCCGACGGCGGCGTGATATCGGTCGAGGTGGTGGGGGAGCCGGACGCGCCCGCGGTGCTGTTCTGCCACGGGTTGGCCGACTCCGGGTCGACCGTGTACGCCTTGGCGGGCGCGGCCCGCACGCTCGGTCTGCGCCTCATCGCCCCGGATCGCCCCGGCATCGGTGGCACCGACGCCTGTCGCCTGACGCAGGTCGTGGACTGGGCTGCGGAAGCCGCCTCGGTGCTGGACGCTTTGGAAGTCGGCTCGGTGGCGCTGCTCGGCGTCTCGGGCGGCGGAGCGTTCGCGGCGGCCTGCGCGTCCGAGCTGCCCGACCGCGTCCACAGCCTGCTGCTCATCGCGCCACTTGGGCCGCCCAACTGGCCCACCCGCGGGATGGCTGCCGGGCAGCGCGCGTCCTTGCCGATCGCCCGGCACGCTCCGGCCTTCGGTGGCTGGTTTCTGGGCCGCCTGGCCACGCTGGCGCGCCGGACACCAGGGCTGTTCCTTCGCCTGGCGACCAGCGAGATGCCCGCCGGCGACCGGCGTGCCCTCGCCGAGCCGGACGCACGCGCGGCCTTCGTGGCCAACTACCTGCGGGCGTTCCACCGAGGCAGTTGGGGGGTCGCACAGGATCTGCGCCTGCTGACCCGGCCCTGGGGTTTCGACCTCGAATCGATCAGGGTGCCTACGTCGATCCACCACGGGGACGCGGACACCACCGTCCCGCTCCAGCACGCCCGCCGCTTCGCCGCGGTGATTCCGGGCGCACGCCTTCACATCCATCCCGGCCAGGGCCACTTCTCGATCCTTGCCGCACCTGAGTGGACGCTGGCGACACTGGCCGCATGACCGGGCCGTAAAGGGCCCACTGCTTGCTCGACTATCAGGGACGCTGCCTTCTGGCAAGTCCCGAGTTCTCGTGTCACGCAATCTCGGAACATGACGTGATTCCGCATTGAACCTTGAATGGAACATGGGTTCACGCAGAGCAGTTGGGTGCCTGCGTCACCCGGAAGTGAGTCAGGCGGTACGGCGGGATATGGGCCCGCCGCGAAAAGGTCCGCGAATTGCCAGGGCCGTCCGACACACACCTGTTCCCCATGTCTCGCAAGGAGTGATTCTCATGGCTCGCCTCTCGTCAACGCAGCGCTTTCTGATGGTTGCCGGCGCGACTTCCCTAGCTGCAGGAGGCGTGCTGCTTCCCGCCAGTGCCTTCGCCGCCCCGGCGCCGTCATCCGCCGGCATCGAGGCAGTGGCGGTGGCCGAAAAGGGCGATCAGGACCAGGCCAATGCTGCGAAATGGGCGAAGACCACGGATTCCCCCACTGGCATCACTTTCAAACTTCCCGGAAAGGCCACGAAGGAGGAGATCGTCGAAGACGACATTACTTACGCCGCTCGCTCGTATTCGGTGACTACCGCCGACGAAACCACATCCATCACCGTTAATGACGGGCCTACCTTGTCGGCTGGCCTGGACTTGCAGCTTCAGTTCCTCCTGAACGCCAACAACGACTATCCCGACGACGACCTCAAGGCGACCAACATCAAGAAGAGCACGGTGAATGGCCATGCGGTCCTCGATGCTCGTGTCACCAATCCCGCTGTCGCCGACTGGGTTGGTTTCATTCGCATCATCAGCGACGACGACCATGTCGTTAACGTCGCAACCGACGCTCCCGCGGCAGACGAGCAGGCAGCGAGCCAGACGCATCAGGAAGCCCGTGACAGCGTTCGCTTCCCCAAGTCTTGACCCAGGGACCGGCGTCCGCGAAGCCCAGCACCATCCGGGGAGGGAACGGAGCGGCCGGCGCCCGTGGGACCTGCCGGGCATGGGTAACGGTCCGTCGAATGTGGCGGCTGACCTTGGTGAACGCTCCAAGATCCTGTCCACATACTGTCCACAGACTCCGTCATACGGCCACTCCGGGCGGCACACGCCTGCGCATACGCGAAGACCCCGCATCCAGCGTTCTGGCTGGTGGCGGGGTCTTTTGGCACCTCGTGCGAGGTGCCCCCGGCAGGATTCGAACCTGCGCACACGGCTCCGGAGGCCGTTGCTCTATCCCCTGAGCTACGGGGGCGTGTCGGCCGCTGTGGCGGCGACGGGTGAAACCTTACCAGCCTGGGAGGGGTGTCCGTGTACAGGGTTTCCGGGGAGGCGGGTTGCGGGTGGGGAGGGGGTGTCGGGCGTGCCTCGCGCCGTGTGCCGGTGGCATAGCCCATGGCGGCGGCGCGTGTCCGGCGCACCGGGGCGGGGTCGCCCGGTCGGGGAAGGAATGGGGAAAACGCGGACGCATCCGATCCGGCGCGCCTAGGCTCTTCATGTGCCGGGCGAGTCCGGCCGGGTGCTTGTCGTCGACGACAACAAGGTCATCCGGCAGCTGATCAGGGTCAACCTCGAGCTGGAGGGCTTCGAGGTCGTGACCGCGGCCGATGGTGCCGAATGCCTGGACGTGGTGCAGCAGGTGCGCCCCGATGTGGTGACGCTGGACGTCGTCATGCCGCGCCTGGACGGGATACGGACGGCGGCCCGCCTCCGCTCGGACCCCCGCACCCGTGACGTGCGGATCGTCGTGGTCAGTGCCTGCACCCAGGCCGAGGTGGAGCGCGGCGTCGCCGCCGGGGTGGACGCCTTCCTCAGCAAGCCCTTCGAGCCCGGCGAGCTGCTCAACGTGGTGCGCGGGCTCGTCGACAAGGACATCGACGCACCCCAGCAAGGCGCGCCGGCGGCCACGCCGGGCACTGCCTGACCGCGGGTGACCAGGGGTGACCAAAGGGTGAAACCCGTTCGCGTCGGTACCCCCCTCCTCGCCTACGCTTGCGTCTGTGACCCCCGCTGAGCTCTCCCGCACCGTGCTCGCCACGGTCCGTCGTGCTGTGGAGGCCGACGAGCTCAGCCTCGCGGGCCCGGTGCCCGAGCGGGTCGTCGTGCGCAGGCCGCCGCGGCCCGGGTGCGGGGACTACGCCACGAACGTGGCCCTGCAGCTGGCCCCCCTGACCGGTGTCGCGCCGCTCGCCGTCGCGGACGTCATCGGCCGCCGGCTCGCCGGCGCCCCCGGCATCGCCCGGGTGGACGTCGCCGCACCGGGGTTCCTCAACATCACCCTCCAGGGGGAGTCCCACGAGGCCCTCGTCGATCTCGTACGCGAGCGGGGCCACCGCTACGGGGTCGGGGAGTACGAGGCCGCAGCCCTCCCCGCACCCACCGGCGAGGCCCGCGCCGACGTCTACGCCGCCGCCCTCCGCAGGCTCCACGCGGCCACCGGCATCGAGCCGCCCGCGCGGCGGCCGCACCCCGTACGGGAGACGCCGGACGAGCTGGCCCGCAGCCTCGGCGCCGACGCCACCGCCTGGGCGCTGCTGCGCCCGCCCGCCGAGGACGCCCCCCGCACCGACCCCGCGGCGCACCTGGCGCAGCGCGAGGACAACCCCCTGTTCCGGGTCCGGTACGCTCACGCCCGGAGCCGGGCCTTGTTGCGCAATGCCCACGACCTGGGCCTGGAACCCGGCGCCGAATCCGGCCGCCGGGATCCCGCGGAGACCGAACTGCTCGGCCTGATCGCCGACTTCCCCCGCACCGTGGAGGCCGCTGCCCGGCACGGCGCACCCGACCGGGTGGCGCGGCTGCTGGAGCGCACCGCCGATGCCTTCCTCCGCTTCCACGGCGAGTGCCCGGCGCTGCCGAAGGGCGAGGAGAAACCCTCGGCCGTTCACGGGGCCCGCCTGGCGCTCGCCGACGCCGCCGGGACCGTGCTCGCCAACGGCCTGACCCTGCTCGGCATCAGCGCCCCCCGACACCTGTGAGAGCAGAGAGCACGAGACGATGAGCCGTTCCGCACACCCCGCAGGGCCCCGTTACGCCGATGTCCTCCCCGAGGGTCACTACGCCGCGCCGCCCGCCGACCTGAACACCCTGGACCCCCGGGTCTGGGCCCGTACCGTCACCCGGGACGCCGAGGGCGTCGCCACCGTCGGCGGACTGGACGTCCGCGGCCTCGCGGAGGAGTTCGGCACCCCCGCCTACATCCTGGACGAGGCCGACTTCCGGGCCCGCTGCCGTGCCTGGCGCGAGGCCTTCGGCGCGGACGCCGACGTCTTCTACGCGGGCAAGGCGTTCCTGTCCCGTGCCGTGGTGCGCTGGCTGCACGAGGAGGGGCTCAACCTCGACGTGTGCTCCGGCGGGGAACTGGCCGTGGCGCTGTCCGCGGGGATGCCGGCCGACCGGATCGCGCTGCACGGCAACAACAAGACCACCGAGGAGATCCGCCAGGCCGTCGAGGCCGGGGTGGGTCGGATCGTGGTGGACTCGTTCCAGGAGATCGTCCGGGTGGCGGACGCCGCGCAGAAGCTGGGCAGGCGGCAGCGGGTGCAGGTCCGCGTCACGGTCGGCGTCGAGGCGCACACCCACGAGTTCATCGCCACCGCGCACGAGGACCAGAAGTTCGGTTTCTCCCTGGGCGGCGGGGACGCGGCCGAGGCGGTGCGCCGGGTGCTGCGCCTGGACTCGCTCGAACTGGTCGGCATCCACTCGCACATCGGCTCGCAGATCTTCGACACCTCCGGCTTCGAGGTGGCGGCGCACCGCGTGATCGGCCTGCTGCGGCAGATCCGCGACGAGCACGGGGTGGAGCTGCCCGAGATCGACCTCGGCGGCGGCCTCGGCATCGCCTACACCCCGGACGACGACCCGCGCGAGCCGCACGAGATCGCCAAGTCGCTGGGGGAGATCGTCTCCCGCGAGTGCCGGGGCGCGGAGCTCGCCGTCCCGCGGCTGTCGGTCGAGCCGGGTCGGGCGATCGTGGGCCCGACGGCGTTCACCCTGTACGAGGTGGGGACGATCAAGCCGCTGGAGGGCCTGCGGACGTACGTGAGCGTGGACGGCGGCATGTCGGACAACATCCGCACCGCGCTGTACGACGCCGAGTACAGCGTCGCGCTGGTGTCGCGGTCGAGCGACGCCGAGCCGATGCTGAGCCGGGTCGTCGGCAAGCACTGCGAGTCGGGCGACATCGTGGTGCGCGACGCCTTCCTCCCCGCCGACCTGGCGCCCGGCGACCTGCTGGCGGTGCCGGCGACGGGTGCGTACTGCCGCTCGATGGCCAGCAACTACAACCACGCCCTGCGCCCCCCGGTGGTCGCCGTCAAGGACGGCGAGGCCCGGGTGATCGTCCGGCGCGAGACGGAAGAAGATCTCCTGCGTCTCGACGTCGGCTGACGTGAAATCTCACATAGAAGGAGACCGGTCTCGCGATCCGGACGGCACGTGGAAACTTCCGTCCGGTGCGTGAGACTGGGACCGTCCAAGAGGCTTGAAAAGCCGTAAACCGCGAAGCGAGGTCGGATGATGCGTACGCGTCCGCTGAAGGTGGCGCTGCTGGGCTGTGGTGTTGTCGGCTCAGAGGTGGCGCGCATCATGACGACGCACGCGGACGACCTCGCCGCGCGGATCGGCGCACCGGTGGAGCTCGCGGGCATCGCGGTGCGGCGGCCCAACCGGGTGCGCGCGGGCGTGCCCGCCGAGCTGCTCACCACGGACGCGACCGCCCTGGTCAAACGCGGGGACATCGACGTGGTCGTCGAGGTGATCGGCGGCATCGAGCCCGCCCGCTCCCTGATCACCACCTCCTTCGAGCACGGCGCCAGCGTGGTGTCCGCCAACAAGGCGCTGCTGGCCGCCGACGGCGCCGCGCTGCACGCCGCGGCCGTCGAGCACGGGGTGGACCTCTACTACGAGGCCGCGGTCGCCGGCGCCATCCCGCTGATCCGCCCGCTGCGCGAGTCGCTGGCCGGCGACAAGGTCAACCGGGTGCTGGGCATCGTCAACGGCACGACCAACTTCATCCTCGACAAGATGGACACCACCGGCGCCGGCTACTCCGAGGCGCTGGACGAGGCCACCGCGCTGGGCTACGCCGAGGCCGACCCCACCGCCGACGTGGAGGGCTTCGACGCCGCCGCCAAGGCCGCGATCCTGGCCGGCATCGCCTTCCACACCCGGGTGACCATCGACGACGTGCACCGCGAGGGGATCACCGAGGTCACCGCGTCCGACATCGCCTCGGCCAAGAAGATGGGCTGCACGGTGAAGCTGCTGGCGATCTGCGAGCGCAGCGCCGACGGCCGTTCGGTCACCGCCCGCGTCCACCCGGCGATGATCCCCCTGACCCACCCGCTGGCCAGCGTGCGCGAGGCGTACAACGCGGTCTTCGTGGAGGCCGCGGCCGCCGGCCAGCTGATGTTCTACGGCCCCGGGGCGGGCGGCTCGCCGACGGCCTCCGCGGTGCTGGGCGACCTGGTGGCGACCTGCCGCAACAAGCTGGCCGCCACCACCGGGCCGGGGGAGTCGGCGTACGCGCAGCTCACCGTCAGCCCGATGGGTGATGTGGTGACGCGGTACCACATCAGCCTGGACGTGGCGGACAAACCGGGTGTCCTGGCCCAGGTGGCCACGGTCTTCGCCGAGCATCAGGTGTCGATCGACACCGTCCGTCAGCAGGGAAGGAATCCGGGCAGCGGCGACGGAGTCGCCGTCGAGCAGGGTGGTGGCGGGCGGCGGGAGGGCGGGGAGGCGTCGCTCGTCGTCGTCACCCACCGGGCGCCGGACGCGGCGCTCGCGGCGACCGTCGAGGCGCTGCGCAAGCTCGACACCGTCCGGGGCGTCGCCAGCATCATGCGTGTGGAAGGGGAGTAATCCAGCGATGAACGCAGTGTCTGCCGGCCGCGTGCCGGCCACCCACCAGTGGCGCGGCCTCATCGAGGAGTACCGGGAGCGGCTCCCGGTCGGCGCGGCGACCCCCGTGGTCACGCTGCTGGAGGGCGGGACCCCGCTGGTCCCCGCCCAGGTGCTGTCCGAGCGCACGGGCTGCGACGTGTACCTGAAGGTGGAGGGCGCCAACCCCACCGGTTCCTTCAAGGACCGCGGCATGACCATGGCGATCTCCAAGGCGAAGGAGGAGGGCGCGCAGGCGGTCATCTGCGCCTCCACCGGCAACACCTCCGCCTCGGCCGCCGCGTACGCGGTGCGGGCCGGGATGGTGTGCGCCGTCCTGGTGCCGCAGGGCAAGATCGCGCTGGGCAAGATGGGCCAGGCGCTGGTGCACGGGGCGCGCATCCTGCAGGTGGACGGCAACTTCGACGACTGCCTGGACCTCGCCCGCGGCCTGTCCGACAAGTACCCGGTGGCGCTGGTCAATTCGGTGAACCCGGCCCGCATCGAGGGACAGAAGACCGCCGCCTTCGAGATCGTGGACGCGCTCGGCGACGCGCCGGACATCCATGTGCTGCCGGTCGGCAACGCCGGGAACATCACCGCGTACTGGAAGGGCTACCGCGAATACCGTGCGGACGGCGTGTCGACGCGCAATCCGCGCATGTGGGGCTTCCAGGCCTCCGGCGCCGCGCCGATCG
Source organism: Streptomyces sp. NBC_00510 (assembly GCA_036013505.1). Lineage (NCBI taxonomy): Bacteria > Bacillati > Actinomycetota > Actinomycetes > Kitasatosporales > Streptomycetaceae > Streptomyces > Streptomyces sp. NBC_00510. The sequence goes on along the minus strand of CP107851.1, from coordinate 3,758,842 downwards.
TGCTGGGCCATCCGGTGCGCCGGCCGCAGACGATCGCCACCGCGATCCGGATCGGCAATCCGGCGTCGTGGCAGTTCGCCGAGGAGGCGCGGGACGAATCCGGCGGGCTGATCGATTCGGTGACGGACCGTCAGATCCTGGCGGCGTACCGGCTGCTCGCCGCGCAGGAGGGCGTCTTCGTCGAGCCGGCCTCCGCCGCGAGCGTCGCCGGGCTGCTGAAGGCCGCCGAGCAGGGCGCGGTCGACCCGGGCCAGCGGATCGTCTGCACCGTCACCGGCAACGGCCTGAAGGACCCCGACTGGGCGGTCGCCGGCGCGCCGCAGCCCATCACCGTCCCGGTGGACGCCGACACGGCCGCGGACCGGCTCGGGCTGCTCTGATCCCGCGGGACGACAGGGGCGCACGGAACCGCACGCGACACGCATCACGCGCTGTCCGTGCGCCCTATGTCGCAGGAGAACCTTCCTTCGATAGGCTTGCCTCACACCGGCGCCGCCGCACGCCGTTCTGGCCCATGCCATTGGCATCCTCCTCGCGGGATCCCCTTGGTACGGTCCCCCAAGTCCTCGCCGCCGTACGGCAACGATGCCGCGGCATCGCGAGGCAGAAACGCCCTTGAAACAAGGAGAGTCATCGAACGATGGCCGGACCAGCCTTCCGCGCCGCCGCCGTCCGAGTGCGCGTCCCCGCGACCAGCGCCAACCTCGGACCGGGCTTCGACGCCTTCGGCCTGGCGCTCGGACTCTACGACGACGTCGTGGTCCGGGTGGCCGACTCCGGTCTGCACGTCGACATCGCCGGCGAAGGCGCCGACTCGCTCTCCCGCGACGAGAACCACCTGGTCGTACGGTCCCTGCGCACCGCCTTCGACCTGCTCGGCGGTCAGCCGCGCGGCCTGGAGGTCGTGTGCGCCAACCGCATCCCGCACGGCCGCGGCCTCGGTTCCTCCTCCGCCGCCATCTGCGCGGGCATCATGGCCGCCCGCGCGGTGACGATAGGCGGGCAGGAGAAGCTCGACGACGCCGCGCTGCTGGAACTGGCCAACGAGATCGAGGGCCACCCGGACAACGTCGCCGCCTGTCTGCTCGGCGGCTTCACACTGGCCTGGACCGAGGGCGGGGCCGCCCACGCGGTCCGTATGGACCCCTCCGCGTCGGTCGTTCCGGTGGTCTTCGTGCCGGGCAGGCCGGTGCTGACCGAGACCGCCCGGGGGTTGCTGCCGCGCACCGTCCCGCATGTGGACGCCGCGGTCAACGCGGGACGCGCCGCACTCCTGGTCGAGGCCCTCACCCGGCGCCCCGACCTGCTGCTCCCCGCCACCGAGGACCGGCTGCACCAGGAGTACCGGGCGCCCGCGATGCCGGAGAGCACGGCACTGGTGAACCGACTGCGCGCCGAGGGCGTCCCCGCTGTCATCTCGGGTGCGGGACCCACGGTGCTGGCGCTGGCGGACGAGGACACCGCCGACAAGGTCTCCCGGCTGGCGGCCGAGGGGTGGGCGGCGAACCGCCTGGCCCTCGACGCGGCGGGGGCGAGTGTGCTGCCGCTCGCTGTGGGGCAGTGACACGATTGCCGGTCGTAGAGAGGGGGAATGTTTGTTGGATCCGGTAGTGTTAATCTCATTGCTGCACCCGTGGACTCAGGCGCCCGCATGCTGGACCTGTTGTCCCGGTGCCTTGTGTCCCGCATCGGGACCGCCCATTCTTCCGGGAGCCTCCCACACCGCATAGGCAGCCTGCCTGGGCAGTGCCGAGCACGCTCCGGAGACGGCGCGGGTGACGTTTCACCCGAGAGTGAACTCTCACCTCGCCGGTAATTGTGTTTCTTTGCTCCACATCATTTCCTCCGCCATCAGGCGGACCACCGCCCCGGGTCCGGCGTAAGTGATAAGGACCGGATCCGGACAGCACGACCGGTCGCCGAGCCAGACAGGCCGACGTCCGCTCCAGGGAAGGACCCTTCGTGAGCGACACCACCGATCTGATGGGCGTACGCGCAGACAGCCCTGTCGCCGCGTCCGATGCTGCCGCGCCTGCCACCGGTGCTGCCACTGCCCCCGCCGCGCGGCGCCGCCGCGCCGGTACCGGTCTTGACGGCATGGTCCTGGCCGAGCTGCAGCAGCTCGCCTCCGGTCTCGGCATCAAGGGCACCGCGCGGATGCGCAAGAGCCAGCTCATCGAGACCATCAAGGCCGCGCAGGCCGGCAGCGGCGCCAAGGCCACCGCCTCCGAGGGCGCGCCCGCCGCCGAGAAGCCGAAGCGCCGGACCACCTCGCGGACCCGTACGGGTGAATCCGCCGAGGCCGGGAACCAGGGCGCCGAGCAGCAGCCGAAGCAGATCGAGATCCCCGGCCAGCCGGCCGGCGAGAAGACCGCACCCGCGGCCAAGGCCAAGGCGGAGTCCGCCAAGGGCGAGCAGTCCGCCGAGGGTCGTGCCGAGGCCGCCGTGGACAGCGCCGAGGGCAGGTCCGGCGACGCAAAGGGCGGCGACGACCGCCGCGAGAGCCGCCGCGACCGTCAGCGGGACCGTCAGCGCGACCGCCGCAAGGGCGGCGAGGACGGCGGCCAGCAGCGTCAGCAGCAGGGCGGCGGCCCCCAGGGCCAGCAGCAGGGCGGCGGCCCGCAGGGCGGCGGCCACCAGGACGACGACGAGTTCGACGGCAGCGGCCGCCGGCGCCGGGGCCGTTACCGCGACCGCCGCGGGCGGGGCGGCAACCGCCGCGACGACTTCGCGGGTGAGCCGCAGGTCGCCGACGACGACGTCCTGATCCCGGTCGCGGGCATCCTCGACATCCTCGACAACTACGCGTTCATCCGGACCTCCGGCTACCTGCCCGGCCCGAACGACGTGTACGTCTCGCTCGCCCAGGTCCGCAAGAACGGCCTGCGCAAGGGTGACCACGTCACCGGTGCCGTCCGGCAGCCGAAGGACGGCGAGCGCCGCGAGAAGTTCAACGCCCTGGTGCGCCTGGACTCCGTCAACGGCATGGCGCCGGAGAGCGGCCGCGGCCGTCCGGAGTTCGGCAAGCTCACCCCGCTGTACCCGCAGGAGCGGCTGCGGCTGGAGAACGAGCCCGGCCAGCTGATCACCCGGATCATCGACCTGGTCGCCCCGATCGGAAAGGGCCAGCGCGGCCTGATCGTGGCCCCGCCGAAGACCGGTAAGACGATCATCATGCAGGCCATCGCCAACGCGATCACCCGTAACAACCCCGAGTGCCACCTGATGGTCGTCCTCGTCGACGAGCGTCCGGAAGAGGTCACCGACATGCAGCGGTCGGTGAAGGGCGAGGTCATCTCCTCGACCTTCGACCGTCCCGCCGAGGACCACACCACCGTCGCCGAGCTCGCCATCGAGCGCGCCAAGCGGCTGGTGGAGCTGGGCCACGACGTCGTCGTCCTGCTGGACTCCATCACCCGTCTGGGCCGCGCGTACAACCTCGCGGCGCCCGCTTCCGGCCGCATCCTGTCCGGTGGTGTCGACTCGACCGCGCTGTACCCGCCGAAGCGCTTCTTCGGTGCCGCGCGCAACATCGAGGACGGCGGCTCGCTGACCATCCTGGCCACCGCGCTGGTCGAGACCGGCTCGCGCATGGACGAGGTGATCTTCGAGGAGTTCAAGGGCACCGGCAACATGGAGCTCAAGCTCGACCGGAAGCTCGCCGACAAGCGGATCTTCCCCGCGGTGGACGTCGACCCGTCCGGCACCCGCAAGGAGGAGATCCTGCTGGCTCCGGACGAGCTCAACATCACCTGGAAGCTGCGCCGGGTGCTGCACGCGCTCGACTCGCAGCAGGCGATCGAGCTGCTGCTGGACAAGATGAAGCAGACCAAGTCCAACGCCGAGTTCCTGATGCAGATCGCCAAGACCACCCCGGGCGGCAACAACGACTGACGCCCCGGCGTCGGCACGGCCCAGGAGGCCGGTCCCGTCACTTCGGTGACGGGACCGGCCTTCGTCGTCCCCGGCCGCTCGTGCCCGGCCGCTGGTGCCCGCCCGCCGCACCGACCGGATGGCTCTCACCTGCGGCGGATCCGGCGCGTCCCGAGGCGGGGCGCTCCCGGACCCGCTGTCATTGCCCTGTGCGGGCACCCCTCCCGTGCCTGATCGGGCGCGGGAACGGGTACCCCAACCATGAGGAGCCGATCAGGACAGAGGAGCCGATGGCCGATCACGCGGACGACGGACGAGCCGCCCGGCGACGCCGGCGCAGCCCCCGCCGACGGGCCCTGCGGATCACCGCCTGGGTCGTGGCGACGTTCCTCCTGCTGGCCACCACCGCCGTCGGATGCCTCTACCTCAAGCTCAACGGCAACATCAGGGGCATCGACATCAACGCCCTCCTCGGACGCGACCGGCCGGCCGACGTCGACAACGGCTCGATGGACATCCTGGTCCTCGGCTCCGACTCCCGCTCGGGCAGCAACCAGAAGGCCGGTGGCGGCCAGGACGACGGCACGGCCCGCTCCGACACCGCGATGATCGTCCACGTCTACCAGGGGCACCACCGGGCGAGCGTGGTGAGCATCCCCCGCGACACCCTCGTCGACCGCCCGGCCTGCGCCGAGCCCGGCGGCGGCACGGCCCCGCCCCGCCAGGGCGAGATGTTCAACGAGGCGTACTCGATCGGCGGCCCGGCCTGCGCGGTGAAGACGGCCGAGACGATGACCGGCATCCGCATGGACCACTACATCGAGGTCGACTTCGCCGGCTTCCAGCACCTCATCGACGCCCTCGGCGGGGTCACCGTCACCACCAGCCAGGCCATCAGCGACAACCGGAGCCATCTGCACCTGCCGGCCGGCACGCACCACCTCGACGGCAAGCAGGCCCTCGGTCTGGTCCGCACCCGCCACGGGGTGGGGGACGGCAGCGACCTGGGCCGGATAAGGCTGCAGCAGGCCTTCCTCAGCGCCCTGGTGGACCGGGTGAACAGCATCGGGCTACTGAGCTCGCCGACCCGGCTCTACGAGATCGCCGACACCGCCACCGGCGCCATCACCACCGACTCGGAGCTGGCGTCCGTGAAGAAGCTGGTCGGCCTGGGGGAGAGCCTGAAGGACCTGGGCTCCAAGGACATCAACATGGTCACCATGCCGGTGCGCTACGACCCCGCCGACCCCAACCGCGTCCTGCCGATCCCCGACCAGGCCGAGCAGGTCTGGGCCGCGCTACGGGCCGACAAGCCGATCCCCAGGTCCGCCACCAAGGGCTCGGCGGGTGACGACGTCGACACGAACGGTGTGGTCAGGAGCTCCTCGCAGCCGTCCGCGACGGGATCGGAATAGATCGCCGCGGGCCCCGGTTTGGGCAGATGCGGCCAGTGCTGGCAGACTGGTACGTCGGCCCCGGTTCACGTGACGCAAGCCCGCAGCACGACCCGGGACCCTCCCGAACACTAGGAGAATCCCTTGAAGCGCGACATCCACCCGGAGTACGTGGAGACGCAGGTCAGTTGCACCTGCGGCAACTCGTTCACCACCCGCAGCACCGTCACCGAGGGCGTCATCCGCGCCGACGTGTGCTCCGCGTGCCACCCGTTCTACACGGGCAAGCAGAAGATCCTCGACACCGGTGGCCGCGTGGCCCGCTTCGAGGCCCGCTTCGGCAAGGCGGCCGGGTCCGCCAAGAAGTAGCGACCCGAAAGCGCCGGTCCACGGCTGCCCGGATATCCTCCGGCGGCCGGACCGGCGCTTTGTCGTCCCAGGCTGGTTCACCGGCGTTCACCCCTTCCAGAAGCAGGGATCCTGATGTTCGAGGCGGTCGAGGAACTGATCGGCGAGTACGCCGACCTCGAGAAGAAGCTTGCCGACCCGGCGGTCTTCGCCGACCAGGCCAACGCGCGCAAGCTCAACAAGCGCTACGCGGAGCTGACCCCCATCATCGGCACCTACCGCGGCTGGAAGCAGACCGGCGAGGACATCGGCACCGCGCGCGAACTGGCCGCGGACGACCCCGACTTCGCCGCCGAGGTGAAGGAGCTGGAGAAGCAGCGCGAGGAGCTCACCGAGCGCCTGCGGCTGCTGCTCGTCCCGCGTGACCCCAGCGACGACAAGGACGTGATCCTGGAGGTCAAGGCGGGCGAGGGCGGCGAGGAGTCCGCGCTGTTCGCCGGCGACCTCCTGCGCATGTACCTGCGCTACGCCGAGCGCCAGGGCTGGAAGACCGAGATCATCGACGCCAACGCCTCGGACCTCGGCGGCTACAAGGACGTCCAGGTCGCGGTGAAGACCAAGGGCGGCAACGGTGCCACCGAGCCCGGGCAGGGCGTCTGGGCCCGGCTGAAGTACGAGGGGGGCGTGCACCGCGTCCAGCGCGTGCCGGCCACCGAGTCGCAGGGCCGGATCCACACCTCCGCCGCCGGTGTGCTGGTGACCCCCGAGGCCGACGAGGTCGAGGTCGAGGTCAACGCCAACGACCTGCGGATCGACGTCTACCGCTCCTCGGGCCCCGGCGGCCAGTCGGTCAACACCACCGACTCCGCGGTGCGCATCACGCACCTGCCCTCCGGGCTGGTCGTCTCCTGCCAGAACGAGAAGAGCCAGCTGCAGAACAAGGAGTCGGCGATGCGCATCCTGCGCTCCCGGCTGCTGGCCGCCGCGCAGGAGGAGGCCGAGCGCGAGGCCTCCGACGCCCGCCGCAGCCAGGTGCGGACGGTGGACCGCAGCGAGCGCATCCGCACCTACAACTTCCCGGAGAACCGCATCTCCGACCACCGCGTCGGCTTCAAGGCGTACAACTTGGACCAGGTCCTCGACGGAGAACTGGACGCGGTGATCCAGGCGTGTGTCGACGCCGACTCGGCGGCCAAGCTGGCCGCCGCGGGCGACGGAAGCTGAACCGGAGGCGGAGAACGTGAACCTGCTGCTCGCCGAGGTCGCCCAGGCGACCCAGCGGCTGGCCGACGCCGGCGTTCCCTCGCCGCGGTTCGACGCCGAGGAGCTCGCGGCGTACGTGCACGGGGTGAAGCGCGGCGCGCTGCACACCGTCGCCGACGCCGACTTCGACGCGCGCTACTGGGAGGCCGTGGCCCGCCGTGAGGCCCGCGAGCCGCTGCAGCACATCACGGGCCGCGCGTTCTTCCGGTACCTGGAGCTCCAGGTGGGCCCCGGGGTCTTCGTGCCCCGCCCGGAGACCGAGTCGGTCGTCGGGTGGGCCATAGACGCCGTGCGCGCCATGGACGTCGCCGAGCCGCTCATCGTCGACCTGTGCACCGGTTCGGGCGCCATCGCGCTCGCCCTGGCGCAGGAGGTGCCGCGCAGCCGGGTGCACGCGGTGGAGCTGTCCGACGAGGCGCTGGTGTGGGCCCGCAAGAACGTCGAGGGCAGCAAGGTCGACCTGCGGCAGGGCAACGCCCTGGAGGCCTTCCAGGACCTCAACGGCCAGGTGGACCTGGTGATCTCCAACCCGCCCTACATCCCGCTCACCGAATGGGAGCACGTGGCGCCGGAGGCCCGCGACCACGACCCCGAGATGGCGCTGTTCTCCGGTGAGGACGGCCTGGACACCATCCGCGGCATCGAGCGCACCGCGCACCGGCTGCTGCGGCCGGGCGGGGTCGTCGTCATCGAGCACGCCGACACCCAGGGCGGCCAGGTGCCCTGGATCTTCACCGAGGAGGCCGGCTGGGCGGACGCCGCCGACCACCCCGACCTCAACAACCGTCCCCGGTTCACCACTGCCCGCAAGGCGACGCCGTGACCACGGCGCCACACGTCATGGAGGTCTGCTGATGGCACGGCGTTACGACTGCTCGGACGCGACGGACCGGGTTGCCGGACTGCGCGAGGCCGCGTCCGCCGTACGCCGCGGCGAGCTCGTGGTGCTGCCCACCGACACCGTCTACGGGATCGGCGCGGACGCGTTCAACACCGAGGCCGTCGGCGACCTGCTGGAGGCCAAGGGCCGGGGCCGCAACATGCCCTCGCCCGTCCTGGTCGGCTCCCCGAACACCCTGCACGGCCTGGTCACCGACTTCAGCGAGCAGGCCTGGGAGCTGGTCGACGCCTTCTGGCCGGGCGCCCTCACCCTCGTCGCCCGTCACCAGCCGTCGCTCCAGTGGGACCTGGGGGACACCCGCGGCACCGTGGCCGTCCGCATGCCTCTGCACCCGGTCGCCATCGAGCTGCTGACCGAGACCGGCCCGATGGCCGTCTCCAGCGCCAACCTGACCGGTCACCCCTCCCCGCAGGACTGCGACGCGGCGCAGGAGATGCTCGGTGACTCCGTCGCGATCTACCTCGACGGCGGCCCGACGCCCGCGGCCGTGCCGTCCTCGATCGTGGACGTCACCGGCAAGGTGCCCGTCCTGCTGCGGGCGGGTGCGATCAGCGCGGAGCAGCTCCGTGAGGTCGTCCCCGACCTGGAGGTCGGCAATTGACACCGCCCATACCCGGGCAGTGGGATCACGGCGAGCGCCCGTTCCGCATCCTCCACGTCTGCACCGGCAACGTCTGCCGCTCGCCCATGGCCGAGCGGCTGACCCGGCACGAGCTGACGCTGCGGCTCGGTGACGGCGCCGCGGGGATCGTCGTGGAGAGCGCCGGCACCTGGGGGCACGAGGGCTCGCCGATGGAGGCGCACGCCGCCACGGTGCTCGCCGAGTACGCCGCCGACCCCACGGGGTTCCTCGGCCGCGAACTCCTCGACGACCACGTGATCGACGCCGACCTCGTCCTGACCGCCACCCGCGACCACCGCGCCCAGGTGATCTCCATGGGGCACGCGGCGGGGCTGCGCACCTTCACGCTCAAGGAGTTCACCCGGCTGGTGAAGGCGATAGACCCGGCGACGCTGCCGGAGGGCAGCGTGACCGAGCGCGCGCGGTCCCTGGTGCGCGCCGCCGCGGCCCTGCGCGGGTGGCTGCTGGCGCCCACCCCCGACGCGGACGAGGTGTACGACCCGTACGGCGCCCCGCTGACGTTCTTCCGCAGCGTCGGCGAGGAGATCCACGACGCGCTGGACCCCGTCCTGACCGCGCTCACCGGGATGCCGGCGCCCACCGCCTGACCGCCCCGGGCGGAAGGTTTCAGCACGACGCATGCGGCCCTTCGGGGCGGCTGCCGCGGCACGGCGGCGCGGCCCCTGGCGGAAACCCGGCCCCCGGTGGAGCACAACGCGGCGCGAAATGTCCGGAAGGGTGCAACAGTGGCAGGTGAGAACCTTCCCAGCCGCCCCCGGGAGCGCCCCCATGCCCACCGCGGAAGCGTCTTCACCCCACATAGTCACCCCCACGCTCCCGGCCGGGGGCCGCGGCCTCGACGAGCTGCGCGCCCATGACCCCGAGCTGGCCGACATCCTCCTCGGGGAGGCCCAGCGGCAGGCTTCGTGCCTGCAGTTGATCGCGGGCGAGAACTTCACCTCCCCGGCCGTCCTGACGGCGCTCGGCTCGCCGCTCGCCAACAAGTACGCCGAGGGCTACCCCGGTCACCGCCACCACGCCGGGTGCGAGCTGGTGGACCTGGCCGAGCGGCTGGCCGTGGAAAGGGCCACACGGTTGTTCGGAGCCGCGCACGCGAACGTGCAGCCCTACTCCGGCTCCTCGGCCGTGCTGGCCGCCTACGCGGCCCTCCTGGTCCCCGGGGACACGGTCCTGGCGATGTCGCTGGCCCACGGCGGCCACCTCACCCACGGATCCGAGTCGAACTTCTCCGGCCGCTGGTTCCGCTTCGCCGGCTACGGGGTGACGCGGGGCGGGACCTTCGAGGAGGGCGGCCTGATCGACTACGAGCAGTTGCGGGTCCTGGCCCACCGGCACCGCCCGAAGGCGATCGTCTGCGGCGGCATCGCCTACCCCCGGCACATCGACTACGCCGTCTTCCGGGAGATCGCGGACGACGTCGGCGCGTACCTGATCGTGGACGCCGCGCACACGCTCGGCCTGGTCGCCGGCGGGGCCGCCCCCAATCCGGTGCCGTACGCGGACGTGGTGTGCGCCACCACGCACAAGACGCTCCGCGGCCCGCGCGGCGGGCTGGTCCTGTGCGGCGCGGACCTGGCCCAGCGCATCGACCGGGCGGTCTTCCCGTTCTCGCAGGGCGGCCCCCACATGCACGCCGTCGCGGCGAAGGCGGTGGCCCTCGGGGAGGCGGCGCGGCCGGAGTTCGCGCTCTACGCGCACCAGGTCGTCGCCAACGCCCGCACGCTCGCCGGCGCGCTCGCCGCGCGCGGTCTGCGCATCGCGACGGGCGGCACGGACACGCACCTGATCGCCGCCGACGTGTCGGCCCTGGGGGTCACCGGGATGCGTGCCCGCGGGCTGTGCGCGGCCGCCGGGATCGTGCTGGACAAGTACACGCTGCCGTACGACACGGAGCCGTGCGCGGCCGGTTCCGGTATCCGTCTGGGCACCGCGTCGGTGACCACGCAGGGGATGGGCGAGGAGCAGATGCCGCAGGTCGCGGACCTGATCGTGCGGGCGCTGCGGGAGGAGCGGGGACTGGCGGGCGAGGTCGCGGAACTGGTCGAGGGCTTCCCCCCGTACCCCGGCTGAGACGCGCTTCACAGGGGGCGCGGGCCGCCCCCGGGAGTGGTGTGTGCAACCCTGGGTACCCGCTGTGAGTCTTCGTCTGTGTTTACAGTCGCCACCCGGACGCGAATAGGGTGTGGCCGTGCGCGAGTACCTCTTGACCCTCTGCGTGGCAGCCGCCGTGACCTACCTCCTCACGGGGCCGGTACGGAAGTTCGCCATCGCGGCGGGCGCCATGCCCGAGATCCGTGATCGTGACGTCCACCGCGAACCCACGCCACGCCTCGGCGGCATCGCCATGTTCGGCGGTCTGTGCGCGGGCCTGCTGGTGGCGGCCCATCTGACCAACCTCAAGAGCGTCTTCGAGCTCTCCAACGAGCCACGGGCACTGCTCTCCGGCGCCGGGCTGATCTGGCTGCTGGGCGTGCTGGACGACAAGTGGGGCGTGGACGCGCTGATCAAGCTGGGCGCGCAGATGATCGCGGCCGGCGTGATGGTGCTGCAGGGTCTGACCGTGCTGTGGCTGCCGATCCCGGGCAAGGGCATCGTCGCGCTCACACCGGTGCAGTCGACCCTGCTGACCGTGGCCCTGGTCGTGATCACGATCAACGCGGTGAACTTCGTCGACGGACTCGACGGACTCGCGTCCGGAATGGTGTGCATCGCCGCGATCGCGTTCTTCATGTACGCGTACCGCATCTGGTACGGATACGGCATCGAGGCCGCCGCCCCGGCGACCCTGTTCAGCGCGATCCTCATCGGGATGTGCCTGGGTTTCCTGCCGCACAACTTCCACCCCGCCCGGATCTTCATGGGCGACTCGGGCTCGATGCTGATCGGCCTGGTGCTGGCCTCCGGCGCCATCTCGATCACCGGCCAGACCGACCCCGACGCCATCACCAACCTCACCGGCTCGACCCGGGACACCACGCACTTCATGGTGCCGGTCTACATGCCGCTGCTGCTGCCGCTGACGCTCATCGCGATCCCCGCGGCCGACCTGGTGCTGGCCATCGTGCGCCGCACCTGGAACGGGCAGTCGCCGTTCGCCGCCGACCGCGGCCACCTCCACCACCGGCTGCTGGACATCGGCCACTCGCACAGCCGGGCCGTGTGGATCATGTACTTCTGGTCCGCGCTGATCTCCTTTGGCGCGGTCGCCTTCTCGGTCAACTCCTCCAGCCTGTGGATCGTCCTGGGCATCGTGATGCTGAGCGCCATGGGACTGATCGCCCTGCTCATGCCGCGCTTCCGGCCCCGGGCCCCGCGCTGGGCCGAGGCGTTCGTCCCGCCGCGGTACCGCCGTACCCGGGTGGAGGCCGCGCAGGCGGCGCACGCCGCCGCGGCGGCCACGATCGCCTCGGGGGAGGCCCCCGGCGTCAACGGTGCGACCGCGCTCAGCGCACGGTCCCTGGTGGACGCCGGACGGGGCACGGGCACCCGTCCGTAGGCCGGCCGCGCGATAGCACACCCGTGTTGCGGCGTCAGGCAGGCGCCACGCCGGTTACTCCTTCCGTGTGACAGGTCACACACGAACCGGGTAAAGACCTCATCAAATAGTTTGTGATACCGTTCACGAGAACCCGGAGTCAAGCCGAAAGACCCTAGTGCGATGGTCTTCCGGCGTGAGGCATGTCCTCGCTGCCGGGCTACCCTCGTCCTCGACGACCCCTGTACCCCCAACCTCGCCGGAGGAGCTGCCGCCATGCAGTCCAACGACGTCCGAACGCTCCTGAACTGCGCCGTGCCCGCCGCTGCCGCGGGGGTGATCGCGGTGGCTGTGTCCGGCATGCTCGCGGGCGGCAAGGGCGCGATCGGCGCGGGCTTCGGCGCGGTGGTGGTGATCGTGTTCATGGGAATCGGTCTGACGGTGCTTCAGCGCACCGCCCGTTCCTACCCCTCGCTGTTCCAGGCGATGGGCCTGATGCTCTACACCGTGCAGCTGCTGCTCCTCGCCATCGTGCTGGCCGTGTTCAAGAACACGACGCTGTTCGACACCCAGGTGTTCGCCTTCACCCTGCTCGGTACGACCCTGGTGTGGATCGCCGCCCAGGCCCGTGCTCATATGAAGACCAAGATGCTGTACGTGGAGCCCGGATCCGCCGGAACTTCGTCGTGAACAGCAGGGCCGGTGCGGGCGACGTTCCGCTCGTTTGCTATCGTCCGGTCTCAACTGCGGCAGAGCTGGCGCGGGTGGCAGTCATGCCTTCGCAACAGCCCTTCGGCTCAGCGCCCACCCGCCGCCCCCACATCCGTAAGACCAGTCCAGTGCCGTTCCGTGGCCACGTGCCGCGCCGACACGTAGAGGTTGCCGTACCTATGCGTCACGCTGAAGGAGCTCTCGGTGAGTGATGTAACGACGCTCGCCTTCGAGACGAACTGCCACATCTTCGACGGGTGCGGCTTCCCGGCCCCCGGCCTGCACTCCTTCCTCTTCAAGCCGCTGATCGGCGACGCGGACAGCAGCGCCTACTTCAACAAGACGATGCTGCTGGCGCTGCTGGGCAGCATCGTGATCGTCGGCTTCTTCTGGGCTGCCTTCGCCAAGCCGAAGATCGTCCCCGGCAAGCTGCAGATGGTCGCCGAGGCCGGCTACGACTTCGTGCGCCGAGGGATCGTCTACGAGACGATCGGCAAGCGTGACGGCGAGAAGTACGTGCCCTTCATGGTCGCGCTGTTCTTCTTCGTCTGGATCATGAACCTGTGGTCGATCGTGCCGATCGCCCAGTTCCCCGTCACGGCGATCATCAGCTACCCGGCCGCGCTGGCCGCGATCGTCTACGTCACGTGGATGTCGCTGACCTTCAAGAAGCACGGCTTCGTCGGTGGCTGGAAGAACATCACCGGCTACGACAAGAACCTCGGCGCGGTGCTGCCGATGGTCGTCGGCCTGGAGTTCCTCTCCAACGTGATCGTCCGGCCGTTCACGCACGCGGTGCGTCTGTTCGCCAACATGTTCGCGGGTCACGTCCTGCTGCTGCTGTTCACCATCGCCAGCTGGTACCTGCTCAACGGGATCGGCATCGCCTACGCCGGTGTCTCGTTCGTGATGGTCATCGTGATGACCGCCTTCGAGCTCTTCATCCAGGCCGTCCAGGCGTACGTCTTCGTGCTGCTGGCCTGCTCCTACGTCCAGGGCGCGCTCGCCGAGCACCACTGAGCACCCGCGCGACGCACAGCCCCCCGATTGTCCGGTGGCCAACCCCCACCGGTCCGTGAAAGAGAAGGAAGAAACAGCATGTCCGCTGTGAACCTCGCCGCCACCCAGATCCTCGGCAACCTGGGCTCCATCGGCTACGGCCTCGCGGCCATCGGCCCCGGCGTCGGCATCGGCATCATCTTCGGCAACGGTACGCAGGCCCTCGCCCGCCAGCCCGAGGCCGCCGGCCTGATCCGCGCCAACCAGATCCTCGGCTTCGCCTTCTGTGAGGCGCTCGCGCTGATCGGTCTGGTCATGCCGTTCGTCTACCCGACCTCCTGAGTCCGGGCTGACGAGACCAACCCCTTTCGACGGAAGGCACTGATGTGAACGCCCTGGCACAGCTGGCGGCCGAGGAGGCGGAGAACCCCCTCATCCCGCCGATCCCAGAGCTCGTCATCGGTCTCATCGCCTTCGCCATCGTCTTCTTCTTCCTCGCCAAGAAGCTCCTCCCGAACATCAACAAGGTTCTGGACGAGCGGCGCGAGGCCATCGAGGGCGGCATGGAGAAGGCCGAGGCCGCACAGGCCGAGGCTCAGCGGACCCTCGAGGAGTACAAGCAGTCGCTCTCCGAGGCCCGCCACGAGGCCGCGCGTCTGCGCCAGGAGGCGCAGGAGCAGGGCGCCGCGCTCATCGCCGAGATGCGTGCGGAAGGCCAGCGGCAGCGTGAGGAGATCATCGCCGCCGGTCACGCCCAGATCGAGGCCGACCGCCGGTCCGCCGCGCACGCCCTGCGCCAGGACGTCGGCAAGCTCGCCACCGACCTGGCCGGCAAGATCGTCGGTGAGTCCCTCGAGGACACCGCCCGCCAGAGCCGCGTGATCGACCGCTTCCTCGACGAGCTCGAGGAGAAGGCCGAGGCCGCGCGATGAACGGAGCGAGCCGCGAGGCACTGGCCACCGCGCGCGAGCGCCTCGACGCGCTGGCGGACAACACGTCCGTCGACGCGGCGAAGCTCGCCGAGGAGCTGGCCGCCGTCACGGGGCTGCTCGACCGCGAGGGTTCGCTGCGCCGCGCCTTGACCGACCCCGCGCAGCAGGGAGAGGCCAAGGCGGGTCTGGCGCAGGCGGTCCTCGGCGGGCAGATCGGCGGCGAGACGGCCGACCTGGTCTCGGGCATGGTCCGCAGCCGCTGGTCGCAGTCGCGTGATCTGACCGACGCGCTGGAGGAGCTGTCCTACGGCGCCGACCTGATCGCCGCGGAGCGTGCGGGCGTCCTCGACGACGTCGAGGACGAGCTGTTCCGCTTCGGCCGCATCGTCTCCGGCAGCAGCGAGCTGCGGGCGGCGCTGACCGACCGCGCCGCGGGGACCCAGGCCAAGGCGGCCCTGCTGCACTCGCTGCTGGGCGGCCGCGCCAACCCGGTCACCGAGCGGATCGTGGTCCGTCTCGTGACCCACCCGCGAGGCCGTAGCCTGGAGGCAGGGATCGACGCCCTGTCCAAGCTGGCGGCGGCGCGCCGCAACCGCACGGTTGCGGTCGTGGTCTCGGCGGTTCCGCTGAGCGACCGGCAGAAGCAGCGCCTCGGCGCCGCGCTGGCCACGATCTACGGCCGGCAGGTGCACCTGAACCTCGACGTGGACCCCGCGGTCCGCGGCGGCATCTCGGTTCGGGTCGGCGACGAGGTCATCGACGGGACCATCGCGGACCGCCTCGAAGAGGCGAGTCGGCGGATGGCCGGCTGAACCAGCCACCAACTCAAAGAGCAGTACCAGCGGCCCGAGTTGGGCCGTAGCGAATACTTCGGGCCCAACAAGGAGAGCAGGGAACCCAGATGGCGGAGCTCACGATCCGGCCGGAGGAGATCCGGGACGCGCTGGAGAACTTCGTCCAGTCGTACAAGCCGGACGCGGCCTCGCGCGAGGAGGTCGGAACGGTCAGCCTGGCCGGCGACGGTATCGCCAAGGTCGAGGGTCTGCCCTCGGTCATGGCGAACGAGCTGCTGAAGTTCGAGGACGGCACCCTCGGTCTCGCCCTCAACCTCGAGGAGCGCGAGATCGGTGCGATCGTCCTCGGCGAGTTCAGCGGCATCGAGGAGGGCCAGCCGGTGCAGCGCACCGGTGAGGTGCTCTCCGTCGCGGTCGGCGAGGGATACCTGGGTCGCGTCGTCGACCCGCTCGGCAACCCGATCGACGGCCTCGGCGAGATCGAGACCGACGGCCGCCGCGCCCTGGAGCTCCAGGCTCCCGGCGTCATGGCCCGTAAGTCCGTGCACGAGCCGATGCAGACCGGCCTCAAGGCCGTCGACGCGATGACCCCGATCGGCCGCGGTCAGCGTCAGCTGATCATCGGCGACCGCCAGACCGGCAAGACCGCCCTGGCGATCGACACGATCATCAACCAGCGTGACAACTGGCGTTCCGGCGACCCCAAGAAGCAGGTCCGCTGCATCTACGTCGCCATCGGCCAGAAGGGCTCCACCATCGCCGGCGTGCGCGCCGCGCTGGAGGAGGCCGGCGCCTTGGAGTACACCACGATCGTGGCGGCCCCGGCGTCCGACCCGGCCGGCTTCAAGTACCTCGCCCCGTACACCGGCTCGGCCATCGGCCAGCACTGGATGTACGACGGCAAGCACGTCCTGATCGTCTTCGACGACCTGTCCAAGCAGGCCGACGCCTACCGCGCCGTCTCCCTGCTGCTGCGCCGCCCGCCGGGCCGTGAGGCCTACCCGGGTGACGTCTTCTACCTGCACTCGCGCCTGCTGGAGCGCTGCGCCAAGCTTTCCGACGAGCTGGGCGCCGGCTCGATGACCGGTCTGCCGGTCGTCGAGACCAAGGCCAACGACGTCTCGGCGTTCATCCCGACCAACGTCATCTCCATCACCGACGGCCAGTGCTTCCTGGAGTCCGACCTGTTCAACGCGGGCCAGCGCCCGGCACTGAACGTCGGTATCTCGGTCTCCCGAGTCGGTGGCTCGGCGCAGATCAAGGCCATGAAGTCGGTCGCCGGCCGACTGCGCGTGGACCTCGCCCAGTACCGCGAGCTGGAGGCGTTCGCCGCCTTCGGTTCCGACCTGGACGCGGCCTCCAAGGCGCAGCTGGAGCGCGGCAAGCGCATGGTCGAGCTGCTGAAGCAGGGCCAGTACGCCCCGTTCCCGATCGAGGACCAGGTCGTCTCCATCTGGGCCGGCACCACCGGCAAGCTGGACGACGTGCCCGTCGAGGACATCCGCCGCTTCGAGCGCGAGCTGCTGGACTACCTCCGCCGCGAGAAGAAGGACCTCCTGCTGAGCATCGCCGAGACCGGCAAGCTTGGCGACGACACGGTCGAGGCCCTGACCGACGCGGTCGCGGAGTTCAAGAAGCAGTTCGAGACCTCGGACGGCAAGCTGCTGGGTGAGGGCTGAGCATGGGCGCCCAGCTTCGGGTATACAAGCGCCGCATCAAGTCCGTCACCGCGACCAAGAAGATCACGAAGGCGATGGAGATGATCTCCGCGTCCCGGATCGTCAAGGCCCAGCGCCAGGTCCACGCCTCGTCCCCGTACGCCGACGAACTCACCCGCGCGGTGGCCGCGGTCGCGACCGGTTCGAACACGAACCACCCGCTGACCACGGAGACCGAGAACCCGACGCGCGCCGCGGTGCTGCTCATCACGAGCGACCGCGGTCTGGCCGGCGGCTACTCGTCCAACGCGATCAAGGCCGCCGACCGGCTCACCGAGCAGCTGCGCTCGGAGGGCAAGGAGGTCGTCCACTACATCGTCGGCCGCAAGGGCGTGGCGTACTACGGCTTCCGTGAGCGCGCGATCGAGGACTCGTGGACCGGGTTCACCGACAAGCCGACGTACGCGGACGCCAAGTCGGTCGCCGACCCGCTGATCGAGGTGGTCCTCAAGGACACCGCCGAGGGCGGCGTGGACGAGCTGCACATCATCTTCACGGAGTTCGTGTCGATGCTGACGCAGGCGCCGGTGGAGAAGCGGCTGCTGCCGCTCTCGCTCGTCGACGCCACCGGTGGCGAGGCCCGCAAGGAGGGGGAGATCCTCCCCCTGTACGACTTCGAGCCGTCGGCTGAGGGCGTCCTGGACGCGCTGCTGCCGCGGTACGTCGAGAGCCGGATCTACAACGCGCTGCTGCAGGGTGCCGCTTCCGAGCACGCCGCCCGCCGCCGCGCGATGAAGTCGGCGACCGACAACGCCGAGGAGCTCATCAAGACGCTCACGCGGCTTGCCAACCAGGCCCGCCAGGCCGAAATCACCCAGGAAATCAGCGAGATCGTCGGTGGCTCCAGCGCCCTGGCCGACGCGTCTGCGGGGAGTGACTAATCATGACCACCACTGTTGAGACGGCCGCTGCCACGGGCCGCGTCGCCCGGGTCATCGGCCCGGTCGTCGACGTGGAGTTCCCCGTCGACGCCATGCCGGAGATCTACAACGCCCTCACCGTCGAGGTCTCCGACCCGGCCGAGGCCGGCAAGAAGAAGACGCTGACCCTCGAGGTCGCCCAGCACCTGGGCGACGGCGTGGTCCGCGCGATCTCGATGCAGCCCACCGACGGTCTGGTCCGCCAGGCCTCGGTGACCGACACGGGCACGGGCATCACCGTCCCGGTCGGCGACTTCACCAAGGGCAAGGTGTTCAACACCCTCGGTGAGGTGCTGAACGTCCCCGAGGAGAACGCCAACGTCGGCGAGCGCTGGACGATCCACCGCAAGGCGCCGAAGTTCGAGGATCTCGAGTCCAAGACCGAGATGTTCGAGACCGGCCTGAAGGTCGTCGACCTGCTGACCCCGTACGTCAAGGGCGGCAAGATCGGTCTGTTCGGCGGCGCGGGTGTCGGCAAGACCGTCCTCATCCAGGAAATGATCATGCGTGTGGCGAAGCTGCACGAGGGCGTTTCCGTGTTCGCCGGCGTCGGCGAGCGCACCCGTGAGGGCAACGACCTGATCCAGGAGATGGAGGAGTCCGGCGTCCTGGACAAGACCGCCCTGGTCTTCGGCCAGATGGACGAGCCCCCGGGCACCCGTCTGCGCGTGGCGCTGGCCGGTCTGACCATGGCGGAGTACTTCCGCGATGTGCAGAAGCAGGACGTGCTGTTCTTCATCGACAACATCTTCCGCTTCACCCAGGCCGGTTCCGAGGTCTCCACGCTGCTCGGCCGCATGCCCTCCGCGGTGGGTTACCAGCCGAACCTCGCGGACGAGATGGGCCTCCTCCAGGAGCGCATCACCTCGACCCGTGGTCACTCGATCACCTCGATGCAGGCGATCTACGTCCCCGCGGACGACCTGACCGACCCGGCGCCGGCGACCACCTTCGCCCACCTGGACGCGACGACCGTTCTGTCCCGTCCGATCTCGGAGAAGGGCATCTACCCGGCGGTGGACCCGCTGGACTCGACGTCCCGCATCCTGGACCCCCGCTACATCGCGGCGGACCACTACGAGTGCGCCATGCGCGTCAAGGGGATCCTGCAGAAGTACAAGGACCTCCAGGACATCATCGCGATCCTCGGTATCGACGAGCTGGGCGAGGAGGACAAGCTCACCGTCCACCGCGCCCGCCGCATCGAGCGCTTCCTGTCGCAGAACACCCACGCGGCGAAGCAGTTCACCGGCATCGACGGCTCCGACGTCCCGCTGGACGAGTCGATCTCCGCGTTCAACGCCATCGCCGACGGAAAGTACGACCACTTCCCTGAGCAGGCGTTCTTCATGTGCGGTGGCATCGAGGACCTCGAGCGCAACGCCCGCGAGCTCGGCGTCAGCTGACGCCCGTCGCCTGACGGCTCACCGTGGCAGGGGGCGGACCCTGTGTCCGCCCCCTTGCCGCACCCCCGTTATCCTTTGTTTTATGCACCCGCCGGACGGCGGTGGGTGCCGACCCGAGGAGCCATCTTGGCTGAGCTGCACGTCGAGCTGGTCGCAGCGGACCGCAGTGTCTGGTCCGGCGAGGCCACACTTGTCGTCGCACGCACCGAGTCCGGCGACATCGGCGTCATGCCGAACCACGAGCCGCTGCTGGGCGTGCTCCAGTCCGGTCCGGTGACGATCCGCACCAGCGAGGGCGGCACCGTCGTCGCCGCGGTGCACGGCGGTTTCATCTCCTTCGCGGACAACAAGCTGTCGGTGCTCGCGGAGATCGCCGAGCTCGCCGACGAGATCGACGTCCAGCGTGCGGAGCGGGCTCTGGAGCGTGCGAAGGCCGACGCCGACGCCGCCAGTGAGCGCCGCGCCGAGGTCCGGCTGATCGCCGCGACCAGCGGGTCGCGCTGAGCACCCGGCCCACCGGGCCATGAGCCGCGGGAGGCCCGTGAGGGTGTCCCGCGGCTGCAGTATCCCTATTCGTGACACGGAGCGAGGAGGTCGGTGGGCGTGATCCTCGCTTTTCAGGTGTGCGGGGCCCTGGTGGCGGTGGCGCTGCTGGGGCTGTTCGTCTTCGGGCTGCGGCGCCGGCTGATCCAGCGGCCCGGCGGCACGTTCGACTGCAGCCTGCGGATGCCGCCCACCGGCGCCGGTGAACCCTCCGGCAAGGGCTGGGCGTACGGCGTCGCCCGCTACAGCGGTGACCGGATCGAGTGGTTCCGGGTCTTCTCGTACGCGCCCCGGCCGCGCCGGGTGCTGGAGCGCTCCGCCATCGAGGTGCTGCATCGCCGCGTCCCGGAGGGGCAGGAGGAGCTGGCGCTCCTCTCCGACTCCGTCATCCTGGTCTGCGAGCACCGCGGCACCCGTCTGGAACTCGCCATGAGCGACGACGCCCTCACCGGCTTCCTCGCCTGGCTCGAGGCCGCCCCTCCCGGCCAGCGGGTCAACGTAGCCTGACAGTCCGTTCCCCCCGCTGGTTGGGGGTCCCCCGGTCCCGCCGGCCCTAGGGCCGTACGGACAGCCCCCATTCCTGTGCGAGCACCGCGGCCTGCACGCGGCTGCGCAGCTCCAGCTTGGCCAGCATCCGGCTGACGTGCGTCTTCGCCGTGGCCTCCGCCATCTCCAGCCGCGCCGCGATCTCCGCGTTGGACAGGCCCTCGCCCACGCAGACCAGCACCTCCCGCTCCCGTGGCGTCAGCGCGCCGAGCACGGCGTGGTCGGCCGCCGGACGCGGCCGCGGGCGGGCGAACTCGCCGATCAGCCGGCGGGTCACCGCGGGCGCGATCATCCCCTCGCCGCGGGCCACCAGCCGTACGCCCTCGATCAGCCGGTCCGCCTCGGTGTCCTTCAGCAGGAATCCCGCGGCTCCCGCCCGCAGCGCGCCGAAGACGTACTCGTCCAGGTCGAAGGTGGTGAGGACGAGCACGTCCGCCAGCCGCTCCGCGACGATCTCCCGGGTCGCGGCGACCCCGTCCAGCCGGGGCATCTGGAGGTCCATGAGGATCACGTCCGGGCGCAGCTCACGGGCGACGCGGACCGCGGCCTCCCCGTCGGCCGCCTCGCCGACCACCTCGATGTCCGGGACCGAGCCCAGGATCAGGACCAGCCCCGCCCGTACCGCGGCCTGGTCCTCGGCGACGACCACCCGGATCATGCGTTCCCCTTCATGGGCAGTACCGCCCTTACCCGCCATGTCGTGCCCTCCCGGCCCGCCTCGAAGGTGCCGCCCAGCAGCTCGGCGCGTTCCCGCATCCCGATCAGGCCGCTGCCGGAGCCGGGGGCCCGGGGGTCCGGCCGGTGCCCCGGGCCGCCGATCCGGCAGGGGCTCGCCACGGTCACCGTCAGCGCCTCGCCCTCCTGCTCCAGCATGACGGGCACCTCGCCGGGCGCCGCGTGCTTCAGGACGTTGGTCAAGGACTCCTGCACGATCCGGTAGGCCGCCAGCTCCACCGGCGCGGGCAGCGAGGCGGCGCCCTCGGGGCGCCCGTCGCGCAGTACGAAGGCCGAGTGCGGGGCCGCCGCGCGCATCTGCTCCAGGAGCGCGTCCAGGCCGGCCAGCCGCGGGACGGGGGCCGGCTCCCCGTCCTCGCCCGCCGAGTCGCGCAGCAGCCCGATGAGCCGGCGCATCTCGGACAGGCCCTCGACGCTGTTCTCGCGGATCACCGCCAGCGCCTCGCGGGCCGGGCCCTCGTGGCGGTCCAGGGACAGCGCGGCGGTGGAGTGGATGGCGATCGCGGAGACGTGGCCCGCCACCACGTCGTGCAGTTCGCGGGCCATCCGGGCCCGCTCGCGGCCCACCGCCTCCCGGCGGTCCAGCTCGGCGAGCAGCGCGGTCTGCTCCGCGCGCAGCCGTTCGTGGGCGGCCTCGTCGCGGTGTCGCCGCACCACCACGCCCGTCCAGGCGGGGGCGACCGAGACCAGGGCACCGACCACACCGATCAGCAGGGACTCGGCGACCGGGTGCACCGCCACGGCGGTGACGGTGAGCGCGGCCGTGCCGAGCACGCTGACGACCGGCACGACCCGGGTCAGCCGCTTCGGCCCGTACAGGACGGCGGCGTACACGAGGTCGGTGAACATCAGCACGGTCACCAGCAGCGAGCCGATCACGAAGTCCGCGCAGAAGGTGAGCGCGCCGAGGACGATCGCGACGCGGGGCGCGGTCCGCCGCAGCAGTTCGCATCCGGCCATGACCACCAGCGGGAGCAGCGGCAGCCAGCGGTGGTCGCCCGCCGGATGGTTCCCGGAGTGGGTGTACAGCCCGAACGCCCACATCGCGAGGCCGCCCGCGAACCCCGACACGGCGATCAGCACGTCGTCGCGGTGCGCGCGCCGGGCGGCGGTGGTCGTCATGGGCCCATCCCAGCACGCGGCGCGGACGGTGCGCGTCGGCCGGTGGTCGGACCCGGCGCGTACACCGAAGGATGCAGCCGGGTCTCATCAGCGCCGACGACGCGCCCCACGGCGGCCGCGGGGGAGCCTTGCGGCATGTTGGTGACCCTGATCGTCGGGTGCGAGATCGCCTTCTGGGTGCTGCTCGGCGCCGGGCTGGCGGTGCGCTACCTGCTGCGCCGGCCCCGGGCGGGCGCAGCGCTGCTGGTGTGCGTGCCCCTGGTGGACCTGGTGCTGCTGGCCGCGGCGGCGGCCGACCTGCGCGACGGTGGCACGGCCGCCGCCCGGCACGGTCTGGCCGCCGCGTACGTCGGCTTCTGCGCCGGCTACGGCCACTGCGTCGTCCGCTGGGCCGACGCCCGCTTCGCACACCGCTTCGCGGGGGGTCCCAAGCCGCCGCAGGCGCCGAAGTACGGCAGGGCCCGGGCCCTGCACGAGTGGCGGCTGCTCGGCCGTACCGCGGTGTCCGCCGCGGTCGCGGCCGCCCTGCTGCAACTGGCCGTCCGGCTCGTCGCGGACGCCGGACGCACGGCCGCCCTGGGGGAGTGGCAGGTGCGGATGGTGGCGACGACAGGGATCCACGCGGTCGTCGCGGCGAGCTACACGCTGTGGCCCAAGAGGGAGCCGGCCGCCTCGCCGCGCGCCTGAGCGGGCGGGGTCAGCGGTTCTCGCCGGGCACCCACAGCACGTCGCCGACCTCCTTGTTGGCCGTACGGGCCAGGATGAACAGCAGGTCGGACAGCCGGTTGAGGTAGGTGGCGGTGAGCGGGTTCATCGTCCCGCCGTGTTCCTCCAGCGCGGCCCACGTGGACCGCTCGGCGCGGCGGACGACCGTGCACGCCTGGTGGAGCAGCGCGGCGCCCGGGGTGCCGCCCGGCAGGATGAAGCTGCGCAGCTTCTCCAGTTCCTCCAGGAAGCGGTCGCAGTCCGCCTCCAGCCGGTCCACGTAGGTCTGCTCGACGCGCAGCGGCGGGTACTTGGGGTCGGGGACGACGGGCGTCGCGAGGTCGGCGCCGACGTCGAAGAGGTCGTTCTGGACCCGTACGAGGACGGTCACGACCTCCTGCGGGAGCGCGCCGACGGCGATCGCCACGCCGATCGCCGCGTTCGCCTCATTGGCGTCCGCGTAGGCCGAGATGCGGCTGTCGGTCTTGGCCGTACGGCTCATGTCGCCGAGGGCGGTGGTGCCGTCGTCCCCGGTCCGCGTGTAGATGCGCGTCAGATTGACCATGTGTCGAGCGTAGTCAGGCCGCGCCCGGCGCGCGCCCCGCGACGGGCCCGCGGCGGGGGAGGCGGATGCGGACTCCGGGGGCGGTCCCGGTCAAACTGGACGCGGTGCGCCAGCAACTGGGCGCCGGGGCCCTCAACTGTGCGACGAAGGACACAGGGTGACCCGCCTCTCTTCCTGCTGCGCTCCGCTGTGAAGCGACGTTAAGGTCCCGGCAACAGCATCGAGAAGATAGGTGTGTGCCGTGGCGAAGAAGCTCGCCGTCATCGGAGCCGGCCTGATGGGCTCCGGCATCGCGCAGGTGTCCGCACAGGCGGGTTACGAGGTCGTCCTGCGTGACATCACGGACGAGGCGCTGGCCAGGGGCAAGGGCGGGATCGAGGCGTCCTACGAGAAGTTCGTCGCCAAGGGCAAGCTCACCGCGCAGGACGCGGCCGCCGCGCTCGCGCGCATCACCACCACCACCGACCTGGACGCGGCCGCCGACGCCGACATCGTCGTCGAGGCCGTCTTCGAGAAGATCGAGGTCAAGCAGGAGATCTTCCGCGCGCTGGACAAGATCGCCAAGGCGGACGCGGTGCTGGCCTCCAACACCTCCGCCATCCCGATCACCAAGATCGCGGCGGTGACGGAGCGCCCGGAGAACGTGGTCGGCACCCACTTCTTCTCGCCGGTCCCGCTCATGCAGCTGTGCGAGCTGGTCCGCGGCTACAAGACCGGCGACGCGACCCTGGCGCGCGCCAAGGCCTTCGCCGAGGAGATCGGCAAGGCGACCATCGTCGTCAACCGGGACGTGGCCGGCTTCGTCACCACCCGGCTGATCGCGGCGCTGGTCGTCGAGGCCACCAAGCTCTACGAGTCGGGCGTCGCCACGGCCGAGGACATCGACATCGCCTGCAAGCTCGGTTTCGGCCACGCGATGGGCCCGCTGGCGACCGCCGACCTCACCGGCGTCGACATCCTGCTGCACGCCGCCGACAACATCTACACCGAGTCCCAGGACGAGAAGTTCGCCCCGCCGGAGCTCATGCGGCGCATGGTCGACGCGGGCGCGCTCGGCCGCAAGAGCGGCGAGGGCTTCTACCGGTACTGACGGAGCGTCAACCGGAAGGGCCCAGTCCGGTGCGGATGGCCGGAGGACTGGGCCCCTCGGACCTCTCCTGTCACTCGCAAGGGTGAATTCGGTATCGGTTCGCTCACAGACGGCAACCTCTTCGTACGACGGACCGTCAGTTACGTAGAACCACGGCAGTTCCACCCATTCACTCCACGGGGAGGCGTAATGCACATCAGGGGCGATCACGCCGAGCTGGTCGTCGGGGGCCGCCTCGACGTCCGCACCGCGGCGGACGCCCGCAAGGTCCTGCACAGCGCCGTGGACGGCGGCCACGGCGACCTCGTGCTCGACCTGACCGAACTCGACTCGTGGGACGCGACGGGTCTGGGGGTCATCATGGGGGCGCACCGCCGCTGCGGCCGGGCCGACCGGCGCCTGGTCCTGCGGGGCGTGCCCGCGCAGATGCAGCGCCTGCTGGTCGCCACGCGGCTGCACCGCATCCTGGTCATCGAGGGGGGAATCGCGGCAGAAGCACTGCCGCGGACCTAGCGCACCCACCGGGCGCGCCGATACGGAAGCGGCAAGCCCGGACAGATTCGGACGCAAGGGCGGCATGGCCGCCCTGGGCTTCGCACAGACTGCGGGAAGGTTTAGGGTTCGGTTCCGGCGTGCCTCAACCCCGTACGCCGAGGACGGGAGCCGGACCGGTCCCACGGCGCAACCGCGGGCCCGGTGGGGCCTCGCCGCGACGCATATGGGGGGCGGAGACTAATGGACCCACACGGACCCGACATGACCGGTGACGAGTACGGCGCACAACAGGACTCCACGGGCTTTGCCGACGCGACATCGGCCGGCGGCGCGGAGGACGGCACCGCGCCGACCCCGCGCGTCGGCCGGCCGCCGCGCGACCCGCTCGCCCTCGAGGTCGGGGCGGGCACGGGGGACAGCGACGCGCCACGCGTCGTCGAACTCCTCGTGGGCGACTGCAGGCTGACCCTCAACCCCGTCGACGGGAGCGAGGTCAGCTCCCTCGCCCCCGGCGACCTGCCCGCACCCGTACGGCGCACGGCGGACGAGCGCGCCGCGCTGACCGCCGCCGCCCGGCCGACGGAGCCGCCGGGGCCACGCGCCCCCGAGCTCCCGCTGCTGGAGCGCGAGGAGGAGCGCAAGCGCCTGGTGCGGCTGCTCTCCCGGGGCCGTTCGGTGCGCGTCACCGGGCCCTCCGGCGCCGGCCGCAGCGTGCTGCTCGACGCGGTGGCCCGGGCCTGCGAGGACCTCGCCCCCGACGGCGTGATCCGGCTCTCCGGCTACCGGCGGACCCCCAGCGACCTGCTGCAGGAGCTCTTCGCCACCGTCTACGACACCGAGGACTACCGCCCCGACCGCAGCCGCCTGCTGGAGCTGCTGCGCGACATCGGCGGGGTCGTCGTCCTGGACGACCTGGAGTTCGGTGGCGCCTCCCTGGAGGAACTGCTCGCGGCGGCGCCCGAGTGCGCCTTCCTGTTGTCCGCGACGCCCGACGTGCCGGCCCCCGCCGGCGACTCCCTGGTCGAGGAGGTCTTCCTCCCCGGACTGCCCCGGGTCGCCTGCCTGGAACTGCTGGAGCTCTCCGCGGGCCGCCCCCTGGTGGAGGAGGAGACCGCCTGGGCGGCAGACCTGTGGTTCGAGTCCGAGGGCCTGCCGCTGCGCTTCGTCCAGGCCGGTGCGTTGCTGCGGCAGCGCGACGCGCTCGGGGCGGAGATCCTCGCGGCCGACGAGTCCGTGTGGGGCGACGTGGAGGCGGCGGACGAACTCCCCGTCGACGCGCCCTTCGACACCGAGCCGGGCGCGTCGGCCTCGCACGTGCCGCTGCCCTCGCTCGCCGAGAGCGCCGCGCCCGCCGCCCTGCTCGCCTCCCGCCTCGGCGCCTCCGCGCAGGAGGCGCTGCGTTTCGCGGTGGCCCTGGGCGGCGAGTGCCCGCACCAGGCGCACCTGCCGGCGCTCGTCGGCGACACCCACGGAGACGCCGCGCTCGGCGAGATCGTGGCCGTCGGGCTCGCCGTCCCCGTCGCGGCGCACCACCGCCTGGCGGCCGGTGTGAGCCGCCAACTGGCCCTGGTGGACGGACTGGCCGCGGAGGCCGCCGCCGAGGGCTCACCGCAGGCGCTGGCCGCCGCCCAGCACTACGCCTGGTGGGCCGGGCACCCCTCCGTCACCCCGAGGCGCGTCGCCGCCGAGGCGGAGGCCATCCTGGCCGCCCTGAGCGCCGCCCGCGACGGCGGGCACACCAGCGCGGCCGTGCTCCTGGCCCGTACGGTGGCGCCCGTCCTGGCGGCCGCCATGCACTGGAGCGCGTGGGAGCGCGCGCTGCGTGTCGGCCAGGAGGCCGCCCGGCTCGCCGGGGAGGTGGCCGAGGAGGCGTACTTCCTCCACGAACTCGGCGTCCTGGCGCTGTGCCTCGGCAACCTGGACCGGGCCCGCAGCGAACTGGAGGCCTCGATAGCCCTGCGCGGCGCCCTCGCGGACCGCCAGGGCACCACGGTGGGGCGCCGCACCCTCGCGCTCGTCGTGGACCGCGCGGGCGGCCCTGTGCCCGGCACGGGCCTCGCGGGCGTCGAGACCCCGGCGACGGGCACCGACATATCCGAGGCGCCCACGACGATCATCAGCAAGCGCCTGGCCGCGGCGGCCGCCGCCCCGCGCCGGATCGCCCTCACCGGCTCCCGCCGCAACCTCGTCGCCGTCGGCGCGGGTGCCCTGCTGGCCGCCGTCCTCGGCACCGTGGTCACCCTCGGCACGACGGCCTCCGGCGGTGACCAGAACACACCCATGAACGTCAAGCCGGTCGAGTCCGCACAGGAGGACGACGCGGACGACGGCTTCCCGGCCGAGGACGCCCCGAGCCCCGGCTCCAGCCGGCGGCCCAGCCCCTCCGCGAGCGGCACCACGCCGGGTTCCACCGGCACGCCGGGCGCGCCGGGCGGTGCGGTCGACCCGGGTACGGGCGGCGGGGAGACCGAGCAGCCGGGCGGCGGGGAGACGTCGACCAAGGGCAGCGGCGGGTCGAACACGGGTCGGCCGAGGCCGACGCACAGCACGTCCCGTCCGCCGACCTCGACGACGAAGCCGCCGACCTCGACTCCGTCGACGCCGCCGCCGGCCACCGAGTCGCCGACGACCACGCCGACCGAGACGCCTCCCAGCGACACCACCAGCGCCAGCGGGCCGTCCGAGACCGCGGTCACCACCACGGATCCCGGTACCCCGGTGGACGCGTCCGCCCCCGGAACGATCGCCTGACCGGCGCGCGCGTCACGGCGCGGCCACGGTGGTCTGCCGACCGCCGGGCCGCGCCGTGGCGCTTCCCGCGGCCGTGCAGGGACCTGGCGTCAGAAGAGGCGGAGCTTGTCGTCCTCGATGCCGCGCAGTGCGTCGTAGTCGAGGACGACGCAGTCGATGCCGCGGTCCGTGGCGAGGACGCGCGCCTGCGGCTTGATCTCCTGGGCCGCGAAGACGCCCTTCACGGGCGCCAGCAGGGGGTCCCGGTTGAGGAGTTCGAGGTAGCGGGTGAGCTGCTCGACGCCGTCGATCTCGCCGCGGCGCTTGATCTCGACGGCGACGGTCGTGCCGGACGCGTCCCGGCCCAGGATGTCCACCGGGCCGATGGCCGTGGGGTACTCGCGGCGGACGAGGCTCCAGCCCTCGCCGAGCACCTCCATGCGGTCGGCCAGCAGCTCCTGGAGGTGGGCCTCGACGCCGTCCTTGATCAGGCCCGGGTCGACCCCGAGTTCGTGCGTGGAGTCGTGCAGCACGTCCTCGATGGTGATGATCAGCTGCTCGCCGGCCTTGTTGGTGACCGTCCAGACCCCGTCCTCACCCTCCTTGAGCGTGCAGGGCGGCGACATCCAGTTCAGCGGCTTGTAGGCACGGTCGTCGGCGTGGACGGAGACGCTGCCGTCGGCCTTGACCAGGAGCAGCCTGGTGGCCGACGGCAGATGGGCGGAGAGCCGGCCCGCGTAGTCCACGGAGCAACGGGCGATGACGAGACGCATGGTCGGCAACGTTACTCGCTACCGGGCGCGGTCGGAAAATGGCCTGTTGTGAGCGCTCCCGCCTAGTGTCATGGGACCTCTCCGCCTACGGTTGTGGGTGGAGGCCGTCGCGCGGGAGAACTCTGGGCGGCTTCTCTCCGTAGTCCGTCTGACTCCTCGGACAGGGGGGTCACGAGAGGAGTACTCATGTCGCTCGACGTCTCACCGGCCCTCCTCGAACAGGCCGAGCGAGGCGAGGTCGACGAACGGGAATTCGTCGACTGCGTCCGGACTTCCCTGCCTTACGCATGGGACATGATCAGCTCTCTGGCGGCACAACTCAAGGTGGACGGCGGCGAGTTCGCCGACAACCAGGTACCTCCGCCGGACGAGCACGCGCGCGGGCAGCTGCTCCGCGCCCTGGCGAGTGACGCGATACGGGGGGCCCTGCAGCGGCACTTCGGGGTCCGGCTGGCGTTCCAGAACTGCCACCGGGTCGCGGTGTTCCCGCTGGACCCGGCGGTCGACGGGCGTTACGCCACCTTCACCTCCGTACGCGCACAGCTGCTGAACCAGTCCCCGGAACTGCGGGACTGCTGAACCGGGCAGGGTGCTCCCGCCGTTGGTCGCACCACTGCTCTTTGATGTTTCAATCAGGCCAATTGCGGGAGCACTTCGCTGCCGAGCCGCGCCACGTTCTCCTCGGTGGCCGCGAGATCGCCGGACCCTTCGACGAGCAGGGCGAAGCGGCTGATGCCGGTCCGCTCGGCGGTGGCGGCCAGCCGGTCGGCGCACAGCGCGGGCGGGCCCACCGGGTGGAGGTCGCAGAGGAGTTCGGTGTAGGCGAGCGGATCGCGCATCGTCCGGGGCCGGCCGTCGACCGTGCGGTGCGCGGCGAGGCCCCGCTGGAGCCAGCCGGGCATCGCCTTGGTGAGGGTCTCCACGGCGTCCGCGCGGCGGTCCGCGATCTGTACGACGCCCGCGGAGACATGTTCGGCCGTGGCCACCATTTCGGGTGAAAGCCCCGCATCGCGCGCCTCGGCCTGCCACATTGCGACCATGGCAGCTTTGTCCTCGTCGCCACAGTGCATGCCGAGCAGCATCGGCAGACCCCTGCGTGCCGCGAGCCGGACGCTGCCCGGCGAGGTGCAGGCGACGACGACCGGCGGCCCGCTGGGCTCCTCGAACTCGTCCGCCCGCGGCACGACGTCGACCTCGCGGAAGGCGAATCGTTCACCCGAGGCCTCCACGCGCGGCTCCCGGAGCCAGCGCAGCAGCAGGTCCAGCGACTCGGGGAAACCCTTCTCGAAGGCGGCGAGTCCGGCGCCGAAGACCTCCAGGTCCACCCAGGGGCCGCCGCGGCCCACGCCCAGCGTGAAGCGGCCGCCCGAGGTGATGTGCAGCAGCGCCGCCTGCTCGCCGAGCGCCACGGGGTGCGCGGTCGGCAGGACGCTCACGGCCGTACCGATCCCGATCCGGTGCGTCCTGCCCAGCAGCAGCGCGGCGAGCGTCACGGCCGACGGACACACGCCGTACGGCACGAAGTGGTGCTCCGCCAGCCATACGGAGTCCAGCCCGGCCTTCTCCGCCGCCTCTGCGGACCGCACCGCGCGGTGCAGCGCCTCCCCCGGTCCCTGCCCCGGGAACTGGGCGGCGAGGACGAAAGTACCGACACGCATCGTGCTTCACACCTTCCTCGGTGGCCGACACGGCTCCCCTACTGGCATTAACGCCTGACACGTGCCAAAGGCACGGTCCGCGCACCGCGATTTCATGATTTTCGCGGCGATGGCCGGAATGCGGGGTTCCCCGACCGCGTACCCGGCGCCGTCCGCGCTACGCGTAGGCTGGTTGGCGGCCCGAGTCCCCCGAACCGCATGAGGTGTGTGCCCGTGTCCCCGCGCCGAAACCGCCCCCGAGGCGCCGCCGGCAGAGCCGAGGAGCGTCCCGAGGCCGGACCGGCCAGGGGCCCGGAGCGTGTGGAGAGCTGGCAGGGCGAGCAGTGGACCGTCCGCCAGCTGAGCGGGAGTCCGGGCGGCAAGCACTACCGCTGCCCCGGGTGCGACCAGGAGATCCCGCCGGGCGTCGGGCACCTGGTGGCCTGGCCGGAGCACGGCGGCGTGGAGGACCGGCGCCACTGGCACACCGCCTGCTGGAACGCCAGGGACCGCCGGAGCGCACGGCTCCAGCGGTCCCGAAACGCCCCCCGGTACTGACCGCGGGGCGGACGCCCGGTGACCCGGGTCAGACGTCGCGCTTGGTGAGCGCCGCGTAGGCCGCACCCAGGGCGACGGCCGTGATGATCGCGAGCCCGATCAACTGGCGCACGCCGTCGGCGTCGCCGTTCTCCAGCATCGGCATCTGGTAGAGCGACGCGATGGCGTTGGGGGAGGAGTACTCGATCAGCTTCTCCTGCACCTTGCGGAGGCTGTCCGACTGCATGAAGATCGCGATGATCAGCGGCAGCAGGACCACGCCCATCATCGTGGTGATCGCGCCCGCGGAGTGCCGCAGCAGCGCGCCCACGGCCAGCGAGAGCAGCCCGAGCAGCGCCACGTACAGGCCGACGCCTACGGTGGCGCCCAGCCACTGGGTGCCGCTGGCGGTGGTGAGGCCGTCCTCGATGACGAGCCGGGCGCCCACAAAGGTGTCGTCGCCCACGGACCTGCCGCCGAAGGTGGCGTAGTTCATCAGCGCGGTGAGCGCGCAGGCCACCGTGGTGACGGTGAAGGTCAGCGCGAAGAAGACGATCGCCTTCGCGGTGAGCACCCGGCCGCGCTGCGGGCACGCGGTGAGGGTCGTGCGGATCATGCCCGTGCCGTACTCGGAGCTGATCACCAGCACGCCGAGGGTCATGACGCAGAGCTGGCCGAGGAGCACCCCGAACAGGCCGAAGCCGAGCACCGGGTCGGAGACGTTCTCGGTCGAGCCCAGAGCGACGACGAGCAGGTTGATGCCGAGGATCAGCAGCAGCATGACGCCGAGCGTCCACAGCGTGGAGCGCACCGTACGGATCTTGGTCCACTCGGACTTCAGCGCGTGGCCGAGGTGGGTCCTCTGCACCGGGACGGTGGAGGAGAACTGCGGAGCCGGGCTGTAGACGGGGGCGGTCATCGGGCGTCCTCGACGGGCTGGGTCGGCTGCGGGGCGGGCGGGGCGGGCGGGGCGGCGGGAGCGGCGGGCGGCACCGGCACGCCGGGCGGCACGGGCGGCTGCGCGTACGGGTTCACGGGCGCGGCCGGCGCCGCGCCGGGAGCCGGCGGCACCGGCGCCGCGTACGGCGGCTGCACCGGGGGCTGCGGCTGCGGGTGCCCGTAGCCGTATCCGTACGGCTGCTGCTGCGGGACGGACTGCGGGTACGGCGCCTGCGGCGGCATGCCCCAGCCGCTGGGCGCCGGCGCACCGCCGGGCTGCTGCAGGCCCTGCCGCGGGTCGGCGGTGGAGCGGTAGTCGACGGCGCTGTTGGTGAGGCGCATGTAGGCCTCCTCGAGCGAGGCCTGGTGGGGCGAGAGCTCCCACAGCCGCACCTCGGACTCGTGGGCGACCTCGCTGATCCGCGGCAGCTCAAGACCGGTCACGCGCAGCGCGCCGTCGTGTTCCTGCTGCACCTGCGCGCCCGCGTCGGTCAGCGCCTCCGTCAGCTTCTCGCGGTCCGCGGCCACGTCCGGGGTGCGGACCATGGCGAAGCCGGTGGAGTTGCGGGCGATGAAGTCCTTGACGCTCATGTCGGCCAGCAGCTGCCCGCGGCCGATCACGATCAGGTGGTCCGCGGTGAGCGCCATCTCGCTCATCAGGTGCGAGGAGACGAAGACCGTACGGCCCTCCGAGGCGAGCTTGCGCATCAGATGGCGCACCCAGTGGATGCCCTCCGGGTCCAGACCGTTGACCGGCTCGTCGAAGAGCAGCACCTCGGGGTCGCCCAGCAGCGCCGCCGCGATGCCGAGGCGCTGCCCCATGCCGAGCGAGAAGCCCTTGGAGCGCCTGCGCGCGACCTCCTGCAGGCCCACCACGCCCAGCACCTCGTCCACCCGGCGGGCCGGGATCCCGGACAACTGCGCCAGGCACAGCAGGTGCTGGCGCGCGCTGCGCCCGCCGTGCACGGCCTTGGCGTCCAGCAGCGCGCCCACCCGGCGCGGGGCGTTGGGCAGCTGCCGGAACGGCTGTCCGCCGACGGTCACGCGTCCGGCCGTGGGGGTGTCCAGGCCCAGGATCATCCGCATCGTGGTCGACTTCCCGGAGCCGTTGGGCCCCAGGAAGCCGGTCACCATGCCGGGCCGCACCTGGAACGACAGGTTGTACACGGCCGTCTTGCTGCCGTAGGTCTTGGTGAGGCCGACTGCCTCGATCATGCTCCGCCCCTCGACGAACAGTCCGCGGGGCGGCGCTCGCCCCCATGAGGATTAGGAGGCTAGCGGGGTGGGATCGGTTCCCGCCCCGTGAGGGCGGAATTGCCCGGGAACGGTCAGGCGTCCCGCTTCTTCAGCAGCGCGTAGCCGCCGATCAGCGCGACGACCACCCACAGCGCCATGATGCCGAGTCCGCCCCACGCGCTGTACGGGGCGGGGTCGTCCGGGGCGATCGTGGCCCGCATGATCTTGCTGCCGGCCTGGTCCGGGAAGTACCGGGCCACCTCCTTGGCGCCCGGCACCGCCGAGAGGATCCCGGAGATCAGGAAGAAGAAGGGGATGAGGATGCCCAGCGAGACCAGCGGGCTGCGCAGCATCGTCGCGACGCCGACCGCGAAGAGCACCATCAGCGTCATGTAGAGGCCGGCCCCGAAGACCGCGCGCAGCACCCCCGGATCGCTGATCGAGGTGTCGAGGTCACCGCCGAGGATGGCCTGCCCGATGAAGAAGGAGACGAAGCTGACGATCACCCCGAGGACGAAGGTGATGCCGGCGGCGACGGCGACCTTGGAGAGGTAGAAGCTCGCACGCTGCGGCACCGCCGAGAGCGAGGCCCTGATCATGCCCGTGCTGTACTCGCTGGAGATGATCAGCACGCCGAAGGTGATCAGCGCGAGCTGACCGAGGAAGAGACCGGACAGGCTCTGGCTGGTGGCGTCGAACTGGGCGCGGGCGGCCTCGTCGATGTTGTCCCACTGGGTACGGAAGAGCAGGCAGAACAGACCGCTGATGACGATGGTCAGGACGGCGGCGGACGCCAGCGTCCACACGGTCGACCGGACGGTCCTGACCTTGGTCCACTCCGACTGCAGAACAGCGGTGGTCGCTGCCATGTCAGGCTTCCTTTCCGGTGTTCGTGTTCCAGGCGGCGCCCCACTGGGGCGCGGGAGCCGCGGCCTCACCGGCCTCCGCCGCCGCCCCACCGGCGTGGTACTCCACCGACTCGGCGGTGAGTTGCATGAAGGCCTGTTCCAGGGAGGCCTGCTGGGGGCTGAGCTCGTGCAGCACCAGTTGGTGCCTGGCGGCGAGTTCACCGATCTTGGCGGACTCGGTGCCCTCGATCTCGAAGGCCCCGGCCTCGCCGACCACCGCGGTGATCGACGCGGCCGCCAGCGCGTCCTTGAGCTTCTCCGGCTCGGGGGTGCGGACGCGCACGTAGGAGCGGGAGTTCTCGGCGATGAAGTCCGCCATCGTCGTGTCCGCCATCAGCTTGCCGCGGCCGATCACGATCAGGTGCTCGGCGGTCAGCGCCATCTCGCTCATGAGATGGCTGGAGACGAAGATCGTGCGGCCCTGCGCGGCCAGCCCCTTCATCAGGTTGCGGATCCAGTGGATGCCCTCCGGGTCCAGTCCGTTGACCGGCTCGTCGAACATCAGGATCTCGGGGTCGCCGAGCAGCGCCGCCGCGATGCCGAGCCGCTGTCCCATGCCGAGGGAGAACCCCTTGGAACGCTTCTTGGCGACGGGCGCGAGACCGACGATCTCCAGCACCTCGTCGACCCGCCGGCCCGGGATGCGGTTGGACTGGGCCAGGCACAGCAGGTGGTTGTACGCCGTGCGGCCGCCGTGGATGGCCTTGGCCTCGAGCAACGCCCCGATGTGTTTGAGCGGTTCGTGGAGCTCGCGGTAGTGCTTGCCGTCGATGCGGATGCTGCCGCTGGTCGGATTGTCCAGGTCCAGCATCATGCGCATCGTCGTCGACTTGCCCGCCCCGTTGGGGCCGAGGAAGCCGGTGACCACCCCCGGCCGCACCGTGAAGGTGAGGTCGTCCACCGCGGTCTTGTCGCCGTACCGCTTGGTCAGCCCCTGCAGCTCGATCATGCCGCATACACTATTTGGCCGCGGCGCGCGATGCACGCGGAATTCCCGCCCCCGTTTGCGCTCCCGCACACGACCGAGCCCCCTGCCGAGGGGACAGGGGGCTCGATGTGCTCCGGAAGACCGGTGGGACGTCAGCGCTGGGCCGGGACGCCGCGCGAGACGGGCTCGTCGTCGGCAGGGGCGCCGGCCGCGGCGACCGCCGCACCGGTCAGCGTGGCCAGCATCTCGCGGACGTTGGTCAGCTGGGCGTTGATGCTGTCGCGGCGGTTGGTGAGCGCCGCCAGCTCGCGCTCGGATTCGCTGCGGATGCGGTCCGCCTTGGCGTTCGCGTCGGCCACGATGTCCTCGGCCTGGCGCTGGGCGGTCTCCACCGTCTGGCGGGCGCGGCGCTCGGCGTCGGTGCGCAGCTTCTCGGCCTCCAGGCGGAGCTGCTCGGCGCGGTGCTCGATCTCGGCGAGGCGCTTCTCGGCCTTGGCCTGACGGGACGCCAGGTCACGCTCGGACTGCTCGCGGCGCTTGGCCAGGTTGGTCTCGAAGTCGGCCGCGGCCTGGGCCGCCTTGGCGCGGGTCTCCTCGAAGAGGGCGTCCGCCTCCTCGCGCTTGGCCTGCGCGTCCTTCTGCGCGTCGGCGCGCAGCTGGCCGGCCTCACCCTTGGCCTTCTCGACGATGCGCTCGCCCTCGTCCTCGGCCTTGGTCTTGCGCTCGGCGGCGTAGGACTCGGCGTCGTTGCGCACCTGGGTGGCGGCGGACTCGGCCAGCTCGCGGTGCTGCTCGGCGGCGCGGCGGGCCTCCTCGCGCAGGTCCTTCGCCTCCTCCTCGGCGAGGCGGAGGATCTTCTCGACCCGCGCGCCGAGACCGGCGTACGACGGCTCGGCGTCGTTGACCTGCGCCTGCGCGTTCTGGGTCTCGAGGTGGAGTTCCTCGATGCGCTTCTCCAGCGCATTGATCCGGGCCAGTGCACTGTCACGGTCGGCGACGAGCTTGGTGATGCGGTCGTCCACCTGCCCGCGGTCGTATCCGCGCCGCACGAGCTCGAAGCCGAAGGGGGAGGAAGTGTCGCTCATGGGGTTCCTGTCAATTCAGACCGGGTGGGGTGATAGGGGGAATCCTAGGGGCCCAAGCGGCGTGTCTTACAGTCACTGTCCAGTAACTGTGCACAATGACCGCTCAATCGAGTGGCGCATCGTCGGACCGCTTGCTCCCTGTCCGGGTCGTGCCGGCCGCTGCACCTGCAGTGACCGTGTTCTTACCGTTCTGCGTGACGTTCTGACTGTTGCTCTTTCCCCCGTCGATCGGCTGCTGGAATGACTCCAGTGCCTCAAGGACATCCTGCACGCGGGTGATCTCCGCGTTGATGTCCTGGCGGCGCCGGCTCAGCACCTCGAGCTCCTTCTTGCCTTCGGTCACGATGCGCTCGGCCTCGACGCGGGCCTCGCTCCGCACCCGCTCCGCCTCGCGCTCCGTGTCGTTCTTCTTCTGCTCGGCCCCCTTGAGCAGCTCCTCGGCCTTCTTCACCGCGGCGATGCGGACCTTGCTGGCCTCGGCGCTCGCGGTGGACCGGGTCTCCTCGGCCCTGGCCTCCGCGTCCGTGACCAGCTCGCGGGCCTTGGCCTCGGCCTTCTCCAGCTGCTCGGTGGCGGCCTCGACCAGCTTGTCGACCCGCTCGCCCGCCGACTTCATGGTGGCGGCCGACTCGCTACGGGCCCGCTCGTGCAGTTCCTCTACCTCGGCCTCGACGCGCTGCCGCAGCTCCTCCGCGCGCTCGCGGATGGCGGTGGCGTCCCTGCGGGCCTCCTCCAGCAGCGTGTCGGCGTCCGTACGGGCCCGCTCCACCATGCCGTTGCTCTCGGAGGTGGCCTCGCCGACGATCCGGTCGGCCTCCTTGCGGGCGGCGCCGACCATCGTGTCGGCCTGCTCCTCCGCGGTGGTGCC
Source organism: Streptomyces sp. NBC_00510 (assembly GCA_036013505.1). Classification (NCBI taxonomy): domain Bacteria; kingdom Bacillati; phylum Actinomycetota; class Actinomycetes; order Kitasatosporales; family Streptomycetaceae; genus Streptomyces; species Streptomyces sp. NBC_00510. The sequence continues at coordinate 3,722,023 of CP107851.1, read as the reverse complement.
GATCTTGAGCGCCTCGCCCTGCGCCTGGGAGATGAGTTCGTCCGCCTGCCCGGCGGCCTCGGCGCGGCGCTTGTTGGCGTCCTCGCGCGCCTCGTCCCGGATCCGGTCGGACTCCGAGCGGGCCGCCTCGGCGTCGCGCTCGGCGGAGTCGAGGGCGTCCTTGGCGAGGATGCCGAGCCGCTCGGCCTCGGCGCGGGCCCTGGTGATCAGCTGGTCGGCCTGCTGGGCCGCCTCCGTGCGGCGCTTGTTGGCCTCGTCGCGCGCCTCATCGAGGATGCGGCGGGCCTCCGCCTCGGCGGTGCCCAGCGACTCCTCGGCCGCACGGCGGCGCTCCTCGGCGTCGCGCTCGGCGGAGTCGAGGGCGTCCTTGGCCAGGATGCCCAGCCGCTCGGCGTCGCGCTGCGCCTTGCCCACGGTCTCCTCGGCCCGGGCGGCGGCGTCGGCGCGGAGCCGGTCGGCCTCCTCGATCGCCTCGGTGAGCAGCCGGTCGGCCTGTTCGGCGGCCTCCACCCGCTGCCGGTTGGACTCGTCGCGGGTCTCCACCCGCAGCCGGTCGGCCTCCTCGATCGCCTCGCCGACCGTGCGGTCGGCGAGCTGCCGGGCCTCCTCGGCCTCCTCCTGCGACTCGCGCCGCAGCCGCTGGGCGTCCTCGGTGGCGCGCTCGCGCTCGGCGTTGGCGTCCGCGTGCAGCCGGTCCGCGGCCTCCTGGGCCTCGGACTGCAGGCGTTCCGCGGCGTGCTCGGCCGCCGAGCGCAGCCCGGCGATCTCCTCCTCGGCCTGCTCGTGCAGCCCGTTGACCGAATCCCGCACCTGCTGGGCGGTCTGCTCGGCCGCGCCGACCAGCTCGGCGGCGTGCCGCTCGGCCTCGGCGACCAGCCGTTCCGCCTCGGCGCCGGCCTCCTCCACCCGCTTGCGGGCGGCCGCCAGCAGCTCCTCGCCCTCGCGACCGGCCTGGGCGCGCTCCTGCTCCGCCTCGCCGCGGGCCGCGGCCAGCAGCTCCTCGGCCTCCCGGCGGCGGCGTGCGGCCTCCTCCTGGGCGGCGGACAGCGCCTCGGCCGCCTCGGCCCGCAACCGTCCCGCGGTCTCCTGCGCCTCCGAGCGGAGGCGGTCGGCGGTCTCCTGCGCCTCGGTGCGCAGCTGCTCGGCCTCGGCGGCGGCGTCGCCCCGCAGCCGGACGGCGAGCTGCTCGGCCTCGGCCCGGGTCTGCGACGCGTCGGCCGCGGCCTCGTCCCGCAGCCTCAGCGTCTCCTGCTCGGCCTGCTCCTGCAGCGCCCTGACGCGCTCGGCGACCTCCGTGCGCAGCGTGGCCGCCTCCTCGGCGGTCTCGCGGCGCAGCCGCTCCGCCTCGGTGCGGGCCTCGCGCAGCGCCTCCTCGGCCGCGGTGATACGGCGCTCGGCCTCCTCGCGCAGCCGGACCAGATCGGCCTCGGCGTCGTCGCGCAGCCGCTGGGCGGCCCGTTCGGCCTCCTCGCGCAGCACCTGGCCGGCGCCCTCGGCGTCCTCCCGTACCTGCTCGGCCTGCTGCTCGGCCTCGGTGCGCACCTGCTCGGCCTCGCCACGGGCGCGCTCCAGCAGCTCGTCGGCCTGCCTGCGCAGCCCCGCGGCGCGCTCGATCGCCTCGGTACGGGCCTTCTCGGAGTCGACGGTCGCCTTCTGCCGGTGCTCCGCGGCCTCGGCCTTCGCCTTGGTCAGCAGCTCCTCGGCGGACCGGGCCGCCTCCTCGATCTGCTGCACGGCCTCGCGCCGCGCCTCGCCGCGGATGCGCTCGCCCTCGGCGACCGCCTCGGCGCGCAGCTGCTCGGCCTCGCCGCGCAGCCTGCGGGCCTCCTCCTGCAGCTCGACCGTCTTGGCGCGGTACTCCTTGGTGTCGTCCTTGGCGGTGCCGAGCAGCTCCTCGGCGGACTCCTCGGCCTGGCCGCGCAGCCGGTCCGCCTCGGTCTCCGCCTCGCGGCGGATGCGCTCGGCCTCCTCGCTCGCCGCGCGGGTGGTGGCACGGGCGTCCTCGGTGGCCTTGTTGAGGACGTCCTCGGCGGTGCGGGCCGCCTTGGCGAGGGCCGCCGCCGCGTCCTCGGCCGCCTCGGACTTGGCGGTCTCCTGGGCCTGGCTGTGCAGCCGTTCGGCCTCGGTCTTGGCGTCGGCGAGGATCTGCTCGGCCTCGGCCTTGGCGGCCTCCGCCTCCTTGGTGGCCTCGGCGACCAGCCGGGCCACCTCGGCCCTGGCCGTACGGGTGCGCTGCTCGTTGTCGGCGTCGACGGTGGCCAGCCGCTTGGCGGCGTTGGCCGCCGCCTCCTCGCGCAGCCGGTCGGACTCGCTCTGGGCCTCGCGCAGCTTCTCCTGGGCCTCGCGCAGCTTCTCCTCGGCGGAGCGGGAGAGCTCGCCGGCCTGGGTGCGGGCGTTGTCGGTGTCGCTCTGGGTCGAGGCGCGCAGCTGCTCGGCCTGGCTGGTGGCCTCCTGGGCCTGGCTGGCCGCGGCGTTCAGCAGCCGCTCGGCGTCCGCGCGGGCGCGGCGCAGCAATTGCTCGGCCTCGGCGCGGGCGGTCGTGGACTCCGACTCCAGCCGGTCGCGGGCGCCCTCGGCGATCCGCTGGGCCTCGGCGCGGGCGGCGGCCAGCGCGGCCTCCGATTCCGTGCGGGTCTCCTCCATGAGCCGGCGCGCCTGCGACTCGGCGCGGGCGCGCAGCTGCTCGGCCCAGGCCACGTTCTCGTTGACGTGGCTCTCGACGTTGGTGCGGCGATCCGCCAGCTCCTCGTCCAGCCGCCGGCGGCGGGCGACGGCCTCGGCGTGCCACTCGGCCTCCACCCGGGCCTGGTGCTCGGCCTGCTCCTGGAGCAGCCGCTGGGTGGCCGCGCGCGCCTCGCGCAGCTCCCGCTCGGCGTCGGCGCGCAGCTGGTCGGCCTGGATCTGGGCGTTGCGCAGCAACTGGTCGGCCTGGTGGCCGAGGTTGTCGTAGGCAGGACGCGTCGCGAGGTTGCGGCGCGCCTCGTGCAGCTTGGCGCGCAGCACCTCGACCTGGTAGCCGAGGTCGTCGGCATGCTGGACGACCTTGTCCCGCTCCTTACGAAGCCGCTCCATCTCGGCCTCGAACTGCGAGAGGTGGTCGTCCTCAACCTCGTAGCGGTCGTAGCCCCGCACTCCGCGGTCCCATCCGTCTCCTGGTGTACCCACCCGCCAACCGAGTGAGATTCCCCGGGGCCCCGTTTACCGCGGAGCCTTACGGCGAATTGTGTCCGATCCCACGCCGAAGCGCGGGCAGGTACCCCAGCCCACCCCGGGGTCGCCAGGCCACTCTACCGGGGCGAGTCGTCTCCGGTCAGTGGTCCTTGGCCGAGGTGACGAGCTCGGTGAGCACACCATGGCAGTCCTTGGGGTGCAGGAAGGTGATCCGCGACCCCATGGAACCCGTGCGCGGGCTGTCGTAGAGCACCCGCACGCCCTTGTCGCGTACGGCCGCCGCGTCCCCGTCGACGTCCTCGGTCCCGAAGGCGATGTGGTGCACCCCCTCTCCGTTCTTGGCCAGCCACTTGGCGACGGTGGAGTCCTCGCGGGTGGGCTCCAGCAGCTGGAGGTAGGAGGCCCCGCCGTCGGAGGTCTCGTTGATCTTGAGCATGGCCTCGCGCACGCCCTGTTCCTCGTTCACCTCGGTGTGGAACACCTCGAAGCCGTAGGTGGCACGGTAGAACTCGACGGTCTTGTCGAGGTCGAAGCAGGCGATGCCGATGTGGTCGATTCGCGTCAGCATGACTCCAGTGGACCGCCGGCCGGCATGGTCACGCAACGTGCGCGCGATCACACCGTCTGCCGGGTGACCGCCGGCTCCACCCCTCAGTACATTGACAGCACCCTCGAAAACCATCGTTAACCTTCCCTCCGTGCAAAGGGGCCGCGTCATGACCAGCCAGGCACGAACGTCCGTGATCGTCGCGGGTGCGCGCACTCCCATGGGCCGGCTGCTCGGCTCGCTGCGCACCTTCTCCGGTGCCGAACTCGGCGCCGTCGCCATCAAGGCCGCCCTGGACCGGGCCGGCATCGGCGGCGACCAGGTGCAGTACGTGATCATGGGCCAGGTGCTCCAGGCGGGTGCCGGGCAGATCCCGGCCCGTCAGGCCGCGGTCAAGGCCGGCATCCCGATGAGCGTGCCGGCGCTGACGATCAACAAGGTCTGCCTGTCCGGCCTGGACGCCGTCGCCCTCGCCGACCAGTTGATCCGGGCGGGTGAGTTCGACGTCGTCGTGGCCGGCGGCCAGGAGTCGATGACCAACGCCCCGCACCTGCTGCCGAAGTCCCGCGAGGGCTTCAAGTACGGCGCCGTCCAGATGCTGGACGCCATGGCGTACGACGGTCTCACCGACGCCTTCGAGGACATCGCCATGGGCGAGTCCACCGAGAAGCACAACACGCGCCTGGGCATCGGCCGCGCCGAGCAGGACGAGATCGCCGCGCTGTCCCACCAGCGGGCGGCCGCCGCGCAGAAGAACGGCCTGTTCGAGGCCGAGATCACCCCGGTGGAGATCCCGCAGCGCAAGGGCGAGCCGGTGGTCTTCGCCAAGGACGAGGGCATCCGCGCGGAGACCACGGCCGAGTCGCTGGCCAAGCTGCGCCCCGCCTTCAGCAAGGAGGGCACGATCACCGCGGGCACCTCCTCGCAGATCTCCGACGGCGCCGCCGCGGTGGTCGTGATGAGCAAGGCCAAGGCCGAGGAACTGGGCCTGGAGTGGATCGCCGAGATCGGCGCCCACGGCAACGTGGCCGGCCCGGACAACTCGCTGCAGTCGCAGCCGTCCAACGCCATCGCGCACGCCCTGAAGAAGGAGGGGCTGTCCGTCGGCGACCTGGACCTGATCGAGATCAACGAGGCCTTCGCGGCGGTGTCCGTGCAGTCCATGAAGGACCTGGGCGTGACACCTGAAAAGGTGAACGTCAACGGCGGCGCCATCGCCCTCGGTCACCCGATCGGCATGTCCGGCGCCCGTATCGTCCTGCACCTGGCCCTGGAGCTGAAGCGCCGCGGCGGTGGCGTGGGCGCGGCGGCCCTGTGCGGCGGCGGCGGCCAGGGCGACGCCCTGATCATCCGCGTACCGGGCAAGTAGCGGTACGAACGGCGAGTGAGCCGAAGGGGAGCGGCCGATGTCGACAAGATGGGGGCCCCTCCCAGCGGTAGCTGGGGGAGCGCGGAGCCTGCGAGGAACGAGCGGGCGAGCACGGTCGACTGTCGACAACGGCTGAGCGAACCGGAGGCGAACCGAGCCCTGAAAATTACGAGGAGCGTAGCGATGGACGTCCCCACGCTGGTGGAGCAGGCACGGCAGGGTCGCCCGAGGGCGGTCGCCCGGCTGATCTCGCTGGTGGAGGGGGCGTCCCCGCAGCTGCGGGAGGTGATGGCCGCGCTCGCGCCGCTGACCGGTGGCGCGTACGTGGTCGGCCTGACCGGCTCGCCGGGCGTCGGCAAGTCCACGTCGACGTCCGCGCTGGTCTCGGCGTACCGGCGGGCCGGGAAGCGGGTCGGGGTGCTGGCCGTGGACCCCTCCTCGCCGTTCAGCGGGGGAGCCCTGCTCGGCGACCGGGTCCGGATGAGCGACCACGCCTCCGACCCCGGCGTCTACATCCGCTCCATGGCCACCCGCGGCCACCTGGGCGGTCTGGCCTGGGCGGCGCCGCAGGCGATCCGCGTGCTCGACGCGGCCGGCTGCGACGTGATCCTGGTGGAGACGGTCGGCGTCGGCCAGTCCGAGGTGGAGATCGCCGCCCAGGCCGACACCTGCGTGGTGCTGCTCGCGCCGGGCATGGGCGACGGCATCCAGGCGGCGAAGGCCGGCATCCTCGAGATCGGCGACGTGTACGTCGTCAACAAGGCCGACCGGGACGGTGCCGAGGCGACCGCCCGCGAGCTCAACCACATGCTGGGCCTGGGCGAGGCCCGCGGGCCGGGCGACTGGCGCCCCCCGATCGTCAAGACGGTCGCCGCCCGCGGCGAGGGCATCGACGAGGTGGTCGAGTCCCTGGAGAAGCACCGCGCCTGGATGGAGGAGCACGGCGTGCTCGCGGAGCGCCGGCTGCGCCGCGCCGCCCTGGAGGTCGAGCACATCGCCGTCACCAGGCTGCGCGAGCGCATCGGCGACCTCCACGGCGACCGCCGCCTCGGCGCGCTCGCGGAGCGCATCGTCGCGGGCGAGCTGGACCCGTACGCCGCCGCCGACGAACTGGTCGCCGGCCTCACCGAGCAGGCCTGAGGCCCGCGCCCCGGGGCGCGGGCGAACAGGCCGCCGGGGTGGGTCAGGCCTTGCCGCGCACCGCGCGCAGGTGGTCCGCGACGGGGTGGAGGGCCTTGCGCAGTGCTGCCAGGTCCTCGCCCGGGAGCAGGTCGATGAAGTGTTCCCGGACGGCGACGACGTGGTGCGGGGCGACCTTGCGCATGGTCTCCCAGCCGTCCTCGGTGAGGACGGCGAACAGCCCGCGCCGGTCGGACTCGCAGTTCTCGCGGCGGACCAGGCCCGCGGTCTCCATCCGGCTGATCTGGTGGGACAGCCGGCTCTTGGACTGCAGGGTGGCACGGGCCAGGTCGCTCATCCGCATGCGGTGCTCGGGCGACTCCGAGAGGTTCACCAGGATCTCGTAGTCGTTGTACGTCAGACCGAACGGCTGCAGGTCCCGTTCGAGCTGGTGGGTCAGCAACTTGCTGACCTCCAGGTGGATGCGCCAGGTGCGCTGCTCGTCGGCGGTCAGCCAAAGGGTGCCGGTCTCTGTCTCCATGATGGAATTATACCCAGAAAGTTGAAATCCGGATTATTTGGGGTCCCGATACGTGTCGGTAGGTTCACAGACCGAAGCGGCGCTGCAGGTCCCCGAGCTGTCCCGGGAGCCTCGGCACGCCCTGCGGCATGCCCGGGGCGCCCGCTCCGCCGCCCGGGACGCCGGCCTCGTGCGGGACCGCGCCCGTGGCCTGCTCGGCCATGAGCACCTCGCTCGACTGGAGCAGCACCTGCCCCGCGCCGACGAACTCGAACTGGTGCTCCTCGCCCGAGGTGCCGCCGACGCCGGTCAGCGCCCGCAGGCCGCCCAGTACGCCGCGCATGTACCCGTGGTCGTAATGGTGGCAGGGGGAGGGGCAGTCCGCCCATCCCACCAGCGCCTGCGGGTCGACGCGGACCGGGGGCTCGACGAAGTGCACGGCGCCGTTGGAGGCCGCCACGAACTTCCCCGTGCCGATCAGGGTGAGGAAGCCCGGGATGATCGACTGCTTGAGCGACAGGCCCGGCTGGAAGGCCAGCAGGTTGCCCGACCGGATGGTCAGGTTGCCGTCCTCCAGGTCGAAGGAGTTCACGTCGAACGCCCGGTCGGCGAGGATCATCTTTCCCTGGCCCTCGGCGACCACCCAGTCCGAGGCGTGCAGCGGGGAGTGGAAGTTGCTGCGGATCAGGCCGTCGAGGGCGCCGTGGCCGATGCCGTGGAAGCTGATCTGCCCGTAGTAGGCGATCATCTTCCCCTTCTGCAGGAACCACTGGCCCTTCAGGTCGACGCTGAAGGCGTAGGGGTTGACGTTGTCGTCGACCGGCAGGGTGTACGGGTCGTGGACGACGGGTCCGGTGCTCACAGCTTCTCCTCACTCGCCTGCACGTAGACCGTGCCCTGCCCCGACAGCTCCAGCTGGAACGCCTCGCCGGAACCGCGGCCCACCATGTCGCGCCAGCCGAGCGCGGTGGACAGCTTGTTGCGTACGTCGCCGCGGTGGGCGACGTACGCCTGGGGGTCGACGTGCACCGGGCGCTGCGGGGTGATCGGCAGCTCGATGACGCCGCCGTGGGCCATCACCGCGACCGCGCCGTGCCCCTGCAGGGTCGTGGTGAACAGGCCCTGGCCGGTGACCTGACCGCGGATGACGCCCATGACGCCGCCCTGGGACCCCATGAACATCGTGCCCTGCCGCAGCGAGCCGTCGAAGGCCAGCAGCCGGTCCGCCTCGACGTACAGGGTGTCGCCGGTCAGGTCGACGCAGTGCACGTGGTGGCCACCGTGGCCGAACATCACCGAGCCGTGGCCCTCGACGGTCATCAGCGGGGTCGCCTCGTTGGCGAGCCGGCGGCCGATCATCGAGCCGATGCCGCCCTGGCCGCCCTGCACGTTCGGGGTGAAGCTCACGTTCCCCCGGTAGGCCAGCATCGCGCCGCGCTGGCTGAACAGCCGCTGGCCAGGCAGCACCTGGGCCTCGACCATCTTGGAGTTGACGCGGGTGAACGGCATCAGACCTGCCCCCCGATGGTGTTGCGCTCGCTGGGCTGGACGTACACCAGGCCGTCGCCCTCGAAGCGGATCTGGAAGGACTCGCCGCCCGACTCGCCGATCACCGAGCGCCAGCTGATGCCGGCCTGGAAGTGCTGCTGGAGGTTGCCGGTGTGCGCCACGTACGCGCCCGGGTCCACCTGCAGCGGCAGGCCGGGGGCGACGCGCAGCACCACGGCCGGGCCGTCGGAGGTGATCGCCGCCTGGCCGACGCCCTCCACCGTGGTGGTGAACAGGCCGTTGCCCTGCGACGCACCGCGCAGGCCGGTGAAGGTGGTGCCGGTGCGCAGCGTCGCCTCGGTGGCGAGCAGGTTGCTGGCCTCGACGTACAGCTTCTCCCCGTTCAGGCGTACGAGGTTGATCTCGCTCGCGCGGTCGGCGAAGTAGCAGGTGCCCTGCCCGCGCACCTCCATGACCTCCATCGACTCCCCGGTCAGCCGCCGGGTGACCATGCCGCGCAGGCCCTCACCGCCCCCGGACATCTTCTTGAAGCTCATCTGGCCGTCGTACGCGACCATCGAGCCGTTCTTCGCCTTGACGGCGTCGCCGGCCATGTCCACGGCGAGCACCTTGCTGCCCTGCAATCGAAACTGAGCCACGGGTCAGACCGTATCCGTCCGGGAGGAACCCGTCACCAGGGTCCTCGTCACATGGGGTGCAGTGGTTCCGTGCGGCGCTCCCGCCGCCTCCTCGACCTCCAGCAGCGAGGCGCCGCGGCGCTCGGCCTCGAAGGCCGCGTGGCCGCCGCGCAGCCCGAACAGCCGCTTGGAGAGCAGGATGTAGAGGACGGCCAGGACGTTGAGGACCAGCGTGCCGATCTTGAGGTAGCTCACCTTCTCGGTGAGCTCCCAGACCTCCAGCGGCAGGAAGGCCGCGGTCGCCACCACCGTCAGGTACTCCGCCCACCGCTTGGCCGCCCACAGGCCGACGGCCTCGACGATCTCGATCACCGCGTACGCGAGCAGCGCGCCCGCGACGATCAGCAGCGTCGAGTGCCGGTACTCGAAGGTGCGGCGGATGGTGTCCACGACGGGGGAGTGGTCGAGGTCGTAGTGGAAGTGCCGGAAGACCGGGCGGAAGACGGCGAGGTTCTCCTCGAAGAACCGGCGCACCGAGTCCTGCGAGTTGCTGAACCGCCACACCGCCCAGGCCGCGACGACGATGAACACCCCCCGCAGCAGCCGCTCGACCGCCAGGAAGCGCAGGATGAACAGGTCGCGCAGCGCCCGGCCGCGCGGCACCTCGGGCGCCCGGTCGGCCGGACCCGAGCCGTGCGGCGCACCCAGGGCGAAGTCGCCGCAGCGCAGGCAGCGCCACACCTCTCCCAGCGCGGTGTCGGCGCGCAGCCGCTCCCGCAGGTGCGCCTCGTCGGGCGCGTACGTGATGTGCCCGCGCCGGGCGCAGTGCCGGCGGTCCCAGTCCAGCTTCATCCCGCTTCTTCCTCGAGAGGGCGGTTCGTCTTCCGTCGTGGAGGGGGACGCGTCCCGCGCGCCGTTGGTTCACCTGTTCCCCCGGGGGCCCCGGGGGCGGGGCGGCGGGAGGGCCGGGTGATAATGGACCGAACACTTGTGATCGCATTCACAAACGCTCCGATCGCATCGCAGTGCCCACGCCCGCCGCAGTCCCTGTCCCGATAGTGAGGTCCCGTGGACATCAAGACCGCCTCCGCCCTGAACCGGCTCCGCCTGGTCTCCGCCCCAGAGGCGGTCTCCTTCCTGCTCCTGCTGGTCTGCTCGGTGCTCAAGCGCACCACGGACTTCAACGCGGTCCCCGTCATGGGCATGATCCACGGCATCCTCTTCGTGCTCTACGTCCTGTTCTGGCTGGACGCCTGGAACCGCGCCAAGTGGCCGCTCGGCCGCGCCGCGCTGTACTTCGTGCTCTCCGTCCTCCCCACCGGCGGCTTCTTCGCCGAGCGCAGGCTCCGCCGCGAGGCCGAGGCCGGCGTCATCGCCGCCCGCGCGCGCAAGGAGCTCAAGGAAGGCGTGGTCGAGGCGTGATCGTCGCCTTCTCCGTCACCCCGCTCGGCGTCGGCGAGGACGTCGGCGCGTACGTGGCCGACGCGGTCCGTGTGGTCCGCGAGTCGGGGCTGCCCAACCACACCGACGCGATGTTCACCTCCATCGAGGGCGAATGGGACGAGGTCATGGACGTCGTCAAGCGCGCCGTGGCAGCCGTCGAGGCCCGGGCACCGCGCGTCTCGGTGGTCCTCAAGGCCGACATCCGGCCCGGTGTCACCGACGGGCTCACCTCCAAGGTCGAGACCGTCGAACGGCACCTCGCGCAGTAGCCGCACCGCACCCCGCGGCGTCGTGCGTCCCGGCGGTCAGTCGCCGGCCAGCGCGCTGCCCAGCGGGGTGCGCTCGTACAGCACCTGGTGGCCGTAGCGGCGCGAGGTGAGCAGACCCGCGTCCCGCAGGACCGACAGGTGCGCCGACACCGACGACACCGCGAGGCCGTGCCGGTGGGCGAGCGCGGTCGTGGTCGCCGGCTCGCCCAGGCCGCCGAGGATGGCCGCGCGGTTGGCGCCGAGCAGCCGCACCAGGGCCTCGGAGGCGGCCTGCGGGGTCTGCCACAGGCCGCCGATGCCGCGCGCCGGATAGACGACGGTGCCCTGCCAGGGCGGGTCGAAGCCCGCCGCGAGGTCCGGCCACACGAAGACGCTGGGCGCCAGGACCAGGCCGTCGCCGCCCAGGTCCCGGTCGTGCTCCGTCGGCTTGTGCAGCGTGAGGGTGCCGTCCGCCCAGCTCAGCGAGGGATGGAGGTCGGCGAAGAGGCCCGTCAGCCCGCCGTCCGCCAGCCGGCGCGCGCGGAAGGCGATGTCGGCCTCCAGCACGGCACGCAACCGGGGCCAGTACGGGGCCACCAGCGTCTCCCAGGCCCGTTCGTACAGATCCGCCAGTTCCCGCACCGCGCGCGCCGGGTCGGCCAGCATCGCCCGGCCGCGCGGGCTGTCGGCGGTGCCCGGGGTGTCCGCCAGCGAACGGGCCATGTCCTGCCGGGCGACCTCCGGATCGGTGGCCCGCACCCGGGCGAGCTCGTCCTCGATGGCCGCCGACGGGCCCAGCGGGGGCGGGCAGAGGAAGTCCGGGTTGTGGCCGGGGCGGGGCATCAGCAGCCACAGCGGGGTGAGGTCGAGTGCCCGGGCCGCCTCACGGGTCTGCCGCAGCCACGGCACGTGGTAGGTCTGCAGCCCGGGCTCCTTCAGGGTGCGGACGGCCCCCTCGGTCTCCCACAGCGGGGAGATCGCGAACCGGCAGCGCAGCAGGTCGTCCGGTCCGAAGCGCATGCGGAACGGCACGGCAGACCCCTGCTCCTCGACTTTCGGCTGGAGCCGAAACACTACGGCGTGCCCCGTCCCGGCCGCCAGGCTGCGCCCATGACGCTGAACACCGACACCACCGCGGCGGGCCCGGCCGCCGGGCGCGGCTACCGCGCGGTCTTCGCCGTACGGGAGTTCCGGGCTGTCTTCGCGGCACACGTACTGTCGCTCCAGGGCACCGTGGTCGCCGAGATCGCGCTGTCCGTGCTGGTGTTCCGGCTCACCGGGTCGCCGCTGCTGACCGCGCTCACCTTCGCGCTCGGCTTCGTGCCCTACGCGCTCAGCGGCACCCTGCTCGCCGGGATCTCCGACCGCTTCCCGCCGCGCCGGGTGCTCGTCGTGTGCGACCTGCTGTGCGCGGCGTGCGCGGCCGGGATGGTGCTGCCCGGGACGCCGATCGCGGTCCTGCTCGGCCTGCGGTGCGTGATGGCGATGATCGCCCCGGTGTTCACCGGCACCCGGGCCGCGAGCCTGGCCGACATCCTGCCCGGTGACACCTTCGTGCTGGGCCGGTCCCTGATCCGCATGGTCGCCCAGGGCGCGCAGATCGTGGGCTTCGGCGTCGGCGGGTTCCTGCTGGTCCTCCTGCCGCCCCGGGCCGCGCTGGCGATCACCGTGGCGGCCTTCCTGGGCTCCGCCCTGCTGCTGCGCCTCGGCACCGCGCGGCGCCCCGCGCGCGGCGGCGGCGCGGCGCGCTCCGCCGGCGGCAGCGGCCGTCTGCTGCGGGACCCCCGGGTGCGGTCCCTGCTGCTGCTCTGCTGGATCCAGCCGTTCTTCGTGGTGTTCCCGGAGGCGCTCGCGGCCCCGTACACCGACTCCATCGGCGCCGGCACCCCGGGCCTCGGCCTCTTCATGGCCGCGATGCCCGTCGGCACCGTCCTCGGCGAACTCCTCGCGGGCGCCTTCCTGCCCCCGGCCGCCCGCGCCCGCCTCACCGTCCCCCTCGCCGCGTGCTCCCTCCTCCCGTACGCACTCTTCGCCCTGCGCCCCTCGCTGCCCCTGGCCGTCGCCGCGATGTTCACCACGGGCCTGACGGCCGCCTACACCCTCGGCCTCGATCAATGGTTCGTGGCGGCGGTGCCGGAGGGGTTGCGGGGGCGGGCGATGACGTTGCAGTCGGCGGGGTTGATGACGATCCAGGGTCTGGGGATGGCGGTGGCGGGTGCGGCGGCGGAGTTCGTCCGGCCGCACGCGGTGACGGCGGTGGCGGGGGGTGTGGGGACGGTGTGCGTCCTGCTGGTGCTGGCGCGCGTGCGGGGGACTGCCGTCGGCGGCGCGTGAGGGGGCCGGGCGGAGCCCGGCGCAGGCGTCCGAAGCCCGTGAGGCCCCTTGGGGCCGAGCGGTGCGAGGGCGGCCGGGGGAGGTTCAGCTCAATGGTTCGTGGCGGCGGTGCCGGAGGGGTTGCGGGGGCGGGCGATGACGTTGCAGTCGGCGGGGTTGATGACGATCCAGGGTCTGGGGATGGCGGTGGCGGGTGCGGCGGCGGAGTTCGTCCGGCCGCACGCGGTGACGGCGGTGGCGGGGGGTGTGGGGACGGTGTGCGTCCTGCTGGTGCTGGCGCGGGTGCGGGGGACTGCTCCGGCCGGCGGGGTGTGAGGGCGGCCGGGGCGGATACGCGTGCTCGTGGTGCCGCGGACCGTATGGGGCGGTCCGCGGCACCACGAGTGATGGGGGTGCCGGTCGGGTCAACCGGTCCCGGGTCAGCTGACGTTGACCCCGGTCCACGCGGCGGCGACCGCGTTGTACTCGGCGGAGCCGCTGCCGTACAGGTCCTTGGCCGCGTTCAGGGTCGCGGTGCGGGCCTTGGTGTAGTTGGTGGACGAGGTGAAGTACACCGTCAGCGCGCGGTACCAGATGGCGGCGGCCTTGGCGCGGCCGATGCCGGTGACGGTGGAGCCGTTCTTCGTCGGGCTGTTGTAGCTGACGCCGTTGATGGTCTTGGCGCCGCTGCCCTCGGAGAGCAGGTAGAAGAAGTGGTTGGCCACGCCCGACGAGTAGTGGACGTCGAGGTTCTTCACCGAGGACGACCAGTAGTCGGCGGAGGCACCGTCCTTGGACGGCTTGTCCATGTACCGCAGCGGGCTGCCGTCGCCGTTGATGTCGATCTTCTCGCCGATGAGGTAGTCGGGGGTGTCGGAGGCGAGGTTGGCGTAGAACTCCACCATGGTGCCGAAGATGTCGGAGGTGGCCTCGTTGAGGCCGCCGGACTCGCCGGAGTACGTCAGACCGGCCGTGGCGCTGGTGACGCCGTGGGATATCTCGTGGCCCGCGACGTCGAGGGCGGTCAGCGGGTGGGTGTTGCCCGAGCCGTCGCCGTAGGTCATGCAGAAGCAGCTGTCGTCCCAGAAGGCGTTGACGTAGTTGCTGCCGTAGTGGGCGCGCGACAGGGAGCCCTTGCCGTCGTTGCGGATGCCGGAGCGGCTGAAGGTGTTCTTGTAGAAGTCCCACGTCGCCGCCGCGCCGAACTGCGCGTCCACGGCGGCCGACTGGCGGTTGGAGGCGGAGCCGTTGCCCCAGACGTCGTCGGTGTCGGAGAAGGTGGTCCCCGTGCCGCTGGTGCGGTTGTTCAGGTCCGTGGTGTAGATGCCGCCGCGGCTCGCGTCCTTGAGCGTGTAGGTGCTGCCGGACTTCGTGGTGGTCAGCGGGACCGAGCCCACGTGGACGCCGGTGCCGCTGCCGGTCTGGATGCCCTCGTAGGCCTGGATCACGGCGCCGGTGGCGGCGTCGGTGATGACGTTCAGCGCGCTGGGGGTGCCGTCGGCCTGGGTGCCGTGGACCATGGTCCGGTACGCCAGGCGGGGCGTGCCGCTGACGGCCCAGACGACCTTCTCGGGGGCCGCGGCCTGCCCGACCGCCTTCAGCGGCTCCTCGCCCTTGACGAGCGGGGTCTTCAGCAGGCCCTTGACCGTCGCCGCGGCCTTCTCCTCGGCGGCCGCGGCCGTGACGGAGGGCGTGAGCGTGGCGGGCGCGATTCTCGCGGTGACCGCGCGCGAGACGGACCGGGTGGCGCCGCTCTTGTCCTGGTGCACCACCAGGTCGCCGCCGAGCACCTCCAGGCCGGCGTAGGTGCGGTCGTAGCGCAGGTGACGGGTGCCGTCCGGGTCGACGACGACGTCCCTGACGGTCAGTCCCTCGCGGTCGCCGAGCCCGAGGCTCCCGGCGAGGCCCGCGGCCTTGCCGCGGGCGTCGGACAGGGCCTGCGCGTGGGAGGCGGCGAGGGCCGGAGCGGTGGGGGCGCTCTGGGCGTTCGCGGCGAAGGACTGGAGACCGCCGGCCAGGAGCGCCGAGGCGGCGGCAAGGGTGCCGAATGCCAGCTTCTTGCGCAATGTGACTCCTTGGGTCCCGTCGCGTGGGGGCGACGGGCGAGGACTCCGGGCAGGTGGGCGCCCGGAGCGGTGTGGGGGGCGCGCGGTGTTCCGCGCGGCAAGGAGCCTCGCATCGAACGACGGGTTAATGACAGGTGCATTTCATGCATTGGCCGGTTCGCGCGACGGCGGCGCCGGCCCATGCGGCCATCTCCCGGCCCAAAGGGTGACAACTCCGTCCCACGGGTAGGGGAAACCCTCCCCAGGGAGGGCGGTTTTCCGGTCACGATCCGTGGCCCGGGTGGCTGAAACACCGCGGTAATACGTGTGACGGGAGCCCGGCGTATGATCACGCGCACCATGGCGCCGGTGAGGCGCGGCGTCCCGCCCCGCGAGACGCGGCTGCCCAGCATGTGACCGACGGGTAGGCTCGGGCCTGTGCCCAAGCCGCTGAGCCTGCCCTTCGACCCCATCGCCCGTGCGGACGACATCTGGACCCGGCGCTGGGGGCGCGTGCCCTCGATGGTCGCGATCACGTCGATCATGCGCGCCCAGCAGATCCTGCTCTCCCAGGTCGACTCCGTCGTCAAGCCCTACGGGCTGACCTTCGCGCGCTACGAGGCCCTGGTGCTGCTGGCTTTCAGCAAGGAGGGCGAGCTGCCGATGTCCAAGATCGGCGAACGCCTCATGGTGCACCCCACCTCGGTCACCAACACCGTCGACCGACTGGTCGCCGCCGGCCTCGTCGCCAAGCGGCCCAACCCCAACGACGGGCGCGGCACGCTCGCCTCCATCACCGTCAAGGGCCGCGAGGTGTGCGAGGCCGCCACCGAGGACCTCATGGGGATGAAGTTCGGGCTCGGCGCGTACGACGACGAGCAGTGCGCGGAGATCTTCGACCTGCTGCGGCCGCTGCGCATAGCCGCGGGGGACTTCGAGGAGTGACGCGCGCCACGGCCGGGGCCGGGGGAAGCGCCGGAATCGCACCGGTTACGCTCGTCCGCATGAAGCAGAGTGTTCTGACCCGGTACCGCGTGCTCGCCTACGTGACGGGCGTGCTGCTGGTACTGCTGACCATCGGCGTGATCGCCAAGTACGTGCTGGAGGTCGACGGCGCCGCGGGCTTCACCAAGGTCGTCAGCATCGCCCACGGCTGGCTGTACGTCCTGTACCTGGTCTTCGCCTTCGACCTGGGCTCCAAGGCGAAGTGGCCGCTCGGCAAGCTGGCGTGGGTGCTGCTGGCCGGGACGATCCCCACCGCCGCGTTCTTCGTCGAGCGCAAGGTGAGCCGCGAGGTCACCCCGCTGGTGGTCCCCGCGGGTGAACCCGTCAAGGTCTGATGCCCGCCTGACCTGCGGTTTCCTCCCCTCCCTCGGTGGGACGGGAGGATTGGCCGTCGACAAATACTAGGACGTCCTAGTATTTTCGCCTTGTAGGGGCCATCCTCGTGGTACGGGGACGTGCCCGGAAGGCGAGAGAGGCGGAGACACGGCATGGACGCTGCAGCCATCGAGGAGGGGCGCAGCCGCTGGCAGGCGCGCTACGACACCGCGCGCAAGCGCGAGGCCGACTTCAGCACGCTCTCCGGCGACCCGGTCGAGCCCGTGTACGGTCCGCCCGCGGGTGCCGAGGTGCCCGGCTTCGAGCGGATCGGCTGGCCCGGCGAGTACCCCTTCACGCGCGGTCTGCACGCGACCGGTTACCGGGGCCGTACGTGGACGATCCGCCAGTTCGCGGGCTTCGGCAACGCCGAGCAGACCAACGAGCGCTACAAGATGATCCTCGAGGCGGGCGGCGGCGGCCTGTCCGTCGCCTTCGACATGCCCACCCTCATGGGACGCGACTCCGACGACCCCCGCTCGCTGGGTGAGGTCGGCCACTGCGGTGTCGCCATCGACTCCGCCGCCGACATGGAGATCCTCTTCAAGGACATCCCGCTCGGCGACGTCACCACCTCCATGACGATCTCCGGCCCCGCGGTGCCGGTCTTCTGCATGTACCTGGTGGCCGCCGAGCGCCAGGGCGTCGACCCCGGCGTGCTCAACGGCACCCTGCAGACCGACATCTTCAAGGAGTACATCGCGCAGAAGGAGTGGCTCTTCGCCCCCGAGCCGCACCTGCGCCTGATCGGCGACCTGATGGAGCACTGCGCGGCGGGCATCCCCGCGTACAAGCCGCTGTCGGTCTCCGGCTACCACATCCGTGAGGCCGGATCCACGGCCGCGCAGGAGCTCGCGTACACCCTCGCCGACGGCTTCGGCTACGTGGAGCTGGGCCTGTCGCGCGGGCTGGACGTCGACACCTTCGCGCCGGGCCTGTCCTTCTTCTTCGACGCCCACCTGGACTTCTTCGAGGAGATCGCCAAGTTCCGTGCCGCGCGCCGGATCTGGGCCCGCTGGATGCGCGACGTGTACGGCGCGAAGACCGACAAGGCGCAGTGGCTGCGCTTCCACACCCAGACGGCCGGCGTCTCGCTGACCGCCCAGCAGCCGTACAACAACGTCGTCCGCACCGCCGTCGAGGCCCTGGCCGCGGTCCTCGGCGGCACCAACTCGCTGCACACCAACGCCCTGGACGAGACGCTGGCGCTGCCCAGCGCCCAGGCGGCGGAGATCGCGCTGCGCACGCAGCAGGTGCTGATGGAGGAGACCGGCGTCGCCAACGTGGCCGACCCGCTGGGCGGTTCCTGGTACGTCGAGGCGCTGACCGACCGCATCGAGGCGGACGCGGAGAAGATCTTCGACAAGATCAAGGAGCTCGGCGCCCGCGCCGTGCCGGACGGCAGGCACGCGGTGGGTCCGATCACCTCGGGCATCCTGCGCGGCATCGAGGACGGCTACTTCACCGGCCGGATCGCCGAGGCCGCCTTCGAGTACCAGCGCGCCCTGGAGAAGGGCGACAAGAAGGTCGTCGGCGTCAACTGCCACACCGGCTCCGTGACGGGCGACCTGGAGATCCTGCGGGTCAGCCACGAGGTCGAACGGGAGCAGGTCCGCGTGCTCGCCGGCCGCAAGGGCGAGCGCGACGACGCGGCCGTCCGCAAGGCGCTGGACGCGATGCTGAACGCCGCCCGGGACGGCAGCAACATGATCGGGCCGATGCTGGACGCGGTGCGGGCCGAGGCCACCCTGGGCGAGATCTGCGGGGCCCTGCGCGACGAGTGGGGCAGCTACACGGAGCCCGCGCGCTTCTGAGGAACGACGCGGGGTCCGGTGGGAACAGTTGCGTGTTCCCGCCGGGCCCCGCTGCCGTGCCCGCCGCCCCCGGAGCCCGGAGACGGCGGGCACGCTGCTCAGAACTGCTCGACGAAGTACGGCTGGAGGGTCATCCAGCCGTTTCCGCGGGCGCCGTAGCGGGTGCCGTTGTCGCTCTGCGCCAGCGTGTACCAGGAGTCGACGTAGTCCGGGTCGTCCGTCCACCAGTCGTCCGGGATGGCGTCCAGGACCGCGTTCACCAGCGGGATGTAGGTGCCCTGGTCGGCGATGGTCAGCAGGATTCCCGCGATGGCCTTGGCCAGGTCGCGGTAGTTGGTGCTGCCGTCGTCCTCCATCATCACGGCGTCGGCGAGGTTGTACTTGTACAGCGACCAGTTGACCAGGATCTGGTTCGGGCTGTACGTCGTCCCGTCGTTGTCCAGGTACGGCATGTCGACGGGGTCGACCCGCACGAGGCCGTCCTGGCCGAATCCCGTGACGAGGGTGTAGATCTCGGCGTCGCCCTTGACCCACGGCTCCTCGTCGTCGGAGAGCCGGACCTGGGTGATGCGCGTGGTCCAGAAGCCGGCCGCGGCCGCCGAGGCGGAGGACGGCGCCGCGGGGCGCCGGGCGGACGAGGTCAGGCCCTGGCGGCCCAGCTCCGACTGGAGGACGTCCAGGCCCGCGGCCAGTGCCTTGGAACCGTCGATGTCGACGACGTACACCGGGTGGGTGGGAGCGCTACGGGCGTCGAGGCGGTGGGCCCGGCCCCGGCTGTCGTAGGCGGTGACGGTGCGGACGTCCTCGTCGGAACTGGCCGCGGCCACCCACGGGGTGACGCCGGAGGCCAGCGCTTCGCGCATCGAGTCGTCCCCGAGGCGCAGCCGCAGCAGGGAACCGACGTCCGCGCCGAGGCCCTTGGCGGCGGCGATCCGCCGGTCGGCGTCGGCGAGCGTGGGCCGCAGCTGCGGGCCGGCGAGCTCGGTGACGGCCACCTCGTCCGAGGCCAGCGCCGCGTGGCGGACGCGGGCGCGCCATGAGGCGTCGGAGAGGGAGCCGGCGATGGCGCGCGCCGCCTGTTCCTCCGCCACGGTGACGGCGGACGACGGGGCGTGGGCACGCGGGGTGGCGGTCGCGGGGAGCGCGGTGGCGCTCTGTGCGGCCGTCAGGGCGATCAGCGAGGCGGCGACGGTGGCGACGACGCCGCGCCGACCGGGGTGAGGGTGTCTCACGTGGATCGATCCTCCTGGGGGCGAGCGATCAATGGGCGCGCTGACAGGGTGGAACGAGGGAACGCCGAGCAACGGCCATGCCTGGCCGCCGGGTTGTCTATGCGAGTAGATGACCCGCCGGTAATCATGACGATGACATGCCATGCGGGCAAGAGGTGTCGCGGCTCCATCGAGGAAAGGGAAGCCGAACTCCCGGCGACGGCTAGGCCGTTGACGTCGCCGCGAGCCCGCCCAGCAGGACGGTGGTGAAGCGGGCCGCCCAGTCGGCGTCCACCGGTTCGCAGCTGACGAGCGCGCGGTGCACCACGGCACCCGCGATGACGTCGAAGATCAGGTCGATCTGCGGCGCGGGGTCGCCGTCGTCCGGCGGGATCTCCCCGCGCTCCTGGGCGCGCCGGCGGCCCTCGATGACCAGGCGCTTCTGCCGGTCGACGATCGCCTCCCGGATCCGCTGCCGCAGTGCCTCGTCGTGGGTGGCCTCGGCGACCACCGCCATGAGCGCGGTCTTGGTGGCGGGCTGCTCCAGCAGGGCCGCGAACTGCAGGACCACGCCCTCCACGTCGGCGCGCAGGCTGCCGCGGTCGGGCAGTTCGAGCTCGTCGAAGAGCGCGGCGACCGCGTCCACGGCGAGTTCGTTCTTGTTCGCCCAGCGCCGGTAGAGGGTGGTCTTGGCGACCCTCGCGCGCGCCGCGACGTCCCCCATGGTGAGCTTGCCCCAGCCGAGCTCGACCAGGGCCTGCCGCGCGGCGTCCAGGATCGCCCGGTCGGCCTCCGCACTGCGGGGGCGTCCGGTCCTTCTGCCTGTTTCACGCGCGCACATGGCTGGGAACCCTATCCCCGTTGCGTATGGTGCGGCCGTACAGTTACGCTACGGGTCGTATCGAAAGGGTGACGGCCGCCGCGCGGGTGGGGACCTCGCGCCGGACAGCGCGTCATCGTCGCGCGCCGCAGGTGGCGCTTTCGGGGGGCGATTCCCCGGGAACCGCGACGAGGGGGGAGGATTGGTCTCATGCAGCCACGGAACATGTCCATGAGCGGCGTGGTCGACCTCGCCGCGGTGAAGGCGGCCGGCGAGGCCAAGGCGAAGGCCGAGCAGGCCCGCGCGGAAGCCGCCCGCAACGGGGGAGAGCCCGCCGCCCCCGCCCTGGTGACCGAGGTCACCGAGGCCACCTTCGAGAGCGATGTCCTGCAGCGTTCCACCGAGGTCCCGGTCGTCGTCCACTTCTGGACCGACCGCGCGGACGCGAGTGTGCAGTTGCAGGACACGCTGGAGTACCTCGCCGCGTCCTACGCGGGCCGGATCGTCGTCGCGAAGATCGACGTTTACGCGAACCAGCTGCTGGTGCAGCAGTTCGGCGTGCAGGGCATCCCCGCGGTGTTCGCGGTGCTGGCCGGCCAGGCCATGCCGCTCTTCCAGGGCGCCGCACCCGAGGACCAGATCCGCGAGGTGCTGGACCAGCTGGTCGCCGTGGCGGAGCAGCGCTTCGGCATCACGGGCGTACCGGTCGAGGGCGACGCCGAGGTGCCGGTCGCCGAGGAGCGGCCGCCCACCCCGCAGGAGCTCGTGTTGTCGGCCGCGCACGACGCACTGGACCAGGGCGACCTCGGTGGCGCGATCCAGGCGTACCGCAACGTGCTCTCGGACGACCCGTCGAACACCGAGGCGAAGCTGGGCCTGGCGCAGGCCGAGCTGCTGCAGCGGGTGCAGGGCGTCGACGCGCAGGCCGCCCGCAAGGCCGCGGCGGACGCCCCGGCGGACGTGGCGGCGCAGATCGCCGTGGCCGATCTGGACCTGGTCGGCGGCCATGTCGAGGACGCCTTCGGCCGGCTGGTGGACACCGTGCGGCGCACCGCGGGCGAGGACCGCGACACCGTGCGGCTGCGGCTGCTGGAGCTGTTCGAGGTGATCGGGTCCGACGATCCCCGGGTGACGGCCGCGCGTGCGGCGCTGGCGCGGGTGCTGTTCTGACCTGATCACATAAGGTGGCCCTGCCTCGAAAGCCATTTCGAGCCTCGATCAAGACCGGCCGCGCTTTACCAAATCTTGATGAAGCGCGGCCGCTGTTACTTCCGGTAAGAGAGTGACAGGGCTCTGTCCGGATCTATCACCTGATGGGTGATTTTCACACCCCCATCGCAACTACGCAGCGTAGCGGTTATGGTCTAGACCATATCTCCTGGGTTATCGCACCGTTACCCGCTAGTAACGACGCCCCTTGTGCAGCGGCGCCGAATGGACCACGATCGGCCAAGCCCGGTCCGTCGCCGAGCAGTCGGCATCCAGCCGTCCGATCGCCGAACGGGTCCCCACCGGGCCGGGACGCCGATGCTGTGCCAGCAGTGGACGCGGACCGCGGGCAGGGGGGTCTCTGCCGTCCGGCAGGGCCTGTCCAGCAGGTTGCGCGAGAGCGTGGCCGTGTGGTTGTCGCTCGGGGGTGATCGCCGATTTTTCGGACAGCGTCGTCCGCTCTTTCCCGCGTGACGGCCGTCGATACGGCGCTCTCCTTCCCGAGGACGTAGCACTTCTCCCATCCCGCCGCAATCCCCACGATTCCGGCCGGAGATGTACGTCCGAGAAGGAGGAAAGTCATGGAGTCGCTCATCCGCGGCGGTACCAGATGGAAGCGGTTCGCCGTCGTCATGGTGCCGAGCGTCGCGGCCACCGCGGCGATAGGCGTGGCCCTGGGTCAGGGCGCGCTCGCCGCGTCGTTCAGCGTTTCGGGCCAGCAGTTCAAGGTCGCCGCCCAGGACCTGGACGGTGACGGCTTCGTCCAGTACGGAGCCATCGACGTCCAGCACGGCGGCAAGCCGATCCCGGTCGCGGTCTCCGCGTTCGACAGCGCCACGATCACCGGACTGTGCCAGTCCGTGGTCGTGCCGACGCCGATCGGCGACGTCACGCTGAAGCTCGGTGCCGGCAACGACGGCAAGAAGGTCGAGGCGAAGAACCTCTACATCGACCTCGACCAGCTCGACGCCGATGCGGAGTTCACCGACATCAACATCGGTGTCGCCGCCGGTGACACCCAGCAGGGCCCCGGCATCAAGACCGGTGACAAGACCGACCCCGGTTCCTTCGCCCAGGAGGCCCGGAAGGCGCACCTCACCGGTGTGACCCAGACCGCGTGGGCGACCAGCGCGGGCACCTTCAAGCTCAGCGGGCTGAGCATGTCGGTGAAGGTCGGTTCCGGCAAGAAGTACGAGTGCTTCTAGCCTGACCAGAGGGGGTGGGGGGCACGGGATGCCCCTCACCTTCCTCACCCCTG
This sequence comes from Streptomyces sp. NBC_00510, assembly GCA_036013505.1. Taxonomy (NCBI): domain Bacteria; kingdom Bacillati; phylum Actinomycetota; class Actinomycetes; order Kitasatosporales; family Streptomycetaceae; genus Streptomyces; species Streptomyces sp. NBC_00510. Next base: position 3,699,430 of record CP107851.1, on the reverse strand, counting down.
ACTCTTTCTAGAAACGCCAGTCCCAGGGAGCTGTTTTCCATGAGCGCCGAGACACACGGACTGAGGGGCCGGTTCGGCTATTGGCGGTTCCGCTTCCGCGTATGGCGCGGACAGCGGCCGTTCTGGGCGGGCCTGCTGACACTGCTGGCCGGACTGCCCATCGCGTACTTCCCGTACGCCCATCTCTCGCTCGGCGCGCTGAGCCTGACCATGGCCACCACGGCCGGGTCCGGTTCGCTGATCATCGGCGTGCTGCTGGTCGTACTCGGCCTGACCATGTGGTTCCAGTCGGCGGTGCGGGTCTTCTCGGGCGTCGCGTCGATCCTGCTGGCGCTGGTCTCGCTGGTGGTCTCCAACTTCGGCGGCTTCCTGATCGGCTTCCTGCTGGGCCTCATCGGCGGTGCCCTCGCCGTCTCGTGGGCCCCGGGCGTACCGCCCGCCGACGGCGGCGCGGACCCGGCGGAACTGCCCGGCAGCGGCAAGGGTGACGACGGTGACGCCGGCTACGTGCCGCCGCCCGGTTCCCCCTACGCGGCGGCCTACGGCGAGTACCCGGCCGACCCGGCCGCCGGCCAGGCAGGGACCGCCCCGCAGCACCCGGCGGACGGCGCCGAGACCGTAGACGCGAACGGGAGGCACAGTGCGGGGTGATGAGGTCCAGCCCGCTTCCGGGGTCGCCGCCGGCAGCGGCACCCGTGAGAGAACGGGGCCGCGGCACGCGGCACCGAGGAAGTCGCTGCTGACCAAGCTGCAGATGCCCGCGGGCAAGGCGATAGCCCTGGCCGCGATGCCGACGGCGGTCCTGATGGGCATGGGACTGACGCCGAGGTTGGCCTCTGCCGACGAACTGCCGAAGAACCCGTTCTCGGGCACGAAGTGCATCGAGCAGCCCGACGAGCCGGCGGAGTCCGCGACGCCGAGCACCACCCCGTCGAGCGGCGGCACCAAGACCCCGACCCCGGATCCGTCCGGGAGCCCGTCGAGCGACCCCTCGGGTTCCCCCGGTTCCGGTGACGAGGGCGGCAAGGGCGACGAGAGCGGCGGCGGTTCGTCCGGTGGCACGGGGACGACGGCGCCCACCCCGTCGGCCTCGCCCTCGGCGACCCAGCAGAACAACCCGCTGGACCCGCTGGGTGTCGGTGACGCCCTGGGCGACCTGCTGGGGCTCGACAAGAAGAGCGAGGAGCCCGCCGCGGCGGCCCCCTCGGCGACCTCGACGCCCGCCCCGGGCGCGACCTCGGCCGCTCCCAAACCGAGCGCCTCCACGGGCACGGTGAAGACGAAGGCCGAGGACACCACCGCCACGCTGAAGAAGACCGTGTCGGAGGCCGTCGAGAAGCTCTCGGAGACCACCGGGAAGGCGACGCAGACCCCGGACCCCTCGCAGAGCTCCCCGGCCGTGTCGGCGGACGGCAAGACCCCGTTCCCGTGCCCGACCCACGACGCGCAGGCCCTGGCGGACGCCGCCTACCAGGAGACGCAGTCGCTGCTGCCCGACGACCCGTGGGTCCTGCGCAGCAGCCTGCTGACCCTGACCGGGCTCGACTACAAGGGCATCGTCGAGGTCAAGACCTGGAGCGGGAAGGTCAAGAAGGTCCTGAAGTTCACCGCCACCGGCGTGGACATCAAGGACCTGCAGCAGGAGGTCGTGGGGCCGAACGGCACCGTCGGGCACGTGGACGCCCGCAAGGGCAGCACCTCGACGATCCGCAACGGCACGGTGACGATGTACACCGAGTCGCTGAAGGGCAACCTCTTCGGGCTCATCCCGATCGAGTTCACCCCGGACACCCCGCCCCCGATCAACGTGCCGGCCGCCTTCTTCACCAACGTCACGGTCAAGCAGGCCGGCCAGTTCGGCGGCACGCTGAAGCTCCCCGGCATGCACGTGTACAACACCGCGGACTGAGCCCCGCCGCACAGGACCCCTCCGGGAGCCGCACGAGGAAACGGCGGAGGGCGCCGTCCCCGCAAGGGGAGGTGCCCTCCGCCGTTTCCGTGTTCCGGGCGGCCCGGCGGCCGGTCAGACCGCGCGGTGGCCGAGGTGGTGGACCCGCACCAGGTTGGTGGTGCCGGGGACGCCGGGCGGGGAGCCGGCCGTGATGATCACGGTGTCGCCCTCGGCGTAGTCGCTGAGCTTCAGCATCTCCTGGTTGACGATCTCGACCATCTCGTCGGTGGTGTTCACGTGCGGGACGACGGTGGTCTGCACGCCCCAGGTGAGCGCCAGCATGTTGCGGGTCGACTCGTCGGTCGTGTACGCCACCACCGTCTGCGGCACGCGGTAGCGGGCCAGCCGGCGGGCGGTGTCGCCGGACTTGGTGAACGCGACCAGGGTCTTGGCGTCCAGGTAGTCCGCGAGCTCGGCCGCGGCGCGGGCGACGGCGCCGCCCTGGGTGCGCGGCTTGCGGCCGTTGAGCGGCCACAGGCCCTGCTTGAGCAGTTCGACCTCGGCCGCCTCGATGATCCGCGACATCGTCTTCACGGTCTCGATCGGGTACTTGCCGACGCTGGACTCGGCGGACAGCATGACCGCGTCCGTGCCGTCCAGGATCGCGTTGGCGACGTCGGAGGCCTCGGCGCGGGTCGGACGGGAGTTGGTGATCATCGACTCCATCATCTGGGTCGCGACGATCACCGGCTTGGCGTTGCGGCGGCAGAGCTCGATCAGCCGCTTCTGCACCATCGGGACCTTCTCCAGCGGGTACTCCACCGCCAGGTCGCCACGGGCCACCATGACGCCGTCGAAGGCCGCGACGACGTCCTCCATGTTGTCGACCGCCTGCGGCTTCTCGACCTTGGCGATGACCGGCACGCGGCGGCCGACCTCGTCCATGACGCGGTGGACGTCGCGGACGTCCTTGGCGTCGCGGACGAAGGAGAGCGCCACCATGTCGACGCCCATGTGCAGGGCGAAGCGCAGGTCCTCGATGTCCTTCTCGGACAGGGCGGGCACGTTGACCGCGGCGCCGGGCAGGTTGATGCCCTTGTGGTCGGAGATGACGCCGCCCTCGACGACCAGGCAGCGGACCCGCGGGCCCTCGACGTCGATCACGCGCAGCGCGACGTTGCCGTCGTTGATCAGCACGGGGTCGCCGGCGCGCACGTCGGCGGGCAGGCCCTTGTAGGTGGTGCCGCAGATGGTCCTGTCACCGGGCACGTCCTCGGTGGTGATGACGAACTCGTCACCGGCGACCAGCTCCACGGGACCGTCCGCGAAGGTCTCCAGGCGGATCTTGGGCCCCTGGAGGTCGGCCAGCACGCCGATGGCACGTCCGGTCTCCACGGAGACCTTGCGCACCCGCTGGTAGCGCTCCTCGTGCTCGGCGTGGCTGCCGTGGCTGAAGTTGAAGCGGGCCACGTTCATACCGGCCTCGGCCAGCGTCTTCAGCTGGTCGTAGGAGTCGACGGCGGGACCCAGGGTGCAGACGATTTTCGCTCGGCGCATGAGGACGATCCTATCGGGTTTGTTCCGCTCCGGAATTTTCCCGTGCGGGGGAGGCATGGACGGTGCGGACGGCGGCCATAGAGTAGAGCCTCCGGGTGGCCGCAACGAGTCACCGGCCGGTGACCAGCGCGTACGTCTGCTGTGCGATCTCCAGTTCCTCGTCGGTGGGGACGACCGCCACCGCCACCCGGCTGCCCGCGGCCGACACCACGCGGGCGGCACTGCCGCGCACCGCGTTGCGCACCGCGTCGAGCTCGACGCCCAGGCCCTCCAGGCCGGCCATGGCGGCGGCCCGGACCGCCGCGGAGTTCTCGCCGACGCCCGCCGTGAAGGCGATCGCGTCGACCCGCCCCAACACGGCGGTGTAGGCGCCCACGTACTTGCGCAGCCGGTGGACGTAGACGTCGAAGGCGAGCTGGGCTGCCGCGTCGCCCTCGGCCATCCGGCGGGCGATCTCCCGCATGTCGTTGTCGCCGCACAGGCCCAGCAGGCCGGAGCGCTTGTTGAGCAGGTCGTCGATCTCCGCCACCGCCATCCCGCCCACGCGGGCCAGGTGGAAGACCACGGCCGGGTCCAGGTCCCCCGAACGGGTGCCCATCACCAGGCCCTCCAGCGGGGTGAGCCCCATCGAGGTCTCCACGCACTCCCCGCCGCGCACGGCCGAGGCGGAGGCCCCGTTGCCCAGGTGCAGGACGATGACGTTGACCTCCGCCGGGTCCCTGCCCAGCAGCCGCGCCGTCGCGCGGGAGACGTACGCGTGCGAGGTGCCGTGGAAGCCGTAGCGGCGCACCTGGTGGGCGTCGGCGGTCTCCCGGTCGATCGCGTAGCGGTAGGCGTGCTCGGGGATGGTGGAGTGGAAGGCGGTGTCGAAGACGGCCACCTGCGGCAGGTCCGGGCGCAGGTCGCGGGCGACCCGGATGCCGGTGACGTTCGCCGGGTTGTGGAGCGGGGCCAGCGGCACCAGTTCCTCGACGGCGGCGAGCACCTCGTCGTCGATCAGCGTCGGCTCGGTGAAGCGCGTGCCGCCGTGCACGACCCGATGGCCCACCGCGGCCAGTTCGGGGGAGTCCAGGCCGAGGCCGCGGGCGGCGAGCTCCTCCGCGACCGTCTTCAGCGCCTCGGCGTGGTCCGCGACCCCGCCCGGTTCGCCGATCCGCTCGACGATCCCGGCCGCCGGCCGGCTGCCGTCGGCCATGTCCAGCAGCTGGTACTTCACCGACGAGGAGCCGGAGTTGAGGACGAGGACGCGGGTAGCGGTCACGGTGCCTTCCCTGTGGTGGCCGGTCACCGGTCGCCCTGCGCCTGGATGGCCGTGATGGCGACGGTGTTGACGATGTCCTGGACCAGCGCGCCGCGCGACAGGTCGTTGACGGGCTTGCGCAGGCCCTGCAGCACCGGCCCGACCGCCACCGCGCCCGCCGAACGCTGCACCGCCTTGTAGGTGTTGTTGCCGGTGTTGAGGTCCGGGAAGATCAGCACGGTGGCGTTGCCGGCGACCTTCGAGTCCGGCAGCTTGGTGGCCGCGACCTTGGCGTCGACCGCCGCGTCGTACTGGATGGGGCCCTCCACCAGCAGCTCCGGGCGCCGCTGCCGGACCAGTTCGGTGGCCCGGCGCACCTTGTCCACGTCGGCGCCCGAGCCGGAGGTGCCGGTGGAGTACGAGAGCATCGCCACCCGCGGCTCGACCCCGAACTGGGCGGCGGTCTCGGCGGACTGGATCGCGATGTCCGCCAGCTGCTCCGCGTCCGGGTCCGGGTTGACCGCGCAGTCGCCGTACACCAGCACCCGGTCGGCCAGGCACATGAAGAAGACGGAGCTGACGATGGCTGCGCCCGGGGCGGTCTTGATGACCTCGAAGGCGGGGCGGATCGTCGCCGCCGTGGAGTGGACGGCGCCGGAGACCATGCCGTCGGCGAGGCCCTGCTCCACCATCAGCGTCCCGAAGTAGGAGACGTCGGCCACGACGTCGTACGCCAGCTCGTAGCTGACGCCCCGGTGGGCGCGGAGCCTGGCGTAGAGCTCGGCGAAGTTCTCGCGCAGCGGAGAGGTCTGAGGGTCGGTCAGGGTGCAGCCGGGCACGTCGACGTTGACGCCGAGCTCTCCTGCCCGCTTGCGGATGGCGTCCTCGTCGCCGAGCAGGACGATGTCGCAGACGTCCCGGCGCAGCAGGACCTCGGCCGCGTGCAGGATGCGCTCCTCGGTGCCCTCGGGGAGGACCACCCGGCGGCGTCCGGTACGGGCCCGCTCGATCAGCTCGTGCTCGAACATCATCGGGGTGACGCGCTCGCCGCGGACCACCGACAGCCGCTCGGTCAGCTCGGGACCGTCCACGTGCTTCTCGAAGAGCCCGAGCGCCGTCTCCGCCTTGCGCGGGGTGGCCGCGCCCAGTCGCGCCTCCAGGGCGAAGAGCTCGGCGGCCGTCGGGAAGCTGCCGGTGGGCACCGACATGACCGGTGTACCGGGGGCCAGCCGGGCCGCCAGGGCCATGATCTCCGGGCCGGGCACCTCGTCCAGGGTGAGCAGGATGCCGGCGATGGGCGGGGAACCGGCGGAGTGCGCGGCCAGCGAGCCGATGATCAGGTCCGCCCGGTCGCCGGGGGTGATCACCATGCAACCGGGGGTCAGCGCGCGGATGAAGGTCGGCAGCATCGCGCCGCCGAAGACGAAGCCCATCACGTCCCGGGACAGGCCGCCGTGGTCACCGAGGAGCACCTCGGCGTGGAGCGCCTCGACGACCTGGGCGACCGTGGGGGCCGACAGGGCCGGCTCGTCGGGCAGCACGTACGCGGGCACCGGGAGCCGGCGGCGCAGCCGCGTCGCGGCCTCCTCCAGCACCTCCGGTGGCACCCGGTTGGCGATCATGGCGACGATGTCGCAGCCCAGGCCGGTGTAGGACAGGTGCGCGTTGCGGACCTCGTCCACGACCGAGTCTGCGGTCTGCTCGCGGCCGCCGACCACGGGGATCACCGAGGCGCCGAACTCGTTCGCCAGCCGGGCGTTGATGCCGAGCTCGCCCGGGAGGTTGGTCTCGTGGAAGTCCGAGCCGAGGACGAGCACGGTGGGGAACTCGGTGGCCACCAGGTGGTAGCGGTCCACCAGGCGGGCGATGAGCGCGTCCCGGCCCTGCTCGGCCTGGAGCGCGGCGGCTTCCTCGTAGGTCAGGCCGTGGGCGGTCGCCGGGTCCTGGGTGAGCCGGTAGCGGCTGCGCAACAGCTCGAACATCCGGTCGGGCGTGTCGTGGACCAGCGGCCGGAACACCCCGACGCGGTCCACCTGCCGGGTCAGCAGCTCCATCACGCCCAGCTCGACGACCTGGCGGCCGTCCCCCCTGCCGATACCGGTTACGTACACGCTGCGCGTCACGCGCTCTCTCCGTTCCTGCCCGGCGTGATCCACCCAGTCGGGTGGCGGATATCTGTTGACATTACCGTTCGGTGTGCGTATGGCGCGCGGCGGGTGCGGTGCGGACCTACGATGCGAAAAGGCGACCGTACACGCGACCGGAGGGAGCGTGGAGCGCCATGCGCATCGGAGTCCTCACCGCCGGCGGCGACTGCCCCGGACTCAACGCCGTGATCCGCTCGGTGACCCACCGCGCGCTGACCTACCACGGCGACGAGGTCATCGGCTTCGAGGACGGCTTCAAGGGCCTGCTGGAGGGCCGCTACCGTCCGCTCGACCTCAACTCCGTCAGCGGCATCCTCGCCCGGGGCGGCACCATCCTCGGTTCCTCCCGCCTGGAGCGCGCCCGCCTCCACGAGGCCGCCGACAACTGGCGCGCCGTGTGCTCCGGCTACGGCCTGGACGTCCTCATCCCCATCGGCGGCGAGGGTACGCTCACCGCGGCCCGGCTGCTCGCCGAGGCCGGCATGCCGGTGGTCGGCGTCCCCAAGACCATCGACAACGACATCTCGGCCACCGACCGCACCTTCGGCTTCGACACCGCCGTCACCGTCGCCACCGAGGCCATCGACCGGCTCAAGACCACCGCCGAGTCCCACCAGCGCGTCATGGTCGTCGAGGTCATGGGCCGGCACGCCGGGTGGATCGCCCTGGAGTCCGGCATGGCCGGCGGCGCCCACGGCATCTGTCTCCCGGAACGGCCCTTCGACCCCGCCGACCTCGTCGCCATGGTCGAGGAGCGCTTCGCCCGCGGCAAGAAGTTCGCCGTCGTCTGCGTCGCCGAGGGGGCCCACCCCGCCGAGGGCACCATGCCGTACGCCCACGGCGAGATCGACGCCTACGGCCACGAGCGCTTCGCCGGCATCGGCGCCCGGCTCGCCGCCGAGCTCGAGCAGCGCATGGGCAAGGAGGCCCGCCCCGTCATCCTCGGCCACGTCCAGCGCGGCGGCGTCCCCACCGCCTACGACCGCGTCCTGGCCACCCGCTTCGGCTGGCACGCCGTGGAGGCCGCGCACAAGGGGGCCTTCGGCTGCATGACGGCGCTGCACGGCACCGCGGTGGAACTGGTGCCGCTCGCCGACGCGGTGATGGTGCTCAAGCGGGTGCCCGAGGACCGCATGCAGGAGGCGGAGTCGGTCTTCTGACGCTCTGTCACGAACGGCGCTGCGGGGCCCAGCGGTAGGTGAGCTCCGGCCTGCCGACCTGGCCGTACTGCGGGGCGCGGACCGCGCGGCCGGTCTCCACCAGGTGCTCCAGGTAGCGGCGGGCCGTGATCCGGGAGACGCCCACGGCCTGGGCCGCCGCGTTCGCCGACAGGCCCTCCGCCGCCTCGCGCAGCGCCGCGGTCACCGCCTCCAGGGTGGGGCCGCTGAGGCCCTTGGGGAGCACCGAGCCCTCCGGGCTGCGCAGCGCCGCCAGGGCGCGGTCCACCTCGTCCTGGCCGGAGGCCTCGCCGCCGGCCAGCTCGTCGCGGTAGCGCGCCCAGCGCTCCAGCCGGTCGCGCAGGGTGGGGAAGGTGAAGGGCTTCAGCAGGTACTGCACCACCCCGACCGAGACGGCCTGTCGCACCACGCCCAGGTCGCGGGCCGAGGTCACCGCCACCACGTCGGCGGTGTGCCCGGCCGCCCGCAGCGTGCGCACCACCTGGAGCCCGTGCCCGTCGGGCAGGTTGAGGTCCAGCAGGATCAGGTCCACCTGGTGCCGTTCGAGCGCGCGCAGGGCCGCGCCCCCGGAGTGGGCCACCGCGGCCACGGTGAACCCCGGCAGCCGCTCGACGTACAGCCGGTGGGCGTCGGCCGCCACCGGGTCGTCCTCGACGACCAGCACCTTGATCATGTCCGCACCTCCCCGCGCAGCGGCAACCGTACGGTGAAGGAGGCGCCGCCGCCCACCGCCCGCTCCAGGTCCACGGTGCCGCCCGTGCGCCGGGCGGTCTGCTCGACGAGCGCGAGCCCGAGGCCGTGCCCGTGGCTCTTGGTCGTCCAGCCGCGCCGGAAGACCTCGCGCACCACCGCCGGGTCCACCCCGCGACCGCTGTCGGTCACCCGCAGCAGCAACTCGCCCTCGTCCGCTCGGGCGGTGACCTCGACGTGCGGGCGCGCGGTCGTCTGCGCGGCACCCTCGATGGCGGCGTCCAGGGCGTTGTCGATCAGGTTGCCCAGGAGGGTGACGAGGTCCCGGGAGGTGAGCGAGGCGGGCAGCACCCCGTCGTCGATGCGGCTGTCCTCGGTGACCGTCAGTTCCACACCGCGTTCGTTCGCCTCGGCCGCCTTGCCCAGCAGCAGCGCGGCCAGCACCGGTTCCGCCACCGCCGCGACCACGCGGTCGGTCAGCGCCTGGGCCAGCTGCAGTTCGGCGGTGGCGAACTCCACCGCTTCCTGGGTGCGCCCCAGTTCGATGAGGGAGACGACCGCGTGCAGACGGTTGGAGGCCTCGTGCGCCTGCGAGCGCAGCGCCTCGGCGAAACCGCGCACGGAGTCCAGTTCACCGGTGAGCGACTGCAGGTCGGTGTGGTCCCGCAGGGTCACCACGGTGCCCCGGCGCTCCCCGCCGCGCACCGGCGAGGTGTTGACCACCACCACCCGCTCCGCGGTCAGGTGCACCTCGTCCACCCGCGGCTCGGCCGCCAGCAGCGCGCCGGTCAGCGAGGCGGGCAGCCCGAGGTCGGCGACGTAGGAGCCCACCACGTCCCCCGGCAGGCCCAGCAGTTCGCGGGCGGCGTCGTTGCACAGGGCGACCCTGCGGTCGGCGTCCATGAGGATCAGGCCCTCGCGCACCGCGTGCAGCGTCGCCTGGTGGTAGTCGTACATGCGGCTCAGCTCGTCCGCGGCCATGCCGTGCGTGTGGCGGCGCAGCCGGGCGTTGGCGAAGTAGGTGCCGAGGCCGCCGACCGCCAGGGCCGCCGCGGCGATCCCGATCAGCACCGCCAGCTGGTCCCGCACCTGGTCGGTGATGGCCTCGACCGTGATGCCGACGCTGACCAGGCCGACGATCCGGCCGTCGTCCCGGACGGGGGTGACGACGCGCACCGACGCGCCCAGCGTGCCGGTGTATGTCTCCGTGAAGGTGCCGCCGCGCTGGGCGCGCTCTATGTGTCCGAGGAAGCGGCGGCCTATCTGGCCGGTGTCGGGGTGCGTCCAGCGGATGCCGTCCGGGCTCATGATGGTGATGAAGGACACGCCGGTGTCCACGCGGACCTGCTCCGCGTAGGGCTGGAGCGCGGCGGTGGGGTCCTCGCCGCGGATCGCCGCCGCCACCGAGGGGGCGTCGGCCACCGCCCGCGCCGCCGCCGTGACCCGGTCCCGCGCGGCGTCCTCCGCGCGGCCGGCGGCGTTGACGTAGACGAGCACCGCTATGCCCGCGACCACCATGGCCACGATGACCACCTGCATCGCGAACAACTGGCCCGCCAGGCTGCGCGCACGGCGGCGCGGCCGGGGGCGGTGGAGGCGGGTCGGGATCGGCATGCCCACCAGTGTGCACAGGTCCCGCGAACACAATGAACGCAAACGTGACCTGGCTCACTGCCCGGGCGCATAGTCACCGGGACCTATCCAATCGCGGACGTCCTGGGACGACGTCCGGGTGGACCGAGGAGACGAAGGTGTCAGTGCCGGTACAGAGCCGTACCCAGGGTCGCAGGGACCGTACCCATTTCCTGTACATCGCGGTGGTCGTCGCCGCGATCGCCGGCGCCGTGCTCGGGATGGTCGCGCCCGACGCGGCCATCGAGCTGAAGCCCATAGGCACCGGGTTCGTGAACCTGATCAAGATGATGATCTCGCCGATCATCTTCTGCACGATCGTGCTCGGCGTGGGCTCGGTCCGCCAGGCCGCCAAGGTCGGCAGGGTCGGCGGCCTCGCCCTCGGCTACTTCGTGGTGATGTCCTTCGTCGCCCTGGCCATCGGCCTGGTGGTCGGCAACATCCTCCAGCCCGGCGACGGGCTGCACCTGACCGACGCGCTCAAGGACGCGGGCCAGGCACAGGCCAAGGACGCCCCGGCCGAGACCCTGCCGGACTTCCTGCTCAGCATCATCCCGGTCACCCTGGTCTCCGCCTTCACCGAGGGCCAGGTGCTGCAGACCCTCCTGGTCGCGCTGCTGGTCGGCTTCGGCCTGCAGGCCCTGGGGACGGCGGGCGAGCCGATCCTGCGCGGCGTCGGCCACATCCAGAAGCTGGTCTTCCGCGTCCTGTCCATGATCATGTGGGCGGCCCCGATCGGTGCCTTCGGCGCGATCGCGGCGGTCGTCGGCTCGGCGGGCGTGGACGCCCTCAAGGCGCTCGCCACGATCATGCTCGGCTTCTACGTCACCTGCCTGATCTTCGTCGTGGTCGTGCTCGGCCTGATGCTCCGCTTCTTCGCCGGAGTCAACCTCTTCCAGCTGCTGAAGTACCTCGGCCGGGAGTTCCTGCTGATCGTCTCCACCTCGTCCTCGGAGTCGGCGCTGCCCCGTCTGATCGCCAAGATGGAGCACCTGGGCGTCAGCCGCCCGGTCGTCGGCATCACCGTGCCGACCGGCTACTCCTTCAACCTCGACGGCACCATGATCTACCTGACCATGGCCTCGCTGTTCATCGCGGACTCGATGGGCCAGCCGCTCGCCATCGGCCAGCAGATCACCCTGCTGCTCTTCATGATGGTCGCCTCCAAGGGCGCCGCCGGCGTCACCGGCGCGGGCCTGGCGACCCTCGCGGGAGCGCTCCAGTCGCACAAGCCGGCCCTGGTCGACGGCGTCGGCCTCATCGTCGGCATCGACCGCTTCATGAGCGAGGCGCGCGCCGTCACCAACTTCGCGGGCAACGCCGTCGCCACGGTGCTGATCGGCACGTGGACCAAGGAGTTCGACCGTGAGCAGGCCCAGCGCGTGTTCGCGGGTGAGCTGCCCTTCGACGAGACCACGCTCGTCGACGACGGCCACGGCACGGCCCCCGAGCCCGCCGCCCCCGTGGACACCGGCAAGGAGCCGGTGAAGACGGCCTGACCGGCCGTCACCCCAGAACGGTCCCGCCGGGTGGATCCCCCTCCGCCCGGCGGGACCCGTTGTGGTGTGCGGGGGCGGGGGAGTTCACCTGATCGGCCCAGGGTGCGGTGCGAGTTCCGTGAGGCGCGCCGGGGCGCGTCGGTGCAGGTCAGCGCGCGGGTGTGCGGGACTCGTGCGCGGGGCGCCCGGCATGCGGCGCGATGCGCCGGGAGGCGTGACGAGGGGATGTGTGGGGAGCGGCGCACGAACCGCTTCAGAAAGTTCGTCTCGGTTCGTGGATATGGCCAATTCCCGTTCCCCGTAAGGGAGATAATCACACGGCCCGGCGTTGGGGGGCGGGGAGTGCGTGTGTCCGCCGTCTGCTGCATTTGGCGTAAACCGCACACTTGCGGACGGCTCGCTCGTTAGGAGTGCTGCGTCGCCTTTCAAGGTCTGGGATGCAGTGAGATGATTCTACTCAATTCCGGACAAATGGTGTGCGCGCCAACGCACCTTACCGAACAAGGACCCCGCTATGACTGCCACCCCCACCGTGAACGCCGGCCACGACGCTCCGACCCGGCGCTCGCAGACGCGGCGGAGGATCCCGCTGGCGGAGCTGGCCTCCCGCGGCAGCTCCGTGGCCTCCCCGGCCCTTGACCGCGTGATGCCCGCCGCCGCCTCCGCCGGGAACGTCCCGGTCGCGGCCTTCCAGTCGTTCAGCAGCAAGTAGGCCCGACCGACTCGGGGGTCCGGGCCGCAGTCATGGAGACATCAGCACCGGCCAGAGCGCTGTCACAATTCGTGCTGAAACTGCACAGCCGGTGCGATTTGGCGTGCGATCACTGCTACGTCTACGAGCACGCCGACACCAGCTGGAAGACGCGTGTCCGGGCCACCCCCGACGAGGTGTTCGAACGGGTGGCCGCACGGATCGCCGAGCATGCCGCGGCGCACCGTCTGGCGGCCGTCCAGGTGGTGTTCCACGGGGGAGAACCCCTGCTGGCAGGCCCGGCCCGCATCCGGCGGGCGGCCGAGGCGCTGCGCCGGGCGCTCGACGGCGTGTGCGCCCTGGAGCTCGGCATCCAGACCAACGCCGTCCTCCTGGACGAGCGGTTCTGCGACGTCTTCGACGAGTTCGGCATCTCGGTCGGCGTCTCCCTGGACGGCGGCCGGGCCGAGAACGACCGCCACCGGCGGTTCGCCGACGGGCGTGGCAGCTACGACCGGGTCGTGGCGTCGCTCGGGCTGCTCCGCGAGCCGCGCTACCGCCATCTGTACGGCGGTCTGCTCTGCACCATCGACGTGGCGAACGACCCGCTGGCGGTGTACGAGGCACTGATGGCGCTGGAACCGCCCCGCATCGACTTCCTGCTGCCCCACGCCACCCACGACGCCCCGCCCGCGCGCCCCGGCGGCGCCCGGGCGCCCTACGCGGAGTGGCTGCTGACCGTCCACCGCCGCTGGGCGGCCGAGGGGCGCCCGGTGCCCGTGCGGGTCTTCGACTCCGTGCGCCGGATGCTGCGCGGCGGGAGCAGCCTCGTCGAGTCGATCGGCACCGACCCGGTCGACCTGGTCGTCATCGAGACCGACGGGACCTTCGAGCAGGCCGACTCGCTCAAGACCGCCTACGACGGCGCCCCGGCCACCGGGATGGACGTGTTCGCCCACTCCCTGGACGAGGTCGCCGCCCACCCCGGCATCGCGGCCCGGCGGCAGGGCAAGGAGGGGCTGTGCGACGAGTGCCGCCGGTGCCCGGTCGTCGACGTCTGCGGCGGGGGACTGTACGCGCACCGCTACCGCACCGGGACCGGATTCGAGAATCCGTCCGCGTACTGCGGTGACCTGATGGAGTTGATCCTCGGCATCCGTGACGCCGAGGAGACGGAACGGGAGAATCCGGTGAGCACCGCGTCGGGGCGGCAGCCCCAGTCCTCGCTGACCGAGGACCAGATCGACCAGCTGGCCGCCGGCTACGGCGACGCCGCGACGGTCGCCGCGCTCGCCGCCGAGCAGCTGGACATCACCCGCGGGCTGCTCACCGCCGTCTGGGAGCGCGCTCCCCGGGACGGCAGGACCGCCGCGGTCTGGCGGGTGCTCGCCGAGGTCGACGAGGCCGCGCCGGAGGCCCTGGACGAGGTGCTCGCCCATCCCTACGTCCGGCCGTGGGCCCGGCACTGCCTGGAGACGGGCGGCGACGGCGGGGCGGACGTGGCGGGGCTCGCCGAGTTCGCCGCCGCCGTGGTGGTGCGGGCCGCCGGCCGGTACGGGGCGAGCGTGCGGGTGCCCGTCCGCGACGGCGCGGTCCGGCTGCCGGGACTCGGCCGCGTCCTGGTCGGCGCCCCCGACGGCGAGGACGCCGACGTCACCGCGACCGCCGACGGTTTCTCGGTGAGCGCCGCGGGCGGCACCGTGCGGATCGACGTGCACGACCCCGGGGACGCGCGGTGGCACCCGGTACGGCGGGTCGGCCCGGCCGGCTGGAGCGTCGCGCTGGAGGACACCGACCCCTACCGCGACGCCCACCAGTGGCCCCTGGTGCCCCGGCAGGACGAGGCCGAGGTCAAGGCCTGGCACGAGGACCTGGTCGCCGCCTGGGACTTCCTCGGCCGTGAGCTGCCCCGCTACGTGCCGGGACTGGCCGCCGGGCTCGGCACCGTCACCCCGCTGGTCCCGCCGGGCGACGGCAGCGACGTCAGCGGGGCCGCCCGGCAGGCGTTCGGCGCGGTCGGCATCGCGCGGCCCGCCGCCCCGGACACGCTGGCCCTGCTGGTCGCCCACGAGTTCCAGCACCTGAAGCTCGGTGCCGTACTGGACCTGATGGACCTGTACGACCCGGAGGACACCCGCCTCTTCCACGCCCCGTGGCGCCCCGACCCGCGCCCGCTGGAGGGGCTGCTGCAGGGGACGTACGCGCACGTCGCCGTCGCCGAGTACTGGCGCGCGCTGGCCCGCCGGGGCGTCCCGGAGGCGGCCGCGCCCTTCGCCCGCTGGACCCGCGAGACCGCGGAGGCGGTCGACCGGCTGGCCGGCAGCGGATCGCTGACCCCGCTCGGCAAGCGCTTCGCGGACGGGATGGCCGGCACCGTCGCCCCCTGGCTCTCCGAACTGAACGGGGTCTGAGGTGCACACTCTGGAAAGCCTGACCCGGGATCTGCGCGCGCTGGGCGTCGAGGCGGGGGAGGTGCTGCTCGTCCAGGGCTCGCTGAAGGCGGTCGGCCCGGTCGAGGGCGGCGGACGCACCGTGGTCGAGGCGCTGCGGGCGGCGCTGGGCGACCACGGCACCCTGGTCGCGTACGCGGCGACCCCGGAGAACTCCGTCACCTCCCGGCTGGACCGGCAGCGCACGGAGGGCATGAGCGAGGCCGAACTGGCCGCCTACCGAGACGCGATGCCCGCCTTCGACCCGCTGACCACCCCCGTCTCGCCCAGCGTGGGACGGCTCGCCGAGGAGGTCCGGCTGATCCCGGGCGCGCTGCGCAGCGCGCACCCGCACACCTCCTTCACCGCCTTCGGCCCGGCCGCGCGCTTCGTCACCGAGGGCCACGAGTTGGAGAGCCACCTGGGCGAGGACTCGCCCACCGCCCGGCTGTACGACCTGCGGGCCCGTGCCCTGCTGATCGGCGTGGACCTGTGGGTCTGCACCGCCTACCACCTCGCCGACTACCGGGCGGTCCCGCCGCCGGACCGCCCGTACCAGGCCCTGGTGCGCACGGCGGACGGCGGCAAGGAGTGGGCGCACTTCCAGGCGCCCGACATCGACGACCACCACTTCCCGCGGCTGGTCCCGGTGGTGGCGCGCGAGTGCGCGGTGCTGGACGGTCCCCTCGGCGACGCGCCCTGCCATCTGGTGCCGATCGCCGACGCCGTGGACGTCATCGCCAAGTGGCTGGTGAACAACGGCCGTTGACGTAATCCGGGCAAAAATGATGGTCATGCGCTATTCCGCCGGAGAATAGACGGTTCCTACACTGAGGTTCCCTCACGAGGGGCGGAGTGGGGTCGTGCAGGCGGGCGGGGGAGATGGCGCATGGCATTACCCGTGGGGCAGGGAGACGCCTCGGACAAGCCCTATTTCTTCCTCAGCTACGCGCACACCCCCAGGAACGACCCCTCGGATCCCGACCCCGACCTGTGGGTCGCCAAGCTCTACAACGACCTGTGCGCGCACATCCTGCAGATGACGACGCTGCCCGCCGGGGTCAAGGCGGGCTTCATGGACCGGGGGATGAACGTCGGCGAGGGCTGGCCGGAATCGCTCGCCGAGGCGCTGGCGCACTGCCAGGTCTTCGTCCCGCTCTATTCGCCCCGCTACTTCCGCAGCCAGCAGTGCGGCAAGGAGTGGTTCGCCTTCTCGCAGCGCGCCGTCCACCACCGGTCCCTGCACGACCGCCCGATATCCGGCATCGTGCCCGCGCTGTGGGTGCCGGTCGCCGCGAACGACATGCCGGGCCCGGCCGAGGGACTGCAGTTCAACCACGCGGACTTCGGCGAGGACTACGCCGCCGAGGGCTTCTACGGGCTGATCAAGCTCAGCTACCTCAAGCACGAGTACGAGCGGGCGGTCTACCGCCTCGCACAGCGCATCGTGCAGGTGGTCGAGGACACCAAGATCGCCAAAGGGCGCCACCTCGACTACCACCACGTCCCCAGCGCCTTCGGCCCCCCGGGCGCCAGCCGGCCGCTGCGCGTGACGGTGCTCGCCTGCTGCGACGCCGAGGAACTGCCCGCGGGCCGCAGCCCCACCTGTTACGGGCCCTCGCCGCGCGACTGGAACCCCTACCGCCCGCAGAGCAGCCGACCGCTCGCCGACCACGCGGCCGACCTGGCGCGCAATCTCGACTACCGGGTCAGCGTGGGGGTGTTCGAGGAGGAACTGGACCGCCTGCTGGACCCCACGCCCACCGCCCCCGGGCTGCTGCTGCTCGACCGCTGGGCCCTGGACTCGCCCGACCGGCGGGAGATGCTGAGCCGCTTCGGCAGCGAGCACCGGCCCTGGGTCAGCGTCCTGGTGCCGTGGAACCGCACCGACCCGGAGTCAAACGGCCACGAGGAGACCCTGCGCCGCCTCGCCGACGACGCCCTCGACCCCAGCCGCGCGGACGGCCCGGGCGGGCGCTTCGTCCGCAACAACATCCCGAGCCTGGAGGCGTTCAGCGACGACGTGCCCAGGGCCGTGGGACGCGCCGCCAAGCACTACGCCGCCCACGCCCCGGCCTTCCCGCCCCAGGGCCCGCACAGTTCGCGCCCCAGGCTCCGGGGACCGTCCCCAGGGGCGTACGGACCCGAACGCTCCTCCCCGTACGGCCTGCACGACGACCGCGGCACCACGGAACCCGACAAACCGGAGGGCCAGGATGACCGAGAGCCGTAACGGACGTGTGATCACGTTCTACTCGTACAAGGGCGGCACCGGACGGACCATGGCCCTGGCGAACACCGCCTGGATCCTCGCCGCCAACGGCCACCGGGTGCTGACGGTGGACTGGGACCTGGAGGCCCCGGGCCTCTTCCGCTTCTTCCACCCCTTCCTGGACCCCTCCGCGCTCGCGGCCACCACCGGCATGATCGACCTGATCACCGAGTACCGGGAGGAGGCGCTGCGCGACGTGCCGCGGCCGCCCGACTGGCACCGCCAGTTCGCCCGGGTCCGCCCGCACGCCATATCCCTCAACTGGGCCTTCCCCGGCGGCGGCAGCCTGGACTACCTGTCCGCGGGCCGGCAGGACCGCAACTACTCCACCGCGCTCACCGGCATCGACTGGGACGTCTTCTACGACCGCTTCGGCGGCGGCCAGTTCCTGGACGCCATGCGCGCGGACATGCGCCGCCACTACGACTACGTCCTCATCGACAGCCGCACCGGCCTCAGCGACATCGCCGACATCTGCACCGTCCACATGCCCGACGAGCTGGTGGTCTGCTTCACCCTCAGCGACCAGAGCATCTTCGGCGCCGCCGCCGTCGCCCGCGACATCGAGGAGCGCTACAACGGCCGGGGCATCCGCATCTTCCCCGTGCCGATGCGCATCGACGACGGCGAGAAGGAGAAGGCGGACGCCGGACGGGCCCTGGCCCGCGCCCAGTTCGACGGTCTCCCGGCCGGGATGGACGACGACGAACTCGTCTTCTACTGGGGGTCGGTGGAGATCCCGTACCGTCCCTTCTACGCCTACGAGGAGATCCTGGCCACCTTCGGGGACGCCCCGGGCCTGTCCAGCTCGATGCTGTCGGCCTGCGAACGCCTGACCTCCGTGGTCTCCGGCGGCGCGGTGAACTCGCTGCCCCCGATCGCGGAGTCCGAACGGCTGCGGTGGGCGGCGGAGTTCACCCGGCGCAGGCCCGTCCCGCCGTCCGGCCTGGTGCTGGCGTACGTGCCCGAGGACCGCATGTGGGCGGACTGGATCGAGTGGATCCTGACCCGGGCCGGGTTCCGGGTCGTCCCCTGGGACGTGGAGACCCACACCGCCCCCGCGGAACAGCCCGCCGTGGCCGGGGCCTCCGCCCGCACCCTCGTCGTGCTCTCCGCCGCCTACCTGCGGTCCCGGCGGGCCATGCGGGTGTGGGAGTCGAGCTCGGGCACCGACCCCTCGGGCCCGCAGCACCAGCTGCTGCCGATCCGGGTCGGCGACGTCCGCCCCGGCCCGCCGCTGGCCCAGCGCAGCCCGGTCAGCCTGGTGCGGCTCGACCACGCCGCGGCCGCCACCACGCTGCTGCGCGCCCTCGGCCGTGACGACACGGACCTCAACCCGACCGCCATGACCAACGGCCCGCGCTACCCCGTCGGCGACCCCAAGGTGTCCAACCTGCGGCCCCGCAACACCTTCTTCACCGGCCGCTCCACCGTCCTGGACCGGCTGCGCGACCGCCTGGGCGGCGGCAACCCCTCCGTCCAGCCCTTCCCGCAGACCCTCCACGGCCTCGGCGGCGTCGGCAAGACGCAGGTCGCGCTGGAGTACGCGCACCGCTTCAAGGCCGACTACGACCTCGTGTGGTGGATCGAGGCGGAGCAGGAGGACCGGATCGCGCCCTCCCTCGCCGAACTCGCCCGCCGCCTGGAGCTGAGGGTCGGCGACAGCGTGTCCGAGGCCGCCGAGGCGGCCCGTGAGGAACTGGCCACCGGCACCCGCTTCCCGCGCTGGCTGCTGGTGTTCGACAACGTCGAGGACCCCGACCGGGTGCGCCGCTTCTTCCCCGGGGGACGCGGCCACATCGTGGTCACCGCCCGGAACAAGCCGCCGACGGGAGCGACCGAGCCCCTGGAGATCGAGGTCTTCAACCGTTCGGAGAGCGTGGAGCACCTGCGCCGCCGGGTCGGCGGGATGAGCCGGGAGGACGCCGGGCAGGTGGCCGAGGCGGTCGGCGACCTGCCGCTGGCGGTCGAGGTGGCCGCCGCATGGCTCGCCGAGACCGCCACCCCCGTCGACGTCTACGTGCACCAGCTCAAGGAGCAGACGACCAAGGCGCTGTCGGTCACCACCGCCGCCGGCTACCCGCGGGAGGTCGGGGCGACCTGGAGCATCTCCATCAGCCGGCTGCGCAACCAGTCCAAGGCCGCCGTCCGGCTGCTGGAGCTGTGCGCGTTCTTCGCGGCCGAGCCGATCTCGATGACCCTCATTGAGAGCGACTCCATGATCCAGGCGCTGCTGCCGCACGACCCCCAGCTGCGCGACCGCTACATGCTCGGCAAGGTCATCCAGGCGCTCAACCGCTTCGCCCTGGCCAAGGTCGACCCGGCCGACAGCAGCATCCAGGTGCACCGGCTGGTGCAGGCCGCCGTGCGCTCGGAGATGTCGGAGGACGACCAGCAGGACACGATGCACGAGGTGCACCGCATCCTCGCCGAGGCCCGGCCGCCGGAGGACGCCATCAACGACCCGGCGAACTGGCCCGGGTTCGAGCTGATCTGGCCGCACCTCGCGCCGTCGCAGGCCGAGGACTGCCGCGAGGAGAAACCGCGCCAGCTGCTGGTCAACCGTGTCCGCTACCTGTGGAAGAGCGGCGAACTGGAGCAGGCCAGGCAACTGGCCGAGCAGCTGCTCGGCGTGTGGCAGCAGTCCCTCGGCGAGGACGACCTGCAGACCCTCAACCTGCAGTTCGAGCTCGCCAACGTGCTCCGCTCGCAGGGCAAGTACCAGGAGGCCCGGCAGTACGACGAGGACACCCTGGCCCGGCAGACCGCCCTGCTGGCCCCCGGCCACCCGCACACCCTGATCACCGGCGGCAGCCTCGCCGCGGACCTGCGGGCGCTGGGCCTGTTCCAGGAGGCCAGGGAACGCGACGAGCAGATCTACGCCGGCTTCAAGGACATCTTCGGCGAGCAGCACCCGCGCTCGCTCGTCGCGGCCAACAACCTCGCCATCGACTACCGGCTCACCGGGGACTCCGAACTCGCCCGCCGGCTGGACCAGGAGACCGTGGACCGGCGCACCCCGATGCTCGGCGACCGCCACCCGTACACCCTGTCCACCAAGGCCAACCTCGCCCGCGACCTGCGGGAGATCGGCGACTACACCGGTTCCGTCGCGATGCTCGAAGAGGTGATGGACGTCTTCCAGGACGTCCTCAACCCCGACGTTCCCGAGACCCTCCGCAACGCCAAGAGCCTCGCCGTCTCGCTGCGCAAGGCGGGCCGCGCCGCGGAGGCGATGCGGCTCACCCAGGTGACGTACGACCGCTACCTGGAGCGGTACGGGCCCGACGTGCCCGACACGCTCGCCTGCGCGCTCAACCTCGCCGCCGACTACTCGGCGGCCGGCGACAAGGCGAAGGCCCGCGACCTGGCGAGCGACGCCCTCGCCGCCTACCGCCGGCTGCTCGGCGACGACCACCCGTTCACCCTGGCCTGCCGCAACAACCTCGCCATCTACCTGCGGGGCAGCGGCAACGCCGAGGAGGCCGTGGCGGTCGGCACCGACACCCTGGCCGGGCTGGAACGCGCGGTCGGCCCCCGGCACCCGTACACCCTCAACTGCACGATCAACCTGGGCAACGCCACCGGCGAACAGGGGGACACCGACCGCGCCGTGACCCTCCTGGAGACCGCCCTGCGCGGCCTCACCGAGCGCTACGGTCCCGAGCACCCGGACGCCCTGGCCTGCGAGATCAACCTGGCCTACGCCCTGCGGCAGTCCGGTCGGCACGCACGGGCGCAGGCGATCCGCAGCAAGGTGCTCCCGGAGTGCGTACGGCTGCTCGGCGAGGAGCACCCCCTCAGCCGGGCCGCCCGCGAGTGGTACCGGGTCAACCGGGACCTGGAGCCGCAGCCGGTGTGAGCGGCGGTCAGGCGGGCATCGACCGTGCCCGACCGCCCCCGGCGGCCGCCCAGGCGAGCACCTTGGGCAGCACCGACAGGGCCGCGAAGTGCGCGGCCCCCGGCTGCACCACCATGCTCGCGCCGGGGATGTGCTCGGCCAGCCAGCGGGAGTGCGCCACCGGCGAGAACACGTCGTCCTCGCCGTGCCACAGCAGCACCGGCGCCGCGATGCGGTCCAGGCCGAACCCCCAGCTCCGGTTGAACGCCAGCGTGTCGTCGATCCAGCCGTCGGCCGAGGTGCGCAGCGCCTCCGCGTAGGTGCGCAGCAGCATCGTGCGCAGGCCCGCGTCCGCGATCACCCGCTGGTCCGGCTCCGGCATCTCCTCCCGGAGCACGGCGAGCAGGCTGGCCGGGTCGTCGCGGATGGTGCGGGAGCGCAGTTCCAGCCGGGCGGCCAGCCGCCGTTGCGCCGCGTCGGCGGTGGTGTGGTCGCGGACGTTGGACCGGGTCATCCCCGCGTACCAGGCGAGCCCCTGCGCGTCCCGCGGCGCGAGCCCCACCAGCACCGCCACCCGCGTCACACGGTCGGGCAGCAGCGCGGCGCACGCGAGCGAGTGCGGCCCGCCGCCCGAACGGCCGACCACCGCGAACGTGTCCAGGCCCATGGCGTCGGCGATCGCCGCGACATCGGCGGCGACGTCCGCCACCCGCCGGCCGGGCAGCCGCTCGGAGCCGCCGTACCCGGGCCGGTCGAAGGAGATCAGCCGCACCCCCAGCCGGTACAGCACGGCGCTGCGCGGCACCGGGCCGAGCCGGCTGCCGGGTGTGCCGTGCAGCAGGAACACGGGCCTGCCCCGCGGATCGCCCCGGGTCTCCACCGCCAGTTCCCGCCCGTCCCTCGCCCGTACGACACGCACTCCGAGCGGCCCCCTCTCGTGTCCTGCGGCCCGTCCCTCACACGCGCATCTCGCGCCTCGCCTGCCAGGTGGTGTGCTCCCGGGACACCGCGTCCTCGGCGTCCCGGGTCAGCTGCGACCACAGGTGCTCGGCATGCGGGTCGTCCAGGTCCAACGACGCCAGCTGCACCCGGATCAGCTCCAGTTCGTCGGCCGCCACCCGGTACGCCGCGGCCAGCGGGCTGTACTGGCGCAGCTGTGCCCAGGCCGCGACCGAGGCCGTGATGGCCGACACGAATCCCAGGGTGTCGAAGGGGGACCAGCCGCCCGCCCGCAGCACCAGGAAGAGGACGCCGAGCAACGGGAAGGCCATCGCCAGCCGTCCCGCCCGGCGCCCGTTCACCTCGCAGCGGACCGCCTTCATCGTGTACCACTCGTGCTGCACCCGGATGCGCTCCCGCAGGTACACGTCGTGCCGCACGCGCAGCGGCGCGTCCCGCAGCCGCCGCATCGCCGGGGTGATGCCCGAGTCGACGTGGGAGGGCAGGGCCCGGCTGCGCCGGAAGGTGTGCAGGACGTCGCCGAGCTGCAGCCGGTACAGGGCGTCCGGGTCGCGTTCGTCGCCGGGCGGCGTGAAGGGGTCGGCCCGCACCGAGTACTTCCAGGCGAGCGTCTTCATGGACTCGGCCAGGGCCCGGCCCTCGTACCACAGCGCCTGCGGGTTCTGGCGGTGGATCACCCAGGTGGTCCACGCGGCGTACGCGAACAGGACGGCCGCGAGCCACGAGGCCCAGTGCAGGCGGCCCGCGGTGACGTCGAACGAGCTGAAGACGGAGGCCACCGTGAGCAGGCCGAGCTGCTGGCGCGAGAGCCGTACGGTCTGCCACTGGCCCCGCAGTGACGCCCGGTCGGCGGACCGGAACAGGTCCGGGAGCAACTCGTGTTCGCTCACCATCGGCAGCGGCCCCCCGCACTCGCTGAATCCCGCAGTCATCCCAGTATGGGCGTGCCGGGGGCGGCAGCCCAGTAGGCGTCCGGCCGAACTCCCGCGTGCGGCACGTCCGTCACGCCCTCGGCGAACGTGCGCCGCACGGGCCGGAGCGGCGGGCAGGCTGACCTGTGTGCTGAGACGAATCGCGGTCCTGTCCGACGTCCACGGCAACCTGCCGGCCCTGCAGGCCGTACTGGCCGAGCCCGACGTCCGCGCCGCCGAGCGGGTGGTCCTCACCGGCGACCACGCGGCGGGCCCGATGCCGGTGCCCACCCTCGACGCACTGCGCGACCTCGGCGGGCGCGCCCTGTGGATCCGCGGCAACGCGGACCGCGAACTGGTCGAGCACCGCCGTACGGGCAGGACCACCGGGTACCCGGAGTCGGACTGGGCCGCGCGACGGCTCCGCGCGGACCAGGTGACCCTGCTGGCCGGCCTCCCGGACACCATGGAGCTGGAGGTCGACGGCCCGGGCCGGACGCTGTTCTGCCACGCCACCCCGCGCGACGACGAGGAGATCGTGCTCGTCGACTCCCGCGCCGAGCGCTGGGCCGAGGTGATGTCCGGCGTCGCCCCCGAGGTGGAGACCGTCGTCTGCGGGCACACGCACATGCCGTACGCCCGGGTCGTCCACGGCCGGCTGGTCGTCAACCCCGGGAGCGTCGGCATGCCGTACGGCCGCGGCGGCGCCCACTGGGCGCTCCTGGGCGCGGGCGGCGTCCAGTTGCGTCGCACCCTCTACGACCGCGAGGCGGCGGCCGCGCGGATCGTCGCGGAGTCCGGCTTCGACGGCGCGGCGCGGTGGGTGCGGGAGTACGTCCTCGGCTGCCATCCGGCCGAGGCCGTGATCGACGCGTGGGGCCCGCGCGACGGGCGGCCCGCGCCGGAGCGCCCGGGCGACGGCGGCTGACGCCACGGCTCACGCGACCCGCGGTGAGGACCGCTCAGTCCCACCACACGACGACGTACGGCCCCCGCCGCGAGGCCTGCTCGTAGAAGGCGCGCAGCGCGGTGAAGTGCCCCGTCAGGTATCCCCAGGGGCCGCGGACGCCGGAGATCCCGTGGTCCGCCCGGTGCGCCCTCACCGCGTCTCGGTCGAGGTCGAGCACATCCTCGCGCGGCGGGTCCCATCCCGGGTCGCCGTACGGCATCGGGCCAGGAACTCCTCCGTCACCCGTGCGAGTTGCTGTGTCACCGCCACGGGAACAGTGTTGTCCGGCCCCGGCGCCGCTGGTAGGAACGCCGCATGGATGTGGGGACGCTCACCGCGGTGGCCGGCCTGCCGCTGGCGGCCGTGGCGGCGTATCTGGCCTGGGAGCCGCAGCGCACCGTGCGCCGGCAGCGGGCGGTCGACCGCTTCATCGAGGTGCGCCGGCACCTCAAGGAGCACCGCGCGGAGCTGGCGGAGGCGGGACTGGCCGCGCATCCCGCGCGGGACGGGGAGCTGGCGCTGCTCACGGCGCCGGGGTGGATCCCCGAGGAGCCGCTGCCCGCCGCGCGGGTGCGGCTGAGCCTGCGGCCCGAACCGGAACCGGGGAACGGGGAGTTCGAGGCCGCGAAGCGCAGGCTGCGCGGCTACTGGCCGCGCCGGGACGGCTTCGCCTCGGCCGTGGGGGAGTACGACCGGCCCGCGATGTGGTTCAACGGGCCCGGCTACCGGCTGACCGGGGTGACGCCCGGGGAGGGGGCACCGGCCCTGGAGTTCGCACTGGCCGGCTACTTCGATTCGTACGACACCGCCGAGCCGCTCGCCTACGAGGCCGCCCTGCGCCACCGTGACGGCGACGCCCCGATGGCCGGCCGCTACCGCCGCTGGCTGGGGGACCCCTTCGACCTGGGCCGCCGCTGCGCCCAGTCGGGCGTCAGCACCCTCACCGTCAGGGTCGACGGCGACCGGGCGTACTTCTTCCTCCACCGGCGCGACGCCCAGGGCGTGGCCACCGCCATGAACACCACCCACGTCGTCCCCGCCGGGGAGTTCCAGCCGCACGCCGACGTGCTGCCGGTCTGGCACTCCGACCTGGACCTGTGGCACAACACGATGCGCGAGTACGCGGAGGAGTTCCTCGGCGCGCCGGACGCCGGGGGCGTCGGCGGGGCGACCCTCGACTACGACACCGACGAGCCGTACGCGAGCATGAACCGCGCCGCCCGCCAGGGCCGGGCCCGCTTCAGCTTCCTGGGGCTCGGGCTGGATCCGCTGAACTGGAAGCCGGAGCTGCTCACCGTCTGCGTGTGGGAGGCCGCGACCTTCGACACCGTCTTCGGCGGCATGACCGAGCGCAACGAGGAGGGCGTGATCGTGGTCGGCCACGGCCACCGGGGGCTGCCCTTCACCGAGGAGAACGTCCTCGGCTACGCCCGGCACCCCCGCACCCACTCCGCGGGGCGGGCCTGCCTGCACCTGGCGTGGCGCAGGCGGGCCGCACTCGGCATCCCGTGACGCACGGTCAGGCCGGCCGCAGCCAGACCGTGGCCAGCGGCGGCAGGGTGAGCTGCACGCTCTCGCGCCGGCCGTTCCAGGCGACCGGCTCGGACTTCAGCGGTTCGGGGTTGGTGACGTCGCTCCCGCCGTACGTGGCGGCGTCGGTGTTGAGCACCTCCCGCAGCGCCTCCACCCCGTCCGGCACGCCGATCCGGTAGCCGTGGCGGACGACCGGCGAGAAGTTGCTGACGGCGACCAGCGGGTTCCCCCCGGCGTCGAGGCGCACGAAGGAGAAGACGTTGTCCTCGGCGGCGCCGCCGTCGAGCCAGGCGAAGCCGTCCGGGGTGGTGTCGAGCTGCCACAGCGCCGGTGTGGCCCGGTAGCAGGTGTTGAGGTCCCGGACGAGGTCCCGCACTCCGCGGTGGTCGCCCGCCGCGGAGTAGGTCTCGTCGAGCAGCCACCAGTCCGGCCCGTGGTCGTGGGACCACTCGGCGCCCTGCGCGAACTCCTGTCCCATGAAGAGTAGTTGCTTGCCCGGGTGGGCCCACATGAAGCCGAGGTAGGCGCGGTGGCCGGCGCGCTGCTGCCACCAGTCGCCGGGCATCTTGGCCACCAGCGCGCCCTTGCCGTGGACGACCTCGTCGTGCGAGATCGGCAGGACGTAGTTCTCGCTGTAGGCGTACACCATCGAGAAGGTCATCTCGTTGTGGTGGTACTTGCGGTGCACCGGCTCGTGCTTGATGTACTCCAGCGAGTCGTGCATCCACCCCATGTTCCACTTCAGGCCGAAGCCGAGCCCGCCGAAGCCGGCCGGGCCGACGTGGTGGGTGGGCCGGGTGACGCCGTCCCAGGCGGTGGACTCCTCGGCGATGGTGACGACACCGGGGCAGCGCCGGTAGACGGTCGCGTTCATCTCCTGCAGGAAGGCGACGGCGTCCAGGTCCTCGCGCCCGCCGTACGCGTTCGGCGCCCACTGGCCGTCCTCGCGCGAGTAGTCCAGGTAGAGCATGGAGGCGACGGCGTCCACCCGCAGCCCGTCGATGTGGAACTCCTCGCACCAGTAGACCGCGTTGGCCACCAGGAAGTTCCGGACCTCGGTGCGGCCGAAGTCGAACTCCAGCGTCCCCCAGTCGGGATGGTCCCCGCGCCAGGGGTGCTCGTAGAGGTTGGTGCCGTCGAAGTCCGCCAGCGCCCAGTCGTCCTTGGGGAAGTGGGCCGGCACCCAGTCCATGATGACGCCGATGCCCGCCCGGTGCAGCGCGTCCACCAGGTACCGGAAGTCGTCCGGGGTGCCCATCCGGGCGGTGGGGGCGTAGTACGAGGTGACCTGGTAGCCCCACGATCCGCCGAAGGGGTGCTCGGCGACCGGCATCAGCTCCACGTGCGTGAAGCCCAGGTCGCGCACGTACGCCGGGAGCTGCTCGGCCAGTTCGCGGTACGACAGCCCCGGCCGCCACGAGGCGAGGTGCACCTCGTACACCGACAAGGGCGCCTCGTGCACCGGCACGCCGCCGCGCGAGGCCATCCAGTCGGCGTCCTGCCACTCGTGGCGGGACGCGGTGACGACGGAGGCGGTGGCGGGCGGTGTCTCGGTGCGGCGGGCCATCGGGTCGGCCTTGAGCCGCCGCCCGCCGTCGGGCCCGCAGACCTCGAACTTGTAGCGCTGCCCCTCGCCGACCTCGGGCAGGAACAGCTCCCACACGCCGGACGAGCCCAGTGAGCGCATCGGGAAGGCGGTGCCGTCCCAGCAGGTGAAGTCGCCGACCACCCGCACCCCGCGTGCGTTGGGCGCCCACACGGTGAACCGGGTGCCGGTGACGCCCTCATGGGTCATCGGCTCGGCGCCGAGCGCCTTCCACAGCTGCTCGTGCCGCCCCTCGTTGATCAGGTGCAGGTCGAACTCGCCGAGCGCCGGCAGGAAGCGGTACGGGTCGTGCACCTCGCGCTCGTCGCCGTCGTAGGTGACGGCCAGCCGGTACGCGGGGACCTCGGTCAGCGGCAGCACACCGCTGAACAGCCCGTCGCCCTCGTGGTGCAGCACCGTCCGCGCCCCGTCGCCGGTGACGACGGCCACGCTCCGCGCGTACGGCCGCAGCGCCCGGAAGGCCAGGCCGTCCGCCACGCGGTGGACGCCGAGCAGCCCGTGCGGGTCGTGGTGGGCGCCGTCCAGCAGCCGGCGCCGCTCGCCGGGGTCGAGCTCCGGGGCCGGGGGCACATCGCCGGTCACGGGGCCTGCGGCCGGGGCGACCTCGGGTGCGGGCGGCGGCGCCTGGTGGCCGACCCCCGCGGGGGGCGCGGTGCGCGGCGCGGTGCCCGAGGCGGCCGGCCGCCCGGACCCGGCGGGGTCGTAGCCCCGCGCGACGGCCTCGGAGGAGCCGGACGCGTCCGGTCGCGGGCGGTCCGCGGCGGCCGGGCGGGCGGCCTCGGCCGCGGGTTCCGCGCCGGCGGCCTTACCCCCGCGTGCGGGCTTCGCGCCGGCGGCCTTCTGCGGCCGGGTGGCCGGGGCCGGCGGGGTCGGCGGGGTCGGCGGGGCGGCGGGGGGCGGCGGGGGAGCCGAGCCCTCGGACCCGGTGCCGCGTGCGGGACGTGCGGCGCGGGCCCTCCCGTTCCCGCCCGGGCCGGGGGTGCCGGGGGTGGAGTCGGGGAACGGCTGGCGATCGGTCACGGTCAGGTCCTCCTCGGATGGGCGTGGGGGCGCCCGGTCAGGGGGTGCGGCCGTGCGGCGGCTGCGCGAGGCGGCGCACCGCGGCCATGGGGATGGGGAGCCAGGCGGGCCGGTGCCTGGCCTCGTAGAGCACTTCGTAGACGGCCTTGTCGGTCTCGTAGGCGCGTATGACGACGGGCTCGTCCCTCGGATCGGTCCCGGTGGCCTCGGCGTAGCCCGCGCAGAAGGCGGCGCGCTGCGTCTTGGCCCATTCGGGCGCCCCGGAGGCGGACGGGTCGTGGTGCCGGGCGGCGTAGTCGAAGGAGCGCAGCATCCCGGCGACGTCCTGCACCGTGGATGCGGGACGGCGGCGTTCGGGCAGCGGCCGCGCCGGCTCGCCCTCGAAGTCGATCAGCACCCACCCCCCGGGCCCGGTCCGCAGGGCCTGGCCGAGGTGGAGGTCGCCGTGGATGCGCTGGGCGGCCAGCGTCATGCCGAGCGTCCCGAGTGCGGCGAGGTCGTCGAAGGCGGCCCGCAATGCCGCGCGGTACGGCCGCAGGGCGGGCACCGCCGCGGCGGCGGCGTCCAGCCGTCCGGCCATCGCGGCGGCGAGCAGTTCGATCTGTGGACGGCGCAGGGTGCTCGTCGGCAGGGCGCGCGCCAGCGCCAGGTGGACCTCCGCGGTCGCGCGCCCCAGCGCGTGCGCCTCGCGGGAGAAGTCCGTGCCGTCCTCCACCGCCTGCAGGGCGAGTTCCCAGGCCCCTGCGGAACCGGGCAGGAAACGCTGCAGCACGCCGAGCGTGGCGGGCTCGTCGTACAGGCCCAGCGCCTCGAACCAGGCGGCGGGCGCGGCGACGCGCCGCGAACCGGCCCGCGCGAGGGCGAGCGACAGCTCCAGGTCGGGGTTGGGGCCCGGGGCGACCCGCCGGAACAGCTTGAGGATGAACGTGTCGCCGTAGATGACCGAGCTGTTGGACTGCTCCGCGGTGGACAGCCGCGGCGCCAGCCCCGCCGGGATCGCCGCGGCGGGCTCGGAGCCGAAGCGCAGGTGCCCTGTGCGGCCGGGCGCCCGCAGCCGCTCCAGCAACAGGGACGTCAGACGCGGGTCGTGCAGCGCCTCGTAGATGGTGAGGCCGTCCAGGGGCCCGCCGACGGCGTGCCCGACGAGCGCCGGGGCCAGCGCGGGCGGCAGCAGCGCCCGGGTGCCGAGCAGCAACTGGTAGGTGTCGGCCGGCTGCCCGTGACCGGTGCCCGGCATCCGCTCCTGCACGTCCTGGTGGACGTCGAGCAGCAGATGGAGCAGTCCGGGGGTGCCCAGCCGCCCGTCGGCGGGCAGCAGCTCGGTGGCCGAGACCAGTCCGAAGCCGCTGATCGGCCGCCCCTTCCCGGCGAACCACCGCTGCCGGGGCAGCCATTCCCGCAGCAACGGGCCGAGCGCGGAGAGCAGTCCCGGTGCCGGGGGCACGGTGGTCCCCGACCGGACTGCTGAGGTGCGAAGCCACGAGGTGTCCGACATGACGTCCTTTCCTCGGGTGCCGGGCCTGCTGGTTCCCTAAGTGAAGGGGCGCGCTGCGGCGATGGTCCGACGAGTGGGACGTGTCGGACGAATATCATCCGAGCCGGTGGAGCAATTGGCGTACTTGGCGTACGAGGGACAAGGGCCCGTACAGCATCCGATATGACGCTGGATCCGGCAGGGGGAGCCTGCCCCGGCGGCCCGGCACGAAACCGTGCCGGGCCGCCGGGTCGCCGTCACCCGGCGGGTCCGCCTACGCCACGTCGCGGCGGAGCCGGAACCAGTAGAAACCGTGACCGGCGAGGGTGAGCAGGTAGGGCCACTCGCCGATGGCCGGGAAGCGCACCCCGCCGATCAGCTCGACGGGATGCCGGCCGGTGAAGGCCCGCAGGTCGAGTTCGGTGGGCTGGGCGAAGCGCGAGAAGTTGTTCACGCACAGGACGAGGTCGTCCTTGTACTCGCGCAGGAAGGCCAGGACGGCCGGGTTGGTGGAGGGCAGCTCGGTGTACGAACCGAGGCCGAAGGCCGGGTTCTGCTTGCGGATCTCCACCATCCGGCGGGTCCAGTGCAGCAGCGAGCTCGGGGAGCTCATCTGCGCCTCGACGTTGGTGACTTGGTAGCCGTAGACCGGGTCCATGATGGTCGGCAGGTAGAGCCGGCCCGGGTCGCAGGACGAGAAGCCCGCGTTGCGGTCCGGGGTCCACTGCATCGGGGTGCGCACCGCGTCGCGGTCACCGAGCCAGATGTTGTCGCCCATGCCGATCTCGTCGCCGTAGTAGAGGATCGGCGAGCCCGGCAGGGAGAGCAGCAGGGCGGTGAAGAGCTCGATCTGGTTGCGGTCGTTGTCCAGCAGCGGGGAGAGCCGGCGCCGGATGCCGATGTTGGCCCGCATGCGCGGGTCCTTGGCGTACTCCGCGTACATGTAGTCGCGCTCTTCGTCCGTCACCATCTCGAGCGTCAGCTCGTCGTGGTTGCGCAGGAAGATGCCCCACTGGCAGTTGTGCGGGATGGCCGGGGTCTTGGCCAGGATCTCCGAGACCGGGTAGCGGGACTCCCGGCGCACCGCCATGAAGATGCGCGGCATGACCGGGAAGTGGAAGGCCATGTGGCACTCGTCGCCGCCCTTGGCGTAGTCGCCGAAGTAGTCGACCACGTCCTCGGGCCACTGGTTGGCCTCGGCGAGCAGGACGGTGTCGGGGTAGTGGGCGTCGATCTCCTCGCGCACCATCTTCAGGAAGCCGTGGGTGCGCGGCAGGTTCTCGCAGTTGGTGCCCTCCTCCTGGTACAGGTACGGCACCGCGTCCAGCCGGAAGCCGTCGATGCCGAGGTCCAGCCAGAAGCGCAGGGCTGCCAGGATCTCCTCCTGGACCTTGGGGTTCTCGTAGTTGAGGTCCGGTTGGTGCGAGAAGAAGCGGTGCCAGTAGTACTGCTTGCGTACCGGGTCGAAGGTCCAGTTGGAGCTCTCGGTGTCGACGAAGATGATGCGGGCGTCCTGGTACTGCTTGTCGTCGTCCGCCCAGACGTAGTAGTCGCCGTAGGGGCCGTCGGGGTCCGTGCGGGACTGCTGGAACCAGTCGTGCTGGTCGCTGGTGTGGTTGACGACGAAGTCGATGATCACGCGCATACCGCGTTGGTGGGCGGCGTCCACGAACTCCACGAAGTCGGCCAGGTCCCCGAACTCCGGCAGCACGGCCGTGTAGTCCGAGACGTCGTAGCCGCCGTCGCGCAGCGGCGAGGCGAAGAACGGCGGCAGCCACAGGCAGTCGACCCCGAGCCACTGCAGATAGTCCAGTTTGGCGGTGAGCCCTTTGAGGTCGCCGATGCCGTCGCCGTTGCTGTCCTGGAAGGACCGTACGAGCACTTCGTAGAAGACGGCCCGCTTGAACCAGTCGGGGTCCCGGTCCTTGGCCGGGGTGTCTTCGAACGTGTCAGGTACGGGTTCGTTGACGATCAAGTGGGTGACCCTCCTGTCGATGGAGTAGGTCGCAGGGTGAGGATGTGCGCGGGCGCGCGGCCCGGCTCGAGGCGCACATAGTTGTCCCTGCCCCAGTGGTAGGTCTCGCCGGTGAGCTCGTCGCGCACCGGGGTGGACTCGTGCCACGCGAGGCCGAGTTCCGGCATGTTCAACGAGACGGTCGCCTCCTGGGTGTGGTGCGGGTCCAGGTTGACGACCACCAGTACGACGTCGCTGCCGTCGCCCGAGCGCTTGGAGTACGCCAGCACCGCGTCGTTGTCCACGGGGTGGAAGCGCAGGTCGCGCAGCTGCTGGAGCGCGGGGTGGCGGCGTCGCAGCCGGTTCAGCGTGGTGAGCAGCGGAGCCAGCGAACGGCCTTCGGCCTCGGCTGCCGCCCAGTCACGGGGCTTGAGCTCGTACTTCTCCGAGTGTAGGTACTCTTCGCTTCCCTCGCGCACCGGCGCGTTCTCACAGAGCTCATATCCGGCGTACACCCCCCATGTGGGGGAAAGGGTCGCGGCGAGGACCGCACGCACCTCGAACGCCGGGCGGCCGCCGCGCTGCAGGTAGGCGTGGAGGATGTCCGGGGTGTTGACGAAGAAGTTGGGCCGCATGTAGCCCGCGGCCTCGCCGGACAGCTCCGTCAGGTACTCCGTCAGTTCCTGCTTCCCGTTGCGCCAGGTGAAGTAGGTGTACGACTGCTGGAAGCCGATCTGCGCCAGCGTGTGCATCATGGCCGGACGGGTGAACGCCTCCGCCAGGAAGATGACGTCGGGGTCGGTGCGGTTGATGTCGGCGATGACCTTCTCCCAGAAGACCACCGGTTTGGTGTGCGGGTTGTCGACCCGGAAGATCCGCACCCCGTGGTCCATCCAGTGCCGCAGCACCCGCTCGGTCTCCTGCACGATGCCGCTCAAGTCGGCGTCGAAGGCGATCGGGTAGATGTCCTGGTACTTCTTCGGCGGGTTCTCGGCGTACGCGATCGAGCCGTCCGCCCGGGTGGTGAACCACTCGGGGTGCTTGCCGACCCACGGGTGGTCCGGCGAGCACTGCAGCGCGAAGTCCAGCGCGATCTCCAGGCGCAGCTCACGGGCCCGCTCCACGAAGAAGTCGAAGTCCTCGATCGTCCCGAGGTCCGGGTGGACGGCGTCGTGGCCGCCCTCCGCGGAGCCGATCGCCCAGGGCGAGCCCACGTCGTGCGGGCCGGGGTCGAGCGTGTTGTCGGGCCCTTTGCGGAACGCTGCGCCGATCGGGTGGACGGGCGGCAGGTAGACCACGTCGAAGCCCATCGCGGCGATCGCCGGCAGTCGCTCGGCCGCCGTGCGGAAGGTCCCGGACCTCGGTGGCCGGCGGCCCGTGGGGTCCACCACGGCGCCTTCGGACCGGGGGAACATCTCGTACCAGGACCCGAACAGCGCCCGCTGCCGCTCCACCTGGAGGGCCGCCGGCCGCGAGGCGCTCACCAGGTCGCGCAGCGGGTGCCGGTCGAGCACCGCCACCACGTCCGGTGCGAGGGCGGCGGCGTGCCGCTCGGCGGCCGTACGGGAGGTGTCGCGCAGGGTGTCGACCGCGGCCAGCACCACGGCCCGGCCGTCCTTCTTCGGTACCCCGGCCGCCGCGCGCTCGTGCAGCTCGGCCCCCTCGGCGAGGACCAGTTCGGTGTCGATGCCGGCGGGGACCTTGATGCCCGCGTGGTGCCGCCAGGTGGCCACCGGATCGCTCCAGGCCTCCACCGTGTACGTCCAGCGGCCCTCCGCGGTGGGCGTCACCTCGGCGCCCCACCGGTCGGTGCCGGGGGCGAGTTCGCGCATGGGGATCCGTGGCCCGGAGCGCCCCGCGGGGCTGCGCAGGACCACGTTCGCCGCCACCGCGTCATGTCCCTCCCGGAACACCGTGGCGGTGACCTGGAAGGTTTCGCCGACCACGGCCTTGGCGGGGCGGCGGCCGCAGTCGACCAGCGGGCGGACGTCCAGGACGGGGATGCGACCGATCATTGCGCCTCACCAGTTTGTGCGGGTGGCCGGACGGGTACCTTCCGCTCTTTTTATCTGCTCCTTCGGATGCCTGCCTGTGGGCATGACCGCTCCTGTCCGCGTTCACTCGGGTGGGCGGATACGAGTTGTGGTGTGGGAGGGTTCGGCGCCGCGTCGCGCAAGGGTGAGCCTGCCCATTGGATGACGGTCGAATACTCCCCGGGAAGGGGTACTGGCGCGTAAGTTGCGCGCCGGGCGGCCCCGGCGGCGCCCGGACGCAGACAACCGGCCACCGTCCGGCGGACCGGCGCGCGCGGTCGCCGGGGCGCCGGGCCCCGCCCGTGCCCCGGTCCTGGCCGCCGGTCGTAGCTCCCGCGGTGCGCCCCGGCCCGGCTGCCGTGCTGCGGCTGTCGTAGCCGCCGCCCGACACGCTGACGAGGCGTCCACCGGGCCGCGTGCGGGGGTCCCGGGACGCCCGGGGCGTCCTGGTGCGCCAGGGGACGGGTGCCGCGCGGCGGCGCCGGGCCGCGGGTGTTGGGTCCCCGGATGTCACCACCGCACCGAAAGATGCCGCTACCGTCGGAGATGTGAAGGCTATTCGTCGATTCACCGTGCGAACCGTCCTGCCCGAACCACTACGTCCCCTGGGGGAGCTCGCGCAGAATCTGCGCTGGTCCTGGCACAACGAGACCCGTGAGCTGTTCCAGTCCGTCGACCCCGAGGGCTGGAGAGCGGCGGCCGGCGACCCGGTGCGGCTGCTCGGCGCGGTCTCGAAGGACCGGCTGAACGCCCTCGCCAAGGACCGCAGGTTCCTCCGCCGGCTCGGCACCGCCGTCGAGGACCTCCACGACTACCTCGGCAACCCGCGCTGGTACCAGGGCGCCGCCGAGGCCGGGGAACTCCCCGCCGCCATCGCCTACTTCTCGCCCGAGTTCGGCATCACCGCGGCGCTGCCGCAGTACTCCGGCGGCCTCGGCATCCTGGCCGGCGACCACCTCAAGGCCGCCAGCGACCTGGGCGTGCCGTTGATCGGCGTCGGCCTGCTCTACCGGCACGGCTACTTCCGCCAGTCCCTGTCCCGGGACGGCTGGCAGCAGGAGCACTACCCCGTGCTCGACCCCAACGAGCTGCCGCTGTCGCTGCTGCGGGACGAGGACGGCGGCCCCGTCCTGATCGCCCTGGACCTCCCCGGCGGGCGCAGCCTGCGCGCCCACGTGTGGCTGGCCCGGGTCGGCCGGGTCCCGCTGCTGCTGCTCGACTCCGACGTCGAGGAGAACCACCCCAACGAACGGGACGTCACCGACCGCCTCTACGGCGGCGGCAGCGAGCACCGGCTGCTCCAGGAGATGCTGCTCGGCATCGGCGGCGTCCGTGCCGTGCGCACCTACTGCGCGCTGACCGGGCACCCGGCGCCCGAGGTCTTCCACACCAACGAGGGGCACGCGGGCTTCCTCGGCCTGGAACGCATCCGCGAGCTCGCGGCCGACGGAGAAGGGCTGGATTTCGACTCCGCCCTGGAGGCCGTGCGGGCCGGCACGGTCTTCACCACCCACACCCCCGTACCGGCCGGCATCGACCGCTTCGACCGCGAACTGCTCGCCCGGCACCTGGGCGACGACGGCGAGCTGCGCGGCGTCGACGTCCAGCGGGTGCTGGAGCTGGGGATGGAGACCTACCCCGGCGGCGACCCCAACGTCTTCAACATGGCCGTGATGGGGCTGCGGCTGGCGCAGCGCGCCAACGGCGTGTCCACCCTGCACGGCGGTGTCAGCCGCGAGATGTTCGCCGGGCTGTGGCCGGGCTTCGACCCGGAGGAGGTGCCGATCACCTCCATCACCAACGGCGTGCACGCCCCCACCTGGGTCGCGCCCGAGGTGTTCCGGCTCGGCGCCCGGCAGGCCGGCGTCCAGAACGCCGAGGACGCGATGACCACCGGGCTCGCCGACACCTGGGAGAGCGTCTTCCGCATCCCCGACGCCGCGATCTGGGAGCTCCGCCGGGAGCTGCGCGAACAGCTGGTGCGGGAGGTGCGCCGCAGGGTGCGCGCCTCCTGGCGGCAGCGCGGCGCCGGCTCGGCCGAGCTGGGCTGGGTCGACGACGTCCTCGACCCGGACGTGCTGACCATCGGCTTCGCGCGCCGGGTCCCGTCGTACAAGCGGCTCACCTTGATGCTGCGCGACCAGGACCGGCTGATGGAGCTGCTGCTGCACCCGACCCGGCCGATCCAGATCGTCGTCGCGGGCAAGGCGCACCCGGCCGACGACAGCGGCAAGCGGCTGGTGCAGGAGCTGGTGCGCTTCGCCGACGACCCCAGGGTGCGGCACCGCATCGTCTTCCTGCCGGACTACGACATGGCCATGGCCCAGCACCTCTACCCCGGGTGCGACGTCTGGCTCAACAACCCGCTGCGGCCGCTGGAGGCCTGCGGCACCTCCGGCATGAAGGCCGCGCTGAACGGCTGCCTCAACCTGTCCGTCCTGGACGGCTGGTGGGACGAGTGGTTCGACGGCAACAACGGGTGGGCGATCCCCACCGCGGACGGCTTCGGCGCGGCCGGCGACCCCGACCGCCGCGACGACATCGAGGCGGCCGCCCTCTACGACCTGGTCGAGAACCAGGTCGCGCCGCGGTTCTACGACCGCGGCACGCACGGTCTGCCGGTCCGCTGGATCGAGATGGTCCGGCACACCCTGAGCACCCTGGGGCCGAAGGTGCTCGCCGGGCGCATGGTCCGCGAGTACGTGACCCGGCTGTACGCGCCCGCCGCCCGCGCCCACCGCCTTGCGGGGGGCGGGGAGTCCGTCGAACTCGCCGCGTGGAAGCGGCGGGTGCGCGAGCAGTGGCCGATGATCGCGGTCGACCACGTGGAGACCGGTGCCTCGGTCGGCGGCTCCCCGGAGCTCGGGACCACGCTCACCCTGCGCGTCCAGGTGGCCCTCGGCGGCCTGGAGCCCGGGGACGTGGACGTCCAGGTGGTGTCCGGGCGCGTCGACGACTCCGACCGGATCGCCGACCCGACCGTGGTCTCCCTCAAACCGGGCGGACGGCCGGACCTGGAGGGCCGCTGGCTCTACGAGGGCCCGCTCACCCTCGACCGCACCGGCCCGTTCGGCTACACCGTCCGCGTGCTGCCGTTGCACCGGCTGCTCGCCTCGGTCGCCGAGCTCGGGCTGATCGCGGTGCCGCCCGAGGCGACGGGGATGACGGCCGGCGTGCTGCGCTGAGCCGGACGTCCACGGAAGCGGGAACGGGACCGGGCCCCGGCCGTCGTTGACGACGGCCGGGGCCCGGCGTGCGCTGTCAGCCGACGGGGGTCAGCTGCTGGTGTTCACCGCGGTGTCGTCGACCACGAAGCTCGTCTGCAGCGAGGAGTCCTCGGTGCCGGTGAACTTCAGGGTGACGGTGGAGCCGGCGAAGGAGTTCAGGCTGAAGGACTTCTGGGTGTAGCCCGTGGCCTTGTTGAGGTTGGAGTAGGTGGCCAGGGTGGTCGACCCGGCCGTGACGGTCAGCTTGTCGTACTGGGTGCTGGTGGTCGTCTCGGCGGAGTCGATGTGCAGCCAGAAGGTGAAGGTCGCCTTGCAGCCGGCCGGGATCGTCACCGACTGGGTGAGCGTGTCGGTGTGCGTCGAGCCGTAGCCGTCCAGCCACGCCTTGTACGAACCGCCGTGGGCGGCCTGGCTGCTGGAGTTGGTGATCACACCGCTGGTGGCCGTCCAGGAGGCGCTGCCGGACTCGAAGCCGGGGTTGCCGAGCAGCTGGCTGGAGGCGCAGCTACCGGGGGTGGTGACGGTCCAGGTGAAGGAGGCGGTGCCGGTCTTGGACGCGGAGTCGGTGACCGTGACCGTGGTGTTGTAGGTGCCCGCGGCGGACGGGGTGCCGGAGATCAGACCCGTGGAGGCGTTGATCGACAGACCGGAGGGCAGGCCGCTCGCCGCGTAGCTCAGCGCGCCGCTGTTGGTGCTGCTGGCCTGGATCTGCAGGCTGGCGGCGGTGCCGACGGTGCTGCTCTGGTTGCCCGGGTTGGTGACCGTGACGCCCGAGACGGGCGCGTGGCTGCCGACACCGATGCCCGCGAAGGCGTTCTGCACGCCCGCGTACTGGGCGGAGCCCGCGCCGTACAGGGCCGTCGCGGCGTTCAGGGCGGCGGTGCGGGCGGCCGCGTAGTTGGTGCTGCTCGTCATGTACGTGCTCAGCGCCTTGTACCAGATCTGCAGCGCGGCGGCGCGGCCGATGCCGGCGACGGCGATGCCGTCGGCGGTCGGGCTGTTGTAGCTGACCCCGTTGATGACCTTGGCGCCGCTGCCCTCGGAGAGCAGGTAGAACATGTGGTTCGCCGGACCCGAGGAGTAGTGGACGTCCAGGTTGCCGATCCCGGAGTACCAGTTGTCGGGCGACGTGCCGTCGCGGGACGGCTTGTCCTGGTAGCGCAGCGGGGTGCCGTCGCCGTTGATGTTGATCTCTTCACCGATGAGGTAGTCACCGATGTCGTTGCTGTTGTTGGCGTAGAACTCGACGCCCGTGCCGAAGATGTCGGAGGTCGCCTCGTTCAGGCCGCCGGACTCGCCCGAGTAGGTGAGGTTCGCGGTGGCGGAGGTGACGCCGTGGCTCATCTCGTGGCCCGCGACGTCCAGCGAGGTCAGCGCGTGGGTGTTGCCCGAGCCGTCGCCGTAGGTCATGCAGAAGCAGCTGTCGTCCCAGAAGGCGTTGACGTAGCCGCTGCTGTAGTGGACCCGCGAGTACGCGGCGACACCGTCGTTGCGGATGCCGCTGCGGCCGAAGGTGTTCTTGTAGAAGTCCCAGGTCGTCTGGGCGCCGTAGGCGGCGTCGGCGCCCGCGGTCTGGGTGTTGGAGCCGGTGCCGTCGCCCCAGACGTCGTCGGCGTCGGTGAACAGCGTCCCGGTGCCCGAGGTGCCGCGGTTGAGGTTGTACGTCTTGTGGCCGCCGCGGGTCGTGTCGTACAGCTGGTACGTCGAGCCGGACAGCGTCGTGGTCAGCGACACCTGGCCGCTGTACTGGGTGTTGCCGGTGCCGGTCTTGATGTCCTGGTACCGGTAGAGCTCCTTGCCGGTCACGGCGTCGGTGACGACGTGCAGCCGGCTCGGCGTGCCGTCGTCCTGCAGGCCGCTCACCACGGTCTCCCAGGCGAGCTTCGGCGTGCCCTGGCCGGCCCAGATCACCTTGCGGGCGTCGTCGGCGGCGGGCGCCTCGGCCTTCAGCGTCTTGGCGGTCTTCAGCGCGGCGGTCGTCGCGGCGGACTCGGCGACCTTCGGCGTCGTCGAGGCGACCGTGATCCTCTGGTTCGTGTTGAACGTCGTGCCGACCGTGCCGGTGCCCTTGGCGGGCGTGTGCACCACGAGGTCGCCGCCGAGCACGGGGAGCCCGGCGTAGGTGCGCTCGTAGCGGGTGTGCAGCGCGCCGTCGGCGTCCTTGACGACGTCCTTGACGACCAGCTTCTCCTTGCTGCCCAGACCCAGCGACTGCGCCGTGACGGCCGTGCGGTCGCTCGCGCTCTTGATGAGCGCGGTGCGCTGGGCGGGGGTGAGCTTCGCCTCGAGGGCTCCGGTGCGGAGCTGGCTCGTGTGGGGGGCGGCGTTCGCCGTGGCGGAGGTGGCCGGTATGCCGACGGCGATGAACGCGGCGGTGGCGACCACACTGGCGGCCGCGACTGCCTTGCGGGGGGATCGTCTCACTCGGACTCCTACTGCGTCGGCCGCGGTTGGCGGCCGGGGACAGCCGGGCAGACGGGGTGTGCTGCCCGGGCGGAACTAGCCGTGCGGGTGGGACGTGCGGAGTTCGGCCGGTGCGTCAGCACGAAGCGGTGCGGTGTGTGGGCGTACTGACGGCCGACGGGGGGAAGAGTGCCACTGTTCATGGCTTGGTGTCATGTACGTGGCGAGAAGTTGGCCGAATTCGTCCTTTGAGGGGGACGTCGGGTTCGCATTCCGGACAGGGCGGGGCGAAGCGTGCCGGAAAGAGGCGGGGGCGTGCGGGGCCGGCCGGCCCCGCACGCCCCGGCAGGTGCCGGTGGCTCAGACGAGGCTGTCGCGCCAGGCCTGGTGCAGATCGGCGAAGCGGCCCGCGCCGGAGACGAGTTCGGCCGGGGTGCCGTCCTCCACGACGCGGCCCTGGTCCATCACCAGCACCCGGTCCGCGATCTCCACCGTCGACAGCCGGTGGGCGATGATCACGGCGGTGCGGCCGCGCAGCACCTCGCGCATCGCCTGCTGCACCGCGCGCTCGCCCGGTACGTCCAGCGAGGAGGTCGCCTCGTCCAGGATGAGCACGGCCGGGTCGGCGAGCAGGGCGCGGGCGAAGGCCACCAACTGGCGCTGGCCCGCCGAGATGCGGCCGCCGCGCTTGCGGACGTCGGTGTCGTAGCCCTCGGGCAGCGCCGCGATGAAGTCATGGGCGCCGATCGCCCTGGTGGCGCCCTCGATCTCCTCACGGGTGGCCTCCGGACGGCCGATGGCGATGTTCTCGGCGACCGTGCCGGAGAAGAGGAACGCCTCCTGGGTCACCATCACCACCCCGCGGCGCAGCTCCGGCAGGGCCAGCTCGCGCAGGTCCACCCCGTCCAGGGTGACCCGGCCGTCGGTCGGGTCGTAGAACCGGGCCAGCAGCTTGGCCAGCGTCGACTTGCCCGCGCCGGTGGCGCCGACCACCGCGACCGTCTGCCCGGCGGGCAGCCGCAGGTCGAAGCGGGGCAGCACCTCGCCGCCCGTGCGGTAGGCGAAGCGGACCTGATCGAAGACGACCTCGCGGCCCGGGATGCCCGCCTGCGTGGCCGGCAGCGCCCGCGGTGTCTGCGGCTCGGGCACCGTCGGCCGCTGGGCCAGCAGCCCGGCGATCTTCTCCAGCGAGGCGGCCGCCGACTGGTAGGAGTTGAGGAACATGCCGAGCGGGTCGATCGGCGCGTACAGCCGCCGCAGGTAGAGCACGAACGCGGCGAGCACGCCCAGCGCGAGCGAGCCGGAGGCGACGCGGTACGCACCCCACAGGACCACCAGCGCCACCGAGGTGTTGGCGATCAGCCAGGAACTCACGGTGAAGCGGCCCATCTCCAGGATCGCGTCACCGTTGGCCTGCCGGTGGGCGGCGTTGAGCTCGTCGAACGCCTCGTCGTTCGCCTTCTCGCGGCGGAAGGCCTGTACGGGCCGGATGCCGTTCATCGTCTCGGTGAAGCGCACGATGACGGAGGCGATCGCCGCGGAGCGGCGTGTGTAGACCGTGGCCGACCGGCGCCGGAAGATCCGGACGGTCACCACCAGCGGCACCGCGGTGGCGAGCGCGAACAGGCCGAGCCCCCAGTCCAGCCACAGCAGGACCGCCGAGATGTAGAGCACCGACAGCCCGACGTTCAGCAGCTCCTGGAGGCCCTCGGTCAGCAGCTCCCGGATCGACTCCACGTCGGAGGTGGCGCGGGCGATGATCCGGCCCGAGGTGTAGCGCTCGTGGAAGTCCAGGCCGAGCGCCTGGGCGTGCCGGAAGATCCGGCCGCGCAGGTCGACCAGCACGTCCTGGCAGACCCGGCCGGCCTGCCGGACGAACGTCCGCTGCAGGAGACCGCCGGCGACGGCGCAGCCGATGTAGCCGACCGCGACCGCGATCAGCGGTCCGTGGTCGTCGCGGCGCAGCGCCGGGATGGCCCGGTCGATGGCCACCGCGACGATGAGCGGGCCCGCCTGCACGGCCGCCTGCTGCAGCAGCAGGACCACGGCCGCCAGCCACACGCGCCGCCGGTGCGGCCCGACCAGTTCCCGCAGCAGGGCGCGTGACGCCCCCTCGGGCGCCGGGAGCCGGTCCCGGTCGAAGAGGTCGTCCTCCCTGGCCTGCCGGGCCTCCTCGGTCTCCCGGTGCCCCGCCGGTTCCCCGTCGGCCGACTGCTCGGCAGGCTGCGACTCCGCGACGGAGGTCATCGGGTGCTGCTCCCTTCGAATTGCGGACGGTCCGGCGCGGCGGGCGCGCTCCCGTCCTGGCCGGACATCAGGCGGCGGTAGGCCGCGGAGGAGGACAGGAGTTCCTGGTGGGTGCCGACCGCGGTGACCCGGCCCTCCGACAGCAGCGCCACCCGGTCGGCGAGCATCACCGTGGAGGGGCGGTGGGCGACCACCAGCGCCGTCGTGGTGGCCAGCACCTGGCGCAGGGCCGCCTCGACGAGGGCCTCGGTGTGCACGTCGAGGGCGGACAGGGGGTCGTCCAGCACCAGGAAGCGGGGGTGGCCGACGACCGCGCGGGCCAGCGCGAGCCGCTGCCGCTGACCGCCGGACAGGCTCAGGCCCTGCTCTCCCACCTGGGTGTCCACCCCCTGCGGCAGCTTGTGGACGAAGTCGCACTGGGCGATCTCCAGCGCCCGCAGCAGGTCCGTCTCGTCTGCGTCGGGAGCGCCCATCAGCACGTTCTCCCGCACGCTGGCGGAGAACAGGGTCGGTTCCTCGAAGGCCGTCGCGACCAGGGAGCGCAGCGCGGACCGGGTGAGCTGAGCG
Source organism: Streptomyces sp. NBC_00510 (assembly GCA_036013505.1). Taxonomy (NCBI): domain Bacteria; kingdom Bacillati; phylum Actinomycetota; class Actinomycetes; order Kitasatosporales; family Streptomycetaceae; genus Streptomyces; species Streptomyces sp. NBC_00510. Next base: position 3,657,479 of record CP107851.1, on the reverse strand, counting down.
GCGTCGGTGCCGTCCAGCGTGATGCGGCCGCCGGTCGGCTCGTACAGCCGCGGGATGAGCGAGGTCAGGCTCGTCTTGCCGCTGCCCGTCGCGCCGACCAGCGCCACGGTCTCGCCGCTGCGGATGTGCAGGTCGATCCCGGTGAGCAGGTCGGGGCTGCCCTCGGGGGCGTCGGGGTAGCGGAAGCGCACGGCGCTGAAGCGGATGCCGTCGGCGGGCCGCCCGTCCTCGCCCGGGACCGGGCCGGTCCCCGTCCCCGAGCCGGTCTCCGGCGGGACCTCGGTGTCCAGGACCTCGAAGACGCGGTCGGCGGCGGTGGCCGCCTCGTTGCTGAAGGAGAGCAGCCAGCCCAGCGACTCCACCGGCCAGCGCAGCGCGAGCGCCGTGGACAGGAAGGCGACCAACGTGCCCGCCGACAGGTCGCCGTCGGCGACCTGCACCGCGCCCAGGACCAGCGCCGCGCCCAGCGCCACGTCCGGCAGCCCGGTGATCACCATCCACAGGTCCGCCAGCAGCCCGGCCTTGCGCAGCTCGGTGCCGCGCAGTTCGCGCGACTGCCGGCGGAAGGTGTCGGCCTGGCTGCGGTGCCGGCCGAAGGCCTTGATGATGCGGATGCCGAGCACCGACTCCTCGACCAGCGTGGTCAGGTCGCCGACCTGGTCCTGCGCGGTGCGGGAGGCGACCTGGTAGCGCGCCTCGAAGTACGAGCAGAGGATCACCAGCGGCACGACCGGGCCCAGCAGGATCAGCCCCAGCGACCAGCGCTGCACGAACAGGATGCCGAAGCCCGCCGCGATGGTGGCCGTGTTGACCGCCAGGAAGACCATCGGGAAGGTCAGGAACATCCGCAGGATCTGCAGGTCGTTCGTGGCCCGCGAGAGCAGCTGCCCCGAGCCCCACCGGTCGTGGAAGGACACCGGCAGGCGCTGCAGCCTCCGGTACAGCTCGGCCCGCATCCCGGCCTCCAGCGCGGCCATGGGGCGCGCCACCAGCCAGCGCCGTACGCCGAAGAGCCCGGCCTCCAGGAGACCGAGCAGCAGCACCAGCCCGCCGCCGAGCCACACCCCGGACGGCTCGTGGTCGGCGACCGGGCCGTCCACGATCCACTTCAGGACCAGCGGGATCAGCAGCGCCAGGCAGGACGCGACCACGGCCACGCCCGCGGAACCGAACAGCCGGTGGCTGACCGGCTTCACGTACGGCCACAGGCGCAGCAGTGAGCGCACGGCGGATCGGGAACGTTCGGGCGCGGGTTGGTTGGTCGACTCAGGCATCGTTTCAGAGACTACGTGCGACCACCGACAACGCTCATCCGGATTTTCGGCCGAGGTTGCGCACGGCGGGCACCGCCAGCAGCGCCACGCACACCAGCAGGGTCACCGCACCCCCGGCCACCAGCACCGGGCGCGCCCCGAAGACACCCGCCGCCGGCCCCGCGAGTGCCTGGCCGACGGGCAGCATGGCGACCGAGCCGGCGACCTCGTACGCGTGGATGCGGTTGAGGATCTCGCCGGGCACCTGGGTCTGGACGCTGGTGGCCCACATCACACTCCAGAACGCCCAGGCCGTCCCGGCGACCAGCACCGCCGCCGCGACCGCCGGCACCGGCAGCCCGGCGCCGACCGCGGCCGGGTAGAGCGCGAACCCGAACAGCGCCACGGCCCCGCCCCGCAGCGGCCGGGCCGGCCGCAGCCGTATCGCCAGCAGCCCGCCGAGCGCGGTGCCCGCCCCCAGGGCGGAGGAGACCAGCCCGTACGCCTTCGGGCCGTGCGCCGGCAGGATCTCGCCGGCCGCCAGCGGGGTGACCGGGCCCATGACGAGGATCATGAAGCCCATCCAGATGACGATCACCGACCACATCCAGGTGCGGGCCCGGAACTCCCGCCACCCCTCGACCAGGTCGGCCCGGAAGCTGCTGCGCCGGGCGGCGTCCCGGGGCTCCCGCGCGGTCCGGGCCGGCAGCCGGAGCAGCAGCAGGCAGACGGCGCTCACCGCGTACGTGGCGGCGTGCGCGGCGAACACCCCGCCCGCCGAGGTGAAGGCCACCAGCACGCCGGCGAGCGCCGGGCCGGCCAGCGCCATCAGCGACTCGGCGGTGCGGACCACCCCGTTGGCCTCCTGGACGTCCCGGGCCACCTGGGGCACCGTGCTGGCCACCCCCGGCTGGAACATGGCGCCCGCCACGCCGTTGACGGCGCCGATCAGGCAGATCTGCCAGAGCACGACGTGCCCCGAGAAGAAGAGCCAGGCGGCCAGGGACTGCGTGCCGACCCGCACCAGGTCGGCGCCGATCATCAGGCCGCGGGCGCTGAACCGGTCGGCGAACACGCCACCGAGGACGACCAGCCCGGCGAAGCAGGCGGTGAAGGAGGCCATGGCGTAGCCGATGTCGCCCGCGCCGTAGCCGTGCTGGAGCAGCCCGGCCGACAGGGCGACGGGCAGCATCGAGTCGCCGAGCATGGCGACGCTGCGGGCGGTGAAGTACAGGCTGAACCCCCGTGACCACAGGCGGTCCCGGGGGGCGGCCGGCAGGGCGAGGCCGGAGGCGCACGGCGGCGAGGGCGGAGGTGCGGAGGTCACGGACGACCAGTGTGGACTGGACCAATTGGCCGAGTCCACACCTTTGCCGCCGCGTCTCGTCCCTCAGACGGCGCGCAGCAGCAGCACCGTCCTGCCCGGCACGGTCAGCGCCTTCCCGCCGCGGTGCCGGCTGCCCGGCGCTTCCGTCTGGTCCTCGCGCGAGGTGTCGAGCAGCAGCTCGTACTCCCTGGCCCACGGCCCGCCCGGCAGCGTGAAGCGGACCGGGCGGTGCGAGGCGTGGAAGACCGCCAGGAAGCTGTCGTCGGTGACCGGGCGGCCGCGCGCGTCGCGGTGCGGGATGTCGGCGCCCGACAGGTACATCCCGAGCGTGGACGTGGGGCTGTACCAGTCGCCGTCGGTCATCTCCCGGCCCTGCGCGGTGAACCAGGCCAGGTCCCGCAGGCCCTCGGCGGACTGCGGCCGGCCGGAGAAGAAGGCCCTCCTGCGCAGCACGGGGTGGGCGCGGCGCAGCGCGATCAGCCGGGCCGTCAGCTCGCGCAGCGAGGCCCAGTCCGGCTCCTCCGGCAGCGACCAGTCCAGCCAGCTGATCTCGTTGTCCTGGCAGTACGCGTTGTTGTTGCCGCCCTGGGTGCGGCCCGTCTCGTCACCGGCCACCAGCATCGGCACGCCGGTCGACAGCAGCAGCGTCGAGAGCATGTTGCGCAGCTGACGGCGGCGCAGCCCGCCCACGGCCGGGTCGTCGGTCTCGCCCTCGTGCCCGCAGTTCCAGGCGCGGTTGTCGTTGGTGCCGTCGCGGTTGTCCTCGCCGTTGGCCTCGTTGTGCTTGCGCTCGTAGCTCACCAGGTCGCGCAGGGTGAAGCCGTCGTGCGCGGTGATGAAGTTGACCGAGGCGTACGGACGGCGCCCGCCCCAGGCGTACAGGTCGCTGGAGCCGGACAGCCGGTACCCCAGGTCGCGCACGTCGTGCTGGGTGCCGCGCCAGAAGTCCCGGACGGTGTCGCGGTAGCGGTCGTTCCACTCCGTCCACAGCGGCGGGAAGGCGCCGACCTGGTAGCCGCCGGAGCCGACGTCCCAGGGCTCGGCGATGAGCTTGACCCGGCGCAGCACCGGGTCCTGGGCGATGACGGCGAGGAAGGGGGAGAGCATGTCGACGTCGTGCATCGACCGGGCGAGCGCAGCGGCGAGGTCGAAGCGGAAGCCGTCGACGCCCATCTCGGTCACCCAGTAGCGCAGGGAGTCGGTGATCAGCCGGAGCACCTGGGGCTGGACGACGTGGAGGGTGTTGCCGCAGCCGGTGTAGTCGGCGTAGCGGCGCGCGTCGCCCGGCAGCCGGTAGTAGCCGCGGTTGTCGATGCCGCGCAGGGAGAGGGTGGGCCCGAACTCGCTCCCCTCGGCGGTGTGGTTGTACACGACGTCGAGGATCACCTCCAGCCCCGCGTCGTGCAGGGCGCGCACCATCCGCTTGAACTCGCCCACCTGCTGTCCGCGGGTGCCGGTGGCGGCGTAACCGGCGTGCGGGGCGAAGTAGCCGATCGAGTTGTAGCCCCAGTAGTTGCGCAGGCCCCGGCGCAGCAGGTGGTCCTCGTGCGCGAACTGGTGCACCGGCAGCAGTTCGACGGCCGTCACGCCGAGGCCGGTGAGGTACTCGATCGCCGCCGGGTGCGCCAGCCCGGCGTAGGTTCCGCGCAGTTCGGGCGGGATGCCGGGGTGGCGCATGGTGAAGCCGCGGACGTGCAGCTCGTAGATGACCGAGTCGGCCCAGGGCGTCTTGGGCCTGCGGTCGTCCGTCCAGGGGTCGTCATCGTCCACCACGACGCCCTTGGGCACGTACGGGGCCGAGTCGCGGTTGTCCCGCACGGTGTCGGCGACCTCCTGCTCCGGCCAGTCGCGGACGTGGCCGTACACCTCGGGGGGCAGCGTGAAGTCGCCGTCGACCGCCCGCGCGTACGGGTCCAGCAGCAGCTTGGCCGGGTTCCAGCGGGCACCCGTCCACGGGTCCCAGCGGCCGCCGACCCGGTAGCCGTACCGGTGGCCGGGCAGGACCCCGGGCACGAAGCCGTGCCAGATCTCATGGGTCAGCTCGGTCAGCGGGACCCGGGTCTCGGCCCCCTCGTCGTCGAACAGGCACAGCTCCACCGACTCGGCGCCGCCCGCCCACAGGGCGAAGTTGGTGCCCGGGCGTCCGTCGGGGCCGGTGTGGAAGCGCGCCCCCAGCGGCTGCGGGCTGCCCGGCCACACCAGGGTGTCCCCGGCCCCGGCGGGCCCCGGCACGGCCGGCGCGGTCTCCGGGCGCGGCAGCGGCACGGCCACGGGGGCGGTCCGGTGGCCGTTCGGGCGCAGCTTTCCGGCCCGGTCGACCGATTCGTCCTCGCGCGTCTCCGACACGTGCTCGCCTCCTGCGGCTCGGGGGACGCCGGACCCGGCCGGCGCCGGCCGTGCCCGTGCGCGGCGCGGTGTCCCTCCGCGCGCGCGTCGCGCCCTCCCGCTTTACCTTCCCGTTCACCCTGCGGCGTCACACGCGTGATCGATCGGACGCGTCGGAGACGTTTCCCCGGGGCCGTCCGGTCGTTGACCGAGCGTGACGACTGCGGTGCGGCGCGCTCTGCGCGCGGGGGCGGGGCTTGCCACCGCCATGTGGCTGGCGGGGATGCTGACGGCGTGCGGGCTCGGGTTCGGGCCGGCGGACAGCGGTGCGGTGGCCGACGACACCCCGAAGGTGTCCGAGGCGAGGATCAGGATCACTCCGGGGGACGGCGCCCGTGACGTGGAGGCGGACGACCCGCTGACGGTCGAGGCCGAGGACGGCCTCCTCACCTCCGTGCACGTCGAGGACGGGGAGGGGGAGGTGGTCGAGGGCGTGTTCACCGCCGACCGCTCCCGCTGGCACGCCCGGTCCAGGCTGTCGCTGTCGGAGAAGTACACGGTGGACGCCGTCGCCGAGGACACGGGGGGCCGGCGCGCCGCCAAGCACGCGGTGTTCACCACCCTCGTCCCCCAGAACACCCTCATCGGCTACTTCACCCCCGAGGACGGGCAGACCGTCGGCACGGGCATGATCGTCTCCCTGGACTTCAACCGGCCGGTCGCCGACCGCGCCGCCGTCGAGCGCGCCGTCCGCGTCGCCTCCTCGCCCGCCGTGGAGATCGCCCCGCACTGGTTCGGCGACCGGCGCCTCGACTTCCGCCCCCGCGAGCGCTGGGTCCCCGGCACGAAGGTGACGCTCTCGCTGCGACTGCTCGACGTGGAGACCGGCCCCGGGGTCTACGGGGTGCAGTCCAAGGACGTCACCTTCGACATCGGCCGGGACCAGACCAGCACCGTCGACGCCGCCGCGCACACCCTGACGGTGCGACGCGGCGGGCAGGTCACGCGCGTCCTGCCGATCTCGGCGGGCGCCCCGTCCAACCCGACGTACAACGGCGTGATGGTCATCTCCGAGAAGCTCCGGTTGACCCGGATGAACGGGGACACGGTGGGCTTCGGCGGCGAGTACGACATCCCCGACGTCCCGCACGCCATGCGGCTCACCCGCTCCGGCACCTTCGTGCACGGCAGTTACTGGGCCACCCCCGGCACCTTCGGCGCGGCCAACACCAGCCACGGCTGCGTCGGCCTGCTCGACGTGAAGGGCGGCGGGACGGCCACCCCGGCGGGCTGGTTCTTCGCGCACTCGCTCGTCGGCGACCTCGTCACCGTCGTCAACTCCCACGACCGCACCGTCGCTCCCGACAACGGCCTGGGCGGCTGGAACATGGCCTGGGAGCAGTGGGCGGCCGGCGGCTGAGGCCGGGCCCCGCGACTGGGACGGAACGGTGACAATACCGGGATCCACAACACCGGTTCCGTGTGGTTCTCTAAGCGCTAGGTGAGGGGGACTCACCCTTGGGCCACGGGGCCACGGGCCGGTTTTGGGGAGACGTGAGTTGAAGGCGATACAGGGCGCGCCGGGCGCAAGGCGGACCACCTTGGCCCTCGCGGTAGGGGCGATGCTGCTCCTGGTCAGCGCGTGCGGGGGCAGCGCCAGCGGCGACAGCAAGGGCGGCGACAAGGCCAGGCCCGGTGCCTCGGCCTCGCAGGGCGGCAAGGGGGACACGACCGAGTCGCAGGCCGTCGTGACCATCGCGCCCGAGGACGGGGCCGACGAGGTGGCCACGACGGGGGACCTCAAGGTCACCGCCGGCAAGGGCAAGCTGACCTCGGTCGTGGTGAAGAGCGGCAAGGGCGACCCGGTCGAGGGCAAGATATCCACCGACGGCAGCAGTTGGGAGCCGACCGAGACGCTCGGCACCTCCACCGAGTACTCGGTGGACGCGATAGCCAAGGACGGCGCGGGCCGCGAGTCGGCCAAGCACGCGAGCTTCACGACGGTCACCCCGAAGGACACCTTCATCGGCTTCTTCACCCCCGAGGACGGCCAGACGGTCGGCGTCGGCATGCCGGTCTCGCTCAAGTTCAACCGGGCGATCACCGACAAGAAGGCGGTCCAGGACGCGATCGAGGTGACCGCGAACCCCTCGGTCCCCGTCGTCGGCCACTGGTACGGCGACCAGCGCGTCGACTTCCGTCCCGAGAAGTACTGGGCGAAGGGCACCAAGATCACGCTCTCCCTGCGGCTGAACGGGGTCGAGGGCGCGAAGGGCGTCTACGGCACCCAGTCCAAGGACGTGCACTACACCATCGGCCGCAGCCAGGTCAGCATCGTCGACGCCGCCAAGCACACGATGAAGGTCTACCGCGACGGCAGCCTGCTGAAGACCATCCCGATCACCTCGGGCGGGCCCGGCACGACGACCTACAACGGCAAGATGGTCATCACCGAGCGGTACAAGGTGACCCGCATGAACGGCGACACCGTGGGCTTCGGCGGTGAGTACGACATCAAGGACGTGCCCAACGCCCAGCGCCTGACCACCTCGGGCACCTTCATCCACGGCAACTACTGGGCCTCGTCCGGCACCTTCGGCAACGCCAACGTCAGCCACGGCTGCGTGGGCCTGCGGGACGTGCGCGGCGGCAACGGCGACACCCCGTCCTCGTGGTTCTACAACAACTCGATGATCGGTGACGTCGTGCAGGTCAAGAACTCCCACGACAAGACCGTGCAGTGGTGGAACGGGCTCAACGGCTGGAACCTGCCGTGGAGCCAGTGGACCCCCGCCTCCTGACGCGCCCCGTGAGGCACGTCGCAGCGTAAACGGGCGTTCACGGATACCCTCGTCGGCCATGACAGTTAATCTCGAGGTCGACGAGGGTGTCGGCACCATCCGCCTGGACCGCCCCCCGATGAACGCCCTGGACGTCGCGACCCAGGACCGGCTCCGCGAGGTGGCGGAGGAGGCCTCCCGGCGCGAGGACGTACGGGCCGTCGTGATCTGGGGCGGCGAGAAGGTGTTCGCGGCGGGCGCGGACATCAAGGAAATGCAGGTCATGGATTACGAGGCCATGGCCGTGCGGTCCCGCGCACTGCAGGACTCCTTCACGGCGGTCGCCCGGATCCCCAAGCCGGTGGTGGCCGCCGTGACCGGTTACGCCCTCGGCGGCGGCTGCGAACTCGCGCTCTGCGCCGACATCCGGGTCGCCGCGGAGGACGCCAAGCTCGGCCAGCCGGAGATCCTGCTCGGCCTCATCCCCGGCGCGGGCGGCACGCAGCGGCTGTCGCGCCTGGTGGGTCCCGCCAAGGCGAAGGACCTCATCTTCACCGGCCGCATGGTCAAGGCCGACGAGGCGCTCACCATCGGCCTGGTGGACAAGGTGGTCCCGGCCGGGCAGGTGTACGCGCAGGCCCGCGCCTGGGCCGAGCGGCTGGCCCGGGGGCCGGCGCTGGCGCTGCGCGCCGCCAAGGAGGCCGTGGACGCCGGTCTCGAGACCGATCTGGAGACCGGCCTCACCATCGAACGGAACCTGTTCGCAGGCCTGTTCGCGACCGAGGACCGTACGACGGGCATGCGCAGCTTCGTCGATGAGGGTCCGGGCAAGGCGAAGTTCCGCTAGACCCAACCCGGTTGAGTGACAGCCGGCACCCGTCGGGTCGCCTTAAGCCGACCTTAAGAGGACCTTAAGGCGACCTGCGCCGGATCCGCCGACCGTTCGTCGTCGGCGCCCCCTTCGCGCAGGTGGGAAGGGTCGTGTGAGATCCATCATTGCCCTTGACATATGCCAGTACGGCAACTCGGAATGACGCGTTCCGCCCCGTCAATTCCCCCGATCCGCCCCGAACCGCCGTCGCGTACGGCCATCATGAGAGCATGGCGGGGCAGCAGGGAGCATCTGAGCAGCCGCAGCGGGTAACGGTCCCGGCGGCGGGGTGGCCGCCCACGGCGGTCGACGATCTGGCGGCGACGTCCCTCGATCTGTTGGGGAATCCCTCCGTGGACGAGGTGCGGCTCTCCTCGCGCCCGGAGTCCGCGGCCACGGCCCGGCGGCTGAGCCGTTCGGTGCTCCGGCTCTGGGGTCTGCCCCAGTTCAACGACGTCGTCGAGTTACTCGTCTCCGAACTCGTCGGCAATGCCGTGCGTCACACCGGGGCCCGTACCTTCGGCCTGCGCATGCTGCGCCGCCGGGGCTGGATCCGGGTGGAGGTGCGCGATCCCTCGCGGGCGCTGCCCTGTCTGATGCCGGTGCGCGAGATGGACGTGAGCGGGCGGGGCCTCTTCCTGATCGACAAGCTCGCCGACCGCTGGGGGGTGGATCTGCTGCCACGCGGCAAGACCACCTGGTTCGAAATGCGGGTCATGGACCGCTGAACGTCAAATGAACATCTAACCTGCGTTTACAAGGTCAGTGTCCCACCTCACTCCCACATCGTGAGGTTTCGGCTGCGATGTCTCGTATAGTTGTGGAGCAACGACCCCCATGACCCGGGCTCGGTCGTCCCATGGCGTCGTGGATCACACCCCCTGGTTCCACGACGAATCGAGAGGCCCCAGCAGCGTCCCACAACGATGCGCAGGGGCCTCTTTCGTCTTCCGGCGGGACACGCCGACAAGGGTGACCATTCCGGCGACCGGGCGATACCGGGGTGATCGTGGGCATATGATCGCACTGCGCACGCTGCGCCGGCTCTGCGCCGCCGCCCTTTCCCTGGGGGTGCTCGCACTCCCCGTCTGCACGGCCGCCGCGGCCGTCGCCCCGGGTCTTCCACGCGACCCGGCCGTCCCCGAATGGTGCCCCGTCGTCCCCGACCGGCTCTACGCCGCCGCGGACGCCAGCGTCGACCTCGACCGGATCAGGCCCGACGAGCCGACCTGGCGCTCCAACTGCAACGCCCTCTTCCACGGCGACGACCGCCCGCCGGAGACCGTCTTCAAGGACGGCCTGCGTCCCGAGGACGTGGGCGAGGGCGAGTACGACCTGCAGGCCTACGCCCGCCGCGAGCAGCCCTCGCCGTTCGTGGCCACCACCTACGACCGCGAGGCCCTCAGGCAGCAGACGGCCGCGTACCACTACTACATCGACGCCCCCGGCGGCATCGAGCTCGACGAGACCCTCGGCACCCGTGAACTGCGCTCGGCCCGTACCGGCGTGGTCTTCCCCGGGGGCATCGCCCGCCAGTTCCTCGTGAAGGCCTGCCCGGTGGACAAGGCCACCAAGGCCGAGCTCACGGCCCGCTGCGTGGTCAACCCCGCGTACTCGCCGTGGCGCGGCTGGCCCGCCCCCGACTGGACGGGGGTGAGGGAGCCCGCTGCCCCCGCCGCACCCTCCGCCCCCGCCCCGTCGGTGCCTCCGGCGGCCCAGCCGGGTGCGTCACCGGCCGGCCGGCCCTCCGCGCCGCCCGCCGCCCGGCCGGGTGCGTCACCGGCGGTCCGTCCGTCCGCGCCGCCCGCCGTCCAGCAGGCGACACCGCCCGCCGCCCGGCCGGGCGTGCCACGGTCATCGGTGGAGGGCGGGGAGGGCCCGGTGGGCTGACGGCGCCCTTCCCGTCGTGCGGTGCGGTGACCGGCCCCGGCCGGTCACCGCACCGCGTTCGGCGGGGGAGACGTCGAGCTCCGGCGGCGGCGCCCCGGGCCGAGGGCGCCGCCGAACGGGAACGGCGGCCACCGGCGCTCCCGTGAGCGTGGTGGCCGCCGTTCACACGGTCAACCGTCCCCCCGTGCCGCCTCCTCGGCCGCCTGCGGCGCGACGCTCAGCCGAGCCGCAGCACGGAGGTGAGGACCTCGTCCAGCGTCGCCGCGGGGTCCTCCACGGCCTCGCGGCTCCGCCATGCGACGAAGCCGTCCGGGCGGACCAGGATCGCGCCGCTCGGCGTCATGCCGTGCACCGCGGTCCAGTCCGTGCCCGCCTCGGGCACCAGGTCGGCCTGCGTCGACTCGCCGAGCCGGTACGCCGCCAGCGGCACCCCGAGGCGCTCCGCGACCGTGCGGGCCGCGTCGTGCCAGGCCGTGCCCTTCGGTCCGTCCCCGGTGAGCAGCACCATGGAGCGCTCGTACAGGTCCAGCGTGGAGCGGCGCTCGCCGTCCCGGGTGGTCACCCACACGTGCGGGGAACGGCCACCGGGTTCGGCGACCGGCCGGAAGTCCTCGGGGACGACCGGCCGCCCCGGGTCCGCGCCCAGGAACGCGCCCTCGGGGTAGCGGTAGCCCAGCGCGACGACCAGGACGCCCTTCTGGGGCCCGCCGCCGGCCGGCGGCGCGTAGCCCGGGTGGGCGTGCTCGGCGGAACGGGCGGAGGCCCGCTCGCTGGTGGCCACGGCGACCGGGCGGCGCTCGGCCTCGTACGTCTCCAGCAGCTCCGGCCCGGCCCAGCCGCCGGTCACCGCGGCGAGCTTCCACGCCAGGTTGTGGGCGTCCTGGATGCCGGTGTTGGAGCCGAAGGCGCCGGTGGGGGACATCTCGTGGCACGAGTCGCCGGCGAGCAGCACCCGCCCGCGCCCGTAGGAGTCCGCGACCCGCTCCGCGGCCCGCCAGGGTGCGCGGCCGGTGATCTCGATCTCCAGGTCCGGCACGCCCACCGCGGTGCGGATGTGCGCGGCCAGCCGCTGGTCGGTGAAGTCCTCCGGCGTCTCGCCCCGTTCGGGGTGCCAGGGCGCGTGGAAGACCCAGTTCTCCTGGTTGTCGACCGGCAGCAGCACGCCGTCGGCGTCCGGATTGGTCAGGTAGCACGCGATGAAGTAGCGGTCGCCCACCGCGTCGGCCAGCCGCTTGGCGCGGAAGGTCGCGCTGATGTTGGCGAAGAGGTCGCCGCGTCCGGTGTGACCGATGCCCAGGGCGCTGCGCACCGGGCTTCGGGGACCGTCGGCCGCGACCAGGTAGTCGGTCCTGACGGTGCTGCGGTCGCCGGTCTCCCGGTCCATCAGCTCGCAGGTGACGCCGTCGTCGTCCTGGGTGAACGACACCAGCTCGGTGCTGAAGCGCAGGTCGCCGCCGAGCGTGCGGGCGAAGTCCAGGAGCACCGGCTCCAGGTCGTTCTGGCTGCACAGGCACCAGCCGCTGGGACTGATGCCGGACAGCCGGCCGCCCGGGTCGATCTCCCGGAACAGCCATTCGGCGTTGTCCGAGGTCAGCGAGTCGGCCTGCAGGATGCCGTGGTTGTCGGCGAGTACGGAGGCGGCCTGCCGGATCAGCGGCTCGGCCCCGGCCGTACGGAACAGCTCCATGGTCCGCAGGTTGTTGCCGCGGCCACGGGGGTGGATGGAGGTACCCGGGTGCTTCTCGACGAGGACGTGCCGGACGCCGAGCCGGCCCAGGAAGACTGAGCTGGAGAGCCCGACGAGGGAGCCCCCCACGATGAGGACCGGAACCCGGTCTTCGGCCTGTGGAGTCATAGCTCCCTTGATGCCCGATTACCGGGGGTATTTTCGCCCGTCACCCAATTGGATCACATATCTCGCACCGGTTGGGCCACCACAGCACGATCGTTGGACGACGGACCTCGGGGGTTGCTCGCTCTCGGAAGAGGTGGAATATGCCGGCCCAGGCCGAAAAGGTCTCGCAGTCCGCGCTCGATGGCAATCGCCTGCGCGTCGTCCTCATGCTTGATGTTGAAGACGACGCCGAGCAGCGGTTTCTTGACGCGTATGACCAGATGTGCCGCCACGTCGCTGCCGTGCCCGGACACGTCAGCGACCAGCTTTGCCAGTCGATCGAAAATCCCTCGCAATGGCTGATCACCAGTGAGTGGGAGAGTGCGCTGCACTTCCTCGCCTGGGTGGACAGCCCGACCCACCTGGAGATGGTGCAGCCGATGCACGGCTGCGTGAAGGACACCCGCTCGCTCCGCTTCGGGGTGCTGCGGGAGACCCGTACCTCCTACGAGTCCGGTCGCATGCAGACCGTGCCGAGGGTCGGGGACGGGATCATCCGCCACGCCATCACCTTCACCGTGAAGCCCGGCAGCGAACAGCAGGTGGCGGACATCCTGTCCGGCTACACCTCGCCGCAGGCCGTGGTCGACGAGAACACGCGGCTGCGCCGCACCTCGCTGTTCATGCACGGCAACCGTGTCGTGCGCGCCGTGGAGGTGGAGGGCGACCTGGCCAGGGCACTGCGCCATGTCGCCCGCCAGCCCGAGGTGCGGGCGGTCGAGGAAGCCATCAACCCCTACCTGGAGGTGGACCGGGATCTCAACGACCCGGGCTCGGCACGGGAGTTCTTCGCCCGCGCCGCGCTCCCGGCCGTGCACCACGTCGCCAAGGGCACCGACCGGCCGGAGGGCCTGAGCCGCCACGCCCTGATCTACCCGGCCAAGGCGGGCTCCGGTCAGGCCGTCGCCAAGATGCTCGCCCAGCAGGACGAGGAGGCCGTGGACGTCCGCAAGGGGCCGCTCGCGCGCAGCACCGTCTTCCTGCGCGAGAGCGAGGACATCGTGGTGCGCCTGGTCGACCTGCGGGTCCCGGCCGAGGAGGCCTCGCTCATCGCCGTGGGCGCCGCCGGCAAGCACAAGACCGGCGTCCTCGCCCGGCTGCTCGACCTCGGTCCCGACTGGGACCTCGCGGACGAGCAGGGCCTGAAGCGGTTCCTCGTCGAATACGACATGCGCATGGTCACCGACCGCAGCGCGGCCACGTCCTGACCCGTACGAGCCATCGGCAGCCGGCAGGTACGGCCGGCCCGGGGTGCGCCCCGGGCCGGCCCCGCCGGAGGAGGCAAGCATGGATGATCTTCTGACCAACGAACGGAACGTCCCGTTCACGCCGACCATCGTGAACCTGGGGGACACCCCGCACAACCGCCGTCGCGGCGGCGACCTGCGGGCGATGCTCACCCCGACCGCGTGCGGCGCCACCAGCGGCTTCATGGGCGTCGCGCTCGTGGAGCCCGGTGACCGGATCGGCGAGCACTACCACCCGTACTCGGAGGAGTTCGTGTACGTGGTGTGCGGTGCGCTTGAGGTGGACCTCGACGGGGAGCCGTACGTGCTCCGCCCGGAGCAGGGCCTGATGATCCCGCCGTACGTCCGCCACCGTTTCCGCAACGTCGGCGACACCGAGGCCCGGCTCGTCTTCCACCTCGGTCCGCTCGCTCCGCGCCCGGAGCTGGGCCATGTCGACACCGAGGCCACCGAGCAGACCGAGGACGCGGCGTCATGACCCGCCGGGTGGCGGTCACCGGGGCCGGTGTCGTCGCCCCCGGCGGTGTCGGGGTCCCCGCTTTCTGGGAACTGCTCACCGCCGGCCGGACGGCGACCCGAGGGATCACGCTCTTCGACCCGACGGGCTTCCGGTCCCGCATCGCCGCTGAGGTCGACTTCGACGCGGCGGCCTGCGGGCTGAGCCCGCGGGACCTGGAACGCGCCGACCGGTACGTCCAGTTCGCGCTCGTCGCGGCCGCCGAGGCGGTCCGCGACGCCGGGCTGGAACTGGACGAGGAGGACCCCTGGCGGGTCGGGGTCTCCCTCGGCACCGCCGTCGGAGGCACCACCCGGCTGGAACACGACTACATACGCGTCAGTGAACGTGGCACCCGCTGGGACGTCGACCACCGGCAGGCGGGTGCGCACCTGCACCGGGCGTTCGCGCCCAGCGCGCTCGCCTCGGAGATTGCCGAACGGCACGGCGCCCGCGGTCCCGTGCAGACCGTCTCCACGGGCTGCACCTCCGGCCTGGACGCCGTGGGCTACGCGTTCCAGAGCATCGAGGAGGGACGCGCCGACATCATCATCGCCGGTGCGTCGGACTCCCCGATCTCCCCCATCACGGTGGCCTGCTTCGACGCCATCAAGGCCACCTCCCCCAACAACGACGACCCGGCCCACGCCTCCCGGCCCTTCGACGCCCGCCGCGACGGGTTCGTCATGGGCGAGGGCGGCGCCGTGCTGATCCTGGAGGAACTGGAGCACGCCAAGGCCCGCGGTGCCCGGATCTACTGCGAGATCGGTGGCTACGCCACGTACGGCAACGCCTACCACATGACCGGGCTCACCACCGACGGCCTGGAGATGTCCGAGGCCATCGACCAGGCACTGGACCACGCCAGGGTCGACCCGTCGGACGTCGACTACGTCAACGCGCACGGCTCGGGCACCAAGCAGAACGACCGCCACGAGACCGCGGCGGTGAAGCGCTCGCTGGGCGCGCATGCCTACTCCACGCCCATGAGCTCCATCAAGTCCATGGTCGGCCACTCCCTGGGTGCGATCGGCGCGATCGAACTGGCCGCCTGCACCCTGGCCCTCGCTCACGGCGTGGTGCCGCCGACCGCCAACTACGAGACCCCGGACCCGGAGTGCGACCTGGACTACGTCCCGCGCACCGCCCGTGAGCTGAAGCTGCGCACCGTGCTGTCGGTCGGCAGCGGATTCGGCGGGTTCCAGTCCGCGGTGGTCCTCAACCGACCGGAGGGGAGCCAGCGATGAACACGCAAGCGGTGGTCACCGGCATCGGCGTCGTCGCGCCGAACGGCATCGGAGCCGACGCCTTCTGGAAGGCGACCAGGGAAGGTGTCGCCGTCCTCGACGCGGTCACCCGCGAGGGATGCCGGGACCTGCCGCTTCGGGTCGCGGGCGAGGTCCGCGGCTTCGAGGTGTCGGCGGTCGTCGAGGACCGCTACACCGTGCAGACCGACCGGTTCACCCACTTCGCGATGGCGGCCGCCGACCAGGCCATCGCCGACTCGGGCCTGCATTTCGACGAGGAGTCACCCTTCGACATCGGAGTGGTGACGGCGGCCTGTTCCGGCGGCGGCGAGTTCGGCCAGCGCGAACTGCAGCACCTGTGGGGCAAGGGGCCGAACTTCGTTGGCCCGTACCAGTCCATCGCGTGGTTCTACGCGGCGAGCACCGGTCAGATCTCGATCCGCGGCGGCTTCAAGGGCCCCTGCGGCGTGGTGGCCAGCGACGAGGCCGGTGGTCTCGACGCCATCTCCCACGCCTGCCGCAACATCACCCGTGGCAACGGCACCCGGGCCGTCGTCGTCGGCGCCGCCGAGGCGCCGCTGGCGCCGTACTCGGGTGTCTGCCAGCTCGGATACGAAGAACTCAGCCTGGAGGAGGATCCCGAACGGGCCTATCTGCCCTTCACCCGGCACGCCCGCGGTTTCGCCCCCGCCGAGGGCGGCGCGATGCTCGTGGTCGAGGACCCCGAGCATGCCGCCGGCCGCGGGGCCGAGGTGCAGGCCGTCATCGCGGGGCACGGTGCCACCTTCACCGGGGCCTCGCGCTGGGCGGAGTCCCGTGAGGGACTGGCCCGCGCCATCCGCGACGCCCTCGCGGAAGCCGGGTGCGCACCCGGGGACATCGATGTCGTCTTCGCCGACGCACTCGGCACCCCGGAGGCCGACCGCGCCGAGGCGCTGGCCCTGGCCGACGTGTTCGGCAAGCGCGCCCGGAAGATTCCCGTGACCGCCCCCAAGACCGGCACCGGCCGCGCTTACTGCGGCGCCCCGGTGCTCGATGTGGCCGCAGCCGTGTTCGCCCTGCGGCACGCAGTCGTGCCCCCCACCCCCAACATCACCGACACCTGCCACGACCTCGACCTGGTCATCGGCCGGCCCCGGCCGGCGGAACTGCGGACCGCGCTGGTGCTCAGCCGCGGCCTCATGGGTTCCAACTCGGCCCTGGTCGTCCGGGCGTAACGCAGGCGCAGTGAAGGAGAGCTCTTCCATGAGCAAGGAACTGACCTACGGCGAACTCGCCACCCTGATGAAGTCCAATGCCGGCATCACCGTCGACGTGGCCCTCCTGAGCGGCCACCCGGAGACACCCTTCGCCGAGTACGGCCTGGACTCGCTCGGCCTGCTCGGCATCGTCGGCGCCCTGGAGAACGACCGGGGCATCCCGATCGCCGGCGACGCAGACTCGTGCAAGACCCCCGGCGCCTTCATGGACGTCGTGAACAACTCACTCAAGGCAGGAGTCTGACCATGCCCGGCCACACCGAGAACGAGATCACCATCCCCGCCCCCATGGACGTCGTCTGGGACGTCACCAACGACGTGGAGGGCTGGCCGGACCTGTTCAGCGAGTACGCCTCCGTGGAGATCGTGGAGCGCGAGGGCGACCGGGTCGTCTTCCGGCTCACCATGCACCCCGACGAGCACGGCCAGGTGTGGAGCTGGGTCTCCGAGCGGATCGCCGACCGCGCCACCCGCACGGTGCGCGCGCACCGGGTCGAGACCGGCCCGTTCCAGTACATGGACATCCACTGGCAGTACGAGGAGGTCCCCGGCGGCACCCGGATGCGCTGGACCCAGGACTTCGCCATGAAGCCCGGCGCCCCCCTCGACGACGAGGCGATGACCGCCCGGATCAACGACAACTCCAAGATCCAGCTGGAGCTGATCCGCGAGCGCATCGTGCAGCGCCACGGGGGCGGCGCGGCATGAAGACCTACCGCAGCCTGATCGTGGCCAGGATGAAGCCCGGCGTCGAGGAGCAGGTGGCGCAGGTCTTCGCCGAGTCCGACAAGGGCGAACTGCCGGGTCTGATCGGGGTCACCGGACGCAGCCTGTTCCAGTTCGGCGACGTCTACCTGCACCTGGTCGAGGCCGAGCGGCCGCCCGGCCCGGAGGTCGGCAGGTACAAGGACCACCCGGCGTTCCGGGACATCAGCGACCAGCTGTCGTCCTTCATCTCCGCGTACGACCCCGAGACCTGGCGCGAGCCCAAGGACGCCATGGCCCGGGAGTTCTACCGCTGGGAGCGCAGTGGCTGACACGGCCACCGCCGAGCCGGACTGGGTGCGCTGCGAGCGCTGTGCCGCGCTCGTCTACGGCAAGCGCTACGCCCGTACGCTGCGCGTCTGCCCCGAGTGCGGCGCGCACGGCCGGCTCACCGCCCGGCAGCGGCTCGACCAGCTGCTGGACCCCGGCTCCTGCCGGCCGCTCGCCGCGGAGCGCGGCGAGCGGCCGGCGGAGCACGACCCGCTGGGCTTCGCGGACACCCGCCCGTACGCCGAGCGGCTGCGCGAGGCCCGCGCGGCGACCGGCCTGGACGAGGCCGTCGTCTGCGTGCACGGCACCGTCGAGGGACAGCCGGTCGTGGTCGCCGCGATGGACTTCCACTTCCTCGGCGGCAGCCTCGGCCTGGGCGTCGGCTCGCACATCACCCGGGCCGCCCGGACCAGTCTGCGACGGCGCGTCCCCCTGCTGCTCGTGACCGCCTCCGGCGGCGCCCGTATGCAGGAGGGCGCCCTGTCGCTGATGCAGATGGCCAGGACCGCCCAGGCGCTCACCGAACTCGACGAGGCGGGCGTCCTCGTCGTGTCCCTGGTCACCGACCCCACCTACGGCGGCGTCGCCGCCTCCTACGCGACCCTCGCCGACGTCATCATCGCCGAGCCCGGCGCCCGGATGGGCTTCGCCGGGCCGCGCGTCATCCAGCAGACCACCGGCCAGCGGCTCCCCGAGGGCTTCCAGACCGCGGAGTTCCTCTTCGCGCGCGGCCTCATCGACGACGTCGTCCCCCGTGCCGCGCTCCGCCCGACGCTGGCCCGGCTGCTGCGGCTGCGCTCCGGAGGCGCCGCGGCGGACCGCGGGCCCGCGGTCCGCGTCGTCCGCACGGCGGACGAACTGCCGGAGCGGGACGCCTGGGAGGCGGTACGGCTGGCGCGGCACCCGCTGCGGCCCACGGCGGCCGACTACGCGGCCCATCTGCTCCAGGACTTCCACGAGCTGCACGGCGACCGGCTGGCCGCCGACTGCCCGGCCGTCATCGGCGGTCCGGGCCTGCTCCACGGCAGCCCCGTCATGCTGATCGGCCACCACAAGGGCGGCCCCGGGCTGGAGGAGCGCAGGCGGCGGCACTTCGGCATGGCCACCCCGGCCGGCTACCGGAAGGCGGCCCGCCTGATGCGCACCGCCGCCAAGCTGGGCATGCCGGTGGTGACCCTCATCGACACCCCGGGCGCCAACCCGGGTCCGGAGGCGGAGAGCGGCGGACAGGCCCTCGCCATCGCCGAGAACCTGCGGCTGATGGCCCGGCTGCCCGTGCCGGTCGTCGCCGTGATCACCGGCGAGGGCGGCAGCGGCGGCGCACTGGCGTTCGCCGTCGCCGACCGGGTCCTGGTCAGCGCCAACGGCATCTACTCCGTGATCAGCCCCGAGGGCTGCGCCGCGATCCTGTGGAAGGACGCCGCCGCCGCCCCCGCGGCGGCGGCCGCCCTGCGGCTGCACGCCCGCGATCTGCTCCGGCTGGGCATCGTCGACGGTGTGGTCCCCGAACCGCCCGACGGCGCCCACGGGGACCACGCCCACGCGGCCGCCCTCGTCGGCGGCGCGCTCTCGGCCGCCCTGGACGAACTGCGTCCCTGGACCCCCGACCGGCTGCTGGCCGAGCGCCGCGACCGGTTCCACCGTTTCGGCCGACTGGAGGAGGAGGCAGCACCGTGACACTCCACGGCGACGACAGGACGGCCCGCCCCCCGGGCGCGGGCAAGGCCCTCAACGGAACGTCCCCCGGCAGTGCGCCGGCCGCGCTCCCGGTGCTGGAGGCGGTCTGCCGCAGCGCCACCGAGCTGGCCCGCTCCATGCCCACCCCGCCGCAGCGGATCAGGCTGCGGCACGGGCAGACGGCGGTCGAGATCGAGTGGCCGCAACCGCAGGCGCAGCCCCCCGCGTACACCCCCGCACCCGCTCCGGCGGCGGACCCGGCCGCCACACCGGCGACCGCTCCCGCGGCGGCTCCCGCTCCGGCACCGGCGTCCTCCGCAGGCCGGCCCCAGGGCGCACCGGAGGCGCAACAGGCGCACGGAGCGCGCGACTCCACGTCGCTTCACTACGTCTGCGCCCCCACTGTGGGCACCTTCTACCACGCCCCGGAACCCGGCGAGCGCCCGTGCGTGAGCGTCGGCGACCTCGTCCGCCCCGGCCAGCCCGTGGGCGTCCTGGAGGTCATGAAGATGATGAGCATCGTCGAGGCGGACGTGGCCGGCCGGGTCGTGGAGGTCGTCGTCCCGGACGGGCAGCCCGTCGAGTTCCAGCAGCCGCTGATCGCACTGGAGCCGATACCGGTGGGGGAGTGAGGGCCGGTGTTCTCCACCGTCCTGGTCGCCAACCGTGGCGAGATCGCGCTGCGGGTCGCGCGCGCCTGCCGGGAACTGGGCATCCGGACGGTCGCGGTGTACTCCACCGCCGACCGCGACTCGGCCGTCGTGCGCTTCGCCGACGAGGCCGTGCACATCGGACCGCCCCCGGCGAGGGCGAGCTACCTCAACATCCCCGCCGTCGTCGAGGCCGCCCGCCGCACCGGCGCGCAGGCCGTCCACCCCGGTTACGGCTTCCTGTCCGAGGACCCCGACTTCGCCGAGGTCTGCGAGGCCAACGGCCTCACCTTCATCGGGCCCTCCCCCGAAGTGCTGTCCCGGCTCGGCGACAAGGCCGCCTGCCGCGCGCTGATGGCCGAGGCCGGACTGCCCGTGCTGCCCGGCAGCACGGGCCCGCTGGCCGGGGCCGCCGACGCGAAGGAGGCGGCGCAGCAGACCGGTTACCCGGTGATCCTCAAGGCCGTCGCGGGCGGCGGGGGACGCGGCATGGCCGTGGTCACCGACCCGGACCGGCTGCCGGACACCTACAAGCGCACCGCGGCGCACGCCCGCGCCGTCTTCGGCGACGACCGGCTCTACCTGGAGCGGTACGTCGAGCGGGCCCGCCACGTGGAGGTGCAGGTGCTCTGCGACCGGCACGGCGCGGTCGTCCACCTCGGCGAGCGCGACTGCTCGGTGCAGCGGCACCACCAGAAGCTGGTCGAGGAGACCCCCGCCCCGGACCTGCCGGCGCGGCTGAGGTCACAGATGTGCGACGCGGCCGTGCGCGGCGCCCGGGCGGTCGGCTACACCGGCGTCGGCACCTTCGAGTTCGTGCTCACCCCGGAGCGCGACTTCCACCTGATGGAGGTCAACTGCCGGCTCCAGGTGGAGCACCCGGTCACCGAGATGGTCACCGGGATCGACCTGGTCCGTGAGCAGATCCTGGTCGCCGCAGGCCATCCGCTGACCCTGCGCCAGGAGGACGTCGTGCACCGCGGTGTCGCCGTCGAGTGCCGGGTCAACGCCGAGGACCCCGCACGGGACTTCGCGCCGACCCCGGGTCTGCTCACGGAGTTCGAGGTGCCCGGCGGGCCCTTCGTACGGGTGGACACCCATGCCTTCCCCGGCTGGCGGATCGGCCCCGACTACGACTCCATGCTCGCCAAGGCCGTCGTCTGGGCCCCGGACCGGGAGCGGGCGCTGGCCCGGATGGACCGGGTCCTGGAGGAACTGCGGGTGCGCGGCGAGGGTGTGTGCACCACGGCCGGCTTCCTGCGGAAGGTGCTGGCCCGCCCGGAGTTCCGGGCGGGCCGGCACACCACCGGTCTGGTGGGGGAGATGACCGGCTAGCGGGTCACCGCGCCCCGCCGACCGTGCTGTGCAGGGCGTGCAGGTAGGCGTTGACCGGGGCCACCTCGCCCACCTGCAGCCCGGCCTCCGTCATCAGCTTCACCATGCTGTCCCGCGTGTGCTTCTGGCCGCCGACGTTTAGCAGCAGGAGCAGGTCCATGGCGGTGGTGAAGCGCATGGACGGCGTGTCGTCGACGAGGTTCTCGATGACGATCACCTTCGCGCCGGCGCCGCCCGCCGCGACGACGTTGCGGAGCGTGCGGCGCGTGCTGTCGTCGTCCCACTCCAGGATGTTCTTGATGATGTACATGTCGGCGGCCACCGGGATGTCCACCCGGCAGTCCCCGGGCACCAGCCGGGCCCGCGCGGCGAGCGGACCGCCCTCGCGCAGCCTCGGGTCGGCGCCGGCCACGACCTTCGGCAGGTCCAGCAGCGTGCCCTGCAGCTCGGGGTGCTTCTCCAGCAGCGCGGCCAGCACGTGCCCCTGGCCGCCGCCGATGTCGGCGACCGAGCGGACGCCGGACAGGTCGAGCAGCGCCGCGATGTCCTCGGCGGACTGCCGGCTGGAGGCGGTCATGGCGCGGTCGAAGACCCGGGCGCTCTCGCGGGCGTCGTCGTGGAGGTACTCGAAGAACTCCTTGCCGAAGACCTCCGGGAAGATGTTGCGGCCGCCGCGCACCGCCTCGTCCAGCCGCGGCCAGACCTCCCACGTCCACGGCTCGGTGCACCACAGCGCGATGTAGTGCAGGGTGTTCGGGCTGTCCTTGCGGAGCATCCGGGACATCTCGGTGTGGGCGAAGCGGCCGTCCGCCTGCTGCTCGAAGACCCCGTACGCGGCCAGGGCGAGCAGCAGCCGGCGCAGCTGGCGCGGCGCCGTGCCGACCATGGCCGCGAGCTCGTCGACGGTCGAGGGCTCCTTGCCGAGCGCGTCCGGCACGCCGAGCCTGGCCGCGGCCCGTACGGCGGCGGCGCAGGCGGCGCCGAAGACGAGCTCGCGCAGGCGCATCGCCGGCGGCGTGGCGGACTCGGCGGGCGCCGCGGTCGCGGTGCCGTCCGCGTTGGTGGCTTCTGTCAAGGTCATTCCTCGCACAACCCCTTCGGTTCGGAGACGCGGCACGTGTTGTCACGGAGGACATTCGCGGTGCCCTGGTCACGGTCGGCCAGATCGGCCGGGCGGTTGCCCAGGGTCGTGTTGCCCCGGACGGTGTTGCCGGTGTCGGGGGCGCCCACCACGCTGCGGAAGAGCACGATCCCGCCGGACATCGGTGAGGTGCCGTGGTTGTCCACGACCCGGTTGCGGACCACCAGGGTCCGCTCTGCCCCCGTCAGCACGATCCCGGCACCCTGGATGAAGGGGAGCCGGGCGTTGGGCGGGCAGTACTTGTTGTTCGCCGCCACGAGGTTGTCGGAGACGGTCAGGCCCCCGGCCCGGGGGACGCCCTCGTCCCCGACGACGAAGACCCCGCCGCAGTTGGCGGTGATGTGGTTGTCGACGACCCCCAGGTTGCGCACCCGGCGCAGCACGACTCCGATCCGGTTGCCCGTCAGCTCGTTGCCGCTGATGCGGGCGCGCTCGGTGTCCAGCGCGCCGCCCTCCGCGTCCGCGGTGTTGGCCAGGAAGATCCCCGACTCGCCGTTCTGCCGCGAGACGTTGTCCCGCAGCAGCGTCCGCACCGAGTGCTGGACGCCGATGCCCTGGTGCCCGTTGTCCTCGGCGGTCATGTCACTGACCTCGAGGCCGTCGGTCCATGAGGCGTCGACGCCGTTCTTGCGGAAGCCGGAGACCGACAGCGACATCAGCCGTACACCGTCCAGCCCGCTCTGCTCCGTTCCGGTGACGCACAGCCCGTGGCCCGCCAGGGCGCAGGCGTTCTGGTCGCTCCTCGCGGCCGGGGTGAGGACGGTGTCGGTGCCGTGGCCGATCAGCGTCAGCCGGGGCTTGGTCACGTTGACGCTGCCCGGGTAGGTCCCGGGGAGGATCTCGATGACGTCGCCCGGCCGGGCCCGGTCCACCGCGGCCTGGACGGATTCCCCGGGCCGGACGACGAGCGCGCCCGGCGCGGCCTCGGCCCGGGGAACGGCGCACAGCCCCAGCGCGCCGACGACCGCGACCACGGCGGCCGCGTGGGGCCGACGAAGTGTCATGACTGCCGTACCTGCTTTCCGGGTGACGTCCCGAGTCACCTGAAATCTGACGCTATGAGTGGTTCTGCCGTATCGCCACTCTGCCGGGGCATCAGAGGCGGCAGCGGACGGAGGGCCGCACGGGCACCACCACCCGGTGACCGAGCACGCCCGCGTCCACCGTTCCGTCGGCCGCCGCGTACCAGCGCCAATGGGCGCCCGGGACATGGCCGACCGTCAGGACCGTCCAGCCGCCGCCCTTCGGGCCCGCCAGCATCGCCAGCAAGCGGGCCTCCTCGGCGTCCGGCCGGTGCCGCAGCACGACCAGCCCCGCCGGGACCTGCGGCGTCCCCGCGCCGCGCAGCGCGGCGATCTGACGGACGGTCCGGACCCGGACCACGGCGGGCGGCCCGGGCAGGTCACGGGCACCGGGACCGACGGCGACCACCACGGTGCGGCCCGCGGGCGCCGCCGCCAACACCCCGTCCACCAGGGCGAGCACCGCGTCCCGGGCGACGGCGGGATCCCCGAGCACGCTGAGGACCCCGCCGATCCGCGCGAGGTTCACCAGCAGCTGCCCCCGGCCGACCGCGCCCAGCCTGGTCAGTTGGGGGAGCGGCCCCGGGCCGGTGGCGGCCGTCTCGGCCGGTACGAGACCCGTGCGCTCCCAGCGGGTCGGGGTCAGCGCCGTCCACGGCGCCGGGGCGGGCCCGCACGCCGAGACCGTGGCCAGCACCCGGCCGGGCTCGGCGAGCACGCCCCGCACCCGCACCGGGCTGCCCGGCCGTCCGGCCAGGGCCAGTTCACGCAGTGCGTGCCGCACCACCAGCGGGGTACGGGTGTCCGCGGCGAGCCGTCGGCCGAGCGCCGCCCGCCGACGCCGTCGCACCGCCCGCAGCATTGGACGGCGACCCACGGCGAGGCCGGCCAGCAGCACCACCACGCCGGCCCCCGCCGCCGCCGCGCCGTACGGCGGCCGGCCGGCGCCGCCACGGGACGGACGGGACGGACGGGGCGCACCGGCGGCGGTGGCCGGTCCCTGCGGCACCAGGCGTACGGGGGCGGCGGGGGAGCGGTCCGCGGCGGCGCCGGGGGACGGGGCGACGGCGAACAGCAGGGCGGCCGCCGCCAGCAGGCGGACCGTCCTCATCGCGGGGCTGTACCGCATCGTTCCTCTCCTCCTGTGGACCGGCCGGGCACGCGGGGGCGTGTGACCAGACACGGCCCGCGCCGCCCGGCGGTTCAACGCCGGGCCGCGCGGTGTGAGGCGGCTCACCTGAACCCGCCCCGGGCGGGGGCCGTGTCTGCCTCGAGGCACCGCGGCACGGTCGGTGGGCGGACGGAGTGAGCGGATGGCGGCAATGCGGCCCCGTACCCGGCAGAGCCGGGGCACGAGTGACGAGGCGCTCGTCAGGGCGCTCTACGAGGAACACGGCAGGGCCCTGCTCGCGTACGCGACCCGCCTCACCGGCGACCGCGCCGCGGCCGAGGACGTCGTCCAGGAGACCCTGATCCGCGCCTGGCGCCGTCCCGACGCGCTGCTCAACGGCAAGGGCTCGGTGCGGGGATGGCTGCTCACCGTGGCGCGCAACATCATCACCGACCGGCACCGGGCCAGGGCCGCCCGTCCCACCGAGGTGGCCGAGTCGACGGCCACCGGGCCGGTGGAGCGCGACCACGCGGAGGCGGTGGTGGACGCCGTAGTCGTCATGGAGGCCCTGGAACGGCTCTCCGCCGACCACCGCGACGTGCTGTACGCGCTCTACTTCCGTGGGCAGAGCGTCGCCGAGGCGGCCAGGTCCCTGGGCATCCCCCCGGGCACGGTGAAGTCCCGGTCGCACTACGCCCTCAAGGCGCTGCGCGACTTCTGCCGGCAGGGGCCCGTCGAGATGGGGGAGGTCGCGGCATGAGCGCGCGGGAGCGGCACGACGGGGAGGCGCTCACCGCCCGTGTCCTGGGTGCGCTGAACGAGGAGGAGGCCCGCGCCGTGGACGAGCACGTCGTGTCCTGCCGGCCCTGCGCCGCCGAACTCGGGGAACTGCGCTCCCTGGCACAGGCCTTGGGCGACGTACCGCCGGAGGCCTTCCTGGACGGTCCGCCCGAGGGCGGGGAGCTGTTGCTGCAGCGGACGTTGCGTCAGGTGCGCGCCGAACGCGCCGGCGCGCGGCGCCGCCGGTGGGCGGCCGCCGGGGTCGCGGCGGCGGTGGTGGCGGCCGCCCTCCTCCAGGGCGGTGTGCTCATCGGGGAGCACCGGGCCGGGCAGGCGGTCCGGCCGCCGGCCGCGGCCCCGCCGCCGGGGCCCGTCCGCACCGCCTCGGCCACCGATCCGTCCACCGGGGCCCGGTTGACCGTGCGGCTCACCCCGGCCACCGCCTGGGTGCGGCTCCACGCCCGGGTCGGCGGCATCCCGGCGGGGGAGCACTGCCTGCTGGTCGTGGTGGCGCGGGACGGCTCCCGGCAGATCGCCGGCAGCTGGGTGGTGTCGCCGACCGGGGAGGGCCACGGCGTCATCCTGGACGGCTCGGCGGCGGTGGCCCCGGAGGACGTCGCCGCCGTCCTCGTGGAGACCGCCGGCGGCACGGCCTACGTGTCGGCGAAGCCCTGACCGTCCCGGGAGCCGGAGGCGGACCGCCCCCGACTCCCGCTTCCCGGAAGGGGTTTCGGGCTCCGCCGAAGGCAGCCGATGGTCAGGCGGCCTGCGGCGCGGGCGCTGGAGTCGACGTGAGCGTTCAATCACCCTCGGACAGCGCGTGCGGGTTGAGGGTCGCCAGCATCCGCTGCAGGTCGGCCCGGACCCGCTCGCGCTCGTGCGGGGCGAAGGGGGAGAGGGCCTCCTCCTCCGCGGGGGCGATGGCCCGCTCGGCGTGGACCGCGAGCTCCTCGCCCTCGGGGGTGACGCTGATCTCGATGATCCGTCCGTGCGTCGGATGTGCCCGCCGCTCCACCAGTCCGCGCTCGGCCAGCCCCTGTACGGCGGTGCCCATGGACTGCGGTGTGACCCCGCACCGGCGCGCCAGTTCGGCGCTCGACATGGCCCCGTTCACGCTCAGGCGCATCAGGGCGCTGAACTGCGCCTGGGTCAGTCGCAGTGGACGCAGTGCCTGCTCGATGCGGATCGCGTACGCCTGCGAGAGCTGCCAGATCAGATAGCCGATGTGCTCGCCGGGGTCGCGCAGGGGCATGCCGGGCGCCTTCCTTTTGTCTGTTAACTTATA
This sequence comes from Streptomyces sp. NBC_00510, assembly GCA_036013505.1. Lineage (NCBI taxonomy): Bacteria > Bacillati > Actinomycetota > Actinomycetes > Kitasatosporales > Streptomycetaceae > Streptomyces > Streptomyces sp. NBC_00510. The sequence continues at coordinate 3,630,854 of CP107851.1, read as the reverse complement.
TAAGTCAGCTTACATGTTCGGGAGGAGCTTCTCCGTGGCCGACAGCGTGCTCATCACCGACGCTCAACCGCCGGCGGATCAGCCTCCATCACGCCACCGGCACCGGCACGTCCCGGGACCGCAGACCGACGCACCGCCCGCCCGGGCGGGACTGACCGGTCCGAAGGCCGTGATCACCCCGGTGATCACGGTGCTCGTCGTCGGGCTCTCCTTCGTGAGCGTCTTCCTCGCCGCCTTCCACACGCCCACGGCGCACCGGCTGCCGGTGGCCGTCGTCGCCTCGGACCACACGGCGGCCCTGTTCGACGTCCGCCTCCAGCGCATCGCGCCCGAGGCCTTCCAGGTCGACCGGTACCCCGACGCGGCGTCGGCCCGGCACGCCGTGGAGCACCGGCAGGCCTACGCGGCCTACCTGTCCGAGGACGGCGAGCAAAAGGTCGTCTACGCCGGCGCGAACGGCCCCGCGGTGTCCGCCCTGCTCACCCCCCTGGCATCCGTTCCGCACGGTGAGGGCCACAAGATCCCCGTGGTCGACATCCTGCCGCTGTCGTCCGGTGACAGCAGAGGGCTGTCGGTCTTCTACGCCTCCTTCGGGCTGATCCTGGCAGGGTTCCTGTTCGGCCAGCTGACCTACCAGGTCGCGCCACGGCTCTCCTTCAACCAGCGCGTCCTGAGCATCGGTCTCTTCGCCGTCCTCGGCGGCCTGGCCACCACCCTGATCGCCTGTACGGCCTTCGGCGCGATCCCCGGTTCCTTCCTCGGGATCTTCGGCGTCGTCACGCTCATGGCCGGCGCGGTCGCCGCCGCCACCGTCGCGCTCATCCGCGTCTTCGGCCCGGCCGGGGTGCTCCTGGGCTCCATCTTCATGCTCATCATCGGCAACGCCACCAGTGGCGGCGTCCTCCCGCCGTCGTTCCTGCCGGGCTGGCTGGAGCCACTGGCCTCCGTCATGCCGGCCGGTGTGGGCGTCCGTGCCATGGACGGACTCGCCTACTTCCACCACGACGGCCTGACCCGCGGGATCGTCATCCTCTGCTGCTGGATCGCGGCGAGCGTGGGCACCATGTTCCTGCTCGACCGCATCGCGTCCACCTCGGGGATCGTGCACGCGGCCACCCGCTGAGCGCGGACGGCTGCTCCCCGGGTCGTACCCGGCCCGCCTTCCCCGGGACGACGACCTGCCGCACCGTCCCCGGCAGGCTGGGGTCATGGCGACGACCACCACCCCCACCGCGCCGGGACGGACGCAGGACGGCCCTCGCACGGCCGACCGCCTGTGCCACGCGACCGGAGCCCTGCTGATCCTGTCGGGCCTGTTCCACCTCGGCGTCCTCGCGGTGGACGGCGGCCCGTGGGACGGGCCGGTGTCCTGGCGCAAGCCCGTGACCTTCGGGCTCTCCTTCGGCCTGACCCTCCTCGCGGTCGTCTGGGTCACCTCGTACCTGGACGTCGGCGCGCGCCCGCGCACCGTCCTGCTCGCCGTGTTCGCCGCCGACTGCGTGGTCGAGGTCGGCGGCATCACCGTGCAGGCGTGGCGGCACGTACCCTCGCACCTCGACATGGAGTCCGGCTTCGACACCGCCGTCTCCATGACGCTCGCGGCCGGCGGCGCCGTGCTCGTCGCCGTCCTGTCGGCCTTCGCCGTCGCGTCCTTCCGGCACCGCCCCACCGGCCCCGCCGGCATGCCCCTCGCCCTGCGCTCCGGTTTCGCGATCCTGCTCGTCGCCCTGCTCTCCGGCGCCGCCATGATCGGCCGCGGCGTCTACCTCACCCGCACCGGCCACCAGAGCGCCGCCTACGCCTCCACGGCCCCCCTCAAGCCCCTGCACGGCGTCAGCCTCCACGCCGTCCTCGTCCTCCCCGCCCTCGCCCGGCTGCTGTCCCGCACCCGGCTGGCCGCCCCGGCGAAGACGCGCATCCTCCGCGCCGCCGTCGCCCTCTACGCCCTCGCGGTCGCCGCGACCGGCGTATGGGCGGTGCTCACGTACCGCTGACGCCGCCCACGGGGGCGCTCCCGCGGTCCGGGGCCATGACGCCGGCGCCCCGGCGGGCCGGGGTGCGGGGTGGCGTCAGCACTCGATGACGTTTACCGCGAGGCCGCCGCGGGCGGTCTCCTTGTACTTGACCTTCATGTCGGCCCCGGTCTCCTTCATGGTCTTGATGACCTTGTCGAGGGAGACGTGGTGCCGCCCGTCCCCGCGCATCGCCATGCGCGCGGCGGTGACGGCCTTGACCGCGGCCATGCCGTTGCGCTCGATGCAGGGGATCTGGACGAGCCCGCCGACGGGGTCGCAGGTGAGCCCGAGGTTGTGCTCCATGCCGATCTCGGCGGCGTTCTCGACCTTCTCCGGGCCGCCGCCGAGGACCTCGGCGAGGCCGCCCGCGGCCATGGAGCAGGCGGAGCCGACCTCGCCCTGGCAGCCGACCTCGGCGCCGGAGATGGAGGCGTTCTCCTTGAAGAGCATGCCGATCGCGCCCGCCGCGAGGAGGAAGCGGACGACGCCGTCCTCCTTCTCCGCCTCCGTCGACTGCCCGGCCACGAAGTTCACGTAGTAGTGCAGCACGGCCGGGATGATGCCGGCGGCGCCGTTGGTGGGGGCGGTGACGACGCGGCCGCCCGCGGCGTTCTCCTCGTTGACGGCCATGGCGTAGAGGGTGACCCACTCCATGGCGTGCGCCACCGTGTTGCCCTCGGCGCGCAGCTGGCGGGCGGTCGCGGAGGCGCGGCGGCGGACCTTGAGGCCGCCGGGGAGGATGCCCTCGCGGGTCATCCCGGCCTTCACGCAGTCCTGCATGACCTGCCAGATCTCCAGCAGGCCCGCGCGGATCTCGGCCTCGGTGCGCCAGGCCTTCTCGTTCTCCAGCATCAGGCCGGAGATGGAAAGACCGGTCTCCCGGGTGAGCCGGAGCAGCTCGTCCCCCGTGCGGAACGGGTACTTCAGCACGGTGTCGTCGAGCTTGATGCGGTCCTCGCCGACCGCGTCCTCGTCGACGACGAAGCCGCCGCCCACCGAGTAGTAGGTCTTCTCCAGCACGGGCGCGCCGGCCTCGTCGTACGCGAAGAGCGTCATGCCGTTGGCGTGGTACGGCAGCGAGCGGCGCCGGTGCAGGATCAGGTCGTCCGCGGCGGAGAACGGGATCTCGTGGACGCCGAGCAGGCTGATGCGGCCGCTGCTGCGGATGTGCTCGACCCGCTCGTCGGCGGTCTCGACGTCGACGGTGCGGGGGGAGTGGCCCTCCAGGCCCAGCAGCACCGCCTTGGGGGTGCCGTGGCCGTGGCCGGTCGCGCCGAGCGAGCCGAACAGTTCGGCGCGCACGGAGGCCACGCCCGCCAGCAGGTCGTCGTTCTTCAGCCGCTGGGCGAACATCCGCGCGGCGCGCATCGGGCCCACGGTGTGGGAGCTGGACGGGCCTATGCCGATCGAGAAGAGGTCGAAGACGGAGATGGCCACGGTGCGATGACTCCTCGGGTTCGCGGACCCCGTTGTCCGCGGGCGGCCGGCGGGGTCGCCGCCGGGGTGGTACGTGTTGCGGCGTGGGTGCGCCGCACTTGTTCCAGTGTGCGGGACCGCCCTCATGGCCGGCCCCGCACACCGGGTGACGCTCGCTACTTCAGGCCGGGGTACAGCGGGTGCTTCTCGGCCAGGGCGGTGACCCGGGCGCCGAGCGCCTTCGCGGTCCCCGCGTCGAAGCCCGGCTTGAGGGCCTCGGCGATGACGTCGGCGACCTCGCGGAAGTCCTCCGCGCCGAAGCCGCGGGTGGCCAGCGCCGGGGTGCCGATGCGCAGACCCGAGGTGACCATCGGCGGACGCGGGTCGTCCGGGACGGCGTTGCGGTTGACCGTGATGCCGATCTCGTGCAGCCGGTCCTCGGCCTGCTGTCCGTCGAGCTCGCTGTGGCGCAGGTCGACCAGGACCAGGTGCACGTCGGTGCCGCCGGACAGCACCGAGACGCCCGCCCCGGTGACGTCGGGCTGCGTCAGCCGCTCGGCGAGGATCTTCGCGCCCTCCAGGGTGCGGACCTGGCGGTCCTTGAACTCCTCGGTCGCCGCGATCTTGAAGGCGACCGCCTTCGCCGCGATGACGTGCTCCAGTGGGCCGCCCTGCTGGCCGGGGAAGACCGCGGAGTTGATCTTCTTGGCGAGCTCGGCCTTGGACAGGATGACGCCGCCGCGCGGGCCGCCCAGCGTCTTGTGCGTGGTCGTGGTGACGACGTCCGCGTACGGCACGGGGGAGGGGTGCAGCCCCGCCGCCACCAGGCCGGCGAAGTGCGCCATGTCGACCATCAGGTACGCGCCGACCTCGTCGGCGATCCGCCGGAAGGCCGCGAAGTCCAGCTGCCGCGGGTACGCCGACCAGCCGGCGATGATCAGCTTCGGCCGGGACTCCTTGGCGAGGCGCTCGACCTCGGCCATGTCGACCTGACCGGTCTCGGCGTCCACGTGGTAGGCGACCACGTCGTAGAGCTTGCCGGAGAAGTTGATCTTCATGCCGTGGGTCAGGTGCCCGCCGTGGGCGAGGTTCAGACCCAGGATCGTGTCGCCGGGGTTCAGCAGCGCGAACATCGCGGCCGCGTTGGCCTGCGCGCCCGAGTGCGGCTGGACGTTGGCGTGTTCGGCGCCGAACAGCGCCTTGATCCGGTCGATCGCGAGCTGCTCGACGACGTCGACGTGCTCGCAGCCGCCGTAGTAGCGGCGGCCGGGGTACCCCTCGGCGTACTTGTTGGTCAGCACCGAGCCCTGGGCCTGGAGCACCGCGACCGGAGCGAAGTTCTCCGAGGCGATCATCTCAAGGGTGGACTGCTGGCGGTGCAGTTCGGCGTCGACGGCGGCGGCGACGTCGGGGTCGAGCTCGTGCAGTGAGCTGTTGAGAAGCGACATCAGGGGGGTCATCCGTCCGGAGGTCGGAGTGGACAGGGCGGAGCGGTCGGGAGGTCCCGAGCGGTCAGTTGCCGGTGAAGGCGGAGTACTCGTCCGCGGAGAGCAGGTCGGCCGGCTCCTCGGAGATCTTCACCTTGAACAGCCAGCCGCCCTCGAAGGCCGCCGAGTTCACCAGCGAGGGGTCGTTGACGACGTCCTCGTTGACCTCGGTGACCTCGCCGGAGACCGGGGCGTACAGGTCGCTGACCGACTTGGTCGACTCCAGCTCACCGCAGGTCTCGCCCGCGGCGACCGTGTCGCCGACCGCCGGGAGCTGGACGTAGACGACATCGCCGAGGGCGTTCGCCGCGTGCTCGGTGATGCCCACCGAGGACACACCGTCCGCGTCGGCGGCCGAGACCCACTCGTGCTCCTTGCTGTACCGCAGCTGCTGAGGGTTGCTCATGGCGTGAATTCTCCTGGATGACGGTATGTGCTGGTGAACGGCTGTCTTGACAGGTGGGACGGCTGTGCCGGATGTGACCGGTGCCTCAGCGCTGCCGCTTGTAGAACGGCAGGGCGACCACCTCGTACGGCTCATGCGTACCGCGGATGTCCACGCCCACGCCGGAGGCGCCCGGGGCGGCGTGCGCGGCGTCCACGTAGGCCATGGCGATCGGCTTGCCCAGGGTCGGGGACGGGGCGCCGGAGGTGACCTCGCCGACCACCTCGCCGCCCGCCACCACCGGATAGCCCGCGCGGGGGACCCGGCGGCCCTGCGCGACCAGGCCGACCAGCTTGCGCGGCGGCGCGGCCTCGGCCTTCGCGGCGGCCGCGGTCAGGGCCTGCCGGCCCACGAAGTCACCCGGCTTGTCGAACTTCACGACCCGGCCGAGCCCGGCGTCGAAGGGGGTGAGCGCGGTGGTCAGCTCGTGCCCGTACAGCGGCATGCCCGCCTCCAGGCGCAGCGTGTCGCGGCAGGACAGGCCGCACGGCACCAGGCCGGCGTCCGCGCCCGCCTCGGTCAGCGCCTGCCACAGCTTCTCCGCGTCGGCCGGGGCGACGAACAGCTCGAAACCGTCCTCGCCGGTGTAGCCCGTGCGTGCGATCAGCGCGGAGACGCCGGCGACGGTGCCGGGCAGGCCCGCGTAGTACTTCAGCCCGTCCAGGTCGGCGTCGGTGACCGACTTCAGGATGCCGGGGGACTCCGGACCCTGGACGGCGATCAGCGCGTACGCGTCCCGGTCGTCGCGGACGGCGGCGTCGAAGCCCGCCGCGCGCTCGGTGACCGCATCCAGGACGACCTGGGCGTTGGAGGCGTTGGCGACGACCATGTACTCCTGGTCGCCGAGGCGGTAGACGATCAGGTCGTCGAGGATGCCGCCGTCCGGCGCACAGATCATCGTGTAGCGGGCACGGCCCACGGCCAGCGCCGAGATGTGGCCGACCAGCGCGTGGTCCAGGGCCTCGCCCGCGGCCGGACCGGTGACCGTGATCTCGCCCATGTGGGACAGGTCGAAGAGACCGGCCCGGGTCCGCACGGCGGTGTGCTCGTCGCGCTCGCTGGCGTACCGCAGCGGCATGTCCCAGCCCGCGAAGTCGGTCATGGTGGCGCCGAGGGCGCGGTGCAGCGCGTCCAGTGCGGTACGGCGGGGTTCACTCATCGGGCGGGCTCCCAAGGCAAGGAAACGACGGATAGGGCCATGACGGGCAGGCCCTCCCCATCTGTCATCGGAACCTGAGAGGTTCACCTGGACCCTCCGAGCGGAGGAGTCCCGGTTTGCACCTTGGGTGGGACGGCGCCCCGTCGGCCGGGGCGGACTCGTCCGCTTTTCAGATGTGCCTCGGACGCGCGGTATCTGTGCCTGAGAGATTCAAGGGAGGACTTGCTCCTTCGGCGCCCCACCCCGCCGTAGCGGTGCGGAAACTCTCCCGCGCGGCCTCGAACGGCCGGTATGAGATTGAGGCCGCCATCATTGCACGGGCTCCTGCCGTTGTCGCGATCGCGTCCCGGATGTCCCGGTCCGGTTCCGATCCGGTAGTAACCCCGCCGTTTCTCTGGGTAGGCAAAGACACAGGATTTACCATTTCTTGAACGTCGGACCCGGAGGCGAGCTGTGCGGTGGCAGAGTGCGTATGCGACGGCCGGAGGCCCGGCCGTGTCCCGGCCGGTACCGGCGCGGGCCGGGGAAGCGCGCCGCGGGGGCCGGGCCGTGCGGCCGCGCCGGCTCCTCGACCTGCGGCGGGGGCGCCGGCCCGTGCGCACCCTGCGCTACCCGGCGGGCGACGTATTGATCGTCTCCGGCCTCCCGGGCGGCGGGAAGAGCACCCTCATGCGGCGCGCGACGGGCGGTGCCCGCCTGATCGACTCGCAGGACGTACGGGAACGCTGGCAGGCCCGGCTGCCGCGGCTGCTGCCGTACGCCCTCTACCGCCCCCTGGTGCGGATCGCGCACTACGCGGGGCTGTGGCGGGCGCTGCGCTCGGGCGACAGCGTCGTCCTGCACGACTGCGGCACCCTGCGCTGGGTGCGCGCGTGGGTCGCCCGTCAGGCCCGGCGTCGCGGGCGGGGCATGCACCTGGTGCTGCTGGACGTCCCCTTGCGGACCGCGCTGGACGGCCAGCGCGAACGCGGCCGGGGGGTGTCGACGTACGCCATGGTCCGGCACCGCAACGCCTCCCGCCGCCTGCTGGCGGAGGCGGAGGCCGGCCGGCTGCCCGCGGTGTGCGCCTCGGTGGTCCTGCTGGACCGCGAAGCGGCCCGGGAGCTCGAGGCCATCGACTTCGACGGCTGAGCGGCCGGGCCGCGACGCGTGAGGGACGGCACCGCTACGGAACCTGCGGTTCCGCCACGCCCTGCGGCGCGAACTGCGCGTCGGGCGACAGCTGCTCCCCCTGGTCGTCGAGGGGGATCGGCAGCGTAATCGGCAGCGGCAGTGCGCCGGTGAGCAGCTTCGGCACCGCCAGCAGCAGGGCCTGCAGGTCGGCGACGACGGTGGCGACACCGGCCGTCACACCCGCGAGGTCCTTGGCCAGCACCTTGGCCAGCAGGTCCGTGACGTCCTGGACCAGCTTGGTGAGCGCGTTCTTGACGTCGGTGACGGCGTCCGCGGCGCCCTGGTCGCCCGGCCCGCCGATCTGGTCGACGGCGCTCAGGTCACCCGGCTGGCCGGGATCGACCGGCTCCAGGCCCGGTTGTGGCGCGCCCGGATCGAACGCCGACGGGTCGGTGACACCGGGAGATACCGCACCAGCCTGGTCGAGGACCGAGGCCAGCTGCTGGCTCGCCTCTTCCAGACCCCTGCGGAGTTCCTCCAGTTTCGCCGAGTCAGGGGCTTCGACCTGGGCTTCCTGCGTGAGCTTGGCGCCGATGGACAGCGTGTCACCCAGCTTGGCGATGAGTTCGGCGTCGCCCGTCTCCGCCGCGCGGGCGGCGAGGTGCTCGACCTCGACGGCCGTGCTCCGGGTGGGGGCGTGGGCACTCGCGACACCGCCGGTGAGGCCCATCGTCAGCGAGGCGCAGACAGCCGCCGCTATGAGGGTGGAGTTGATCCTGGTGATGCGCATGTCGAGATATCTCCCGGTTGAGGGTTTTCTCCTTGCTCGTCCTACCTTCGGAGCCGTCGTGACGCTTCGCAACCGGACGATCGCATCGTGTGACGGCCGCGGGATGCGGGGGTCGCGCGCGCCCGCCGCCGGATAGGGTTTCCACGGAGCGCACCACCACAGGAAATTGCGAGGCGAGACGCAGTGAACATCCCGGGGCAGCGGATACCGGACGGCTTCGCCCCGGCGGGCCACGGTGGCGGCGGCTGGCCCGCCAACGAACTCGAGGAAGTGCTCTCCGCGGCGCTCGGCGACCCGGGTGCCACGGCCCGCGTCCTGGAGGTGCTCGGGCGCTCGCAGTTGTGGATCCCGCTGCCGAACGGCGGCGGCCCCGACAGCACCGACCTCGACCTGCCGACCCTCGAACTCGAAGGCGGCGTCTACGTCCCGGTCTTCAGCTCCGAACAGCAGTTCCTCGCCGCCGGTTCCGGCATGAGCTTCGCCGTCGCCCCCGCCCGCGAGTTCGCCCGCGGGCTGCCCCCGCAGCTCGGGATCGCCGTGAACCCCGGTGGCGCGGTGGGCATCCCGCTGCCGCCCGCCGCCGTGATGGAGCTGTGCCGCACCGACCGCGAGCCCGGCACCCCGACCGGGGCCCGGGTCCGGCTGTGGGAACCCTCGCCGGACGAGGAGCCGGTCGACTTCCTGGCCGCCGCCGCGGGCGAGTTCGCCGTGCTCCCCGTCGTGCTCTCCGCCCGCCGCGCGCTGGCCAGCGTCGAGGGCGATCCCGCCACGCTCTTCGTCGGCGTCGAGCTCGACCGCTGGCAGGAGGAGGACCGGGCCGCCGCCATGGCCGCCCTCGGGCGCGCGCTCGGCGCCGTACCGCTGCCCTGGCAGGTCAACCTGGTGCTGCTGGACGTCGCACAGGACCCCATCGGCGACTGGATGCTGGAGCGCGTGCGACCCTTCTATGTCGGCACGGGCGCATAACCTGGGTCCGACACGACACCCGAGGCATTCGGCGAAGCAGACGACGCGGACGAGGCAGACGCGGAAGGGCGGGACACGTGAGCGCCGGCGTGGGAGGGGGCGGGGGGCTGGAGCATGCGCTCCGGCAGGTGACGCCCGGTAGGTACGACGCCTACGAGGAAGTGCTGCGGACCCTCGCCGACAGCCAGGTGTGGATGCTGCTCTGGCAGGGCACCCCCGGCGGGTCGGACGCGCAGTACGGCAACATGGAGGTCGCCGGCCACGGCTACGCACCCTGCGTGACCTCACCGCAGGAGTTCTCCGCCTGCGGCTGGAACCGGGCCCACGAGGTGGTCTCCGGTCGCGAGATCGCGGCCTCGCTCTTCCCCGACCGCTGGGGCCTGTGGCTCAACCCGCACGCCCCCGGCGGCGGCGTCGGCATCCCCTGGCTCGACCTGCGGCGCGTCTGCCTCGGGCTCGACCGCTCCCCGGCCGGACCGCTGCGGATCGGCGAGCCCGCGCTCCAGATCCCCCAGTACTACGCCCTGTTGTCCCAGCAGGCCCATCGCACCCAGGCCGTCCGCTCGCTGCGGCGCGCATGGGTCCAGCCCGCGCTGGGCGAGCCGTACCTCGCGATCGGCGTCGACCTCTACGACGCCGGGCCCCAGGCCGCCGAAACGGTGCGCCTGATGATGCAGTCCGCCCTCGGGGCGGTGCCGCAGGGGCTGCCGGTCGCCACGGTCGCGCTCACGGACGAGTACGACCCGGTGGGCATGTGGATGCGGGCCTCCGCGCAGCCCTTCTACTCCCGCGACGCCCATGGCGCACCGGGTGCGCCGGGTGTCCCCGGCACGACGTACGGCTGGGCCCCCCAGCCCTACTGAGGCCTCCGGCGGTTTCCGGGGGTCGCTGTGCCTGTTCGTCGGCGGCTTGCGCGCCGTTGCGCCTGCGGCGGGCTCTTCCCGTCCGCCCACCCGTGCGGCGCCGTCGGCGGGTGCGGGTGGCCCCTGTGGGTGGTGGCGGTGCGTCGGCGGCCTGCCGCCCGCCCCCGCGTTCAGGCAACGGACGGGCGGGCGGGAGACGGCCCGCCGCAGGCGCAACGCACCCGCACCCGCCCACGCACCACACCGACGACGCCGGCCCCGCGGGGGCCGCCCCTCAGAGGACCGCGTCGATGAGCCCCAGCGGCGGGCTCCCCAGCTCCAGCAGCGCCCCGTGGAACCGCTGCAGCGAGAACTCGGGCCCCCAGGCGCGCCGAGCCCGCTCGCGCAGCCGCATGATCTCCAACTTGCCCCAGGTGTAACGGCCGTACGCCGCGTCGAAGGTGCCGCGCCGTGCCTCGGAGGCCGCGCCGGCCCGGGCGAGGTGGGCGTCCCGCATGAAGCGCTGCGTGGCCTCCTCCAGCGTCATCGCCCCCGTGTGCAGCCCGATCGCGCACGCGAGCCGGGTGACGCGCACGAGCGCCTCCAGGGCGACGCCGATCGCGAAGCGGGGGTCGCGGGCCCGGAAGCCCTCCTCGAGGCAGACCTCCTCGACGTAGTGCGCCCAGCCCTCGCAGAAGGACAGCGAGTGCAGGACCCGCCGCACCTGCGTGGGTGCGTGCCGCAATGCCCTGCCGTGGGCGAAATGGCCGGGCGCCACCTCGTGGACGGTGATCGCCGGCAGGCTCGTACGGCTGAAGACCGAGAGCCACTCCTCGCGTTCCTCCTCCGGCCAGTCCGGCTCCGGCGGGGTGACGTGGTACCAGGAGGCGGAATCGGCCTCCTCCGGGGCGGCCCAGGTCATCATCGCCATGGACCAGCGGCGCGACGGCGGTGCCGGCCCGACGAGGCAGTCGCCGTCGAGCCAGGGCACGAGCCCCCGCTGCCGGGTGAACTCGATGACCTCGTCCGTGAGCCGGGCGGCCTCGGGGATGACCCCGTCCGCGTCCGGATGGTCGGCGAGCAGCCGGGGGATGAGCTCGTCCACGGTGGCCTTGGGGTCCAGCCGTCCGCAGGACTCCGTGAGGAGCCCGGTGAGCCGGTCCCGCTCGCGCTCGGCCTCGTCGGCGAGCGCCGAGAGGTCGACCCGCAGGCCTTCCTGACTGCCCATCAGGAGCGCCAGTGCCTCCCCGCCGAGCCGCGGGTCGGGGTCGCCGGTCTCCGCGGCACGGGCGATGTGGTCGACCAGCCGGGCGTGCGCGGCGAGCGCCGGACCGGCCTCCGGCTCCCGGTCCGGGTCGAGGCCGGCGGCCAGGCCGCGGACCGCCCCGAGGAGTGCCCCGGCGACCGGGGCGCTCACCCGGTCGAGCGACGCGATGGCCGCGTCGACGGCGTCCGGCCACTGCCGGAGGTGGCGGCTGCGGGCCTCGGCCAGCTCCTCGCGGGGCGCGTACTCGCGGTCGTACGCGGTGAGTTCGAGGTTGGACAAATGCGGATATGGGTCACGCCGATGCAGTTCCAGCTCGCCGTACTGGACCTTGAGGGTGTCCTCGAAGACCGACAGGTGCCGCTCGTCGTGGGGGTCGGGAAGGGCCGGTTCGCGGAGCCGGGCGTGGGCGAGCGAGGACAGTCCGCGGCGGACGCCGTCGGGTGACAGGTCCTGCACCTGGCCGTCGTACTCGTGGAGTCCCGCCATCTCCCTGACCACGGGGACCATCAGGTCGCACACCGAGCGAAGCCGATCATTCATGGCATCGAAGGTAGCGACTCCCATCGCATCGCGGCGATCTGTCAACGCGCGTAACACTGCGGTAATAACGGACGAAGGCTCACCACATCACGGTTGCGCATCGCTTCCCTGTGGGGTCTGGCGCGTGATCCACGCCCCATGAAGACTCGCGCACCAAGGCGGCTCACACGTCGCCTTAACGATTCATCACAAGCCAAACACACAGCCCAGCGCCACCGCACCACCATCAAGAGCTCCGCCCGACATGGTCGGTCCGCTCCGTCGACCCGGGCGGACGGCCAGGCGAAGCCGGCCACCGCCGGCAGGGGGATGCACGAGGAGACATGACAGCACCGCTGCACGACACCGCCGAGACGGCCGTCGCCGACGTCGCCGCCGACATACCCGCGAAGGCCATCGAGGGGCGTTCGCCCGGGCGTATCGCATGGATGCGCCTCAAGCGCGACAAAGTGGCGCTGGCAGGCGGCGTGATCGTCGTCTTCCTCATCCTGGTCGCGATCTTCGCCCCCCTCATCGTCAGCGCCCTCGGTCATCCGCCGAACGACTTCCACGAGAACAAGATCGACCCGCTCTTCGGCACCCCCACCGGCAAGTGGGGCGGCATCAGCGGGGATTACCTCTTCGGTGTGGAGCCGGTCAACGGCCGCGACGTCTTCAGCCGCATCGTCTACGGGACGCGGATCTCCCTGCTGGTGGCCTTCCTGTCGGCGATCGTCGCGGTGGTCCTCGGCACCTTCTTCGGCATCATGGCCGGTTACTTCGGCGGCTGGGTCGACGCCGCCATCGGCCGCGTGATGGACGTCCTCCTGGCCTTCCCCCAGCTGCTCTTCATCATGTCCCTGGTCTCGGTCATGCCGAACTCGCTGCTGGGCTTCAGCGGCACCGGCGTTCGCATGGGCGTCCTGGTCGTCGTCATCGGGTTCTTCGGCTGGCCGTACGTCGGGCGCATCGTCCGCGGCCAGACCCTGAGCCTGAGGGAACGCGAGTACGTCGACGCGGCCCGCAGCCTCGGCGCCGGCCGCGGCTACATCCTCTTCCGGGAACTGCTGCCCAACCTCGTCGCCCCGATCACCGTCTACGCGACGCTGATGATCCCGACGAACATCCTCACCGAGGCCGCCCTGAGCTTCCTCGGGGTCGGCGTGAAGCCGCCCACCTCGTCGTGGGGACAGATGCTGTTCAAGGCGCTGTCCTTCTACGAGACGGACCCGATCTTCATGCTGATCCCGGGCCTGGCGATCTTCATCACCGTGCTCGCCTTCAACCTCTTCGGTGACGGCGTACGGGATGCGCTGGACCCGAAGGGCTCCCGCTAGCCCTCGCACACCGCCCCTGCCATTCCCGTCAGGTGGCTTCTCACCGAGAAGGACCGCAGGTCCGCCGAAAGTCGCGGACCGCGAATCACGGAGGTTACGAAAAAGTGACATCCCCACGCTCATCGAGGCGCAGGCTGGCCGCAGGGACGGCCGTCGTGGTCGCCGCACTGCTGTCCACCGCCGCTTGCGGCGGAGGCGGCGGTGGCGGCAAGTCCGACGGCAACGCCAAGGCCCCCGGATTCAACGCCGCCGTCAACAAGGTGGCGAACGCGTCCGACAAGAAGGGCGGCACGCTCAAGTTCATCGGGACGCAGGACGCCGACTCCTGGGACCCGCAGCGTGGCTACTACGGCTTCATGTGGGACTTCGCCCGGTACTACACCCGTCAGCTGGTCTCCTTCACCCCGGAGCCGGGTCTCGGCAGCACCACGCTGAAGCCGGACCTCGCCAGCGGCCTCGCGAAGGTCAGCGACGGCGGCAAGACCTACACGTACACCCTGAAGGACGGCTTGAAGTGGGAGGACGGCTCCCCGCTGACCTCCAAGGACATCAAGTACGGCATCGAGCGCATCTGGGCGCAGGACGTCATCTCCGGCGGCCCGATCTACCTGCAGCAGGTGCTCGACCCCAAGGGTGAGTACAAGGGCCCGTACAAGGACACCTCGCCCGACAAGCTCGGTCTGAAGGCCATCGAGACGCCGGACGACAAGACCATCACCTTCCACCTGGCGACGCCGAACAGCGACTTCGAGCAGATGCTCGCGATGCCGTCCGGCTCCCCGGTCCCCGCGGCCAAGGACACCGGCGCGAAGTACGGCCTCAAGCCGTTCTCCAGCGGCCCGTACAAGTTCGAGTCGTACACGCCGAACAAGTCGATGGTCCTGGTCCGCAACACCAACTGGAGCGCGTCCACCGACGACCTCCGCAAGGCGCTGCCGGACAAGATCACGGTCACCCTGACCACCAACGCCGACGACATGGACAAGCGCCTGATCAACGGCGACTACGACCTGGACCTCAACGCCACCGGCGTCGGCCAGGCCGCGCGCGCCGAGGTGCTCGGCAAGAACAAGGGCAACGCCGACAACCCGGACACCGGCTTCATCCGTTACGCGGTCTTCCCGACCACGGTCAAGCCGATGGACAACATCCACTGCCGCAAGGCGGTCATCCTCGCCGCCGACCACAAGTCGCTGCAGACCGCCCGTGGCGGCCCGCAGGCCGGCGGCGCCATCGCCCCGAACATGCTCCCGCTGGGCATCAAGGGCGCCGACGGCAACTACGACCCGTACAACGTCCTGAAGGACACCTCGGGCAACGTCGAAGAGGCCAAGAAGGAGCTCAAGGCCTGCGGCCAGCCCAACGGCTTCAAGACCACGATCGCGGTCCGCAACAACAAGCCGATCGAGATCGCCACGGCCGAGTCGCTGCAGGAGTCGCTGAAGAAGGTCGGCATCACCACCGAGCTCGACGAGTTCGACGGTGCGCAGACCTCCGGCATCATCGGTGCCCCGAAGACGGTCAAGTCCAAGAACTACGGCATCATCATCATGGGCTGGGGCGCCGACTTCCCGTCGGGCCAGGGCTTCCTCCAGCCGCTGGTCGACAGCCGGTTCATCCTGGAGAGCGGCAACAACAACTTCGCCGAGATCAAGGACAAGTCGATCGACGGCCTGTTCGACCAGGCGCTGCAGCAGACCGACGCGAACGCCGCGGCCGAGCTGTACAAGCAGATCAACCAGAAGGTCTCCGAGGGCGCGTACTACCTGCCCTTCACCTTCGAGAAGAACATCATCTGGCGCAGCTCCCGCCTGACCAACGTCTACACGGCCGACGCGTACAACGGCCGCTACGACTACGCCTCGCTGGGCGTGCAGTAACAACCCTCGAATCGATCGAGTGCCACACCCGCTAGGCACGAAGGGCAGGTGATGGCCGCGTGCGGCGGCCCGGGTAACCCCCGGGCCGCCGCCGGGCCGAGCACAGTGCTTGCATACATCATCCGGCGACTGTTCGCTGTCGTCGTCATGTTGCTGGTCATCACGTTGGTGACCTTCGGGATCTTCTTCCTGATCCCCAAATGGGTCGGAGTCGACCCCGCCACCTACTTCATCGGGAAGCAGGCGGATCCGGCCTCCCTCGAGGGCATTCGGAAGAAGATGGGCCTCGACGATCCCATCCTCGTGCAGTTCGGCAAGTTCCTGTGGGGGCTGTTCGCCGGGCGTGACTACGCCAACGGCGCGGACGTCACGCACTGCCCCGCCCCTTGCTTCGGCTACTCCTTCCGCAACGAGCAGGCGATCTGGCCGGTCCTGACGGACCGTCTCCCGGTGACCCTGCAGCTGGCCGCCGGCGCCTGCGTCATCTGGGTGATCGTCGGCGTCGGCACCGGTGTCGTCTCCGCCCTCAAGCGCGGCTCCGTACTGGACCGCTCCCTGATGACGGTGGCGCTCGCCGGCGTCTCGCTCCCCATCTACTTCACCGGCATGATCGCCCTCGCGGTGGTCGTCTACGGGCTCGGATGGATCGACGGCCAGTACGTGCCGTTCGGTGATTCACCATCCGGCTGGTTCGGCGGCATGCTCCTGCCCTGGGTCACGCTCGCCTTCCTCTACGCCGCCATGTACGCCCGGATGACCCGGGCCACCATGCTCGAGATCATGGGCGAGGACTACATCCGCACCGCGCGTGCCAAGGGCCTGCGCGAGCCGGTCGTCATCGGCAAGCACGCCATGCGCTCGACGATGACCCCGGTGCTCACCATCCTCGGCATGGACCTCGGCGCCCTCGTCGGCGGCGCGATCCTCACCGAGACGACGTTCAGCCTGCCCGGCATCGGCCAGGCGGCGGTGAAGGCGATCTCGGACAAGGACTTCCCGCTGATCCTCGGCGTCACGCTGATCGCGGCCGTCGCCGTGGTGGTGGCCAACCTCCTCGTAGACCTGCTGTACGCCGTCGTCGACCCGCGCGTGAGGCTGTCATGACCGACCTCCCCATCCAGAAGTCCGGCACCGGGGCGGATGCCGCGCCGAACGAGCCGGTGGCCGGGAAGGCGGGGCAGCCCACGGCGTTCCTGGAGGTCCGCGACCTCAAGGTGCACTTCCCGACCGACGACGGTCTGGTGAAGTCCGTCGACGGCCTCTCCTTCCAGCTGGAGAAGGGCAAGACCCTCGGCATCGTCGGCGAGTCCGGCTCCGGCAAGTCGGTGACGTCCCTGGCGATCATGGGTCTGCACCGGGCCGGCCAGTACGGCCGCAGCAAGGCGCGGATGTCCGGCGAGATCTGGCTCGACGGCAAGGAGCTGCTCTCGGCCGACCCGGACGAGGTCCGGCGGCTGCGCGGCAAGGACGCCGCGATGATCTTCCAGGACCCGCTGTCCGCGATGCACCCCTACTTCACCGTCGGCGCGCAGATCGTCGAGGCGTACCGGGTGCACCACGACGTGTCCAAGGCCGTGGCCCGCAAGCGCGCGATCGAGATGCTCGACCGCGTCGGCATCCCGCAGCCCGACAAGCGGGTCGACGACTACCCGCACCAGTTCTCCGGCGGCATGCGGCAGCGCGCGATGATCGCCATGGCGCTGTCCAACAACCCCGACCTGCTCATCGCGGACGAGCCGACCACCGCGCTCGACGTGACCGTGCAGGCGCAGATCCTGGACCTCATCCGGGACCTGCAGAAGGAGTTCGGCTCCGCGGTCATCATCATCACCCACGACCTCGGCGTCGTCGCCGAGCTCGCGGACGACATCCTGGTGATGTACGGCGGACGCTGCGTGGAGCGCGGACCGGCCGACAAGGTCTTCTACGAGCCGCAACACCCCTACACCTGGGGCCTGCTGGGCTCGATGCCCCGCCTGGACCGTGAGCGCACCGAACGGCTCAACCCGGTCAAGGGCTCGCCGCCGAGCCTCATCAACATTCCGTCCGGCTGCGCCTTCCACCCGCGCTGCCCGTACGCGGAGCTCACCGGCGGCGCCAGCACCACCGTCGTTCCGGAACTGCGCGAGGTCGGCAGCCGGCACCACGCCGCGTGCCACCTGGGCGCGGCGGACCGGGAGCGCATCTGGACCGAAGAGATTGCGCCGAAGCTGTGAAAGGCCAGGAGATGACGATCCCCCAGCAGTCGACCGCCGACGGGTCGGATGCGCTGCTCAAGGTGAGCGGCCTGGTCAAGCACTTCCCGATCACCAAGGGTCTGCTGCGGCGCCAGGTCGGCGCGGTCAAGGCCGTCGACGGCATCGACTTCCACGTCAACCCCGGGGAGACCCTCGGCGTGGTCGGCGAGTCCGGCTGCGGCAAGTCCACCATGGGCCGGCTGATCACCCGGCTGCTCGAACCGACCGGCGGGAAGATCGAGTTCGAGGGCCGGGACATCACGCACCTGGGCACCTCGGGCATGCGCCCGCTCCGCCGCGACGTGCAGATGATCTTCCAGGACCCGTACTCCTCCCTCAACCCGCGGCACACCGTCGGCACCATCGTCGG
The DNA here is from genome assembly GCA_036013505.1 of Streptomyces sp. NBC_00510. Lineage (NCBI taxonomy): Bacteria > Bacillati > Actinomycetota > Actinomycetes > Kitasatosporales > Streptomycetaceae > Streptomyces > Streptomyces sp. NBC_00510. The sequence continues at coordinate 3,613,011 of CP107851.1, read as the reverse complement.
CGCGCCGTTCCGGCTGCAGAAGGTGCAGACGGAGAACGGGGTGAAGAAGGAGGTGCAGAACCTCCTGGAGCTGGTCGGCCTCAACCCCGAGCACTACAACCGCTACCCGCACGAGTTCTCCGGCGGTCAGCGGCAGCGCATCGGCATCGCCCGCGCGCTGGCGCTCAAGCCCAAGCTCGTGGTCGCGGACGAGCCGGTGTCGGCGCTCGACGTCTCCATCCAGGCCCAGGTGGTCAACCTCCTGGACGACTTGCAGAGCGAGCTCGGCCTGACCTACGTGATCATCGCGCACGACCTGTCGGTCATCCGCCACGTGTCGGACCGCATCGCGGTCATGTACCTCGGCAAGATCGTCGAGGTCGCCGACCGCGAGGACCTGTACACCAAGCCGATGCACCCGTACACCAACGCGCTGCTCTCCGCGGTGCCGGTGCCGGACCCGAAGCGGCGCGCCAAGCGCGAGCGGATCCTGCTGACCGGCGACGTCCCGTCGCCGATCGCCCCGCCGCCCGGCTGCCGCTTCCACACCCGCTGCTGGAAGGCGACCGAGGTCTGCAAGACCACGGAGCCCCCGCTGGCCCTCCTGGCCACCGGGCACCAGGTGGCCTGCCACCACCCGGAGAACACCGGCGACTCCGGCAGCGGCACGGCCGGGAAGACGGCCGAGAAGGCCTAGCCACCCACCCGGCACAATGAGGCCGGTGCAAACCGAACTGTTCAGCCACTCCGTCCAGCACGTGCTCGACCTCGTCGGAATCTTCGTCTTCGCGATCTCCGGCGCGCTGCTCGCCGTACGCAAGAACTACGACGTCTTCGGCATGGCGGTCCTCGCCGAGGTCACCGCGCTGGGCGGAGGGCTGATCAGGGACCTGATCATCGGGGCGGTCCCGCCGGCCGCCTTCACCGACCTCGGCTACTTCCTGACCCCGCTGATCGCCACCACGGTGGTGTTCTTCCTGCACCCCCAGGTCGAGCGGATCAACACCACCATCAACATCTTCGACGCCGCCGGCCTCGGGCTCTTCTGCGTCGCCGGCACCACCAAGGCCTACGACTACGGCCTCAACCTCACCGCCTCCGCCACCCTGGGGCTCGCCACCGCCGTCGGCGGCGGCGTCCTGCGCGACCTGCTCGGCAACGAGGTCCCCTCCCTGCTGCGCTGGGACCGCGACCTGTACGCGGTGCCGGCCATCGTGGGGGCCACCGTCGTGGTGGTGCTCATCAAATTCCAGGCCCTGACCCCCGGCACCGGGGTGCTCGCCGTCATCAGCGCCTTCGTCCTCAGGCTGCTGGCCATGCGCTTCCACTGGCGCGCCCCCCGCGCCTGGCACCGGCGCACCACCGCGGCGGAGGAGCTCCACCTGTAGCGGGGCACCACCCGGCGCGGTGGGCCCCGGGGCGGGCCTCGGTCCGGGAGGGGGCTGCGGCGCCCGTAGAATCACGCTCATCATGGCCTACCTCGACCACGCCGCCACGACCCCGATGCTGCCGGAGGCCGTCGAGGCGATGACCGCGCACCTCGCCGTCACGGGCAACGCATCCTCCCTCCACGCGGCCGGCCGCCGGGCCAGGCGCACGGTGGAGGAGTCCCGGGAGTCCCTGGCCGCCGCGCTCGGCGCCCGCCCCAGCGAGATCGTCTTCACCGCGGGCGGCACCGAGGCCGACAACCTTGCGGTCAAGGGTCTGTACTGGGCCCGCCGCGACGCCGACCCCCGGCGCACCCGGGTCCTCGCCAGCCCCGTCGAGCACCACGCCGTCCTCGACGCCGTCGACTGGCTCGCCACGCACGAGGGCGCCCGGGTCGAATGGCTCCCGGTCGACGCCTACGGGCGCGTCCACCCCGAGGCCCTGCGCGAGGCCATCGCCCGCGACCCGGGCGATGTGGCCCTCGCCACGGTGATGTGGGCCAACAACGAGGTCGGCACGATCTTCCCGGTCACGGAACTCAGTGCGGTGGCCCGGGAGTTCGAGGTGCCGCTGCACTCCGACGCCGTCCAGGCCCTCGGGCAGGTCGAGGTCGACTTCGCGGCGTCCGGGCTCGACGCGATGACCGTCACCGGGCACAAGGTCGGCGGCCCGTACGGCGTCGGGGCCCTGGTGCTCCGGCGCGAGATCGGCCCGGTCCCCGTCCTCCACGGCGGCGGCCAGGAGCGCGGCGTACGCTCCGGCACGCTCGACGTCCCCGCGGTCGCCGCGTTCGCCGTCGCCGGGACGCTCGCCGCGCAGCGGCGCGAGGACTTCGCCCGGGAGATCGGCGCCCTGCGCGACGACCTGGTCGCCCGGGTCCGCGAGGCCGTCCCCGAGGCCATCCTCAACGGCGACCCCGCCCCCGGCGGCCGCCTCCCCGCCAGCGCCCACTTCTCCTTCCCCGGGTGCGAGGGGGACTCCCTGCTGATGCTGCTCGACGCCCAGGGCATCGAGTGCTCCACCGGGTCCGCGTGCACCGCCGGCGTCCCCCAGCCCAGCCACGTCCTCCTCGCCATGGGCGCCGACCCCGACCTCGCGCGGGGCTCCCTGCGCTTCTCCCTCGGGCACACCTCGACGGCGGAGGACGTCGCGGTCCTCGGCGAGGCGATCGCCCCCGCCGTGGCCCGCGCCCGCAGCGCGGGCCTGATGTAGTGCCTGCGGCGGGTGGGAGGCAGCCCGCCGCCGGCGCAACGCCCGCACCTGCCCGGCACCGCACCCACCACCACCCGCCCCGCCACGCACCGCGTTCCCGACGACCGGCCCCGCAGGACGCCCCGGGGGCGCCGTACCCTAGGAGGCGCTATGACTGACTTCCCCGGTGCACCCACAGGCCCTGGCGACGGCCGTCGCCTCCGCGTGCTCGCCGCGATGAGCGGTGGCGTCGACTCGGCCGTGGCGGCCGCCCGCGCCGCCGAAGCGGGGCACGACGTCACGGGCGTGCACCTCGCCCTCTCCGCGAACCCGCAGTCGTTCCGCACCGGAGCCCGCGGCTGCTGCACGATCGAGGACAGCCACGACGCCCGCCGCGCCGCGGACGTCATCGGCATCCCCTTCTACATCTGGGACCTCGCCGACCGCTTCCGCGCGGACGTCGTCGACGACTTCGTCGCCGAGTACGCCGCGGGCCGTACGCCCAACCCCTGCCTGCGCTGCAACGAGAAGATCAAGTTCGCCGCGCTGCTCGACAAGGCGATCGCCCTCGGCTTCGACGCCGTGTGCACCGGCCACTACGCCACCGTCGTGGCCAACCCCGACGGCTCCCGCGAGCTGCACCGCGCCTCCGACGCGGCCAAGGACCAGTCGTACGTCCTCGGCGTCCTCGACGAGCGGCAGCTGGCGCACGCCATGTTCCCGCTCGGCGACACCCTCACCACCAAGGACGAGATCCGGGCGGAGGCGGCCCGCCGCGGCCTGTCCGTGGCGAAGAAGCCGGACAGCCACGACATCTGCTTCATCGCCGACGGCGACACCCAGGGCTTCCTCGCGCGGCGCCTCGGCACCGCCGACGGCGACATCCTCGACGAGGACGGCAACCGCCTGGGCACCCACTCCGGCGCCTACGGCTACACCGTGGGCCAGCGCAAGGGGCTGCGCCTGGGCGTGCCGGCCGCCGACGGCAAGCCGCGCTACGTGCTCGACATCTCGCCGGTGGACAACACGGTGACCGTCGGCCCGGCCGAGGCCCTGGACGTCACGGCCCTGACCGCCATCCGCCCGCGCTGGTGCGGCACCGCACCCGACGGTGCCGGGCAGCGCGCGTACACCGCGCAGCTGCGCGCCCACGGCGACGACGTGCCCGTCATCGCCGAGCTGGCCGGCGGCGAACTGCGCGTCCGTTTCACCGGCGGAGCCGTCCGCGGCGTCGCGCCGGGCCAGGCGGTCGTGCTCTACGACGGCACGCGCGTCGTCGGCTCGGCGACGATCGCCACGACGGAGCGCAGCCGGCCGGCAGCCGCGAGCGCCTGAGCAGCCCCGGCACCGGGCGCGGGGTACGGAACGGGCCGGGCGGCCCCCCTGCCCGGCGCCCGGCGCCATGCGCGAGACTGGCCCGCATGAACATCTGCGTCTTCCTCTCCGCCGCCGACCTCGAGCCCCGCTACACCGAACCCGCCCGCCAGTTCGCCGAGTTGATCGGCAAGGGCGGGCACACCCTGGTGTGGGGCGGCTCGGACGTGGGCCTGATGAAGGTGATGGCGGACGGAGTGCAGGAGCACGGCGGGCGCCTGGTCGGGGTCTCGGTGGAGTTCCTCGCGGCCAAGGCCCGTAAGGGCGCCGACGAGATGGTGATCGCGGCCGACCTCGCCGAGCGCAAGGCGGAGCTGCTGGCCCGCGCGGACGCCGTGGTGGTCATGGTGGGCGGCACCGGCACGCTGGACGAGGCGACCGAGATCCTGGAGCTGAAGAAGCACGGGCTGCACACCAAGCCGGTCGTCCTGCTCAACACGGCGGGCTTCTACGACGGGCTCAAGGAGCAGTTCCAGCGCATGGACGAGGAGGGCTTCCTGCCGCTGCCCCTCGCCGACCTGGTGTTCTTCGCCGAGGACGGCGTCTCGGCGCTCGCCTATCTGGAGGAGAACGCCGGCATCGCGTGAGCCGCGGGGGATGACAGCATGGAGCCCATGTCGATTCACCTGATCACCGGCGCCGGCTCCGGCATCGGCGCCGTCGTGGCGCAGCGCCTCCTCGACCGCGGCGACGAACTGTGGCTGCTGGCCCGCAACGCCGGACGCGCCAAGGAGCTGGCCGACCGCTTCCCGGGCGCGCGCACCCTCGTCGGTGACCTCGCGGAGCCGGAGCGGCTGTCCTGGGCCCTGGGCCATCAGTCGCCGCCGGACCGGCTGGACTCCCTGCTGCACGTCGCGGGCGTCGTGGACCTGGGGCAGGTCGGCGAGCTGACCCCGAAGACCTGGAACCGGACGCTCGCCGCCAACCTCGTGGGCCCGGCCGAGCTGACCCGCCTCGTCCTGCCCCAACTGCGGCTCTCCCGCGGGCACGTGGTCTTCGTCAACTCCGGCGCCGGGCTGAACGCGCACGCCGAGTGGGGCGCCTACGCGGCCAGCAAGCACGGCCTCAAGGCGCTCGCCGACTCCCTGCGCCACGAGGAGCACGCGAACGGGGTGCGGGTCACCTCCGTCTACCCGGGCCGCACCGCCACGCCGATGCAGGCCAAGGTGCACCAGCAGGAGGGCAAGACGTACGACCCCTCGCGCTGGATCGCCCCCGAGTCGGTGGCGACGGCGATCCTGACGGCGGTCGACCTGCCGCGGGACGCCGAGATCAACGACCTGACGATCCGGCCGGGAGCCTGACCGGCGCGCCGACGTAGGCTGCACCGGTGAGCACGGAAGCAACCGAAGCGAAGTTCCGGCTGCCCGAAGGGGCGGCCACCGGTGTGGGTTCGATGCCGGGAGGTGACGCGCGCGAGGCGGCGCGGACGGCGACCGGCGCGCTGGAGGCGCTGCCGTTCCTGCCGGAGCTGCCCGCGCGCGGCCCGGGCGCGGACATGATCGGCCGCACGCTCGGGATGCTCGTCGAGCTGTACGCGCGCGTGGAGCCCAGCGGATGGCGGTTCGGTGACCGGCCGGGCCGGGACACCCGCCGGGCCGGGGCGTGGCTGGGGGAGGACCTGGACGCCCTGGAGGAGTTCACCCAGGGCTACGAGGGCCCCCTGAAGCTCCAGGCGGTCGGGCCGTGGACGCTCGCGGCCTCCGTCGAGCTGAAGAACGGCGAGGCGGCACTTTCCGACCCGGGGGCCTGCCGTGACCTGGCCGCCTCGCTCGGCGAGGGACTGCGACTGCACCTGGAGGACGTGCGCCGGCGTGTGCCCGGCGCGAGGCCCGTGCTGCAGCTGGACGAGCCCTCGCTCACCGCCGTGCTCCAGGGCCGGGTCAGGAGCGCCAGCGGCTACCGCACCCACCGCGCGGTGGACCGCGGTGTCGTCGAGGGTGCGCTGCGGGACGTCATGGCGGCCGTGGGCGGTGTGGACGGCGTGCCGGTGATCGCGCACTCCTGCGCGCCGGAGGTGCCCTTCGCGCTGCTGCGGCGGGCCGGGGTGGCGGGGGTGTCGTTCGATTTCTCGCTGCTCGCGGAGAGTGACTGGGACGCCTTCGGCGAGGCGGCCGAGGCGGGAACCGCGCTCTTCACCGGTGTCGTCCCGGGGACCGACGCCCCATTGTCGGACCCTGCGGGTAGCGTCAGTGGTGTTCGGGCGCTGTGGCGCAGGCTGGGGCTGTCCCCGGGGGATCTGGGCACCTCCGTGGCGGTGACCCCGTCCTGTGGTCTGGCGGGGGCCTCGCCGGCCTATGCCCGTGCCGCCCTGGTGCACTGCGCGAAGGCGGCACGCTCGCTCGTCGACAACCCTGAGTGAGGATGGGATGAGGAAGGACGTGGACGTGGAGGACTCCGTGATCCCCGAGGGCGCCAGGAACGAGGACGTGCCGGCGAAGGCGCGCGAGCTGCACGCCGCCCTGGCCGAGCAGGTCGAGGAGCACCGCTTCCGCTACTACGTCAAGGACCAGCCGGTCGTCAGCGACGCCGACTTCGACAAGCTGCTGCGGCGGCTGGAGGCGCTGGAGGACGAGCACCCCTCGCTGCGCACGCCGGACTCGCCGACCCAGAAGGTCGCCGGCGCGTACGCGACGGAGTTCACCTCCGTCGAGCACCGCGAGCGCATGCTCTCCCTCGACAACGCCTTCACCGAGGAGGAGCTGAACGCCTGGGCCGAACGCCTCGCCGCGGAGCTGGGCCCCCCGGCGGGCGAGGGCGGCACCTACCACTTCCTGTGCGAGCTGAAGGTCGACGGGCTCGCCGTCAACCTCACGTACGAGAACGGCCGTCTGGTGCGCGGCGCCACGCGCGGTGACGGCCGCACCGGCGAGGACATCACGCCCAACGTCCGCACGATCGCCGAGATCCCGGACCGGCTGGCGGGGGAGCGCGTCCCCGCGCTGGTCGAGATCCGCGGCGAGGTCTTCTTCCCGATGGAGAAGTTCGAGGAGCTCAACGCCCGTCTGGTCGAGGCCGGCGACAAGCCCTTCGCCAACCCGCGCAACGCCGCCGCCGGCTCCCTGCGGCAGAAGGACCCCCGGGTGACCGCGAGCCGCCCGCTGCACATGGTGGTGCACGGCATCGGCGCCCGTGAGGGCTTCACCATCGACTGCCAGTCGCACGCCTACGAGCTGCTGCACGAGTGGGGCCTGCCCACCACCAAGTACGCCCGCGTGGTCGGCACGCTCGCCGAGGTCAAGGAGGCCATCGCCTACTACGGCGAGCACCGCCACGACGTCGAGCACGAGATCGACGGCATCGTCGTCAAGGTCGACGAGATCCCGCTGCAGGGCCGGCTCGGCTCCACCGCCCGCGCGCCGCGCTGGGCCATCGCGTGGAAGTACGCGCCGGAGGAGGTCAACACCAAGCTGGTCGACATCCGGGTCGGCGTCGGCCGCACGGGCCGGGTGACCCCGTACGCGGTGGTCGAGCCGGTCACGGTCGCCGGCTCGGAGGTCGAGTTCGCCACCCTGCACAACCAGGACGTGGTCAAGGCCAAGGGCGTGCTGATCGGCGACACCGTCGTGCTGCGCAAGGCCGGTGACGTCATCCCCGAGATCCTCGGCCCGGTCGTCGACCTGCGGGACGGCGACGAGCGCGAGTTCGTGATGCCCGCCCAGTGCCCCGAGTGCGGCACCCCGCTGCGCCCGATGAAGGAGGGCGACATCGACCTGCGCTGCCCCAACGCGCGGGGCTGCCCGGCGCAGATCCGGGAACGGCTGTTCTACCTGGGCGGCCGCAAGTGCCTGGACATCGAGAACTTCGGCTACGTCGCCGCGGCCGCGCTCACCCGGCCCCTGGAGCCCGCCGAGCCGCCGCTGCGCGACGAGGGCGACCTGTTCGGCCTCACCGCCGAGGACCTGCTGCCCATCCGCGCCCACGTCCTCGACCAGAACAGCGGCCTGCCCAAGCGCGACCCGGAGACCGGTGAGGAGAAGGTCGTCTCGGTCTTCGCCAACCAGCAGGGTGAGCTGAAGAAGAACGCGGTGGCCATGCTGGAGAACATCCAGCAGGCCAAGGAGCGGCCGCTGGCCCGGATCATCGCGGGCCTGTCGATCCGTCACGTCGGCCCGGTCGCCGCCGAGGCCCTGGCCCGCGAGCTCCGCGACCTGGACGCCGTCTTCGCCGCCGACGAGGAGCGACTGGCGGGTGTCGACGGCGTCGGCGGGATCATCGCGGCCTCCCTCAAGCAGTGGTACGAGGAGGAGTGGCACCGCGAGATCCTGCGCAAGTGGAAGGCCGCAGGCGTCCGGTTCACCGAGGAGGGCTCCGACGAGGGGCCGCGCCCGCTGGAGGGCCTCACCGTCGTCGTCACCGGCACCCTCGCCACCCACACCCGGGACGGCGCGAAGGAGGCGCTCGTGAGCCGCGGGGCCAAGGTCACCGGATCGGTCTCCAAGAAGACCGACTTCGTGGTCGTCGGCGACAGCCCGGGCTCCAAGTACGACAAGGCGGTGCAGCTGAAGGTGCCGATCCTGGACGAGGAGGGCTTCGCCGTCCTGCTCGGACAGGGCGCCGACGCGGCCCGGGAGGCCGCCGTGAACCCGGAGGGCTGACAGCCCATCATCACCCTTTCGGCCCATAGTGGAACGATCCGGGAGGGTGGGATCCATTCGGGCAACAGCAGCCGATCGGTGCCCGTGACAGCCTTTATCGGCCTACTGTTGAGAGGCGCGCCTTCCGGGCATGGGCCCTCCAGCAGCCCGGTGGTCAATCCCGCGGGCACGGGCGTGTGGTGGAACGGCACACGCGGCTGCGAGAGGGTACGGGCATGGAACCGACGGACAGCGCCGGACCGGCGCAGCGGCTGCTCGGGCCGGCCGCGCCGGTGCTGCCCGCCGCGGCACTCAGGTACTCGGTCGTGGGCGCTGCGGCGGCGGCCCTGGTCGTGGGCGTGGTCCGGATACTCGTGGACGGCAACGCCTTCTTCCCCGGCGGGGACGTCGGCTGGGCGTTCGCCGTGCTCACCGGCATCATCGTCGGCCACCTGGTCGCCATGGGCCGGGACCGCTGGTGGGGCGGCACCGGTTCCGGCGCCGCCCTGACCCTCGCCATGCTGCTGCTCTACGGCTGGGTGCCCGCGGTGCTGGTCAGCCTGGCCGTCGTCGTCCTGGTCGGCGCGGCCCGCCGGCACCGCTGGCGGGAGGCGCTGCTGCACGGCGCCGTGGACATCCTCGGCATCGGCGCGGCCTCGCTCGCGCTGTCCGCCTTCGGGACCCACCCGTCCGTCGAACAGCCCTGGCAACCCGCCACTTGGGGGATGGCCGCCGTTCCCTCGGTGCTCGCCGCCGCGTTCGGCTACCTGGCTGCGACCCGCACGCTCCTGTGGTACGCGATCGTGCCGCGCGCCGGAGCCCTGCCCACCGTGGCCCGCACCGCCCTGATACGCCAGGGCTTCGTCGGCGTCGCACTGCTCGGCATCTCCCCGCTGATCATCATCGTCGCGGCCGATCTGCCCCTGCTGCTGCCGCTGTTCGCCGTGCCCCTGATCGCGCTCGACTCCACCCTCTGGATCGCCCACGCCCGCGCCGAGGAACAGCTGCGCGACCCCCTCACCGGACTGCCCAACCGTCAGTGGCTGCTGGAGCGCACCTGGACCGCGCTCGACGACGCCGCCCGCAGCGGCGAGCGCGCCGCCCTCATCCTGATCGACCTGGACAAGTTCCGCTCCGTCAACGACACCCTGGGCCACATGGCCGGCGACCGGCTCCTGGTGCAGATCGCGGACCGTCTGCGGCTGGCCCTGCCGCGCGGCGCCGAGGTCGCCCGGCTCGGCGGCGACGAGTTCGCCGTCCTGCTCCCCACCTGCGACGCACCGACCCGCGCCCAGCGCATCGCCAGGGCCCTGGTCGCCGCGCTGAGCTCGCCGTTAAGTCTCGACGGCCTGACCCTGGTGCTCGAGGCCAGCGCCGGGGTCGCCGTCTACCCCGATCACGCCGGTGATGCCGAGGGCCTGCTGCGCCGCGCCGACGTCGCGATGTACCAGGCGAAACGTGACCGCAGCGGGGTCGAGGTCTACGAGTCCTCCCGCGACGGCAACACGCCCGACCGGCTGGGCCTCCTCGGCGACCTGCGCCGGGCGCTGGACCGCGGCGAGGTCGAGCTGCACTACCAGCCGAAGGTCCGCTTCGACGGACAGGTCGTCGGCCTGGAGGCGCTGGTCCGCTGGGTGCACCCCGAGCGCGGCCGGGTGAGCCCCGAGGAGTTCATCGCGATCGCCGAGACCTCCGGGCTCATGCCGCAGCTCACCGAATACGTCCTGGAGACCGCCCTCGGGCAGGTCGCCCGATGGCGGGCGATGGGCCTCGACGTCCCCGTCGCGGTCAACGTCTCGCCGCGCGACGTGCACTCGCCCGGTTTCGCCGGGGCCGTCGCCGCGCGCCTGGCCCGGCACGGGGTCCCGCCGGGTGCGCTGCAGCTGGAGATCACCGAGCACGTGCTGCTGGAGGACCCGCAGCGCGCCGCCGACACCATGGCCGGGCTGACCGGGCACGGGGTGAAGATGTCGCTGGACGACTTCGGCACCGGGTACTCCTCGCTGGTCCACCTGCGGCGGCTGCCGGTGAGCGAGCTGAAGATCGACCGCTCGTTCGTCGCGCGGCTGTCCGTCGACGCCGAGGACGCGGAGATCGTGCGCTGCACGGTCGACCTCGCCCACTCCCTCGGCCTCCTCGTCGTGGCGGAGGGCGTCGAGGACGACGAGACGTGGGAGCGCCTGCGGGACCTGGGCTGCGACGCGATCCAGGGCTGGCTGGTCGCCGCCGCGATGCCCCCGGAGGAGACCACGGCCTGGCTGCGGCTGCGCGGGCGTGCCGGATGGCGCCGCCCGGCGGAGCTGGAGGCCGCGAAGGAGCGGACCGCCGTCCCCGACGCGCAGTAACGTTTGCGGGCCTTCGACCAGCGGGCCCGCACGCGCCGCGCCCGGTCACGGACGCACCGTCGGCCCCGTCCGCCCCAGGGGCACCGCGGCCCGCGGGCGTCACGTCCGGCGGCCCCCGGCCGGGCGAAGCGCAAACCGTTTCGCCCCCGGGGCACCCGCGCCCATAGGATTGGGCGCGAAAAGACCAAACTCACCCCCAGAGGATCGCTGCATGCCAGGCATCACGCGCGAGGAGGTCGCCCACCTCGGCCGGCTGTCGCGTCTGGAGCTGAAGGACGAAGAGCTCGACCACTTCGCCGGACAGCTCGACGCCATCATCGGCGCGGTCGCCCGCGTCTCCGAGGTGGCCGGCGAGGACGTACCGCCGACCTCCCACCCGCTGCCGCTGACCAATGTCATGCGCCCCGACGAGGTCCGGCCCAGCCTGACCCCGGCCGAGGCGCTGTCCGGCGCCCCCGCCGAGGAGCAGCAGCGCTTCAAGGTGCCGCAGATCCTGGGGGAGGACTGATCACGATGACCGAACTGACCAGGCTCACCGCCGCGCAGACCGCGGCCGCCGTCGCCTCCGGAGAGACGTCCGCCGTCGAGGTCGCCCAGGCCCACCTGGACCGCATCGGCGCCGTCGACGAGAAGGTCCACGCCTTCCTGCACGTCGACACCGAGGGCGCCCTGAAGGCCGCCAAGGCCGTCGACGACAAGCGCGCCGCGGGCGAGAAGCTCGGCCCGCTCGCGGGCGTCCCGCTGGCACTGAAGGACATCTTCACCACCAAGGGGATCCCGACGACCGTCGGCTCCAAGATCCTCGAAGGCTGGATCCCGCCGTACGACGCGACGCTGACCGCCCGCCTCAAGCAGGCCGGCATCGTCATCCTCGGCAAGACCAACATGGACGAGTTCGCCATGGGGTCCTCCACCGAGAACAGCGCCTACGGCCCCACCGGCAACCCGTGGGACCTCACCCGCATCCCCGGCGGCTCGGGCGGCGGTTCCTCCGCGGCCCTGGCCTCCTTCCAGGCGCCGCTGGCCATCGGCACGGACACCGGCGGCTCCATCCGCCAGCCGGCCGCCGTCACCGGCACGGTCGGAGTCAAGCCGACCTACGGCGGGGTCTCCCGCTACGGCATGGTCGCCTTCAGCTCCTCCCTGGACCAGGGCGGGCCCTGTGCCCGCACGGTGCTGGACGCGGCGCTGCTGCACGAGGTCATCGCGGGCTACGACCCGATGGACTCCACCTCCATCGACGCCCCCGTCCCGCCGGTCGTCGAGGCCGCGCGCAACGGCGACGTCAAGGGGCTGCGGGTCGGCGTCATCAAGGAGTTCGCGGGCGAGGGCTACCAGGCCGGCGTCATGGAGCGGTTCAACGAGTCGGTCGAGCTGCTGCGCGAGCTCGGCGCCGAGGTCGTCGAGCTGTCCTGCCCGTCCTTCGAGTACGCGCTCGCCGCGTACTACCTGATCGCCCCGTCCGAGTGCTCGTCCAACCTGGCCCGGTTCGACGGCCTGCGCTACGGCCTGCGGGTCGGCGACGACGGCACCCGCAGCGCCGAGGACGTCACCGCCCTCACCCGCGAGGCCGGCTTCGGCCCCGAGGTCAAGCGCCGCATCATGCTCGGCACGTACGCGCTCAGCTCCGGCTACTACGACGCGTACTACGGCAGCGCCCAGAAGGTCCGCACCCTGATCTCGCGGGACTTCGAGCGCTCCTTCCAGCAGGTCGACGTGGTGATCTCGCCGACCACCCCCACCACCGCGTTCCCCATCGGCGAGCGCGTGGACGACCCGATGGCGATGTACCTCGCCGACCTGTGCACCATCCCGGCCAACCTGGCCGGCAACGCCGCCATGTCCGTGCCCTGCGGCCTCGCGTCCGAGGACGGGCTCCCGGTCGGTCTGCAGATCATCGCCCCGGCCATGGCCGACGACCGCCTCTACCGTGTCGGTGCGGCCGTCGAAGCGGCGTTCACCGCACGCTGGGGGCACCCGCTGCTGGAGGAGGCACCGATCCTGTGAGCAAGCTCGAGAAGGCCAAGGGCTTCAAGAAGAGCAAGTCCGGCACGTACCTGTCGATCGGCACGACGCTCTTCGGCGCGGTCGGTGTGGCGCGGCAGATGAAGCGGGGGCGCGCGGACAGCGACACGCTGCTGCTGATCGACGCGGTGGTCAGCGCCGCGGCGATCGCCACCGGCGTCGCCCTGCTGCTCCGCCAGCTGCGCCGGCTCGGCGACGACGACGTGCTGTCATCCTGACGGGGAACTGAGAGGTATCAAGACTGTGACCGTCACGGACCTGGTGTCGTACGAGGACGCGCTCGCGTCCTATGACCCGGTGATGGGCCTCGAGGTCCACGTCGAGCTCGGCACCAAGACGAAGATGTTCTGCGGCTGCTCGACGACACTCGGCGCCGAGCCCAACAGCCAGGTGTGCCCGGTGTGCCTGGGCATGCCCGGCGCGCTGCCGGCCGTCAACGCGACCGGCGTCGAGTCCGCCATCAAGATCGGCCTCGCGCTCAACTGCGAGATCGCGCAGTGGTGCCGCTTCGCCCGGAAGAACTACTTCTACCCGGACATGCCGAAGAACTTCCAGACCTCCCAGTACGACGAGCCGATCGCCTTCAACGGCTACCTCGACGTGCAGCTGGAGGACGGCGAGGTCTTCCGCGTGGAGATCGAGCGCGCCCACATGGAGGAGGACACCGGCAAGTCGACCCACGTGGGCGGCGCCACCGGCCGCATCCACGGCGCCTCGCACTCGCTGCTGGACTACAACCGGGCCGGCATCCCGCTGATCGAGATCGTCACCAAGCCGATCGAGGGCGCCGGCGAGCGCGCGCCCGAGGTCGCCAAGGCGTACGTGACCGAACTGCGCGAGCTGATCAAGGCGCTGGGCGTCTCCGAGGCCCGCATGGAGATGGGCCAGATGCGCTGCGACGTCAACCTGTCGCTGCGCCCCATCGGCCGGGAGAAGTTCGGCACCCGCAGCGAGACCAAGAACGTCAACTCGCTGCGCAGCGTCGAGCGGGCCGTCCGCTTCGAGATCCAGCGGCACGCTGCCGTGCTCTCCTCCGGCGGCACGATCGTCCAGGAGACCCGGCACTTCCACGAGGACACCGGCTCCACCACCTCCGGTCGCATCAAGGAGGAGGCGGAGGACTACCGGTACTTCCCGGAGCCCGACCTCGTCCCCGTCGCCCCGGCCCGTGAGTGGGTCGAGGAGCTGCGGGCGGGCCTGCCCGAGCTCCCGCGGGTGCGCCGGGCGCGCCTGCAGGAGGACTGGGGCATCTCCGACCATGAGATGCAGTCGGTGCTCAACGCCGGTGCGATCGACCCGATCGTCGCCACCATGGAGGCGGGCGCCGACGCGGCCGCCGCGCGCAAGTGGTGGATGGGCGAGCTGGCCCGCCGCTCCAACGAGGACGGCGTGGAACTGACCGCCCTGCCCATCGCCCCGGCCCAGGTGGCCCGGGTGGCGGCCCTGGTGGCCGAGGGCTCGCTCAACGACAAGCTGGCCCGCCAGGTCATCGAGGGCGTGCTGGACGGCGAGGGCGAGCCGGACGAGGTCGTCGAGAAGCGCGGTCTGAAGGTCGTCTCGGACGAGGGCGCGCTCGGCGCGGCCGTCGACGAGGCCATCGCGGCCAACGCCGCCGTCGCGGACAAGATCCGTGGCGGCAACCTGGCGGCGGCGGGCGCGCTCATCGGCGCCGTCATGAAGATCACCCGCGGTCAGGCCGACGCCAAGCGCGTGCGCGAGCTCGTGCTGGAGAAGCTGGGCGTCCAGGGCTGATCCCACGCGGTCGGCAGGCGCACGGCGCACAAGGGGCGGGCTCCCGGTCAGGGGGCCCGCCCCTTCCGCGTTGTCGCAGGTCCGCCGCTTGTAAGGGCGGCATAAATTCCCCGCACGGTATGTGATTAACCGCACGAAAGCGGCCAACGATCTCTTCTTCCTGCTTCAGTCGGGGACGTACGTGGTGTCTTCTTTGCGGGCTCTTCCCCGGCCTGAAAGATCCGCGCAACCCCAGGGAGAGCAATGGCTGCACTCGCCCGCTGGTGCCTCAACCGCCGTCTCGCCGTCGTCCTGCTGTGGCTCGTCGCCCTCCTCGGTCTGTCCACGGCCGCCCTGCTCGCCGGATCCGCCTACTCCAACGACTACGACATCAAGGGCACCGACTCCAGCAAGGCCACCGCCCTGCTGAAGGAGGCCTTCCCCGGCTCGGCCGGGGACAGCGACACGATCGTCTGGCACACCGACAAGGGCACCGTGGGCGTCGCGTCCGTCAGGGAGCGGCTGACCGGCGCGCTGGACGAGGTGGCCGCACTCCCCGGGGTCGCCTCGGTGACCAGCCCCTACAGCGCCGAGGGCGCCCCGCAGATCAGCGAGGACGGGCACACCGCCTACGCGACCGTGATGTTCGACAGGCCCTCCGACGACCTGCACGCCGACCAGGTGCGCAAGGTCGTCGACACGGCCAGGGCGGCGGCCGACGGCAACACCCAGGTCGCCCTCGGCGGTGGCGCCATCGCGCTCACCGAGGGCGGCGGCGGGCACATGAGCGAGGTCGTGGGCGTCGCCGTCGCCGCCGTGGTCCTGCTGGTGGCCTTCGGTTCGCTGTTCGCGATGTTCATGCCGATCATCACCGCGCTGGTCAGCGTGGGCACCGCGTACATGGCGATCGAACTGCTCGGCCACCTGATCAGGGTGGCCGACTTCGCGCCGATGCTCGGCCTGCTCATCGGCCTGGGCGTCGGCATCGACTACGCCCTGTTCATCGTCACCCGCCACCGCAGGGGCCTGAAACAGGGCCTGCCGGTACGGGAAGCCGCCGAGAAGGCGGTCGCCACGACCGGCAGGGCGGTGGTCTTCGCCGGCGGCACGGTCTGCGTGGCCCTGCTCGGCATGCTGATCCTGCGGCTGTCCTTCCTCAACGGCGTCGCGATCGCCGCCTCCCTCACCGTGATCCTCACCGTCGCCGCCTCGGTGACGCTGCTGCCCGCGCTGCTGGGCACGATCGGCATGAAGGCGCTCAGCCGCCGGGAGCGGCGCCGGCTCGTCGAGCACGGGCCGTCGCCCGAGCTGCCGACCGGGTTCGCGGCCCGCTGGTCCGCGTTCGTCGAACGGCACCCCAAGGTCCTCGGCGCGGTCGCCGCCGTCGTCATGCTCGTCCTGGCGCTGCCCACGACCTCCCTCCACCTGGGTGCCTCCGACCAGGGCAACAGCGCCGCGGGCACCACCACCCGCCAGGCGTACGACATGCTCTCCGAGGGCTTCGGGCCCGGTTTCAACGGCCCGCTGCAACTGGTCGCCAAGTCGGGCGACGCCGCCGACCGCGCGGCCCTGGAGCAGCTCACGGTCGTCCTGGGGCGCACCGAGGGCGTCGCAGCGGTGCACATGGAGCAGGCGCAGCACGGCAGCGGGCTGGACGTCATCGACGTCGTCCCCACCACCTCCCCGCAGGACCAGGCCACCGACCGGCTCGTCACCCACCTGCGCGAGGACGTCATCCCCGAGGCCACCGAGGGCACCTCCCTGGAGGTGTACGTCGGCGGAGTCACCGCGGGCTACGCGGACTTCGCCTCGGTGATCGTCGGCAAGCTGCCGCTCTTCGTGGGCTCCGTCATCGGCCTGGGCTGCCTGCTCCTGCTGCTGGCCTTCCGCAGCTTCGGCATCCCGCTCAAGGCCGCGGTCATGAACGTCGTCGCCGTCGCCTCGTCCTTCGGCATCGTGGTCGCGATCTTCCAGTGGGGCTGGGGGAGCGAGTTGCTGGGGCTGGGGGCGGCCGGCCCGATCGAGCCCTTCCTGCCGGTGATCATGGTCTCGGTGCTCTTCGGGCTCTCCATGGACTACCAGGTCTTCCTCGTCAGCCGCATGTACGAGGAGTGGCGCGAGACCGGTGACAACCGCCGGGCGGTCCGGGTCGGCCTCGCCGAGACCAGCCGTGTGATCAACTCCGCCGCGGTCATCATGATCTCCGTCTTCCTGGCCTTCGTGCTCAGCGGCGACCGCGTGATCGCGATGTTCGGCATCGGCCTGGCGGCCGCCGTCGCGCTCGACGCCTTCGTCCTGCGGACGTTGCTCGTACCGGCGCTGATGCACATGCTGGGTGACTGGAACTGGTGGCTGCCCCGGTGGCTGGAGCGCCGGCTGCCGCGGATCTGCATCGAGGGCCCGGCGGAGCCCGCGGCGACGGCCGTGGACGAGCCCGGTTCTCAGACGGCTCTCAGAATCTGACCGTACGGTTGCCGCCCATGGAGACCACCAAGACCCACGGGGCGGCAGCCGACGATCGCGCCGCGGACGCCGAGCTCGACCGGGCCGAGCCCGACGCCGGACCGCCCGCGCCCGACGAGCCGCAGGCCCTCGACGCGACCGACGACCTTGACACGCCCGACGACCTCGACGAGCCGGACACCCTTGACACGCCGGACGCCCCCCGCCCCGCCGGGGTCGTGCCGGGCGCCGCGGCGGTCGTCGGCGCCGCCCTCGGCCTCGCGTCCCTCACCGGCACCTGGCTGGGCACCGTCCTGGCCGAGCGGCGGCAGCTGGTCGGTCAGATCAACACCTCCTCCGGCAGCGCCGCCCAGCAGATCGAGCAGATATACGGCGGCCCCTGGCACACCACGGCCGCCGTCAACGGCGTCTGCGCGCTGATCGCCCTCGTCGTCCTCGGCGCGGTGCTGCTCGCCGGACGGAACGCCACACCGTGGGTGCGCGCCGTCGCCTGGGGCGGTCTCGCCCTCGGCGCGCTCGGGCTGTGCGTCGCGCTCGGGACGTGGTTCGACCTCTTCGGCGGGCTGCCGAGCGTGGCCGAGGCCCCGGTCTCGTCCGGCGGCTGAGACCTCTGAGGAGGCAGGCCGCGCGGCCCCCGAGGACCTGAGCGGTCCGCCGCGCGGCCTAAGGCATCCTCACCCCCGAAGCCTGGGCGGTTGCCCGATGTGCCCCACCCCCCTTGGGGACGAGGCTGATGGCACGGAGAACGACTCCGGAACATCGGTCCCGAACCCGAGGAGCACGAGATGTACACCCACGAACTGCTGGGCCGCGAACGCACGGAGCAACTGCTGCGCGAGGCCACCGAGTACCGCCTGGCGCACCAGGCCCGCGAGGCCGCCCGCGAGGCCGCCCGCACCGCAGGCGGCCGGCGCGTGGCCGCCGCCGACCAGGACGAGGGAAGGCGGCACGGAAGGAGGGCCGGCCGGCTCTCCCGGCGGCTGAGGGCCGCCGGATGAGCACCGTGGTGCCGGTGCAAACCGGTACCGCGCCGTCAGGGCCCCGTGCGATGCTCGGGACCGTGCAGAACCTGTCGGTCAGCCCGGTGTTCGTCGGTCGCACCCGCGAACTGACCCGCCTCACCTCCGCGCTCGCCCGCGCTCATGCGGGCGAGCCGCAGGCGTTGGTGATCGGCGGCGAGGCCGGCGTCGGCAAGACCCGGCTCGTCGAGGAGTTCCTCGCCGCGGCGCAGGACGGGCCGGGGACCGTGACCGCCGTCGGCGCCTGCGTGGAGATCGGCGCGGACGGACTGCCGTTCGCCCCCGTCGCGACGATCCTGCGCGCCCTGCACCGCAGGTTCGGCGACGAACTGGTCGCCGCGGCCGCCGGCAGCGAGGGCGAACTCGCCCGCCTGCTGCCCGGCCTGGGCGGGACGGACGGCCCCGACCCCCTCGCCGACCAGCGCGACGAGCACGGCCGCGCCCGGCTCTTCGAGCTCACCTCGCGGCTGCTGGAACGGCTGTCGGAGGAGCGCACGCTCGTCGTCGCCCTCGAGGACCTGCACTGGGCCGACCGCTCGACCCGCGAACTCCTCGGCTACCTGCTGCGCTCGCTCTCCCGCGGCCGGCTCGTCGTCCTGGCCACCTACCGCTCCGACGACATCCACCGCCGCCACCCGCTGCGGCCCTTCCTCGCCGAGCTCGACCGGATGCGTTCCGTGGTGCGCCTGGAGCTGTCCCGGTTCAACCGCGGCGAGGTCCGCGCCCAGGTGGCCGGCATCCTCGACTCCGAGCCCTCCCCGAGCATGGTCGACCGGGTCTTCGGCCGTTCCGACGGCAACCCCTTCTTCGTCGAGGAACTCGCCTGCAGCATCACCCAGGGCTGCCGCACCGGCCTCAGCGACAGCCTGCGCGACCTGCTGCTCGTCCGGGTCGAGACACTGCCCGAGACCGCGCAGCGCGTCGCCCGCGTCGTCGCCGAGGGCGGCTCCGCCGTCGAGTACCGGCTGCTGGAGGCCGTCGCGGGGCTCGGTGAGGACGAACTCATCGAAGCCCTGCGCTCCGCCGTGGGCGCCAAGATCCTGCTCCCCACCGACGACGGCGACGGCTACCGCTTCCGGCACTCGCTGGTCCGTGAGGCCGTCGGCGACGATCTGCTGCCCGGGGAGCGCAGCCGTATCAACCGCCGTTACGCGCAGGCCCTGGAGGCCGACCCCGGGCTGGTGCCCGCCGACGAACTCCCGGCCCGGCTGGCCAGTTACTGGTACCACGCCCACGAGCCCGCCAAGGCGCTGCCCGCCGTGCTGCGGGCCTCCGTCGAGGCGCGGCGCCGGCACGCCTACGCCGAACAGCACCGGCTGCTCGAACGCGCCCTGGAGCTGTGGGACGACACCCCCGGAGAGGTCCGCGAGGAACTGCGGCCCGTCGACTACGTCGAGGTGTTCCCTCCTTGCGGCTGCGACCCGGGCAGCAAGCCCCTGCAGTACATGGACCTGCTCGCCGAGACGACCGTGGCCGCACGCCTCAGCGCCGACCGCGAGGGCGCCTACGAGGTCACCAAGCGGGCGCTGCGCCTGCTGGAGCGTTCCGGCGACCCGCTGCGCGCCGCCTGGTTCTGGATCCAGCGCTCGCGGCTGATGGTCGCGATGGGCCGCGGCGACGGCTGGGCGGAGATCGCCGAGGCCCAGGAACTCGTCCGCGGGCTGCCGCCGTCCCCGGTCCACGCCGAGGTGCTGGAGAGCGTGGGCGGGTGGGCGATGATGCACGACCCGGGGCCGGACGGCATCACCACGGCGGAGCGCGCCATCGAACTGGCCCGGCTCGTCGGTGCCGAGGAGACGGAGCTCCACGCCCGGGTCACCCTGGGCATCCTGCTCGCCGACACCGGTGACGCCGACGCCGGCATCGCCGAGCTGGAGGCCGCCCGCGAACGGGCCGCCGCCGCCCGGTACGGCAACCTCACGGTGAACGCCGACGCCAACCTCGCCGCCCTGCTGGAGGCCGTGGGCCGCTCGGAGGAGGCGATCGCGGTGGCCCGCCGGGGAGTGGAGGGCGCCACCCGCCACGGGCTGCGCGACGGCGCCACCTTCGCCTCCGCCAACCAGGCCGAGTCCCTGCTCGCCCTCGGGCGCTGGGACGAGGCGGCCGAGGTCGCCGTCCGCGGCCGGGAGAACACCAACCACGCCCTGTACCTCGGCTGGGCCGCGACGCTGCTGGCCCATCTCGCCGTGCTGCGCGGGGAGTACGACCGCGCCGAGGCCGAGGTCGCCGCCGCCCGGGACCATCTGGGCCCCCGGGACCACCAGCCGCAGAACACCCTGCCGCTGCGTCATCTGACCATCGCCGTCGCCGCCGGGCGCGGACGCTTCCTGGAGGCGCGGGCCGCGGTGCGCGCCGCTTTGGAGGCGGGGTTCCCGTCCGCGTTCCACCGCTACGTCTGGCCCATGCTGCACACCGCAGCCGCCGTGGAGGCGGACGCGCTGGGGCTGCCCGGCGCGGAGGCCGGCCGCCCCGAGATGCTCGCCCTCATCCGCAAGGCGGCGGGCCGGCTGCCCCGGCTGTCCCCGGTGTGGGCCGCCCACGCCCTGCTGGTCGAGGCCGAACTGCTGCGCGCCGACGGGAGCACCGACCCCGGGCCCTGGGCCGCCGCGGAGGAGGCCTTCGCCGCCCTCGACCGCCCGTACCCGCTCGCCCTGGTACGGCTCCGGCACGCCGAGGCCCTGCTCGCCCGGCACGATCCAGGCGCCCGTGACCGCGCGGCCGCCCAGCTGCGCGGGGCGTGCGAGGTCGCCGACTCCCTGGGGGCCGTCCCGCTGCGCGACGCCGTCCGGCTGCTCGCCCGGCGGGGCCGGCTGGTGCTGGAGGAACCGGAGGAGGCCGCCGCGCCCGAAGCCGCCGGGGAACCGGAGCCCTTCGGCCTGACCGCGCGCGAGCGCGAGGTGCTGCGCCGGGTCGCCGCCGGCTACACCAACCGCCGCATCGCCGAGGAGCTGTTCATCTCGCCGAAGACCGCGAGCGTGCACGTCTCCAACATCCTCGCCAAGCTCGGTGTCTCGGGCCGCGGTGAGGCGGCCGCGCTCGCCCACCGGCTGCGGCTGTTCGCCGGGCAGCCGGGCTGAACCGGCCGCCGCGGCCGGTCGGCGGACGGCTCGTGGGCGGCTAGCCGCCGGCCCGCGGCGGACGTATCAGCACGGTGCCCGAGTCCAGGTCGACGGGGCCCCGGCCCGGATCCGCGTCGCCCTCCTCGTCGCGCACCAGCTCCAGGCGGTTGCGCTCGTCCTCGGCGTGCCTGCGGCCCGGCGCGAACAGCTCGTCCAGCGCGTTGAACATCGCACCCCCCAAGGTGTCGTGGGTCAGCTCACCCGCAGCCGCAGGATCCGGTCGTCGCCCTTGCGGGGATCGCCGCGGCCGTCGGTGTTGCTGGTGGTCAGCAGCAGACCCCCGTCCGGATCGGCGACGACGGTGCGCAGCCGGCCGTACTCCCCGACGAAGAACGCCTGCGGGTCGGCCGCGGCCTTCGTACCGGCCAGCGGGATCCGCCACAGGCGGGCGCCGCGCAGCGAGGCCATCCAGATCGAGCCGTCCGCGTAGGCGATGCCGCTGGGCGAGGCGTCGTCGGTGCGCCACTGCGCGATCGCGTCCGCGTAGCCGTCGCGATGGGCGAGGCCCTCCACGACCGGCCAGCCGTAGTTCTTCCCCGGCTCGATCAGATTCAGCTCGTCCCAGGTGTCCTGCCCGAACTCCGCGGCCCACAGCCGCCCCTGGCCGTCCCAGGCCAGGCCCTGCACATTGCGGTGCCCGTAGGAGTAGACGACGGAGTCCGCCTCGGGATTGCCGTGCGCCGGCTCGCCGTCGGGGGTCATCCGCAGGATCTTGCCGCCCAGGGACTTCTTGTCCTGCGCCAGGCCCCGGTCGCCGCTCTCGCCCGTGCCCGCGTAGAGCATGCCGTCGGGGCCGAAGGCGATCCGCCCGCCGTTGTGGATGGCGCCGTGCGGGATGCCGCGCAGGATCGTGTCCGGGGCGCCCAGCTGCTCCCCGGCCGGCTTCGCCGGGTCGTAGAGCATGCGCGCGATGCGGTTGTCCGAGGCGGTGGTGAAGTAGGCGTACACCAGGTGGTCGGTCGCGAAGTCCCGCGAGACGGCGAGCCCCAGGAGGCCGCCCTCGCCGCCCGAGGAGACCCCGGGCACCGTGCCGACCTGCGTCGTGCGGCCGCTGTCGGCGGCCACCCGGACGACCCGGCCGGTGTCCCGGGAGGCCACCAGCAGATCGCCCTCGGCCAGCACGGCCACACCCCACGGGGTGGTGAGCCCGGTCGCGACGGTGCCGGTCACCTCGGCCGTGCCCTTCGCCGGCGCCGAGGGTTCGTCGCCGCCCCCGGAGGCCGGTGCCGACGAACCGGCGGAGGCGGAGGCGGAGCCCGGGGGTGCCTGGGCGGAGCCACCGTCCGAGGAGCATCCGGTGGCGAGCAGCGCGGCACCGGCCAGCGCGGCGGTCACGACGGCGGCACGGCGTCGCACGCTTCCCTCCCGGGGGTTCTCCGGCTCGGACTCCAAGAACATCACATCCCTCACTACACCGCCCGGCCGTTCGCGGTTCCCGTCGCATGCCGTGGATTTCCCGTCGCCCTCCCCGCCGGTCCCTCGGGTCCTTCCGGCCCCGGTGGTCCCGGTGGCGACCTCAGTCCCAGGAGCCCCGCGCCGGCGGCAGCGCCGCGATCTCCGCGAAGTCCTCGTCGGACAGACGTAGTTCCGCGGCGCCGGCGTTCTCCACCGTCCACCGCTCCCGCTTCGCGCCGGGGATCGGCACGACCTGCGGTCCCTGGGCCAGCACCCAGGCCAGCGCGACCTGCGCGGGCGTCGCGCCGTGCACCTCGGCGACCCGGCGCAGTCCCGCGACGATCGGCTGGTTGGCGGCCATCATCTCGGCCGTGAACCGGGGATGGCGGGCCCGTACGTCGTCCGGCTCGAAGCCCTGTCCGGGGGTGAGCGTGCCCGTCAGGAAGCCGTTGCCGAGCGGCATCGCGGCCATGAACCCGACCCCTCGCTGCGTGCACCAGGGCAGCAGCTGCGCCAGCGCCTCGGGCGACCACACCGACAGCTCGGCCTGCACGCAGCTGACCGGGAAGACCTGCTGGGCGCGGCGCAACTGCCGCAGTGTCTCGTCGTATATGCCCGCACCCGGGCGCCGGGCCGCCCGCGCGCCCACCGCGCACCACCCCAGCGCGCGCACCTTGCCGGCCGCGACCAGCTCCGCCATCGCGCCCCACGTCTCCTCGACGGGGACCTCCGGATCGGCCCGGTGCAACTGGTAGAGGTCGATCACGTCCGTCTGCAGCCGCCGCAGCGACGCGTCGCAGGCCCGCTTCACGTACGAGGGACGGCCGTTGGCCACCAGGTGCTGCTCACCGACGAGCAGTCCGCACTTGGTGGAGACGAAGACCTCCCGGCGACGTTCCCTCAGCACCCGCCCCAGCAGCAGCTCGTTGGTGAACGGCCCGTACATGTCGGCGGTGTCCAGCAGCGTCGTGCCGTGGTCGACCGCCGCGTGCACGGCCCGCAGTGACGATTCGCCGTCCTGCCGGGACGCCGTGTACGCCCAGCTCATCGGCATGCATCCCAGGCCGACGGCGCCCACCTCCAGAGCCGCCGATCCGACCGTCCTGCACTCCACCTGGCTGACCTCCGCTGACCTCTCGCGCCGCCCCACTGTGCCATAGCCTCCTGACCATGGCTGACATCACCCGGAACCACCGCCCCACGGTCTGGCTCCCGATCCCCGCAGCGGACGTCGAAGGGCTCCCCGCAGAGCTCGACTACCTCTTCTGGGACGGTGCCGAGGAGTTCCCGGCCGACCCGGCCGACGCCGCGTTCTACGTGGTGCCCTACATGAAGGGCCCCGAGGTCGCCGGCCGCCCGCTGCCCCGCATGTCCGGGGTCGGCGTGGTGCAGACCCTCAGCGCGGGTGTCGACCACGTCCTGCCCTACCTCCGGCAGCTCCCGCCGGGTGTGCGGCTGTGCAACGCCCGCGGGGTGCACGAGGCCAGCACCGCCGAGCTGGCCGTCACCCTCACCCTTGCGGCCCTGCGCGGCATCCCCCGCTTCGTACGCGGCCAGGACGCCGAGGAATGGCACGCCGGCTTCTACCCGGCGCTCGCCGACAAGCACGTGCTCATCGTCGGCTACGGAGCGATCGGCGCGGCCATCGAGGACCGGCTCACCCCCTTCGAATGCCACGTCACCCGGGTCGCGCGGTTGTCCCGGCGCTCTCCGCGCGGCCCCGTGCACGCCCTGGGGGACCTGCCGCGGCTGCTGCCGGAGGCGGACGTGGTCGTCCTGTCGACCCCGCTCACCGCGGACACCCGCCATCTGGCCGACGCGCGGTTCCTGGCCGGGATGAAGGACGGGGCCCTGCTGGTGAACGTCGCCCGCGGACCCGTGGTGGACACCAAGGCGCTCCTCGGGGAGCTGGAGGCCGGCCGCCTCCAGGCGGCACTCGATGTCACCGATCCCGAGCCGCTGCCTCCGGGGCACCCGCTGTGGCACGCCCCGGGCCTCCTGGTCAGCCCGCACGTCGGCGGCAGCACCTCCGCGTTCCTGCCCAGGGCCAAGCGGCTGCTCCGCGAGCAACTCCGCCGTTTCGCGGCCGGCCAGGACCTCGCGAACGTCGTCATGACCACCTGACCGCGCCGTGGCACCGGGTGCCCCACGCGTGGGGCAGGACGCTACGTGTGGTCACGCTGTGTAGAGGAACTATGTCCCTGAGTGACTGAACTGGTGTATCGTCCCGCACTGGGGGAACACGACCGGCGTGGCTCGGCGAGCTGCGAACGGGCGTGGGACGACTCAGGACTTGATGGGGGGCGACGGGCGATGTACGGCCAATGGAGAGAGCATCCGACGCTGGACCACAGCACACCGTGCCGGGGACGCTCACGGCGTCACGGGACGACACCGTGAGCGCGCCCGGTGCGGTCCTCTCGCAGGCGTCCGCGCCGGGCAACCGGACCGGCCTGCTGCCCCAGATGCTGCTGGCCGTGCTCTGCGGCGGCTACGCCATCGGATCGGCCTTCGGCTGGGGATCCACCGGGCTGGCCCTGGTCATGGGCGACTTCGGGCTCTCCGTGGCCGCGCTGGCCGCGGCCGTCTCCTGCCTGGTCTACGTCCACAGGGCCCCCGCCGACCGCTACCGCCCCGCGTGGGCGTTGTTCGCCGTCTCCTCCGCCATGGTGGCGCTCGGCAACGGCATCTGGGGCTGGTACGAGGTCGTGCTGCGCGACGACGTGCCGCGCACCTCGGTCGCCGACTTCTGCTTCCTGCTCTTCGCGCCTCCCGCGATCATCGGGCTGCTGGTGCTCGCCAAGCGGCCGGTCACCCGGGCCGGCTGGGTCTGTCTCGGACTGGACGCCTGGCTCATCGGCGGCTCCCTGCTGACCCTCTCGTGGACCCTCGCCCTGGCCCAGACGGCCCTGTGGGAGGGCCGCAGCACCGCGCGCATCGCCCTGTCCCTGGCGTACCCGCTGCTGGACATCATGCTCGTCAGCATGGTGCTGGCGCTGCACTTCCGGCGCTCCTCGGCCAACCGGGCGGCGGTGAACACCGCCATCGCCTCCCTCGCCCTGACCGTGCTGTGCGACGCGCTGTTCACCTCGCCCCTGCTGCGCGAGCACTACAGCTCCGGCCAGATCCTGGACGCCGGATGGTTCGCCGGCAGCATGCTGCTCGCCTACGCCCCCTGGGTCGGCGAGCGGGTCGCGGCGGAGCGGGCGACCGCGGAACGGCAACAGGAGCAGGGCCGCCGGGTGAGCGGCTCGCTGGCGGCGCTGACCCCGTACCTGGCCGCCGCGGTCTGCGTGCTCGGCATCCTCTACAACGTCATCGACGGCCGCAAGAGCGACCGGGTGGTGCTCCTCACCGGCTGCACCGTGGTGCTCGCCCTGGTCGTGCGTCAAGGGATCATGCTGCTGGACAACATGGCCCTCACCCAGGAGCTGGCCCAGAAGGAGAACCACTTCCGGTCGCTCGTGCAGGGCTCCAGCGACGTCATCATGATCGCCTCGCCGACCGGCGTGCTGCGCTACGTGAGCCCCGCCGCCAAGGGTGTGTACGGCTGCGATCCCGAGGAATGGGTCGGCACCGAGTTCGCCACCCACATCCATCCCGAGGACCTGGGCCGGGTGGTGCACGAGGTGCGCCGCTTCCTGGCCGCCCACGCGGCCGAGGAGCCCGCCACCCGCATCGAGTGCCGCATACGGCACGGTGACGGCAGCTGGCTCAACGTCGAGTCGATCGTCAACCGGCACCAGGGCGGCCTGATCTTCAACAGCCGGGATGTCACCGAGCGCGTCCGGCTCCAGGCCCAGCTGCAGCACAACGCCTCGCACGACCCGCTCACCGACCTGCCCAACCGGGCCCTGTTCACCGAACGGATCCGCCAGGCGATCGGCGGCCGCCGGGCCGGCGACGGCGACACCGGCACCACGGCGGTGCTCTTCATCGACCTCGACGGCTTCAAGGCGGTCAACGACACCGTCGGCCACCAGGCCGGCGACGAACTCCTCGTCCAGGCGGCGCGGCGCCTGCGGGACTCGGTGCGCGCCGGCGACACCGCCGCGCGCCTGGGCGGCGACGAGTTCGCCGCCCTCATCTGCGGCACCAGCGCCGACCGCCATCTGCGCGAGTACCAGGTCCACGAGGTCGCCGACCGGCTCCGCGCCGCCCTCTCCGAGCCGTACCGGGTGGACGGCACCGAGGTCCGGGTGGCCGCCAGCATCGGCGTGGCCTTCGCCGACCCCGGGGTCAGCGCCGGCGAGCTGCTGCGCAACGCCGACCTGGCGATGTACCGGGCCAAGCAGGCCGGCAAGGGCCGGGTCGAGATGTACGCGCCCGCCATGCAGGCCGAGGTGGTGCGCCGGGCCGAGCTCGCGGGGCGGCTGCGCACGGCCCTGCGGGACGGCGAGTTCGCCCTGCTCCACCAGCCCGTGGTCGACCTCGGCACCGGCGAGGTGACGGCGGTCGAGGCGCAGGCCCGCTGGCGCTCCGCGCAGGGCATCCTCTTCACCCCGGCGGAGTTCCTGCGGGTCGCGGAGGACACCGACCGCACCGCGCAGTTGGCCCGCTGGCTGCTGGAGGAGGCGGTCGGCCAGGCCGCGCTGCGCCACGCCGCGGGCTGCCCGGTCCCCGTCGCCGTACGGCTGTCCACCCGGCGCCTGATGCACCGCGAGCTGCCCACCAAGGACGTCGAGGCCCTGCTCGAACGGCACGGGCTGCCACCGGACTCCCTCGTCCTGCAGATCGCCGACCAGGACCCGCGGATCTCCCTGGACGAGCTGGAGCGGCGGCTGACCGCGCTGAGCCGGCTCGGGGTGCGCATCTCCCTGGAGGGATTCGGCAGCGGCTACGCGCCCATGAACGCGCTGCGGCGGCTCCCCGTCGACGTGCTCAAGCTGGACCGGGGGCTCACCGAGGGCGTCGTGGAGTCACCACGGCTGCGGAAGATCACCGCGGGGCTGCTGCGCATCGCCGAGGACCTCGGGATCCGCTCGGTGGCCGAGGGCGTGGACCGTCCCGAGCAAGTGCTGGTCCTGCGTGAGATGAGCTGCACCCACGGTCAGGGCATGGCATTCTCGGGGCCGCTGGACGAGCACCGGCTGCGCTCCTCGCTGACCCGCGGGGGCTACCCGGTGCCCGGTGGGCCGGTCCCGCTCGGCAGCAGCCGGATCTCCGTGCGCGGCACACGTAAGGCGGACGAGCTACGCTCAAATAATGAGACGCCCGTCCCACCCGCTTGACACTCCCCGCTCGCGAGGAGGAAGGTCAGTCCCATGCGCACCCGAATTCTCGTACTTGGAAAGCGCGTCGGCTGACCCGGGGCCCCTGACCGCCTCGTGGAACGCACCGACGCGCTCCCCTCGCTTGCCTGCCGGCACGAGGGGTTTTTTGTTGCCTGGGATCCAGACATACCGCCCTCTCCACCCTCAAACTCCTGAGAGATGAGAACCAGATGACCGAGCAGGCCACCGGGGCCCACCACCCGCAGCCGCGGGCCCGCGGCGCCGCGCCGCAGCCCACCCCCGCCGAGCGCGTCACGGGCGCCCAGTCCCTCATTCGTTCTCTTGAGGCGGTCGGTGCCGACACGGTGTTCGGCATCCCGGGTGGTGCGATCCTCCCCGCGTACGACCCGCTCATGGATTCCTCGAAGGTGCGCCACGTCCTGGTCCGGCACGAGCAGGGGGCGGGCCACGCCGCCACCGGCTACGCGCAGGCCACCGGCAAGGTCGGCGTCTGCATGGCGACCTCGGGCCCGGGCGCGACCAACCTGGTCACCCCGATCGCCGACGCCCACATGGACTCGGTCCCCATCGTCGCGATCACCGGCCAGGTGGCCTCCAAGGCGATCGGCACCGACGCCTTCCAGGAGGCGGACATCTGCGGCATCACGATGCCGATCACCAAGCACAACTTCCTCGTCACCAACGCGGACGACATCCCGCGCACCATCGCCGAGGCCTTCCACATCGCCTCCACCGGCCGCCCCGGCCCGGTCCTGGTCGACATCGCCAAGGACGCCCTGCAGTCGCAGACCACGTTCTCCTGGCCGCCCACCGCCGACCTGCCCGGCTACCGCCCGGTCACCAAGCCGCACGCCAAGCAGATCCGTGAGGCCGCCCGGCTGATCAACGAGGCCAAGCGCCCCGTGCTGTACGTCGGCGGCGGCGTCCTCAAGGCCCGCGCCACGGGCGAGCTGCGCATCCTGGCCGAGCTGACCGGCGCCCCGGTCACCACCACCCTCATGGCGCTGGGCGCGTTCCCCGACAGCCACGCCCAGCACGTCGGCATGCCCGGCATGCACGGCTCGGTCTCCGCCGTCGCGGCCCTGCAGAAGGCCGACCTGATCGTCGCCCTCGGCGCGCGCTTCGACGACCGCGTCACCGGCAAGCTCGACTCCTTCGCCCCGTACGCCAAGATCGTGCACGCCGACATCGACCCGGCCGAGATCTCCAAGAACCGCGTCGCCGACGTGCCGATCGTGGGTGACGCCCGTGAGGTCATCGCCGACCTGATCGTCGCCGTCCAGGCCGACCACGAGGCGGGCCGCCGCGGCGACTACGCCGACTGGTGGAAGCTGCTGAGCGGGCTGCGCGACACCTACCCGCTCGGCTACGACCTGCCCGCAGACGGCAGCCTGTCCCCGCAGCAGGTCATCCAGCGGATCGGCGAGCTGGCCCCCGAGGGCACCCTCTTCGCGGCCGGCGTCGGCCAGCACCAGATGTGGGCCTCGCAGTTCATCTCCTTCGAGCGGCCCAACACCTGGTTCAACTCCGGCGGCGCCGGGACGATGGGCTACGCCGTCCCCGCGGCCATGGGCGCCAAGGCCGGCCGGCCCGGCGCGACGGTGTGGGCGGTCGACGGCGACGGCTGCTTCCAGATGACCAACCAGGAGCTGGTCACCTGCGCGCTGAACAACATCCCGATCAAGGTCGCCATCATCAACAACGGCGCCCTGGGCATGGTCCGGCAGTGGCAGTCGCTCTTCTACAACGAGCGCTACTCCAACACCGTCCTGCACGCCGGCGAGACCAACGCGGGCCGCGGCTCCCACCAGGGCGTCAGCCAGACCCCGCCGGCCGGTACCCGCGTCCCGGACTTCGTCAAGCTGTCGGAGGCCATGGGCTGCGTCGGCCTGCGCTGCGAGTCCCCCGACGAGCTGGACGAGGTCATCGAGAAGGCCAACGCCATCAACGACCGCCCGGTCGTCGTGGACTTCATCGTCCACGAGGACGCCATGGTGTGGCCGATGGTCGCCGCCGGCACCTCCAACGACGAGATCATGGCCGCCCGTGACGTCCGCCCCGACTTCGGCGACGCCGCGGACGACTGAGGACCGAGAGAGAAGCAGAGGAACGACGCGACATGTCCAAGCACACGCTCTCCGTCCTGGTGGAGAACAAGCCCGGCGTCCTGGCCAGGATCACCGCCCTGTTCTCCCGGCGCGGCTTCAACATCGACTCCCTCGCCGTCGGCACCACCGAGCACGCCGACATCTCCCGCATCACCATCGTGGTGAACGTGATCGAGGACCTCCCGCTGGAGCAGGTCACCAAGCAGCTGAACAAGCTGGTCAACGTCCTGAAGATCGTCGAGCTGGAGCCGTCCGCCGCCGTCCAGCGCGAACTCGTCCTGGTGAAGGTGCGCGCCGACAACGAGTCCCGCTCCCAGATCGTGGAGATCGTCCAGCTGTTCCGCGCCAAGACCGTGGACGTCTCGCCCGAGGCGGTCACCATCGAGGCCACCGGCGGCGCCGACAAGCTCGAGGCCATGCTGAAGATGCTGGAGCCCTTCGGCATCAAGGAGCTCGTCCAGTCCGGCACGATCGCGATCGGCCGCGGCGCCCGCTCGATCACCGACCGCTCCCTGCGCGCCCTCGACCGGACCGCATAGCGAGACCGTAAAACTTGATTCCGCCCGCGGACGTAGTGTGTGGGCAACCCCCCAGATCACCAAGGAGAGACCCGAAGTGGCCGAGCTGTTCTACGACGACGATGCCGACCTGTCCATCATCCAGGGCCGCAAGGTCGCGGTCATCGGCTACGGGAGCCAGGGGCACGCGCACGCGCTGTCGCTGCGCGACTCGGGTGTGGACGTGCGGGTCGGCCTGCACGAGGGCTCCAAGTCCAAGGCGAAGGCCGAGGAGCAGGGCCTGCGCGTGGTGACCCCCGCGGAGGCCGCGACCGAGGCCGACGTCATCATGATCCTGGTCCCGGACCCGATCCAGGCGCGGGTGTACGAGGAGTCCGTCAAGGACAACCTGAAGGACGGCGACGCGCTGTTCTTCGGTCACGGCCTGAACATCCGCTACGGCTTCATCAAGCCCCCGGCCGGTGTCGACGTGTGCATGGTCGCGCCCAAGGGCCCGGGTCACCTGGTGCGCCGTCAGTACGAGGAGGGCCGCGGCGTGCCGTGCATCGCGGCCGTGGAGCAGGACGCGACCGGGAACGGCTTCGCGCTGGCGCTGTCCTACGCCAAGGCGATCGGCGGCACCCGTGCGGGTGTCATCAAGACGACGTTCACCGAGGAGACCGAGACCGACCTGTTCGGTGAGCAGGCGGTGCTGTGCGGTGGCACGGCGGCGCTGGTCAAGGCCGGTTTCGAGACGCTGACCGAGGCCGGTTACCAGCCGGAGATCGCGTACTTCGAGTGCCTGCACGAGCTGAAGCTCATCGTGGACCTGATGTACGAGGGCGGCCTGGAGAAGATGCGCTGGTCGATCTCCGAGACCGCCGAGTGGGGTGACTACGTCACCGGTCCGCGCATCATCACCGACGCCACCAAGGCGGAGATGAAGAAGATCCTCGGTGAGATCCAGGACGGCTCCTTCGCCAACAACTGGATCGCCGAGTACAACGCCGGCCTGCCCCGGTACAACGAGTACAAGAAGGCCGACGAGAACCACCTGCTGGAGACCACCGGCAAGAAGCTCCGCAAGCTCATGAGCTGGGTGGACGAGGAGGCGTAAGTCCTCCGCACCGCGGTCGGAACCGGTCCCGGGGGCGCCGCGCCCCCGGGACCGGCGGCTTTGGCCACCCCGTACACCCTCGTGCGGGTGATCCTTCCACGTTGGCGCAGGATGCCGGGCCCGCCGCCGATACACTCCATTAACAAGCGCGTCAGGCTCACAGCGTCGTGCGTCTTCCACGCGGCATGCCATCCCTCTCCACCGCCTTCGGCCGTCGGGACGCGGCCGTAGACCAGGGACTAGTGAGGACTCACGTGAGCAACCCCGTCGTACTCATCGCTGAAGAGCTGTCGCCCGCCACCGTTGACGCCCTCGGGCCGGACTTCGAGATCCGGCACTGCAACGGCGCCGACCGGGGAGAACTCCTGAGCGCGATCGCCGACGCCGACGCCATCCTGATCCGCAGCGCCACCAAGGTGGACGCCGAGGCCATCGCCGCAGCCCCCAAGCTCAAGGTCGTGGCCCGCGCGGGCGTCGGCCTGGACAACGTGGACGTCT
This sequence comes from Streptomyces sp. NBC_00510, assembly GCA_036013505.1. NCBI lineage: Bacteria > Bacillati > Actinomycetota > Actinomycetes > Kitasatosporales > Streptomycetaceae > Streptomyces > Streptomyces sp. NBC_00510. The sequence continues at coordinate 3,580,911 of CP107851.1, read as the reverse complement.
CCGCGGCCACCAAGGCCGGCGTGATGGTCGTCAACGCCCCGACCTCCAACATCGTCACCGCCGCCGAGCTGGCGTGCGGCCTGCTGATCGCCGTGGCCCGCAACATCGCGCCGGCGAACGCGGCCCTGAAGCAGGGCGAGTGGAAGCGCAACAAGTACACCGGCGTCGAGCTCGCCGAGAAGACCCTCGGCGTGGTCGGCCTCGGCCGCATCGGCGCCCTGGTGGCGCAGCGCATGTCGGCCTTCGGGATGAAGATCGTCGCGTACGACCCCTACATCCAGCCCGCGCGCGCCGCCCAGATGGGCGTGAAGATCCTCAGCCTCGACGAACTGCTGCAGGTCTCCGACTTCATCACCGTGCACCTCCCCAAGACCCCGGAGACCGTGGGCCTGATCGGCGAGGAGGCGCTGCGCAAGGTCAAGCCGCACGTCCGCATCGTCAACGCCGCCCGCGGCGGCATCGTGGACGAGGAGGCGCTGTCCGCCGCGCTCAAGGAGGGCCGGGTCGGCGGCGCCGGCCTGGACGTGTACGCCAAGGAGCCGTGCACGGACTCGCCGCTCTTCCAGTTCGACAACGTCGTGGCCACCCCGCACCTGGGCGCCTCCACCGACGAGGCCCAGGAGAAGGCGGGCATCTCCGTCGCCCGCTCCGTGCGCCTGGCGCTCGCCGGTGAGCTGGTGCCGGACGCGGTCAACGTCCAGGGCGGTGTCATCGCCGAGGACGTCCGCCCGGGCCTGCCGCTCGCCGAGAAGCTCGGCCGGATCTTCACCGCCCTCGCGGGCGAGGTCGCGGTCCGCCTCGACGTCGAGGTGCGCGGCGAGATCACCCAGCACGACGTGAAGGTGCTGGAGCTCTCCGCCCTCAAGGGCGTCTTCGAGGACGTGGTCGACGAGACCGTCAGCTACGTCAACGCCCCGCTCTTCGCGCAGGAGCGCGGGGTCGAGGTCCGCCTCACCACCAGCAGCGAGTCGCCCGACCACCGCAACCTGGTCACCGTGCGGGGCACCCTCTCCGACGGCACCGAGGTGGCCGTCTCCGGCACGCTGGCGGGCCCCAAGCACATCCAGAAGATCGTCGCCGTCGGCGACGACGACGTGGACCTGGTCTTCGCCGACCACATGGGCTTCCTGCGCTACACCGATCGTCCCGGCGTCGTCGGCACCATCGGCCGGATCCTGGGTGACGCCGGCGTCAACATCGCGGGCATGCAGGTCGCCCGTGACCAGGCCGGCGGCGAGGCGCTGGTCGCGCTGACCGTCGACACCGCCATCCCGGCGCCGGTGCTGGCCGAGATCGCCGAGGAGATCGGCGCGAGCTCGGCCCGCGCGGTCAATCTCGAGGACTGACGGCCGGTTCGCTCCGCTGGGGGCGGCCGACCCGGGCGATCCGGGACGGCCGCCCCTTCGCCGTCAGCGCCGCCATCGCGGGGGAGCCGGGCCGGAAGCGCAGCGCCACCGCCGCCAGGAAGACCAGGCCCAGCACGGGGTACGGGGAGGCGAAGGGCTGCAGCCACCACGCCAGGTGCAGATCGAGGTCACCGGCCTTCGGCACGATCCACAGCGTGCGCGCCAGGAAGGCCACCGCGGCCACCCGCAGCGCCCAGCGGGGCGCTTCGGCGGCGAGCAGGATCAGCATCGGCACGCACCACACCCAGTGGTGCGACCAGCTGATCGGCGTGATGAGCAGCGCCGTCACCGCGCAGCACACCACGCCCCAGGCCTCCCGGCCCAGCCGGCCCATCCGCACCGAGACCGCGAGCCCCGCGCAGGCCACCACGAACGCGGCGACCGCCCACACGGCGCCAGGGTGGGCGGTGTGCAGCATCCGGGCGACCAGGCCCTGCAGGGACTGGTTGTCGACGATCCAGACCTTGCCGATCCGGCCGGTGTCGAACAGGCAGCGGGTCCAGTAGTCGACCGTCGCGCCGGGCAGCGCGAGCGCACCCAGCAGCGTGGTGCCGGCGAAGGCGGCTGCGGCGACCGCGGCCTCCTTGCGCCGGCCGGTCAGCAGCAGGTAGACGGCGAAGATCGCCGGGGTGAGCTTGATGCCGGCCGCCACGCCGATCGCGATGCCCTTGCCGCGTGCGCCGTCCGGCCTGCTCAGGTCCCACAGCACCAGCACGGTGAGCAGCAGGTTGATCTGGCCGTACAGCATCGTCTGGAAGACCGGCTCGAGCCACAGCCCGAGGGCCATCGCCAGGACCACCACCACCCAGCGCGAGCCGCGGGCGCGCGGCCACCCCGTCGCCCGGCAGGACAGGTGCGCGAGCAGCCCGAGCAACAGCAGGTTGCCGCCCATGAAGGCCACCTTCAGCAGCGGTACGGGCAGCCACGTCGTCGGTACGAACAGCAGCGCGGCGAAGGGCGGATAGGTCGCGGGGAGCTTCCACTCGGTGACGGTGAAGCCGTACAGGTCGGTGCCGTCGACGGCGGCCGCGCCCTCGGCACGGTAGACCTGCATGTCGGCCATGGGCACGGGCATCGACAGGCAGAGCACGGTGAAGGCGGCCAGCGACACGACCAGCAGCAGCCCGGCCAGGAGCAGTCTGCGATCGGGGCGCGGTCTGCCGGGGACGGCCGGCGGTGTCCTCCACAGCGCTGGGCGTTCGCGTCCGTGGGCCTCCGTGGAATGAGTCACCGGCTCCTGATCCCCTTGTTTCGCTCCGCGGTGTCCGCGCGGGACGCGCGGGTCACCCGCGTCCAGTGCGTGTTGATCAAGCCCCCCAACGGCCTCGCGCCACGTTACTTGTGCCCCCTCGGGTCGGCAACAGTCCCATCAGTCCCCGAGCCCGGCCGTCTTGAGGGCTATGTGGAGCAGCAGCCGGTCCTCCCCGTCGTCGAGGTCGAGGCCGGTCAGCCGCTCGACGCGGGACAGCCGGTAGTAGAGCGTCTGGCGGTGTATCCGCAGTTCCGCCGCGGCGCGCCCGGCCTGCCCCGCACGGTCGAGGTACACCTCGGCGGTACGTGCGAGGTCGGCGTGCGAGGGGTCCAGCAGCGGGCGCACCGCCGGGTCCACCGCCCCGGTGGGCAGTGCGGCCAGCATCCGGTAGGGGCCGATCGTGTCCCACTCCGCCGTGCGCCCGAGCCTGGGCTGGGCACGGGCGGCGCGGGCCGCGGAGACGGCCTCGTGCCATGCCTCGGGCAGCTCGGCGAGTCCCTGGCGCGGGGCGCTGATCCCGGCCCGCGCGTCCGGCTCCGCCGCCCGGCCGTTGCCCTCCATCAGCCGCGCGGCCGCCGTGAGCGCGGGCCCCGACATCGTCGTCGAGCGCAGCCGTACCAGGGCGGCGAGCGCCGCGACCGGGGGCTCCCGGTGCGTCTCACCCGTGGTCTCCTGCGGCGGCACCACGCACAGCGCGGCGGCGCCCGGCACACCGCGCGGTCCCGGGGCGTCGCCGTCCTCGCCACTCGGCCAGGGAAGGACGCACACCACCGCGTGGGCCTCGTCCGCGTCCGGGCCGAGCGCGGCCCGCAACGCCTCGCGGGCGGCCGTGCGGCCGGGCCCGGGGGCGGAGCCGAGGAGATCGCCCAGCGCCCGGCCGGCGTCGGCGCCCGCGCGGGACTCGGCGGCCAGCAGCGCGCCGATGCGGGCGGCGACCGCCATGGCGGCGGCCAGCTGGGCGTCGGTGTGCCCGCTGGTGTCCAGCAGCCACACGTAGCCGTGGACGACGCCGCCGTGCCGCACCGGCAGGCACAGCCGGGGCCGGAACACCCCGGCGTCGGGGGCGGCGGGGATGCGAACCGGGGCCGTGGCGCGGGCGATGCCGAAGCGCTCGAACCAGGAGCGGACCTCGGCGGTGGAGCGGCGGGTGAGGATCGACCGGGTCCGCACCGGGTCCATGGCACTGTCGTCGTCGCTGTCGTGCGCACCGAAGGCGATCAGCCGGAAGTCGCGGTCCTCCAGGGTCGCGGGGGCGCCGAGCAGCGCCGAGACCTCGTCGACCAGCTCCTGGTAGTCACCGCGCACGCCGCCATTCTCCCTCATACATCTGTATGAGGGATGCCGATCGGATGCGTGACAGCTGTCGATGGCGGGCGGGGTAGGTGGATCCTAGATTTCACGGCGACGCTGCCTGCCCCCTGGGCAGCCCTTCCTCCAGGAGGAGACCGTGCTGGGTCCCGTGCTGCTCGCCGCCTCGCGCAGCGACCGTATGCGCCGCGTCGTCGCGGGCGCGCCGATCACCCGCCCCGTGGTGAACCGCTTCATCGCGGGTGACGAACTGGCGCCCGCGATGGAGACCGTGCGGTCACTGACCGCCTCCGGCCTGGAGGTCACGCTCGACCACCTGGGTGAGGACGTCACCGACAAGGCGACCGCGCTCGCGACCCGCGACGCCTACCTGCGGCTGCTGGAGGCCCTGAAGGCCGAGGGCCTGGGCACCCGCGCCGAGGTCTCCGTCAAGCTGTCGGCCTTCGGGCAGGCCCTGCCGGCCGGCGGCCACGACATCGCGCTGGAGAACGTCCGTCCCGTCGCCGACCTGGCGAGCGAGATCGGCACCACCGTCACGCTCGACATGGAGGACCACACCACGGTCGACTCCACCCTCGCGATCCTCGCCGACCTGCGCCTGCGCCACCCCGGCACCGGCGCCGTCCTGCAGTCGTACCTCTTCCGCACCGAGGAGGACGCCCGCAACCTCGCCGTCGCCGGCTCCCGCGTGCGCCTGGTCAAGGGCGCCTACAAGGAGCCCGCCACCGTCGCCCACCAGGACAAGGCCGAGGTCGACCGCGCCTACGTGCGCTGCCTGAAGATCCTGATGGCGGGCGAGGGCTACCCGATGATCGGCTCCCACGACCCGCGGCTGATCTCCATCGCCCAGGAGCTCGCCCACCGGCACGGCCGCAAGCAGGGCTCGTACGAGTTCCAGATGCTGTACGGGATCCGCACCGCCGAGCAGCGGCGCCTGGCCGACGAGGGCGAGCGCATGCGCATCTACGTCCCGTACGGCGCAGACTGGTACGGGTACTTCATGCGGCGTCTCGCGGAGCGGCCGGCGAACCTGGCCTTCTTCCTGCGGTCCTTCCTCCCCACCCGCTGAGCCCACGACCCCACAAGGACACAAGGAGATGTCTTCCATGGACGCTGTGACCCAGGTCCCCGCCCCGGTGAACGAGCCGGTGCACTCCTACGCCCCGGGGAGCCCGGAGCGGGCCCGGCTGGAGGCGAAGCTGAAGGAGCTGGCCGGGAACCCGGTGGAGCTGCCGATGACCATCGGCGGCGTGCGGCGGATGGGCGGCGGCGAGCGCTTCGACGTCGTGCAGCCGCACAACCACGGCGCCCGCCTCGGCACCTACGCCAACGCCACGCAGGACGACGCCCGCGACGCGATCGACGCCGCGCTGACCGCCGCCCCGGCCTGGCGCGCCATGTCCTTCGACGACCGCGCCGCCATCATCCTGCGCGCCGCCGACCTGCTGGCCGGCCCCTGGCGCGAGACGATCGCCGCCTCCACGATGCTCGGCCAGTCCAAGACCGCCCAGCAGGCCGAGATCGACAGCCCCTGCGAGCTGGTCGACTTCTGGCGCTTCAACGTGCACTTCGCCCGCCAGATCCTGGCCGAGCAGCCGATCGCCAACTCCCCGGGTGTGTGGAACCGCCTCGACCACCGCCCGCTCGAGGGCTTCGTCTACGCGATCACGCCCTTCAACTTCACCGCGATCGCCGGCAACCTGCCGACCGCCCCGGCCCTCATGGGCAACGTCGTGGTGTGGAAGCCCTCCCCGACCCAGACGCACGCGGCCGTGCTGCTGATGGAGCTGCTGGAGGAGGCCGGGCTGCCCAAGGGCGTCATCAACCTGGTCACCGGCGACGGCATCGCCGTCTCCGAGGTTGCCCTGGAGCACCCGGACCTGGCCGGCATCCACTTCACCGGTTCCACCCGGACCTTCCAGCACCTGTGGCGGACGGTCGGCAACAACATCGACAAGTACCGCTCCTACCCGCGGATCGTCGGCGAGACCGGCGGCAAGGACTTCGTCGTCGCCCACCCCTCGGCCGATCCGGCGGTGCTGAAGACCGCGCTGACCCGCGGCTCCTTCGAGTACCAGGGCCAGAAGTGCTCCGCCACCTCCCGCGCCTACATCCCGCGCTCCCTGTGGGAGAACGGCTTCAAGGAGGAGTTCGCGGCCGAGGTCGACGGCCTCACCATGGGTGACGTCACCGACCTGTCGAACTTCATCGGCGCCGTGATCGACGAGCGCGCCTTCGCCAAGAACAAGGCCGCCATCGACCGCGCCAAGGCCGACCCGACCGTCGAGGTCGTCGCCGGCGGCACCTACGACGACAGCGTCGGCTACTTCGTCCGGCCGACCGTGCTGGCCTCCTCCGACCCGGAGAACGAGATCTTCCGCGAGGAGTACTTCGGCCCGGTCCTGGGCGTCCACGTCTACGACGACGCCGACGAGGGCGCCTTCGAGGCGATGCTGACCCAGATGGAATCGGTCGCCGCGTACGCGCTGACCGGCTCGGTCGTCGCCCGTGACCGCGCCGCGGTCGCCCACGTCATGGAGCGGCTGCGCTTCGCCGCGGGCAACTTCTACATCAACGACAAGTCCACCGGCGCCGTGGTCGGCCAGCAGCCGTTCGGTGGCGGCCGCGCCTCCGGCACCAACGACAAGGCGGGTGCGGCGCAGAACCTCATGCGCTGGACGTCGACCCGGTCGATCAAGGAGGCCCTGGTGCCCCCGACCGACTACCGCTACCCGCACATGGGCTGACCTCCGCGTCACCCGGACGAGCCCGCAAGGGGCAGGGCCCGGTACCCCCGATTCCGTGGGGTGCCGGGCCTTCGCCGTCTCAGATAGTAGGAAGTCCGAGTAATTGTGGAGACAGATCGGCGGAGCTGTCCTAGCTTTGTAGGAGCCGAACGTCTCGCTCCACCAGCGACCGGCGGACAGTCGCGCACCTGTGGCAGGTCACCCCCTGCAGCGCCGCTCCCCGCCCCGTTCTATGGCGACACAACCCTCTCTTCTTCTCCGGGAGCTGTTCACCATGGACGAGACCGCCCGCAAGAACGCCGCCGAAGCCCTCCAGCGCGCCCTGGACCGCCGTGACAACGGCGGATCGACGGGACACGAGCCGCGTTGACCGGCCACTCCGTTCCCCATCCCCTCCGCCGTCTGCGACGCCTGGCCTACCTGGCCGTCCGCGCGATGGTGAAGTGATCGATCCGTCTGCCGTTCTCGGCGAGCGCCGAGACGACCAGCCGCGCCGTCCCACCGGGCGGCGCGGGCTGCGACTCCACGGCCAGGAACGAGTGGCCGGTGTAGCGGACGCGTGACCACTCCACCGTCTCCGTGGCCTTGTGGGCACCCTTCACCCAGCGGTAGGTCTCCACGCCGTCCAGGTCCTTGACGTGCCCTTCGTGGCTGTCCGGCACCGGGAAGGCGTACAGGCTCTTCCCGGCGCCGCCCGCCGTGACGTAGACGATGCCGTCCCGCTCGGGGTGTGCGGTCGCCCCGATGGGGACGTCCTTGCCCACGGCGTCGCGGCGCACCGCGTCGGTGCGCTCGTAGACGTGGTTGTGCCCGTTCACCACCAGGTCGACCCGGTGCTTCTCGAAGAGCGGTACCCAGGCCTCGCGCACCCCGCCCTCGGAGGCGTGCGCGCTGGTGGTCGAGTAGGCGCAGTGGTGGAAGAAGACGACGACGAAGTCGACGCCGCGCCGCGCCCGCAGCTCGCCCAGCCGCCGGTCCAGCCAGGCGGTCTGCCGGCCGCCGCTGATCCCGTGGTTGGCCGGGATCTCGTACGACACGTCGTTGGCGTCCAGCGCCACGACGGCCACGTTGCCGTAGCCGAAGGAGTAGACGCCGGGGAGCCGCACCGGGTCCGGTCCGTTGCCCGGCAGCGACCAGCGGGCCTCCTGGCCGCCGTAGCCGTTGGGGGAGTACCAGGCCTCCATGTCGTGGTTGCCGAGCGCGACCATCCACGGGACGCGTGAGGCGACGCTCTCGGTCTGGGCGAGGAACTGGTCCCACACACGCGCGTCGTAGGTGTCGCCCTCCTTGCCCCGGCCCGAGTCGTCGGCGTAGCAGATGTCGCCCGCGTGCAGGTGGAACGCGGGGTTCTGAGCCAGGATCAGACTGTCGTTGGCCAGGGCGTGGTAGCCGACACCCTGGTCGCCGAAGGCCGTGAACACGAACGACCGGCGCTGCCCGGGGTCCGGTGCGGTGGCGAAGGAGCCGATCGTGGCGTAGGCGGGCGCCGACGCGGGGTCGAAGCCCTGGTGTCCCACGCCGTAGTAGTACGTGGTGCCGGGGCGCAGCCCGTCGAGCGCCGCGTGCAGGTAGTACTGCTCCACCGCGGGCAGTTCCTTGCCGAGCGCCGCCGTGTGCAGCGGGCGCACCTCGGCCTCGATCCGCTGCCCGAGGTCCCAGGGCCGCAACCCCACCCGGACGAACGGCCCCCGCACCGGCAGCGGCACCTGCCAGGAGACGCGCATCTGGGTCCTTGGATCGGCACCGAAGGCCAGGTGCCGGCCGAACGGGGCCACCAGCGCACCGTCCACGTGGACCGCGGCCGGCTCCCTCCCGGCGTACGCGGACGCGCCCAGCACACCGGCCCCGGCGACGATCCCGGTGGCCGCGACACCGCCCCGGATCACCCGTCTGCGGGAGTGCCGCTCCCGCAGCCAGGCGTGCTGCTCCGCCATGCTCAGACGGCCGGCGAGGTCCTCGTCGATGCCCATGCGTGGAGTGTCCATGGACAGGGAATTCCCTTCCGCCGCCAACTCAGCACGGTCATACGGGTGAACAGCACCTGGCGCGTACAGGAGGCGTCCGCCATGCGGACATCATGTGTCATTCCATGGACGGCAGAGTAGGGTTCTCGCCATGTCTCGCAGCATCAGTCTCGCAGTGATCCCCGGCGACGGAATCGGCCAGGAGGTGGTGGCCGAGGGCCTGAAGGTCCTGTCCGCCGTGCTTCCGCAGGACGTGAAGCTGGAGACCAAGGAGTACAGCCTCGGCGCCAAGCGCTGGCACGAGACCGGCGAGACCCTGCCGGACGCGGAGCTGGAACAGCTCAAGGCCCACGACGCGATCCTGCTCGGCGCCGTCGGCGACCCGTCGGTGCCCTCCGGCGTCCTGGAGCGCGGGCTGCTGCTGAAGCTCCGCTTCGCCTTCGACCACCACGTCAACCTGCGGCCCTCCCGGCTCTTCCCGGGTGTGAAGGGTCCGCTGGCCGGCGAGCCGAGCATCGACTTCGTCGTCGTCCGCGAGGGCACCGAGGGCCCGTACGTCGGCAACGGCGGCTCCCTGCGCACCGGTACGCCGCAGGAGGTGGCCACCGAGGTCAGCCTCAACACGGCGTTCGGCATCGAGCGCGTGGTGCGCGACGCCTACGCCCGCGCCCAGGCGCGCCCCCGCAGGAAGCTGACGCTGGTCCACAAGAACAACGTCCTCGTGCACGCCGGCCACCTGTGGAAGAACATCTTCGACAAGGTCGGCGAGGAGTACCCCGAGGTCACCACCGACTACCTGCACGTGGACGCGGCGACGATCTTCTTCGTCACCCAGCCCGAGCGCTTCGACGTGATCGTCACCGACAACCTCTTCGGTGACATCCTCACCGACCTGGCCGCCGCCGTGACCGGTGGCATCGGCCTCGCCGCCAGCGGCAACATCAACCCGGGCGGCGCGTTCCCGTCGATGTTCGAGCCGGTGCACGGCTCCGCCCCGGACATCGCCGGCCAGGGCAAGGCCGACCCGACCGCCACCGTGCTCTCGGTCGGCATGCTGCTGCGGCACCTCGGTTACACCGCCGAGGCCGAGCGGATCGAGGCCGCCGTCGCCGCGGACCTCGCCGAGCGCTCCGGGACGCGCAGCACCTCCGAGATCGGCGACGCGCTCGCCGCGCGAGTAGCCGGCTGACCGCCGGGTTAGCCTCCGCCAGTCGGCCCGGCCGGTCAGTGACCGCTCCACGACTGACCCTGACCTCTCGGGCCGCGCATGTATGTCCCCGGCCCCGCCGCTGCGATAATCAGCGGTGGGGCCGCTGTGCGAGGGGAAACTCGGACGTCCTAGCACCTCGGGACGGCGGGTGCGGTCCGCCCTGACCCTGACGCGAAGGACACGACAGATGACGACGCCCACGATCGAGCTCAAGCCCTCCTCGCGCCCGCTGCCCGACGCGCAGCGCGAGGCGATCCTCGCCAGCCCCGGCTTCGGCCGCCACTTCACCGACCACATGGTGACGATCCGGTGGACCGAGGGCCGTGGCTGGCACGACGCGGAGCTCGTCCCGTACGCGCCGCTCTCCATCGACCCCGCGAACATGACGCTGCACTACGCGCAGACGATCTTCGAGGGTCTCAAGGCCTACCGTCAGCCCGACGGGTCCGTCGCCACCTTCCGTCCCGAGGCCAACGCTGAGCGCTTCCAAGCCTCCGCCCGCCGCCTGGCCATGCCCGAGCTGCCCGTCGAGACCTTCCTCGCCGCCGTCGACGCGCTCGTCACCCAGGACGAGGCGTGGGTGCCCAGCCAGGGCGAGCAGTCGCTGTACCTGCGTCCCTTCATGTTCGCCACCGAGGTCGGCCTCGGCGTCAAGCCGGCCAACGAGTACCTGTTCATGGTCATCGCCTCCCCGGCCGGGGCCTACTTCCCCGGTGGCGTCAAGCCGGTCTCCGTCTGGCTCTCCGAGGAGTACGTCCGTGCCGCGCCCGGCGGCACCGGCGCCGCGAAGGCCGGCGGCAACTACGCCGCGTCGCTGGTCGCCCAGGCCCAGGCCATCGAGCACGGCTGCGACCAGGTCGTGTGGCTCGACGCGATCGAGCGCCGCTGGATCGAGGAGATGGGCGGCATGAACCTGTACTTCGTGTACGGGAACACGATCGTCACCCCCGAGCTCACCGGCTCCCTCCTCCCCGGCATCACCCGCGCCTCGCTGCTGCGCATCGCCGCCGACCTCGGCTACGAGGTCCGCGAGGGCCGCATCTGCGTGGACGACTGGAAGAACGGCAACGCGGACGGATCGCTGACCGAGGTCTTCGCCTGCGGCACCGCGGCCGTCATCACGCCGGTCGGTTCCGTGAAGTCCACCCGCGCGGACTGGACCGTCGGTGACGGCAAGCCGGGCGAGGTGACCATGAAGCTGCGCAAGGCGCTGCTCGACATCCAGACCGGCCAGTCCCCCGACACCCACGGCTGGATGCACCCTCTGGGCCGCTGACCGCCCGCCGCCCCCGTACGGCGCCGCGCCGGGCAGGACCCGCGCGGCGCCGTACACCTGTCCGCGCGGCGCCGTACACCTGTCCGCGCGACGGCGGGGCCGGGCGGGGGAGCGGCCCCGCCTCACACGGTGACCGCGACCCGTTCCGGGGTCCGCGCCGGCGGCACGGGGTGCGGGCGGCCCGCGTTGAGCACGAGGTACACCGCGGCCGTGACGGCACCCGATATCAGGAAGCTGAGGTCGATCCCGCCGGTCACGGACAGCAGGGGCCCGCTGTAGGCCGGGGTGTCGACGGCGAGCAGCCCGATGCCGGACCCCGCCGCCCAGGCGAGCGTGGCCTGCACGTTCCAGCCGCCGCGGTACCAGTACAGACCGCCGCGGCTGCGCCGGTTGTAGACCTGGAGGGCGTCGGCGTCGTAGCGGCCCCGGCTCCGGGCGAATCCGATGAGGGTGACGACCGCCCACGGGGTGCCCACGGCGGTGAGCAGCAGGACGAACGAGGTCATCGCGTCCTGCGCGGCCCAGGCGAAGTGCCCGAAGTAGACCAGTGCGGTGGAGACCGCGGCCACCACGTAGGTCGCCTGCGTGCGCGTCGCCCGCGGCAGGATCGCGTCCAGGTCCAGGCCCATGCTGTAGAGCATCAGCCCCGCGTTGCCCACCGAGCCCGCCGACGCGTTGGCCAGCAGCAGCACCAGGTACCAGGCGGGCGCCGCCGCGACGAGGGGCCCCGCGTAGTCCTCGCCGGCCCCCACCGCGAGCGCGGTGAAGGTGCCGAAGAGCTGGGGCACGAGCAGTCCGGCGACGAGCCCGGCGCAGGTGGCCCGGAAGACCCGCGGCTGGGAGAAGCGGCGCGGCGATATGTAGCGCGTGTAGTCGCCCAGCAGCGTGATGAACGCGATCGGCCCGCTCAGGCCTGCCGAGACCGTGGCGAGCAGCCAGGTCGGCCAGAAGCCGCCGAGCAGGTACTCCGTGCCGGCGGGCGCGGCCGTCGTGAAGTCCCCCGCGTACGCGAGGACCCCGATGACCAGCAGCACCGTCAGCCCTATGGACAGGGCACGGCTGAGCCGCAGCAGCATCCGGTAGCCGAAGACGGCGGATGTGGCGGTGCAGGCCGCGAGCAGGGCGTAGACCACGGCGTAGCTCCAGCCGCCGGCCGGCAGCCCGACGAGCCGGCCGAGGCAGCCGACGACGGCGTCACCGCCGACCCACAGGGTCAGCGCGGTGTAGCCGAGCGACAGGAGCAGGCCGATGACCGAGCCGAGCAGCCGGCCGCGCACGCCGAAGTGGGCGCCGCTGCTCGTGGAGAGGTTGGTGGCGGTGCGCAGCGAGACCAGCGCGAGCGGGGCGACCAGCACCGTGCCGACCACGGTGCCCAGGATCAGGGACGTGACGGAGGCCCACCAGCCGAGGCCGAACGAGACCGGGAGCCAGCCGAAGACGATCACGCCCAGCGCGAGGTTGGAGCCCAGCAGGATGCTGACCAGGTCGCGGGGGCGACTGGTCCGTTCCTCATCGGGGACGGTGTCCACTCCGCGTTGTTCGATCTGCATGGCGGGCTCCCTTGCCGTGCCGGGAAAGTTTGAACGCCACTCAATTTCCTCTGACCCAGGGTCGAGGTCAATACTTCCCCTGGGTGGCTTTCAGGTTTAGAGTGGTGCTCTAATCGGTGATCGATGTGGGAGGTGCGGAGGCGTGAGGCTCACCCCGACCGAGCGCGACCGGCTGCTGCTGTTCGGCGCCGCGGAGCTGGCCCGGGCCCGCCGGGCGCGCGGGCTGCGGCTCAACGTGCCCGAGGCCACCGCCCTGATCGCCGACACGGTCTGCGAGGCCGCGCGGGACGGCGCGCGCCTCGCGGAGGCGGTCGAGGCCGGCCGTGCCGTGCTCGGCCCCGGCGACGTGCTGCCCGGGGTGGCGGACGTCGTCACCGAGGTCCACGTGGAGGCCGTCTTCGACGACGGGTCCCGGCTGGCCGTGGTCACGGACCCGATCGGCGGGGGCTCGCTGGGGGCGGACGCCCCCGGCGCCGTGCTGCCCGGCCCGGCCCATCCCGAGCGGCCCCCGGAGGTGGTGGTGGCCGTGCTCAACACCGCCTCCGTACCGGTCAGCGTGACCTCGCACTTCCACTTCTTCGAGGCCAACCCCCGGCTGGACTTCGACCGTTCGGCGGCGTACGGCATGCGGCTGGACGTGCCGGCCGGTTCCTCCGTGCGCTTCGGGCCGGGGGAGGCGCGGGAGGTCGGGCTGGTCCCGGTCGGCGGCGACCGTGTGGTGATCGGTTTCGCCGGGCTCGTCGACGGCCCGCTCGACGCGCCCGGCGCGAAGGCGGAGGCGCTGCGGCGGGCCGCCGCCTGCGGATACCTGGGAGCGGGGTCATGAGCATCGACCCGTACGAGTACGCCGCCGTGCACGGACCGCGTGCCGGAGACCGGGTCCGGCTGGGCGACTCGGGCCTGGTGGTCCGCGTCGAGTCGGACTCCCAGCGGCCCGGGGACGAGTTCCTCGCCGGGTTCGGCAAGACCGCCCGCGACGGGCTGGCGCTCAAGGCCGCCGCCGTCCGCGAGACCTGCGACGTGGTGATCAGCAACGTGCTGGTCATCGACGCGGCCGTCGGCATCCGCAAGGTGTCCGTCGGCATCCGCGAGGGCCGCATCCACGCCATCGGCCGGGCCGGCAACCCCGACACCCTCGACGGGGTGGACGTCGTGGTCGGCACGGGCACCTCCATCGTGTCCGGCGAGGGGCTGATCGCCACCGCCGGAGCCGTGGACACCCATGTCCACCTGCTGTCCCCGCGCATCATGGAGGCCTCGCTCGCCTCCGGGGTCACCACGATCATCGGCCAGGAGTTCGGGCCCGTGTGGGGCGTCGGCGTCAACTCGCCCTGGGCGCTGCGGCACGCCTTCAACTCCTTCGACGCCTGGCCCGTCAACATCGGCTTCCTCGGCCGCGGTTCGTCCTCCGACCCGGCGCCGCTGGTCGAGGCGCTCGCCGAGGGCGGGGCGTCCGGCTTCAAGGTCCACGAGGACATGGGCGCCCACACCCGCGCCCTGGACACCGCGCTGCGCGTGGCCGAGGAGTACGACGTCCAGGTCGCCCTGCACAGCGACGGCCTGAACGAATGCCTGTCCGTGGAGGACACCCTGCGCGTGCTGGAGGGCCGAACGATCCACGCCTTCCACATCGAGGGCTGCGGCGGCGGTCACGTCCCCAACGTCCTGAAGATGGCGGGCGTGCCCAACGTCATCGGCTCCTCCACCAACCCCACACTGCCCTTCGGCCGCGACGCGGTCGGCGAGCACTACGGGATGATCGTCTCCGTCCACGACCTCAAGCCCGACCTGCCGGGCGATGCCGCGATGGCCCGCGACCGCATCCGCGCCGGGACGATGGGCGCCGAGGACGTGCTGCACGACCTGGGGGCGATCGGCATCACCTCCTCCGACGCCCAGGGCATGGGCCGCGCCGGTGAGACCGTACGCCGCACCTTCGCCATGGCCGGCAAGATGAAGTCCGAGCGCGGCCCCCTGGAGGGGGACGGCCCGGACGACGACAACGCCCGCGTGCTGCGCTACGTCGCCAAACTCACCATCAACCCGGCGATCGCCCACGGCCTCGCCCACGAGATCGGCTCGATCGAGGTCGGCAAGCTCGCCGACATCGTGCTGTGGCGGCCGCAGTACTTCGGCGCCAAGCCGCAGATGGTGCTCAAGTCCGGCTTCCCCGCGTACGGGGTCACCGGCGACCCGGGCGCCGCCACCGACACCTGCGAACCGCTCGTCCTCGGCCCGCTGTTCGGGGCCCACGGCGCGACCGCCGCCGACCTGTCCGTGGCGTTCGTGGCCCGCCCCGCCCTGGAGCTGGAGCACGACCGGATGCCCACCCGGCGCCGCCGCGTGGCCGTGCGCGGCACCCGCGGCATCGGCCCGGCCGACCTCGTCCTCAACTCCCGCACCGGGCAGGTCGACGTGGACGGCGGGACGGGCCTGGTGACGCTCGACGGCGACCCACTGCGCTCCGAGCCCGCGGAACAGGTGTCGCTCAGCCGTCTCTACTTCTTGTGACAAGGACCAGCACGATGCCCACCACCCCCGCCGCCGACGGCTACGCGATGCCGCCCGAGTGGGCCCCGCACACCCGCACCTGGATGGCGTGGCCGTCTCCCAGCGTCACCTTCGACGGCGCCGAGGACCTGGCCGTGTCCCGCGCGGCCTGGGCCGCCGTGGCCCGGACGGTCGCACGCTTCGAGCCGGTGACCGTCGTGGCGCGGCCCGAGGACGCCGCCGGCGCCCGGGAGCTGCTCGGCTCCGGTGGCGCGCAGGTCACGGTCGCCGAGGCGCCGCTGGACGACGCCTGGATGCGCGACATGGGCCCGACCTTCCTGACCGGTGCCGGACGCCTCGCGGCCGCCGACTGGACGTTCAACGGCTGGGGCGCCCAGGAGTGGGCGGCCTGGGGGCACGACGCGGAGATCGGCGCCTTCGTCGCCGGACGGGCGGGCGCGACCCGCTACGCCACGTCCTTCGTGAACGAGGGCGGCGGCATCCACGTCGACGGCGAGGGCACCGTGCTGCTCACCGAGACCGTGCAGCTCGACCCGGGCCGCAACCCGGGCTGGACCAGGGAGCGGGTGGAGGCCGAGGTCCACGCCTTCCTCGGCACCCGCAAGGCGATCTGGCTGCCCCGCGGTCTCACCGCCGACTACGGCCGCTTCGGCACCCGCGGGCACGTCGACATCGTGGCGGCCTTCGTCCGCCCCGGCGTGGTCGTCGTCCACAGCCAGCAGGACCCGGCCCACCCCGACCACGCCGTCTCCCGGGAGGTCGCGTCCCTGCTGCGGGCCGCCACCGACGCCAAGGGCCGGCCGCTGGAGGTCGTGGAGCTGCCCGCGCCCCAGGTCCAGGAGGTGGACGGCGAGCTGGTCGACTACTCCTACGTCAACCACTACCTCTGCAACGGCGCCGTGATCCTGTGCGGCTTCGACGACCCCGCCGACGAGGTCAACAAGGCCGTCTTCGAGCGGCTCCTCCCGCAGCGGCAGGTCGTGCTGGTGGACGCTCGTACGATCTTCGCCCACGGTGGTGGTATTCATTGCGTGACCCAGCAGCAGCCCCAGGTGTGACCGCCCCGGAGGAACAGTGACCGGACCCGCCCGCCCGCGGCGGCGGCTCAAGCAGCCCCGCGAGGACGTGATGGCCGCCGCCATGGCGACCATCGCCGAGCGCGGGCTGGCCGAGCTGACCATCGCGGGCCTCGGCCGGCAGGTCGGCATGAGCAGCGGCCACGTCCTCTACTACTTCGGCAGCAAGGACGAGCTGCTGCTGCAGACCCTCGAATGGAGCGAGGAGCAGCTCGCCGCCGAGCGCCGGCGGGTGCTGGGCAGCCCCACCGCTCCCAGGGAACGGCTCGACGCGGTCATCGACCTGTACCTGCCCGACGGGCGCCGCGACCCGCGCTGGACGCTCTGGTCCGAGATCTGGAACAGGACGACGGCCGCCGAGGAGGTGCTCCGCCGCCAGCTCGATCTCGAACTGGTCTGGCACCGCGACCTGGTCGCCCTGCTCGCCGAGGGCATCTCGCGCGGCGACTTCCGGCCCCTGGATCCCGAGCGCTTCACCGTACGGCTGAGGGCGCTGCTGGACGGCTTCGGCGTGCCCCTGGTCATCGGGCTGCCCGGGTTGGACCGCGAGCAGGCCCTGGAGCACGTCAAGGAGTTCCTGGACGACGCCCTCACCCCGGCGCCCACCGCCTGACGGCCGGCCCGCCGCCGACCGGGTGCCCGCATCCTGAGACCGTGTCCCACGCCCGCGGGTCCTGTGGCAGACTGCCGATGTGCCCTCGTTCGCCATGATTATCGGCAGCAGGCGCGCCGGTCCTCAGTGATCGCCGAACCGCAGACCACCGCGGAAGCGACCACCGTGTCCCAGACCCGCGCGCAGACCTCTCGCACCCGCGAGGGGTCTTTTCGTTTCCCGGCCCACCCGTGCCGGAGGCGGTGCAGCGCGAGGGAAGATGGGGGCAAGTGGAGCCCGGTCTTCCGGAACCACTCACCCGACAGGAGTTGGAACGAACCATGACGGCCGTACTGGACGACAGCTTCCACGTCTTCGACACCACGCTGCGCGATGGCGCGCAGCGCGAGGGCATCAACCTCACCGTCGCCGACAAGCTGACGATCGCCCGGCACCTGGACGACTTCGGGGTGGGCTTCATCGAGGGCGGCTGGCCCGGCGCCAACCCGCGCGACACCGAGTTCTTCGCCCGCGCCGCCGCCGAGCTGGACCTGTCGCACGCCCAGCTGGTGGCCTTCGGTGCCACGCGCCGCGCCGGCGGCAATGCGGCGGAGGACCCGCAGGTCAGGGCGCTTCTGGAGTCGGGCGCACCGGTCATCACCCTGGTCGCCAAGTCCCATGACCGGCACGTCGAGCTGGCCCTGCGGACCACGCTGGAGGAGAACCTGGAGATGGTCCGGGACACCGTCTCCTACCTGCGCTCCCAGGGCCGCAGGGTCTTCGTCGACTGCGAGCACTTCTTCGACGGCTACAAGGCCAACCCGGCGTACGCCAAGGAGGTCGTGCGCGCCGCCCACGAGGCCGGCGCCGACGTCGTCGTCCTGTGCGACACCAACGGCGGGATGCTCCCCGGCCAGATCACCGCCGTCGTCCGCACCGTGCTCGCCGACACCGGGGCCCGTCTGGGGATCCACGCCCAGGACGACACCGGCTGCGCCGTCGCCAACACCCTCGCCGCCGTCGACGCGGGCGCCACGCACGTCCAGTGCACCGCAAACGGCTACGGCGAGCGCGTCGGCAACGCCAACCTCTTCCCGGTCGTGGCGGCGCTGGAGCTCAAGTACGGCCGCAAGGTCCTGCCCGCAGGCGCCCTCGTCGAGATGACGCGCATCTCGCACGCCATCGCCGAGGTCGTCAACCTCACGCCCTCCACCCACCAGCCGTACGTGGGAATCTCGGCCTTCGCCCACAAAGCCGGGCTGCACGCCTCGGCGATCAAGGTCGATCCCGACCTCTACCAGCACATCGACCCGGAACTGGTCGGCAACACCATGCGCATGCTGGTCTCCGACATGGCGGGCCGTGCCTCGGTGGAGCTCAAGGGCAAGGAACTCGGCATCGACCTCGGTGACGACCGCGAGCTGATCGGCCGGGTCGTGGCGCGCGTCAAGGAGCGCGAACTGGCGGGCTACACCTACGAGGCCGCCGACGCCTCCTTCGAACTCCTGCTGCGCGAGGAGGTCGAGGGCCGCCCGCTGCACTACTTCCGGGTCGAGTCCTGGCGCGCCATCGTCGAGGACCGCCCCGACGGCACCCACGCCAACGAGGCGACGGTCAAGGTGTGGGCCGACGGCCAGCGCATCGTCGCCACCGCCGAGGGCAACGGCCCGGTCAACGCGCTGGACCGCGCGCTGCGCGTGGCGCTGGAGCGGACCTACCCGCAGCTGGCGAAGCTGGAGCTGGTGGACTACAAGGTCCGCATCCTGGAGGGCAAGCACGGCACGGAGTCCATCACCCGGGTACTGGTCTCCACCTCCGACGGCATCTCCGAGTGGTCCACCGTCGGTGTCGGCGAGAACGTCATCGCCGCCTCCTGGCAGGCCCTGGAGGACGCGTACGCGTACGGGCTGCTGCGCGCCGGCGTGGAGCCGCGCCGGAACGACTGACGGCCGCCGGCCGATGAGGACGCGGACGCGGACGCGGACACGGCACCGACCGTGTCCGCGTCCCCTTCCACGGCGGCCCAACTGCCGTGCATACGCGCGTAGAACGCCGGGCACACTCCACCTGCTCCACCTGCTCCAGCTGCACAGCCGCCCCACCGGAAGCACGGTCACCAGCAGGAGGAATCCCCATGAAGTTCCGCTCCGTCCTGAGCGCACTCGTCCTCGCGCTCGGAGTGCTGTTCGCCCCCGGCGTCGGTCTCGCCGCGTCCCACGACGCCTACGCCGTCACCAAACTGACGCACGCCCAGGCCACGACGATGTTCCGCAACGCCGGGATCACCTGGTCCTCGTCAGGTGGCTGTTCCAACCGCAACAACGCGACCTGCACGTCCTTCGACCAGCTCAACCAGGCGACCGCCCAGGGCGCGGTCACCCTGAAGGGCGCCACCGGCTGCGCCCTGAACATCACCGGCGGCACCGAGACCGGTCACGCGAGCGGCACCTACTCGCACTGGAACGGCTACAAGCTCGACTACGGCAAGAACAGCTGCGTCACCAACTACATCCACAGCGCCTTCACCTACATCGGCCTGCGCGGTGACGGCGCCCCCCAGTACCGCTCCGGCTCGGGCAACATCTACGCCGACGAGGGCAACCACTGGGACGTCCTGTACTACAACTGCGGCGGCTGCTGATCCTCGCCGGGTGAGCCGCCCGCGGCCCGGTCCCGGCCGAGCCGCGGGCGGTCCCGTACCTTCACGACAGGCGCCTCGCAGCCGTCGAGCTCCAGCACCACGAGCTCGTTGCGGCCCGGGCGCAGCAGCGGCCACGGCCGGCTTCCGTTCGGCCGACCGGGAGGGCGGTCACGCCCAGGCCCGCACCTCCACCGGGTCGCCCACCGCGATCGTGCCCGCCCGGAGCACCGCCGCCTTCATCGCGAAGCTCACCTTGTTGCCGTACTCCGGCTCCCGCCGGTAGCCGGCCAGGGTGCGCACCGGCTCCGGGCCGGCCGTACGGCCGGTCGCCTGGTCGACCAGCGGCACGGAGCAGCGCATCGCGCGGACGGAGTAGCCGAGCCGGGCGGTGCCGACGTCCATGAGCCGCACCCGGTCCTCGGTGTGGGGCTCGCTCCAGCCGGCGACCACGATGTTGGGACGGAAGCGGTCCATGGGCACGGGTGTGCCGCCGCGCTCGGTGATGCGCCGGTTGAGGTCGTCGAGCGAGGCCAGCGAGGCCACCGAGAGGGCGTGGGCGTCGGCGAAGTTGACCTTGCCGGGGTGCTCGCCCCAGCCGTCCCGGTCGAAGCCCGGGCGCACGCGCACCAGGCGGGAGGGCGCCCCCAGCGCCTCGGAGAACCAGCGCGCGGCCTCCTCGCCCTGGTCCACCGCCGGTCCCAGCGGCCGGTCGAACAGGACGACCTCACGCGGCGGCCCCGCGTACGCCACCTCCAGCGTGAGTTCCCCGGCGCCGGGCGCCGACAGCGCCAGGTGCTTGCCGTCGTCGGTGACGTCCGCGCGCACCACGGCCATCCGCGGCAGCGTCCGCTGACTGCGGAAGGACCCGTCGGCGGCGTCGACCACCATGAACGTACGGTCGTGGGCCAGACCGGTCGCGCCGACGGCGACGCCGTCCAGGGGCACGCCGGCACAGCCCTTGACGGGGTAGCAGGTCAGCGAGTGCACGGTCGCGGCGGTCATGGGGCTCGTCCTTCCCGGGGCGGAGAAACCCATTCGATCACGCTCCCGCTCCCGGCGTACGGTCATCGCGTGACCGATGCCACAGCGATACGGATCAGGCCCGGACGGGCCGCGGACGCGGACGCGATCACCGCGGTCTTCCTCGCCTCCCGGGCGGCCGCCATGCCCTGGCTGCCCCGCCTGCACACCGACGAGGAGACCCGGTGGTGGGTCGCGAACGTCGTCCTGGAGCAGTGCCGGGTGTGGGTCGCGGAGCAGACCGCGACCGGCGCCGCGACCGGCTTCGCGGCGCTCGACGGCGACTGGCTGGAGCACCTCTACCTGCGGCCCGACGCACGCGGACGCGGCATCGGCTCGCGGCTGCTCGACGAGGTCGTGCGCCACCACCCGGACGGCCCACTGTCGTTGCACGTCTTCCGGCGCAACGCCGCGGCACGCGCGTTCTACGAACGGCACGGCTTCCGGGCCGTCCCCGGCAGCGAGAGCACCGCGAACGAGGAGGGCGAGCCGGACCTGACCTACCGTCTGCCGCCCGTGGCCGACCGGTGACCAACGGCACACGTACCGACCAGTAACGCGGGGGTCCCGCGGATCATAAAGTGAGCGCCGTACGCTCCCCACCCTCGAACCCCGGGAGACCGCATGCGTTCCGCGAAGGACTTCTTCCGACCGCTGGCCGTGGGGGCCCCGGCCCCCGTACGGGAAGTACCGTTCCGGCCGTCGCGGATGATCCACTTCTTCGATCCGAGCAACGAGAAGATGGCCGCGAAGGTCCCCTCCATCGCCCCCAAGGTGGACGTCCTGCTGGGCAACCTGGAGGACGCCGTCTCGGCCGACCGCAAGGAGGCCGCACGCGCCGGGCTGGTCGCCACGGCCAAGGCCCACGACTTCGGCGACACCCAGCTGTGGACCCGGATCAACAGCCTCGACTCGCCGTGGGCGCTGGACGACCTGCTGACCCTGGTCACCGAGATCGGCCACAAGCTCGACGTCGTGATGGTGCCCAAGGTGGAGGGCGCCGAGGACATCCACTACGTCGACCGGCTGCTCGCCCAGCTGGAGGCCAAGGCGGGCATCGCGCGGCCGATCCTCGTCCACGCGATCCTGGAGACCGCCACGGGCGTGGCGAACGTCGAGGAGATCGCCGGGGCCAGCCCCCGGATGCAGGGCATCTCCCTCGGCCCGGCCGACCTCGCGGCGAGCCGCCGCATGAAGACCACCCGCGTCGGCGGCGGGCATCCCGGGTACCTCGTGCGGGAGGACCCCAAGGACGCCGATATGGAGCTGCCGCGGCTGACCTTCCAGCAGGACCTGTGGCACTACACGATCGCGCGCATGGTCGACGCCTGCGCCGCGCACGGGATCCTGCCGTACTACGGGCCCTTCGGCGACATCAAGGACACCACCGCCTGCGAGGACCAGTTCCGCAACGCCTTCCTGCTCGGCTGCGTCGGGGCGTGGAGCCTGCACCCGGTGCAGATCGACATCGCCAAGCGGGTCTTCTCCCCGGCGCCGGCGGACGTCGCCTGGGCGCGCAGGGTCATCGACGCCATGGGTGACGGCACCGGAGCGGTGATGATCGACGGCAAGATGCAGGACGACGCCACGGTGAAGCAGTGCCACGTCGTCGTCGAGCTCGCGGAGGCGCTGGCCGCCCGCGACCCGGAGCTGGCGCAGGCGTACGAGGCCGCGTACAAGGAGCAGGAGCAGAACCGATGACCGACGCGATCCTGCGGCCGCGCCGCTCCGTCCTGTACATGCCCGGCGCGAACGAGCGCGCCCTGGAGAAGGCGAAGACCCTCCCCACCGACGCGCTCATCCTCGACCTGGAGGACTCCGTCGCGCCGGACGCCAAGGCCGACGCCCGCAAGCGGGTCGCCGCGGCGGCGGCCTCGGGGGAGTACGGGTACCGGGAGGTCACCATCCGGGTGAACTCGCCCGGCACCCCCTGGCACGAGGACGACCTGCGGGCCGCCGCGGAGGCGGGCCCCGACGCCGTGGTCGTCCCCAAGGTGGACTCGGCCGCGACCGTGCACGCCATCGAGCGGGCCCTGGAGGCCGCCGGCGCCCCGGACCACACCGCCATCTGGGCGATGGTGGAGACTCCGCGCGCGATGCTGGACGCCCGTGCCATCGCGGCGGCCTCGGAACGGCTCGGCGTCCTGGTGATGGGCACCAACGACCTCGCCAAGGAACTGCACGCCGAGCACGTCCCGGGCCGCGCCCCGCTCCTCACCGGACTCTCCCTCGCCCTTCTGGGTGCGCGCGAGGCCGGCAAGGTGATTTTGGACGGTGTCTACAACGACGTCACGGACGAGACCGGCTTCGAGGCCGAGTGCGTCCAGGGCCGGCAGTTCGGCTTCGACGGCAAGACGCTCATCCACCCCAGGCAGGTGGAGGTATGCAACAGGGTGTTCGCCCCCTCGCAGGAGGAGGCCGACAGGGCGCGGCGCATCATCGAGGCCTTCGAGGAGGCCGTGGCCGAGGGCCGCGGGGTGGTCACGGTGGACGGCCGCATGATCGAGAACCTCCATGTGGATGACGCCCGGCGTGTCCTTGCGCTGGCCGAGGCGGTATCCGGAAGGTAGCGGTCCCGTTGCGTCCGGGTGGACGACCGCTACAAAGAAAAGGTCCCGCACGTGCCGTGCGGGGCCTTTCTTGTGTTGGTTCTGTCCAGATGCTCCATGAAGCGGGTCCGGACACTGTACGAAGTCGACGCCGATTATGACGGCCCTCCGCTCGTATGGTCGATGTCATGAGCGTTTTGGACGAGGTGCCGACCCAGCCCGCCGAGGCCGAAGGGGCCGAAGAGGCCGCGCAGCCGGCGAACGACGCCCGCGGGCGCGTCGCGGAACTGCACGCCATCCGCGAGCAGGTCCGGCTCGGCCCCAGCGAGAAGGCGACCCAGGCCCAGAAGGCCAAGGGCAAGCTCACCGCGCGCGAGCGCATCGAGCTGCTGCTCGACGAGGGCTCCTTCAACGAGGTGGAGCCGCTGCGGCGGCACCGCGCCAGCGGGTTCGGCCTGGAGGCGAAGAAGCCCTACACCGACGGGGTCATCACCGGCTGGGGCACCGTCCACGGGCGGACCGTCTTCGTGTACGCCCACGACTTCCGGATCTTCGGCGGCGCGCTGGGCGAGGCCCACGCCAGCAAGATCCACAAGATCATGGACATGGCCATCTCGGCCGGCGCCCCGCTGGTCTCGCTCAACGACGGTGCCGGCGCCCGCATCCAGGAGGGCGTCTCGGCGCTCGCCGGCTACGGCGGCATCTTCCAGCGCAACACCCGCGCCTCCGGTGTGATCCCGCAGATCTCCGTGATGCTCGGCCCCTGCGCCGGCGGCGCCGCGTACTCCCCGGCCCTGACCGACTTCGTGTTCATGGTCCGCGAGACCTCGCAGATGTTCATCACCGGCCCGGACGTGGTCCAGGCCGTCACCGGCGAGAAGATCTCCCAGAACGGGCTCGGCGGCGCCGACGTCCACTCCGAGGTCTCCGGTGTCTCGCACTTCGCGTACGACGACGAGCAGACCTGCCTGGAGGAGGTCCGCTACCTGCTGTCGATGCTGCCGCAGAACAACCGTGAGAACCCCCCGTCGGTCCCCGCCGCGGACCCGGCCGACCGGCGCGGCGACGTCCTGCTGGACATCGTCCCGGCCGACGGCAACCGCTCGTACGACATGCACCAGGTCATCGAGGAGCTCGTCGACGACGGCGAGTACCTGGAGATCCACGAGCGCTGGGCGACCAACATCATCGTGGCCCTGGCCCGCCTCGACGGCCAGGTCGTCGGCATCATCGCCAACCAGCCCGCCTCCCTCGCCGGCGTCCTCGACATCGAGGCCAGCGAGAAGGCCGCGCGCTTCGTCCAGATGTGCGACGCCTTCAACATCCCGCTCATCACCCTTCTGGACGTCCCCGGCTTCCTGCCCGGCGTCGACCAGGAGCACGGTGGCATCATCCGGCACGGC
This sequence comes from Streptomyces sp. NBC_00510, assembly GCA_036013505.1. NCBI lineage: Bacteria > Bacillati > Actinomycetota > Actinomycetes > Kitasatosporales > Streptomycetaceae > Streptomyces > Streptomyces sp. NBC_00510. The sequence goes on along the minus strand of CP107851.1, from coordinate 3,556,406 downwards.
GCCAAGCTGCTGTACGCGTACTGCAACGCGACCGTGCCGCGGATCTCGCTGATCCTGCGGAAGGCGTACGGAGGTGCCTACATCGTCATGGACAGCCAGTCGATCGGCGCCGACCTCACCTACGCCTGGCCGACCAACGAGATCGCCGTCATGGGCGCCGAAGGCGCCGCCAACGTGATCTTCCGGCGCCAGATCGCCGAGGCCGACGACCCCGACGCCATGCGCGCCCGCATGGTGAAGGAGTACAAGTCCGAGCTGATGCACCCCTACTACGCCGCCGAACGCGGCCTGGTGGACGACGTGATCGACCCCGCCGAGACCCGCGAGGTCCTCATCCGCTCGCTCGCGATGCTGCGCACCAAGCACGCCGACCTGCCGTCCCGCAAGCACGGCAACCCGCCCCAGTAAGGGAGAGACGAACCCCGTGAGCACTCCTGCCGACAGCACCTCCGCCGCGCTCGTGCGCGTGGAGCGCGGCCACGCCAGCGACGAGGAACTGGCCGCACTCACCGCTGTCCTGCTCGCCCGCGCCGCGGCCCAGGGCCAGGACGCGACCGACTACGTCAAGCCCCGCTCCACGGCCGGCTGGCGCCGCCTCGAGCGGCAGTCCGGCTTCAGCGCGCCGCACAGCTGGCGCAGCTGACCCTCCGGCTCCGAACGGCGGCGCGGCACCCCTCCCGGGTGCCGCGCCGCCGTCGTCGTACGGGGACGTCCTCACCACATGCCGCCCGCGATGTCGTCGAAGACGGCCTCCCACAGCCCGTCGCCCCGTGGATCATCGACGAGACGTCGGTGTGGACCACCCTCGCAGTCCGTCAGGTCCTCGACGAGGGACGCGGCCCGCAGCGGCGTCGGGCCGCCCGCGAGGTCCTTCCGGAACTCGAAGAGCACACCGTCGGCCACCGGCAGCCCCACGTCCGCCAGGAAGCCGCGTGTGGGCCCGTGCGTGAGCCCTGCGTCCTGCCCCGTGGCGCGGACGCGCACGATCTGCTCCGGGGCGAAGACCTCGGCAAGGGAAGCGGCCGTCACGGGGGCGACCACCCCATGCCTCCGGGGATGCCGACGTGCGCCGGGTCGTCCGGTTCGAAGGGCGCGGGCAACGGTCCTCCTGTCGTCCGGCCCGACGCGCGAAGGCCCCGCACATGTCGTGCGGGGCCTTTCGCGTCGTACGGGAAGCGGGAACCGCTACCGCAGCCGCGCCATCAGCGCGTGCTCGACCAGCGTGATGAGCGCGCTCTTCGCCTCGGCGCGGTGCCGGGCGTCCGTGATGATGATGGGTGCCTCGGGACCGATCTGGAGGGCCTCGCGGACTTCCTCGGGGTTGTACGGCTGGTGGCCGTCGAAGCCGTTGAGGGCGATGACGAACGGCAGACCGCTGTTCTCGAAGTAGTCGACGGCCGGGAAGCAGTCGGCCAGCCGGCGGGTGTCGACCAGGACGACGGCGCCGATGGCGCCGCGCACCAGGTCGTCCCACATGAACCAGAAGCGGTCCTGGCCCGGCGTGCCGAACAGGTAGAGGATCAGGTCCTCGTCCAGGGTGATACGGCCGAAGTCCATCGCCACGGTCGTCGTGGTCTTGTCCGGCGCGTGCGTCAGATCGTCGATCCCCGCGGAGGCGGAGGTCATCACGGCTTCGGTACGCAGCGGGTTGATCTCCGATACGGCACCGACGAACGTGGTCTTGCCCACGCCGAAGCCGCCCGCCACCACGATCTTCGCCGAGGTGGTTGAGCGAGCTGGACCGCTAGAGCTTGCGAAGTCCACTGAGCACCCTTTCGAGCAGTGTCACGTCTGGCTGTCCGCCCGAGGCATCGTCGCCACCGGGCTGGTGAATGGCGACGAGCCCGGCCTCCGCCAGGTCGGCGACGAGGATTCGGGCGACGCCGAGGGGGATGGAGAGGAGCGCGGAGATCTCCGCGACCGACTTGATCTCCCGGCAGAGGATGCAGATCCGCTGGTGCTCCGGCAACTGGCCCCGCAGCTGCACCGGGTCGGCGGTCGTGCTGACCAGTGCCTCGATGGCGAGCTGGTAGCGCGGCCGGGTGCGGCCACCGGTCATGGCGTAGGGACGTACCAGACCGGACGGCGGCTTGGAACGCCCGGTCTGCGCTGTCCGAGGCGGTGGCGCCTGCGGGGGTTCGTACGGCTGGATCCTCGGCTGCCGGTGCGACGGCGTGGGGCCGGGACCGGGGTCCTGGCTGGGTGCCGAGGGAAAGTCGAACCGCTTGAAGGGCGGCTGCTGTTGGTGATTGCCGTACTGATCTCCGCCTGGGGGCGTTGCCACGGTTCCTCCTCCAGCTGGGTAGCGCGTCTGAAAACCCTACGGGTCTCCAGACGCGCCCGCATGCCTGTCCGTTAGTTGAGCAGGCTGCCCTGCAATTCCGCACGCAGATCGGGCGTGAGCACATTGCCCGCCCGGTCGACCAGCAGGGCCATCTCGTAGCCCACGAGGCCGATGTCGCACTCCGGGTGCGCCAGCACGGCCAGCGAGGAACCGTCCGAGACGGACATGATGAAGAGGAAGCCGCGCTCCATCTCCACGACGGTCTGGTTCACGTGCCCGCCCTCGAAGATGCGCGAGGCACCCGCGGTCAGCGAGGTCAGACCGGAGGCCACCGCGGCCAACTGGTCAGCACGGTCCCGCGGGAAGCCTTCGGACATCGCCAGCAGCAGGCCGTCGGCAGAGACCACAACCGTATGGGAGACCCCTGGGGTCTGGTCCACGAAACTGGTGATCAACCAGTTCAGGTTCTGTGCCGCCTGGCTCATCGGACTCAACTAACGCTCCTGGTGCTTGGGGCCGAAGCCCTGGCCGTTCGTGTCAGTTCCCGCAGTGCGTCCCTGCTGGACGCCGCGCCGCAGATTGCTCAGGCGGCCACGGACGTCCTCGGGTGCACGGGAGACCATCGGTCCGCCCTGCGGAGTCTGCTGTGCGGTACCCGGGACCAGGTTGGCCTTGGGGACCCGTCGGGGCAGGCCGGAGGGGGTGACCCCGCCCGCCTTGGGCTTGCGGGCCTGTTCGGCCCGCTGCCAGTTGTCGTCGTTCGTGGAGCGCCACTCCGACTCCCCGTCCGACGCCGGTGCGGAGGGCGCCGGCTGCGCCGGGAAGCCGTCCGTCGACTGGGGCTCCGGCTGTGCCGGGGCCGCCGGGCCGGACTGCTGCCATCCGCGGTCGCGGCGCGGCAGTCCCGCGTCGGTCACCGAGGACTGCAGCGGGCCGGTGGCCGCACCCGGTCGGTCGAAGCCTACGCGCTCCGGGGCCTCGAAGGGGGTGGCTGTGGCGGAATCGGCCGTCGCCTGGGCCGGGAAGGCCTGCGGCTGGGCCGCCTGCGGCAGGTCGCCGCCGGGCGTCGCCGTCCACTGCTCCTGGGCGTACCCGTTCTGCTGCTGCCAGTCGTCCTGGGTGTAGCCGTTCTGCGGAGCGGTGTACCCCTGCTCGGCGTAGCCGCCTTCGGTGTACACCGGCTCCTGGAACCCGGGCTGCGCGTCGTAGCCGTGCTGCTCCTGGAACGGCTGGGCCTGCGGCTCCTGGTAGCCCTGCTGTTCGTAGCCGTTCGCCGGGAAGCCGTTGTCCTGGAACGGGGTCTCCCGGAACGCGGCGTCGGCGCCGGCCTCCTGGTAGCCGTCCTGGAAGCCCTGTTCCTGGGCGTCGCCCTCGAACGGCAGGTGCTCCGGGGCACGGTCGCCGGCCGCGGCCTCGAGCTGGGCACGGCGCTGGTCGCGCATGAGCGAGCGGCCGACCGGGTCGAGCGAGCGGGTGTCGCCCGGGGCCTCGGCGCGCTCGTAGCGCGAGTCGTCGAAGCCGAGCTCCGCGGCGGTCGGCCCGTAGGCGGCGAACTGCGGGGTCTCGAGCTCCGGCACGATCCGGGACACGGTGAAGTCGTCCTCCAGCGGCATCTCCTCGCCGCCGCCACCGTGGGTGATCGGCTCGGGGAGCATGACCAGCGAGGTGGTGCCGGCCTGCTCGCCGGACGGGCGGAGCTGGACGCGGATGCCGTGCCGGTCGGCGAGGCGGCCGACCACGAACAGGCCCATGCGCTTGGAGATCGACGCGTCGACGGTCGGCGGTTCGGCCAGCTTGTGGTTGATGTCCGCGAAGTCCTCGGCGGTGAGGCCGATGCCCTTGTCGTGGATCTCGACCATGACGCGGCCGTCGGGCAGCCGGGTCGCGGTGACCCGCACCTTGGTCTGCGGCGAGGAGAACGTGGTGGCGTTCTCCAGCAGCTCGGCCAGCAGGTGCACGAGGTCGGTGACGGCGGTGCCGTGGATCTCGGTCTCGGGGATGCCGACCAGTTCGATGCGCTCGTACGCCTCCACCTCGGAGGCCGCGGCGCGGAGCACGTCGACCAGCGGGACCGGCTGGTTCCAGCGGCGGCCGGGCTCCTCGCCGGCGAGGACCAGGAGGTTCTCGCCGTTGCGGCGCATACGGGTCGCCAGGTGGTCCAGCTTGAAGAGGTTCTCCAGCTGGTCCGGGTCCGCCTCGTTGTTCTCCAGGTCCGTGATCAGCGTCAGCTGGCGCTGGATGAGGCCCTGGTTGCGGCGGGAGAGGTTGGTGAAGATCGCGTTGACGTTGCCACGGAGCAGGGCCTGCTCGGCGGCGAGCCGTACGGCCTCGCGGTGGATCTGGTCGAAGGCGCGGGCGACTTCGCCGATCTCGTCGTTCGAGGTGATCGGGATCGTCTGGACGCGGGTGTCGACCTTGCCCGGATCGGTGCGGGAGAGCTGGTCGACCAGGGCGGGCAGGCGCTGCTCGGCGACCTCGAAGGCCGCGGTGCGCAGCCGCCGCATGCTGTTGCTCATCGAGCGGGCCACCATCGCGGCCACGATGAAGGCGATGATCAGCGCGACGAGCACGATGGCGGAGTTGACGATCGCCTCGATGCGGGCACTGTCGGCGATGTCGCTCGAGTCGTTGTACGCCTGGTTGGCCAGGTGCTGCTCGACGCTCTTGTAGGCGTCGAAGGCGAGGGTGGTCGCGCCGAACCAGCTCTCCGCGGTCACGCCCTGGGCCTTGAGCTGCTCAGTGCTCTGACCGGAGGCGATCAGCTTGATCATGTTCTCCAGGCTCGGCGGAGCCTTGAAGGGCTGGCCGGCCTGCTTGGCCGCCTGGGCGGCCTGGGTGACCTGCTCCTTGCCCTTCTCCAGGGCCGCGTCCTGCGCGTCCAGCAGCCGCTGGTAGTCCGCGTCGGTGCCACCGCCCCGGTACTCCTCCAGCGCGACCTGCTGGAGGTAGGCGTACGAGGTGAAGGCGGTCAGCTGGAGCTGCAGCTCGCCGTCGGCGAGCTTGTCGCGGTCCTCGACGAGCAGGTGGGTGCCGATGGAGCGGGTCAGCGACTCGGCGGCCTTGGTCAGTTCGAGCGCGTAGAGGGTGCGGCCGTAGGAGGCGATGCTGTTGGTGCCGAAGCCCAGCTCGTTCGCGAGCTCCATCAGCGGGTGCTGGACCTCGACGTACTTCTCCTCGGTCTGCACGCCCGGGAGCTGCCGGGTGAAGGCCGTGTCACGCAGCTTCGCCAGGACCTTCTCGCCCTCGCGGATGTTCGCCACGCGGCGCTGCAGCCGGTCGCTCACGGGCAGCTCGGCGACGGCCGCGTCGAACTTCGCGGCCGCCTGGTCGGTGGCCGCGCGGGTCGCGACGACGTTCTTGTTCTCGGTGTCGCCGGCCAGCAGGGGAACAACGCTGAGGTCGCGTTCGTTCAGGACGGCGTTGGCGTAGTCCACGGCGGCGCGCACGGCGTTGGCGGTCCGCACCGCGTCGTCGGCGTCCTGCCAGGTCTGCACCGAGCTCTGCACCCGGAAGCCGCCGAAGACCAGGGCGACCATCACCGGGATGAGGAGGATGACGTTCAGACGGGTGGCCACCCGCCAGTTGCGCATGGCGAAGCGGCTGCCCGGGCTCGTCACCGGCTCCGGCGCGGTGGCCGCCTCGGGGGCAGCGGCCTGAGCCGTGCCGTATCGCGCAGGCGGGGTGAAATTGCCACGCGGGTGGTCCGCGGGACCCGGCTCTGCTCGCCTCGTGTTCCTCACTCGACCAACAACCTCTCGGCGACGGCGCGGGCGGCGCCGTTCCTACTCTCGGGTTTCGATGAATTCCAGCACGTCATGGGGGTGCTCCACAAACGTCCGGCGAGGACTGCGAAGCCATGATCACGCGCCGGTTAAAAGGGGCATAAGCGTAAAGCGGTGGCAATTCACTGGGTAGATGTATGCGCAGTGAAGCCGACTGGGCGCGGGCGGTGTTCGGGTTGTTCCGATTCGCGGTCGAAACGTTATGAACAGAAGGACCGGCCATGTCAAAAGACACAGCCGGTCCATACGCGAAGTGGCAAGCTGGAACGCTTACTTGAGACGAGCGAGCAGCGCGTGTTCGACGAGCGTGATCAGCGCGCTCTTCGCCTCGGCGCGGTGCCGGGCGTCCGTGATGATGATGGGGGCGTCCGGGCCGATCTGCAGCGCTTCCCGGACCTCATCGGGCGTGTACGGCTGGTGGCCGTCGAAGCCGTTGAGGGCGATGACGAACGGCAGACCGCTGTTCTCGAAGTAGTCGACGGCCGGGAAGCAGTCGGCCAGCCGGCGGGTGTCGACCAGGACGACGGCGCCGATGGCACCGCGGACCAGGTCGTCCCACATGAACCAGAAGCGGTCCTGGCCCGGCGTACCGAACAGGTACAGGATCAGGTCGTCGTCGAGCGTGATACGACCGAAGTCCATGGCCACGGTCGTCGTGGTCTTGTCGGCCACGTGCGTCAGATCGTCCACGCCCGCGGATGCCGAGGTCATCACGGCCTCCGTACGGAGCGGGTTGATCTCCGAGACCGCCCCGACGAACGTGGTCTTGCCCACGCCGAAGCCACCCGCCACCACGATCTTCGCCGAGGTGGTGGACCGGGCCGCGGGCGGCGCACCGTACGCCGCCTGCTGCCCCGGCCTAGAGCTTGCGAAGTCCACTGAGCACCCTTTCGAGCAGTGTCACATCAGGCTGTCCGCCGGCCTCGCCGCTGCTCGGCTGGTGGATGGCGACCATACCGGCCTCAGCCAGGTCGGCCACCAGAATCCGGGCCACCCCCAGCGGGATCCCCAGCAGTGCGGAGATCTCGGCGACCGACTTGATCTCCATGCACAGGTGGCAGATGCGCTGGTGTTCGGGGAGCAGCCCCTGGTAGGCACTCGGGTCCGCGGAGGTGCTGACCAGTGCCTCGATGGCGAGCTGGTAGCGCGGTCGGGTGCGACCACCGGTCATGGCGTACGGCCGCACCAGCGGCTGGTCGCCTTCGCCCCCGTACGGCGCATGGTGGGGCGCGCCGTACGGGCCGGGCGAGGCGGGCGGCGGGGTCATGAATGGTCCTCCGGGTAAGAGCGGACGCGTGTCGCGAGTAGTCATGGGGCGTGCATTCGGCCGGGCTCCGGGGAGGAGCTCAGCCCATCAGGCTGCCTTGGAGTTCTGCGCGCAGGTCGGGGGTGAGAACGGCGCCCGCTCGGTCGACGAGCAGGGCCATCTCGTAGCCCACGAGGCCGATGTCGCACTCGGGGTGCGCCAGTACGGCCAGCGAGGATCCGTCCGAGACCGACATCAGGAGGAGGAAGCCGCGCTCCATCTCCACGACGGTCTGGTTGACGCTGCCGCCCTCGAAGATGCGGGACGCGCCCGCTGTCAGCGAGGTGAGGCCGGAGGCGACGGCCGCCAACTGGTCGGCACGGTCACGGGGGAAACCCTCGGACATGGCCAGCAGCAGGCCGTCGGCGGATACCACCACGGTGTGGGACACCCCGGGGGTGTTGTCCACGAAGTTGGTGATCAACCAGTTCAGATTCTGTGCCGCCTGGCTCATCTGACTCAACTAACGCTCCTGCTGGTGAGTGGTGCCAAAGCCGCGGCCGTCGGTCGTTCCCGTACCGGCCTGGCGACCCTGCTGGATACCGCGACGGAGGTTGGTCAGGCGTCCGCGCACGTCGTCGGGGGCCCGCGAAACCTGCGGACCGCCCTGTGGGGCTTGCTGGGGAGCACCGGCTCCCGGGACGAGGTTGGCCTTGGGGACCCGCCGCGGCAGCCCGGAGGGGGTGACCCCGCCCGCGGACGGCTGGCGGACCTGGCCCGCGCGCTCCCACACCTCGTCGTTCGGCGAGGACCGCCACGCCGCCGAGTCGCGCCGAGGGGGCTGCGAGGGCTGCGGCGGGTGCGCCGGCTGCGAAGGCGGCGCCGCGTGCTCGGCGCGGGCCCGCTGCGGGGCGGGCTGCTGCGGGTGCTGCTGCGGGGCGGGCTGCTGCGGGCGCTGCGGCGGCCGGGTGGGCGCTGCGGCACCCGGGCCGTTGCCGTTGTGCTGCGGGCCGACCGGGCCGCGCTCGACGTGCACCTGCTGCATGCGCTCGGCGCGACCGGTGCGGAACCAGTCCGACTCGAGGGAGTCGAAGATCGGGCTCGGCTCGTCGTGGCGAACGGGGGCCGGAGGCAGCGCCATCGGCTCGCTGACGGCCGGCAGGGGCTGCCGGTCGGCCTGCGGGGCCGCGGGACGCTGCTGGTGGGCGGCGCCGGGTTCCTGGGCGTACCCGCCGGAGTGGCGCGGTCCCTGGGGCGCCGCCGGGGCGGCCGGCGGGGTCTGCTGCGCCTGCGGCACGTGGGGTGCCGCGGGGCGCTGGAAGACGTCGCTGCGGGTGAACTGGCCCTGCTGCTGCGGGGCCTGGCCACCGTGCTGCGGCATCTGCGGCATCTGCTGGGGCTGGCCGCCGTGCTGCGGCATCTGCGGCATCTGCGGCATCTGCTGGGTCTGGGGGCCGCCGTACGCCGGTGCGGTGTGCGGCATGGCGTTGAAGTCCGGGCGCTCGAACTGCGCCGTGCTCTCCAGGTCCTCGTGACCGCGCGGCATGTCGGCCTCGGGGCCGTGGGCCGCGCCCATCGGCTGCGGCGCCGCCGGACGCTGCGGGGGAGCCGCCGGTCGCTGCGGCTGCTGCTGCGGCCGGCCCTGGCCACCCGGGACCTGCTCGTTGGCCCAGCTCGGGCCCGAGCGCTGCGGGCCGGGCGCCGTCGGGGCACCGGGGCCGGCCGGACGGCCGCCCTGCGGGCCCATACCGGGACCGGAGTTGAGGGCCGGACGCGACGCGGAACCGGACACCTGGCCGCGCTGCCCACCGCGGTGCATGCCGGCGAGGCCCGTACCGCCGCCGCCACCCATGGCCGGCGCGGGACCGCCCGGAGCCGCGGCGGGGGCACCGCCCGGCTGCTGACCGCGGTTGCCCGCGCCGGGCTGGGGCTTGGCGCCACCCTGGGTGACGTCCACCGGCAGCATGACGAGCGCGGTGGTGCCGCCCGAGTCGGACGGACGGAGCTGGATCCGGATGCCGTGTCGCAGGGACAGGCGGCCGACCACGAACAGACCCATGCGGCGGGAGACGGAGACGTCCACCGTCGGCGGGTTGGCGAGCCGCTCGTTGATGTCGGCGAGGTCCTCCGGGGAGAGACCGATGCCGGTGTCGTGGATCTCGATCAGCACGCGGCCGTCGGGCAGCGCGTGACCGGTGACCCGCACCTTGGTCTGCGGGGAGGAGAACGAGGTCGCGTTCTCCAGCAGCTCTGCGAGCAGGTGAACGAGGTCGTTGACGACGCGGCCGGTGACCTCGACCGCCGGCACCGAGGTGAGCTCGATGCGCTCGTACTGCTCCACCTCGGAGGCGGCGGCGCGGAGGACGTCGACCAGCGGGACCGGGCGGGTCCAGCGGCGGCCGGGCTCCTCGCCCGCGAGGACGAGGAGGTTTTCGCCGTTCCGGCGCATACGGGTCGCGAGGTGGTCGAGCTTGAAGAGGTTGGACAGCTGGTCCGGGTCGGCCTCGCGGGACTCCAGTTCGGAGATCAGGCTCAGCTGACGCTGGATCAGGCCCTGGCTGCGGCGCGAGAGGTTGGTGAACATCGCGTTGACGTTCCCTCGCAGCAGCGCCTGCTCGGCGGCGAGTCGGACCGCCTCGCGGTGGACCTCGTCGAACGCGCGGGCCACCTGGCCGATTTCGTCGCGGGTGTGGATGCCGATCGACTCGACCGAGGTGTCGACGTCCTGCGGGTCGGACTCGGAGAGCTGCTTGACCAGCTCGGGCAGTCGCTTCTGGGCGACTTCCTGGGCGGTGTCCTGCAGCCGGCGCAGCGAGCGGACCATGGACCGGGCGACGACGAAGGCGCCGACGACCGAGATGCCGAGCACGAGGAGGATCAGCGCACCGCTGATGATCGCCTCTTGCTGGGCCTCGTCGCGCAGCGTCAGGGCCTTCTGCTGCATCTGCTGCAGCAGGGTCTGCTCGATCTGGCCCATGAGCTGGATCTTGGTCTTGGCGTCGTCGTCCCAGTCCAGGTAGGTGCCCTGGAAGTTCTGGATGCTCGACTCGGAGGCCGCGATGCGGTCGGCCTGCTCGTCGACCTTGGTGACGATGTCGTTGCCGCCGTTGAGGCCCTTGAGGAGGTCCTCGGCGTTCGTCCGTCCGTAGATCTGGCTGAACTGCTTGAGTTCCGTGCCCTCGGAGCGGTGGGCGCCCTGCAGGTAGCGGAAGTCGTTGGAACTGAGGTTGCGGTTGTCGGCCAGCGCGGCGCTGACGATCGCGCGCTGCATGGAGTCGTACTCCTTGGCGGACGAGAACGCCGCCAGCGCGCGGGTGCTGGAGATCATGTCCGAGTTACCGGTCGCCTCGGCCATCTCCTGGGAGAGGTCGATGAGCGAGCGGATGAGCTCGTCGTACTCGCTGACCGTCTGCGCGACGTAGCCGGGCTGGTCGTAAGAACGCTCGCGGATGGCGTTCAGGGTGCCGAGCTGGCGGCTGATCGCGGTCAGCGAGGCGTTGACGCCCGTGAGGTCAGGGGAGACCTCGTTGGCGGCGTTGACGAACGCCGTGCGCGCCAGCTTGGTCTTCTGCAGCGCGGCCGCGATGTTGTCGTCGCCCTCGTCCCGGGGCGTGCTGGACAGCGGGCCGGCCGAGACGTCTCGCTCCTCCTGGAGCGCGGCGGCGAGCTTGGTCGCCTGCTCCGTGAGGTCGGTCAGCGAGGTCATGGCCTCCAGCTGCTGCACGTTCTCCAGCGAGCTCTGGATGCGGAGCGCACCCAGGGTGGTCGCGGCGACCACCGGCAGCGCGAGCAGCGACACCAGACGAGTGCTGATGCGCCAGTTGCGCATGGCTATTCGGGAGCCGTGCTTCGGGCCGGTGCGCACACCGCTTCCCGGCGTGGCGCTGCTCTGTGCGCCCGCGGTTCCGGCGTCTGCGGTTTCATCCCGGCGGGCGGGACCGTGATCGGTCCCACCGCGCTGTTCCGGGTCGCCCGCAGCGCCGCCATCCCTCTTGAAACGTCCCTGCACTAGCGTCGCAACCTCTGGACCAGGCGTCCCCCGCACGGGCGGCAGGACGGTGTCGAGTCTTCGGAGTCCCGCCCTCCCCGGCGGATACCCATTGGCCGCCGCCGCTCGGCGATCGCACGCTCCCCCCTGCGCGCCGGCATCTGTTGATACGGCGGTCCGGGGAATTCCAGCACAGTGCCGCACGTCCAACAAGGGCCGACATGTTTCGAGTGGAATACGTGACTCAGTGCGTCCGATGGATCACACGGTGTCGGTGGCCTTTCGGATGTCTTCCGGCAATCCGGGCTTTCTCCAGGGGTGTTGGGGCCCGCCGGCCGGCGCCCGGCTGCTGCCAACCGGGGGTGAAGAGTCCGGATGGGCCGTGATGTCGGTTTCGCTGGTATCGGGCGGCCGACCGATACGCCCTGCTTGTCCCCGCGTTCGTGAGGAAAATCACAGACCGTCAGTTGTATTGGTCATCCAGATCGGGGAATGGGCGCCGATAGATTGACGTTTGACACAGCCGTGTACTACGTCAACCGCGCCTCGCTGGGCGCCCGGTAACAACACGAGGTTCTGACCGGCCCATGAAGACGACCATGATCATGCGACCCATAGCCAACCCGCGCCGCACCACCCTCGCGCACCTGGTGGACGCCGAGGACACGCGGACCGCAGAGGTCGCTCCGGCCGTCGAGGACGCGGAAGCCGTCGTGCTGCCCCGGCAGACCGCCAACCCCCGCCGCACCGTCCTGACGGAGCTGCCGACCGCCTGAGGCGCGGCTCGGCGGGCGGGTCCGGGAGCCACCCCCGGGATAACCTGGAGCGTCAGTCTCCGGCCAGTGAGGTGAGCTGCTTCCCGTGCGCATCGCCAGGTTCTCCATCGACGGCAATGTCGCCTTCGGCGTCGTCGAGGGCGACGAGTCCGTCCCGGACGGACTCGTCCTCGACATCATCAAGGGCATCCCGTTCGCCGAGTACGAGCGCTCCGGCACGAAGGTGCCGCTGAGCAAGGTCCGGCTGCTGCCGCCCGTGCTCCCCAGCAAGGTCGTCGCGATCGGGCGGAACTACGCCGAACACGCCGCCGAACTGGGCAACGAGGTGCCGGAGGTCCCGGTCGCCTTCTTCAAGCCGTCCACCTCGGTGATCGGCCCGGGCGACCCCATCGTCTACCCCTCCTTCTCGCAGGAGGTGCACCACGAGGCCGAGCTCGCCGTCGTCATCGGACGGATGTGCCGCGAGGTCCCGCGCGAGCGCGTCGCCGAGGTCGTCCTCGGGTACACCTGCGCCAACGACGTCACCGCGCGGGACGCCCAGAAGGCCGAGAAGCAGTGGGCGCGCGCCAAGGGCTTCGACTCCTCGTGCCCCATCGGCCCCTGGATCGAGACGGACCTGGACCTCGCCGCCGCCAACGACCTCGCCGTCACCGCCACCGTCAACGGCGAACCGCGCCAGTCCGGCCGCACGAGCCAGATGATCCGCTCCATCGAGGACCTGATCGTGCACATCACCGAGGCCATGACGCTGCTCCCGGGCGACGTCGTCCTCACCGGCACCCCGGCGGGGGTCGGACCGCTCCACGTCGGCGACGAGGTCGCCGTCACCATCGAAGGCATCGGCACTCTCACCAACAAGGTGATCAAGCGTGACTAGCGCAGCACCCGTACGCGTACGTTTCTGCCCCTCGCCGACCGGCAACCCGCACGTGGGCCTGGTCCGCACCGTCCTGTTCAACTGGGCGTTCGCCCGCCACCACCAGGGCACCCTGGTCTTCCGCATCGAGGACACCGACGCCGCCCGCGACTCCGAGGAGTCGTACCAGCAGCTGCTGGAGGCCATGCGCTGGCTCGGCTTCGACTGGGACGAGGGCCCCGAGGTCGGCGGCCCGCACGCGCCCTACCGGCAGTCGCAGCGCATGGACGTCTACAAGGACGTCGCCGCGAAGCTGCTCGGGTCCGGCCACGCGTACAAGTGCTACTGCACCACCGAGGAGCTCGACGAGCGCCGCGAGGCCGCCCGCGCCGCCGGCCGCCCCTCCGGCTACGACGGCCACTGCCGCGACCTCACCGCCGAGCAGGTCGACGCGTACGAGCGCGAGGGCCGCGAGCCCATCGTCCGCTTCCGCATGCCCGACGAGACGATCACCTTCACCGACCTCGTCCGCGGCGAGCTGACCTTCACCCCGGACAACGTGCCCGACTACGGCATCGTCCGGGCCAACGGCGCCCCGCTGTACACGCTGGTCAACCCGGTCGACGACGCGCTGATGGAGATCACGCACGTGCTGCGCGGCGAGGACCTGCTGTCCTCCACCCCGCGCCAGATCGCGCTCTACCGCGCGCTCGCCGAGATCGGCGTCGGCAACGGCACGACCCCGTACTTCGGCCACCTGCCGTACGTCATGGGCGAGGGCAACAAGAAGCTCTCCAAGCGCGACCCGCAGTCCTCCCTCAACCTCTACCGGGAGCGCGGCTTCCTCCCCGAGGGCCTGCTGAACTACCTGTCGCTGCTCGGCTGGTCGCTCTCCGCCGACCGCGACGTCTTCACCGTCGAGGAGATGGTGGCCGCCTTCGACATCGACGCGGTCAACGCCAACCCGGCGCGCTTCGACCTCAAGAAGGCCGAGGCGATCAACGCCGACCACATCCGCATGCTGGACGTGAAGGCGTTCGCCGAGGCCTGCGGCCCGTGGCTGAAGGCCCCGTTCGCCCCCTGGGCGCCCGAGGCGTTCGACCAGGCCGCCTTCGAGGCGATCGCGCCGCACGCGCAGACCCGTCTGACCGTGCTCTCCGACATCACCGACAACGTCGACTTCCTCTTCCTCGACACGCCGGTGGAGGACGAGGCGTCCTGGCAGAAGGCGATGAAGGACGCGGCCGCCGCCTCGGCGCTGCTCACCACCGCCCGCGAGAACCTGGCGGCCGCCGACTGGAACGCCGAGGCCCTGAAGGACGCCGTCCTCGCCGCCGGCGAGACCCACGGCCTCAAGCTCGGCAAGGCCCAGGCGCCGGTCCGGGTCGCCGTCACCGGCCGCACCGTCGGACTGCCGCTCTTCGAGTCCCTCGAAGTGCTCGGCCGCGAGCGCACCCTGGCCCGCGTCGACGCCGCCCTGGCGAAGCTCGCCGGCTGACCGCGGTACGCCGATCCGCCCCGGGCCCTTCACCAGGAGCCCGGGGCGGCACGCTTCCCGGACCACGCCATGCGCCGCAGGACCAGGCCCCCGATCCCCCCGCTGCCCCAGCGCCGCGGGGTCGACCCCGTGCGCGTGCGGCTGCCCGGCACCGGGACCTGGGCGACGGTCCGCGACCACCTGGTGGACCGGTTCGGCGCCGCGGTCTCCCCGCAGCGGGTGGACGCCATGTTCGCGGCGGGGGAGGTGCACGGCGCCGACGGCCCGCTTTCCCCTGACGCCGCCTACCGTCCGGGCGGCTACGTCTGGTTCCACCGGGAACTGCCGGAGGAGGTCCCGGTGCCCTTCGGCATCGAGGTGCTCCACCGGGACGACCGGCTGCTCGTCGTCGACAAGCCCCACTTCCTCGCCACCATGCCGCGCGGCGGCCACGTCGTGGAGACGGCGCTCACCCGGTTGCGCCACGACCTCGCGCTGCCCGAGTTGAGCCCGGCCCACCGCCTCGACCGGCTCACGGCGGGCGTGGTGATGTTCGTGATCCGCCCCGAGCTGCGCGGCGCCTACCAGACGATCTTCCGGGACCGGCTGGCCCGCAAGGAGTACGAGGCGGTGGCCCGGCACGACCCCGCCCTGGCGCTGCCGCGCACGGTGGAGAGCCGGATCGTGAAGGAGCGCGGTGAGATGGCGGCCCGGGAGGTCCCCGGCGAGCCCAACGCCCGCAGCCACGTGGAACTGCTGGACCACCGCGACGGGCTGGCCCGCTACCGGCTCCGCCCCGAGACCGGCCGTACCCATCAGTTGCGGGTGCACATGAACGCCCTGGGGGTGCCGATCCTCGGCGACCCCGTCTACCCGCACGTCCTGCCGCCCGCCGCACCCGGCGACTTCTCCCGCCCGCTGCGGCTGCTGGCCCGGGTGCTGGAGTTCGACGACCCCGTGACGGGCGAGCGGCACCGTTTCGAGAGCGGCCGGACGCTGTTCACCCGGTGTCCGCCACGTGCCGGTACCCCGGACGGAGCACAGGGCTAGAGTCGGCATATGCCGATCCGCGCCGTGCTCTGGGACATCGACGACACGATCTTCGACTACTCGGGCGCCGAGCGGGCCGGAGCGCTGCGTCACCTGGAGGCCGAGGGTCTGCTCGGCGCGTTCGGCGGCGAGGAGCGGGCGCTGCGGACGTGGCGCGAGGTCATGGAGACGCACTACGCGCGCTTCCTCACCGGAGAGCTGACCTTCACCGAGCACCGCAGGGAGCGGGTCAGGGCCTTGCTGGGGCCGACCGTCGGCGACGCCGCGGCCGACGCCTGGTTCGCGGCCTACTACGTCCATTTCGAGGCCGCCTGGGCGGTCTTCCCCGACGTCGTACCGGTCCTGGAGGCCCTCACCCCCGGCTACCGGCACGGCCTGCTGTCCAACTCCAGCACCGCCCACCAGGAGCGCAAGCTGACCCGGCTGGGCCTGCGCGACCGCTTCGAGTGCCTGGTGTGCTCGCAGGAACTGGGGCACGCCAAGCCCGCGCCGGAGGCCTTCCTGGGAGCGTGCCGGGCGCTGGGACTGCCGCCGGCGGAGGTCGCCTACGTGGGCGACAAGGCCGACACCGACGCGCGCGGCGCGGACGCGGCGGGCCTGTACGGGGTGTGGCTGGACCGTACGGGTTCCGTCACCGCGCCGGACCTGCGGCGGATCATGGGGCTCGCGGAGCTGCCCGCACTTCTGGCGGCGGATACTCGTTTTGGAGCCCCGTCACCGATCGGGTAATGTTCTTCCTGCGCCGCCCGGGCGGGCCGAAAAGGCCAGCGCGGGAAGCGCGGCCAAACAAAACCCCCCACGGGGGGTTGAGTTTTGGTGGGGTATGGTGTAATTGGCAGCACGACTGATTCTGGTTCAGTTAGTCTAGGTTCGAGTCCTGGTACCCCAGCGCAGATCTTCTGCAAAGCCCCCGTTGTGTAGCGGCCTAGCACGCTGCCCTCTCAAGGCAGTAGCGCCGGTTCGAATCCGGTCGGGGGTACTGATCTCTCTGGCAGGGATCGCTAGGGCCCCCGTTGTGTAGCGGCCTAGCACGCCGCCCTCTCAAGGCGGTAGCGCCGGTTCGAATCCGGTCGGGGGTACTTGACACACCATGGGGTATGGTGTAATTGGCAGCACGAGTGATTCTGGTTCATTTAGTCTAGGTTCGAGTCCTGGTACCCCAGCACATTTCCACAAGACTTGCCCCCGTTGTGTAGCGGCCTAGCACGCCGCCCTCTCAAGGCGGTAGCGCCGGTTCGAATCCGGTCGGGGGTACATCGAGGAGAGGCCCCCCGCTTCGGCGGGGGGCCTCTCCTGTTTCCCCGTCCGCGGCCGTTCCTGGCGGCCCGCCTCACCCAACTCCGAAGCGGCGCCGGGACTCCTCGGCCTCGGCGAGCCGGCGCAGGCTCAGCAGCACGGGCTCGTAGAGCACCGTGAGCGTCACGGCGGCGGCCGCCTGTTCCAGCGGGGTGTCGTACGTCTCGACCAGATCCAGGTCGTGGACGGCCTGTTGGGCGGCCAGCCGCGCGTAGGGCGCCAAGTGCCGCGCGCCGCTGGGGTATCCGAGGCGGGTCAGGGCGGCGACCGCCGTGACGAGCATCCGGTACGCGGGGGAGGGGCCGTGCTCCTCGCCGCCGTACCGCCAGCCGAGTTCGGCCATCAGACCGTCCACCTCGCGGCGGGCGGTCTCCGTCGCCGGGTCGTCCTCGTCGGGCTCCGGGCCGTGCGGCAGGACGAAGGTGGCGGCGCCGAGCCGCAGGTGCTGGTTGAGCGACTCGTCCTCCACCGCGGCGAGCACCTCCCGTGCGGTGGCCACCGGCACCTTGCCGATCTGGATCAGCGCCCGGACGAAGCGCAGCCGGCGCAGGTGCTCCTCCCCGTACTCGGCCTGCGTGGCCGTGACGCGACGGCCGGGCTGCAGCAGTCCCTCGCGCAGGTAGTACTTGATCGTGGCCGTCGCCACGCCGCTGCGTTCACTCAGCTCCGCCAGTCGCATTCCCTTGCGCCCTCCGTTGGATAGTGGCACTATCCAAGCATGGATAGTGCCACTATCCAAGACGACCGACAGGGGATCCTCATGTCCGCGCAGCTGATTCCGGGCCGCAACACCGCCGCCGCCGAGGGCGGCGTCGTCGTGTTCCTCATCGGGATGCGGATCAACCGCTTCCGGTCCCTGGGCAGCTGGCTCCCGGTGTTCCGGGCCATGCCGCGCATGCTGCGGGAGCTGTCGCAGGACGACGGGAGCGGGTTCCTCGGGTACCGGCTGCTGTTCGGCGGACCCCGTGTGATCTACGTCGTCCAGTACTGGAAGTCCACGGAGCAGCTCTTCGCCTACGCCTCCCAGCGGGACAAGCAGCACCGGCCCGCGTGGGCGGCGTTCAACCGCCGCGCGCGGGCCGGCAAGGGCCGGGTGGGCTTCTGGCACGAGACGTACGCCGTGCCGGCGGGCGGCTACGAGTCCGTGTACGTCGACATGCCCGCCTTCGGACTGGGCGCCGCGACCGGGGTCGTCCCGGTGGGCCGCCGTGGTGAGACGGCGGCCCAGCGGCTGAAGGCGGGCGAGGGGCGGGCGGCCTGAGGCCGGTGTCCCGGGCTCAGCCGCTGCGGCGCAGGGACTCGGACAGGCGGGCGGCGGCGTCGACGACGGACTGGGCGTGCATGCGCCCGGGGTGCCGGGTGAGCCGCTCGATCGGGCCGGAGACGGAGACCGCCGCCACGACGCGGTTGGACGGGCCGCGCACCGGGGCCGAGACGGACGCCACGCCCGGTTCGCGCTCGCCGATCGACTGGGCCCAGCCGCGGCGCCGTACGCCGGAGAGCGCGGTGGCGGTGAAGCGGGCCCCCTGCAGCCCGCGGTGGAGCCGCTCCGGCTCCTCCCACGCGAGCAGGACCTGGGCGGCGGAGCCGGCCTTCATCGGCAGCGTGGAGCCGACCGGGACGGTGTCCCGCAGTCCGGACAGGCGCTCGGCGGCGGCCACGCAGATGCGCATGTCGCCCTGGCGGCGGTAGAGCTGGGCGCTCTCGCCGGTCATGTCGCGCAGATGCGTGAGCACCGGCCCGGCCGTGGCCAGCAGGCGGTCCTCGCCCGCCGCGGCGGCCAGTTCGGACAGCCGCGGGCCGAGGATGAAGCGCCCCTGCATGTCGCGCGCCACCATCCGGTGGTGCTCCAGGGCGACGGCAAGACGGTGTGCGGTGGGGCGGGCGAGACCCGTGGCGCCCACGAGCCCGGCCAGGGTGGCCGGGCCGGACTCCAGTGCGCTCAGCACCAGAGCCGCCTTGTCGAGAACGCCGACGCCACTACTGTTGTCCATGCAACGATACTCGCGTCTCACTCTGTGAAACGCAAGTTCAATTTTCCGGCGGACGCGGCACGCTGGAATGCACAGGGCCGCTGCGGCCACTCCCCACAAGGGGGTGGACACGCAGGGCAACGACGAACAGGCCGGCAGAGCGGCCGGTCGGAGGGAATGCGATGGCACGGACACTCGCGGAAAAGGTCTGGGAGGATCACGTCGTACGGCGCGCCGAGGGCGAGCCCGACCTCCTCTTCATCGACCTGCACCTGCTCCACGAGGTCACCAGCCCGCAGGCCTTCGACGGTCTGCGGATGAACGGCCGCCCGGTGCGCCGGCTGGACCTCACCATCGCGACCGAGGACCACAACACCCCCACCCTCGACATCGACAAGCCGATCGCCGACCCGGTGTCGCGCACGCAGCTGGAGACGCTGCGCAAGAACTGCGCCGAGTTCGGGGTGCGGCTGCACCCGCTGGGCGACGTCGAGCAGGGCGTGGTGCACGTCGTCGGTCCGCAGCTGGGCCTGACGCAGCCGGGCATGACGGTCGTCTGCGGTGACAGCCACACCTCCACCCACGGCGCCTTCGGCGCGCTGGCGTTCGGCATCGGCACCAGCCAGGTCGAGCACGTGCTGGCCACCCAGACCCTGCCGCTGGCCCCGTTCAGGACCATGGCGATCACCGTCGACGGCGAGCTGCCCGACGGCGTCAGCGCCAAGGACCTGATCCTGGCGATCATCGCCAGGATCGGCACCGGCGGCGGTCAGGGCTACGTCATCGAGTACCGCGGCTCGGCCATCGAGAAGCTCTCGATGGAGGCCCGGATGACCATCTGCAACATGTCGATCGAGGCGGGCGCCCGGGCCGGCATGATCGCCCCCGACCGGACCACCTTCGACTACCTGCAGGGCCGTCCGCACGCCCCGCAGGGCGAGGACTGGGACGCCGCGGTCGCGTACTGGAGCACGCTCAGGACCGACGAGGACGCCGTCTTCGACCACGAGGTCGTCATCGACGCCGCCTCCCTGTCCCCGTTCGTCACCTGGGGCACCAACCCCGGCCAGGGCGCACCGCTGAGCGCCTCCGTGCCGGACCCGGCCGGCTTCGAGGACCCCAGCGACCGCCTGGCCGCCGAGAAGGCCCTGGAGTACATGGCCCTGGAGCCCGGTACGCCGCTGCGCGAGGTGAAGGTCGACACCGTCTTCGTCGGCTCCTGCACCAACGGCCGCATCGAGGACCTGCGCTCCGCCGCCTCCGTCGTCAAGGGCCGCAAGATCGCCGACGGTGTGCGGATGCTGGTCGTGCCCGGCTCGGTCCGGGTCGCCCTGCAGGCCGTGGAGGAGGGCCTGGACAAGGTCTTCAAGGAGGCCGGCGCCGAGTGGCGGCACGCGGGCTGCTCGATGTGCCTGGGCATGAACCCCGACCAACTGGCCCCCGGTGAGCGCTCCGCGTCCACCTCCAACCGCAACTTCGAGGGACGGCAGGGCAAGGGCGGCCGCACCCACCTGGTGTCGCCGCAGGTCGCGGCCGCGACCGCGGTCACCGGCCACCTCTCGTCCCCCGCCGATCTGCCCGGCGCAGCCGTCCTGGAGGCCTGAGAACGATGGAAGCTTTCACCACGCACACCGGCCGCGCCGTCCCGCTGCGCCGCAGCAACGCCGACACGGACCAGATCATCCCGGCCCACTGGCTGAAGAAGGTCACCCGCAACGGCTTCGAGGACGGCCTGTTCGAGGCCTGGCGCAAGGACCCCGAGTTCGTCCTCAACCGGCCCGAGCGCCAGGGGGCCACCGTCCTGGTCGCGGGCCCGGACTTCGGCACCGGCTCCTCCCGCGAGCACGCGGTGTGGGCCCTGCAGAACTACGGTTTCAAGGCGGTCATCTCCGCGCGCTTCGCCGACATCTTCCGCGGCAACTCGTTGAAGAACGGCCTGCTCACCGTGATCCTGCCGCAGGAGACGGTCGAGGAGCTCTGGAAGCTGACCGAGTCCGACCCGACGGCCGAGATCACCGTCGACCTGGAGGCCCGCGAGGTCCGCGCCGAGGGGATCACCGCCCCCTTCGAACTGGACGACAACGCCCGCTGGCGGCTGCTCAACGGCCTGGACGACATCAGCCTCACCCTGCAGAACGAGGCCGACATCACCGCCTACGAGACCAAGCGCCCCTCCTTCAAGCCGCAGACCCTGCAGCTCTGAGCGGTCCGGCGGCCCCCGCGGCCGCCGTCGTCCCACCTCCGCAGCGCCCCCCGCCCCCACCGGGCGGGGGGCGCTGCGGCGTGTTCGGCTCCACACCTCGTGACAACTCACCGCAGATGACACAATCGGCACATGGAACACGATGGCCAACTCGAGCTGTACGGGTTCCTCGCTGCCAGGTTGAAGCAGGCCCACACCCGGGTGGCGGGTCTGCAAGTGCCGGAGGACGTCAGGATGCAGTTGACCCGGCGGCTGCTCGTCATCACCGCGGCCGCGAAGCACGATCTCGCAGGTGCGGCAAGGCGTCTGGAGGAACTGATGAAGGACCTCGACGAAGGCCGATTCCCCGATCAAAGGTCTTCCTGAGCCCCGAGTTCGTTGCGGCACAAGGGTGATTCGCCCGTTTCGTATTTGATTTGCGGTATATATCCGCCTAGCGTGCGAAAAAGCCCGAACCTCATCGCCGGGCAAGTTTCCGAAGGGGAAGACGTGAACAAGGCGCAGCTCGTTGAAGCGATTGCCGACAAGCTCGGCGGCCGTCAGCAGGCCGCGGACGCGGTCGACGCCGTCCTGGACGCGATCGTCCGCGCGACGGTGAGCGGGGACCGGGTCTCGGTCACCGGCTTCGGCTCGTTCGAGAAGGTGGAGCGTCCCGCCCGCTACGCCCGCAACCCCCAGACCGGGGAGCGGGTCCGGGTCAAGAAGACCTCCGTCCCGCGCTTCCGCGCCGGTCAGGGCTTCAAGGACCTGGTCAGCGGGTCGAAGAAGCTCCCCAAGGTCGGAGAGGTCTCCGTCAAGAAGGCGCCCAAGGGCAGCCTGAGCGGAGGCGTCACCGCCAAGGCCACCACCAAGAAGGCCGCCGCGAAGAAGACGACGGCGAAGAAGGCCACCGCTGCCAAGGCGGCCACGGCCAAGAAGACCACCGCCGCCAAGGCCACGGCCAAGAAGGCCACCACTGCCAAGGCGACGACGGCGAAGAAGGCGGCCGCCAAGAAGACCACGGCGAAGAAGGCGACCGCCAAGAAGACCGCCCCGGCCAAGAAAGCGCCCGCCAAGTCGGCGGCCCGGAAGACCGCCACCAAGCGGACCGCGAAGCGGTAACGATTCCGCGGACCCGCACACGCCGACGGGCCGGGTACCCCTGACTCAGGGGCACCCGGCCCGTGCCGTCATGTGCTCAGGCCCCCGGGTCGGGGAAGGTCTGCAGCGTCACGAACACCACCCGGCGCCCGTCCCCGCTGCCCTCGGTGCGGATCCGCACCCGCTGACCGGGCCGCAGCAGCCGCAAGCCCCCGGCGTCGAACGCCGCCGCGTCGAACGGCAGCGGCGTCCCGTCGTCCAGCAGCACGCTGCCGGCGCGGGTCTCGGGGTCGTAGGTGTACGCGGTGGCCTGCATGGGCCTCAGCCTATCGGGCACCGCTTCCCGGGGCCGGTGCGCCCGCGGCCGGCCACCCGGCGGGCCCGGGCACCGCGGGACCCTCCTGCGGAGCCGCCCGAAGTCCGGGCCGCAGCAGCGCCCGCGTGTGCGGCCCGACCCCCAGCACCAGGGCGGCGGCCAGGTCCTCGCCCGTATCCACGTCCCGGCGCACGGAGTCCACGTCCGGCAGGACGATCTCGTGGGCGCCGGAAGCCCGGTGGCGGGCCCGTGAGGGTCCCCCGAAGGCCGGCGCGAGGGCGGTCCCGGCGGTGGCCGCCAGCAGCGTGGTGCCGATTCCGGCCGCGTCGGCCAGAAACGACCGTCCTGGGCGCCGCGCGGCCGCGCGGAGCACCGCTGCCAGTTCGGCGGGCCGCAAGGCCGGGAGATCGGCGTTCAGGGCCGCCACGGCCGCCGTGGGGTGGCGTCTGCGGACCACCTCGGCGCCGTGCCGCAGCGCGGCGTTGAGCCCGGCCGCCGGGGAGTCCGCCTGGACGCGCGCCCCGAGGGCCGACAGCGCGGCCCCGGCGAGCGGATCATCGGTGACGACCGTCACATTTCGTACCGCCTCGCAGGAGAGGGCGGCGGCCACCGTGTCCTGCGCGAAGGCCAGTGCCAGCCCGGGCCGCACGGGGCCGACGGCCTCCGCGAGGCGGCTCTTGGCGGCGGCCAGCGGCTTCAGCGGGACGACGAGCGACCATTCCACGGGTGGTGACACCGAACTATTGTGCTCGGGTCCCCCGGGCCCACCGCCACCCTGCCCCCAACCCCCCTTCCCGGCGGCCCGCCTCCGGGTGCACGATCTCCCTGGTACGTGCCCGGGCCTCCTGGCCTCGGTGCTTCCGCCGGGGAGCACCCCGAGGGCCTTTCGCCCTGGCGTTACGGTGGCCCTACCGGCGACACTTGTGCGGCCGCACCGGCCGTACGGTGCCGCCGACCACAGCAGGCCGCGATCCGGTGATCCCGGGTCGGCGGCGGAACGAGGAGGAGTTCTGGTGTCCCGCCGCAGAATCGGCTTCTGGTACCGGCTCGCAGCCGTCATCGCCAAACCGCCGCTGGTCGTTCTCTTCAAGCGGGACTGGCGCGGAATGGACCACATTCCGGTCGAGGGCGGATTCATCACGGCGGTCAACCACAACTCGTACCTCGACCCGCTGTCGTACGCGCATTTCCAGTACAACAGCGGGCGGGTCCCCCGCTTCCTCGCGAAGGCGCCGCTGTTCAAGCCCGCCTTCGTCGGCGCGATCCTGCGCGGCACCGGCCAGATCCCCGTCTACCGGGAGAGCACCGACGCCGCCAACGCCTTCCGGGCCGCGGTGGACGCCATCAACTCCGGCGAGTGTGTCGCCTTCTACCCGGAGGGCACGCTGACCCGCGACCCCGAGATGTGGCCGATGGTGGGCAAGACGGGCGTCGCCCGGGTCGCGCTGATGACCAAGGCCCCCGTGATCCCGGTCGCCCAGTGGGGCGCCAACGAGGTCATGCCGCCGTACGCCAAGGAGAAGAAGCTCCGCCTCTTCCCGCGCAAGACGCTGCGGGTCGTCGCCGGGCCGCCGGTGGACCTGTCGGCCTTCTACGGACAGGAGGCCAGCGTCGAGGTACTCAAGGACGCCACCGACACCATCATGGCCGCGGTCAGCGAGCTGCTGGGCGAACTGCGCGGTCAGACGCCGCCCGCCGAGCGCTTCGACCCGCGCAAGCAGAAAGGCAGCACCAAGTGACTACGCGCTGCGCGGTCTACGGCGCGGGCTCCTGGGGCACCGCCTTCGCGATGGTCCTCGCCGACGCGGGTGCCCAGGTCACCATGTGGGGCCGCCGCCCCGAGGTGATCGAGGCCGTCAACAGCACGCGCACCAACCCGTACTACCTGCCCGGGACCGAGCTGCCGGAGTCGATCCGGGCCACCACCGACCCCGCCGAGGCCGCCCGGGACGCGGAGTTCGTGATCCTCTCCGTACCGTCGCAGACGCTGCGCGGCAACCTGGCCGAGTGGCAGTCGCTGCTGCCCCGCGACTCCGTGCTGGTCAGCCTGATGAAGGGCGTCGAACTCGGCACGGCCAAGCGGATGAGCGAGGTCATCGAGGAGGTCGCCAAGGCGGGCCCGGAGCGGGTCGCCGTGCTGTCCGGCCCCAACCTGGCCAAGGAGATCGCCGCGCGGCAGCCCGCCGCGAGCGTGGTCGCCTGCCGTGACGAGTCCGTCGCCAAGCGGCTGCAGGCCGCCAGCCACACCGCGTACTTCCGCCCGTACACCAACACCGACGTCGTCGGCTGCGAACTCGGCGGCGCGGTGAAGAACGTGATCGGCCTGGCGGTCGGCATCGCCGACGGCATGGGCCTGGGCGACAACACCAAGGGCTCGCTGATCACGCGCGGACTGGCGGAGACCACCCGGCTCGGCATCGCGCTCGGCGCCGACCCGCTGACCTTCTCCGGCCTGGCGGGTCTGGGCGACCTGGTCGCGACCTGCTCCTCGCCGCTGTCGCGCAACCACACCTTCGGCTTCAACCTGGGCAAGGGCATGACGCTGGAGGAGACCATCGCGGTCACCCGGCAGACAGCCGAGGGCGTCAAGTCCTGCGAGTCGGTGCTCGACCTGGCCCGCCGGCACGGCGTCGACATGCCCATCACCGAGACCGTCGTCGACATCGTGCACAACGGGAAGCAGCCCGTCGTCGCGGTCAAGGAGCTGATGTCGCGCTCCGCGAAGTCGGAACGCTGACGTCCGGAACGGTAAGGTCAACGCGACATGAGCATTCAGCCTTCTTCCCGCAAGCCGCGCGTCGCCGTCGTCTTCGGCGGACGCAGCTCCGAGCACGCCATCTCGGTCGTCACCGCAGGCGCGGTGCTGAGCGCGATCGACCGCGACAAGTACGACGTGCTGCCGATCGGCATCACCACCGACGGCCGTTGGGCGCTCACCGCCGACGACCCGTCCCGGATGGCGATCGCCGACCGCACGCTGCCGAGCGTCGCGCAGCTCACCGAGTCCTCCGACGGCACGGTGCTGCTGCCGGTGGACCCGGCCAGCCGTGAGGTCGTCTACAGCGAGCCCGGCTCGGTGCCCAAGGTCCTGGGCGACGTCGACGTCGTCTTCCCCATGCTGCACGGCCCGTACGGCGAGGACGGCACCCTCCAGGGCCTGCTGGAACTCTCCGGCGTGCCCTACGTCGGCTCCGGAGTGCTCTCCTCGGCCGTGGGCATGGACAAGGAGTACATGAAGCGGGTCTTCACCTCCTTCGGCCTGCCCGTCGGCCCGTACGTCGTGATCCGCCCGCGCGAGTGGGAGAACGACCCGGCCGCCGCCCGCAAGAAGGTCGTGGACTTCGCCGCCGACCACGGCTGGCCGGTCTTCGTGAAGCCCGCCCGTGCCGGGTCCTCCATGGGCATCAGCAAGGTGGACGACCTCGCCGGCCTGGACGAGGCGATCGAGGAGGCCCGCCGGCACGACCCCAAGGTGCTCGTGGAGTCGCTGCTGCGGGGCCGCGAGATCGAATGCGGCGTCCTGGAGTTCGAGGACGGCCCGCGCGCCTCGGTCCCCGCGGAGATCCCCCCGGTCACCGCGCACGACTTCTACGACTTCGAGGCGAAGTACATCGACTCCGCCGAGGGCGTCGTCCCCGCGCCGCTGACCGCGGAGCAGACCGCGCAGGTGCAGCGGCTCGCCGTGGCCGCCTTCGACGCGGCCTCCTGCGAGGGCCTGGTCCGTGCGGACTTCTTCCTGCAGGACGACGGCGAGTTCGTGATCAACGAGATCAACACGATGCCCGGCTTCACGCCGATCTCCATGTACCCGCGCATGTGGCAGGAGAGCGGCGTCGGCTACGCGGAACTGGTGGACCGGCTGATCCAGGCCGCGCTGCGGCGCTCCACCGGCCTGCGCTGAGCGCGAGCGGCCGGGAGCGGTCCGCCGGGCCCGTCAGAGTTCGGAGGGGATCGTCGTCTCCACGGCGCGTCCGAGGTCGGTCAGCGGATCGACCTCGGGCGCGTAATCGGCCGGCACCGTCACCTCGACGAAGGTCCTGCGGCCGGTCGTCGTGAAGCGGTAGCCGTCGTCGGTCTTCTCGATGAGCCAGCTCACGCCGTTGACCTCCACCGCGTCCGCGGTGGGGTTGTACGCCGCGCTGCCCGGGGTCAGCATCTCGGGTCGTGGCACGCCGCAGCGCAGCACCACCGTAGGATCCCCCCATCCGGCGGTGAGGTCGGATACGGGGCTCACCGACCGCTTCGACAGGCCGTCGACCTTCCGCGGCAGCGCGTCGTGGAGGGCGCCGCACATCCGGGCGGCGGAGGCGGAGGGCGACGGGACGGCGACCCCGCCCGCGGCACCGCCGGAAGCGGAAATCCAGACCGCCGCCGCGGACAAGCACGCGACGGCGGACAGGGAGACGAGCGCGACCCGGCGGTACATCACCCGCCGAGCCTACAGGGGGCCTACAGATGGACGACCGGACAGGTCAGGGTGCGGGTGATGCCCTCCACCTGCTGCACCTTCGCCACCACGAGGCGCCCCAGGTCGTCGACCGTGTCGGCCTGGGCACGCACGATCACGTCGTACGGACCGGTGACGTCCTCGGCCTGGATGACCCCGGAAATCTTGGAGATCACCTCCGCTACTGCCGAGGCCTTCCCGACCTCGGTCTGGATCAGAATGTACGCCTGTACCACGGAACCTCCAGGGCGGCTACGAGGATCATGTGGGAGGGAACGTCACGGTACCGCGTCGCGGTATGCCGCGGGGAGACCCGCGCGGTACCGGCCGCGCCGAAGCCGTCGCGCAAGCGCACACAGAAGGGGACCGGCCAGGTGAAGGGGACAGTCAGATGAAGGGCACCGTGGGCGAACTGGGGGAGTTCGGGCTCATCAGGGAGTTGACCGCCCGGCTCACCTCCAGCCCCGCCGTCCGGCTCGGACCGGGTGACGACGCCGCCGTGGTCGCCGCCCCGGACCGGCGGGTGGTGGCCACCACCGACGCGCTCGTGGAGGGGCGGCACTTCCGCCGTGACTGGTCCACCGCCTACGACGTGGGCCGCAAGGCCGCCGCGCAGAACCTCGCCGACATCGCCGCCATGGGTGCCGTCCCGACCGCGGTGCTGCTCGCCCTGGTCGTCCCGGCCGACCTGCCGGTGACCTGGCCGGTCGAGCTGATGGACGGCATCCGGGACGAGTGCCAGGTGGCCGGCGCGGCCGTGGTCGGCGGCGACGTCGTCCGCGGTGACACGATCATGGTCTCCATCACCGCACTGGGTGACCTGCGCGACCGTGAACCCGTCACCCGATCCGGTGCCCGCCCCGGCGACGTCGTCGCCGTCACCGGCTGGCTGGGCTGGTCCGCGGCGGGACTCGCCGTCCTCTCCCGGGGATTCCGCTCCCCACGGGCCTTCGTCGAGGCCCACCGCCGTCCCGAACCGCCGTACCACGCCGGTCCCGCCGCCGCGGAACTCGGCGCGACGGCCATGACCGACGTCAGCGACGGGCTCGTCGCCGACCTCGGCCACATCGCCGCCGCCAGTGGCGTCGCCATAGACCTGTCCTCCGCCGACATCGACATCCCCGCGCAGATGGCCGACATCGGCCAGGCCGTCGGGGTCGACCCGCTGCACTGGGTGCTGACCGGGGGAGAGGACCACGCGATAGTCGCCGCCTTCCCCCCGGACACGAAGCTGCCCGCCCGCTGGCGGGTCATCGGCCGGGTGGTGAAGGCCACCACGGCACCCCAGGTCACCGTGGACGGCGCCCCCTGGGACAAGGCGGGCGGCTGGGACCACTTCGGATCCGAGTAGCGGACGGCGACTAGATTCGCCGTATGACGATCCCACCGCGTGTGCTCACCGTCGCCGGCTCCGACTCCGGCGGCGGCGCGGGCATCCAGGCCGACCTGAAGACCATGCTCGCCCTCGGCGTCCACGGGATGAGCGTGGTCACGGCCGTCACGGCCCAGAACTCACTGGGTGTCCAGGGCGCCTGGGACCTGCCGGTGGACGCCGTACGGGCCCAGTTCCGCAGCGTCGTGGACGACATCGGCGTCCAGGCGGTCAAGACCGGGATGCTCTCCTCGGCGGAACTCGTCACCGCCGTCGCCGAACTCCTCGCCCCGCTCGACGTCCCCGTGGTCGTCGACCCCGTCGGCGTCTCCAAGCACGGCGACCCGCTGCTCGCCGCCGACGCCGTCGACGTCGTACGGACCCGCCTGCTGCCGCTCGCCACCGTCGCCACCCCCAACCTGGACGAGGTGCGCCAGATCACAGGAGTCGTCGTGGACGGCGAGCCCGCCATGCGCGAGGCCGCGGCGGCCGTCCTCAAGTGCGGCCCCCGCTGGGTCCTGATCAAGGGCGGCCACCTCAGCGGCGCCGCCGTCGACCTGCTCACCGACGGCAGCCGCGAGCACTGGCTGCGCGCCACGCGCCACGACAACCGGCACACCCACGGCACCGGCTGCACCTTGGCGTCCGCCGTCGCCTCGTTCCTGGCGCGAGGTCTGGACGTCCCCGAGGCGGCCCACGCCGCCAAGGAGTACGTCACCGGCGCCATCGCGGCGGGCTTCCCCCTGGGCGGCGGCATCGGCCCCGTGGACCACGCCTGGCGGCAGCGCTGAGGTGAACCGGCGGGAGGGCACAGCAGAAAGCCGGTCCACCACGAGGGTGGACCGGCTCCGGTAGCCGCAAGGCTGCGCTACGACGTCCTATGCGTCAGCGCGCGACCTTGCCGGCCTTGATGCACGAGGTGCAGACGTTGAGGCGCTTCGGCGTCCGACCGACCACAGCACGCACCGTCTGGATGTTGGGGTTCCAACGACGGCGAGTACGGCGGTGCGAGTGCGAGATGTTGTTGCCGAAGCCCGGCCCCTTGCCGCAGACGTCGCAGTTGGCAGCCACGGGTCACTCCAAAGACTTCAGATGCACTAACGGATAAATCCCGACGGCATCCGGCGTCCGTCAAAATGATTGAAGGAAGACCAGTGATGCCGAGGGACGGCCCGGGACAGCCCCAGGCAACCGGAGCAGCATACTACGTCCGCTCCTGTCCCTCGAAATTACCATGGTCAGCGGTACGGGCGGTCGCCCGGAGGGCCCCGGCGCTCAGTACGCTGCGTGCGGACACCTCCCCACCCCAGGTCCCCGGCCGCCCCCGCAGGAGGAACACGTGCCGCCGACGCTCGACCCTCCCGCGGTGCGCGCATGGTGCCGGCTGTCCCTCCAGGCGCTCGGGCGGGCACGCGAGGAGATCGACGCGATCAACGTCTACCCCGTCGCCGACGGGGACACCGGCACGAACCTGTTCCTGACCGTGGAGTCCGCCGCCCAGTCCGTGGACGCCGTCTTCGAGGGCCACGCCGCCTCGGGCGGCATCCCGGACCTCACCTCGTGCCTGCGCTCCATGGCGCACGGCGCGCTCATAGGAGCACGCGGCAACTCCGGCACGATCCTCGCCCAACTGCTGCGCGGCATGGCCGAGGTCCTCGCCGAGGACGCCGGCGACCTGCGGCCGGCCCTGCGCCGGGCCGCGGAGTCCGCGTACCAGGCCGTCGCGCATCCGGTCGAGGGCACGATGCTCACCGTCGCCACGGCGGCGGCGGAGGCGGCCGCCGCCGTGACCGGCGACGTCCACGAGGTCTCCCGGGCCGCGTACGAGGCGGCGCGCCTCGCGCTGGCGGCAACTCCGCGGCAACTGGCCGTCCTCGGCGACGCCGGTGTCGTCGACGCCGGTGGCCGCGGCCTCGTCGCCGTCCTGGGCGCCCTGGCGGACGCGGTCTCGGGACAGGCCCCGATGGGCCCGCTCGACGACGCTGTGCGGGTGCCGTTGCCCAGGGGCGCGTCCCAGGTCGTGCCCTACGGCTGCGCGACCGGCGGCGGGGACGGCGCGGACCCGCACGCGGTGCCCGGCGGTCCGGACTTCGAGGTCATCTACCTCCTGGAGGCACCCGACCGCGCCGTCCCCGCGCTGCGCACCCGGCTGGACCGGCTCGGCGACTCCCTCGTCGTCGTCGGCGGGGACGGGCTGTGGAACGTCCACGTCCACGTCGACGACGTGGGCGCCGCCATCGAGGCCGGGATCGAGGCGGGACGGCCGTACCGCATCAAGGTGACGCACTTCGGCGACCAGGCCCGCGCGCTCGAACAGGGCCGCCGCGGGGGCACCGGAGGGCGGGGCGAGCGCACGCTCCGGGCCGTCGTCGCCGTGGTGCGGGGCGACGGCCTCGCCGAGCTGTGCGCCCAGGCCGGGGCCACCGTGGTCGCCGTCCGGCCCGGGGAGCCGCCCGCGAGCGGCGACATCGCGGAGGCCATCCGCCGTGCGCACGCCCGCGAGGTCGTCCTGCTGCCCAACGACGTCGAACTGCGGCACGCGGTGGGCGCCGCGGCCGAACAGGCGCGCACGGAGGGCGTCCGCGTGGCGCTCATCCCCACCCGGTCCGCGGTGCAGGGCATCGCCGCCCTCGCCGTCCACGAGCCCACCCGGCGCTTCGACGAGGACGTCGTCGCCATGACCTCCGCCGCCGGCGCCACGCGCTACGCCGAGCTCGCCGTCGCGGAGGCCCAGTCCTGGACCATGGCCGGCGTCTGCCAGGCCGGGGACGTCCTCGGCCTCATCGACGGGGACGTCGCGGTGATCGGCGGCAACCTCGTCGAGACCGGGATCATCGTCCTGGACCGCATGCTCGCCGCGGGCGGGGAGATGGTCACGCTCGTCATCGGGTCCGACGCGCCCGCGGACCTGGCGGACCGGCTCGAGGCGCACGTCCGTGACAGTCACCTCGCGGTCGACGCGGTCGTCTACGACGGCGGCCAGGAAACGTGCCCCCTCCTCATCGGCGTCGAGTAGCCGACCCCGTGTCGCCGCGTGCGGCGCCGTTGTGGTTGCTGTTGGGGGTTTCCTCGCCGCCCGCCGCATTGCCCGGCCGAGGTGGGGGTCGCCCCGGCCGAAGGCTGGGGGTGTACCCCGGCGCGGCACCGACCCACAACGTACGCAGCGAGGCGGTCACTGACCGCGCCGGGCAATCGGGCGGGCGGGCGGGGGATGCCCGCCGCAGGCGCAACGGAGCCGCACGCAACGACCCGGGCAGCCCGGCGCAGCCGCAGCACCCCGGGCCGCAACACAAACATTGTCGGCCCCGTGCGCAAAGATGGACGCGATGTCTGCTGCCCTTGACGAACCGCTCGCAAAATCCGTCGGCGGCCGCACCGCAAAGGTGTTCGCCGACCACCTCGACCTGCGCACCGTCGGCGACCTGCTGCACCACTACCCCCGCCGCTACGCGGAACGCGGCGAGCTGACGCGCCTGTCCGACCTCCCGCTGGACGAACACGTCACCGTCGTCGCGCGCGTCGCCAAGGCGACGAAGAAGACCTACGGCCCGGGTAAGTCGCGCCTCGAGGTGGTCGTCACGGACGGCAGCGGCTCGTTGACCCTGGTCTTCTTCGGCCGGGGGGTGTTCAAGCCGGAGCACGACCTCCTCCCGGGCCGCCGCGGCATGTTCGCCGGCAAGGTGTCCGTGTTCAACCGGGCCCTGCAGTTGGCGCACCCCGAGTACCAGTTGCTGGACGCCGAGGACGGCAAGGAGGCCGTGGACGCCTTCGCCGGCCGGCTGATCCCGATCTACCCGGCGTGCAAGCAGGTCAACTCCTGGACGATCGCCAAGACCGTGGACACCGTGCTGACCTCCCTCGGTGCCACGCAGTGGTCCGGCACGGGCGAGCCGCTGCCCGCCGCGCTGCGGGAGTCGCGAGGGCTCGTGGCGCTGCCGGAGGCGCTGGAGAAGATCCACCGCCCGCGGTCCAAGGCCGACATCATGATCGCCAAGGAGCGCCTGAAGTGGGACGAGGCGTTCGTGCTGCAGGTGGCTCTCGCGCGGCGCCGGGCGGCCGACGACGCGCTGCCCGCCGTGCCGCGCGTGCCGGCGGAGGACGGACTGCTGAAGGCCTTCGACGCGCGGCTGCCGTTCACGCTCACCGAGGGCCAGGAGCAGGTGTCGGCCGAGATCTTCGCGGACCTGGCGACGGACCACCCGATGCACCGGCTGCTCCAGGGCGAGGTGGGTTCCGGCAAGACGATGGTGGCGCTGCGCGCCATGCTCGGCGTGGTCGACACGGGCGGCCAGGCCGCGATGCTGGCGCCGACGGAGGTGCTGGCGCAGCAGCACCACCGGTCGATCACGGAGATGATGGGCGACCTCGCCGAGGGCGGCATGCTCGGCGGCTCGGACCTGGGCACGAAGGTCGTGCTGCTGACGGGTTCCATGGGGGCCGCCGCCCGCCGCCAGGCTCTGCTGGACCTGGTGACCGGCGAGGCCGGGATCGTCGTGGGCACGCACGCGCTGATCGAGGACAAGGTGGGGTTCCACGACCTGGGGCTGGTCGTGGTCGACGAGCAGCACCGCTTCGGTGTCGAGCAGCGCGACGCGCTGCGGGGCAAGGCCAAGCAGCCGCCGCACCTGCTGGTGATGACGGCGACGCCGATCCCGCGCACCGTCGCGATGACGGTCTTCGGCGACCTGGAGACCTCCGTGCTGGACCAGTTGCCGGCCGGCCGTTCGCCGATCGCCACGCACGTCGTGCCGGCGAAGGACAAGCCGCACTTCCTGTCGCGCGCCTGGGAGCGGGTGCGCGAGGAGGTCGAGAACGGGCACCAGGCGTACGTGGTGTGCCCGCGGATCGGCGACGAGGAGCCGGACCCGAAGAAGAAGTCCGCGGAGGACGAGGCGGAGCGGCGGCCGCCGCTGGCGGTGCTGGAGATCGCCGAGCAGTTGGTCAAGGGTCCGCTGGCGGGGCTGCGCGTGGAGGTGCTGCACGGGCGGATGCAGGCGGAGGCGAAGGACGACGTGATGCGCCGCTTCGCCGCCGGCGAGGTCGACGTGCTGGTGGCGACCACGGTGATCGAGGTCGGCGTCAACGTGCCGAACGCCACCGCCATGGTGATCATGGACGCGGACCGCTTCGGCGTCTCGCAGCTGCACCAGTTGCGCGGCCGGGTCGGCCGTGGTGCGGCGGCCGGTCTGTGCCTGCTGGTGTCCGAGATGCCGGAGGCGACCTCGGCCCGCGCCCGGCTGGACGCCGTGGCCGGGACGCTGGACGGCTTCGAGCTGTCCCGCATCGACCTGGAACAGCGGCGTGAGGGCGACGTCCTGGGACAGGCCCAGTCCGGGACGCGTTCGTCGCTGCGCATGCTGACGGTGATCGACGACGAGGACGTGATCGCGGCGGCCCGGGAGGAGGCCACCATGCTGGTCGCCGCGGACCCCGGACTGGAGGGTCAGCCGGACCTGCGCAGCGCGCTGGAGAGCCTGGTCGACGCGGACCGCGAGCAGTACCTCGACAAGGGCTGACGGACCGTCATTGTCAGTGCCCCCTGGGAGAATGGACACAGTCCGCGCCGATCCGCTCGGGAATAGGCGTAGTTGGACCTTAGGGGGCTGATTTCATGTCGTTCCGTCATCTCAACGAACTGCCGCTCGGTGAGAAGGTCTTCCGGATCGAGCTCTCCAGCGACGACGACACCACCGTCACCCTGACCCTGGCCGGCTGGTCCGAGGACGACCCGGACACCCTCCTCGCCTCCGGCACGCTCACGCTGCCGCTGACCGACGTCCCGTCCCTGCGCATCGCCCTCAACCGCGCCCTGCGCGCCCTCGCCCTCGTGGCCGACGTGGCCGAGCCCATACCCGACCGCGACGTGCTGCGCGAGCTGTTCCCGGGGCACGGCGCGCCCTGGGTGCCGCAGCACGAGGAGGAACTGGTCCGCCGGTTCCACGACGGCGAGTCCATCGCCCGCGTGGCCGCGCGCTTCGGCCGCACGCCCGACTCCGTCCGGACGAAGCTGCGTGAGCTCGGTCACGACCCGCGCCGCCCCGAGTTCTGCCCGCCCGACGGCTGCCTGTCCTGGTCGCGCTACGCTTCGCCGGCGCTCGTCGGGGCCGTGGAAGAGCAGGGCCGGGACTGACCTACGTATCGTGGGGGAGCGGCGCCGCGCCGGCGCCGTTCCCCCGCCCACGAGACGAATGAGCCGCAGATGACCCGCGTGATCGCCGGAGCCGCCGGTGGCCGTCGCCTGGCGGTGCCGCCGGGCAACGGAACCCGACCCACCTCGGACCGGGCGAAGGAGGGGCTGTTCTCCACCTGGGAGTCGCTGCGCGGCGTTCTGCACGGGGCACGGGTCATCGACCTGTACGGGGGATCGGGCGCCGTCGGCCTGGAGGCGCTCTCACGTGGCGCGGCGCACGTGCTGCTGGTCGAGTCCGACCCCCGCGCCGCCCGCGTCATCCGGGAGAACGTCCGCGTGCTCGGGCTGCCCGGCGCCGAGGTGCGGGCCGGAAAGGCCGAGAAGGTGGTCGCGGGACCGCCTCCGGCGGAACCGTACGACCTGGTGTTCCTGGACCCGCCGTACGCCGTCACCGACGACGAGCTGCGCGAGATCCTGCTCACACTCCGTACGCAGGGCTGGCTCGACGCGGACGCCGTCGCCACCGTGGAGAGGAGCACCCGAGGCGGGGAATTCCGCTGGCCCGAGGGGTACGAAGGGATCAGGGCCCGGCGGTACGGCGAAGGGACGCTTTGGTACGGTCGCGCCGCCGACGTCACCGACGCGTCATGAACCACCCGCAGAACCCTCAGAGCGAGGAGTCACCGTTGCGCCGCGCAGTCTGTCCGGGGTCCTTCGACCCCGTCACCAATGGACACCTCGACATCATCGCCCGAGCCTCGCGCCTGTACGACGAGGTCTATGTGGCCGTGATGATCAACAAGTCGAAGAAGGGCCTCTTCTCGATCGAGGAGCGCATCGCCCTCATCGAGGAGGTCACCGCCGGGTACGGCAACGTGCGCGTGGAGGCCTTCCACGGCCTGCTGGTGGACTTCTGCAAGCAGCGCGACATCCCCGCCATCGTGAAGGGCCTGCGCGCGGTCAGCGACTTCGACTACGAGCTGCAGATGGCTCAGATGAACAACGGGCTGTCCGGCGTGGAGACCCTTTTCGTCCCCACCAACCCCACCTACAGCTTCCTGTCCTCCAGCCTCGTCAAGGAGGTGGCGCAATGGGGCGGCGACGTCGCGCACTTGCTGCCCCCCGTCGTGCTGGAGGCCCTCAAGAAGAAGCTCGCGCAGCAGTAGAGTCTGGAACGTGGACGTCCAGAAGAAGCTCGACGAGATCGTGGCCGCCGTGGAGGCCGCCCGGTCCATGCCGATGTCGGCCTCCTGCGTGGTCAACCGTGCCGAGTTGCTCGCCATGCTCGAAGACGTACGGTCGGCGCTGCCCGACTCGCTCTCCCAGGCCCAGCAGCTGCTGGGCGGGCGGGAGCAGATGGTCGAGGAGGCCCGGGCCGAGGCCGGCCGGATCATCGGCGCCGCGCACGCGGAACGCGGTTCGCTGATCTCCGACACCGAGATCGCGCGCCGCTCGCAGCAGGAGGCCGAGCGCATCGTCACGGAGGCGCAGCGCGAGGCCACCGAGATCCGGGCCGAGGCCGACGACTACGTCGACAGCAAGCTCGCCAACTTCGAGGTCGTGCTGACCAAGACCATCGGCTCGGTGGACCGCGGCCGCGAGAAGCTGCTGGGCCACGGCCCGGCCCTCGACGAGAACGGCTACCCGTACGCGGACGAGGACGACGCGCCGGAGCGCAGCGCCGACCCCGAGACTCTGCGCCGCCGCGCGGACGAGTACGTGGACGCCAAGCTGGGCGCCTTCGAGGCGGTGCTCAGCAAGACCCTGGAGGCCGTCGGACGGGGCCGTCTGAAGCTGACCGGCCACCGCCCCATGGACGAGCTGGGCGCCCACGACGCGGACCCCGA
Source organism: Streptomyces sp. NBC_00510 (assembly GCA_036013505.1). NCBI lineage: Bacteria > Bacillati > Actinomycetota > Actinomycetes > Kitasatosporales > Streptomycetaceae > Streptomyces > Streptomyces sp. NBC_00510. Next base: position 3,520,283 of record CP107851.1, on the reverse strand, counting down.
GGGCCAGGTCCCCGGGCAGTCCGACGCCGAGTACCTCGCGGGCCTGGCCGCCCCCGTGGCCCCCGGCGACTACCAGTACGACCCGAACGCGGTCCAGCAGCCCGACTACGGCTACCAGCAGCACGACCCGTACCAGCAGCAGGCCCAGCAGCCGGACCCGTACCAGCAGCAGGGCCAGTACGCCGACCCGTACGCCGCCCAGCCGCAGCAGGCGTACTACGACCCGAACTACGGCTGGCAGCAGCCGCAGCAGACCGGTTACGAGCAGCAGCAGTACATCCCGCAGCAGCACGAGCAGGGTCAGGGCGCGGCGCTGGACGAGACGAGCTTCTTCGACACCAGCATGATCGACCTGAACCGGCTGCGTGAGCTGGAGCAGGAGCGCGGTTTGGGCTGAGCCCGGGGGACCGGTATCCTGATCCCTCAGCCGTGTGATCCCCGGCGCTTTGGCGTGCCCGCCGTCGTGGCGACGGGCACGCGCCGAACCGAAGAAAGCAGGAGCCCTGAACACCCGCCTCGACCACCGCAACCCGCTCGTGTTCGACACGCATGAGCTGGGTCGTCGTCCTGGGGCGATGAAGAAGGTCTCCCGTTCGGTGCCGGCCCCCAAGGACATGGGCATCGAGGTCATCGGTGTCCGCGAGGGCACGGAGATCGAGCTGGACCTCCGCCTGGAGTCGGTGATGGAGGGGGTGCTCGTCACGGGCACCGCCCGCGCACCGCTCTCGGGGGAGTGCGTAAGGTGTCTGGAGCCGCTCGAGCGCGAGCTCGAGACGGAGTTCCAGGAGTTGTACTCCTACCCCGACGCCGACACCCGGACCGGTGGGCACCACGGTGCCGCCGATGCCGGTGACGACGCCGAGGAGGAGGACACTCTCTTCCTCGAGGGCGACTTGTTCGACCTCGAGCCCGTGCTGCGCGACGCGGTGGTTCTCGAACTGCCGCTGCAGCCGGTGTGCCAGGACGACTGTGCCGGTCTGTGCTCCGATTGTGGGGCGCGGCTGGCGGACGACCCGGACCACCACCACGAGGTCACCGACATCCGTTGGGCGGCCCTGCAGGAAATCCAGCTGAGCGGTGCCGAGGACGGCGCCGACGAGAACCAGGAGAAGTAGCCGTGGCTGTTCCCAAGCGGAAGATGTCGCGCAGCAACACGCGCCACCGCCGTTCGCAGTGGAAGGCTGCGCCCGTGAGCCTGGTGGCGTGCGAGCGCTGCCACGAGCCGAAGCAGCAGCACATCGCGTGCCCGAGCTGCGGCACCTACAACCGTCGTCAGGTCCTCGAGGTCTGATCGGCGGGTGAGGGGCTCCATGTCGTCAGACGGCGCAACGTCGACGGACGCCGGTAAGGCAGCCTCGTCCCCCGCGGTTCTGGAAGGGCGGCTCGGGTACACACTCGAACCCGCCCTTCTGGTGCGTGCGCTGACCCATCGCTCGTACGCGTACGAGAACGGCGGTCTGCCCACCAACGAGCGTCTGGAGTTCCTCGGGGACTCCGTGCTCGGCCTGGTGGTCACGGACACGCTCTACCGCACCCACCCGGACCTCCCGGAGGGCACGCTCGCCAAGCTGCGGGCCGCGGTGGTCAACTCCCGAGCCCTGGCCGATGTCGGCCGTGGCCTCGACCTGGGCAGCTTCGTCCGCCTCGGCCGGGGCGAGGAGGGCACGGGAGGCCGGGACAAGGCGTCGATCCTCGCGGACACCCTCGAGGCGGTGATCGGGGCGGTCTACCTGGACCAGGGCCTGGACGCCGCGTCGGAGTTGGTGCACCGGCTCTTCGATCCACTGATCGAGAAGTCCTCCAACCTCGGGGCGGGACTGGACTGGAAGACCAGCCTCCAGGAACTCACCGCGGGCGAGGGCCTCGGTGTCCCGGAGTACGTGGTCTCCGAGACCGGACCGGACCACGAGAAGACCTTCACGGCTGCCGCCCGCGTCGGTGGTGTCGAGTACGGCACCGGCACCGGCCGCAGCAAGAAGGAAGCAGAGCAGCAGGCCGCCGAGGCCGCTTGGCGCGGGATCCGCGCCAAGCGCGACGCGAACGGCACTGTCGCGAGCTGAACCCGTCAGGCCCGTCCGGCCGGCCCCCGAGGCCGACCGGGCGGGCCTTCCGGTTCCCCGGGCGGGGAACCGTCTTCCGAGAGGAGCGCACCGCGTGCCGGAGCTGCCCGAGGTCGAAGTCGTACGCCGTGGTCTGGACCGCTGGGTCAGCGGCCGCACCGTCGCCCGGGCCGAGGTGCTGCACGCCCGTGCCGTGCGCCGCCACCTCGCCGGCGGCGCGGACTTCGCCGACCGGCTGGAGGCGCAGACCTTCGGTCCCGCCCTGCGCCGCGGCAAGTACCTGTGGCTGCCGCTCCAGGACTCCCCGCTCGCGCTCCTCGGGCACCTCGGCATGAGCGGCCAGCTGCTCGTCCAGCCGGAGGACGCGCCCGCCGAGACCCACCTGCGGATCCGGATCCGCTTCGAGGACGACCTCGGCACGGAGCTGCGCTTCGTCGACCAGCGCACCTTCGGCGGCCTGTCGCTGCACGAGTGCGTGCCCGGCGACCCCGAGCGGCTGCCGGTACCCCTGTCGCACATCGCCCGCGACCCGCTCGACCCCCGCTTCGACGACGCGGCCTTCCACACCGCGCTGCGCCGCCGCCGCACCACGATCAAGCGGGCGCTGCTCGACCAGTCGCTGATCAGCGGGGTCGGCAACATCTACGCGGACGAGGCGCTGTGGCGCACCAGGCTGCACTACGAGCGGCCGACCGCGACCCTGACCCGGCCGGTCACCACCGAACTGCTCACCCACGTCCGCGAGGTCATGACCGACGCCCTCGCCGCCGGCGGCACGAGCTTCGACAGCCTGTACGTCAACGTCAACGGGGAGTCCGGCTACTTCGACCGCTCCCTGGACGCCTACGGCCGCGAGGACGAGCCCTGCCGCCGCTGCGGCACCCCGATCCGCCGCCGTCCCTGGATGAACCGGTCGAGCTACTTCTGCCCGCGCTGTCAGCGACCGCCGCGCGGGCCGGGCGGCACGTCCGCCGTCACCGTCCGCTCGTCGTAGCGCCGCTGCGCCGCCAGCACCTCCGGCATCCGCGACTCCACGAGCCCGATCAGGGCGAGCAGCCGATCGGCCGTGTCCCGGCCCAGCGGTGTGAGGCTGTAGTCGACCCGCGGCGGGTTGGTGGGCCGCGCCTCGCGGTGCACCAGCCCGTCCCGTTCCAGCGCGTGCAGGGTCTGGGAGAGCATCTTCTCGCTCACTCCGTCGACGCGGCGGCGCAGCTCGTTGAACCGCAGTGCCCCGTCGACCAGCGCGCCCAGCGTCAGCGAGCCCCAGCGGCCGGTCACGTGCTCCAGCGTGGGGCGCGACGGGCACGAGCGGGCGAACACGTCGAACTCCCGGGTCGCCGCCCCGGCACCACCGCTGCCGCCGGTGGCGTCGCCGGCACGCGCGGACGTCTCCATGGGCGTGAGCGTACTCGTCCACAGCGCCACCCGCGGGGTTGCGCTTTCCCTCGGTGAGTTCCGGCCCCGAACCCCCGGCGTGGTGGGGCCCGTACGGCGCACAATGGGCGAATGCTTCCCGACGGCCCGCCCGCTCCGCCCGCCCCCGCCGCCACGTACGCCGAGACCGCCGAGCCGCAGCCGGAGATCTCCCTGATCGGCGGTGACGTGACCGAGGGCGTCGTCCGCGTCGGCGACACGGTCCGCCGTCCGACCGGCGCCCACAGCCCCCTGGTGCACGCCCTGCTCCGTCACCTGGAGGACGTCGGTTTCCCCGGTGCGCCGCGCCTCCTCGGCATCGACGCCGCCGGCCGGGAGGTGCTGACCTACGTGGCGGGGGAGGTCGCCGGACGGCCGCGGCCCGCCTGGATCGCGGACGAGGACCGCCTCGTCTCGGTCGGCCGCCTGGTCCGTGCCTACGACGACGCGGTCGCCGGCTTCACCCCACCCGACGGCGTCCAGGCCCCTGCCGGTCCCGCCCCGCACCCGGACACGCCTCCCGCGCCCGCGCATCCCGCCGAGGTGATCGGGCACATGGACTTCACGCCCGACAACATCGTCTTCCGGGCCGGCCGGGCCGCGGCGCTCATCGACTTCGACCTGGCCAGGCCGGTCCCCAGGGTCGAGGAGATCCACAACGCGATGCTCTACTGGGCCCCCATCGGCGACCCCGCCGACGCCGACCCCCGCCTGCGCGACGTGGACGTCCCCCGGCGCTGCCGCCTCCTCGCCGACGCGTACGGCATGTCCGGCAGGGACCGCGGCCGCCTGCTGGAGGTCGCCGTGCTCCGCACCCGCCGCGCGTGGTTCTCCATGAAGGGGATGGCCGAGACCGAGGGCGGCGGCTGGGCCCGCATGTGGCACGAGGGGGTCGGCGACCAGATCAAACGCCGCGAGGCCTGGCTGGAGCGCCACGGCTCCTCGATCGAGGGGGCACTCACCGCTCCTTAGGACGGGAGGAGCGCTGCTCGGTCCTTCCCGCCCCCCGGCCCCCGCTTGCGGCCGGGCAGGACGCGCACCGCGCGTGAATCGCGGGTTTTGCCTGCTCCGGGAGGCTGCCGGGCCGCCCTCCGGCGGCGTGTCCTTCTCGACCACGCCCACCTGTACGTGCCACCGTCCGTCGGCGCTCAACGGAGCGCCGACGGACGGTGGCCGGCTCAGTAGCCGAAGTCCTGCGTCCACCAGGGGCCGCCGTCGCCGAAGACGGCGCCGACACCGATCGTCTTGTAGTCGCAGTTGAGGATGTTGGCGCGGTGCCCCTCGCTGTTCATCCAGGCGTCCATGACCTCCTGGGCCGTGGCCTGGCCGCGGGCGATGTTCTCGCCGCCGAGGTCCTTGACGCCGGCCTGCGCGGCGCGGTCCCAGGGGTCGTCGCCGTCGGGGTCGGTGTGGTCGAAGAAGGCCCGGGCGGCCATGTCGGCGCTGAAGTCGGAGGCGAGCTCGGAGAGCTTCTTGTCGTCGCGCAGCGGCTGGCAGCCGGCGGTGGCCCGGACGGTGTTCACCAGGGCGAGGACGGAGACCTCGGCGACGCTCTGGTCGCCGTCCTGCGCCTTGTCGCCGCCGCCCGGCACGAGGGTGGCCGCGGGCGGGGAGGGGACGGTGGCCGGCGCGGAGGACGCGGAGGGCTGCGGAGCGGTGGGGGTCGCAGCGCCGTCGTCCGGGGCGGAGGTGGAGGCGGAGGGGGTCGGCGTCGCGGTGGTCGCCGGTGCCGAGGGGGCCGCGGGGGGCGCGGTCGTACGGGCGTTGCCGCGGCTGGCGGGTGCGGAGGTGTCCCGGTCGGCGGGGATGGCGCCGACGTCCTGGGGGCTCGCGGTGTTCGGCAGCCCGGCGGCCTGGACCTGGCCGGGAGCGTCGTCGTGGTACGAGAACCCGCCGGAGCCGTCCGGCGAGGGCAGCAGCCCGCTGGAGACGCCGATCGCACCCACGGCCAGCGCGGCGGACGAGGCCAGCAGCCCGGTGCGCACCGGGTTCTGCTTGCGCCGCCGGGCCCTGCTGCTCTGCCCGCGGTGGCGCGGCGCCTCCTCCGAGAACGGCGCCGGCTCAAAGGCTTTACGGCTGTGGCGGCCCATCCGGTGCAGTCCTTTATGTCGACGGTGTTCACCCGAACGGGTGAGTCCTGTTGCGGCGCGACTGTACCGAAAGACAGGCGGGGCAGGTGTGAACCCTGGGCAACTGACGGGTTAGCGTGCTTTCATGAACGACGCTGTCCGACTCACCGCCTGGGTGCGAGGCCGTGTGCACCAAGTGGGTTTCCGCTGGTGGACGCGGGTGAACGCACTGGAGATCGGCGGACTCGACGGGTATGTGAGCAATCTCTCGGACGGCCGCGTGCAGATCGTGGCCGAAGGCGAGCGGTCGCGCTGCGACGGTCTGCTCGACTGGCTGCGGACCGGCGACACGCCCGGACGCGTCGACGGCGTCACCGAAATCTGGGGCGAGCCGCGCGGCGGTTACGACGGCTTCGCGATCCGCTGATCCACCGACCCGCACACCGCCCCGTCCTCGCAGGTGAGGGGTGAGGTGACAGATCAACGGCAATCTCACGTGGCAAGAGCGACAAGGAGGTTGCCATTTCGCGCACCGCGTGCGAGGCTGCCGACATCGAGGACGCGGTGATCTTCGGGGAGCGGTCGACGGCCCCGTCCTCCACGCCACGCGGGACGCCCGCGGCGCCCTCTCGCGCCGTGTTTTCTTAGGCGCACCCGACGACCGGGCTGTGATCGTGTTGACCGTCTAACTATTTGGTGAGACGCTGGAAGCCCCGCGCACCGCAGCTGTAGGCATGGCAAAGGGCAGCTTCGGCGCACACGGCGCGGGTGCCTATAACCCCTCACTCACGACCCACACCGCTCCCCGGTCGGTCACTCAGCGTGGAGGACCATCCATCATGGCAAAGGCGCTTCTCGGTTACGTCGGCGGCCCCGACCCTCGACTCCTCGCCGAGATGCGAAGGCTGCAGCAGCGTGTCCAGGACCTGGAAACCGAGCTCGTACGGATCCAGGCCGAGAACGATGCGCTGGCCGCTGCCTCGCACGAGCTCGTCGACGTACCTCACGCGGAGCCGGTTCTCGCCTGACCCGGCCTTTCGGCCGGTCAGGGGAAACGACTCCGTTTGGGAATGTGCAAGGGACGCCCCGGCGTCCCTTCGTCGTTTGCCGCCCCGTTCGCCCTCCCATGATCTCCGCCCTTGCATTGCATGTGCCCCCCGCATTCCTCGGTGAAACCGGGAGCGGGAGGTAGAGTCCAGCGGCGTGCACCTGAAGAGCCTGACCCTGCGCGGGTTCAAGTCATTCGCCTCGGCGACGACCCTGCGATTCGAACCCGGAATCACCTGTGTCGTCGGCCCGAACGGTTCCGGCAAGTCCAACGTCGTGGACGCGCTGTCCTGGGTCATGGGCGAACAGGGCGCCAAGTCGCTGCGCGGCGGCAAGATGGAGGACGTCATCTTCGCCGGCACGACGGGACGGCCGCCGCTCGGCCGGGCCGAGGTGTCGCTCACGATCGACAACAGCGACGGTGCCCTCCCGATCGATTACGCCGAGGTCACCATCACGCGGATCATGTTCCGCAACGGCGGCAGCGAATACCAGATCAACGGCGACACCTGCCGGTTGCTGGACATCCAGGAACTGCTCTCCGACTCCGGTATCGGCCGTGAAATGCACGTCATCGTCGGCCAGGGACAACTGGATTCGGTGCTGCACGCCGATCCGATGGGCCGCCGTGCCTTCATCGAGGAGGCGGCCGGGGTCCTCAAGCACCGCAAGCGCAAGGAAAAGGCGCTGCGCAAGCTGGACGCCATGCAGGCGAACCTGGCCCGCGTCCAGGACCTGACCGGTGAGCTGCGCCGTCAGCTCAAACCGCTGGGCCGGCAGGCACAAGTCGCCCGCCGGGCGGTGGTCATCCAGGCCGACCTGCGCGACGCCCGGCTGCGACTGCTCGCCGACGACCTGGTCACCCTGCGGAAGGCGTTGCACGCCGAGGTCGCCGACGAGGCCGCGCTCAAGGAGCGCCGCGACGCCGTCGAGTCGGAGCTGGCGGCCGCGGTACAACGCGAGGCGCGCCTGGAGGAGCAGGTCAGGGCTCTCGCGCCGCGGCTCGCCGACGCCCGGGCCACCTGGTACGGGCTGTCGCAACTGGCCGAGCGGGTGCGCGGCACCATCGGCCTGGCCGAGCAGCGCGTACGTCATGCCACCGCGCAGCCCGCCGAGGAGCGGCGCGGCCGCGACCCGGAGGACATGGAGCGCGAGGCCGCCCGCATCCGCGAACAGGAGGCGGAACTCACCGACGCCCTGGAGGCCGCCCAGCGCGCCCTGGACGACACGGTCGACCACCGGGCCGAGCTGGAACGCCGCCTCGCGGAGGAGGACAAGGCGCTCAAGGCCGCCGCCCGCGCCATCGCCGACCGCCGCGAGGGCCTGGCCCGGCTGCAGGGTCAGGTCAACGCCGCCCGCTCCAAGGCCGGATCCGCCGAGGCCGAGATCGGCCGGCTGACCGCCGCCCGCGACGAGGCGCGCGAGCGTGCCGAGTCCGCGCAGGAGGAGTACGAGGAACTCCGCGCCCGGGTCGAGGACCTGGACGCCGACGACTCCGAGCTCGACGAGCGCCTCGAGGCGGCCAAGGACGAGCAGGCCCGCGCCGACGAGGCCCACTCCGCCGCCCGCGAGGCCGCCACCACCGCCGAACGCCGGCGGGCCGCCCTCGCCGCGCGCCACGACGCACTCGCCCTCGGCCTGCGCCGCAAGGACGGCACCGGTGCCCTGCTCGCCGCGGGCGACCGCCTGGCCGGGCTGCTCGGGCCCGCCGCCGAACTCCTCACCGTCGCCCCGGGCCACGAGGTGCCGGTCGCGGCCGCGCTGGGTGCCGCCGCCGACGCGGTCGCCGTCTCGGGCCCGTCCGCCGCCGCCGAGGCGCTGCGGCTGCTGCGCAAGGACGACGCGGGACGCGCGGCGCTGCTCGTCGCCGGTGACGCCGCCCCGCAGGAGACCGCCGAGGTGCCCCCGGGCGCGCGTGCGGCGGCCGCGCTCGTCGGCGGCCCCGACGAACTACTCCCGGCCGTGCGCCGTCTGCTGCGGGACTACGTCGTCGTGGAGAGCCTCGCCGACGCCGAGTCACTGGTCGCCGCCCACCCGCGGTTGACCGCGGTGACCGCGGAAGGCGACGTCCTCGGTGCCCACTTCGCGCACGGCGGCTCGGCCGGTGCCCCCAGCCTGCTGGAGGTGCAGGCCGCCGTCGACGAGGCCGCCGCGGAGCTGGAGGCACTGGCCGGGCGCTGCGAGGCGCTGGCGGAGGAGCAGGCCGCCGCCAGGGAACGCCGGTCGGCCGCCGCCCGGGTGGTCGACGAGCTGACGCAGCGTCGGCGGGCCGCGGAGAAGGAGAAGTCGGCCGTGGCCCAGCAGCTGGGCCGGCTGGGCGGCCAGGCACGGGCCGCGGCGGGGGAGGCGGAACGTTCTGCCGCCGCCGTGGGCCGCGCCGAGGAGTCCCTGGCGGCCGCCATAGAGGAGTTCGAGGAGCTCTCGTTCCGGCTGAGCGAGGCGGAGGCCGCCCCCGCCGAGGAGGAGCCGGACACCTCCGTGCGGGACCGGCTGGCCGCCGACGGCGCCAACGCCCGTCAGACCGAGATGGAGGCGCGGCTCCAGGTCCGTACCCACGAGGAGCGGGTCAAGGGCCTGGCCGGCCGCGCCGACGGCCTGGACCGTGCCGCCCGCGCCGAGCGCGAGGCCAGGCAGCGGGCCGCCCGGCGCAAGGCACGTCTGGAGTACGAGGCGCAGGTCGCCTCGGCGGTGCTGAAGGGCTCGCACGGCCTGCTGGCCTGCGTCCAGGTCTCGCTGGGGCGCGCGGACGAGGAACGCGGCGCGGCCGAGCGCGCCAAGGCCGAGCGCGAGGCGGAGCTGGACACCGCGCGCCGTCAGGGCCGGGAGCTGAAGTCCGAACGGGACCGGCTGACCGACTCCGTCCACAAGGGCGAGGTGCTGGGCGCCGAGAAGCGGATGCGGGTCGAGCAACTGGAGGGCAAGGCGCTGGAGGAGTACGGCGTCGAGCCCGAGGGCCTGGTCGCGGAGTACGGGCCGGACCAGCTCGTGCCGCCGTCCCCGCCCGCCGAGGGCGAGGTGCTGCCGGAGGACCCGGAGCACCCGCGCAACACGCCGCGCCCGTACCACCGGGGCGAGCAGGAGAAGCGGCTGAAGGCGGCGGAGAGGGCGTACCAGCAGCTGGGCAAGGTCAACCCGCTGGCGCTGGAGGAGTTCGCGGCGCTGGAGGAGCGGCACAAGTTCCTCTCGGAACAGCTGGAGGACCTGAGGAAGACCCGGGCCGACCTGCTGCAGGTGGTGAAGGAGGTGGACGAGCGGGTCGAGCAGGTCTTCACCTCCGCGTACCACGACACGGCGCGCGAGTTCGAGGGCGTGTTCTCCCGGCTCTTCCCCGGCGGCGAGGGCCGGCTGATCCTCACCGACCCCGAGAACATGCTCACCACCGGTGTGGAGGTGGAGGCCCGGCCGCCGGGCAAGAAGGTCAAGCGGCTGTCGCTGCTGTCGGGCGGCGAGCGCTCGCTGACCGCCGTGGCGATGCTGGTGTCGATCTTCAAGGCCCGGCCGAGCCCGTTCTACGTGATGGACGAGGTCGAGGCCGCGCTGGACGACACCAACCTGCAGCGGCTCATCCGCATCATGCGTGAGCTGCAGGAGAGCTCGCAGCTGATCGTCATCACCCACCAGAAGCGGACCATGGAGGTCGCCGACGCGCTGTACGGCGTGTCCATGCAGGGCGACGGTGTGTCGAAGGTCATCAGTCAGCGCCTCAAAGACTGACTGCAAGTTGTGAACGAGTAGAGGGGATCCCTGGGGGATCCTCTGCTTCGTTGCGCCAACGGCCGCTCCGGCGGCCATGCCGACCACCTCGGGCACGTCATCTTCATCACCGCGGCCGCCGCCATGGGCGGCTTCCTCTTCGGCTACGACAGCTCCGTCATCAACGGCGCCGTCGAGGGCATCCGCGGGAAGTACGACATCGGCTCGGCCGTGCTCGCCCAGGTCGTCGCCATCGCGCTGATCGGCTGTGCGATCGGCGCCGCCACCGCGGGCCGCGTCGCCGACCGCATCGGGCGCATCCGCGTCATGCGGATCGCCGCCGCGCTCTTCACGGTCAGCGCCGTGGGCTCCGCCCTTCCCTTCAGCCTCTGGGACCTGGCGCTGTGGCGCGTGGTGGCGGCTTCGCCATCGGCATGGCGTCGGTGATCGGCCCCGCCTACATCGCCGAGGTCGCGCCCGCCGCGTACCGCGGCCGGCTCGGCTCCTTCCAGCAGGCCGCGATCGTGATCGGCATCGCCGTCTCCCAGCTCGTCAACTGGGGCCTGCTCCAGGCCGCCGACGGCGACCAGCGCGGTGACCTGCTGGGCGTCGAGGCGTGGCAGGTCATGCTCGGCGTGATGGTCGTGCCCGCCGTCCTGTACGGCCTGCTGTCCTTCGCGATCCCCGAGTCGCCCCGCTTCCTGATCTCCGCCGGCCGGATCCCCGACGCCGAGAAGGTGCTGCGCGACGTCGAGGGCGAGCACACCGACGCGGACGCACGGGTCGCCGAGATCCGCGAGCACATGCGCAGCGAGCACCGCTCCCGCTTCAAGGACCTGCTCGGCGGGCGCTTCGGCTTCGCCCCGATCGTGTGGGTCGGCATCGGGCTGTCGGTGTTCCAGCAGCTCGTCGGCATCAACGTGATCTTCTACTATTCGGCCACCCTCTGGCAGTCCGTGGGCGTCGACCCGAGCAGCTCGTTCTTCCACTCCTTCACCACGTCGATCATCAACATCATCGGCACCGTGATCGCGATGCTGTTCGTCGACAGGATCGGCCGCAAGCCTCTCGCCCTCGTCGGTTCCTTCGGCATGGCGGTCTCGCTGGGCCTGGTCGCCTGGGCCTTCTCCCACAAGACCGGCACCGGCGGCCACATCAGCCTCCCCGGCACCGAGGGCGCCGTGGCACTCGTCGGCGCGCACGCCTTCGTGCTCTTCTTCGCCCTGTCGTGGGGCGTCGTGGTGTGGGTCTTCCTCGGCGAGATGTTCCCGAGCCGGATCCGCGCCGCCGCGCTCGGCGTCGCCGCCCGCGCGCGGTGGATCGCCAACTGGGTGATCACGGCCGGCTTCCCCAGCCTGTCGGACTGGAACCTGTCGCTGACCTACGTGATCTACACGGCCTTCGCCGCGCTCTCCATCCCCTTCGTCGTGACGTTCGTCCCGGAGACGAAGGGCAAGACCCTGGAGGAGATGGGCTGACCGGCCCCACCCGCTTCCGCAGCGCCGCCCCCGTGGTGCCCCTCCGGGCCCGGGGGCGGCGCCGTGCGCCGGGCCGCTCGCGGCCGGGCCCGGTCAGTCCTTGAGCCGGGGCAGCACCTGCTCCGCGAACAGGCGCAGGCTCCGCCAGCCCTCCTCGACCGGCATGCCCCCGCACAACGGGTGCAGCACGAGGGCGGCGGCCGGGTCGGTGCTCGCCTCCGCGAAGGCGACGCACTCGTCGGGGGTGACCACGCGGTAGACGCCCTCGCGGCGCAGTTCGTCCGGGGAGGCCGCGCTGGAGCGCACCGCCGAGCGGATGCCGGCGGACTGCCAGGAGGCGTAGGTGGCGGCCTCGTGGAACAGGTGCCGCCCGTACTCGGCCCAGGTGCGGTCGGGGTCCTTCGACAGGTGGAGCAGCGGCACCTGCGGCGGGGGCATCAGGCACCAGCCCTCGGTGCCGTGCTCGGCGAGCTGCTCCCGGTAGTACGTCTCCAGTTCCGGGAGGTGGGCGCTGGGGAAGAACGGCAGGCCGAACCGTGCCGCCCGGCGCGCCGCGGCGCGCGAGCTGCCGCCGACGATCAGCAGCGGGTGCGGGGAGCTGTGGGGGCGGGGCGTGACCCGGACGGTCCGGCCGCGGAAGACGAAGGGCTCACCGGTCCACGCCGTGAGCAGCGTCTCCAGCAGCTCGTCCTGGAGGGCGCCGCGCCGGTGCCAGTCCACCCCGAGGGCCTCGTACTCCTCCGGGCGGTAGCCGATGCCGGCGACGGTGACCAGCCGGCCGCCGCCGACGTGGTCGAGCACCGCGAGGTCCTCCGCCAGCCGCAGCGGGTCGTACAGCGGCCCGATCAGCGCGGAGACGGTGACCGCGATGCGGCGGGTCGCGCCGAGGACGGCCCCCGCGAAGGTCAGGGGCGAGGGCAGCCAGCCGTCGGGGGAGCCGTGGTGCTCCTCGGTCTGGAGGGTGGCGACGCCGTGTTCGTCGGCGTACGCGGCCATCTCCAGGGCGGCCCGGTAGCGGTGGCTCAGCGCCCCGGGCGCGGCCGCGGGGTCGACGAGGTTGAAACGTACGACAGTGGCGGGCATGCGCCGACGTTAGCTGACGAACCGTCAGATGAACAGAGTCGCGGACGCCCGCCGGGTGGCTCCCGGGAGGGCGCGCCGCGTGACCGATACTGGACGGGTTATGGAAACCGTCATTCTTGCCGTAGTCATCGCCCTGGTCGTGATCCTGGCGGCCGGCGGGCTGGTGGTGGGCAGCCGCCGCAGGAAGCAGCTGCCCCCCGCACCGCCCACCGAGCAGCCGACGATCACCGCGCCCCCCGCCGAACCGCAGATCGGCGACGAGGCGGAGGCCCCGCGGGACGAACCCCGCCGGACCATCGAAGAGGTCGAGCTCCCCGAGTCGGAAGACGCCTCCGCCGGCGGCGTCCTCGTCGAGGAGCGCCCGGCCGCCCCCGAGATCGAGCGGCCCGAGCCCACCGCCGGCCGTCTGGTGCGGCTGCGCTCCCGGCTGTCGCGCTCGCAGAACGCGCTCGGCAAGGGGCTGCTCACGCTGCTCGCGCGCGAGCACCTCGACGAGGACACGTGGGAGGAGGTCGAGGACACCCTGCTCACCGCGGACGTCGGGGTCGCCCCCACCCAGGAACTCGTGGAGCGGCTGCGCACCCGGGTGAAGGTGCTCGGCACCCGCACCCCCGCCGACCTGCGGCAGCTGCTGCGCGAGGAACTCCTGGCCCTGATCGGCACGGATCTGGACCGCACGCTCCACACGGACGGGCTGCCGAACGGGGACGGGGCCGACCAGCCGGCCGTGCTGATGGTCGTCGGCGTCAACGGCACCGGCAAGACCACCACCACCGGCAAGCTCGCCCGTGTCCTGGTGGCCGACGGCCGCAGCGTCGTGCTGGGCGCCGCCGACACCTTCCGTGCCGCCGCCGCGGACCAGCTGCAGACCTGGGGCGAGCGGGTCGGCGCCCGCACCGTGCGCGGTCCCGAGGGCGGCGACCCGGCGTCGGTCGCCTTCGACGCGGTGAAGGAGGGCATCGCCGAGGGTGCGGACGTCGTGCTCATCGACACCGCGGGCCGGCTGCACACCAAGACCGGCCTGATGGACGAGCTCGGCAAGGTCAAGCGCGTCGTGGAGAAGCACGGCCCGGTGGACGAGGTCCTGCTGGTCCTGGACGCCACGACGGGTCAGAACGGACTGGTCCAGGCCCGGGTCTTCGCCGAGGTCGTCGACATCACCGGCATCGTGCTCACCAAGCTCGACGGCACCGCCAAGGGCGGCATCGTCGTCGCCGTCCAGCGCGAGCTGGGCGTTCCGGTCAAGCTGATCGGCCTGGGCGAGGGGGCGGACGACCTCGCGCCGTTCGAGCCCGAGGCCTTCGTGGACGCGCTGATCGGCTCGTAGCCGGCGGCGTCCGCGGACAAGCGGACACGTGGACAAGGGGCGCACTCCCACGAGTGCGCCCCTTGCTCGTCGTTCACGCGTACGCGCGGTCCCGGTGGCAGACGTACGCCAGCGTGCCGAGCAGCAGCCGGGCCTCCGGCGGCTGGCGGGCGGCGTCCAGCGCCGGCGGCCGCAGCCAGCGGACCGGGCCGAGGCCGCCGAGGTCGGAGGGCGGGGCGGTCACGTGGTCGCCCGGCCCGAGGCAGCGCAGGTCGAGGTCGGCGTCGTCCCAGCCCATGCGGTACAGCAGGTGCGGGAGCTCGGCGGCGGCACCCGGTGCGACGAAGAACTGCGCCCTGCCGTCCGGGGTGGCGATGACCGGCCCGAGACGCAGCCCCATGCGCTCCAGGCGCACCAGGGCGCGTACGCCGGATCGTTCCGCCACGTCGATCACGTCGAAGGCGCGGCCCACGGGGAGCATCAGCGCCGCGCCCGGCACGCGCTCCCAGGCGGCCACGGCCTCCTCGAGGGTGGCCCCGGCCGGCACCTCGCCGGCGAACTCCAGTGCGTGGGCGCCCGGTGCCTTGCACCCCGGGTCACCGCAGGAGCACTGCCCGCCCCCGCGCGTGGCGCGCGCACCCGGCGCCACCGCCCATCCGCACAACCCGGTGTACTCCGCCACGGTGGTGCACGCCGAGGCGTGCGTCCGGCGGCGCGCGCCGGAGCGGATGTGTCGCATCTCCCGCATGCTGCCGATCGTGAAGCCCATGACACCCCCAACGGGTCGTAGTTGCCGATGGTTACGCCCGTGCCTGATCGGCATGTGTCAAGTGAATCGCGCCGTGTGCACATGTAGTTCATTCGAAGGGGTGGCGAATGGTGGCGTTTTCGCTGGAGGCATCGCCGGATGGGTGATCGTAGGATTACTTTCGGTTTGCAAGCCCCGGAAGTGTGCGGGCCGGCGGGTATGCCGGAGGCAAGACTCGTAGGACACTGAGGCACATGGGGGCCAGGCAGGCAACGGCCCTCATCCCCGGAGGTGTTGGGCGACGGAATGGGGGCGTCACGGTGGGCGGCACACAGGACAAGCAGCCCAACGCGCAGTTGACCTCTTGGTTTGTGCGCAGCGGCTGGTCCAAGGGCGAACTCGCCCGTCAGGTGAACCGCAGAGCACGCCAGATGGGCGCGCTGCACGTCAGCACGGACACCTCACGGGTGCGCCGCTGGCTGGACGGCGAGCAGCCGCGCGAACCCATCCCGCGCATCCTGTCCGAGCTGTTCTCCGAACGCTTCGGCACCGTCGTCCCGGTGGAGGACCTCGGCCTGCGCCCCGCCCACCAGCCGCCCGCCGCGACCGGCGTGGACCTGCCGTGGGCCGGGCCGCAGACGGTCCAGCTGATCAACGAGTTCTCCCGCAGCGACCTGATGCTCGGCCGTCGCGGCTTCCTCGGGACCTCCCTGGCGCTGGCCGCCGGCCCCGCCCTCGTCGAGCCGATGCAGCGCTGGCTGGTGCCCACCCCCGCGTCCGGCGCCGACGTCCCCCCGCCGCGCGAGTCCGGGGGCAGGGTCCGGCTCTCCGAGCCCGAGCTGGAGCTGCTGGAGGCCACCACGGTGATGTTCCGGCAGTGGGACAACCAGTGCGGCGGCGGCCTGCGCCGCAAGGCCGTGGTGGGCCAGCTGCACGAGGTCACCGACCTGCTCCAGGAGTCCCATCCGCAGTCCGTCGCCAAGCGGCTCTACCGCGTCACCGCCGAGCTCGCCGCGCTCGCCGGCTGGATGTCCTACGACGTCGGCCTGCACCCCACGGCGCAGAAGTACCTGGTCCTGGCCCTGCACGCGGCCAAGGAGGCGGACGACCGCCCGCTGGGTGCCTTCGTCCTGTCCAGCATGAGCCGCCAGATGATCCACCTGGACCGGCCCGACGACGCACTGGAACTCATCCACCTGGCGCAGTACGGCAGCAGGGACAGCGCGACCGCCACCACCCAGGCGATGCTGTACGCGATGGAGGCCCGCGCCTACGCCAACATGGGCCAGGTCAGCAAGTGCCACCGCGCCGTGCGGATGGCCGAGGACTCCTACACCGACTCCCGCCCCACCGAGGACCCGGACTGGATCAGCTTCTTCAACGAGGCCGAGCTCAACGCCGAGAACGCCCACTCCTACCGCGACCTGGCGTACGTGGCCGGCCGCAGCCCCACGTACGCCTCGCTGGCCCACCCGGTGATGCAGCGGGCCGTCGAGCTCTTCTCCAAGGACACCGTCCACCAGCGCGCCTACGCCCTCAACCTGATCGGCATGGCCACCGTGCACCTGCTCCAGCGCAGCCCGGAGGAGGCCGCGGGCCTCACCGTCCAGGCCATCGACGTCGCCAAGCACGTGCGCTCCGAGCGGGTGAACACCCGCATCCGCAAGACCGCCGACACCGCGCTGCGCGACTACGGCAAGGTCGCCGAGGTCGCCCAGCTCAGCGAGCGCCTGGCGTCCGACCTCCCCGAGGTCGCCGGGACCGCCTGACCCGGCGGTCCACCCCGCACCCCGGCCGCGGCCGGCCATCCCGACAGCCCGACTCGGCTCCCCCATGCCAGGTCAACCGGGTGGCCCGCCGCGGCCGGTCCTCGTTCACCGACCCGTCCGTTCGACGGCGTGGCGAGGTTTGTACACCCCGGCCCGCGCGGCACGTATACAGCTCGTCGGCCCGCCCGAGGGGTCACGGAGTCGTGACGGCGTCGTCATGGCGGCGCCCGCTGGGGTGGCGGTTCATCCCGACGTAACACGGACGACTTCTTCGTCACGGTTCCGAAACACCCGATGGCGTCGACGGAAACCCGGCTGGGACAACCTCATGGCGAAAACCGGCCCATCGAGCCCGCTTCCCGCACGGGCCGTTCGGATGACGAGGAGACGCCGATGGCAGCAGGCTTCTTGACGCTTGCCGCAGATACGCCCACGCTCGACAGCGGTAGCACGGCGTTCATGCTGCTGAGCGCAGCGTTGGTGCTCGTGATGACCCCCGGCCTCGCCTTCTTCTACGGCGGCATGGTGCGGGTCAAGAGCGTGCTGAACATGCTGATGATGAGCTTCATCGCCATCGGCATCGTCACCGTGCTGTGGACGCTCTACGGCTTCACCGTCGCATTCGACTCCGGCAACGCCTTCTTCGGCGGCTTCGACTGGGCCGGCATGCGCAACATCGGGATCTCCCAGCTGTGGGACGGCTACACCATCCCGGTCTACGTCTTCGCCGTCTTCCAGCTGATGTTCGCGATCATCACGCCCGCCCTGATCAGCGGCGCCCTGGCGGACCGGGTGAAGTTCACCGCCTGGTCGCTCTTCGTGGCCCTGTGGGCGACGGTCGTGTACTTCCCGGTCGCCCACATGGTCTGGGCGTCGGACGGCTTCCTCTTCACCCGCGGCGTGATCGACTTCGCCGGCGGTACGGCGGTGCACATCAACGCCGGTGCCGCGGCGCTCGGCGTGATCCTCGTCATCCGCAAGCGCGTGGGCTTCAAGAAGGACCCGTTCCGCCCGCACAACCTGCCGCTGGTCATGCTCGGCGCCGGCCTGCTGTGGTTCGGCTGGTTCGGGTTCAACGCCGGCTCCTGGCTCGCCTCCGACGGCGTCGCGGCCGTGGCCTTCACCAACACCCAGGTCGCCACCGCCTCCGCGATGCTCGGCTGGCTCGCCTACGAGAAGATCAAGCACGGCTCCTTCACCACCCTGGGCGCCGCCTCCGGCGCGGTCGCCGGTCTGGTCGCCATCACCCCGGCCTGCGGTTCGGTCAGCCCGCTCGGCGCGATCGCGGTCGGTGTCATCGCCGGTGTGGCCTGCGCCGCGGCGGTCGGTCTGAAGTACAAGTTCGGCTACGACGACTCCCTCGACGTGGTCGGCGTCCACATGGTCGGCGGCATCGTCGGCTCCCTGCTCATCGGCTTCTTCGCCACCGGCGGGGTCGGCCAGACCGCCAAGGGCGTCTTCTACGGCGGCGGCTTCGACCAGCTGTGGAAGCAGTTCCTGGGCGTCGGCGTGGTCCTGTTCTACTCGCTGATCGCCTCGGCGATCCTTGCCAAGCTCATCGACCTGGTGATCGGATTCACCGTCAGCGAGGACACCGAGGTCGCGGGCATCGACCAGGCCGAGCACGCGGAGACCGGCTACGACTTCGCGGGCGTGGCCGGCGCGGTCCGCTCCGCCCTCTCCTCCCTGGACAGCAGCAGTGGCAGCGGCACCCAGGTGACCGACGCCCCGTCGAAGAAGGTGGACGCGTGAAGCTCATCACCGCGGTCGTGAAGCCGCACCGGCTGGACGAGATCAAGGAGGCGCTGCAGGCCTTCGGCGTCCAGGGCCTGACGGTCACCGAGGCCAGTGGCTACGGCCGTCAGCGGGGCCACACCGAGGTCTACCGTGGTGCCGAGTACACCGTGGACCTGGTGCCCAAGATCCGCATCGAGGTGCTCGTCGAGGACGGCGACGCCGACCAGCTGATCGACGTCATCGTCAAGGCCGCCCGCACCGGCAAGATCGGTGACGGCAAGGTCTGGAGCATCCCGGTCGAGACCGCCGTACGGGTCAGGACCGGGGAGCGCGGCCCGGACGCGCTCTGAGGACGCGGGGGCGCGGCCGGTACTCCGGCCGCGCCCTTTCGCACCACCGAACCCGAGCAGTTCCACCGCACGGCCTGCGACTGGAGACAGTGTGACGGAGAACGTCGACGCGAAAGCCCACGACGGACACGCCCCTGCAGGCTATGCGGCGGCCCGGCTGGCCCTCCTGAACGGCGAGGGTCCGTCCGGGCCGCCGCGGCGCAAGGCGCTGGCCTCCCTGACCGACGCCTGGCTCGCCGACCTCGCCCGCGGTGCGGCCGACCGGACCGGGGCGCGGGGCTGGTCGCTGGTCGCCGTCGGCGGCTACGGCAGGGGGGAGCTCTCCCCGCGCAGCGACCTGGACCTGCTGCTGCTCCACGACGGCTCCGCCGGGCCCGCGGACGTCGCCGGCCTCGCCGACGGGATCTGGTACCCGGTCTGGGACCTGGGCGTCGCCCTCGACCACTCCGTCCGCACCCCCGCGGAGGCCCGCAGGACCGCCGCCGAGGACCTCAAGGTCCAGCTCGGCCTCCTCGACGCCCGCCACATCGTCGGCGACGCCGCCCTCACGGCCTCCCTGCGCACCGCGGTCCTCGCCGACTGGCGCAACCAGGCGCCCAAGCGGCTCCCCGCGCTCCACGAGCTGTGCCTGGAGCGCGCCGAGCGCCACGGCGAGCTCTCGTACCTGCTGGAGCCCGACCTCAAGGAGGCCCGCGGCGGGCTGCGCGACGCCACCGCCCTGCGCGCCGTCGCCGCCTCCTGGCTCGCCGACGCGCCCCGCGAGGGCCTGGAGGACGCCAGGACCCGGCTGCTCGACGCCCGGGACGCCCTCCACCTGGTGACCGGCCGCGCCACCGACCGGCTGGCCCTGCAGGAGCAGGACCAGGTGGCCGGCGCACTCGGCCTGCTCGACGCCGACACGCTGCTGCGCCAGGTGTACGAGGCCGCCCGGACCGTCGGCTACGCCTTCGACGTCACCTGGCGCGAGGTCGGCCGGGTCCTGCGCTCCCGCCAGATGCGGCCCCGCCGCCGCGGGCTGCTCGGCCGCTCCCGCCCGGAGCAGGGCGCGAACGCGCCCGAGCGCACCCCGCTCGCCGACGGCGTCGTGGAGCACGAGGGCGAGGCCGTCCTCGCGCTCACGGCCAGGCCCGAGCGCGACCCGGTGCTGCCGCTGCGCGCCGCCGCGGCCGCCGCCGAGCACGGTGTACCGCTGTCGCTGCACGCGGTCCGCCGGCTGAGCGTGGCCCAGGCCACCCGGCCGCTGCCGGTGCCGTGGCCCGCCGAGGCCCGCGAACAACTCGTGACGCTGCTCGGCGCGGGGGAGTCCACCGTGCAGGTGTGGGAGGCACTGGAGGCCGCGGGCATGATCACGCGGCTGCTCCCCGACTGGGAACGGGTCCGCTGCCGCCCGCAGCGCAACGCCGTGCACATCTGGACCGTCGACCGGCACCTCATCGAGTGCGCGGTGCGCGCCTCGCGCCTGACCCGCCGGGTGGGCCGCCCCGACCTGCTGCTCATCGCCGCCCTGCTGCACGACATCGGCAAGGGCTGGCCCGGCGACCACTCCGAGGCCGGCGAGGTCATCGCCCGCGACGTCGCGGCCCGCTTCGGCTTCGGCCGCGCCGACGTGGAGACGCTGGCCCTGCTGGTCCGGCACCACCTGCTGCTGATCGAGACCGCGACCCGGCGCGACCTGGACGACCCCGCCACCGTGCAGAGCGTCGCCGAGGCCGTCCGCGACTCCGAGACGCTGGAGCTGCTCCACGCGCTGACCGAGGCGGACGCCCTCGCCACCGGTCCGGCCGCCTGGAGCGCCTGGCGGTCCTCACTCGTCGGCGACCTGGTCAAGCGGGTCGCCGCCGTGCTGGTGAGCGGGGCGGTGCCCGGGCCCGCCGACCCCGAGCCCACCGCCGAGGAGGAGCGTCTGGCGGTCGAGGCGGCGCGCACCGGGGGCCCGGTCATCGCGCTGCACGCCCACGCCGAGCCCGACCCCGACGGGGCCGCCCCGCGGACCGCGGACGACGAACCCGAGCCCGTCGGCGTGGAGCTGCTGCTCGCCGTCCCCGACCGGCCAGGGCTGCTGGCGGCGGCGGCGGGCGTGCTCGCCCTGCACCGGCTCACCGTCCGGGCCGCCGACCTGCGCGCGGTCGACCCCATCCACCAGGGCCCGGTGACCCTCCTGCGCTGGCGGGTGGCCGCCGAATACGGCTCGCTGCCCGAGGCGGCACGCCTGCGCAACGACTTCGCCCGGGCCTTCGCGGGCTCCCTCGACATCGAGGCACGGCTGGCGGAGCGGGAGTCCGCGTACCCCCGCCGTCGCGGGGTCACGCCTCCGCCGCCCCGTGTCACCGTCGCCCCCGGCAGCTCCAGCGCCGCGACCGTCATCGAGGTCCGCGCCCACGACGCCCCGGGGCTGCTGCACCGCATCGGCCGGGCCCTGGAGTCCACCGGCGTGAACGTCAGGTCCGCCCGGATCAGTACGCTCGGCGCCAACGCGGTGGACGCGTTCTACGTCACGGACACCGCGGGCGATCCGCTTCCCGACGTACGGGCGGCCGAGGTCGCCGACGAGGTGGAGCGGGCCCTGCGCTGACGCGGTGGAGACCATTCGCGGCCCGGGCGGATACCCTTGAGGACGACCTATCACCCGCCCCCGACCTGAGGATCCGCGACCGACGTGTTCGACACCCTTTCCGACCGCCTCGCAGCGACGTTCAAGAACCTCCGGGGCAAGGGCCGCCTTTCCGAGGCGGACATCGACGCCACCGCGCGCGAGATCCGCATCGCGCTGCTGGAGGCGGACGTCGCGCTGCCGGTGGTGCGCGCCTTCATCAAGCAGGTCAAGGAGCGGGCGTCCGGGGCCGAGGTCTCCCAGGCGCTGAACCCCGCCCAGCAGGTCATCAAGATCGTCAACGACGAGCTCGTCGGCATCCTCGGCGGTGAGACCCGCCGGCTGCGGTTCGCCAAGCAGCCGCCGACCGTGATCATGCTCGCCGGTCTGCAGGGTGCCGGCAAGACGACGCTGGCCGGCAAGCTCGGCCGCTGGCTGCAGGGCCAGGGCCACGCCCCGCTGCTGGTCGCCGCGGACCTCCAGCGTCCCAACGCCGTCAACCAGCTGCAGGTCGTCGCGGAGCGGGCGGGCGTCGCGGTCTTCGCGCCGGAGCCCGGCAACGGCGTGGGCGATCCGGTCCAGGTCGCCAAGGACTCCCTCGACCACGCCCGTACCAAGCAGTACGACGTCGTCATCGTCGACACCGCCGGCCGCCTCGGCATCGACGCCGAGATGATGCAGCAGGCCGCGGACATCCGCGACGCCGTGCAGCCCGACGAGATCCTCTTCGTCGTCGACGCCATGATCGGCCAGGACGCGGTCAACACCGCCGAGGCCTTCCGCGACGGCGTCGGCTTCGACGGCGTGGTGCTCTCCAAGCTCGACGGCGACGCCCGCGGTGGTGCGGCGCTCTCCATCGCGCACGTCACCGGCCGTCAGATCATGTTCGCCTCCAACGGCGAGAAGCTGGACGACTTCGACGCCTTCCACCCCGACCGGATGGCCTCGCGCATCCTGGGCATGGGTGACGTCCTCAGCCTGATCGAGAAGGCCGAGCAGACCTTCAGCCAGGCCGAGGCCCAGAAGATGGCCGAGAAGCTGGCCAAGGGTCCCAAGGAGTTCACCCTCGACGACTTCCTCCAGCAGATGGAGCAGGTCCGCAAGATGGGCTCGATCTCCAAGCTGCTCGGCATGCTCCCGGGCATGGGCCAGATCAAGGACCAGATCAACAACCTCGACGAGCGCGACGTGGACCGCACGGCCGCGATCATCAAGTCGATGACCCCGGGTGAGCGCCAGGACCCCACGATCATCAACGGCTCCCGCCGCGCCCGCATCGCCCGCGGTTCCGGTGTGGACGTCAGCGCCGTGAAGAGCCTGGTGGAGCGGTTCTTCGAGGCCCGCAAGATGATGTCGCGGATGGCCCAGGGCGGTATCCCGGGGATGCCCGGCATGCCGGGCATGGGCGGCGGCGCACGTCAGAAGAAGCAGCAGAAGAAGGCCAAGGGCAAGCGGCAGAGCGGCAACCCGCTCAAGCGCGCCGAGCAGGAGAAGGCCGACGCCGCCCGTCGCGAGCAGCAGCAGGCCGGTGGCGCCTTCGGCCTGCCGGCCGGCCAGGAGGGTCAGAACTTCGAACTGCCCGACGAGTTCAAGAAGTTCATGGGCTGACCCAGGTCCGCGTCCGTACGGCGGCGGCGCCCCCCGCGCAGGGGGCGCCGCCGCCGCGCGTGCATCATGGACCCATGCGCGTACACATCCGTCCCCCGGAGCCGGCCGACGCCCCCGCCTACCGGGAGGCGGTGCTGCGCTCCGCCGAGCACGTCGGCCGGTGGAACCCGGTCGAACCGGACGGGCTGCCCGAACTGCTGCGGCGCCAGGGGCCCGTGCTGCGGACGTTCCTGATCCTCGACGAGGAGAGCGGCGGGATCGTCGGCAAGTGCAACGTGGCCAACATCGTCATGGGGCGCTTCCGCAACGGCAGCCTGGGCTACGACAGCTACGTGCCCTTCGCCGGGACCGGGCGGATGAGCGAGGGACTGCGGCTGGTCGTCGACCGCTGCTTCGCCCCCGAGCCGCGGGGCCTGGGCCTGCACCGGCTGGAGATCAACGTGCAGCCGGAGAACGAACGGTCCGTCGCCATGGCCAAGCGCCTCGGTTTCCGCCACGAGGGCTTCACGCCCCGGATGCTCTACCTGAACGACGCCTGGCGCGACCACGAGCGCTTCGCGCTCACCGCCGAGGAGTGGCCGGGAGTCTGAGGGGCGCCGGAGCGGCACTGTCCTTATTGTCAGGATATGGGCAATCCCGTACCGCCCCGGCAGAATCCGGACGACCCATGGCGGACGGAGGGCGCGCCAGCCTCGCCGCCCACTCGGCGACGGCGCCGCATGGGCGGCTGGGGCGGCATGATCCTGACGGCGCTCGTCGTCTTCCTCATCACCGACCTGGTGCTCTCGTTCTTCACCGGGTCCCGGCCGACCACGATCTCGTACACCGAGTTCAACCGGCAGCTGGCCACGGACAACATCTCGAAGATCTACTCCAAGGGCGACTCCATCGAGGGGCAGCTCAAGAAGAAGCAGGACGTGCCGGGGGCGGACGAGGGCACGTACATGCAGTTCAAGACCCAGCGGCCGGTCTTCGCCGACGACGACCTGTGGGCGACCCTGACGAAGAACAAGGTCACCGTCACCGCCGAACCCGTGGTCCAGCAGCGCGGCCTGCTCTACAACCTGCTGCTCTCGCTCGCCCCGGTGCTGCTGCTGGTCCTGCTCTGGCTCTACGTCTCCCGCCGGATGAGCAAGCTCGCGGGCGGGCTCGGCGGCCTGGGCGGCCTCGGCCGCAGGGCCCCGCCGACGCCGGTCGTCCCGGAGGCGGGCCGCCGCACCACCTTCGCCGACGTGGCGGGCATCGACGAGGTGGAGGCCGAGCTCAACGAGGTCGTCGACTTCCTCAAGCGCCCGCAGGCCTACCGGGCGCTCGGGGCGCGGATGCCGCGCGGCGTGCTGCTCGCCGGACCGCCCGGCACGGGCAAGACCCTGCTCGCCCGGGCCGTGGCCGGCGAGGCCGACGTGCCGTTCTTCTCCGCCTCCGCCTCCGAGTTCATCGAGATGATCGTCGGCGTCGGCGCCGGCCGGGTGCGCGAGCTGTTCGCCGAGGCCCGCAAGGTCGCCCCGGCGATCATCTTCATCGACGAGATCGACACCATCGGCCGTGCCCGCGGCGCCGCGGGCGGCATCGGCGGCCACGACGAGCGGGAGCAGACCCTCAACCAGATCCTCACCGAGATGGACGGCTTCTCCGGCTCCGAGGGCGTCGTCGTCACGGCCGCCACCAACCGGCCCGACGTCCTCGACCCCGCCCTGACCCGGCCCGGCCGCTTCGACCGCGTCGTCCACGTCAGCCCGCCCGACCGTACGGGCCGTGAGGCGATCCTCCGCATCCACCTGCGCCAGGTCCCCCTGGAGGGCGGCATCGACCTGACCGCCGTGGCCCGTGCGACGCCGGGGATGACGGGCGCGGAACTCGCCAACCTCGCCAACGAGGCCGCGCTGCTCGCCGTCAAGCGCGGCAAGGGCGCCGTCGGGCAGGGCGAGCTCTCCGACGCCCTGGAGAAGGTGCAGCTGGGCGCGGCACGCCCGCTCGTGATCCCCATCGAGGAGCGTCGCCGTACCGCCTACCACGAGTCCGGGCACGCCCTGCTCGGGATGCTGCACCCGGGCGCCGACCCGGTACGCAAGATCACCATCGTCCCGCGCGGCCGCGCCCTCGGGGTCACCCTCTCCACCCCCGACTCCGACCGCTACGCGTACACCGAGGAGTACCTGCGCGGCCGGATCATCGGCGCGCTCGGCGGCATGGCCGCCGAGCACGTCGTCTTCGGGGTGATCACCACCGGCGCCGAGAACGACCTGGAGCAGGTCACCAACGTCGTCCGGGGCATGGTCGGCCGCTGGGGCATGAGCGAGAAGGTCGGCCCGCTCTCCGCGATCCCGGCCGACTCCCAGCAGCCCTACGGACTGTCCGCAGCCCCCGCCACCCTCGACGTGATCGACGCCGAGATGCGCAGGATCGTGGACGAGTGCTACGGAACGGCCTGCCGGCTGCTGGGCCGGCACCGCGAGCAACTGGACGCCCTCGCGGAGCGGCTGCTGGAGGCCGAGACGCTGGAGGAGGACGAGGCCTACGAGGCGGCGGGCATCCCGCGGCTCGCGAAGGCCGTCGAGTAGCCGCCGTACGGCCGCGCGGGAACGCTGCGGCTACACCCGGGCCACCAGGTAACGGAACACGTTCTCCATCCGGACCGTGCCGTCGCCGCGCCGGTACGCGTGCAGCGCCTCGCGCAGCTCCTTGCGCACCTGGTCCTCGTCGGTGGCCGCCACGGCGGCGTCGAAGAGCCCGGTCGACACCAGGCCGCGTACCGCGCTGTCCATGTCGGGGTAGCCGAACGGGCAGGACACCCGCCCCGAGCCGTCCGGACGCAGCCTCGCCTCCCGCGCCAGCTCCTCCAGGTCGTCACGGCCGCTGAGCCGGACCGCGGCGGTGGTGCCGCGCGGCTCGGCCAGCCGGGCCGCGACCCGCAGCACCCGCCCGGTGGCGCAGCGCTCGGGCGGCCCCCAGCCGGCCAGCACGACCGGGGTGCCCCGCTCGGCCAGACCCGCCGCGGCGCCGAGCGCGGGGACCAGCGCCGCCGGTGCCGTCCCCGGGTCGAGGGCGGTGATCATCGTGAACGGCGCCCCCTCCGGTACGGGGACCTCCGCCGGGCCGCCCGGCACGAGCCGGGTGCGCCCGCCGCGCGACCGTGCCGGCGCGCCCCACTGCGGCTCGGGCAGCAGCCGCTGCCGGGCCAGTTCGAGGCGCCGTTCGTCCGGATCGCACCCCGTGACCGCCGCGCCCCGGGCCGAGGCCATGAGCAGCGCGAGTCCCGATCCGCAGCCGATGCCGAGCAGCCGGGTGCGGGGGCCGACCTCCAACCGCTCGTGCACCGCCTCGTAGAGCGGTACGAGCATCCGCTCCTGGATCTCCGCCCAGTCACGCGCCCTGCCGTCGGTCCGGTGTGTCCGTGGGTGCCGTGCGAGCGTAGGTGTCATCGAGCGCCCCAATCAGCCGCGTCGCCGTCTCGCCGAAAGCCTTCCTCGTACGCCCCCCGGTTACGCCGCGCACCGTCATCGTCACGCCGCGCATGCCCCCGGAGTCAGCCAACTCCCCTTCCGGGCCGTAGTCCAGAGGTTTGAAGGTGAGGATTGGGCCGATTCCCGACCCCGCCGATTCACGTCCGGTGCCGCTGTCCCCGTACCATCTGCGGCATGGCAAAGGCTCCCGTACTCACACCCCAGGCGGACGATTTCCCGCGCTGGTACCAGGACCTGATCAACAAGGCCGAGCTGGCCGACAACGGCCCGGTGCGCGGCACCATGGTCATCCGGCCGTACGGGTACTCGCTGTGGGAGCGGATGCAGCAGGAGATGGACGCGCGGATCAAGGAGGCGGGCGCCCAGAACGCGTACTTCCCGCTCTTCATCCCGCAGTCCTACCTGACCCGGGAGGCCGAGCACGTCGAGGGCTTCGCGCCGGAGCTGGCCGTGGTCACCCACGGCGGCGGCAAGGAGCTGGAGGAGCCGGTCGTCGTCCGGCCCACCTCCGAGACGATCATCAACGAGTACTTCTCCAAGTGGGTGCAGAGCTACCGCGACCTGCCCCTGCTCATCAACCAGTGGGCCAACGTGGTCCGTTGGGAGATGCGCTCGCGGCTCTTCCTCCGTACGAGTGAGTTCCTGTGGCAGGAGGGCCACACCGCGCACGCCACCTACGAGGACGCCCGCGACTACGCCGCGATGATCCACCGCGACGTGTACGGCGACTTCATGACCGGCGTCCTCGGCATCGACGTGGTCCTCGGCCGCAAGACCGCCCGCGAGCGCTTCGCCGGCGCCATCAACACCCTCACCCTCGAGGGCATGATGGGCGACGGCAAGGCGCTGCAGCTGGGCACCAGCCACGAGCTGGGCACCAACTTCGCCAAGGCCTTCAACACCTCCTACCTGTCGAAGGAGGGGCAGCAGGAACTGGTCTGGCAGACCTCCTGGGGCGTGTCGACCCGCATGGTCGGCGGCCTGATCATGTCCCACGGCGACGACAACGGACTGCGTGTGCCGCCGCGGCTGGCGCCGGTGCAGGCCGTCGTCCTGGCGATCAAGGGCGACGACGCGGTCGTCGCCAAGGTCCGCGAGATCGGCGACCGGCTCAAGGCCGCCGGCGTGCGCGTCCAGGTCGACGTGCGCACCGACACCCCGTTCGGCCGCCGCGCCGTGGACTGGGAGCTCAAGGGCGTCCCCGTCCGCGTGGAGGTCGGCCCGCGCGACCTGGAGAACGGCACCGCGATGCTCGCCCGCCGCATCCCCGGGGGCAAGGAGCCGGTGGCGATCGACGAGCTGACCGCGCTGGTGCCCAAGGCGCTGGAGGAGGACCAGGCCACGCTGCTGCGCCAGTCCCGCGAGCGCCGCGAGTCCCGCACCGTGGACGTCAAGACGATCGCCGAGGCCGCCGAGGCCGCGGCCACCGGCTGGGCCCGCATCCCCTGGGCCGACCTCGGCCCGGAGGGCGAGGCCAGGCTGGCCGAGCAGGGCGTGTCCGTGCGCTGCCTGCTGACCGAGGACGGCCAGGTTCCGGAAACGGACGACGCGCCGGGTACCGCGGCGATCGTCGCGCGGGCATACTGACCGTCAACTGACTGAAAAGCGACGTACGTAATCGGCAGTACGTCCACGCTTGAGGCGGGTGCGTGACTTCTCCACTGTCCTCCGCACCCGCCCTCAGCCGTACGCATCATCCGGAACTGACTAGTACGTGCAAAATATTTGGGATGGCCCGGTATCGGAACACAGGGCGCCCCCGGCTCGTTGTCACGACGTGAGCACGACACCACCAGTCCTCGCCGCCGAGCTGGCAGTCGCATGGGCCGACATTCAACGGCACCATCCCGAACTGCCCGACCTGGCCGCCCCCGAGTCCCTGATCGGAGAGTCCTCGTCCGCGTGCGGCACGGAGCTCTCCTTCGAGCGCCTGCTGCACGAGGCCGTCCACGGAGTCGCCGCCGCGCGCGGCGTCCGGGACACCTCGCGGGCAGGCCGCTACCACAACCGTCGATTCCTGGCCATCGCCGACGAGCTCGGCCTGGACCACTCCGAGGAGCCGCACCCCAGCAGCGGCTTCTCCCTGGTCCAGCTGCGCCCGGACACCAAGAAGCGCTACCGGGCGACGATCGACCGCCTGCAGCGCGCGCTCAGAGCGCACACCGTGGCGACCGCCGCCGACACCGCCCGCAGTTTCCGCGGGCCCGCCGCCCGGCACGGGTCCTCGGGCGGAGGCGTACGGGTGAAGGCGGTCTGCGACTGCGGACGCAACGTCCGGGTCGTGCCGTCCGTCCTCGCGCAGGCGCCGATCGTCTGCGGGGCGTGCGGTACGCCGTTCCGGATTCCGGAGGCCGCGGCGGTCGCGTGAGCGCCCGCCGCGGCACGGGGGCGGCACCGTACGGGGGACGGCGCCGGTGGGGTCACCGGCGTACGGCGGCATGCCCGCCGTATGGCAGAATGGTCAGCTGAGCACTCGGCAGCCGTGCAGGACCCCTCTCTCCTTCGGCTGACGCGTCCGTCGGGCAACCGGCTCCACAACCCCACGTGGTGGTCCGGCCTGCCCAACCACGTCAACTCCAGGAGAACCCACTCCCGTGGCAGTCAAGATCAAGCTGAAGCGTCTGGGCAAGATCCGTTCGCCTCACTACCGCATCGTCGTCGCCGACTCCCGTACCCGCCGTGACGGCCGGGCCATCGAGGAGATCGGTCTGTACCACCCCGTCCAGAACCCGTCGCGCATCGAGGTCAACGCCGAGCGCGTCGCGTACTGGCTGGGTGTCGGCGCGCAGCCGACCGAGCCCGTGCTCGCCATCCTGAAGAAGACCGGCGACTGGCAGAAGTACAAGGGCGAGCCGGCTCCGGCCCCGCTCCTGGTCGCCGAGCCCAAGGCCGACAAGCGCGCCCTCTTCGAGGCCGCCGCCAAGGACGCCGGTGACGAGTCCAAGGGTGAGGCCATCACCCAGAAGGCCAAGAAGTCCGACAAGAAGGACGAGGCCGCCGAGGCGGCCGAGTCGACCGAGGCCTGATCGTGCTCGAGGAGGCCCTCGAACACCTGGTCAAGGGCATCGTCGACAACCCCGACGACGTGCAGGTCGCCGAGCGCACCCTGCGTCGGGGGAAGGTCCTGGAGGTCCGGGTGCACCCCGACGACCTCGGCAAGGTGATCGGCCGCAACGGCCGCACCGCCCGCGCCCTGCGCACGGTCGTGGGCGCGATCGGCGGACGAGGTGTCCGCGTCGACCTCGTCGACGTGGACCACGTCCGCTGAGGTACGCAGCACCGGCACGGGCCGGGGGTGGCACTTGGGCCGCCCCCGGCCCGTGGCCGTATCCGACACGTGAGCACAGGAGCGCGATCAAGTGCAGCTGGTAGTGGGACGCATCGGTCGCGCCCATGGCATCAAGGGCGAGGTCTCGGTGGAGGTGCGCACCGACGAGCCGGAACTGCGGCTCGCCCCGGGCACCGTGCTCGTCACGGACCCGGCGTCGGCCGGCCCGCTCACCATCGAGACGGGCCGGGTGCACAGCGGCCGGCTGATGGTGCGCTTCGCCGGCGTGAAGGACCGCACCGGTGCCGAGGCGCTGCGCAACGTCCTGCTGATCGCCGACGTCGACCCGGACGAGACGCCGGAGGACCCCGAGGAGTACTACGACCACCAGCTGGTCGACCTCGACGTGGTCACCGCCGACGGGACCGAGGTCGGCCGGATCAAGGAGATCTCGCACCTGCCGTACCACGACCTGCTGGTCGTCGAACGGCCGGACGGCAGCGAGGTCATGGTGCCCTTCGTCGCCGAGATCGTCCCCGAGATCGACCTGGAGCAGCAGCGCGCGGTCATCACGCCCCCGCCCGGCTTGCTGGACGAGGCCGAGGCGGAGCAGTAGGCCCATGCGCATCGACGTCGTCACGATCTTCCCCGAGTACCTGGAGCCGCTGAACGTCTCCCTGGTCGGCA
Source organism: Streptomyces sp. NBC_00510 (assembly GCA_036013505.1). Lineage (NCBI taxonomy): Bacteria > Bacillati > Actinomycetota > Actinomycetes > Kitasatosporales > Streptomycetaceae > Streptomyces > Streptomyces sp. NBC_00510. The sequence goes on along the minus strand of CP107851.1, from coordinate 3,489,913 downwards.
AGGCCCGCGCACGCGGGCAGCTGGACGTGCGCGTCCACGACCTGCGCCAGTGGACCCACGACCGGCACAACACGGTCGACGACACCCCGTACGGCGGTGGCCCGGGCATGGTCATGAAGCCCGAGCCGTGGGGCGAGGCCCTGGACGCGGTCCTGGAGTCGGGGGAGGGCGATCCCGTGCTGGTGGTCCCCGCCCCGAGCGGCCGCCCCTTCACCCAGGAGCTCGCGGTCGAGCTGTCCGGGAAGCCCTGGCTGGTCTTCACCCCGGCCCGGTACGAGGGCATCGACCGGCGGGTCATCGAGGAGTACGGGGAGCGGCTGGACGTCCGCGAGGTCTCCATCGGCGACTACGTCCTGGCCGGCGGCGAGGCCCCGGTGCTGGTGATGGTGGAGGCCGTGGCCCGGCTGCTGCCGGGCGTGCTGGGCAACGCCGAGTCGCACCGCGACGACTCCTTCGCCCCCGGTGCCATGGCCGACCTGCTGGAGGGCCCGGTCTTCACCAAGCCCCCGGTCTGGCGGGACCGCGGAGTGCCGGAGGTGCTGCTCAGCGGCCACCACGGCAAGGTCGCCCGCTGGCGCCGCGACGAGGCCTTCCGCCGTACGACGGAGAACCGCCCCGACCTGATCGAGCGTTGCGACCCGGCCGCCCTGGACAAGAAGGACCGCGCGATGCTCGCGGCCCTCGGCTGGGTGCAGGGCGAGGACGGCCGATTTGGGCGACTCCCGGAGTCCGTGGAAGAATAGGCGGCTGCTGCCTTGCGTCCGGTGTGCGCCCCTGCCACAGGGGGACATGACGCCCGTCCGACGCGGAGGCAGTCGGATCACCACCACTACTCCCGCCGATGACCTGTGGCATGGGCGAAGAAAGCAGACGAACATGTCTCACCTGCTCGACTCCGTCGACGCCGCGTCGCTGCGCAGCGACGTCCCGGCCTTCCGTCCCGGTGACACCGTCAACGTCCACGTCCGCGTGATCGAGGGCAACCGCTCCCGTATCCAGCAGTTCAAGGGCGTTGTCATCCGTCGCCAGGGCGCCGGCGTCCGTGAGACCTTCACGGTCCGCAAGGTCTCCTTCAGCGTCGGCGTCGAGCGTACCTTCCCGGTGCACAGCCCGATCTTCGAGAAGATCGAGCTCGTGACCCGCGGTGACGTCCGTCGCGCCAAGCTGTACTACCTCCGTGAGCTGCGCGGCAAGGCCGCGAAGATCAAGGAGAAGCGCGACAACTGAGTCCGCCCGGCATATGCGGGGCCCTATAGGCTCTGCGCCTGATGGACACAGAGGTGCACCTCCCGGAGCGCGACCGCGCCGATCCCGCCGAACAGCGGGTTGAGCGGTCGCGCTTCGGCGTACGTACACAGCGGTATGCGCTGCTCGCCGTGGCGGCCGCCGCCGTGATCGCGCTGGTCAACGTCTTCGTGGCCCAGCCCTTCGAGATCCCCAGCGGGTCGATGGAGAACACCCTGCGGGCCGGGGACCGCGTGCTGGTCAACAAACTGGCGTACCGTTTCGGCAAGGTGCCCGCCAGAGGCGATGTCGTGGTGTTCGACGGCGAGGGATCGTTCGTGCAGGACTCCGGCGGGACCGACTACGTCAAGCGGGTCATCGGTGTCGGTGGGGACCGGGTGACCTGCTGCGACGAGCGGGGCAGGATCACCGTCAACGGGCGCCCGCTGGACGAGACCTATCTTTACCCCGGGGACACGCCGTCCCGGGTAGCGTTCGACATCGAGGTTCCGAAGGGGAGGCTGTGGGTGATGGGTGACCACCGTGCCGACAGCCGGGATTCCCGTGACCATCTGGGCGACCCCGGAGGGGGCACCGTCCCGGTGGACAAGGTGATCGGCCGGGCCGAGGCGACCTTCTGGCCGCTGGGCCGCCGCCGCTCCCTGGACGGCGCCCATGGGTAACCGCGGGCGGGCGAACGCCGGCCAGCCGAGCCGTGCCGAGTACCTGGGCGAGGAGCCCGCGGGCCCGCGCAGGGGCGGCGGCCGGGCCGAGCGGCGCAAGCTGGCGCGGAAGGTCAAGCGCAGGCGGCGGCGTTCCGCGGCCAGGGAGATACCCCTGCTCATCGGGGTCGCGCTGCTGATCGCGCTGGTGCTCAAGACCTTCCTGCTGCAGGCCTTTGTCATCCCGTCGGGCTCGATGGAGCAGACGATCAGGATCGGCGACCGCGTCGTCGTCGACAAGCTCACGCCGTGGTTCGGCTCGCGGCCGCAGCGCGGCGACGTGGTGGTCTTCAAGGACCCCGGCAACTGGCTGGAGGGCGAGCAGGCCCAGTCCGGCGAGGACCCGGTGGTCGTGAAGCAGGTCAAGGAGTTCTTCACCTTCATCGGGCTGCTGCCGTCCGCGGACGAGCAGGACCTGATCAAGCGGGTGGTCGCGGTCGGCGGCGACACGGTGAAGTGCTGCGACGCCCAGGGGAAGATCACCGTCAACGGGACCCCGCTGAACGAGCCCTACATCCATCCGGGCAATCCGCCGTCGGAGATCAAGTTCACGGTCAAGGTCCCGCCGAACCGGCTCTTCGTGATGGGTGACCACCGGTCCAACTCCGCGGACTCCCGCTTCCACCTCAAGGACGCCGGCGACGGCACCGTGCCGGAGAACCTGGTGGTGGGCAGGGCCTTCGCCGTGGCCTGGCCGATGGGGCACTGGGCGGGGCTGAAGGAACCGGCGACGTACTCCGGCGTCGCCGCGCCGGGGGGTTCGGGCGCGTCTGCCGCGAGGGCGGGCCCGGGAGTGGCAACATCCAACAATCGGCAAGGAATGACCCCGCTCCCGACTCCTGCGGAACTCCCGCTCGTTATGGGGGTGGTGGGCTTGCGCCGCATATGGCGCGGGCGGCAGCGCGCAGCAAGCGGAGTAAGCGGAGTAAGGAGTGGATGTGGGGGACCTGGTGGTCGGCGCAAGGTCCGGACGCGGAGAGCCGGAGGATCGGGACCCCACGTCGGGCGGCTCGGCGGGCGATGGCGAGGCGCCGCTCGGAAAGAAAGGCCCGGACGCGGGCGCGGAAACCTCCGAAGAGGCGAGTGACACGAAGGGCCGTGACGGCGACGCGGGGAAGAAGCAGCAGCAACGTTCGTTCTGGAAGGAACTGCCGCTGCTGATCGTCATCGCGCTCGCGCTGGCCTGGCTGATCAAGACCTTCCTGCTGCAGGCCTTCTCCATCCCCTCGGCGTCGATGGAGAACACCCTCAGGATCGGCGACCGGGTCCTGGTCGACAAGCTCACGCCCTGGTTCGGCTCCGAGCCCGAGCGCGGCGAGGTCGTCGTCTTCCACGACCCGGGCGGCTGGCTCGGCGAGACCGTCCCGGTGGACACCAACCCGGTGACGAACGCGATCCAGAAGGGTCTGAGCTTCGTCGGCCTCATGCCGTCCGCGGAGGAGAAGGACCTGATCAAGCGGGTCATCGCGGTCGGCGGGGACACGGTGGAGTGCAAGGGCACCGGCCCGGTCAAGGTGAACGGCAAGGCGCTGGACGAGCCGTACATCTACCCGGGGAACACCCCCTGCGGTGACCGTCCCTTCGGCCCGATCAAGGTTCCGGACGGCCGCATCTGGGTGATGGGCGACCACCGGCAGGACTCCCTGGACTCCCGTTACCACCAGAACCTGCCGGGCAACGGCACGGTCTCCGTGGACGAGGTCGTCGGCCGCGCGGTCGTCGTGGCCTGGCCGATCAGCAACTGGTCCACCCTCCCCGTGCCCAGCACCTTCGACCAGCCCGGCATCAACGCGGCGGCAGCGGGTCTGCCGGCCGCGGGCGGACTGGCCGGTGCGGCCCCGCTGGTGCTGTGGCGGCGGCGCCGTCTGATCAACCGGGCCGGGTGAGAGGGCTGCCCCCGGTCCGTACCGCCGGGTAGGGTGCGGACGCATGAGCACGAGCACACGCACGGGCACGCGGACGGCGACGGGGCGAGCAGGCGAACAGGGCGGCGGGCGGACCGGACGGATAGTCTCCGGTCTGGCCGTCGCCCTCGGCTGCGTGCTCTTCCTGGGGGGTTTCGTCTGGGGGGCGCTGGTCTACCGGCCGTACACCGTCCCCACCGGATCCATGACCCCGACCGTCGACGCGGGCGACAAGATCCTCGCCCAGCGGATCGACGGCTCCGAGGTGCGACGCGGGGACATCGTGGTCTTCACCGACCCGCTGTGGGGCGACGTCCCCATGGTGAAGCGGGTCGTGGCGGTCGGCGGTGACAAGGTGGCCTGCTGCGACAAGCAGGGGCGGCTCACGGTCGACGGCAAGCCGGTCGACGAGCCGTTCCGGCTCGACCCCGAGGGACCGGCGTCGCCGACCTCCTTCTCGGCCACCGTGCCCCGGGGCAACCTGTTCATGATGGGCGACAACCGGGCGACGTCCGAGGACTCCCGCTTCCGCCTCGGCGACGCCGACAACGGCTCCGTGCCGCGCAGCACGGTGTCCGCGCGGGTCGACGGCGTGGTCTGGCCGCTCGGCCGCGCGGGCATGGTCGCCCGGACCGGCGCGTTCGCCGCCCTGCCGGGCGACGGGCCCTCCGGCCCAGGCCCTTTGCGCACGGTGGGCGTGGCGCTCGCGGCCGGAGTGGTCCTGATCTTCGCTGGTGCGGCCTACGGTCCGGTCGCGGACCGGGCCCGGCGGCGGAGGGCGGCGCGATAACGATGCGACGGCGCGCGGCCCGGCTCGTCCTCCTGGACCCCTCCGACCGGATCCTGCTGCTCCACGGGTACGAGCCGGACGACCCGTCCGTCACCTGGTGGTTCACGCCGGGCGGCGGCGTCGAGGAGGGCGAGAGCCTGGACGTCGCGGCGCGCCGCGAGCTGGCGGAGGAGACCGGGATCACCACGGCCCTGCTCGGGCCGGTGCTGTGGGAGCGCTCGTGCGCCTTCGACTTCGACGGCCGGCGCTGGGAGCAGGACGAGTGGTACTACCTGGCCCGCACCGACGACGTCCGGGTGCACACGGCCGGTCTGACCGAGCTGGAGCAGCGCAGCGTCGACGGCCTGCGATGGTGGACCTGTGAGGAACTGCTGGCCTCGCATGAGACGGTGTACCCGACCAGGCTCGCCGAGCTGCTGCGCGCATTGCTCGACGAAGGTCCCCCATTGTCCCCGATTCACCTGGGGACGGAGCGTGACTGACGCACAATGGGGGGACGTACGGCTGAAGGGGAACATGCCATGAGCGCCGAGGACCTCGAGAAGTACGAGACCGAGATGGAGCTGAAGCTCTACAGGGAGTACCGGGATGTCGTCGGCCTGTTCAAGTACGTGATCGAGACGGAGCGTCGTTTCTACCTCACCAACGACTACGAGATGCAGGTGCACTCGGTCCAGGGCGAGGTGTTCTTCGAGGTCTCCATGGCCGACGCGTGGGTGTGGGACATGTACCGGCCGGCGCGCTTCGTGAAGCAGGTGCGCGTGCTGACGTTCAAGGACGTGAACATCGAGGAGCTGAACAAGGCCGACCTCGACCTACCCTCGGACGACTCCGGCTTCAACGGCTGAGCCGGCCGGGGCCGGCGGGTTGTCCACAGGCCCCGATCAAGATCATCTCTCGGGCGCCACCTCCCTCACAGTGAGTGACGGAGGTGGTACCGATGAATGCCCGAGGAGCTTTCGGACGCTACGGCGAGGAACTGGCGGCACGGTCTCTGACCGAGGCCGGGATGACCGTGCTGGAGCGGAACTGGCGGTGCAGGCACCGCGAACGGCACGGCGAGATCGACATCGTGGCGGCGGACGGCGACGCGCTCGTGGTGTGCGAGGTGAAGTCGCGCGCGGAGTCCTGCGGTGAGCACCCGATGGCAGCCGTCACCCCGCGCAAGGCGGAGCGGCTGCGGCTGCTCGCCGAATGTTGGCTCGCCGACCACGGCGGACCGCCCCCGGGCGGGGTGCGGATCGACGTGGTCGGTGTGGTGCTGCCGCCCCGGGGCGCCGCCCGCGTCGAGCACGTGCGGGGGGTGGAGTGATGGGCTTCGCCCGGACGTGTTCGGTGGCGCTGCTGGGTGTGGAGGGCGTCGTCGTCGAGGTCCAGGCGGACCTGGAGGCGGGAGTGGCCGCGTTCACGCTGGTGGGGCTGCCGGACAAGAGCCTGAGCGAGAGCCGCGACCGGGTCCGCGCCGCCATCGTGAACAGTGGCGAGACCTGGCCGCAGAAGAAGCTCACGGTCGGCCTCAGCCCGGCCTCCGTCCCCAAGGGCGGCAGCGGCTTCGACCTGGCGGTCGCGTGCGCCGTCCTCGCCGCGAACGACCGCGTCGCCCCGCGCGACATCGCCGACCTGATGATGATCGGCGAGCTCGGCCTCGACGGCCGGGTCCGCCCGGTCCGCGGGGTGCTGCCCGCGGTCCTCGCCGCCGCCGACGCCGGATACCGCCACGTCGTGGTGCCCGAGCGCACGGTCGCCGAGGCCTCGCTCGTACCGGGGGTCTCCGTGCTCGGGGTCCGCAGCCTGCGGCAGCTGATCGCACTTCTCAACGACGAGCTCGCCCCGGAGGAGGACGAGGAGCCCACCGACGGGAGGCCCGACCCGATGCTGGCCGGCCTGACCCTGCCGGGCGCCGGCCACGGCACGGGGCTCGCCGACACCGGCACCCCGGATCTGGCCGAGGTCGCGGGACAGGGCACCGCCAGGACGGCCCTGGAGGTCGCCGCCGCCGGCGGTCACCACATCTACCTGAAGGGGCCGCCGGGCGCGGGCAAGACAATGCTGGCCGAGCGGCTGCCCGGGCTGCTGCCGCCGCTCACCCGGCAGGAGGCGGTGGAGGTCACCGCCGTGCACTCGGTCGCCGGGATGCTGCCGCCGGGCCGGCACATGGTGGACCAGCCGCCGTACTGCGCGCCGCACCACTCGGCGACCATGCAGTCGCTGGTCGGCGGCGGAAACGGGCTGCCGCGGCCGGGTGCCGTCTCGCTCTCCCACAAAGGTGTGCTTTTTCTGGACGAAGCACCCGAATTCACTGGTCAGGCCCTGGACGCGCTGCGCCAGCCCCTGGAGTCCGGCCACGTGGTGATCGCCAGGGCGGCCGGAGTCGTCCGCCTTCCCGCGCGGTTCCTGCTCGTCCTCGCCGCCAACCCCTGCCCCTGCGGGCGGTACGGCTCACCCGGCGGTATGTGCGACTGCACGCCGAGCATGATCCGCCGTTACCAGGGGCGGCTCTCCGGGCCCCTCCTGGACAGGGTCGACCTGCGGGTCGAGGTGGAAGCCGTCAGCCGCTCCGAGCTGATCGGGGGCGCCGGCTCCGCGGAGTCCACCGCGGTGGTCGCCACGCGGGTGCGGGAGGCCCGCGAGCGCGCCGCCGCCCGGTACGCGGACACGCCGTGGCGGCTCAACAGCGAGGTCCCCGGCCATGAGTTGCGCACCCGCTGGGCGATGGCGCCCGGGGCGCTGCGCTCCGCGGAGCGGGACATGGAGCGCGGGCTCCTCACCGCGCGCGGACTCGACCGGGTCCTGCGCGTGGCCTGGACGGTCGCCGACCTCGCGGGCCGTGACCGTCCCGATGGCGTCGACATGGAGCGCGCCCTGGAGCTGCGCACCGGTGTGCGCCGCGGCATGGCGGCGGCGACGGGGGCCGCGCGATGACGCAGATGCCGCCCGGCATGGACGGGGACGCCGGGCCGGACCTGGAGGAGGAGCCGCCACCGACGCCCGAGGAGCGTCTGGCCCGCGCCGCCGTGACGCGGATCGCCGATCCCGGCGACGGCCTCGTCGGCGCCTGGCTGCGGGAGCTCGGCCCCGTCGAGACCGTACGGGCCCTCACCGCCGGTGAGGAGCTGCCCGGGGCGGGCGAGCAGCGGGCGGCCGGATACGCCCTGCGGGCCCGCCGGACCCGGCCGGAGCGGGATCTGGCGGCGGCCCGGGCCATGGGGGCCCGTTTCCTGTGCCCCGGTGACCCGGACTGGCCGCGGCAGCTCGACGACCTGGGCGGCGAGCGCCCGTACGGACTGTGGGTGCGCGGCGGCGCCTCGCTGCGGATGTGGGCGCTGCGGTCGGTCGCCGTCGTGGGTGCCCGTGCCTGCACCGACTACGGCTCCCACATGGCGGCGTCCCTCGGCGCCGACCTGGCGGAGGCCGGCTGGGTCACCGTCTCCGGGGCCGCCTACGGCGTCGACGGCGCCGCGCACCGGGGAGCGCTGTCCGCGACGGGGGCGACCGTGGGGGTCGTCGCCTCCGGAGTGGACGTGCCGTATCCGCCGGGTCATGCCGAGTTGATCGGACGCATCGCCGAACAGGGGCTGCTCATCGGTGAATTGCCACCCGGATCGCATCCCACCCGCAGCCGCTTCGTGCTCCGCAACCGTGTGATCGCCGCGCTCACCCGGGGCACCGTCGTCATCGAGGCCCAGTACCGCAGCGGCTCCCTGATCACCGCCCGCCGGGCCCGCAAGCTGGGCCGTTTCGTCATGGGCGTGCCGGGACCCTGCACCTCGGCGCTGTCCCAGGGGGTCCACGAGCTGCTGCGCGCGGACGGGGTCCTGGTCACCGGCGCCGCCGACGTCATCGAACTCGTCGGCCGCATCGGCGAGGACCTCGCCCCCGAGCGCCGCGGGCCGGTCCTGCCGCGGGATCTGCTCCCGCCCGCAGCCGCCCGGGTCCTGGAGGCCCTGCCGGCCCGGGGCGGGGCCGGCGTAGCGGAGCTCGCGGTCGCCGCCGCGAGCACCCCCGACGACACCCTCGCCAGGCTCCATGAGCTGCACGCCCTCGGTTTCGTCGAACGGGACGGCCCGCGCTGGAAGTTGCCGCAAGGCCGCGAGGCGGCTCCCACGGCTCCCACGACGGAGGGGGGTCGCCAAGCCGACACGCTCTCCCGGTGAACACACCATCAGGTGACAGGACGGTTCTTGACCTGGGACCCCCTGGATGGCGAGGTTATGGGGACGCCCGAACGTCGCCCTGAGCGACGGTATGGTCACGCTACGCTCAAGGGGGTTCGAGTCCCGCCCGTCCCTCAGGTCACGCAGAACGGCTCAGATCGACGCATGCACCGGCACACTCCCGGGCACGAAGGCAGCACGGCGGCGACCGCCGTCACCGGAAACCCCCGGCCGCCCGCCCCCACCTCGCTCGACGCGCTGTGGCGGACCTACAAGTCCACGGGGGACGCACGCCTGCGCGAGCAGCTGATCCTGCACTACTCACCCCTGGTGAAGTACGTCGCGGGACGGGTGAGCGTCGGCCTGCCCGCCAACGTGGAACAGGCGGACTTCGTCTCCTCCGGGGTCTTCGGGCTCATCGACGCCATCGAGAAGTTCGACCCCGAGCGTGCGATCAAGTTCGAGACCTACGCGATCACCAGGATCCGCGGGGCCATGATCGACGAGCTGCGCGCCCTGGACTGGATCCCGCGCTCGGTGCGCCAGAAGGCCCGCGCCGTGGAGCGCGCCTACGCCACCCTCGAGGCCTCCCTGCGGCGGACCCCGAGCGAGTCCGAGGTCGCCGCCGAGATGGGCATCGCCCTGGAGGAGCTGCACGGCGTCTTCAGCCAGCTCTCCCTGGCCAACGTCGTCGCCCTGGAGGAACTGCTCCACGCGGGCACCGACGGCGGTGACCGGCTCACCCTGGTCGACACCCTGGAGGACACCGGCGCCGACAACCCCGTCGAGGTCGCCGAGGACCGTGAGCTGCGCCGCCTGCTGGCCCGCGCCGTCAACACGCTGCCCGAGCGCGAGAAGACCGTGGTCACCCTCTACTACTACGAGGGGCTCACCCTCGCGGAGATCGGCCAGGTGCTCGGGGTCACCGAGAGCAGGGTCAGCCAGATCCACACCAAGTCCGTACTGCAATTGCGCGCGAAACTGGCCGACGTCGGCCGTTGACGCCGCTTTGCCGACGGGTGCGCCCGACGGCCGCGCCGCTTCCGTACAGTGGTGAGGTGCCCAAGATTCGAGCGGCCTCGGTGGCCGAGCACCGGTCGATGCAGCGCGACGCCCTGCTGGACGCCGCGCGCAGTCTGCTCTCCGAAGGCGGGACGGAGGCCCTGACCTTCCCCGCCCTCGCGGAGCGCACCGGGCTCGCCCGGTCCTCCGTCTACGAGTACTTCCGCTCCCGGGCCGCAGTCGTCGAGGAGCTGTGCGCCGTCGACTTCCCCGTCTGGGCGGCCGAGGTCGAGGCGGCCATGGAGGCCGCCCCCACCGCCGAAGCCAAGATCGAGGCGTACGTCCGCAGCCAGCTCACGCTCGTCGGTGACCGCCGGCACCGGGCCGTGGTCGCGATCTCCGCGGGCGAACTCGACTCGGGCGCCCGTGAGAAGATCCGCGCCGCCCACGGCGGCCTGGTCGCCATGGTCGTCGAGGCGCTCGCCGCGCTCGGCCACCATGAGCCGAGGCTCACCGCGATGCTGCTCCAGGGCATCGTCGACTCCGCGGTCCGCCGGATCGAGCTCGGTGCCGCCGAGGAGCCGGACGCCATCGCCGACGCGGCCGTCACCATGGCGCTGCGCGGCGTCCTGGGCTGACCGGCGGGACCTTCCCGACCGCCTCGATCGCTCCGGCCGTCGTTCCGGCCACCCCTTCCGGCAAGGGCACCCCGAAGACCGGCAGGAGTCGTGACGGCCCGCCGCGCAGCAGCCCGTCCGGCAGCAGCGACAGCGGGTCGAGGTAGACCTCCCCGCGCAGCAGCCCCCAGTGCAGGCAGCCGCCGGGGCAATGCCACGGGCCTTCCGTGAGCACCCCCACCTCCTGCCCCGCTCCGACCTCGTCGCCCACCGCGACCGAGGCCCGCACCGGCTGGTACGTGATGCGCAGCCCGCCGGTGAGCTCGATCGCCACGACCCCGCGCCCCGCCACCTGACCGGTGTACGACACCCTGCCGGGCGCCGCCGCGCGCACCGGTGCGCCGGGCCCCGCGCGCAGGTCCACCCCACGGTGCCCCGCCGCCCACGGCACCGCCGGCGGATCGAACCCCCGCTCCACGACCGGTCGCCGGCCCCCGCCGGACGGATCCACAGGCCAGGCCCGGTCCGCGTCCTCGCCTCCCGGGACGACCGGCGTCCGGGCAGCGGCCCCCACCGGGTGCACGAGCCCGAGCCACGTCAGTACCGCCAACACCACCACCGCGTATGTCCTCATGGTCCAACGGTGACGTGTTCCGCCGTCGCCGGTTGATCATGGAAGCGGCCTGTGGACAACCCCGTACGGCCCCCGCCCCCAGGCACGATGTCGCCCGCCGCTCCGGCGGTCCCGTACACTTTCCATGGCGATCCGGGTCACCGGGTCGACTTCGCACGCCCCGCCACCGCCCTACAGCGAGCGGTGGACGCGCTCCTCGGTCCCTCGTGGCACGGCGCGTTCGGGGCGTCAGGCGCGGCCGCCGTCCGGCGACCGCGAAAACCGAGTACCCCTAGGAGTACGGCCATGGCCGTCGTCACGATGCGGGAGCTGCTGGAGAGCGGCGTCCACTTCGGGCACCAGACCCGCCGCTGGAACCCGAAGATGAAGCGCTTCATCTTCACCGAGCGCAACGGCATCTACATCATCGACCTGCTCCAGTCGCTGTCGTACATCGACCGCGCCTACGAGTTCGTCAAGGAGACCGTCGCACACGGCGGCACCATCCTCTTCGTCGGTACGAAGAAGCAGGCCCAGGAGGCCATCGCCGAGCAGGCGACCCGCGTCGGCATGCCCTACGTGAACCAGCGCTGGCTGGGCGGCATGCTCACCAACTTCTCGACCGTCTACAAGCGCCTGCAGCGCCTGAAGGAGCTCGAGGAGATCGACTTCGAGGACGTGGCCGCCTCCGGCCTCACCAAGAAGGAGCTCCTGGTCCTCTCCCGTGAGAAGGAGAAGCTGGAGAAGACCCTGGGCGGCATCCGCGAGATGCAGAAGGTGCCGAGCGCCGTCTGGATCGTGGACACCAAGAAGGAGCACATCGCCGTCGGTGAGGCGCGCAAGCTCCGCATCCCGGTCGTCGCGATCCTCGACACCAACTGCGACCCCGACGAGGTCGACTACAAGATCCCGGGCAACGACGACGCGATCCGCTCCGTCACCCTGCTGACCCGTGTGATCGCCGATGCCGTCGCCGAGGGCCTCATCGCCCGCTCCGGTGCCGCCACCGCCGGTGACAAGGCCGAGGGCGAGCCGCTGGCCGCCTGGGAGCGCGAGCTGCTCGAGGGCGACAAGGCGAAGGCCGATGAGACCGCCGCCGAGGCTGCTCCGGCCGCCGAGTCCGCTGAGGCGCCCGCCGCGGAGGCCGCTCCGGCCGAGACCGCCGAGGAGACCGCCGCCGAGGCTGCTCCGGCCGCCGAGACCGCCGAGGCGCCCGCCGCCGACGCCGAGCAGGCCTGAGCCTCAGCCCGCCTTCCGATGCGTGTGAGGACGGCGGGGGCTCCGGCCCCCGCCGTTCGTCCGTAGAACCACCGCTCACCGGATCCACCGACTTCCGAGAAGAGACTGACAGACCATGGCGAACTTCACCGCCGCCGACGTCAAGAAGCTCCGCGAGCTGACCGCCGCGGGCATGATGGACTGCAAGAAGGCGCTCGAGGAGGCCGAGGGCGACCTGGACAAGGCCGTCGAGATCCTCCGCGTCAAGGGCCAGAAGGGCGTCACCAAGCGCGAGGGCCGCTCCGCCTCCAACGGCGCCGTCGTGTCCCTGATCGCCGGTGACAACAGCGAGGGTGTCCTCGTCGAGCTCAAGTGCGAGACCGACTTCGTCGCCAAGGGCGACAAGTTCATCGCCGCCGCCGACGCCCTCGCGGCCCACGTCGCCGCCAGCAAGCCGGCCGACCTGGAGGCGCTGCTCGCCTCCGAGATCAAGGACGGCCAGACCGTCCAGGCCTTCGTCGACGAGGCCAACGCCACCCTCGGCGAGAAGATCGTCCTGGACCGCTTCGCCCAGTTCACCGACGGCTACGTCGCCTCCTACCTGCACCGCACCAGCCCGGACCTGCCCCCGCAGGTCGGTGTCCTGGTCGAGCTGGACAAGGCCGACGCCCAGGTCGCCAAGGACGTCGCGCAGCACATCGCCGCCTTCGCCCCCACCTTCCTGTCCCGCGAGGAGGTGCCGGCCGAGACCGTCGAGAACGAGCGTCGTGTCGCCGAGGCCACCGCCCGCGAGGAGGGCAAGCCCGAGGCCGCCCTGACGAAGATCGTCGAGGGTCGCGTCAACGGCTTCTTCAAGGAGAACGTCGTTCTCGAGCAGGCCTTCGCCAAGGACAACAAGAAGACCGTCCAGAAGGTCCTGGACGAGGCCGGCGTCTCGCTGAAGCGCTTCGCCCGCTTCCGCGTCGGCGTCTGAGCGACCACCGCGCAAGCGATTGACCGACGGCCCCGCTAGGGTCGTACGCAGCCGGCCGCTCACCGGCGGGCCGCAGTTGTGACGAGGAGGCCATTGCCCACAGGGAACCATCACGGACCCTCGGCAATGGCCTTCTTCGTACGTGTACGAGGAGATCTCCATGGAACAGGACGCCGACAAGGCACCCACCGCCACCGGCAGCACGCACAAGGGCCGGTACCTGCTCAAGCTCTCCGGCGAGGCCTTCGCCGGCGGAGGGGGACTCGGAGTCGACCCCGACGTCGTGCACACGATGGCCCGTGAGATCGCCGCCGTCGTCCGCGACGGATACGAGATCGCCGTGGTCATCGGCGGGGGCAACTTCTTCCGCGGTGCCCAGCTCCAGCAGCGCGGCATGGACCGTGCCCGCTCCGACTACATGGGCATGCTCGGCACGGTCATGAACTGCCTCGCCCTCCAGGACTTCCTGGAGAAGGAGGGCATCCAGTCGCGGGTGCAGACGGCGATCACGATGGGCCAGGTCGCAGAGCCCTACATCCCGTTGCGCGCCGTGCGCCACCTGGAGAAGGGCCGTGTGGTGATCTTCGGCGCCGGTATGGGCATGCCGTACTTCTCCACCGACACCACCGCCGCGCAGCGCGCCCTGGAGATCCACGCCGAGGCGCTGCTGATGGGCAAGAACGGGGTCGACGGGGTCTACGACGCCGACCCCCGCTCGAACCCCGACGCGGTGATGTTCGACGCCCTGGAGTACGCCGACGTCATCGCCCGCGACCTGCGCGTCGCGGACCTGACGGCGATCACGCTGTGCCAGGACAACAAGCTCCCGATCCTCGTCTTCGAGCTGCTCGCGGAGGGCAACATCGCGCGGGCCGTGAAGGGTGAGAAGATCGGCACGCTCGTCAACGACACGGGTGCCCGCTGACGGACGGCGCCGGCCGCAACCCGGCCTGCGATCCGCCCGGAACGGGGATGGACAAGACGCTGCCGGTCGGACACCGTGCAGGAAAGACGCGCGCAAGGGCCGAGGCTCTGCCTTCTGAATACCAGGAGCACATGGTGATTGAAGAGACCCTCCTCGAAGCCGAGGAGAAGATGGAGAAGGCCGTCGTCGTCGCCAAGGAGGACTTCGCCGCGATCCGCACCGGCCGCGCCCACCCGGCGATGTTCAACAAGATCGTGGCGGACTACTACGGCGCCCCGACCCCGATCAACCAGCTCGCCTCCTTCGCGGTGCCCGAGGCACGGATGGCCGTGATCACCCCGTTCGACAACTCGGCGCTGCGCAACATCGAGCAGGCGATCCGGGACTCGGACCTGGGTGTCAACCCGACCAACGACGGCCGTATCATCCGGGTGGTCTTCCCGCAGCTCACCGAGGAGCGGCGCAAGGAGTACATCAAGGTCGCCCGCGGCAAGGCGGAGGACGCGCGGATCTCGATCCGCAGCGTGCGCCGCAAGGCCAAGGAGACCCTCGACAAGCTCGTCAAGGACGGCGAGACGGGCGAGGACGAGGTGCGCCGCGCGGAGAAGGAGCTCGACGACACGACCCACAAGTACGTGGCGCAGGTCGACGAGCTGCTCAAGCACAAGGAAGCCGAGCTGCTGGAGGTCTGATCCGGCACACCGCCGGACCGGATCCTCGGCTCGGCAGGCCCGCGGCTGAGCGACCCATCCACCCGACCACCCATCCGACCGACCCGGACCGGACGAAAACGCGAGGCGAAACTCCGTGAACGACTCTTCTTGGGGGCCCTCGCCACATGCCGGTTCCTGGGGAGGCGAGGATGAAGGGGCCACCCGGATGGGCGGCCCCTTGTTCCGCGACGACGCCCCCGAACCGGAGCGGCACTCCGCCCGGCCCGACCGTTCCGTGCCGCAGCCCTCGGCAGCGGGTGGGAACGGCGGCCGGGCGAAGAAGAGCGCGGGGCGCAACCTGCGCGCCGCGATAGGGGTGGGTGTCGGCCTCGGGGTCGTCATCATCGCCTCGCTCTTCATCGTCAAGGCCGTCTTCGTGGGCGTCGTCGCCGCGGCGGTCGTGGTGGGCCTGTGGGAGCTCACCTCGCGCCTGGCCGAACGCAAGGAGATCCGGGCTCCCCTGGTGCCGCTCGCCGTCGGCGGCGCCGCCATGGTCGTCGCGGGCTACGTGCGCGGTGCCGAGGGCGCGTGGGTGGCGATGGCGCTCACCGCGCTCGCCGTACTGGTGTGGCGCATGACGGAGCCTCCGGAGAACTACCTCCGCGACGTCACGGCGGGCGTGTTCGCCGCCTTCTACGTGCCGTTCCTGGCCACGTTCGTGGTGATGATGCTCGCTGCGGGCGACGGCCCGTGGCGGGTCTTCGTCTTCCTGCTGCTCACGGTGATCAGCGACACCGGTGCCTACGCCGTCGGTTGGCGCTTCGGCACGCACAAGCTCGCTCCCCGCATCAGCCCCGGCAAGACCCGTGAGGGCCTGGTCGGCGCGATCACCTTCGCGATGGCGGCGGGCGCCCTGTCCATGCAGTTCCTGATCGACGACGGCCGGTGGTGGCAGGGTCTGCTGCTGGGCCTCGCGGTGGCCGCCAGCGCGACCCTCGGTGACCTCGGCGAGTCCATGATCAAGCGGGACCTCGGCATCAAGGACATGGGCAAGCTGCTGCCCGGCCACGGCGGCATCATGGACCGCCTCGACTCGCTGCTGCCGACCGCCCCCGTGGTGTGGCTGCTGCTGGTCGTCTTCGTCGGCTCGGGCTGATCCCCGGGCAGCCGGCCGTCAGCAGCTCAGCCCGGCTGCGGCCCCGGCGCCACGGGCCGGGCGGGGTCGGCGCTCCACTCGCTCCACGAGCCGACGTACAGCGCGGCGTCGATCCCCGCGACGGCCAGGGCCAGCACCTGCTGCGCGGCCGAGACCCCCGAACCGCAGTACACGCCGACCCTGCCGCCGTCCGCCGTGACCCCCAGGGCGGCGAAACGGGCGGCCAGTTCGCGGGCGGGACGGAAGGTGCCGTCGGCGGTGACGTTCCCGGACGTCGGAGCCGACACGGCCCCCGGGATGTGACCGCCCACCGGATCCAGCGGCTCGACCTCGCCCCGGTAGCGCTCGGCCGCCCGCGCGTCCAGCAGCACCCCCGTACGGGCCAGTGCCGCAGCGTCGTCGGCGCTCAGCACCGGCAGCGCGCCCGGTACGGCCTCGAAGTCGCCGGGCTCCGGTGCGGTGGCCCGTGTGGTCAGTCCGCCGCCGGCGGCCGTCCAGGCGGGCAGTCCGCCGTCCAGCACGCGTACGTCGTCGTGGCCCGCCCAGCGCAGCGTCCACCAGGCCCGTGCCGCGGCCCAGCCCTGGCCGCCGTCGTGGACGACGACCCGGCTGCCCCTGCCCACCCCGGCCCGCCGCATCGCGGCCGCGAACACCCCGGCGTCCGGCAGTGGATGCCGGCCGGCCGGGCCCGCCGGTCCGACGATTTCCGCCTCCAGGTCGACGTACACCGCGCCCGCGATGTGGCCCGCCTCGTGCGTCGCGAGCCCGGACGGGCCTCCGCGTTCGTAGCGGACGTCCAGGAGCACGGGGGCGGTACCGTCGCGCAGGGTGGTGGCGAGCTCCGCGGCGCTGATGATCGTGTTCACCGGCCCATCCTGGCGCAGCCCGGCCGGGCCGGGAAGCCGGCCGTGCGTGTGGCGGCCTGCCGCTGAGCGGTCCACGGCCGACACCCCTCCCTGACCTGCGCCGTCGCCGCTCGTCGTGACGGCGGTCGCAGGGTGCGGCGGCCCGTGACGCTGGTCGGCGGTCGGTCCGCCGCTTACACTCGAACGTGTGTACGAGCTTCCTCCGGATCCGCAGCGCCTGCGGGTGATACGCCTCTATCTGCAGATGCAGATCGCCGCAGTCGACGCCAAGATCCAGGAGGCGGAATCCGGTTCCCTGGTCGTGGCCGGGGCGGAGGCCGGAGATGACGCCGTTCCGCGAACTCGGGGCGGGAAGCGCGGTCGCGTCTCCGCCTGGCGGCTGCAGAGCGTGCCCGATCCGCGCGGCGGTGCGGGCCGGGGCGTCCTCCATCGCGACGACTGCCGCGTGCCCGGGGGCGGGCGGCTGAACCGGCAGGAGTTCGAGGTCGCCCTCGGCATGCCGGACGTCGCGCCGTGCGAGATCTGCCACCCGGAATCGGAGCGCACCCCGTGAGGTCCAGGACCGCGTCCCGCGTCCCGCGTGGCCCTGCGTGACGGACAGTCAAGTCACCGCGCGGCATCCGCCCGAGCCGGTCCGGCGCCCGGAACCGCTCGGAGCAGGAGGGTCGCCCGGGTTGTGGCGGAATCCACAGTTCCGGCAACGGCAGTGTCACACCCGGCGCGCACACTGTGTACGTGCCGTCGCTCCGGAAGGGAGGCCGTCGGCGCGTGCGCGCATGTGGAGCTTCTGGTGGGACTGACCGGGCCGGCCCGGCGCTCTCGCGACCGCGTGCCCTCCCCGGGTGCCGGGCGGGAGGGCACGCGACGGTGAGGGCGGGTCAGCTCGCCTCAGGCTGCGGGCACGTGCGCGGGATCGGCCGGGAGGCGTGGGGGTGCGCCGGGCGGAGGGGCCGGAAGTAGTGCGTGAGGGCCCAGAGGCCGACGCGGGCTCCCGCGAGGCAGCCTTCGGTGTCCGCCGTCCGGGTGTGGATGCCGGCCCACACACGGGCGTCGATCATGTCCTGGTTGAACTGCACGGCGTCGTCGTAGTGCCGTGTGGTGCCCGTGGCGTCGGACGGGAAGGTGAGGTCGATGCGGGTCGTGCCGAAGAGCCCCGTCAGGGTCTGGGCCACGGCGCCGGCGACCGCGGCGTGCCCGCTGATGTGGTCGGGGTGCGGTGGCGTGACGAGCAGCGGCTGCCACTGCGGATCCGGCTCGGTCGCCGGGTTGCCGTCGGTGCCGGCCAGTTGGACGGCCGTGATCGGCCGCCAGGATCCGTAGTGGAGCTTGGCGTCCCACGCGGTGATGACGGCGTCGGTCGCGGCGGAGTTCGCCGCGGCGAACAGCCGGGCCGTGTCGGCGATGTCCAGGCGGTGGCGGGCGCTGTGGTCGCGGAACGCGGCCTGGAGCTGCACGGCCAGGTTGCCCCCGAAGAACAGGGCGGTCTCGGTCTGCAGCGCGGTCCGGGGCGAGCCCGTCCGCGCGCCCATGGTCCTCACCTCGTTCACGTCCCGGGCGTAGCGGGCCGAGGTCAGGGCGGGCGGCGGCCCGGGCCGGAACTGGGACGGTGAGGCGAGCAGCAGCGGGCGCAGCCGGGCGAGCCAGGTGTCGATGAACGGGAGGTTCCCGGGCGGCGTTGGCCGCCAGACGCCCGGCGCCGGAGGGGTGGTGAACTCCACCGTCGCGAACCGGCCGTCGCCTTGCCGTAGTTGGATGGCACGGTCGGCGGCTCGCGCCCCGAAGGCCACGCCCTGCCGTTTGGCGTTGCCGTCGGGGATCCTGGCGAGGGAATCGGCGTACGCGGTGTCGAGCAGCGTGCGGGACGCGGGGAAGTCGGAGAGCAGGACGTGGTGTGCGGCGGTCACGGCCGCCGCCTCCGGCGACGCGCCGGCGGGCCCGCGGGCGTGCCACTTGTAGGGTGCGTAGCGGCCCTCGATGCCGACCACGGCGTTGTAGACGGCGACCGAGACGAACCCGTGCCAGACGACGGCCTGCCCCGAGGGCCGGGTCGGGCCCAGGCTGGTGCCGATGACGTCCGTGGCGATGGCGTTCCACTCACGTATCGCGGCCGGATCGGCCGCGCGCTCCCGGTCCTTGCCCGCGGCCTGGGCCGGGAAGAGGGCGGCGGCCGACACCGCGGTGGCGGCGAGGGCCGCGGACACGACCATGCCGGTGAGCCGTCCGTACCACCGCGAGTGCCGCCCGGAGGGCGGAGCGGTCCTGTCTGCAGGACTCATGGGGAGACTCCTCGTCGACATCGGGCCCGAGCCGGACCGGAGGGAATTCCGTTCCGGTTCGGGCCACATCGACGTGGTTCCTACCCATGGCCGGGCGTGACGGCCGCCTGGCCCGTCAGGTGCGCGGCCGGTTCCCGTCCTCCGCCTCACAGGCGGGACCCACCCGGGGCTGACGGCCCCTCGTACGACCGGCCACGCCGGTGCCCGTCGTTCGGCGGGCGCACACTGCGACGGACCGTCGACCCGGGCCGGTCAGGGGATGGCGACCGGGGGCGGCTGGAAGGTGCCCAGCAGCGGGCTCCAGGCACTGCAGACCGGCAGGGCACCGGTGATGGTGCAGCGGCTCTCCGCCACGTCGCCGCGGAAGGTGATGACCTTGACCGACAGCTCCGATACCGAGGAGGTGGTCACGCTCGCGCCGCACACCCCGGTGCCGGGGTACCCGGGGAGCCAGCTGAGGTCCTGCCAGGTGTAGGTGCCGCCCACCGGGACGGTGTCGCGCTGGCCGACGAACGTCCGGCCGCGGATCACGGCCACGGAGAAGTCGCGGTCGGTCGTGTTGTCCACGCCGGTGGAGTCGATGTCACACCCCGAGAGCCTGCCGGGGCCGGGGTAGGGGGCCAGGAAGGGCCCACGGCCGGGGCCGAGGAGGGGACCGGCCGGGTCGAAGTCCGGGCCGTTGCCGGTGGTGTCGAGGAGGGGTCCGCGACCGAGGCCTAGGAGGGACCCGACGCCGAGGAGAAGGCCGAGTCCGGGATCGGGACCGGGGTCGAGATCTCCGTCGGGGTACGGGTAGTCGTCGTACGGGTCGGGCCACGGGAAGCTCGACGCCGGCGCCCCAGGCGTGGCCGCGTCGTCCGTGTCGGCGGCTTGAGCCGTCGTCAGGGAGGCCGCGGATATCGCGGTGGCGATCAGGGCCGCCGGCACCACCGTGCCGACGAGCCGTCCGAACCGTCGAAGGGACCGCCTGGAGGGCGGAGGGGTCCTGTCTGCAGGACGCATGGAGACACTCCTCGTCGATCTCTGGCCGGCACCGAACCGGAGGGCCTTCCGGCACGGCTCGGGCCCCTGTCGACGAGATCCGTACCCGCGCCCACCGGCGTCCGGCGCCAAGGTCATCCCAGTGGCGCAGCCCGTTCCCGGCCGCCGGGCCGGGCTCACCCGATCGACGCCCCGCGCGTGGACAGACCCTGACCCTCCGTGAGCCGTGCAGCGCTGGCCAACGTTCGCTGGGTGCGGACGGCCCGGGGAGCCTCAAGGTGCAGGCCGGGAAGCATTTATGACATACATATGGAAAACGGGCGCGGCCCGGAGGATCCCGAGCGAGGACGAGGTGGCTGAGGTGGCGGAAGCCCCGACGGACGAGTCGGCCGGCGAGAGGTCGGTCGAGGAGGGGGGATACCGGCAGGAACTGAAACGTACCCTCGGCTCCTTCCAGGTCTTCGCGATCTCGTTCGCGTTCATCTCCGTGGCCGTCGGCATCTTCTCCACCTACGACGACGTGCTGCAGAACGCGGGCCCCGTCGGCATCTGGCTGTGGATCCTCGTCGCGGTCGGGCAGTCCCTGGTGGCCCTGGTGGTGGCTCAGCTCGCGGGACGCATCGCCCTCAGCGGCTCCTCGTACCAGTGGGCCTCACGGCTGGCGAACCCGAAGGTGGGGTGGGGATTCGGCTGGCTGACGTTCTGCTACCTGGCGATCGCCGTGGTCGCCATCGACAACGCCCTCGCGAGCCAGGCCTTCATGCCGCTCGCCGGCATGAGGCCGGACGAGGACACGGCCCGCGTCATCACGCTCGTGGTGCTGCTCGTCCAGGCCGTGCTCGCGGTGGCCTCCACCCGCCTCGTCAGCCTGGTCAACAGCGCTGCGGTCGGGCTGGAGCTGGCACTCGTCGTGGTGATGGCGGTCGCGCTCGTCATCACCGCGGCGGTCACGGGGAACGGCGCGGTCGGCAACCTCACCTCGCGCGGCATCACCGAGGGCGCCCCGCACTACTTCACCGTCGGCGGCGGGCTCATGATCGCGATGATCATGGGCCTGGCCACGCTCGTCGGCTTCGACTCCGCGGCGAACCTCGCAGAGGAGGCCAAGGACCCCTACCGGAGCGTCCCCCGAGCGATCGTCGGTTCGGTCGTGGCCGCGGGGCTGCTGGGCATGCTCTTCCTGATCACGCTCACCGTGGCCATCGAGGACGTCCCGCGGATCAGCCGCGACGGCTCCCCGGTCGCCACGATCATGCGGGACCAGCTCGGCTCGGTGACGGAACGGACGCTGCTGGTCGCGATCACCTTCGCCTTCTTCGGCGCGGGGATGGTGGTGATGGTGGCGTGCTCGCGGATCATCTTCGCGATGTCGCGCGACGGGCGCTTCCCCGCGCACCGGATCATGCGACGGGTCAACCCGCGCACGCACACCCCGATCCCGGCCACCGTGCTCATCCTCGCGATGGGGGTCGTCCTGATGGTGGCGCTCCCCGGCGCCGCACTGCTGGAGCTCATCACGGCGTCGACGATCCTCCCGGCGCTCATCTACGGCTCGACGATCGTCCTCTACCTGGCGGTACGCCGACGCCTGGGCCGCCGCAAGGGCGCCTTCGACCTGGGACGCCTCGAGCTGCCCGTCGCCCTCGCCGCCCTGGCGTGGACGGTCGTCGCGCTCATCGCCCTGGTGACACCGCGGGAGGCGCTGGTGCCCCTGGTGATCGTGGTGGGCCTGCTCGTCGTCGGCGGGCTGTTCTTCCTCGGCATGCTGGTCTTCGACCGCCGGTCCCTGGAGGCCGAGCCCGGCGGGGTCGACGTCTTCAAGCACTGAGCTGCCGCGAACGGGGCGGCCGGGGCCGCAGACGGCACGATCACGGAACCAGCGGTCAGGCGACCCATCGGGTCGGCAGGTCGTCGCGGATCCGCTCGAGATCCGCGGCCGTGCGTCCACGCGCGTGGAGCCAGCACCGGTCGAGCACCCCGTCGCGGCGCAGCAGGCGGCCCGGGGCCGCGTACCAGCGCAGGGGTGAGTCCTCCCTGCCGGCCCACATCCGGTGGTCGGGCAGGTCGACTCGTGTGTAGCGCGCCGCGAGGTTCGGCAGGAGCGCGTCCGGCAACTCGCAGGCGTCGTAAAGGCTTCCTGCCCCGAGCAGCGACTCGCTCAGCACCAGCTCCACCCAGGCCACGGACATGCGGTCCAGGAACGGGACCCACCCCTCGTGCGACTCCACCACCACGGGGGGATCGTCCTGCTCGACCCGGTCCAGTGGGATGCCCCATGACGCGCAGTCCTGGTTCTCGACGCGGAAGACGAGGACGCCGCCGAAGCCGCCGTCCACATGGAGGCCCATCGGCGGGACCAGCGGATCCTGCTGCCTGGTCAGGTCGTCGCGGTGGCCGAGCAGCGCGTAGCCCTCCCGTAGAACGGCGGGAAGGTCGAATCCCAATTCGGTCTCGGCGGCGTCCAGTTCGGCGGCGGTGCAGCCGTCCTCGGGGCACAACGGGTGGGCCGTCCACTCGTCGGCGAACCGGCGAACGAAGTCCCAGGCCTGGGAACGGCTGGTCACCCCGCCTCGCAGCGCCACCGCCACGTCGAGAGCATCGGACATGACGCAGACGCTACCGCCCGCGTTCCCACCTGAGCCTGAATGTCGGAGCCGGCTGCTAGCTTCCGCGGTCCAAGGGAAAAGGGAAGGGGCTGGGGACGGGTGGGGGCTTCGGAGTGGGACTACTACGTGCCGTACCAGGAAGACCTGAACGCGGCGCTCCAACAGCTGCGGCGCGAGGTGTTCGAGGCAGGGGACTACTACTGGGTCAACGGCGCCGACTGGCGACCGAAGGCGGAGCGGGAGCCTCGCCCGCGGTCGCTGGAGGAACTGTGGGCCGACGAGCTGGTCCAGGAGGCCGGCACGCACTCGATCCTGGACATCTTCCGGGTCGTGGGGCCTGACGAGACCCCGGGCTACAACACCGTGGAACCTGTGACGGCCGAGGAGGCGCGCGCATTGCTCGACACCGGCAAGCTGACGCGTGCACACGTCAAGGATTTCGACGTCTTCCCCCGGTCGCGGTGGGTCGGACGGTGCGCTGTGCTGCACGACGACGAGGGCGTCCCTCAGGAGATCTACTTCTGGGGCCACTCAGGCGACTGAACAGCACGCCCGGCCGCGTTCCTCGGTCGTCGAGTGGAGGTGGGTGGGCAGACGGGCCGACAGGCCGAAGCTGACGTAGCCGGTCCAGGTCGCGCGCACCCGACAGCGTGCAAGCCGGGGCGGTTCCCCGCGCGCCGATGCTACGGGCCGGTGATCACGGAGTCTGGTGTGCCGTTTCACGCTGCGATACCGTCTCCGCCATCGCGGAAGGGGGGCCATGGCGAAGAAGAAGGTGCCGGGCGTGATGCCGTGGTGGCTTTGGCTGATCTTCTGGGCGCAGTTCGCGCTCATTTCCTGGAACGTCATGCGGCCGACGGTTCACATCTCCTACCTCATGCTCGGCCCGGCTCTTTTTGCGACCGCGCTCAAGTGGCACCGCAGCCGGAGCGGCGGATAGATGCCGCGCTGCGACACCGGATGAACCATGCCTGCACCCGGAGAACTCGTGTTCGCGGGACATGAAGAAGCCCCCCACCAGCGGATTTCCCGCCAGTAGGGGGCCGTCTAATGCCCGTTGGGCCGTCTCTGGGCCGTCAGGCTTCCGGCCGTGCCGAAGACGCCGTCCAGGGCCCGGCGGGCACGCTCGCTACTGCTCGGCATCAAGTGTGCGTACACGCGCAGCGTCATCGCGGGGTCGGAGTGGCCCAGGCACTCACTGACAGCCTTCACGCTTTCCCCGGCGTCCAGGAGAACCGAGGCGTAGAAGTGGCGCAGGGCGTGCATACCGTGGTGCCGGGCGGAGGCGTAAGGCTCACCCGGGTCGGGCGTGGGGATGAGGCCCGCGGCTGCCAGGGCGGGTTTCCACTCCTGGACGTTGAAGTTGCTGCGCCAGACGATTCCGCCGGCCGTGTTGCTGAAGAGCAGCTGCCGTTCCGCCAGCGGCCCGTCCGGCCTCATCCACGGCAACTTGATGCTCACGGGAGCGTAGCTCGCCATGTGCTGCCGCAGGGCAGAGGCGACAGACGACGGGAGCGGCACATCCCGTTCCTTGTTGCCCTTGGGCGGAGCGAAGACTGCTACCCCCCGGATCAGCTTGACCTGGGTCGTGACCCGCAGTGTGTCGGTCACGAAGGAGACAGCGCCATCGGCCAGGCCCACGATCTCGCCCTGCCGGAGACCACAGCCGCTCCCCACATCGACCATCGCCCGGTAGCGCTCAGGGAGGGCTTCTCGGACCGCCCGCACCTGTGAGGGGAGCCACGGCACGACCCGGTTGGCGGAGACGGCCGGCGGGCGCACAGAGGCGGCCCCGCACGGGTTGCGCGCCAGGTGACCGTCATCGACGACGGCGGCCGACAGCACCGCCCGCACGTTGGCGTAGATGGTGCGGGCGTACGTTCCCGCCATGAAGTCGTGCTCCAGGTCGCGCACGAAATCACGAATGTGGAGCGGCCGGAAGGAACCCAACGGGCGGGCACCGATCCGAGGGAAGGCGTGCAGGCGCAGGCGAGTCTCAACCGCGATGCGGGTGGTGGGATCCGTCGTTTGGGCGGCAACCCAGCGTTCCGCGTACTGCTGGAACGTGAGCCGGGCCGCCTTGGGATCGACATAGTGGCCTCTGGACATATCGGCGGCGGTCTCGGCAAGCCACTCTTCCGCCCGGCGCTTCTGCCGGTCCGGAAAGGACTTGCTCTTCTCCGTACCGTCCGGGCCGACGTACCGGGCCCGATACCGCAGTCCATTGCCATAGCGGGCGGACTTGACCCTCATGGGCTTGCCATCAGGCCCCGGCTCGGTCTTATGCCAGCGATCTTGGATGTGTCCGGCCATCAGGCAGCCACCTCGGTGAGACCGTCGATCCACTGGCGGAGCCGGGCGGGGTCGTACCGAAGGTGCCGACCGATACGGAAGGCCGGCGGACCGGTGCGCTTGCGCCGCCACTGGTACAGCGTCTCGACTGGAACGCCGAGCAGTTCGGCGACATCGGCCGGGGTCAGGTACCGCTCAGGAAGCGGGTGTGCCGTATGCTGCGGCTCCTTCCAGGGCCAGTTGGTCGTGCAGGGCTTCGCGGGCGGTTTCGCGGTTGAGCTGGAGGTCCCGGGCGATGGATGCTGCGAGGACGGATTCGCCGGGGGTGTGGCCGTGGCCGGCGTATTGCCAGTCGGCCAGGACCAGGACGGTGTCGGGCTCGATGGGCTCCAGGCCGAGGACGTCGCGTTCTTGGGCGGCGCGGTAGTCGGCGCGTTCCTGGCGGAGGGCGCCGAGGGTGGTGGAGTAGGCGCGGGATTTGGTGGAGAAGTGGCCGCGGAAGCCGAGCATGTGTGCCCAGGCCCACAGGCGCCGGTCGGGGTAGAGGTTGTCGAGCTCGCGGCAGGCTTGGATGAGGCGGCGGGTGTGGTCGGGCACGTGGTGGCGGTCGAGTTCGGCGAGTTCGCCGATGCGGCGGTCGAGGGTGCCGGTGTTCTCTGCTGCTTTGGTGACGTACTTGGCGACGTAGGAGGCGACGGCCTGCTCGGTGATGTCCGAGCCGTCCCCGAACGCCTTGACCGGGCGGACGTCGAGCTGGGTCCCCCAGCGGAAGGTCCGGGGGGAGGCAAGTGGTGCGGCTGCATTGCTTCGAGACGAAAAGCGGTCGTGCCACATCCGTGCCAGAACAGGCGGGGAACCACGGGGAGTCGGGGTGTGCAGGGGGACGTGCAGCTGGACTCCGCCCAAGGTAGGGACCCGCAGGTCAGGCCTACGATTGCCCCACCTCGCTCCTAAAGCGGGTGTCGTAGATCATGCGCGAGGCCCCTGATGAGCTCAGGTCCCTCGGCGGACAATGGCGGCATGACGTTGACGATTTGGATCGATCACTGGCAGATCCAGGGCTGCGGACAGAGCTTCGCGCCAGGGGATGTTGTCTCCTGGACGCTGCTGGAGGTCGATCCGGAGGATTACGCCGACGTCGTTGGCAGCGAACGTGCGGATGAGATCGACTTTCGCGAGGAGCACCACGGCCAGGGGGACGGGCATGCACCTACCTCGGTGGAGGTGCTGTCGATTGCCGAGGTGCACTGCCGTTACGGGGTGCCCCCGGGCGCTACGGACAAGGTGAACTACCCCGTTCCCGGCACGACCGTGCTGGTTCCTGCCAAGGAGGCGGACGGGTGGGCGAAGGCCAGGTCGGACGTTAGCTTCGCGGGCTATCTGGTGACGGCGCAGCGTGCCACAGACAGGCCGGAAGGTGCGATTGCTCTCGGTCAATGAAGAGCCGGCGGGACAGGCTTCCTGCCCGGTCGCTGTACAGCAGCTCCGTACCGCAACCCCAGCAACCGCCCCCGTCCGGTAGCGTCCCTCCGGGGCCTTGCGGCCTCGGGGCGGCCGGTATGGCCGTCGCTGACCGATCCGGCTAGCTAGGGCCTGTCGTCCGGATGAGCCCGGCAAGATCCGGACGACAGGCCCCCAGGTCCCTCAGACGCGGTCCTGGAAGACGGTGTACCAGGGGTACGTCCCCACCACGGCACCGTCGGCCGTCACGGCCTCCAGCGTGTAGAAGTACGTGTTCCCCTTCGTC
Organism: Streptomyces sp. NBC_00510; assembly: GCA_036013505.1. Taxonomy (NCBI): domain Bacteria; kingdom Bacillati; phylum Actinomycetota; class Actinomycetes; order Kitasatosporales; family Streptomycetaceae; genus Streptomyces; species Streptomyces sp. NBC_00510. Next base: position 3,463,194 of record CP107851.1, on the reverse strand, counting down.
GCCGTGGCATCCTCCCACGTCCGGGCGTCCGCCGGGAGCAGTCCGTCGTGCTGGGGCTCGTACGCCTTGGTCGCCGGGTTCCACCGGCTCACGCGGTAGCCGGTGACCGTGGCGCAGCGGGCCGTGTCGGTGCACTGCCAGTCGACGGACGGACGAGTGGCCGTCCGGTTGTGGCCCAGACTGCCGAGGCTCCAGTCCCGGGTGACGGTCACGGACGGCCGGACATCGAGCTCGGTGGCCTCGACCACGGTGACCTTCGGGTCGCTCGGGTGCAGCGTGTTGCCCCAGTGGTCCTTGGCCATCACCGCGTACACGTGCGTCTCGCCGTCCGGCAGGTTGCCGCAGAGGATCGCGAGCCAGTTGCTCGTGCCCTCCGAGCAGGTGTCGGGGCCGAGCCACTTGACCGTGCCGTCGGCCTGCCGGACGCCCTTCCACACCACGTACTCGTCGATGTCGTCCTCGGGCGAGGCGGCCCAGCTCACCAGCATGCCGTCGTTGCGCGGGGTGACCTTCACGCCGGTGACTGGGCCGGGCGCCACGGTGTCGCCGGTGCGGACGACGACCGGCGCGGAGTACGCCGACTCGTTGCCGTACGGGTCCACCGCCGTGACGGCGTACGTCACGTACGTGTTCGCGGGCATGTCCACGTCGTAGCAGTTGCCGCCGTTGCTCGCCTCGTGGCTCTCCTCCGCGACGCAGGTCACCTGGGTGCGCGCGGTCGGGTCGAACGTCTTGCCGGGCGAGCGGTACACGCGGTAGTGCCCGCCGTTGTCCCAGTCCTCGAAGAAACCGTCGGGCTGGCTCCAGTGCACGTTGGTGTAGCCGGGACGGGCGCCGGCGGTGACGCCGGTCGGGGACTTCGGTGGCATCCGGTCGACGCCGTCGCTGGTGACCGTCGCGTACGCCCCCGGGTTGCCGGCTGCGTCGAGGGCCCGGACCTGGTAGTACGTGTTCGTGTTCACGGCGCCGCTGGTCCGGTACGACGTCGTGGTCGTCGTGCCGCGCAGCTCGAACGGTCCGGCAGCCGCGGACGAGGCGTACACCTCGTACTTCACCGTGTCGGCGACTCCCTGCCAGTTCAGGGTGTCCCACCACCCGTCGCCGGTGGCGACCGTGAGCCCTGTGGGGGCGGCCGGCCCGGTGCGGTCTACGGTCGACGCCGTCACGTCCGGGCTGCCGATGGACTCGCGGCCGGCCTTGTCGACGGCGCGGACCTCGTACAGGAAGGTCTGGCCGGTGGCGGGCGGGGCGTCGACGAAGGACCGGGTGGTCAGCAGGGACGTCCCGCTGACCTTGGCCCAGCTGGTGGCGCTCAGCCGGCGGTACACGCGGTACCCGGCGAGGTCCATCTCCTTGTTGGCGGTCCAGCGCAGGGTGGTCTTGGCCGTCGTCCAGTCGTACGCGGCGGTGAGGCCGGTCGGGGCGAGCGGCTTGACCGTGTCGACGGCGGCCTCGGTGCGCGGGGCGTACGTGAAGGCGGCGTTGGCGACGCCGGTCCATGCGACGTAGTCCACGCGGATCGTGTGCTTGCCGGCCGGGATGGTCAGGTCGACGGTCTTGCGGGCGGTGGTGGAGACGTTCTTCCACAGGTCGATCTTCCGCACACCGTCGACGTAGACGCGCATGCCGTCCTGCGTGGCGGCGGAGAGCCGGAAGGGGCCGCCGGAGCCGAAGTCACGGTTGAGGGACCAACGGACGGAGAAGTTGTCCTTGGGCAGCGTGACGCCGGCCGGGTCGCCGTACCCGTAGTTCTCGCTGATGACGGTGTCGCAGGCGGTGAGCTTCGGCGTGCCGCTGAAGGTGGAGTTGCCGAAGTACTGCGCCCTCCAGACGGGAGAGGTGCAGGTGACCGCCGCGGAGGCGGGGGCGGCGGTGATCAGGCCGCCGGTGGTGGCGAGCGCGGCCGTCGCGGCCAGCGTGGACAGCCGGGTACGAGTCATCACAGAGTAAGGGCCCCTTTCGGACCAAGGCGGACCACGTGCAAAGTCAGACGCCTGTGTGACTCGTGAGTCAGGGGCAGGGTTGTCCCCGACTCACGCACGTTTTTTCGGGCAACGTCCCGACCGCTCACCCGTAGCGGCGCGGCGTCCAGGTGACACGCCTAGCGAGCAACGGATCAGAAGGCGCCGCGCGGCGGATGGCCTGGATCCTGGGCCGTCTGTGGGCCGTGAAAGGTTGACCAGCGTTGACAGGGGACACCTGAGGGTGACGGGAGCCTCACCCATCTGACCTGGGCGGCCCCAAACGATCTGCGACACTGGATGAACCATGCCTGCACCCGGAGAACTCACATTCGTCGCGCCGCGCGGAGTCAAGAAGCCGCCGCGGCACCTTGCCGATCTTTCGCCCGAGGAGCGCCGGGAGGCGGTCGCGGAGCTGGGGGAGAAGCCGTTCCGCGCCAAGCAGCTGTCGCAGCACTACTTCGCGCGCTACGCCGATGACCCCGCCGCGTGGACGGACATCCCGGCGGCGGCGCGGGGGAAGCTGGCGGAGGGGCTGCTGCCGGACCTGATGTCGGTGGTGCGGCACAGCAGCACGGACAACGACACCACGCGCAAGACGCTGTGGCGACTGTTCGACGGCACCCTGGTCGAGTCGGTGCTGATGCGCTACCCGGACCGGGTGACGATGTGCATCAGCTCGCAGGCGGGCTGCGGCATGAACTGCCCGTTCTGCGCCACCGGCCAGGCCGGGCTGGACCGGAACCTGTCGACCGGGGAGATCGTGCACCAGATCGTGGCGGGCATGCGCTCGCTGCGGGACGGGGAGATCCCGGGCGGTTCGGCGCGGCTGTCGAACATCGTGTTCATGGGCATGGGCGAGCCGCTCGCGAACTACAAGCGTGTCGTCGGCGCCATCCGCCGGCTGACCGATCCGGAGCCGGACGGGCTGGGGCTGTCCCAGCGGGGCATCACCGTGTCGACGGTGGGCCTGGTCCCGGCGATGCTGCGCTTCGCCGACGAGGGCTTCAAGTGCCGGCTCGCGGTGTCGCTGCACGCGCCCGACGACGAGCTGCGCGACACCCTGGTGCCGGTGAACACCCGCTGGAAGGTGCGCGAGGTGCTGGACGCCGCGTGGCACTACGCGGACGTGTCCGGGCGCCGGGTCTCGATCGAGTACGCGCTGATCCGGGACATCAACGACCAGGCGTGGCGGGCGGACCTGCTGGGCCGGCTGCTCAAGCGCCGCCGCGTGCACGTCAACCTGATCCCGCTGAACCCGACCCCCGGCTCGAAGTGGACGGCCTCGCGGCCCGAGGACGAGCGGGCGTTCGTCGCGGCGCTGGAGGCGCACGGCGTGCCGGTGACCGTCCGGGACACCCGGGGGCAGGAGATCGACGGCGCCTGCGGGCAGCTGGCGGCTTCCGAGCGCTGATCCGCGCTTGCTAGGGTGACGGTCGTTTGCGGCCGTCTGCCGCGACGCCACGCACAGCACACAAAAGAACATCCGACAGGGGAGCGCGGAAAGCGCTGAGAGTGCGGCACGGCCGCAGACCCTCGGACCTGATCCGGGTCATACCGGCGTAGGGAGTCACCACATGAGCACCATCCGTCGGCGTGCGGCCGGCACCGTCCTCGTCGTCGCGCTCGGCGCGACCGCGCTCGCCGCCTGCGGCAGCGACGGCGGGGACACCGCCAAGGGGAAGGGCGGCACCGCCTCCAAGACCGTCACCCTCGTCAGCCACGACTCCTTCGCCGCGTCGAAGGACGTGCTGAAGGCGTTCACCGAGCAGACCGGCTACACCGTCAAGGTGCTGCGTGGCGGCGACGCCGGTGCCGCGGTCAACCAGGCCGTGCTGTCCAAGGGCAACCCGCAGGGCGACGTCTTCTTCGGCGTCGACAACACCCTGCTGTCCCGGGCCCTGGACAACGACCTGTTCGAGCCGTACGAGGCCAAGGGCCTCGACAAGGTGCCCGCCGCGCTGCAGTTGGACGCCGCGGAGCACCGCGTCACCCCGATCGACTTCGGCGACGTCTGCGTCAACTACGACCGGAAGTACTTCACCGAGCACAAGCTCCCCGTGCCGGAGAGCTTCGACGACCTCGTCAAGCCCGAGTACAAGGACCTGCTGGTCACCGAGAACGCCGCCACCTCCTCCCCGGGTCTCGCCTTCCTCCTCGCCACCACCGCGACGTACGGCGACGGGGGCTGGGAGGACTACTGGAAGAAGCTCAAGGCCAACGGCGTCCAGGTCGTCGACGGCTGGGAGCAGGCGTACTACGACACCTTCTCCGGCGCCGGCGGCGGCAAGGGCGACAAGCCGCTGGTCGTCTCGTACGCCTCCAGCCCGCCCGCCGAGGTGCTCGGTCTGAAGACGCAGCCCGAGCAGGGGCCGACCGGTGTCGCGACCGGCACCTGCTTCCGGCAGGTGGAGTTCGCCGGCCTGCTGAAGGGCGCGAAGAACACCGAGGGCGGCAGGGCGCTCGTCGACTTCCTGCTGAGCCGCGCCTTCCAGGAGGACATGCCGCTCAACATGTTCGTCAACCCCGCCCGCAGCGACGCGAAGCTGCCCGAGGTCTTCACCAAGTACGCGCCGGTCATCAGCGAACCGGCCACCGTCGCGCCGGAGAAGATCGCCGGGAACCGGGAGCAGTGGGTCAAGTCGTGGTCCTCGCTCGTGCTGAAGTAACGAAGACCGCCGAGGGGACGCGCACCGGGTCGGAGGCCGTCCGGCCGCTCGCCGTACGGCTGGGCCTGATGGCCGTGCCGGTCGCGTTCTTCGGGCTGTTCTTCGGCTACCCGGTCGCCGCCATCGTCGCCCGCGGGCTCCGCGAGGGCGGACGGTGGCGGTTCGGCCGGTTCGCGGAGGTGCTGGGCGAGCCCGACATCGCGCACATGTTGTGGTTCACCTGCTGGCAGGCGGCCGCCTCCACCGCGCTCACCCTGGCGATCGCGCTGCCCGGCGCGTACGTCTTCGCCCGCTTCGACTTCCCCGGCAAGCAGGTGCTGCGCGCGGTGGTGACCGTGCCCTTCGTGCTGCCGACAGTGGTCGTCGGCTCGGCCTTCCTCGCGCTGCTGGGGCGCGGCGGGCTGCTCGACGAACTGTGGGGCGTGCGCCTGGACACCACGGTCTGGGCGATCCTCCTCGCGCACGTCTTCTTCAACTACGCCGTGGTCGTACGGACCGTGGGCGGGCTGTGGGCACAGCTGGACCCCCGGCAGGAGGAGGCCGCGCGGGTCCTCGGCGCGGGACGCCTCGCGGCCTGGCGCAGGGTGACGCTGCCCGCCCTCGCCCCCGCTGTCGCCGCGGCCGCGCTGATGGTCTTCCTCTTCACCTTCACCTCCTTCGGCGTGATCCAGATCCTCGGCGGTCCCACCTTCTCCACCCTGGAGGTGGAGATCTACCGCGAGACCGCGCAGTTGCTGGACCTGCCGACGGCGGCCGTGCTGACGATCGTCCAGTTCGCCGCCGTCGCGGCGATCCTCGCCGTGCACGCCGGGACCGTACGGCGCAGGGAGAGCGCGCTGCGGCTGGTGGACCCGGCCCGCACCGCGCGCCGGCCGCGCGGTGCCGGTGAGTGGGGGCTGCTCACGGGCGCGCTCGGCGTGGCAGCGCTGCTGATCCTGCTGCCGCTGGGTGTGCTGGCCGAGCGCTCGCTGCACGGGCCGGACGGCTACGGCCTCGGCTACTACCGGGCGCTGGGCTCGGTGGCCGGCAGCGGCGGGACCTTCCTGGTGGCGCCCGTCGCCGCGGTCTGGAACTCGCTGCAGTACGCGGCCGCCGCCACCGCGATCGCCCTGGTCGTCGGCGGGCTGGCCGCGGCCGCCCTCACCCGGCGGGCCGGGCGCCTCGTGCGGGGCTTCGACGCCCTGCTCATGCTGCCGCTCGGGACCTCGGCGGTGACCATCGGCTTCGGCTTCCTCATCACCCTCGACGAGCCGCCGCTGGACCTGCGCTCCTCGTGGATCCTCGTGCCGCTCGCGCAGGCGCTGGTCGGCGTGCCCTTCGTGGTGCGCACCATGCTGCCGGTGCTGCGTGCCGTGGACGACCGGCTGCGCGAGGCGGCGGCGGTGCTCGGCGCCTCCCCGCTGCGGGTGTGGCGCGAGGTCGACCTTCCGCTGGTGCGGCGGGCGCTGCTGGTGGCGGCCGGCTTCGCCTTCGCCGTGTCCCTGGGCGAGTTCGGCGCCACCGTCTTCATCGCCCGTCCCGACAACCCCACCCTCCCGGTCGCGGTCGCCCGCTTCCTCGGGCGGGCCGGAGAGCTCAACTACGGCCAGGCGATGGCGCTCAGCACCGTGCTGATGCTGGTGTGCGCGGGGGCGCTGCTGGCGCTGGAACGTATCCGCATCGACAGGTCAGGGGAGTTCTGATGACCCTGCTGCGACTGGACGGCGCCACCGTGCGCTTCGGCGGGCACACCGCCCTGGACGCCGTCGGCCTGGAGGTCGCCGAGCACGAGACGGTGTGCGTGCTCGGGCCCAGCGGCAGCGGGAAGTCCACGCTGCTGCGGGTCGTCGCCGGGCTGCAGCCGCTGGACGCCGGGCGCGTCCTGCTGGCCGGCCGCGACCAAACGGGGGTTCCCGCGCACCGGCGTGGCGTGGGCCTGATGTTCCAGGACCACCAGCTCTTCCCGCAGCGCGACGTCGCCGGGAACGTCGACTTCGGTCTGCGCATGCGCGGCGCGGGACGCGCCGAACGGGAGCGCACGGTCCAGGAGTTGCTGGAACTCGTGGGTCTGCCCGGCGCGCAGCGGCGCGCCGTCGCGTCCCTGTCCGGCGGCGAGCAGCAGCGCGTCGCCCTGGCCCGGGCCCTGGCACCCGGGCCGCGGCTGCTCATGCTCGACGAGCCGCTCGGCCAGCTCGACCGGGGCCTGCGAGAGCGCCTGGTGGTCGAGTTGCGCGGGCTCTTCCAGCGGCTGGGCACCACGGTGCTGGCCGTCACGCACGACCAGAGCGAGGCCTTCGCGCTGGCCGACCGCGTCGTCGTCATGCGCGACGGCCGGATCGAGCAGGCCGGCACCCCGCTGGAGGTGTGGCAGCGGCCCGCCTCCGAGTTCGTCGCCCGCTTCCTCGGCTTCGACAACGTGGTGGCCGCCACCGTCACCGGCGACGCCGCCGACACCGCCTGGGGCAAGGTCCCCGTCCCCCCGGGCTCCCCGCAGGGCGCCGGGCGGCTGCTCGTCCGGCCCGCCGGCGTACGGCTCGTCCCGGCCGCCGACGGGCTGCGCTGCGACGTGCTCGCGCGTACCTTCCGCGGCGACCAGGTCACCCTCCTCCTGCGCCCCGAGGAAGGCCCCCCGCTGGAGGCCGGCTGCGCCCTGCGCGACGCCCCCGCCGAGGGCGACACGGTCGGCGTCTCCTTCACGGCGGACGAGGTCGTGGTCCTGGGCGGGTAGGGGGCTCCGGCCGCCATCCGCCGCCGCGCGACCTTCCGCGGCCCGGGGGTGGCACTCCCCCCGGGGGGCGAGCTCATGGAGCGCGCACGACGCGATATCTCGGTGGCGGTGGCTTTGGCGCTGCTGCTCCTGCCCGGCGGGGTGTTCGTACCGGCCGTCCCGTACCGGCGCGGCCTGGAGACCGTGGGCACCTCCGAGACGGCTCCGCCCGCGCGCCCGGTGCCCGCCGTGGTCACGGCGGTGAGGGCCTACTCCACGCGCGACGCCCACGGCCGGCCCTTCGCGGAGGCGTCCGGCAGGATCCGTCATCGGCGGCGGCGTCGTCCGGCACGCCGCCGTACCGCCATCGTCTTCGGCGACCGCGTCCAGGAGACCGACGAGACGCCGGAGGGGGCCAGGTTTCGCGCTCGGGCCGGACTCGTCCTGTGGGCGGCGGGACGCCGGCTCCAGGCCCGCGGGCGCTACCGGCCCTGACCTCGCGTCAGGCGTGCCAGGGCCTCCGGGGCGTCCTCGACGGAGTCGACGAGCGCGATGCGCTGCTCCATGGAGCGGCCTTCCGCCAGCGCCTGGAGAAGGGGCCACGCCGGCAGGCGCCGGGTCCAGTGGTCCCGGTCGACCAGCACCATGGGGCGGGGGGCGCCGTTGGACTCGTAGTAGTTCGGCGTGGTGTTGTCGAAGATCTCCTGGACGGTGCCCGCGGCGCCCGGCAGGAAGACGACCCCGGCGGTGCAGCGGGCCAGCAGGCCGTCCTCGCGGGTGGCGTTGGCGAAGTACTTGGCGATGTGCGCGGCGAAGGCGTTCGGCGGCTCGTGGCCGTAGAACCACGTCGGCACGCCGATGGAGGCGCCGCCGCCGGGCCAGCGGTCGCGCACGTCGAAGGCGGTGCGCGCCCAGTCCGTGACGGACGGGCGGAAGGAGGGGACCTTGGCCACCGTCTCCAGGGCCTCGACGAGCATCGCGTCGCCGAAGGGCGCTGCGTAGGCGCCGAGGTTGGCCGCCTCCATGGCGCCGGGCCCGCCGCCCGTGGCCACGCTCAGGCCCTCGCGGGCCAGCGCCCGGCCGAGGCGGGCGGCGCCCGCGTACGCCTCCGTGCCGCGCTCCATGGCGTGACCGCCCATGACGCCCACGACGCGGGCGTCCGCGACGAGTTCGTCGAAGGCGTCGGAGACGGCGTCGTCGTGGATGCTGCGGAGCATCGAAGCGTAGATGTCGCCGCTGCCCCGGGTGCGCAGGAACCACTGGTAGCCGCGGGCGTCCGGCGTCGCCTCGTAGCCGCCGGCCTCAAGGCCCTCGTACAGCGCGTCGGGGCCGTAGAGGGAGCCCCGGTACGGATCGAAGGGCAGGTCCGGGACGGGCGGGAAGACCATGGCGCCGCCGGCGCGGACGTGGGCGGCCGCCTCCGGCTCCATCGGGCAGCCCAGGAACACGGCCTCGGTCGTGTCGGCGGACATCAGGGCGGGCGTACGGGTCGTCAGGTCGACCGACTGGACGCGGTGTCCGCGCAGCGAGCCCGACGCGGCGACGCGGTCGAACTCATCGAGGGTCTCTATCTCGTGATCGTTCGGATCGTTCGGCGACAGCACGCCCGCCACCCTAGCGCCCGCGGCGGGGGCCGCCGCCGCGGGGCTCCGCACGGCGCTACGGCAGTGGCAGTGTGCCCAGGTGGGCGATGAGCAGGGTCAGCGGGAGCACGACGCCGAGGACCGCGAGGGCGCGCACGGCGGCCGCGTTGCGCAGCAGCGCGGCGGGCGTGCCGAGCCGGCTGAGGGCGGCGGTGGCCGGACGGCGGGCGCGCTTGGCGTCCACGGTCGCGGTGAGGGCGGTCGCGACCGCCGACAGGACGACGAGGACGGCGCCCAGCACGGTGAGCGGTCCGACGGGGTGCGCCACGGCGCCGAACCGATCGCTGCCGGCGAGCGCGGTGGCGGCGACCGCGCACAGCGCGCCCAGCGGACGGCCCACGAGCGTCGCCTCCTCCTGGAGGGCGCGGCCCGCGAGGAGTCGCAGGGCACCCGGCCGGTACGCCGCCAGCAGCCGTCCGCACAGGTGGACGAGGCCCGGCATGGCCAGCACCATGCCCGTGGCCGTCAGCAGCCAGCCGCCGACGACGGCCGGAGCGGCATGGCCGAGACCGCCGGGCAGCGGGAGAGCGCCGTCGGGCCCCGGGGCGCCGGCGTCCCCGGCCGAGGAGATCTGCACGGCGAGGCCGATCGCCACGAGCGCGGTCCCCCACGGCAGTCCGGACGGCGCCCCGCCCTCGCGGACGGCCGCCTCGTCCCCACCGGAGCGCCGTGGCCGCAGCACGACCGCGGCCGAGACAGCCGCGGCCAGCGGCAGTGAGGCCAGCAGGGTCACCGCGCCCGCGAACGGGAGTTCCCGGTCCGCGCCCAGCGCCTCGGCGGCACCGCCGAGGTGCGGGCCGGGCAGCTCGCCGCGGAGGAAGAGGAAGCCCAGGAGCGCGATCAGGACGCCCAGGCCGCAGTTCAGGGCGGAGCTCGCCGCGGCCAGCAGGGGCAGCCCGTGCCGGCCGAGCCCGGCCGCGGTCAGGCCCGCGTGCAGCCGTCCGCTCGGCTCCGTACGGGCCACGAGCACCGACAGGTGGACGGTGGCGGCGAACGGCACGGCGCACCAGAGCAGCCGGACCAGGCCGTCCGGGGCGTCCTCGGGGTGCGCGAGGGCGTGCCCGAGGACGGCGAGCAGCAGGAACCCCGTGCCGGCGGCCGCGGCGACGACCAGCAGTCGGCGCAGCAGCACCTCCGGACGGGAGCCGAGGGCTACACGGAGGCTGAGCACGAGTCGGCGTCCTCCCGCTCCTGATGCGGCATGCCGGCCACGAAGCGCCCGTCGACGAGGGTGACCACCCGGTCGGCGAGCGAGACGACCTCGGGTTCGTTGGAGGCGAGCACCACGGTGATGCCGTGCGAGCGGGCGGCGCTGGTCAGCATGCGCAGCACCTGGGCGCGGTCCGCGCGGTGCAGCGGCGCGGTCGGTTCGTCGGCGAAGACCACGGAGGGCCGGTTGACCAGGGCGCGGGCGATCGCCACCCGCTGCCGCTCGGCCTGCAGCAGCCGGCCGGGACGCTTGCGGGCGGCCCCGCCGATGTCCAGCCGGTCCAGCCACTCCTGCGCGGCGGCGCGCGCCGTGCGGTACGGGACGCCGCACAGCAGGAGCGGCAGCGCGGCGTTCTCCCGGACGGTCAGTTCGGGGAGCAGCTGCGGGCTGCTGTCGATCCAGCCGAAGCGCTCACGGCGCAGCCGCTCGCGGGCGGTCACGCCCAGGGTGTGCACGGGGGAGCTGTTGAACCACACCTCGCCCTGCTCGGGGAGCAGCTCACCGGACAGGCAGCGCAGCAGGGTGGTCTTCCCGGCGCCGTGCGGGCCGAGGACGCCGAGGATCTCGCCCTCCCGTACGCCGAGTGACACGCCGAGCAGAGCGGGTGAGCGGTCGTGCGCGTGGCGCAGGCCGCGGGCCCACAGCACGTCGTTGTCGGGTGGGTTCACGTTGGCCTCTAACGAACGCGGGGAGTCCGGGTCACTGCGGCACCGTACGCGCCCCACGCCCCGGGACCACGGCTAAGGGCGGGCTTTCCCGGGCGCGGCCACCCGTGCGGACTAGCCCCCGGCGCCGTTGTCCGTCGCGGAAACGCCGACGGGCCGGGGCGCGCGATGTGCGTGCCCCGGCCCGTGGATGCTTCGGCGAGTGAGCCGAAGGGGCGCGGCCGGTGTCGAAAGGGAGAACGCGCGGAGGTCCCGAGGAACGAGGGACCGAGCACGATCGACCGTCGACATCGGCTGAGAGCGCCCCGGAGGCGAACCGAGCCTCGAAAAGGCCGATCGGCTGAGAGCGCCCCGGAGGCGAACCGAGCCTCGAAAAAGCGGATCAGAGCTTGGTCCAGGCCTCCGTGAGGACGGTGCGCAGGACGCCCTCGATCTCGTCGAACGTCGACTGGTCGGCGATCAGCGGCGGCGCGAGCTGCACGACCGGGTCGCCGCGGTCGTCGGCACGGCAGTAGAGGCCGTTCTCGAAGAGCGCCTTGCTGAGGAAGCCGTACAGGACGCGCTCGGTCTCCTCGTCGGTGAAGGTCTCCTTGGTGGCCTTGTCCTTCACCAGCTCGATGCCGTAGAAGTAGCCGTTCCCGCGGACGTCGCCGACGATCGGCAGGTCGTGGAGCTTCTCCAGGGTGGCGCGGAAGGCGCCCTCGTTGTCGAGCACGTGCTGGTTGAGCTGCTCGCGCTCGAAGATGTCGAAGTTGGCCAGGGCGACCGCCGACGAGACCGGGTGGCCGCCGAAGGTGTAGCCGTGGAGGAAGGTGTTGTCGCCCTTGTAGAAGGGCTCGGCGATGCGGTCGGAGATGATGCACGCGCCGATGGGGGAGTAGCCGGAGGTCATGCCCTTGGCGCAGGTGATCATGTCCGGGACGTAGCCGAACTTGTCGCAGCCGAACATGGTGCCCAGGCGGCCGAAGGCGCAGATGACCTCGTCGGAGACGAGCAGCACGTCGTACTGGTCGCAGATCTCGCGGACCCGCTGGAAGTACCCGGGCGGGGGCGGGAAGCAGCCGCCGGCGTTCTGCACCGGCTCGAGGAAGACGGCCGCGACGGTGTCGGGGCCCTCGAAGAGGATCTCCTGCTCGATCTGGTCGGCGGCCCAGCGGCCGAAGGCCTCGGGGTCGTCGCCGAAGAGCGGGGTGCGGTAGATGTTGGTGTTGGGCACCTTGTGGGCGCCGGGGACCAGCGGCTCGAAGGGGGCCTTCAGGCCCGGCAGGCCGGTGATGGACAGGGCGCCCTGCGGGGTGCCGTGGTAGGCGACGGCGCGCGAGATGACCTTGTACTTGGTCGGCTTGCCCTTGAGCTTGAAGTACTGCTTGGCGAGCTTCCAGGCGGTCTCGACCGCCTCGCCGCCGCCGGTGGTGAAGAAGACCTTGTTGAGGTCGCCGGGGGCGTAGTCGGCCAGGCGCTCGGCGAGCTCGACGGCCTTGGGGTGGGCGTAGCTCCACACCGGGAAGAAGGCGAGCTCCTGGGCCTGCTTGTAGGCGGTCTCGGCGAGCTCCACGCGGCCGTGGCCGGCGTTGACCACGAACAGCCCCGCGAGGCCGTCGATGTACCGCTTGCCCTTGTCGTCGTAGATGTACGTGCCCTCGCCGCGCACGATGGTCGGCACAGGGGCGTTCTCGTACGACGACATGCGGGTGAAGTGCATCCACAGGTGGTCGTACGCGGTCTTGGAAAGGTCCGCGCTCATGGCTATCTGGTTCCCCAGGTGTAGGTCTGCTTCCGGAGCTTGAGGTAGACGAAGCTCTCGGTGGACCGCACGCCGGGCAGCGTGCGGATCCGCTTGTTGATCGTCTCCAGGAGATGGTCGTCGTCCTCGCAGACGATCTCGATCAGCAGATCGAAGGAGCCCGCGGTCACGACGACGTACTCGACCTCCGTCATCTCCGCGAGCGCGTCGGCGACGTGTTCGATGTCGCCCTCGACGTTGATGCCGACCATCGCCTGTCGCCGGAACCCCACGGTGAGCGGGTCGGTGACGGCGACGATCTGCATGACGCCCTGGTCGAGCAGCTTCTGGACGCGCTGCCGTACGGCCGCCTCCGACAGGCCCACGGCCTTGCCGATGGCGGCGTACGGACGCCTGCCGTCCTCCTGGAGCTGTTCGATGATCGCCTTGGAGACGGAATCGATCACGAAGGCACCGTTGGCGCCCCTGTGATCCGGAGTACGAGTGGCCACGGACCCCACTCTGCACGAGAGGTCAGCCGTCACGCAACCCCCGATCGATGAAATCCGTGGTTTGAGGGCTCGAAACTCACGGAATCCATTGTTTCGGAGTTTCGGCTATGTCGAATACGGCAGTGCTGCAGGTAGGCTGGTGTCCGTCTCACACATCGGACAGGAACCAGGAACAGGGAGAGGTGCAGTGAGCGAGCTCCGTACCTTGCGCAACCACATCAACGGAGAATTCCGCGACGCCGCCGACGGGCGCACCACCGACGTGGTGAACCCCGCCACCGGCGAGGTCTACGCGACCGCCCCGCTCTCCGCCGCCGCCGATGTCGACGCGGCCATGGCCGCCGCGGCGGCCGCCTTCCCGGCCTGGCGCGACACGACGCCCTCCGAGCGCCAGAAGGCGCTGCTGAAGATCGCGGACGCCTTCGAGGCGCGGGCGGACGAGCTCGTGGCCGTCGAGAGCGAGAACACCGGCAAGCCGATCGGGCTGACGGCCAGCGAGGAGATCCCTCCGATGGTCGACCAGATCCGCTTCTTCGCGGGTGCCGCCCGCATGCTCGAGGGCCGTTCGGCCGGCGAGTACATGGAGGGCATGACCTCGATCATCCGCCGTGAGCCGGTCGGCGTCTGCGCCCAGGTCGCTCCGTGGAACTACCCGATGATGATGGCCGTGTGGAAGTTCGCCCCGGCGATCGCCGCGGGCAACACGGTCGTGCTGAAGCCCTCGGACACCACCCCGGCCTCCACCGTGCTGATCGCCGAGATCATCGGCGGGATCCTGCCCGAGGGCGTCTTCAACGTCGTCTGCGGCGACCGCGAGACGGGCCGCCTGATGGTCGAGCACGAGACCCCCGCGATGGCCTCCATCACCGGTTCGGTCCGGGCCGGCATGCAGGTGGCGGCCAGCGCGGCCAAGGACGTCAAGCGGGTCCACCTGGAGCTCGGCGGCAAGGCGCCGGTGGTGGTCTTCCAGGACACCGACATCGCCAAGGCGGTCGAGGACATCGCCGTCGCCGGCTACTTCAACGCCGGCCAGGACTGCACCGCCGCGACCCGCGTCCTGGTCCACGAGTCGATCCACGACGAGTTCGTGGCCCAGCTCGCCAAGACCGCCGCCGACACCAAGACCGGCGCCCCGGACGACGAGGACGTGCTGTACGGCCCGCTGAACAACGCCAACCAGCTCGCCCAGGTCACCGGCTTCATCGAGCGCCTCCCGGCGCACGCCAAGGTCGAGGCCGGCGGCCACCGGGTCGGCGAGAAGGGCTTCTTCTACGCGCCGACCGTCGTCTCCGGCCTCAAGCAGGACGACGAGATCATCCAGAACGAGGTCTTCGGCCCGGTCATCACCGTCCAGCCCTTCACCGACGAGGACCAGGCCGTGGAGTGGGCGAACGGCGTCGAGTACGCCCTCGCCTCCTCGGTGTGGACCAAGGACCACGCCCGTGCGATGCGCATGTCCAAGCGCCTCGACTTCGGCTGCGTCTGGATCAACACCCACATCCCGCTGGTCGCCGAGATGCCGCACGGCGGGTTCAAGAAGTCCGGCTACGGCAAGGACCTGTCCGCCTACGGCTTCGAGGACTACACCCGCATCAAGCACGTCATGACGTCCCTGGACGGCTGACGCCGCAGGGCGCGAGCCCGCCACGGCCCCGGACCGGCCCCCGTGTCCGGGGCCGTGGCATGTACGCGTACGCTCCGCTCCATGGAGTATCGAAGAGCCCTTGAACAGCGCATACGCGCATGGCTGGTCGTCTTCGTCGTGTGCCTGGTGCTGAGCGGCGCCACCGCGTTCCCGCTCGTGCACGAGGTGCGGTGGGTGGACGGCTGGGGCCTGCCCGGAGCCATCGGTGACTGGATCTCCCACGTACGGGAGGGACTCGACGCCAGCGACGAGAAGTACCCGTTCATGATGTACGGGACGGACTGGCTCGCCTTCGCTCACCTGGTGATCGCGGTGGCCTTCTACGGCGTCTGGCGCGACCCGGTGCGCAACATCTGGATCGTGGAGTGGGCCATGATCGCCTGTGTCGGCGTCATCCCGCTCGCGGCGATCTGCATCCCGCTGCGCGGCCTGCCGCTGTGGTGGATGCCCGTGGACATGGCCTTCGGCGTCCTCGGCATCGTGCCGCTGTTCGTCCTGCGGCGGATGATCAAGCGACTGGAGCGCTCCGACACCGTGCCGGCCGAGCCGGCCGTCGCCTGACGGACCGACGGTTGCACGGGTCCGGGGCCGTACGGCGAGGAGACCGCGGCGCTCGCGACATCACCGCGGAGGAACGCCCGGTGCCCGCGGCCGACGGGGAGAAGCTCACCGGCCGCTCAACTCCGCGCGCAGCACGTCGATGCGGTTGCTCGTGACGGCGTCGACGCCGAGCCGCTCCAGCCGTCGCATCGTCCGGCGCAGGTCCGCCGTCCACGCGCCGACCAGCAGGCCCTCGCCGCGCGCCCACTCCACCAGGGGCGCGCGCACCAGCCCGAAGCGCAGGTTGATCCAGCGCGGCCGCAGCTCCGACAGCAGCAGCGGCGGCACCGGCGCGGAGGTCTTCCAGGTCAGCGCGATCTCGGCGGCCGGGTCGTGGTCCCGCACCGCCAGCACGGCGGCCGCCTCCCCGCAGTAGTACGTACGGTCCCCGGCGCCCGCGTCCCGGACCGCGGACAGCACCGGGCCCGCGGACTCCGGCAGGGTGAGGTCGACCAGGGCCCGGCAGCCGTCCACGGCGGTCAGCGCCTCGTGGAGGGTCGGCACGCCCGGTGGCAGCCGGTCCGCCGCGAGGCCGGCGACGGTGGAGTCCACGCCCCACAGCCGCTTCAGCGTGGGGTCGTGGAGCAGCACCGGCACGCCGTCGCGGCTCAGCCGTACGTCCATCTCCACCGCGTCCGCCCCCGCGCGCAGCGCGCTGCGCAGCGAGGGCAGGGTGTTCTCGCGGTGGCGGTACGGGTCGCCGCGGTGGGCGACCGCTAGCGCTGCCATCCCGCCAGGTAGGAGTCGATCTCGGCGGTGAGCTTCGCCTTGCCGGGGGCGTCGAGGAAGGAGGCCTCGACGGCGTTCCTGGCGAGCTGGGCCAGCCCGCCCTCGTCGAGCTGCAGCAGCCGCGCGGCCACCGCGTACTCGGTGTTGAGGTCGGTGCCGAACATCGGCGGGTCGTCGCTGTTGATGGTGACGAGCAGGCCCGCGGCCACCATCTCCTTGACGGGGTGCTCGTCGAGCGTGGCGACGGCGCGGGTGGCGATGTTGGAGGTCGGGCAGACCTCCAGCGGGATGCGGTGCTCGGCCAGGTGGTCCAGCAGGCGCGGGTCCTGGGTGGCGCTGGTGCCGTGGCCGATGCGCTCGGCGCCCAGGTCGCCCAGGGCGTCCCAGATCGTCTGCGGGCCGGTGGTCTCGCCCGCGTGCGGCACGCTGTGCAGGCCGACGGCGCGGGCGCGGTCGAAGTACGGCTTGAACTGCGGGCGCGGCACACCGATCTCGGGCCCGCCCAGGCCGAAGCTGACCAGTCCGTCCGGCTGCAGCTCGGTGGCGATGCGCGCGGTCTCCTCGGCGGATGCCAGCCCGGCCTCGCCCGGGATGTCGAAGCACCAGCGCAGCACGATGCCGAGCTCCGCCTCGGCCGCCTTGCGGGCGTCCTCGATGGCCTCCACGAACGCCTTGTCCGGGATGCCGCGGCGGACCGAGCTGTACGGGGTGACGGTCAGCTCGGCGTAGCGGATGTTCTGGCGCACCATGTCGCGGGCGACCTCGTACGTCAGCAGACGCACGTCCTCCGCGTCGCGGATCAGGTCGACGACGGACAGGTAGACCTCGATGAAGTGGGCGAAGTCCCGGAAGCTGAAGTACTCGGCGAGGGCGGCGGGGTCGGTGGGCACCTTGGAATCCGGGTGCCGCGCGGCCAGCTCCGCCACGATGCGCGGTGAGGCCGAGCCGACGTGGTGCACGTGGAGCTCGGCCTTCGGGAGTCCCGCGATGAAGGCGTCGAGGGCTGACGCGGTGTCGGACATGGGGCGATCCTCCTGCGGGGTCGGCGGCAACCGCCATCGTAAACGCGAAATTGCCTCCGTCCGGCGTCTTCGCAGGCCATAGCATTGCCCGACGTAGTCAGCAGGAAGGCAGCGATGTCCCACGAGCCCGAGCACCCGACGCCCCGCGACGCCGCGAGCGACACCCCCGAAGCGGCGGCCCCGTCGTCCTCGGCGGCCCCGGCGGACGCACGGCCCGCACCCGACTTCGAGCTGCCCGCCCCGGCGCCTGCGGCGCCCACGGACGCCGAATCCGGTGCCGCCTCGGGCGGGGACGCCGCGACGGCTCCCGATGTCGAGGGCGCGGGGGTGCGGGGAAGCGTGACTGCTGCGGAGGGCGCGACGCCTGCCGACGTGCCGGTCGAGGACGGCGGATCCGGCGCTGCTTCGGGCGGGGATGCCGCGACGGCTCCCGATGTCGAGGGCGCGCAGGTCCCGGGAAGCGTGACTCCTGTGGAGGCCGCACCCGCCGGGGGCGCTGCACCGTACGTCGACGCTCCCGCCGCCGTGCCGCCCGCGGGGGCGCCCGGGCCGCGGGATCCGTGGGCGCCGCCGGTGCCGGTCGCCCCCGGGTACGGGCAGCCGGGTGCGCCGGCCGGGTACAACCCCTGGGGACCGCCCGTCCCGCCGGTACCGCAGGCCCCGCAGGAGCACGTGACGCTGACCAAGCGTCCGGTACCCGTGGACGCACCCGCGCCCGGGCCGGCGCAGCAGCCGCGCGATCCCTGGGCCCCGTCGGCCCCGGACGCGGCGGCGGCCGTGCCGCCGCAGCCGCCCCATGCCACCTACCCGGGCTACCCCGGTTACCCCGGTTACCCGAGCCACCCCACTCAGCCGGAGTACCCCGCGTACCCGGGCTACCCGGCCCACCCGGGCTACCCCGCCCACCCCGGCTACGCGGTGGGCCCTTACGGCGGATGGGCGCCGCCCGTCGCCCGCAACGGCGTCGGCCTGACGGCGATGATCATGGGCATCGTGGGCGCCGTCCTGGCCGTCTCCTGCTTCGGGGCCTTCCTCGGCCTCCCGCTCGGCATCGCGGCCGTCGTCTGCGGCATCGTCGGCCTGCGGATCGCCCGGCGCGGCGAGGCGACCAACCGGCCGCAGGCGTTGACCGGCCTCATCCTCGGGATCGTCTCCGTCGTCCTGTCGGGCGCGATGATCGCCCTGGTGGTCGGCGGGATCGACGACGGCTGGTTCGACGGGCCGGACGACGATCTCATCACCTCCCAAAACGGTGACTGGGGGGCGCCGCTGGACGTCGACGGCACCGCGCTCTACGACGACGGGGTCCACGTCACGCTCTCGGACGTCCACCTGGCGAACGACCTCCCGACGGGCCTGGTCGGGGACGGCACCGCCGTCACCTTCTCCGTCGAGGTGGAGAACACCGGCGACGGGACCGCCGACCTGATCGAGAGCGAGATCTCGGCCTACGGGGAGGACTTCGAGGAAGAAGGCCTGCGCGACCTGACCGCCGGTGTGGGCCTGCCCGACGAACTGTCGCCGGGGGAGCGTGCGACAAGGGAGATCACCGTAGTCGTGCCGAAGGACGACGAGGACGGCACCTTCCAGGTCGAGGTCGCCCCCGGCTTCGACTACGACTACACCTACTGGCACCTGGACGTCCCGTAACGGGGGCGCCGCGGGGCCGCCTCAGCGCCGCACCGCGTCCAGCGCCAGCAGGGCCACGTGCAGCGAGAGGCAGGACTCGACCTGGTCCAGGTCGATGCCGAGGACGCGCTCGACCCGGTGCAGCCGGTCGTAGAAGGAGGGCCGCGACAGGTGCGCGGCGTCGGCCGCGGCCGACTTGTTGCGGCCGGCGTCCAGGTAGACGGTGAGGATCCGGACGAGGTCCGTGCCGTGCTCGGCGTCGTACGAGAGCAGCGGGCCGAGCTCGCGCTCGACGTACGTCTGCAGCCGCGCGTCGTCGCGCAGGAGGTGCAGCAGGCCGCGCAACCGGACGTCGGGCAGCCGGTAATAGGTGCCCGCCTTGCGCCCGCCGTGCATCGCGGCGTCCGCGACCTGTGCCGCCTCCAGCAGGGTGCGGCGGGCGTCGCGCAGGGAGCCGACGGAGGAGCCGGCCGCCATGACGAAGGCGGGGCCGCCGTCGGGGGCGGACTCGGTCAGCCGGGTGAGCGCGGCGGCGAAGTCCTCCAGTGCGGTGTGCTCGTGGTCGGACGGGCCGAGGGAGACCAGCACGCCGACGCCGCCGTCGTCGAGGGTGCCGGTGAGCGCGGTCAGGCCCCGCTCGCGCACGGCCTGGGCGGCGGTCTCGGTGAAGTCCCGCAGCCGGGCCTGCGCCTCCAGGGCGGCCGAGGCCGGTCCGCCGCGCAGCCGCAGCATGACGCCGACCAGCCGCCGGCCCTCCAGCGGCACGCCCAGGGCGCGGGCGCGCAGCGCCACGTCGGAGACGGTCAGGGCGTGGGTGAGGATGCCGGAGAGCAGGGTGCGGTGGGTCTGCCGTTCCAGGGACTCCCGGTCGCGCTCCAGCAGCCGGTTGAGCGCGAGGGTGGCCGCCCCCCGCTCCAGCAGCACGCTGTGCCGGTGCGGGCGTTCGCCCGGTTCCGGCTCCTCGTCGGGCGTGGGCTCGCCGACGATCACCAGCCTGCCCCAGTCGCGGCCGCGCGCCCCCACGGCGGTGACCAGCCAGCCGGTGCGCGGGTCGTGGCCGGTGCGCCCGGCCGGGTGGACGCCGCGGCTGCGCCGCTCCCAGCCGTCGAGCAGGGCCTCCGGGTCCTGGCCGGCCGGGTCGAAGGCGAGCACCTGGTGGGAGAGGTTCTCCAGCACGACGGGCGCGCCCGCCATCCGGGCCACCTCCCGCACGACCTCATCGGGCTCCGCGCCCTCGACGGACAGCTCGTTGAAGATCTGGTGCACCGCCTCCGACGCCCGCAGCTCGGTCAGCTGGGCGTCGACGACGTGGGCGTGCACGGCCTCGGTCACCGCCACGAAGCGCACCTCGGTACGGAGTGCCACCAGCGGCAGTCCGCGCCGTTCCGCGGCCCGGACCAGGGGGCGGGGGAGGGCGTCCGCGTAGCGCCGGCCCAGTTCGAGGACGAGGCCCGCGGCGCCGACGTCGGCGAGGCCGTCGATGTAGCGGGCCAGGGACTCCTTGTCGTCGGGCAGCATCACGCCCGTGGTGAGGACCAGCTCGCCCCCGTGGAGCATGCCCGCGATGTCGGCCAGCTCGCTGATGTGCACCCAGCGCACCGGGCGCTGCAGTCCGCCGGAGCCGGCGACCACCTGCGGCGAACCCCGCCTGAGCACGTCCAGTTCCAGGACCTCGGCGACGGTGGGAAACACGGTGACCTCCGGGGCGGAACGGGGGCGGAACGTCGTGCCACCGTAGCTCCAGGGTGTAAAGGCCCCCGTCGCACGGCATGCGATGTGTCGGTTGCCCGGTGTACGTGGGGCCCGGCATCGTCCACGGTGACGATCTGTTGCGGCCGCCAGGTGAACACAGAATTCGTCGCGTAACCAAAAGGCAACAACGGAATCACTTGTTGGGGCGAGCCTACTCTGTCAGGATCGTCCACCAATCAAGGCTTTGGCCACGCCGCCGAGCCGAGTGCGAGGAGAAGACGATGGACCTCAGCGCGAACGGCGAGTTCGATGTGAGGGAGCGTTTCGCCGAGGGGGCCCAGTACATCGGCGGAACCTTGCGCCCCGGCACCTCGGGCCGGCGGCACCCCGTGGTCGACCCGGCCACCGGCGAGACCGTGTACTCCTGTGAACTGGCCGGCACCGCCGACGTGGACGCCGCCGTCGCCGCCGCCTCGGAGGCGCTGCCCGGCTGGGCCGGCGCCACCCCCGGTGCGCGCTCCGACGCCATGCACCGCTTCGCCGGCGTCCTCGCGGCGCAGGCCGCCGAGTTCGCGTACGCCGAGTCGCTGCAGTGCGGCAAACCGCTCCGGCTGACCACCGAGTTCGACGTCCCGGGCACCGTCGACAACACCGCCTTCTTCGCGGGCGCCGCCCGTCACTTGGAGGGCAAGGCGGCGGGGGAGTACTCCGGCGACCACACCTCCTACGTGCGGCGCGAGCCCGTCGGCGTCGTGGGCTCCATCGCACCGTGGAACTACCCGCTGCAGATGGCCGCCTGGAAGGTCCTCCCGGCGATCGCCGCGGGCAACACCATCGTGCTCAAGCCGGCCGAGCTGACCCCGCTGACCTCGCTGATGTTCGCCCAGGCGGCGACCGAGGCGGGCATCCCGGCGGGCGTGGTCAACATCGTCACCGGCGCCGGCCAGGAGGCGGGCGAGCACCTGGTGGGGCACCCGGACGTCGCCATGACCTCCTTCACCGGCTCCACCGCGGTCGGCAAGCGCGTCGCGGAGATCGCCACCGCCACCGTCAAGCGGCTCCACCTGGAACTCGGCGGCAAGGCGCCCTTCGTCGTGTTCGACGACGCCGACCTGGAGGCGGCCGTCCACGGCGCGGTCGCCGGTGCCCTGATCAACACCGGCCAGGACTGCACCGCCGCGACCCGTGCCTACGTGCAGCGCCCCCTCTACGACGCCTTCGTCGCCGGGGTCGCCGACCTCTTCTCCGGCATCCGCGTGGGCGATCCCTTCGACGCCAAGACCGACCTCGGCCCGCTCATCTCCCACACCCAGCGCGACCGTGTCGCCGCCTTCGTGGAGCGCGCCCGCTCCTACGCCACGGTCGTCACCGGCGGGCACGCTCCCACGTCGGCGGGCGCCTTCTACCGGCCCACGCTGGTCACCGGCGCCGCGCAGGACAGCGAGATCGTCCAGTCCGAGATCTTCGGGCCGGTACTGGTCGTGCTGCCGTTCGACAGCGATGATGAAGGTCTGGCCCTGGCCAACGACACGCCGTACGGTCTGGCCGCGTCCGCGTGGACCCGTGACGTCTTCCGTGCGGGCCGTGCCACCCGTGAGATCAAGGCGGGGTGCGTCTGGGTCAACGACCACATCCCGATCATCAGCGAGATGCCGCACGGGGGCTACCGGGCCTCCGGGTACGGCAAGGACATGTCGGTGTACTCCCTGGAGGAGTACACGCAGGTCAAGCACGTGATGTACGACAACACCGCGGTCGCCAGGAAGGACTGGCACCGCACGATCTTCGGCGACCGCTGACCCCTCGGCCGCCGGCCCCTCCGGGACCGCCCCCCACCGGCCCGCTAGCCCGTCCGTCCCACGCACCACCGCCCCTGGAGGCCGCACCGCAATGGAGATGTTCGAGGGCCTGTCCGAGCCCGTACGCAAAGCGTGGGAACGCAGCCTGACCAACGGGAGGGCATCGGTCAGCCGGCGCCGGGTGCTCGGCGCGGGGCTCGGCGTCGCGGGCGCCGGGACGCTGTCCGCCTGCGGCATCCCGGCCGCCACCAACAACCAGGGCGGTGTGAAGAGCGACGACCTGTCCGACAAGGACAAGTCGCTGGTCTTCTCGAACTGGCAGCTCTACATCGACATGAGCGACGACGAGAAGCACATGCCGACCCTGGAGGCCTTCGAGAAGAAGACCGGGATCAAGGTCAAGTACAGCGACGACATCACCGACAACGTCGAGTTCTTCGCCAAGATCAAACCACAGCTCGCCGCAGGCCAGTCCACCGGCCGCGACCTGGTCGTCCTCACCGACTGGATGGCCGCCCGGATGATCCGCCTGGGCTGGGCCCAGCCGCTGGACCCCACCTACCTGCCGAACGCGTTCACCAACCTGGAGCAACGTTTCCGCAACCCCGACTGGGACCCCGGACGCGCCCACTCCTACCCCTGGCAGGGCATCGCCACCGTCATCGCCTACAACGAGAAGGCGACCAAGGGGAAGAAGGTCGGCAGCGTCTCCCAGCTGCTGGACGACCCCGACCTCAAGGGCCGCGTCGCCATGCTCAGCGAGATGCGCGACACCATAGGCATGACCCTGCTCGACATGGGCAAGCGGCCGGAGTCCTTCACCGCGGACGACTTCGACGCGGCCGTGGCCCGCGTCCAGAAGGCCGTGGACAACAAGCAGATCCGCCAGTTCACCGGCAACGAGTACACCGACGGCCTCGCCTCGGGGAACATCGCCGCCTGCGTCGCCTGGGCCGGCGACCTGGTGCAGCTCCAGGCCGACAACCCCGAGATCAAGTTCGTGATCCCGCCCGCCGGCTACATCTACTCCACCGACAACATGCTGGTCCCGGCGGGTTCCAAGCACCGCAAGAACGCCGAGCGGCTCATGGACTGGTACTACCAGCCCGCGATCGCCGCCGAGCTCGCGGCATGGGTCAACTACATCACGCCCTGCACGGGCGTCTACGAGGAACTCCTCAAGATCGACAAGGACGTGGCCAACAACCCGCTGATCATTCCCAACGCGGAGATGAAGGCGAAGGCCCATCCCTTCCGGTCGCTCTCCTCCAAGGAGGAGACCGCCTTCGAGGACAAGTTCGCCAAGCTCATCGGCGCCTGACCGGCCACCGCAGTTAGGGATCTGACGACATGACCCAGCAGACCGCACCGCTCACCGAGCCGGCCGGCGGCAAGAACCCCGCCTCCGCGGGCGGCGCCGTGACCCTCACCGGCATCGGCAAGGACTACGGCGACTTCACCGCCGTCCACCCGCTCGACCTCACCATCCCCGAGGGCTCCTTCTTCGCGCTCCTGGGTGCCTCCGGCTGCGGCAAGACCACCACGCTGCGCATGATCGCCGGTCTGGAGGACCCCAGCAGCGGCACCGTCCGCATCGGCGACCAGGACGTCACCGGCCTGCCGCCGTACAAGCGCCCGGTCAACACGGTCTTCCAGAACTACGCGCTCTTCCCGCACCTCGACATCTACGAGAACGTCGCCTTCGGCCTGCGCCGCCGCGGCATCAAGTCCGTCAAGGGCCAGGTCGGGGACATGCTCGACCTCGTCGAGCTGGGTCACCTCGCCCGCCGCAAGCCGCACCAGCTCTCCGGCGGCCAGCAGCAGCGCGTCGCCGTCGCCCGTGCCCTGATCAACCACCCCAAGGTGCTGCTCCTCGACGAACCGCTGGGCGCCCTGGACCTGAAGCTGCGCCGCCAGATGCAGCTGGAGCTCAAGCGCATCCAGACCGAGGTCGGCATCACCTTCGTGCACGTCACGCACGACCAGGAAGAGGCCATGACCATGGCCGACACCATCGCCGTGATGAACGCGGGCCGCATCGAGCAGCTCGGCGCGCCCACCGACCTGTACGAGAACCCCAGCACCACCTTCGTCGCCAACTTCCTCGGCCAGTCCAACCTCATCGAGGCCGAGGTCGCCGGTACCAGCGGCGACGACCTGCTGCTCAGCGTCGGGGACGGCCGTCTGGCGATGCCCAGCGCACGGTGCGTCCCCTCCGTGCAGGCGGGCGACAAGCTCCTCGCCGGGGTGCGCCCCGAGAAGATCTCCATCGTCCACGCCGACGACGCGGCCGAGGTCCCCGAGGGCCGCAACAAGATCACCGGGCGGATCGTCGACGCCAGCTTCATCGGCGTCTCCACCCAGTACGTCGTCAACAGCCCCTGGTGCCCGGAGCTGGCCGTCTTCGCGCAGAACGTCGAACGCGACGGCCGTCTCGTCCCCGGCGCCGAGGTGGTGCTGCACTGGAGCCCCGCGCACACCTTCGGTCTCGACGCCGCACAGGACATCGAGGCCGGGGAGGTCAACGCGTAATGGCCGCCCTTTCCACCGCCCCCGCCGGGGCACCGGAGGAGACCCCGCCGGTCCCGGCCGGCGCCGCCGCCCGGCGGCGCAGACTCGTCCCCTACTGGCTGCTGCTGCCCGGCATCCTGTGGCTGTTGGTCTTCTTCGCCGCCCCGATGGTCTACCAGGCCTCGACCTCGGTGCAGACCGGCTCCCTGGAGACCGGCTACCGCGTCACCTGGCACTTCGCGACCTACTGGGACGCGTTCAAGGAATACGACGTCTTCTACCTGCGCTCGCTGATCTACGCCGGCATCGCCACCGTGCTGTGCCTGGCGATCGGCTACCCGCTGGCGTACACCATCGCCTTCAAGGCGGGCCGCTGGCGGAACGTGCTGCTGGTCATGGTCATCGCGCCGTTCTTCACCAGCTTCCTGATCCGCACCCTGGCCTGGAAGACGATCCTCGCGGACGACGGCTACGTCGTCACCGTGCTGGACAAGCTGCACATCCTCAGCGTCACCGCGTCCCTGGGCATCACCGCCGACGACCGCGTGCTCGCCACCCCGCTGGCGGTGGTGTGCGGTCTGACGTACAACTTCCTGCCCTTCATGATCCTGCCGCTCTACAGCTCGCTGGAGCGCATCGACCCGCGGCTGCACGAGGCGGCGGGCGACCTGTACGCCCGGCCCTTCACCACCTTCCGCAAGGTGACCTTCCCGATCTCGCTGCCCGGCGTCGTGGCCGGCACGCTGCTCACCTTCATCCCCGCCTCCGGCGACTACATCAACGCCGAGTTGCTGGGCAGCCCCAGCGAGCAGATGATCGGCAACGTCATCCAGTCCAAGTTCCTCACGGTGCTCGACTACCCGACCGCCGCCGCACTGTCCTTCATCCTCATGGCCGCGATCCTGGTGATCGTGTCCGTCTACATCCGCAAGGCGGGGACGGAGGAACTGGTCTGATGCCCGTGCTGAACTGGGTGCGACGGCGCCTCGTCGTCTTCGCCGCCGCGGCCGCACTCGCCTACATGACGATCCCCAACGTGATCGTCCTGATCTTCTCCTTCAACCAGCCCAAGGGCCGCTTCAACTACTCCTGGAACCACTTCTCGCTCGACGCCTGGGCCAACCCCTGCGGTGTCGGCGACATGTGCGACTCGGTGTCGCTGTCCCTGGAGATCGCCGTACTCGCCACCATCGGCGCCACGATCCTCGGCACCATGGTCGCCTTCGCGCTCGGCCGCTACCGCTTCCGCGGCCGCGGCCCGGTGACCGGCCTGATCTGGCTGCCGATGGCGATGCCCGAGATCGTCATGGGCGCCTCGCTCGGCACCCTCTTCCTCAACATGCGCATCCAGTTCGGCTTCTGGACCATCCTCATCGCGCACATCATGTTCTGCCTCAGCTTCGTCGTGACGGCGGTCAAGGCGCGCGTGATGAGCATGGACCCGCGGCTGGAGCAGGCCGCGCAGGACCTGTACGCCACACCGTGGTCGACGTTCTGGCGGATCACCTTCCCGATCGCCGCGCCCGGCATCGCGGCGGGAGCGCTGCTCAGCTTCGCGATCTCCATCGACGACTTCATCATCACGCAGTTCAACGCCGGCCCGGCCACCGTGACCTTCCCGATGTTCGTCTGGGGCGCGGCCCAGAAGGGCCTGCCCGTCCAGGTGAACGTCATCGGCACGCTGATGTTCGTCGTGGCGGTGCTGTGCGTCGTCGTCGGACAGCTGCTCAGCCGCCGCAGGAAAGCCCATAGTTAATCCGCCGACCGCATCCGCAAAGGTGTGAGACCCCATGGATCCAGCCCGTTCGCTCGCCGACGCGCAGCCGACACCGTTCTGGCTGGAGGATCCCGGCAGGCCGCAGGCCGGCTCCGCGCTCGTCGGCGACGAGCACTGTGACCTGCTGGTGGTCGGCGGCGGCTACACCGGGCTGTGGACCGCGTTGCTCGCCAAGGAGCGCGACCCGCGCCGCGACGTCGTCCTGATCGAGGGCAAGGAGGTGGGCTGGGCGGCGTCCGGCCGCAACGGCGGCTTCTGCGCCGCCAGCCTCACCCACGGCCTGGCCAACGGACTCGCCCGCTGGCCCGAGGAGTTCGGGCGACTGGAGGAGCTGGGCAACCGCAACCTCGACGGCATCGAGGAGGCGGTGGACCGCTACTCCATCGACTGCGACTTCGAACGCTCCGGAGAGATCGACGTCGCCACCGAGCCCTACCAGCTCGACGACCTCCAGGCCTCCGCCGAGGAGGCCGCCCGGCACGGCGTCGAACTGGAGCTGCTCGACCGTGACCAGGTCCGTGCCGAGGTCGACTCGCCGACCTTCGTGGGCGGGCTGTGGGACCGCAGGGGCGTCGCCATGCTGCACCCGGCGAAGCTCGCCTGGGGCCTCAAGCGGGCCTGCGAGGAGCTGGGCGTACGCGTCTACGAGCACACCCGTGCCACCCAGCTCGCCCGCAACGGCTCCGGCATGGCCGTACGCACCCCGTACGGGCGGGTCTTCGCCCGGCACGTCGCGCTCGGCACCAACGTCTTCCCCTCGTTGGTGCGCCGGGTGCGTCCCTACATCGTCCCCGTGTACGACTACGCGCTGGTGACCGAGCCGCTGACGCCGCAGCAGCTCGGCGCGATCGGCTGGAAGAAGCGCCAGGGGCTCGGCGACAGCGCCAACCAGTTCCACTACTTCCGGCTCACCGCCGACAACCGCGTCCTGTGGGGCGGCTACGACGCCATCTACCCGTACGGCGGCCGCCTGGACGCCGCACGCGACGAACGCCCGGAGACCTACCTGAAGCTCGCCGGGCACTTCTTCCGCTGCTTCCCGCAACTGGAGGGCGTGCGCTTCAGCCATGCGTGGGGCGGCGCGATCGACACCTGCTCGCGCTTCTCGGCCTTCTACGGCACCGCCCACGACGGGAAGGTCGCCTACGCCGCCGGCTACACCGGCCTCGGCGTCGGTGCCACCCGCTTCGGCGGGGACGTCATGCTCGACCTGCTCTCCGGCGAGCGCACCGACCGCACCGCACTGCGCATGGTCCGCACCAAGCCGCTGCCCTTCCCGCCCGAGCCCCTGGCGTGGGCGGGCATCGGCCTCACCAAGTGGTCGCTGGACCGCGCCGACCGCAACGCCGGCCGGCGCAACCTGTGGCTCAAGACGATGGACCGGCTCGGCCTCGGCTTCGACAGCTGACCGCCCGTGCCGCACCCCCTGCGCACCTTGTGAGCCGGATCACCCCATCGGGCGTGGTGAAACCCGCGTAATGATCCGGCCCCGGCCTCCTCTCTCCGCGTGACAGCACGACAGCGCACACACGGAACGGAGGAACCGGCATGGTGGGCACAGACGCGCGGGGCGCGGTCGAATGGCTGGTTTCCGTGGCACCCGACCCCGACGCCACCCGGTGGGAATGGGAGCGGCACCCCCTCGGGGTGACGCTCCTGCCCGCCGGGCGGCTGTGGGACGTCCTCATCCTCACCGGCGAACTGGGCTACCCGACGCTCGACGTCCTCACCCGTCTCGTCGACCGCCCGGGCCCGGTCCTGGCCGACTTCGGCGACTCCCGCATGGGCTACTTCGTACCCCCGGGCACCGCCGCCCGCTGGATCGGCACCGGGGTCCGCACCGCGGGCCCCGGCACCTGGATCGTGGTCCCCTACCCCGGCCGCGCCACGGGCGGCGTCCGCTGGCTCGTGCCGCCGGACGGCACCGGCAACCTCACCGACCCCGGCGTCCTGGAGCTGGCCATGCACGAGGCGGCGGCCCACCTGGCGGGACGGCGCGGCCGTGATCCGGGCGAGTGACCCCGCGCCCGGGGGCCCGCCATCCGTACGCCCCCGTGCGCGACACTGGTGCCATGATCCGCACGGAACGCGGCCGGCCCCGGAGCGGCCCCGGATACCCGGGCGCGCCACGGCGCGCGCCTGCCTCCACCCCCGCGCCTGCCACCGCGGCGGGCTGACATGGACCTCACGCCCGGCCTTGCGCACCTCGTCGAGACCGCCCTGCCCGTCTGCGGGCGCCACGGCCTCGCCGTGGCGGGCGGCCTCGCGCTGATCGCGCACGGCTTCGACCGCCGCCCGTCCCGCCACCTCGACCTGGTGACCTTCAGCTCCACACCGGCAGGCGACATCGGTGCCGCGCTCGCGGCCGCGTACACCGGGGCAGGTTACGAGGTGGTCGCGCTGCCCGGCACACCGCTGGCCGCCCACCTCGGGGCCACTTTGCCGGGCGATGCCGGCCACACGGTCCACGTCGCCAAGCAGCCGCTCTCCCGTCCCCCGGTCCGTGTCGGCCTCGGCCTGTCCGGACCCGTGCCGGTGGTGGCGCTTGAGGACTGCGCCGCGCTGAAGGTGGCCGCCGTCGCCGACCGCGCCACCGTGCGCGACCTGGTCGACGTCCACGCCCTGACCGCCTGGTTCACGCCGGGGGAGCTGCTGACGATGGCCGTCCACCTCGACGAGGACCTCCAGCCGCGCCTCCTCGCCGACCGCCTCGACAAGCTCGTCGAGGCCGACGACGCGGCGTACGCGGCGCAGGGGCTGGACGGCGCGGCCGTCGCCGCCGCCAAGCGCTGGGCCTTCGAGTGGGCGCAGGACATCCGGCTGGACCTCATGGAGGGCATGGAGCACCCCGACGAGCTGTACGACCTGTAAAGCTCCTGCCTCCGACGCCGACACCTTGGTGCTTGAGGGGGTCCCGCCCGCTGACGAGACTGGCAGGAGACGAGGAGAGGAAGGTCCGCCGTGACCGACAAGCACATCACGCACTGGATCGCCGGACAGACGTGGACCGGCACCACGGAGCGGCACGGGGACGTGTACGACCCCGCCACCGGGGCCGTGACCGGTCGGGTGGACTTCGCGTCGATCTCCGAGGTCGACCAGGCCGTCGGCGCGGCCGCCGCCGCGTTCAAGGAGTGGCGCAACGCCTCCGTCGCCAAGCGCACCTCGGTGCTCTTCGCCTTCCGCGAGCTCCTCAACGCCCAGCGCGACGAGCTGGCGGCGATCATCGTCTCCGAGCACGGCAAGGTGCACTCCGACGCGCTCGGCGAGATCGCCCGCGGCCTGGAGGTCGTCGAGTACGCCTGCGGCATCCCGCAGCTCATCAAGGGCGGCTTCACCGAGCAGGCCTCGACCGGCATCGACGTCTACTCGATCCGCCAGCCGCTCGGCCCGGTCGCGATCATCTCGCCCTTCAACTTCCCGGCCATGGTGCCGATGTGGTTCTTCCCCATCGCCATCGCCGCGGGCAACACCGTCGTCGTCAAGCCCTCCGAGAAGGACCCGTCCGCCGCCAACTTCCTGGCCGGGTTGTGGAAGCAGGCCGGGCTGCCGGACGGCGTCTTCAACGTCGTGCACGGCGACAAGGTCGCCGTCGACCGCCTCCTGGAGCACCCGGACGTCAAGTCCGTCTCCTTCGTCGGCTCCACCCCGATCGCCCGGTACGTCTACGAGACCGGCACCCGCTACGGCAAGCGCGTCCAGGCCCTGGGCGGCGCCAAGAATCACATGCTGGTGCTGCCGGACGCGGACCTGGACCTCGCCGCCGACGCCGCCGTCAACGCCGGGTTCGGCGCGGCCGGCGAGCGCTGCATGGCCGTGTCCGTCCTGGTCGCGGTCGACCCGATCGGCGACACGCTGGTCGAGAAGATCAAGGAGCGGATGGCCGGGCTCACGGTCGGCCCCGGCTGCAACGCCGCCTCCGAGATGGGCCCGCTGGTCACCGGCGTCCACCGCGACAAGGTGACGTCCTACCTCGACGCGGGCCTCGCCGACGGCGCGACCCTCGCCGTGGACGGCCGTGAGCACGCCGTCACCGGGGAGGACACCGCGGACGGCTTCTGGCTCGGCCCGACCCTCTTCGACGACGTCAAGCCCGGCATGTCCGTCTACAACGACGAGATCTTCGGCCCGGTCCTGTCCGTGGTCCGCGTGGGCTCGTACGACGAGGGCCTGGAGCTGATCAACACCAACCCGTACGGCAACGGCACGGCCATCTTCACCAACGACGGCGGCGCCGCCCGGCGCTTCCAGCACGACGTCGAGGTCGGCATGGTCGGCATCAACGTGCCGATCCCGGTGCCGGTGGCGTACTACTCCTTCGGCGGTTGGAAGGCCTCGCTGTTCGGCGACACGCACGCGTACGGCCCGGACGGCGTCCACTTCTTCACCCGCGGCAAGGCCGTCACCCAGCGGTGGCTCGACCCGAGCCACGGCGGCATCAACCTCGGTTTCCCGACCAACAACTGACCGCCAGGGCGGCGCCCGCGAGCAGGGCGCCGCACAGCAGCCAACTCCCCACCACGTCGAGCGGCCAGTGGTAGCCGCAGCGGACCAGGGCGACCCCCACCGCACCGTTGAGCAGCACGGCGGCCGCGACCAGCAGCCGCCGTGCCGCTGTGCGTACCAGCCAGGGCAGCAGCAGAAGCACGGCGCCGCCGTACGCGGCGGCCGCCGTGGCCGCGTGGCCGGAGGGGTAGAACCCGGGATAGCCGGGGGAGAGGGCCGGCGAACCGGGGCCGGCCCGGTCGATCAGCGGCTTCACCAGGGCGACCAGCAGCGGCGCCACGACCATCACCAGCGCGTACGCCAGCGGCGGCAGCCAGGGGCGGGGCAGTCGGTACCGGTGGGCGCACCAGGTGGTACAGACCATCGCAAGCAGCAGTACGGGCACGGCGACCTGCCAGTTGCCCAGGTCGGCCAGGAACCGCGCGACGGCGGAGCGGTCCGCGGGGTGGGGGGAGGATCCCGCAAGGGTGGCACGCACCGGCCCGTCCACGGCCAGCAGGCGCCCTCGTAGTGCTTCCTGCCAGGTCAGCAGTCCGAAGAGCGCCGTGCACACCACGGCCACCAGAGAAGTTGGCCGCCCCGGAACAGGGGGGAGAGTTCCGGGGCGGCCAGAACGATCGCCGTACCGCCCGCCCCGGGGGGTTTGGGGCAAGCGGCCGACCGATCGGCGAGGATTGCCGGAGCCTTCGGCTTCGGCGCTGTGCGCGAGGGCACTGCTGTGCCGGTGATGGGGAGTCACCGGCAAAGTGTCGCCCGCGGACTTCCGCAGACGGGGTGTTGCATCCATCTGCGGAAACCGTACGTCACCAGGGGGCCGCCCGGCAGGGGTTGCACCCTCCCGCCATCAGGCCCGCACACCTTCTTCACGCTGTGTGTCGTGCGCCCTCGGTCACGGGCGAAATACCTGGTCACAGCCGGGCGAGAGCGCCCTCGATGATGTCCAGGCCCTCGTTCAGCAGGTCCTCCCCGATGACCAGCGGCGGCAGGAAGCGCAGCACGTTCCCGTAGGTGCCACAGGTCAGGACCACCAGGCCCTCGGCGTGGCAGGCCTTGGCCACGGCGGCGGTCGCCGCGGCGTTGGGGTTCTTGCCGCCCGGCTCCACCAGCTCGATCGCGATCATGGCGCCGCGGCCGCGGACCTCACCGATGATCTCGAACTTCTCCTGCATGCCGCGCAGCCGGCCGAGCATGATCTCGCCGATGCGGCGGGCCTTGGCGTTGAGGTCCTGCTCCTTCATCGTCTCGATGGCGCCGAGCGCACCGGCGCACGCCACCGGGTTGCCGCCGTAGGTGCCGCCCAGACCGCCGGAGTGCGCGGCGTCCATGATCTCGGCGCGGCCGGTCACCGCGGCCAGCGGCAGACCGCCGGCGATGCCCTTGGCGGTGGTGATCAGGTCCGGGACGATGCCCTCGTCGTCGCAGGCGAACCACTGGCCGGTGCGGCAGAAGCCGGTCTGGATCTCGTCCGCGACGAAGACGATGCCGTTCGCCCGGGCGAACTCCACCAGCTTCGGCAGGAAGCCCTTGGCCGGCTCGATGAAGCCGCCCTCGCCCTGGATCGGCTCGATCACGATCGCGGCCACGTTCTCGGCCCCGACCTGCTTGGTGATCATGTCGATCGCCTGGGCCGCGGCCTCCTCCGCGCAGTTCTCCGCGCCGGTCAGCCAGCGGTAGGGGTAGGCCAGCGGCATGCGGTAGACCTCGGGCGCGAACGGGCCGAACGAGTGCTTGTACGGCATGTTCTTCGCCGTCAGCGCCATCGTCAGGTTGGTGCGGCCGTGGTAGCCGTGGTCAAAGACGACGACGGCCTGCCGCTTGGTGTACGCGCGGGCGATCTTCACCGCGTTCTCGACGGCCTCGGCACCGGAGTTGAACAGCGCGGTGCGCTTCTCGTGGTCGCCCGGGGTCAGCTCGTTGAGGGCCTCGGCGACCTCCACGTAGCCCTCGTACGGCGTCACCATGAAACAGGTGTGGGTGAAGTCGGCCAGCTGCGCCGACGCGCGGCGCACGACCGCCTCGGCGCTGTTGCCGACCGAGGTCACCGCGATGCCGGAGCCGAAGTCGATCAGGGAGTTGCCGTCCACGTCCTCCAGGACGCCGCCGCCGGCGCGGGTGACAAAGACGGGCAGGGTCACGCCGACACCGCTCGCGACCGCCGCCGTCTTGCGCGCCAGCAGCTCCTGCGACTTGGGGCCGGGGATCGGGGTGACGAGTCGACGCTCCTGGGCCAGATCGGTCATGGCGGACGTACTCCTTCGAACCGTGGTCTTTTCTCGCAGGCTAAGCCCGTACGGCGGAGCCCCGCACACTCCGATAGGGCGCACTGCGGAATGCCTCTTCGACGTGACGGACATGAGCGTGCCAAGATCCTTCAGACTGCGGTGGCCGCTCGACTACATTGAGTGCGGACCTGCGAGGGGTGGCACACGCGATGGAACGCGACGGTACGCACGAGAAGCCCGCGGCGTCTCCGCCCGGAGGCCCCGGCCCGCAACCGGGCACACCGCCGGTACCCGGTGCCCGGCCGATGCCGGGCGCCCCGCCTGCGCACGCCGGACCGCCGCCCGTCCCCGGTGCCCGGCCGGGCCCCGCCGACCCCTCGCGCGGCGAGCGGGACACCCGCACCTGGCGCGACGCCGACCAGGACGCCGCCCCGGCCACACCCCCGCCGCCATCCGGACCGCCCCCGCTGCCGGGGGTCCGCCCCGGCGCCGCCCCGTGGCACGCCCCGGCCGAGTCCGCACCGGCCGCCACGCCGGACGGGTCGGGCCTCCTCGCCTGGCTGCGGGCCCCGCGCCCGGCCGCCGCCCCCGGTGTGTGGCGCCTCGGGCACCGCCCCCGCCCCGCCGCCGACCCGGACGCCGTGCCGGGCCGCCAGCTCGTCGCCGGCGCCCTGATCTCCTTCCTCGGCGGCTGGCTGCTGTGGTCCCTGCTGTGGAACGGCTACCTCGGCAGCTACTGGCTGTGGCCGCTGCTCGCCCTGACCCCCGACTCCTGGCGCCGGGCGGGCGGCAACCAGACCGCCTACCTGTGGGCCTCGTACCTCTACTACGCGCTCATCGGCGGCGCCCTGCTGGTCTTCTTCGCCCGCATCGGCCGCTGGGCCGAACTGTGGCGCCGCTACATCACCACCCCCCTCCAGCGGTCCCGCGAGGAGGAGGCCACGGCCGCCGGCCGCGAACCGGCCGACCACGCCCAGGACCCGGCCGCCTTCCCCGCGCTCCGCCAGGGCGGCGCCGCCGACGCCGCGGACCGGCTCGCCGAGGACGCGCGCTCCGGGCTGATGAACGACGTCGACTTCGCCCGCCTGTCCCGCGCCTGGCAGTCCGTGCGCTCCGAACCCGGCCGGCTGACCGCCTTCACGGACACCGTCCTGCGGTACGGGGCCGCCGCCTGCGCCCACCCGTCCGGTGCCCGCGACCTGCCGGCCCGAGCCGCCCGGTACGACCTGCTCGCCGGCCAGGTCCGCATCGGCGCCGCACCCGACGACGAGCGCAACCCCCGCTCCCACCGCGGCGCCGGCTACGCCCTCGACCCGTCCGTGCTCGGCACGTCGCTGCTGGCCGTCGGGCCGCCCGGCTCCGGCAAGACCGTGCGCCTGGTGCGGCCCGCGCTGGAGCTCATGTGTCTGCAGGCCCTCGCCGGGCGGGCGGCCGTGGTCGTGGTCGGCACCGAGGGAGCACGGCTCGCACCGGACGAGTCCTTCGACGTCGTCGTCAAGATCGGCCATCCCGACTCCGCGTACGACCTCGACCTGTACGGCGGCACCTCCGACCCCGACGAGGCCGCGGGCTTCCTCTCCGAGGCCCTCGTCGGCGACCTCGCCGCGGCGCTGCCCGGCGGCGACAGCCGCCGCGCCGCCACCGCCCTCGCCCAGCTCCTCGGGCCCTTCCACGCCGCCCACGACCGCTTCCCCTCCGTCCCCGAGCTGCGCGAACTCCTCGACGGCACCCCCTCGGCACTGGCCGCGCTCCGCTCCGCCCTGCAGGCCCGCGGCGGCGCCGCCCAGGGCCAGCTGCGCGAACTCGACGCACGGGAACGGCAGTCCGCCCGGCCCGGCGACGCGGGCCCCCTGCTCGCCGACCGGATCGCGCTGCTCGACCGGCCCGCCTTCGCCGGGTTCTTCGACACCACGGGCGGCAGCCACCCGTTCTCGCTGCGGGGCCTGGAGCACCCGCTCCGGGTCCGCATCGACCTCCCGGAGCGGGGCCACGCCGAGGTCTCCCGGATGCTGGCGCGGCTCGTCCTCGCCCAGTTCGCCGAGTGCGCCACGGCCCGGCAGGACCGCTCCCTGTTCGCCTGCCTCGTCCTCGACGACGCCTCCCACACGGTGACCGCGGAATCCGTGCGCGGCCTGCAGCGCATGCGCTCCGCCAACGCCGGCGCGGTGCTCACGCTGCGCACGCTGGACGACGTCCCCGAAGCGCTCCGGGGTGCCCTGCTCGGCGCCGTCGGCTGCCGGGCCGCCCTGGCCGGCCTCACGGCCTGGGACGGCGCGCGGTTCGCCGAGGTGTGGGGCAAGGAATGGGTCGACGTCCACGACGTCACGAACCGCCAGATCGTCGCGGACGAGCCGCTCACGCGGGTGCTGCATGCCGTGCGGCGCCTGGTGACCGGGAAGGCGGTCACGGCGGAGTCGGTGACGGTCCGCCGGGTCGAGCGCGAGCGCTGGTCCGCGTCCGAGCTCGCGCACGCGGTCCCCGCGGGGCACGCGGTCGTCTCCCTCACCGCGGTCGACGGGGAGCACGCCCCTCCGGTGCTCGTCGATCTGCGCGCCTGACCGTTTGTGTGCGGGTGCGCTGTGGTTGCGGCCCGTTGTTGTGTGCGGGGTGTTTGCGCCTGCGGCGGGCATCCCCCGCCCTCCCGCCCGATTGCCCGGCGCGGTTGGTGCGGGCCTCGCGCGTTCGTGGTGGGCCGGGGTCGGGGCCTCCGGGGCTGGGCATTCTGGACCGCATATTTATGTGCATGACGGGCGGCACGTGTTGTGCCGTCTGTGCCGCACAACAAATACACGTCAGCGTCCAGAACGCCCACCCCTACGACCCCGCCCCCTCCGTATCGAGCGGCGACCAACGGCCGGTGGGGGGTGAGGTGCCGGTCCAGGGTTGCCGCAGGTGCCTTACTGACCCCCCACCGGCCGTCATGCGCCCCAACCTGCGGGAGGGGGTGTGGCTGGGTGCTCCCCGGGCGAAGGCTGGGGGAGTACGCCGGCGCGGCACCGACCCCACAACGACCGCGCGAGGCGGTCACTGACCGCGCCGGATGGGGGTCCCCCCGGCCGAAGGCTGGGGGAGGGAGGGCGGGCGGGGGAGAAACCCCAACAGCAACAACCGCGGCGCCGCACACGAAGACGGCACCGCACCGCAGGTATACGGTGAGGCAGAATCGGATGTGAACGCACTCCGAGATGGAGAAAAAGCCCGTGCCCCCCACGCTCGCCTCGCTGCTGCGGAACCCCGCCCTGAAGCTGGCCGTCCTCGCCGGAGGCGACCGCCTGGGGGAGGCCGCCGTCCGCTGGGTGCACACCAGCGAGCTGGACGACCCGGCGCCGTACCTGGAGGGCGGCGAGCTCCTGCTGACCACGGGCCTCAAGCTGGACGTCGGCTCGCCCGAGGCGCTCGGCCAGTACGTGGCGCGCCTGGCCGGCGCCGGCGTCGTGGGCCTCGGGTTCGGCGTGGGGCTGAGCCATGACACCGTGCCGCAGGCGCTCGTGGACGCGGCGGCCGCGCACCGGCTGCCGTTGCTGGAGGTGCCGCACAAGACCCCGTTCATCGCGATCAGCAAGGCCGTCTCCGCGGAGCTCGCCGCTGACCGGTACAAGGCGGTGACCGCGGGGTTCGAGGCGCAGCGGGAGCTGACCCGGGCGGCGCTCGCTCCGGACGGGACGACGGCGCTGCTGTCGCGGCTGGCGGCGCACCTGAACGGCTGGGCGGCGCTGTACGACGCGTCGGGCGCGGTGGTGGCCGCGGCGCCGGAGTGGGCGGGGCGGCGGGCGGCGCGGCTCGCCGGGGAGGTGGAG
Source organism: Streptomyces sp. NBC_00510 (assembly GCA_036013505.1). Classification (NCBI taxonomy): domain Bacteria; kingdom Bacillati; phylum Actinomycetota; class Actinomycetes; order Kitasatosporales; family Streptomycetaceae; genus Streptomyces; species Streptomyces sp. NBC_00510. The sequence continues at coordinate 3,426,196 of CP107851.1, read as the reverse complement.
CGGCTGCGCGGCAGGCCAGCCCCGGCCAGTGCGGCGGTCGCGGGCCCGGCCGGCACGGAGGACCGCGTGGAGCTGCAGTCGCTGGGCACCGGCCGGCGCCCCCGCGGTTTCCTCGCGGTGGGCACGGAGGAGCGGCTGGACACCTCGGACCGCTACCTCGTGCATGCCGCCGTCGCGCTGCTGACGCTGTCCCTGGAGCAGTCCCGCGCGCTGCAGGACACCGAGCAGCGCCTGGGCGCCGCGCTGCTGCGGATGCTGCTGGCCGGCGAGCCCGAGCACGCCCGCACCGTGGCCGGCCGGCTGTACGGCGGGCTGTTCGACGCCCCCGTGCGCGTGCTGGTCGCGGAGCGCGCGGAGGCCGCGGGGGACGCCGTGGGGCTGCTGGCCGAGCGGGTGGAGGCGGCGGGGATGCGGGCCGCGGAGCCCGTGCTGGCGGTGCGGGACGAGGACCGGCTGACGGTGCTCGCGGCCGCGGACGGCGCGGTGATGCCGGCCTGCGTGGCGGCGGTCGACGGGAGCGACGACCTGGTGGCCGGGCTGTCCGCCGCGGTGGGTGCCGCGGGTGTCCCGGGCGCGCACGAGCAGGCCGAACGCGCGCTGGCGGTCGCCCGGCGGCGGGGCCGCAGCCTCGTCGAGCACGACGAGGTCGGTTCCGGCTCGGTGCTGCCGCTGCTGAGCGACGAGGCGGTACGGGCCTTCTCCGACGGCCTGTTGCGGCCGCTGCGCGAGCACGACGCCACCGCCCGCGGTGACCTGGTCGCGTCCCTGCGGGCGTGGCTGTCCCGGCACGGGCAGTGGGACGCCGCCGCGGCGGACCTCGGGGTCCACCGGCACACGCTGCGCTACCGGATGCGGCGCGTGGAGGAGATCCTCGGGCGCTCGCTGGACGACCCGGACGTACGCATGGAGCTGTGGCTGGCCCTCAAGTCCGGCGGCTGACACGGTCTGCCAAAACGTCGCACAGGGCGGGATCCGCAGGACGCACTGGACAAGACCGGCCGGGTGCCGCCCGCCCTACCGTGGTCCGCATGAGCACCCCCACCGCCTTCTGGCTCGCCGGCCGCCCCGCCACCGGCGAGGACACCTTCGATGTCGTGAACCCGTACGACGGCAGCGTCGTGGCCTCCGTCGGCGTGCCGACCCCCGCCCAGGTGGAGGAGGCCGTCGCCGCCGCCGAGGCGGTCGGGGCGGAGTTCGCCGCTACCCCCGCCCATGTGCGGGCCGCGGCCCTGGACCACGTGTCGAAGCGGCTGGCGGAGCGCTCCGAGGAGATCGCCCGGCTGATCACCGCGGAGAACGGCAAGCCGGTCAAGTGGGCCCGCGGCGAGGTCAGCCGTGCCGTGTCCGTCTTCCGCTGGGCGGCGGAGGAGGCACGCCGCTTCAACAGCGGCGAGGCCCAGCGCCTGGACACCGACGCGGGCGGCGTGGGCCGCCTCGCGCTGACCCGGCGCTTCCCGCGCGGCAGCGTGCTCGGCATCGCGCCGTTCAACTTCCCGCTGAACCTGGTGGCCCACAAGGTGGCCCCGGCGATCGCGGTCGGCACGCCGATCATCCTGAAGCCGGCCCCGGCGACCCCGCTGTCCGCGCTCCTCCTGGGCGAGATCCTGGCCGAGACCGACCTGCCGGCCGGTTCGTGGAGCGTGCTCACCGTCCCGAACGACCGCATGCCCGCCCTCGTCCGGGACGAGCGGCTGCCGGTCATCTCCTTCACCGGCTCCGACCGGGTCGGCTACCAGATCATGGACTCGGTGCCGCGCAAGCACACCACCCTCGAGTTGGGCGGCAACGCCGCCGCCGTCGTCCTGGCCGACTGGTCCTCCGAGGAGGACCTGGAGTGGGCGGCGAACCGCATCGCCACCTTCTCCAACTACCAGGGCGGCCAGTCCTGCATCTCCGTCCAGCGGGTCATCGCCGACGCGTCCGTGTACGACCGGCTGGTGGAGAAGGTCGTCGCCAAGGTCCGCGCCCAGGTCACCGGCGACCCCTCGGACGACGCCACCGACGTCGGCCCGCTCGTCGACGAGAAGGCCGCCGAGCGCGTGGAGTCGTGGGTCGAGGACGCGCTGGGCAAGGGCGCCAAGCTGCTGACCGGCGGCCGGCGCGACGGCGCCGCCTACGAGCCGACCGTGCTCGCCGACCTTCCGGCGGACGCGATCATCGCCACCGAGGAGGTCTTCGGCCCCGTCCTGTCCCTGCACAAGGTGGACGGCACCGACGAGGCCTTCGCGGCGGTCAACGACTCCAAGTTCGGCCTGCAGAGCGGGGTGTTCACCCACGACCTGCAGACCGCCTTCCGCGCCCACCGCGAGCTGGAGGTCGGCGGCGTCATCATCGGCGACGCCCCCTCCTACCGGGCCGACCAGATGCCCTACGGCGGCGTCAAGGACTCCGGCGTGGGCCGCGAGGGCGTCAAGTACGCCATGGACGACTACACCTACGAGCGGGTCCTGGTCCTGACCGGTCTCGCTCTGTAATCCTCACGGCAGGACGAGCCACCCCTTCCAGCGGCCGGGGCGCATGTGCGGTGCGCCCCGGCCGCGCTGTGCCCAGGGAGGGGAAACGCGAGGTGGCACCGTATGCGGTGGTCCGCACGGCGGAGGCCGCGCGAAGCCGGACCGGCGGCGCGTCCGGCTGCCGCGCGAGCAGCGCTCCCCGTACGACTCGCATCCCCGATCGCCGAACGTGTCCGCCTCGTCGCGGCGGCTCCCGCCGGGCAGGACCTGACCGGCCCTGGAGCCGCCGCACGACCGGGACCAGGTGCCGATCGCCCTGGAGGGGGCCACCCTCAGTCCCGAGAGCCCGGCGTTCACCCGAGTGGAGTGGAGCGCCCTCGCGGATCCGGTGGTGCGTCCGGTGCCCGCCGAGAACGCCGCGCCGCTGCGCGTCGCGCTGTCGGCCGCGGGCACCGAGCCGACCGTCGTGGCCCCGCTCGACGCCGCCGACCGGGGCCGCCTCCCGGCCCCGGCGCAGGCGCTGCCCGAGCGCGCGCCGCACGAGGGCGTCGCCGGCCGCGCCCTCACCGGATCCGGCGCGGCCCAATGGGAACTGACGTCGGATCAGGATGTCCGGCCGGTGCCGGCCGACGGCACCGGCGAGGCGGAGTCCGGTTCGGCCGTCGCCGCCCTCACCGGCCCGGTCACCGAGGGCGACCCCGCCCCGGACACCGCGTCGCTACGGAAGCTGCTCGCGTCGGCCTGAAATGCCGTCGGAAAGGCCGCCGGCCCCCCGCGCCCCGTGCGCGAGGGCTGGTGACCATGCCGGAACCGGGGTACTAACGAACAAGTAGCACCGGTCGGTAACCGACGCGAGGTGACGCCCCCATGTCCGCAGCATCCGCCCGCCCCACCGTTTCCGAACGCGAAGCGCGCCAGGTCGCAGAGGCCGCCCGCGAACAGGAATGGCGAAAGCCGAGCTTCGCCAAGGAACTGTTCCTGGGCCGCTTCCGGCTCGACCTGATCCATCCCCACCCCACACCGTCGACCGAGCAGGTCCAGCGCGGCGAGGAGTTCCTGGCCAAGCTGCGCGACTTCGTCGAGACGAAGGTGGACGGGGCCCTGATCGAGCGTGAGGCGAGGATCCCCGACGAGGTCATCACCGGGCTGAAGGAGCTCGGTGCCCTCGGCATGAAGATCGACCCCAAGTACGGCGGCCTCGGCCTCACCCAGGTGTACTACAACAAGGCGCTGGCCCTCGTGGGCTCCGCCAGCCCCGCCATCGGCGTGCTGCTCTCCGCGCACCAGTCGATCGGCGTGCCCCAGCCGCTGAAGATGTTCGGGACCCCGGAGCAGAAGGAGCGGTTCCTGCCGCGTTGCGCTCGCACCGACATCTCGGCCTTCCTGCTCACCGAGCCCGACGTGGGGTCCGACCCCGCGCGACTTGCGACCACGGCCGTGCCCGACGGGGACTCCTACGTCCTCGACGGCGTGAAGCTGTGGACGACCAACGGCGTCGTCGCCGACCTGCTGGTCGTCATGGCGCGGGTGCCGAAGAGCGAGGGCCACAAGGGCGGTATCACCGCCTTCGTCGTCGAGGCCGGCTCCGAGGGCATCACCGTCGAGAACCGCAACTCCTTCATGGGGCTGCGCGGCATCGAGAACGGCGTCACCCGCTTCCACCAGGTACGCGTCCCCGCCGAGAACCGCATCGGCCCCGAGGGCGCCGGGCTGAAGATCGCGCTCACCACCCTCAACACCGGCCGCCTCTCGCTGCCCGCGTCCTGCGTCGCGGCTGGCAAGTGGTGTCTGAAGATCGCCCGTGAGTGGTCGGCCGCCCGCGAGCAGTGGGGCAGGCCGGTCGCCCGCCACGAGGCCGTCGGCGCGAAGATCTCCTTCATCGCGGCGACCACCTTCGCCCTCGAGGCCGTCATGGAGCTGTCCAGCCAGATGGCCGACGAGGACCGCAACGACATCCGCATCGAGGGCGCGCTGGCCAAGCTCATCGCCTCCGAGATGAGCTGGACCATGGCCGACGAACTGGTCCAGATCCGCGGCGGCCGCGGCTTCGAGACCGCCGCGTCCCTCGCCGCCCGCGGCGAACGGGGCGTCCCGGCCGAGCAGTTGCTGCGCGACCTGCGGATCAACCGGATCTTCGAGGGCTCCACGGAGATCATGCACCTGCTGATCGCCCGCGAGGCCGTCGACGCCCACCTGTCGGTCGCCGGGGACCTCATCGACCCCGACAAGGCGCTCGGCGACAAGGCCAAGGCCGGCATGAAGGCCGGCGGCTTCTACGCCCGCTGGCTGCCGAAGCTGGTGGCCGGCCCCGGACAGATCCCCGGCGCGTACTCCGCGTTCCACCCGGCGGGCCACCCCGACCTCGCCGCCCACCTGCGCTACGTCGAGCGGGGTGCCCGCAAGCTCGCCCGCTCCACCTTCTACGCCATGTCGCGCTGGCAGGGCCGGATGGAGACCAAGCAGGGCTTCCTGGGCCGCATCGTCGACATCGGCGCCGAACTGTTCGCCATGAGCGCCGCCTGCGTCCGCGCCGAGATGCTCCGCACCCGGGGCGAGAACGGGCGCGAGGCCTACCAGCTCGCCGACGCCTTCTGCCGCCAGTCGCGGATCCGCGTCGAGGAGCTCTTCGGCCGCCTGTGGACCAACACCGACGCCATCGACCGCAAGGTCGTCGACGGGGTCCTCGGCGGCGCCTACACCTGGCTGGAGTCCGGCATCGTCGACCCCTCCAGCGACGGCCCGTGGATCGCCGACACCACCCCGGGCGCCTCACACAAGGAGAACGTCCACCGGCCGATCCGCTGACCGGACCGGGGACGCGTCCCCCGCGCACAGGGCACCGCCTTCCCGGAGGCGGTGCCCCCGTCGTGCCGGCGACCGGACACAATGGGGGGATGACGGACTCTCTCGCCGACCCGCATCTGCGGCTGCCCGGACCGGACGCGGCCACCGCCGCCCACGACGGCCCCCGCACCATCGTGATCCTGGGTTCGACCGGATCGATCGGCACCCAGGCCATCGACGTCGTCCTGCGCAACCCCGACCGCTTCCGGGTGGTGGCCCTGTCCGCCGCCGGCGGCCGGGTCGGGCTCCTCGCCGACCAGGCGCGGCAGCTGGCCGTCTCCGCGGTCGCCGTCGCGGACGTGAACGCGGAAGGCCCGCTGCGGGAGGCGCTGGCCGAGCGCTACGGCACCGAGCCCCTGCCGGAGGTCCTGGTCGGCCCGGAAGCCGCGACCGAGCTGGCCGGCCGGCCGTGCCACTCCGTCCTCAACGGCATCACCGGCTCGATCGGGCTGCGCCCGACGCTGGCCGCCCTGGAGGCGGGGCGGATCCTGATCCTCGCCAACAAGGAGTCGCTGATCGTCGGCGGCCCCCTGGTGAAGGCCGTGGCCAAGCCGGGGCAGATCGTGCCCGTCGACTCCGAGCACTCCGCGCTCTTCCAGGCCCTCATGGGGGGCTCCCGCGCCGAAGTGCGCAAGCTCGTCGTGACCGCCTCCGGCGGCCCCTTCCGCGGCCGTGACAAGGAGGAGCTGGCCGGGGTCACCCCCGAGCAGGCGCTGGCCCACCCCACCTGGGACATGGGCCCGGTGGTGACGATCAACTCGGCCACCCTGGTGAACAAGGGCCTGGAGGTCATCGAGGCCCACCTGCTCTTCGACATTCCCTTCGACCGCATTGAGGTGGTCGTCCACCCGCAGTCGTATATCCACTCGATGGTGGAATTCACTGACGGCTCCACGCTGGCCCAGGTCAGCCCGCCCGACATGCGGATGCCGATCTCGCTGGGCCTCGGCTGGCCCGAGCGGGTGCCGGACGCCGCGCCCGGGTGCGACTGGACGAAGGCGGCCACGTGGACCTTCTTCCCGCTGGACGACGAGGCGTTCCCGGCGGTGGCGCTCGCCCGCCGCGTCGGTAGCCTCGGGGGTACCGCCCCCGCGGTGTTCAATGCGGCCAACGAGGAGTGCGTGGCCGCGTTCCTCGCGGGCACGCTGCCCTTCACGGGCATCGTGGACACCGTCGCACGGGTGGTCGAGGAGCACGGCACCCCCGCGGAGGGAACCTCCCTGACCGTGGAGGACGTCCTCGAAGCGGAGAACTGGGCGCGGGCCCGCGCCCGGGAACTGGCTGCGGAACAGGCGACAACGGAGGCGGCACACGTATGACGGGACTCATGTGGGCACTGGGGATCGCCGTCTTTGCGGTCGGCCTCCTGGTCTCCATCGCCTGGCACGAGCTCGGCCACCTCTCCACGGCCAAGCTGTTCAAGATCCGCGTGCCGCAGTACATGGTCGGCTTCGGGCCGACCGTCTGGTCCCGCCACAAGGGTGAGACCGAGTACGGCATCAAGGCGATCCCGCTGGGCGGCTACATCCGCATGATCGGCATGTTCCCGCCCGGCGACGACGGCCGGGTGGCCGCCCGGTCCACCTCGCCCTTCCGGGGCATGATCGAGGACGCCCGCTCCGCGGCGTACGAGGAGCTGAAGCCCGGCGACGAGACCCGGATGTTCTACACGCGCAAGCCCTGGAAGCGCGTGATCGTCATGTTCGCCGGCCCCTTCATGAACCTGATCCTGGCCTTCGGGCTCTTCCTGACGGTCCTCATGGGCTTCGGCCTGCAGATGCAGACCACCACGGTCGGCGTGGTCTCGGACTGCGTCATCGAGCAGTCCGACACGGCCGCGCTCAAGGCCAAGGACCCCTGCGCGACCAAGAAGTACCCCGAGACCCCGGCCAAGAAGGCCGGCCTGAAGGCGGGCGACCGGATCGTCGCCTTCAACGGCGTCCGCGTCGACGACAGCGAGTGGTCCGTCCTCCAGCAGGAGATCCGCAAGACCACCGGGCCCGCCACCGTCACCGTGCTCCGCGACGGGAAGACCGTCGACCTGCGCGCCGACCTGGTCGAGAACAAGGTCGCCAAGACCGACGGCAACGGCGGCTACGCCGAGGGCCAGTACGTCACGGCCGGCTTCCTCGGATTCACCCCGGCCAGCGGCGTGATCCGGCTGGACTTCGCCCAGTCCCTCGACCGCATGGGCGACATGGCCCAGAGCGGCGTCGAGTCCCTGGCGGCCCTGCCCTCCAAGGTCCCCGACCTGTGGAACGCCGTCTTCAACGGCGCAGAGCGGGGGCAGGACTCCCCGGTCGGCATGATCGGCGCCGCCCGCATCGGCGGCGAGGTCTTCGCGATGGACATCCCGGCGACCTGGCGGCTGGCGTTCTTCCTCAACCTGCTGGCCGGCATCAACCTCTCGCTCTTCCTGTTCAACATGCTCCCGCTGCTGCCGCTCGACGGCGGCCACATCGCGGGCGCGCTGTGGGAGTCCGTCCGCCGTACCGTCGCCCGGATCTTCCGTCGGCCCGACCCCGGTCCCTTCGACGTCGCGAAGCTGATGCCCGTCGCCTACGTGGTCGCCGGCATCTTCATCTGCTTCACGGCGCTGGTCATGGCCGCGGATCTCATCAATCCGGTGCGTTTGACCTAGGCGCGATGTCGGAGGCGTGGGTGGGGTGACGTAGTCTCGTTCAACGGAGCCCGCCCACGCCGCCGGGACCTCGATCCGCGTACTTTGGGGATGCCACGCACATGACCGCGATTTCGCTCGGGATGCCGTCCGTTCCGATCAAGCTCGCCGACCGACGCAAGAGCCGCCAGATCCAGGTCGGATCGGTCGCGGTCGGCGGCGACGCCCCGGTCTCCGTCCAGTCCATGACCACGACCGTCACGGCCGACATCGGCGCCACGCTGCAGCAGATCGCCGAGCTCACCGCGTCCGGCTGCCAGATCGTCCGGGTCGCCTGCCCCTCGCAGGACGACGCCGACGCCCTCGCCACCATCGCGAGGAAGTCGCAGATCCCGGTGATCGCGGACATCCACTTCCAGCCGAAGTACGTGTTCGCGGCGATCGACGCGGGCTGTGCGGCGGTGCGGGTGAACCCGGGCAACATCCGGCAGTTCGACGACAAGGTGAAGGAGATCGCCAAGGCGGCCTCCGAGGCGGGCACCCCGATCCGGATCGGGGTGAACGCCGGGTCGCTGGACAGGCGCCTGCTGGAGAAGTACGGCAAGGCCACCCCGGAGGCGCTGGTGGAGTCGGCGCTGTGGGAGTGCTCGCTGTTCGAGGAGCACGGTTTCCGGGACATCAAGATCTCGGTGAAGCACAACGACCCGGTGGTGATGGTCAACGCGTACCGGCTGCTGGCGGCGCAGTGCGACTATCCGCTGCACCTGGGGGTGACCGAGGCGGGTCCGGCGTTCCAGGGCACGATCAAGTCGGCGGTGGCGTTCGGCGCGCTGCTGAGCGAGGGCATCGGTGACACGATCCGGGTGTCGCTGTCGGCTCCTCCGGCGGAGGAGGTCAAGGTCGGCATCCAGATCCTGGAGTCGCTGAACCTGCGGCAGCGGCGGCTGGAGATCGTCTCGTGCCCGTCGTGCGGTCGTGCGCAGGTGGACGTGTACAAGCTGGCGGACCAGGTGACGGCGGGCCTTGAGGGCATGGAGGTCCCGCTGCGGGTCGCGGTGATGGGCTGTGTCGTCAACGGTCCGGGCGAGGCGCGCGAGGCGGACCTGGGGGTGGCCTCGGGCAACGGCAAGGGGCAGATCTTCGTCAAGGGCGAGGTCATCAAGACCGTGCCGGAGTCGAAGATCGTGGAGACCCTCATCGAGGAGGCCATGAAGCTCGCCGAGCAGATGGAGGCCGACGGCATCGCCTCCGGCGAGCCCTCCGTCTCCGTCAGCTGACCCACCATCCCCTCCCGCGTCCCGGGCCCCCGCGGTCCGGGATACGGGCGGGCACGGGCGGAACACACGTTCCCGAGGTAAGGTTCGGGGACTTCCCCCGACCGCTGCGGCCCGTACGGTGAGGCGCCCCACGTGTTGACGACCACGACGACCAAGGTCATGGAGCCAGGCGAACTCGACGCCGCCCTCGCGGTGCTCGACCGTGATCCGGTGTCCAACACGTTCGTCGCCTCCCGGGTCGCCGTCGCCGGACTCGACCCCTGGCGCCTCGGCGGCGAGATGTGGGGCTGGTACTCCGGAGGCCGCGTCGAAGCGCTCTGCTACGCCGGCGCCAACCTCGTCCCGATCTGCGCAGGCCCCGAGGCCGTGCGCGCCTTCGCCGAGCGGGCACTGCGCGCCGGACGCCGCTGCTCCTCCATCGTCGGCCCCACCGCCCCCACCTCCGCGCTGTGGTCGCTGCTCGAACCCAGCTGGGGGCCGGCCCGCGAGGTCCGCTCCCACCAGCCGCTGATGGTCACCCGCGCGCTGCCCGCGCAGGTCGAGCCCGATCCGTACGTGCGGCGGGTCCGGCGCGACGAGATGGACGTGATCATGCCGGCCTGCGTCGCCATGTTCACCGAGGAGGTCGGCGTCTCCCCGCTCGCCGGCGACGGCGGACTGCTCTACCAGGCCCGCGTCGCCGAACTCGTCGGCGCCGGCCGCGCGTTCGCCCGCATCGAGGACGGCAAGGTCGTCTTCAAGGCGGAGATCGGAGCCGTCACCCGGCACGCCTGCCAGATCCAGGGCGTCTGGGTCGCCCCCGAGTACCGCGGCCGCCGCCTGTCCGAGACCGGCATGGCCGCCGTCCTGCACTACGCGCTGCGCGACGTGGCCCCCGTGGCCAGTCTCTACGTCAACGACTTCAACGCGCCCGCCCGGGCCGCGTACCGCCGGGTGGGCTTCACCGAGGTCGGCGCCTTCATGAGCGTCCTGTTCTAGTAGTGTCGCCGCCCATGGAGGACGTGGCGGTCGAGCCGATCGACCTGGCGGCACGAGTGGACGAGGCGCTGGCCGTCCAGGCGGTCGCCTTCGGGCTGGGCGCGGAGGAGGTCGCCATCCGCCGGCAGATCGTGCTGCGGCACCTGTGCTTCCCCGGTGTCCGCGCGCTCGGCGCGCTCACCCCCGACGGACGGCTCGCCGGCTTCGTGTACGGCATGCCCAACAGCCGGATCCACTGGTGGTCCACGGTCGTCGAGCCCTACCTGCGGCGCACCGGCACCGACGAGTGGCTCGACGACTCCTTCACCATCACCGAGCTGCACGTCCACCCCGGCTTCCAGGGCCGCGGCATCGGGCGCGCCCTCATCACCACCATCACCGACGGCGCCGACGAGCCCCGCAGCATCCTGTCCGCCATCGACACCGAGAGCAGGGCCCGGCGGCTCTACCGCGCCCTCGGCTACACCGATCTGGCCCGGCCCGTGCACTTCCCCAGCGCGGCCAGCCCGTACGCCGTCATGGGCGCCCGCCTGCCCCTCGTGCGATAACGCGTTTCCGGGAGCGCGCCACGGCTCGATATCCTCGGCGCAACGGTACGAAACCCCCTGGAGAGCCCCCATGGTCCTGCGCATGTCCCGGCTGATGCTCAAGACGCTGCGCGACGACCCGGCCGACGCCGAGACCGCGAGCCACAAGCTGCTGGTCCGGGCCGGATACGTCCGCCGCTCATCGGCGGGGGTGTGGACCTGGCTGCCGCTCGGCAAGCGGGTGCTGGAGAACGTCGCACGCGTCGTCCGCGAGGAGATGGACGCCATCGGCGGTCAGGAGGTCCTGCTGCCCGCGCTGCTCCCGCGGGAGAACTACGAGCTCACCGGGCGCGCCGGCGAGTACGGCGACCTGCTCTTCCAGCTCCGCGACCGCAAGGGCGCGGACTACGTGCTCGGGCCCACGCACGAGGAGATCTTCACCCAGGTCGTCAAGGACCAGTGCGCGTCCTACAAGGACCTGCCGGTGATCCTCTACCAGATCCAGACCAAGTACCGCGACGAGGCCCGGCCCCGGTCCGGCGTGCTGCGCGGCCGCGAGTTCCAGATGAAGGACTCGTACTCCTTCGACACCACCGACGAGGGCCTGGCCGAGGCCTACCGGCTGCACCGCGAGGCCTACATCAAGATCTTCTCGCGGCTCGGCTTCGACTTCCGCATCGTCTCCGCCGTCTCCGGCGCGATGGGGGGCTCGGCCTCCGAGGAGTTCCTCGCCCCCGCCGCGGCCGGTGAGGACACCTTCGTGGACTGCCCCGCGTGCGACTACGCGGCCAACACCGAGGCCGTCACCACCGTGGTGCCCCCGGTCGAGGGCGCGGACCACCCGGCCCTCGAGGAGGTGGACACCCCCGACACCCCCACCATCGAGACCCTCGCGGCGCACCTGGGGGTGCCGGCCTCGGCGACCCTGAAGAACCTGCTCGTCAAGGTCGACGGCGAGATCGTCGCCGTCGGCGTCCCCGGCGACCGTGAGGTCGACCTCGGCAAGCTCGCCGAGCACCTCGCCCCCGCCGAGGTCGAACTCGTCACCGCCGAGGACTTCACCGGCCGCCCCGACCTCGTCCGCGGCTACGTCGGCCCGCAGGGCCTCACCGGCGTCCGCTACCTCGCCGACCCCCGCGTCGCCCCCGGCACCGCCTGGGTCACCGGCGCCAACAAGCCCGACACGCACGCCCGCAACGTCGTCTGCGGCCGCGACTTCGAGGTCGACGAGTACCTCGACGTCGTCACCGTCGAGCCCGGCGACCCCTGCCCGCGCTGCGGCGCCGGCCTCAAGCTGGACCGGGCCATCGAGATCGGCCACATCTTCCAGCTCGGCCGCAAGTACGCCGACGCCTTCGAGCTCGACGTCCTCGGCCAGAACGGCAAGCCGGTCCGGGTCACCATGGGCTCCTACGGCATCGGCGTCTCCCGCGCCGTCGCCGCGCTCGCCGAGCAGACCGCCGACGGGCAGGGCCTGTGCTGGCCGCGCGAGGTCGCCCCGGCGGACGTCCACGTCGTGGCGGCGGGCAAGGCCCTGCAGACGGAGCTGGCCCTCGAGGTCGCGGAGAAGCTGCACGCGGCCGGGGTCAGGGTCATCGTCGACGACCGCGCGGGCGTCTCGCCGGGCGTGAAGTTCACCGACGCGGAGCTGCTCGGGGTGCCGACGATCCTCATCGTGGGGCGCGGAGCCGGGGACGGGATCGTCGAGGTCAAGGACCGCCGCACCGGGGAGCGCGAGGAGTTGTCCGTCGCGGACGCGGTCTCCCGCGTATCCGCGTAGCGGATACGCGGGGGTGCCCCGTGCGGCCCGTTGTCGTGTGCGGGTGCGTTGCGCCTGCGGCGGGCGGTTTCCCCGCCCGCCCTCCCTCCCCCAGCCTTCGGCCGGGGGGACCCCCATCCGGCGCGGTTGGTGCGGGCTTCGCGCGGTTGGTGGTGGGCCGGGGTCGGGGCCTGCGGGGCTGGGCATTCTGGACCGCATATTTATGTGCATGGCGGGCGGTCCAGGTCGGACCCCGGATGCCGCACAACAAATACACGTCAGCGTCCAGAACGCCCACCCTCCCCCAGCCTTCGGCCGGGGGTGCCCCCAACTCCCCCGCCCCCTCCGTATCGTCGGGCGACCAACGGCCGGTGGGGGGTTGAGGAGGCGGTCCGGGGTTGCCGCAAGTGCCTCACTCACCCTCCACCGGCCGTCATGCGCCCACACATCGGGAGGGGGTGTGGCGGGGTGCGCCCATGGGGGTCCTCCCGGCCGAAGGCTGGGGGAGTGCGCCGGCGCGGCACCGACCCACAACGACCGCGCGAGGCGGTCACTGATCGCGCCGGGCAATCGGGCGGGAGGCGGGGGAGAAACCGCAACCGCAACACACAACGGCGCCGCACATGACGACCGGGCCCAACAGAACGCACCCCCGGCAACAACTAAAGCCAGGCCGCGAACTCCAGCAACAACTCCCCGCCCTGACGGTCGCCCACGGAGAACGCCCACACGCCCGCCTCGACCGCCCGGAACAGGGCCCAGCCGCGGACGCGGTCCCGGTCGAGTTCGAGGGAGTCGGAGAGCTTGGCGACCCTCCGCCGGGCCGCGGACTGCGACCCCGGCGTGGCGACCAGCGTCTCGAGGCGGTCGCGGACGAGCCAGGCCAGGTCGTACGCGGGCTCGCCCGCGACCGGCTTGGGGTCGATGGCCAGCCACGGCACGCGGTCCGCGGCGAGCACGTTCCCGTGGTGGTAGTCGCCGTGCAGCAGCACGGCCTCGCCCGGGGCGGCCGCGCACAGTTCGTCGCGGGCCGCGAGGGCCTCGTCGACCAGGGCCCGGGCCTCCTCCGGGACGTAACGCTGCTCGCGCCGCTCCCGCAGCAGTGCCGCCAGGCGCGCCGTGTGCTCGGCGACCGGAACGAAGGGGTGCCCCTCGCCCGGGGGGACCCAGAGCCGCTGCAGGGTGGCGCACGCCTCGAGCATCGCCTTCTGCTCGGGCAGCGAGCGCAGCGACACGTCGCTGTGCAGGCGCTCCAGGAGGAGCGCCCCCGCCTCGGGGTCGGCTCGCAGCAGGCGGACCGCGCCGCGGCCGTCCCAGCGGGCGAGCGCGGCGTGCTCGTGCCGGGTCTCGTCCGTGACGAGGCCGACCTTGAGGGTCGCGGGGGTGTCGTCGGCCTGCCGTACGAGGACGACCATGCTGATCTGGCCGCCGGGGGAGAGCACCCGTTCCGGCCTCAGCTCCCAGCGCGCGAGGTGGTCCGCGACGCGCTCGGGGAGGCCGGCGAGCCAGGCGCGGCCCGCCTCGCCCTCCCAGGCGCTGACCGTGCGGACCAGCCGCTCGGGCGGTTCCAGGTGCTGGGGCTGTGGTGCCGAGGCCATGGGTGGGTACGTCCCTCCTGGTGCTAAACCTTCTCCGCGGCCGTCCGCGCGCGTTCGGCCAGCCCCGGGAAGGCTACGCTGCCCCCGCGCCAGCGCACGGCGCGGACCGCCGCCTCGCGCAGCGCGTCGGCCGCCCCGCGGCGCAGATCGGCGTCGGCGGCGCGCACGAGGTCCGCGTAGACCCCGGCGACCCGGTCCTCCAGTTCCGCGGCGAGACGCACGGCCGCCTTGCCGTCCGGCACGTCGAACGGCAGGGCGTACGCGGGTTCGGCGGCGACGGGTTCGCCGCCGAGGTCGCCGACGGTACGGCGCAGCGAGTCGCGGCGGGCGCGGTGCGCGTCGTACGCCTGCTGGGCCTGCTCGCCGAGTTCGCCGCCGACGCGGGCGCCGACGATGCCGTAGCCGTACACGGCGGCGTGCTCGGCGGAGAGTGCGGCCTGGACGGCCTTGAGCAGCGCTTGCTGTGCCATGGGTCGGGTCAGTGCTCCTTGAGCAGCAGGACGTGCCCGGCGCCGCAGGCGGCCACCGAGGCGAGCAGGCGGGCGAGTTCGGGCGGTGCGTCCAGGAGCGCGGTTGCCCGGGCGTCGGCGAGCGTGCGTTCGGCCGCCGCCAGCGCGGACAACGCGGCTCCGGCCTCCGCGGGGACGGACGGCGAGGCCGACGGCGACGGGGAGGACATCGGCGAGGACGACGAAGGCGCGGCGGACGGTGACGCCGACCGTGCCGACGTGCCGAACGCCTCGGCGTGGCGGGCCACTTCGGCCCGCAGCGGCCGCAGCCGCTTCGCCAGGTCCGGGTGCGCCGCGACGGTGGCGTCGTACTGCGCGAGCAGTGCCGCGCTGTCCCGGGCGGCCCGCTTGCGCAGCGCCGCCGTCGCGTCGGCGGCCGGCGAACCCTTCGCGGACGTCCCCTCGGGCCGTGTCCCGTCGGAGCAACCGCCGAGCAGTCCGGCGGCGGCCGGCAGGACGAGGGCGGCGCGGACCGCGCGCCGGCGGGGAATGTTGCTGAGCGGCACAGTGCCCCTTCCCGTGATCACCTCAGGTGAGGGTACCCGCGCGACGCCCGGGGGCCGTGACGGCGCCCTCCGCTGCGCCGAATCGTCGTTCCGGGGCCTGAACCGATAGGCTTTGGCCCGACACGCGACCTTCCACCACAACAGCACACGCGGCCGAGGAGTCACCCGGATGAGCACCACCCAGAGCGAGAGGCTGCGCGGGCTGCTCGAGCCGCTCGTCGTGAAGACGGGGCTCGAACTGGAAGAGGTCAAGGTGACGGCCGCCGGCAACCGGCGGCAGCTCCAGGTGATCGTGGACTCCGACGAGGGTGCACCGCTGGACACGCTCGCGGAGCTGAGCCGGGAGATCTCGCAGGTCCTCGACGACGCCGACGCCATGGGCGGGGCGGCGTACCTGCTGGAGGTCTCCTCGCCGGGCGTGGACCGCCCGCTCACCGAGCCGCGCCACTTCCGCCGCAACGAGGGTCGGCTGGTCAAGCTGACGACGACCGCCGGTGACGAGCTGGTCGCGCGGATCCTCGCGGTCGACGAGGAAGGGCTCGACCTGGAGGTCCCGGGTGTCAAGGGACGCAAGCCCAAACCCGCCCGTGCCGCCTTCGGCGAGATCGCCAAGGCGCGGGTGGAGATCGAATTCAGTCGCAAGGACCCGGCCGGTGCCGATACTGACGGCGACGAGAGCATGGAGGAGGCGTAGCCGTGGACATCGACATGAGTGCCCTGCGGGGTCTGGTGCGGGAGAAGGAGATCTCCTTCGACCTGCTGGTCGAGGCGATCGAGTCGGCGCTCCTCATCGCGTACCACCGCGAGCCGGGCAGCCGCCGCAACGCGCGCGTGCAGCTCGACCGCACGAACGGCCACGTCACCGTGTGGGCCAAGGAGGACCCGTCGGAGACCCCCGAGGGCGCCGAGCCCAAGGAGTTCGACGACACGCCCAGCGGCTTCGGCCGGATCGCCGCGACCACGGCCAAGCAGGTCATCCTGCAGCGGCTGCGGGACGCGGAGGAGGAGATCACCTTCGGCGAGTACGCCGGCCGCGAGGGCGACATCGTCACCGGTGTGGTCCAGCAGGGCAAGGACCCCAAGAACGTGCTGGTCGACATCGGCAAGCTCGAGGCGATCCTGCCCGTGCAGGAGCAGGTGCCCGGTGAGGACTACAAGCACGGCACGCGCCTTCGCTCGTACGTCGTCCGGGTGGCCAAGGGTGTGCGCGGTCCGTCCGTGACGCTCTCGCGCACCCACCCCAACCTGGTGAAGAAGCTCTTCGCGCTGGAGGTCCCGGAGATCGCGGACGGTTCCGTGGAGATCTCCGCGATCGCCCGCGAGGCCGGTCACCGTACGAAGATCGCGGTCCGTTCCGGCCGCTCCGGGCTGAACGCCAAGGGCGCCTGCATCGGCCCGATGGGCGCCCGGGTGCGCGCCGTGATGGCCGAGCTGAACGGCGAGAAGATCGACATCGTCGACTGGTCGGACGACCCGGCGGAGATGGTCGCCAACGCCCTGTCACCCGCCCGGGTGAGCAAGGTGGAGATCGTCGACATGGCTGCCCGCTCCGCGCGGGTGACCGTGCCGGACTACCAGCTGTCGCTGGCGATCGGCAAGGAAGGGCAGAACGCCCGCCTGGCCGCACGGCTCACGGGCTGGCGGATCGACATCCGGCCCGACACCGAACTCGCCGAGCAGTAGCACCGGCGGGTAACCGAGGAACGACCGTGCGTCGAATAACCCGGAGGGGTGAGGTCGGCGCGGGGAGGTAGACTAAGGATGTCTGGCCGGACGCATGACCCAGCACGCCCGGAGCGTACGTGCATCGGGTGCAGGGAGCGGACGGCCAAGCGAGATCTGCTGCGTGTGGCGGTGGTCGGGGAATTCTGTGTTCCCGATCTTCGCGGTACGCTGCCCGGTCGGGGTGCGTATGTGCATCCCGACACCGTCTGTCTCGACCTGGCGGTCCGCCGCCGGGCGTTCCCGCGGGCCTTCCGGGCCCGGGGACCGCTGGACACCGCGGACCTCCGTGGCTACGTCGAGCAGGCACACCGTGAGTAGGCAGGAAGACCGTACGGGCGACCGTGCGGCCAGGTACCCCGCGAGTTGGAAGTAGGTCGAGATTGCGATGAGCACTCGATGAGCACGCGATGAGTACGCCCATGAAGTAGCGACGGTCCGGCGGACGACCACCCCGGACCTCATGAAGGAGCGAAGTGGCTAAGGTCCGGGTATACGAACTCGCCAAGGAGTTCGGAGTTGAGAGCAAGGTCGTCATGGCCAAGCTCCAAGAACTTGGCGAATTCGTCCGTTCGGCGTCCTCGACGATCGAGGCGCCGGTTGTTCGCAAGCTGACCGACGCACTGCAGGGTTCCGGTGGCGGTTCCGCCTCCTCCAAGCCCTCGGCTGCCAGGCCCGCGGCGCCGCGCAAGGACGCGCCCGCAAAGCCGGTCACCCCCACTCCGGGTGCGCCGGCCCGTCCCGCTGCGCCGGCTCCCAAGCCGGCCACGGGATCAGCCCCCACTACCAAGCCCGCCGGTGGCCCCGCGCCGACGCCGGGCCCGCGCCCGACCCCGGGTCCCAAGCCGGCCCCGGCCAAGCCCGCGCCGGTCACCCCGGTGCCGCAGGCGGAGTTCTCCGCCCCGCCGGCCCCGGAGCGCCCGGCCCAGGAGCGTCCGGCTCAGGAGCGTCCGGCCCAGGGCGAGCGCCCCGCTGCCGGTCGTCCCGGTGGCCCCGGCCCGCGTCCGGGTACCCGTCCCTCCGGTCCCGGCCAGCGTGACGGCGGCCGTGGCCAGGGCGGCCCCGGTGCGCGTCCCGGTGGCCAGGCGCCGCGTCCGGGTGCCCCGCGTCCGGCCGGTCCCCGCCCGGGCAACAACCCCTTCACCTCCGGCTCCACCGGCATGCCGCGCCCGCAGGCGCCGCGTCCGGGTGGTGCCCCCGGCCAGTCCGGCCCGCGCCCCGGTGGCGCCCCGGGTGGCTCCGGTCCCCGTCCGGGTGGCGCTCCGCGCCCCGGCGGCGGTGCCGCCTCCGGCGGTCCGCGTCCGACCCCGGGCGGCATGCCCCGTCCGCAGGGCGGCGGCCCCCGTCCGAACCCCGGCATGATGCCGCAGCGTCCCGCTGCCGGCGGAGCGCCGGGTCGTCCGGGCGGTCCGGGTCGTCCCGGCGGTCCCGGTGCGCGTCCCGGCGGCGGTGCCGGTCGTCCCGGTGGCGGTGGCGGCGGCTTCGCCGGCCGTCCCGGTGGCGGTGGCGGCGGTGGCCGTCCCGGTGGTGGCGGCGGCTTCGGCGGTCCGCGTCCTGCCGGCGCCGGTGGTGGCGGTGGCGGCGGCGGCTTCGCCGGTCGTCCCGGTGGTGGCGGCTTCGGCGGTCGTCCCGGTGGTCCGGGTGGCCGCGGTGGCACGCAGGGCGCCTTCGGCCGTGGCCCCGGTGGCCGTCCGGCCCGTGGCCGCAAGTCGAAGCGGGCGAAGCGCCAGGAGTACGAGGCCATGCAGGCCCCGTCCGTGGGCGGCGTGCTGCTGCCCCGCGGCAACGGCGACACCGTGCGCCTCTCCCGTGGTGCCTCGCTGACCGACTTCGCCGAGAAGATCGGCGCCAACCCGGCGTCGCTCGTCCAGGTGATGCTGAACCTCGGCGAGATGGTCACCGCGACCCAGTCCGTCTCCGACGACACGCTGCAGCTGCTCGCCGACGAGATGAACTACACCCTCCAGATCGTCAGCCCGGAGGAGGAGGACCGCGAGCTTCTCGAGTCCTTCGACATCGAGTTCGGCGAGAACGAGGGCGGCGAGGAAGCGCTCGTCGCGCGTCCGCCGGTCGTGACCGTCATGGGTCACGTCGACCACGGCAAGACCCGCCTCCTCGACGCGATCCGCAAGACCAACGTGGTCGCGGGCGAGGCCGGCGGCATCACCCAGCACATCGGTGCCTACCAGGTGGCCACCGAGGTCAACGGCGAGCACCGGGCCATCACCTTCATCGACACCCCGGGTCACGAGGCGTTCACCGCCATGCGTGCCCGCGGTGCCAAGTCCACCGACATCGCGATCCTCGTGGTGGCGGCGAACGACGGCGTCATGCCCCAGACGATCGAGGCGCTGAACCACGCCAAGGCGGCCGACGTGCCGATCGTGGTCGCGGTCAACAAGATCGACGTCGAGGGCGCGGACCCGACGAAGGTGCGCGGTCAGCTGACCGAGTTCGGCCTGGTGGCCGAGGAGTACGGCGGCGACACCATGTTCGTCGACATCTCCGCCAAGCAGGGTCTGAACATCGACAGCCTGCTGGAGGCCGTGGTCCTCACCGCGGACGCCGCGCTCGACCTGCGGGCCAACCCGGAGCAGGACGCACAGGGCATCGCGATCGAGGCGCATCTCGACCGTGGCCGTGGCGCCGTGGCGACCGTCCTGGTCCAGCGCGGCACCCTGCGGGTCGGCGACACCATGGTGGTCGGCGACGCGTACGGCCGTGTCCGCGCGATGCTCGACGACAGTGGCAACACCGTCGACGAGGCGGGCCCCTCGACCCCGGTCCTGGTGCTCGGTCTGACGAACGTGCCGGGTGCCGGCGACAACTTCCTGGTGGTCGACGAGGACCGTACGGCCCGTCAGATCGCCGAGAAGCGTGCCGCCCGCGAGCGGAACGCGGCCTTCGCCAAGACCCGTCGCCGGGTCAGCCTGGAGGACCTGGACAAGGTGCTCAAGGCCGGCGAGGTCCAGCAGCTCAACCTCATCATCAAGGGCGACGCGTCCGGTTCGGTCGAGGCCCTGGAGTCCTCGCTGCTCCAGCTCGACGTCGGCGAGGACGTGGACCTGCGCATCCTCCACCGGGGTGTCGGTGCGGTCACCGAGACCGACGTCACCCTGGCGGCGGGCTCCGACGCCATCATCATCGGCTTCAACGTGCGGGCCGAGGGCCGCGCCACGTCGCTGGCCGAGCGTGAGGGCGTCGACGTCCGCTACTACTCGGTGATCTACCAGGTCATCGATGAGATCGAGGCGGCGCTCAAGGGCATGCTCAAGCCCGAGTACGAGGAGGTGGAGCTCGGCACCGCCGAGATCCGCGAGGTCTTCCGCTCCTCCAAGCTCGGCAACATCGCCGGTGTGCTCATCCGCTCCGGCGAGGTCCGACGCAACGCCAAGGCGCGCCTGCTGCGTGACGGCAAGGTCGTCGCCGAGAACCTCACCATCGAGGGTCTGCGGCGCTTCAAGGACGACGTCACCGAGATTCGTGAAGGTTTCGAGGGCGGTATCAACCTCGGCAACTACAACGACATCAAGATCGACGACGTCGTCGCGACCTACGAGCTGCGCGAGAAGCCTCGCGTCTGATCGAGGGACATCTGACCGGGGCCGGTTGGCGGAGGGAAAATTCCGTCGATCGGCCCCGGCCGTTGCCTTTACTGTGGTGATTGCTGTTCACGGTGTTCGCACCGTTCACGACGAGGCCCCACAGGTCGGCTTGACCTGATGCCCATGTATGTAGGGACGCTGTCCTTCGACCTGCTTCTCGGCGACGTCCGTTCGCTGAAGGAGAAGCGGTCCGTCATCCGGCCGATCGTGGCCGAGCTCCACCGCAAGTTCGCGGTGAGCGTCGCCGAGGTCGACCACCACGACCTCTACCGCAGGGCCGAGATCGGCGTGGCGGTCGTGTCCGGGGACCCCGGGCACATCAAGGACGTCCTCGGACGTTGCGAGCGCTGGATGGCCTCGCGCCCCGAGGTGGACCTGCTGTCGGCGCGGCAGCGGGTGCACGGGGACGACGACTGACACTCACGTTCCGAAGCGTGATGAGAAGAGAGAAGAGCACGCATGACCGACACCGCGCGGGCGCGCAAGCTGGCGGACCGCATCCGGGTCGTGGTCGCGGAGACGCTCCAGCGGCGGATCAAGGACCCGCGGCTGGGCTACGTGACGATCACGGACACCCGGGTCACCGGTGACCTCCGGGAGGCGACCGTCTTCTACACGGTCTTCGGTGACGACGAGGAGCGGGCCGCCTCGGCGGCGGCGCTGGAGAGCGCCAAGGGCGTCCTCCGCTCGGAGGTCGGACGGCAGACCGGCGTGCGCTTCACGCCCACCCTGACGTTCGTCGCCGACGCGATCCCCGAGAACGCGCGCGCGATCGAGGACCTGCTCGCCAAGGCCCGCGAGGCCGACGAGGAGGTCCGCAAGACCGCCACGGACGCCACCTACGCCGGCGACGCCGACCCCTACCGCAAGCCGGCGGAGGACGAAGGCGACGACGAGGAGGACGGCGACCGATGAAGGACGGGCTTGTCATCGTCGACAAGCCGGGCGGTATGACCTCGCACGACGTCGTGGCCCGGCTGCGCAGGCTGGCCGGGACACGGCGCGTGGGGCACGCGGGCACGCTCGACCCCATGGCCACCGGCGTCCTCGTCATCGGCGTCGAGAAGGCCACCCGGCTGCTCGGGCACCTCGCGCTCACCCGCAAGGAGTACGAGGCGACCATCCGGCTCGGCCAGAGCACGGTCACCGACGACGCCGAGGGCGAGGTCACGGCCTCGGTCCCCGCGGACGGGGTCACCCGCGAGGCGATCGACGCGGGCATCGTGCCGCTGACCGGGGACATCATGCAGGTGCCGTCCAAGGTGAGCGCCATCAAGGTCAACGGCGTCAGGTCGTACGCCCGTGTGCGCGGCGGCGAGGACTTCGAGCTGGCGGCGCGGCCGGTGACGGTGTCGTCCTTCGTCGTGCGGGACGTCCGGCACGTGCGGCACGAGGGCGGTGACGTGGTCGACGTCGACGTCACGGTCGAGTGCTCCTCCGGGACGTACATCCGGGCCCTCGCCCGCGACCTCGGTGCCGGGCTCGGCGTCGGCGGCCACCTCACCGCGCTGCGGCGCACCCGCGTCGGGCCCTACGGCGCCGGGCTCGCCCGCACGCTGGAGCAGCTCACGGAGACGTTCGCGGTGCTGCCCATCGCGGAGGCCGCGGCGGCGGCGTTCCCCCGGTGGGACGTGGACGCCCGGCAGGCGCGGCTGCTCGGCCACGGGGTACGGCTGGACGCGCCCCCGTCCCTGGGGGCGGTGCCCACGGCGGTGTTCGGGCCGGAGGGGGAGTTCCTGGCGCTGGTCGAAGCGCGGGAGGGGCAGGCCAAGATCCTGGCCAACCTCGCCTGACGCGGCGCGGCGCTTGCGGCCCGGGGTGCGTTCTGTGGGGCCCGGTGGTTGTGTGCGGGTGCGTCGCGCCTGCGGGCGGCTGCGCCGGGCTGCCCGGGTGTTTGTGTGCGGGTTGTTTGCGCCTGCGGCGGGCGGTTTCCCCGCCCGCCCTCCCTCCCCCAGCCTTCGGCCGGGGGGACCCCCATCCGGCGCGGTTGGTGCGGGCTTCGCGCGGTGGGTGGGCCGGGGGCGGGGCCTGCGGGGCTGGGCATTCTGGACCGCATATTTATGTGCATGGCGGGCGGTCCAGGTTGTGCCGTCTGTGCCGCACAACAAATACACGTCAGCGTCCAGAACGCCCACCCTCCCCCAGCCTTCGTCCGGGGGTGCCCCCAACGACCCCGCCCCCTCCGTATCGCGGGCGGCCAACGGCCGGTGGGGGTGAGAAGGCGGTCCGGGGTGGGCGCAGGTGGCTTTCTGAGCCCCGACCGGCCGTCAGTCGCCCCAACCGACGGGAGGGGGTGTGGCGGGGTGCCCCGGCAGGGGACGAGCGGCGGACCCGGCGCCGAACGCTGTGGACGTAAACCGCGAGCCCCGAGGTGGGGGTCCCCCCCCGGCCGAAGGCTGGGGGCGTACCCCGGCGCGGCACCGACCCCACGACGACCGCGCGAGGCGGTCACTGACCGCGCCGGGCAATCGGGCGGGAGGGCGGGGGAGAAACCGCAACAGCGACAGACGCGGCGCCGCACACGAAAACCGGGCCCAACAGAACGCGCCCCGGACCGCTTCGCGGCGCAACCGTGAAGCGCGGGCCCTCCCCCCTCGCGGCCCGCGCTGCACGATCCCCCTCCCTCCCCGTCCCTATCCACCCCCCAAGATCAATTCACCCCAACGGGCAGGCGCTCGGAGTGAAGAGAGGGAGCGCTTGGGGGCGCGTTCGACGTGGGATCTGTTGTGTCGATCAACGGACGTCTACGGTCGAAACGGGCACTGTGGCGGGGAGGTGCGCAGATGGCGGTACTGCCCGCCGATGTCGACCGGGCGCTGGTGCGCGTCCGTGACCTGGCCGGACGGCCGCGGGGGACGGGGTTCCTCGTCGAGGCACGGGACGGACGGGGGACGCTCGTGACGAGCCATGAGGCCGTGGACGGCCTCGTACGGCTCGTGCTGCACGCGCACGGGGAACAGACGACCCTCGTCGAGGCGCCCGCGATCACCCCGCTGCCGGAGCTGGGGCTGGCGCTCGTGGCGACGGAGGGACTGGACGTACCGCCGCTGCCGGTGGCCGGGTTCGCGCGCACCGCGGGGGCCGGGCGGGGGGTGCGGTTGCGCGGCGCGGCCTGGGTGGAGGCCACGATCGCGGGGACGGCGCCGGTGACGTACACCGCGACGGACCGCTTCCACCTCCTCGACGTGGCGTACGAGCTCGCCGGTGCGCGCGGTGACGACGAGCCGCTGCGTGCCGTCGCCTCGGGGGAGCCCGTGATCGACGCGGAGACCGGTGCCGTGCACGGCGTCGTCGTGACCGCGCTGCACGCGGGACGAAGGGCGGGCGGGTTCGCGGTGCCGTTGCGGGCGCCGGCGGAGGGCGGGGCGCTCGCGGACGCGCTGGCGCGCAACGCGGCGACCGTGCCCGCGTACGGGCCGCACCTCAACATCGCGGGGGCGCTGCGGCTGACCGCGACCTCCGTCGCTTCCGCGGCCCGGCCGCGGCCCTGGCGCGAGGCCGAGGCGCGCCCGGACACGGAGGCGGAGCTGGCGGGCTTCACGGAGGAGGGGTGCGCCTGCGTGCTCGGGCTGGTCGGCGCCCCCGGCAGCGGCCGTACGACCGCACTGGAGGCATTGGCCGTCCGGCGTGCCGCGGGCCTGGACCCGGCGCCCACGCTGTGGCTGCGCGGGGCCGAACTGCGGGCGGGCGACGCCGGCTTGAGGGACGCCGTGGCGCGGGCGCTGGCCGCCGCGGGGCGCATCGTGCACGCGGGGAGGGTGCCGGAACGCGCGCCGGCCGACGCGTCGCCCGATGCCGTCGCCCGCCTGGCGCACGCCGTGGGGCGGCGGTTGCTCGTCGTGCTGGACGCTCCCGAGGAGATGCCGCCGCTGCTGGCCCACGCGCTGCGCGAGTGGTCCGCGGAGACGGCGCGATGGCTGGGCACGGCAGGAGCGCGGCTGATCGTGGCGTGCCGCCCCGAGTACTGGGAGCAGGCCGGCGCCCTCTTCCCGCCCGGCCTGCTCCACGACGCCGGCACCCCGCCGGGCGCCCGGGCGCTGCCCGCCTGCCTGCGCCTCGGCGGCCTGGCGGAGGAGCCGGCGCGGCTCGCCCGGGAGCGCCACGGGCTGTCCGCCGGTGCCCTCGCCGAGCAGGACGCGGCGCATCCGCTGGCCCTGCGGCTGCTGTCGGAGGTGCGGGCCGCCGGCGGTGGCCTGACGGGACGGCCCGGCCGGGCGGAGGTCTTCTCGGCCCACCTGGACCTGCTGTGCCTGCGGATCGCCCACCGGATCGCGGCCGCCACGGCCCCCGCGCGGGCGACGGAGGTACGGCGGCTGGCCGCCCGCGTCGCCGGGCAGGTGCACGAGGCGGCCCGGCGCTGCCTGGGTCCGGGCCAGGGCGAACTGGACCGGGCGTCCTTCGAGGAGCTGTTCCCGTGGCGCCCCGGGTGGGCGGCGGCGGTGCTCACGGAGGGGCTGGTGGTGCCGGCCGGCGCCGGGTACCGCTTCGCGCACGAGGAGTTCGGCGACTGGCTGCAGGGTGGCCAACTCGACCTGGACGAGGCGCT
Source organism: Streptomyces sp. NBC_00510 (assembly GCA_036013505.1). Taxonomy (NCBI): domain Bacteria; kingdom Bacillati; phylum Actinomycetota; class Actinomycetes; order Kitasatosporales; family Streptomycetaceae; genus Streptomyces; species Streptomyces sp. NBC_00510. Next base: position 3,401,252 of record CP107851.1, on the reverse strand, counting down.
GTACGCCCTGGTCCACCGCTGGTCGGCCGGCGACCGGGACGGCTGCGCCGAGGCCCCCGTGCGCCTGCCCGCCCGGACCGGGGCGCAGCCGCGGCACAGGGCCGTGCCGCCGGTGCCGCCCGCGCCGCCGCTCGCCCCGCCCTCCGAGCCGCGCTGCCTGCCCGTGCCGCGGCACCGCATCGGCCCGGTCGTGCAGGCGCTGCTGCTCACCGCCCGCCGTTCGGGGCCGGACGTCCTCGGGCGCAGGCTGCGGCAACTGGTCCAGGTGCTCGACCGCGACGCCGCCGCGCCCGCGTCGCGCGGTGGCGGGACCGTACTGCTCGACGGGGTGCCCCGGCCGCGCGGGGAGGGCGACGCCGTCGCCCGGGCGACGGCCCGGCGCGCGGACGCGGTGTGGTGGGCGGCGCACCTGCTGGGGGAGACCCTGCTCGGGGTGCCGGACGCGACCCCGTACCGGGACGTGCTGCGGCTGCTGGCGGAGCGTGTCACCGTCCGTTCGATCGAGGCCGGGGGCTTCCACGAGGGCGCGGGGCTGGGGGAGTTCGGGCCGTGGTTCTGGCGGCGGCTGCGGCTCCCCCCGGAGGAGCGCCTGGCGCTGCTGCGGTTGCTGCTGCCCGCCGACGGTCCGCCGCGCGCCGCGGACGGCACGCGGGAGCGGTTCCTGACGGCGGCCGGCGAGGTGCTGGCCGCGACGCCGCGGCCGTCGATGCCCGCGCTGTGCGGCTGGTTCACCGACGAACGGCTGCTGCAGTCCGCGCCCTCCGGTCCCCGGCCGACGGTCGCCACCGCGGCGCAGGCCCTCCTCCACACGCACCGGCGGCAGGCGGTGGACGACCTCACCGAGGCCCTGGCCGCCACGGACCACCCCCGCGCCAAGGAACTGCTGGCGGCCCTCGCCGAGGACGAGCCGTCCGCCGTGTGCCGCGCCGTCGACCGTTGGGCGCACGAGGACCGGCCGGAGCGGCACGCCGCCGCGGCCACCTACGGCCTGCTCGCCGCCCCGCACGCCGTACTCGCCGCCGACCGAGAACTGCTGCGCTACGCGGCTTTGGCGATCCTGGCCAGACCCGCCGACCGCACCCTGCACGGCGCCGCGCTCGGCCTCCTGGTGCGGGACCCGGCGACCCGTTGCCTCCACCTGCGGGCCGCCCTGGACGGCTTCGCCGCCGGCGATCCGCTGCTGCCGGCCGCGGCGCTCGCCGCGGCCCTCCCCACGCACCCCGAGCAGGTGCTCGCCGCGTTCCACTCCCGGCTGCGCGAACCGGGTCCCGGCGCCGCCGAGGTACTGCGCGAACTGGCCGAGGTGTCCACCCCGGCGCTCGCTCGCCGGGCCGCCGCCCTGGTGTGGGACCACCTCGGCCACCGACCCGAGGACGCCCGGCACGCGGCGGCCTACCTCGACCGCCGCCTGGAGCACGGGCCGGCCGCCCGCGCCGTCCTCCTCCCGCTGGTCACCGGACTGCTGCGGGAGCACCCGCCGCAGGTGCGCAGGGTGCTGGCGCCCGTGCTGGCCGCACCGGGCGGCCACGTCTCCCGCCCGCTGCGCCAGGAGCTGCTGGACGTCCTCCTGGACCAGGAACGCGACCCGGCCGTGCTCGACGCCCTCCTCGGCGCGGCCGCCGACGGGTGCGCCCGGCGGCCGGCTCCGATGACCCGCGACCTGGTGCACCGGGTCGGCCTCCTGCTCTGCCGTACGCCCGAAGGCGCTGCCCTCTTCGACCGGCGGCTGGTGCAGCTGGTCAGCGGGTCGCCCGGGTTCGCCCGGCAGGTGCGCGGATGGCTGGCCGCGGACGGCCTCGACGGCGCTGGCCCAGGGGCGTGGGACGCGGTGATCGGCCCGAGCGCCCGGCGCATGTGCGACCAGCTGGCGCCGGCGGAGGCGGTGGGCCTCTGAGACCGGCCAGGGACCATCCGCCGACGGCGGCGGCGTCACGTGCTCCGGCCGGCCGTCGTGCTGCGCCGCTGGCCGCCGCGCCGGCACTCCTGAATCGCGTGCGTCCGGCGCCGAGCCCCGCCCCGTACCGCGTCCCTTCCGGGCGGAGCCGCGGAATGTGATCCGGCTCGCGGGTGATCCGGCCGCCGAAAGCGTGCTCTCACCGTTCGGCCAAGGAGGCGCGCCAGGTCCGCGACGGCCGCGTCACCGGGGGCGCTGCGCCGGTGGGCCCCCCGGCATGGCAGGCTTGGACCTGCACATCGAAGAACCATCGGCGGTCGAGGAGCGGTCACTGTGCAGCGCTGGCGAGGCTTGGAGGACGTCCCCGGGGACTGGGGACGCAGCGTCGTCACCATCGGCTCCTACGACGGCGTGCACCGCGGGCACCAGCTGATCATCGGCAGGGCCGTGGAGCGTGCCCGCGAGCTGGGCGTCGCCTCCGTCGTCGTCACCTTCGACCCGCACCCCAGCGAGGTGGTCCGCCCCGGCAGCCACCCGCCGCTCTTGGCGGCCCACCACCGCCGCGCCGAGCTGATGGCGGAGCTGGGCGTCGACGCCCTGCTCATCCTCCCGTTCACGACCGAGTTCTCGCAGCTCTCGCCGGGCGACTTCGTCCGCACCGTGCTGGTCGACGCGCTCCACGCGCGGGCCGTCGTCGAGGGCCCGAACTTCCGCTTCGGGCACAAGGCCGCCGGTGACGTGGAGTTCCTGTCCGCGATGGGGCTGAAGTACGACTACGAGGTGGACGTCGTCGACCTCTACCTGACGGGCGAGGCGGGCGGCGGCCGGCCGTTCTCCTCCACGATGACCCGCCGCCTGATCGCCGAGGGCGACGTGGCGGGCGCCGGCGAGATCCTCGGCCGACCGCACCGGGTCGAGGGCGTGGTCGTCCGCGGCGCGCAGCGTGGCCGGGACCTCGGATACCCCACGGCGAACGTCGAGACGCTGCCGCACACCGCGATCCCCGCGGACGGGGTCTACGCCGGCTGGCTGCACGTCGAGGGCGAGGCCATGCCCGCCGCGATCTCCGTCGGCACCAACCCGACCTTCGACGGGACCGCCCGCACCGTCGAGGCGTACGCCATCGACCGCGTCGGGCTGGACCTGTACGGGCTGCACGTCGCCGTCGACTTCCTCACCTACCTGCGGGGCATGGAGAAGTTCGACACGATCGACGCGCTCCTGGAGCGGATGGCCGACGACGTCAAGCGCGCCCGGGAACTGGTCGACGCCTACGGCGCCGCCGGGTGAACCGGCGGCCGGAGCGCCGCTGACCGACAGAAGCGAAGGGCCCGTCCCGCCACGATGGCGGGACGGGCCCTTCCCGTCACTGCTGCTGGGTCCAGCCGGGCGGGACCTGCCCCTGCGCCGGGGGCTGCTGCCCGGGCTGCGCCTCCTGCGGAGGCGCGGGAGGCTGCTGGGTCCAGCCCTGGGGCATGCCGCCCTGCGCGGGCGGGGGAGGCGGGGCCGGCTGCCCGTAGGGCGGCTGCTGCGGGTGGCCGTACCCCTGCTGCGGGGGCATCTGCTGCTGCGGCGAGTACGGCTGCTGGCCCTGCTGCTGCGGCGGCATCTGCTGCTGGGGCGGGTAGACGCCCTGGGCCTGCTGGGCGCGGACGAAGTCCTCGGCGACCAGCGACGCGAGGTGGAAGTACGCCTCACGGGTCTTCGGCCGCATCATGTCGAGGTCGACCTCGGCGCCCGCGGCGAGGTGCTCGTCGAAGGGCACCACGACGACTGCGCGGCAGCGGGTCTCGAAGTGCGCGACGATGTCGTCCACCTTGATCGTCTTGCCGGTCTCGCGGACCCCGGAGATCACGGTCAGGCTGCGCTGCACGAGGTCGGCGTAGCCGTGCGCGCCGAGCCAGTCGAGGGTCGTGCTGGCGCTGCTGGCACCGTCCACCGACGGGGTGGAGACGATGATCAGCTGGTCGGCCAGGTCGAGCACGCCGCGCATGGCGCTGTAGAGCAGACCGGTGCCGGAGTCGGTGAGGATGATCGGGTACTGCTGGCCGAGCAGGGCCACCGCGCGGCGGTAGTCCTGGTCGTTGAAGGTGGTGGAGACGGCCGGGTCCACGTCGTTGGCGATGATCTCCAGGCCCGAGGGCGCCTGCGAGGTGAAGCGGCGGATGTCCATGTAGCTGTTGAGGTGCGGCAGCGCCTGGACGAGGTCGCGGATCGTCGCGCCGGTCTCCCGGCGCACGCGGCGGCCGAGCGTGCCGGCGTCCGGGTTGGCGTCGATGGCCAGGATCTTGTCCTGGCGCTCGGAGGCGAGCGTGGCGCCCAGGGCGGTGGTGGTCGTCGTCTTGCCGACGCCGCCCTTGAGGCTGATCACCGCGATCCGGTAGCAGGACAGCACGGGCGTGCGGATCAGGTCCAGCCTGCGCTGGCGCTCCTGCTCCTCCTTCTTCGCGCCGATCTTGAAGCGCGACGCCTGGTTGTTGTTCCTGCGCGCCTTCGGCTGCTGGCGCAGCAGACGGTCCGAGGAGAGCTCCACGGCCGCGTTGTAGCCGAGCGGGGCGCCGTGCATGACCCGCTGCTGCTGCTCCTGGCCGGGACCGGGACCGCCCCAGCCGGCGGCCGTGCGCGGGTCCACGGGCGGGGTGGGCTGTTGCTGCTGCTGCGGCAGCACCGGGGGGTGGGGCTGCACCGGCGGTTGCGGCTGGGGCTGGGGCTGGGCGTGCGGGCCGGGCCCAGGCTGCGGATAGCCGTAACCGTGCGGCGGTGCCGGGGGGTTGGCTCCGTCGGCGTACGGCGGCATCGGCTGCTGCCCCTGCTGCGGGAGCGGCCCGGGCGCGGGAGCCGGGGGCTGCTGCGGGGCCGTCTGGGCGTACGGCGGCTGGGGCTGGGCGTGCGGGCCGGGCCCCTGCTGCGGATAGCCGTACCCCTGCTGCGGGTACGGGGGCTGCGGGTACGGCGGCTGCTGCGCGTGGGCGTCACCCCAGGGCGCGCCCTGGTTCGGCTGCGGGTACCCGTAACCGTGCGGCGGCGGCGGGCCGGGCTGGGGGTAACCGTACGGCTGCTGCGGCGCGGGCGGGTTGGGGTCGCCCCACGGCGCACCCTGATGCGGCGGCTGCGGGTAGCCGTACCCCTGCTGAGGCGGGGGCTGCACCGGGGCAGGCTGCTGCGGTGCCTCCTGAGGGGTGGCCGGCTGGTACTCCGGCGGCAGCGGCGGCACCTGGGACTGCGGCGCCGGAGCGGGCGGCTGCGGCTGCTGCTCGGGGGTGGCCGCGATCTCCCCCTGGGGCGCTTCCTGGGGCTGCGGCACCGGCGGCTGCTGCGGCCCTGCGTCCGGCTCCGCGGGCGCGGGCGTCACCTCGGTGGCCACCGGCGCGGGCGCCTCCACGGGCTGCGGTTCCACCGGCTGCGGTTCCTCGGGCGGGGCGGGCTCGGGGTCGGCGAAGACCGCCGCCGCGGCGGCCTCGCGGGTGGCGTCAGGGACCGCCGGAGCGGGCTGCGGCTCCGCGGGGGTGGGGGCGGGGGCCTCCTCCGCGGCGGGACGCAGGGTCGGGACGCCCGGGGCGACGGCGGGTGCAGGGGCGGGCGGTTGCCCGGCCTGCGCGGGACGGGGGTTCTGCGGCTCCTGCGGTGACATCGCCTCGGGCGTGGCCGCCACCGGCGGACCGACCGGCGGCGGGCTCACCGCGGGAGCCGGGGCCGGGGGAGCGGGCGTGGGCGCGCCTCCTCCCGCCTGCTGCGTGTACCAGGACGGCGGCGCGTAGTCGATCTGGAACTCGCCCGTGAGGTCCGCGTCGGACTGATCCCCGTCCGGGACGGCCCCGCCCGTGCGGATGTCGTCCTGATCGCTGCTCACTGTGCCTCCTGGTCAACTCAAGTACGCGCCCGGTCCGTCGGAGCGGACGCGATTCCCCCGTCTCGGAGTTCCCGCGGCACAGCCGCCGCGGCTCACCGGAAGAGCCTAATCATCCGGGCCGCGGGTAGGGCAAGCGCCGTCGGCATCACGACCGGCACGCCGACGTGATGCACCGTTCGCCGCGCACGGAGCCGTGCCGTCCACGCGTTGGCACGGCCGCTGCGGATGCCGGGACCCCTGTGCCCATGCCCCGTGCCGCGGCCGGGTAACCGCCGCGGCACGAGAGCGTCCGGAGCGCCCCGACGGGCGACCCCGGGTCAGTCCACGCGCCGGGCCGGGCCCAGAAGGCCGGACTCCGCGTCCGTGGGCTGCGTCATCACGAACTGCCGGCGCTTGCGCGTGCACCACATCGTCACGTTGTCGCCGAGCGTCGGCAGCGCGGCCACGTCGGCCTCCGACAGGCCCATCACCTGGCCGATGACCTCGGCCTCCTGGGGCGAGACCCGCTGCAGCCCCACCACGTCGCCGCCGGCGAGCAACCGCGGGGCCGTCGGCCCCAGGTACGGCAGCAGGGTCATGACCGACTGCCAGGACTGCGCCGCCACCCGGCTGCGCGGCGGACGGGCGCCGCAGTCACGGACGATGACGACGGGGCTGTGCACCGAAGGACCCTGCGGGGCGATCCGCCCGACCTCGTGCACCGTCACGCACTGCTGGCCGCCGCCCGCCGCCTGCGCCATCGGCGCCCACGACTGGGGGCGGGCGGTCTCCACCGCGACCCGGGCACCGGTCGCGGCGGCGCGCAGTGACAGCACCTGCGCCAGCCACATGCTGCCGACCAGCACCACGTCGAGCCGGACCGGGCGGCTCAGCGCCAGCACGGCGGGCTGGTTGGCGGCGTCGATCCCGATGACGACACCGTCGTCACCGATCGGCAGGGACAGCCCGGACAGCTGCCCGGGCGTGAGGGTGTGCCGGTCGCGGCGCGGTCCGAGCAGCCCGAACGCGGCACGCAGCGTGCGCCGTCCGGAGCCGGCGAACGAGGAGCCGCGCGGGTCGGCGCCCTGCGGCAGGTGCGAGGGGCGGGGCCCGGCGCCGCCGGGGAAACCGGAGCCCGCGCCGGGGCGCTGTCCGCCGAAGGCGGGAACGGTCGGAGCCGACATCAGCGGGTACCTCCCAAGGGCAGCGTGGCCAGGATGCCGGGTACCTGCTCGCGGTCAAGCCGCACCAGGCCCAGCCGGGACGCGGTGGCGCGGCGCTCCAACTGACGCCGTGCCTCGGTCAGTTCGTTCTCGCTGCGGCCGGTCAGCCGTACGTACCCGGACAGCAGCGCCGCCCGGCTGCCGCCCGGCGCGAGGACCAGCGAGAAGGTGCTGGCCAGCGCGGGCGAGGAGGTCAGCAGGCCGACCAGGTCGGGCAGTGCGGCGGCGCCGGTGCCCAGCTGCGGCCAGCGGCTGACCCAGTAGGTCGTGTGCCAGCGGTCGTCGCACCGCCACGCCCGCGCGCTCTCGGAGGTACGGCGTGCCTGGCGGCTGCCGTCGAGGGCGGCGCCGCCCGTCGTGGCGAGGGGGTTCACGCAACTCGACGTCGCCACGGCGGCGATGATCTCGGGCTCGGTCAGCACGCGGGCCTCGAGCCCGGTGCCCACCAGCCGGCTCACCAGGTGGTCGGCGGCCCGCAGCAGGGCGCGCCGCGCCCCGGCCATGCCGCCGCCGCGCGCCTGCACCGCCTCCGGGCACAGTTCGGGGTCGAGCTTGATCGCGATCCACGTGAGCCGCAGCCCCGGCGTCTGGCTCTGCGCCTGCAGCGGTGCGTAGGAGCGCGTGGCCAGCGCCTGCGCGGGCAGGTGCGGGGCGGGGGCGGGCTGGGTGTGCTGGACGACCTGGACCGACGCGAGCCGGATGTCGTCCACCGTCAGCAGGCCGTTCAGCAGCTCCAGGGGGAGCGAGCGGACGCCGCGGGCCGGGCGCAGCGGTTCGTCGACCGCTTGCACCTGGACGACGGCCGTCAGGAAGGTGCCGTCGCCGATCATGCCGATCTCGCGCTGCTCGCGCTCGTCGGTGTACCCGTAGGTGCGCAGCGCGGGGTCGCACTCCACGGCCGGCACGAAACCGGGGTCGGTGCCCTGCGGGACGCCGGCGGCGTTGCGCCGCTGACGGGTCTTCAGGGCGCGGGCGGTGGCCATCCACTCCGGCATCGGGCGGCCGCGCCGCCGCAGCAGGCCGAAGAGCAGCAGCGGAACGGCGATGACCGCGGCCACGACGGGCCCGACCACCTCGTGGATCAGCCAGCCGCCCAGCAGCAGTGCGAGTGCCAGCTCGATCAGCACGAGTTGCTGCACCCGCACGGGGCCTATGCTCCCGGGTCTGCGGGTCATCACCGGGGCCGCCGCCCCGGCCCGCGCCGCGGGGGAGCCGCCGTGCCCGTTCCCGGGTGGTCCGGCGTACTGCTGCGGTGGCTCGTCGCCCGGACTGCGCCGGGACCTGGTCGCGGTGGTCATCCCCCGTACAACCCTTCTGCTTCTGCTGGTACCTGTGCCGCGTGGGCGGCGTCCGGCGCCGTCCAGCGCTCGCTCGCGTCCGTCGCCCTGCCGGCCTGGGACGCTCCGGGTGCCGCTGGCGGGCCGATCGCGCTACCCCGTACCGTACGGTGCGATCGTCACACGGCATAGTAGGGGTCCCCCTCACCACAGCCGTCACCACAGCCGTCACCGCGGCGGACAGACGGGACCGGGGAACGCCACAACAAAGCAGCGACATACGGGGAGTTGACGCAGGGATGGCGACACGTAGGGATGAGCTGAACGCCTACTCGTTCGCGCGCAGGCGCACGGTGGCCGCGTTCCTCCAGCCCTCCCCGCACGGTTCGGAGGAGGCCGCCCCGCGTCCGCTGAAGACCGTCGCCCCGAGTCTCGTCGTGGGTCTGCTGGTCGTCGTCGGCTTCGGATTCTGGGGCATATTGAAGCCCGCCGCGCCCAAGGGCTGGGACACCCCCGCCCAGAAGGTCATCGTCGGCGACGAGTCCACCACCCGTTACGTCGTGCTGAAGACCAACGGCGAGGCGCAGCTGCACCCCGTGCTCAACCTCGCCTCCGCCCGACTGCTGCTCGACCCCGAGAAGTTCGAGGTCATCAAGGTCAAGGAGTCGGTGCTCGACAACAGCGGCATGACGCTCGGCAGCACCATCGGCATCCCCTACGCCCCGGACCGGCTGCCCGGCCAGGCCGACGCCGGCAAGCCCAAGACCTGGGCGCTGTGCGAGACCCCGGGCGGCGGCACGGACCGCTCGGCCCAGCGGGCGGTCCTCGTCATCAACCAGCAGAAGCCCAAGGAAGCGGCCCTGGTCGGGGGCGCGAACCAGCTCCGTGACGACGAGGCCATGTACATCGAGGTGCCCGGCGGCGCCCAGTACCTGGTGACGGACCGGGGCTTCTCCTACCTGCTCGGCGGCCCCGACGGGAAGCAGCAGCCCGAACTGGTCAACACCCTGCGCCAGGTCATCTTCGGCGCCTCGGCGCAGCCGCAGAAGGTCGACGCCGACTTCCTGTCGACCCTCAACAACGTGCCGGGCGCCGCCATCTCCTTCCCGCAGGTCGACGGCATGGGCGAGACGTCCACCGCGCCGGGCCTGAGCGCGGAGCACGCGAAGGTCGGCCTGGTGCTGAAGGCCAACGACGACCAGTACGTGGTGCAGCGGGACCGGGTCGTCCGTGTCACCGCCTTCATGGCGAAGCTGCTGCTGAACAGCCCCCAGGCGAGGTCGCTGTACGACGGATCGCCGGAGGCGGTCTCCGTCAACGTGGGCGAAGTCACCTCGGCCCAGGCGAGCGAGACCTTCATGGACGACCTCGGTTGGCCGGAGAAGGCGGTCACGCAGGCCAACACCCAGGACGAGAAGGACGGTCGCAGCGTCGCGTGCAGCGTGTACAGCGGTGTCGACGACAAGGTGACCAAGAAGCCGGCGATGACGATGTGGGCCGGGAAGAAGTTCCCCCGGGACGTGGCGCAGAGCGGTACGAACACCTACGTCTCGCCCGGTAGCGGCCTCTTCTACAAGGCGTACGACGGTACCGACAAGCGCATCGGGTCCATCTTCATGGTCACCGACACCGGCCTGCGCTACTCGGTGCCGACGACCGGCGACAGCGACAGCGGCGGCGCCGCCAAGCAGGACGACGCGGTCGGCGTCGTGCAGACCAAGCTCGGCTACGCGAAGAACTCCCCGGTGCCGGTGCCGCGGATCTGGTCGGACCTCCTCGCGAGCGGGCCGACGCTCGACGTCAACGCGGCGAAGCAGGCGCAGGGCTCCTGAACTGGTATTTCCGCGGAGCTTCACGGGTATTGATTGAGTATTTGACAATCCATTGGCCAAGCCATCAACACCCGTGGCAACGTGAGGGTTTGGTGATGAAGGTCAGGATCCCGATACGGAACCGGGTACCTGTTCGCCTTGTCACCGCTATTGGCTAGAGTTGAAGACCGACCACATCTTCCGATGTGCGACGAATCCGATCTTCTACGTCTCATGGGGGACGCCAGACATGGCTGGACAGCAGTTCACCATGACCGAGGAGGAGATGGTTGCGTTCAGCAACCGCATCTCCACGGTCAACTCCTCGATCCAGGGCGAGATCCGCCGCCTCCAGACCGTGATCGACACGATCACCTCGGGGTGGAAGGGTTCCGCCGCCACGGCGTACAACAACCTGCAGTCGCAGGTGAACCAGGACGCCAACAAGATCAACCAGATCCTGGGCGACATCAAGGAAGCTGTGGACGCGAGCACCAAGAACTACTCCGCCTCCGAGGAGGAGCAGCGCGCGTCCATCCAGAGCATCTCGGCGCAGGGAAGCAACCCGTTCGGATGACCGTCCCCGCGCGGTGACCTGACGCCGCGCCGGCCGGCGCACCCATCCGAATCCAACATCTGAGGAGACATCACATGTCCGGGCAGATCCTGGTCAATTTCCAGACCATCTCCCAGGCCGCGACCGACGTGCGTACGACGGCCAACAACATCAAGCGCCAGCTGGACGACCTCGAGGCCGGCGTGAAGAAGATCGCGACCACGTGGGAGGGCTCCGCGCAGGAGGCCTACCGCACCAAGCAGACCGAGTGGGACCAGCGCGCCGCGTCCATGCACCAGACGCTGGAGGCCATCGCCCGTGCCCTCGACACGGCCGCGCAGAGCTACCAGGCCACCGAGAACAAGAACCGGCAGATCTGGGGCTGATGACGCGCCTGGCCGCGTAGTACGTGATGAGGGCGGGCGTGTACGGACGACGTACGTGCTCGCCCTCGTCGGCGGTTTGACCACGAACCGCACACAACGGGAGGACGGAACACCAGTGGGATCGCACGCCGTGAGGCGCACCGCCGCCATCGCCGCAGCAGCGGCGCTCGCCGCCTTCGGCCTGCCGGCCTCCGGCGTCGCCTCGGCGTCGTCGGCCGGCGACGTACGCACGGTCCTCGCCGACGACGGCGACAACGAGCGCTTCCAGATCGACGACACCCAGTGCTCGTTCCCGTCCGACGTGATCAAGGGCACGCCCTGGTCGCTGCAGCGCATCGTCCTCGAGCAGTTGTGGAAGGACACCCAGGGCCTCGGGGTGGTCGTCGCCGTCATCGACACCGGCGTCGACAAGAACAACACGCAACTCGCCACCGCCATCAAGTTCCACGCGGGCAAGGACCTGATCGACCGGGACCGCAAGAACGACGGCACCAAGGACCCGGTCGGCCACGGCACCAAGGTCGCCGGCATCATCGCCGCCCGGCCCTTCAAGGACACCGGCTTCGTCGGCATCGCCCCGCGCGCGTCGATCCTCGCCATCCGCCAGAACGACAACCAGGGCGGCGGCACGGTCAGGACCATGGTCGAGGCGATCAAGTACGCCGCGAACGCCGGCGCCAAGGTCATCAACATCTCGCAGGACACCGCCACGGCGATGCCGCCCGACTCCGCGCTGGAGCAGGCCGTCAAGTACGCCCAGGAACGCGACGCCCTGATCGTCGCCTCCGCCGGCAACGACGGCGCGGGCGGGCAGGAAAAGCTGACCTACCCCGCCTCCTACGACGGCGTCCTGGCGGTCGGCGCCTCCGACCGCGACAACGCCCGCGCCAATTTCTCGCAGCCCGGCTCCTTCGTGGGCATCGCCGCCCCCGGCGTCGACATGGTCTCCACCGTCCCCTTCGGCGGCCACTGCATCGACCAGGGCACCAGCTTCTCCGCACCGTACGTCTCCGGCGTCGCGGCCCTCATCAGGGCCAAGCACCCCGACTGGACCTACCGCCAGGTCATCACCCAGATCGAGCAGACCGCGGACCGCGGCAAGCCGGGCCGCGACGACTTCGTCGGATGGGGCGTCATCGACCCCGTGGCCGCCGTGAACGACGACGCCACCACCCCGCAGGACGCCCCGACGCCGGACCCCGTCGTCAACGCCGGGGCCCACGAGAAGATCGAGGCGGCGACCGTCATCCTCGGCGAGAGCCCCCATGAACGCACCGAGCGCTACGCCGTCTACACGGTCGGCGGCGCGATCGGCGGTGTCGCGCTGCTGGTGGGCGGCGGCGTGGTGTTGGGCGACTGGCGTCGCAAGCGAGGGATCAACACATGAGTAGGAACGGGGAAGCGACACGATGAGTGACCAGTACAAGGTCGATCTGAGTGAGCTTGAGGACACGATCACCAAGCTCAACGGCGTCATCAGCCAACTGGGCGTGGCCAACGTCTGTGCCAAGAACGACACTTACCTGCCGCCCGGCGCCCTCGGCGCCGGATTCGACGAGGCCGAGAAACTGGCGCGTGCGCACGAGGACATGAAGACGCACATCGAGTCGGTCGTCGCGTACATCCACCGTGTCATGAACGACTTCGGCGGCAAGACGAAGAAGGTGCACGGCCACTATTCGGATGCCGAATACGACGCGCAGAGCGGCATGTCCGGCTCCGGCAAGGGCTGAGGATGGGCGCAGTGAGGGCAGTGAGGAACGTCGTGCCGGTCGCCAAGGGGGTTAACCAATGACTGACACCGAAGGGGCGTACTACGAGTACAACGCCCCCACCCAGTGCTACGTCGGTGAGCACAGCACGGACTTCGCCGGCACCAAGAACATGGACCAGATGAAGGGCATGGTCGCCAACGCCGACCACGTCGAGGTCGAGTCCTGCGCCAAGGGCTGGATGCAGGTCCACGACCAGCTCGTGGTGGGGAGCGGCAGTGCCAAGTCCGTGTTCGACGCGGCGGTCGGGCACATCACCCAGCACTGGGAGGGCGCCGCGGCCGAGGGCTTCAAGGCCCAGGCGAAGGTCATCACCAAGATGATCAGCGACTGCTCGACGTACGCGCGGTACACGTCGCAGGCGATGACCAACGCGGCGTCGATCCTGAAGACGATCAAGCCGCAGGTCGACGCGATGGAGAAGCCGGGCACCCTGTCCAGCTTCGGGGACGCCCTCGGCGACGGGTTCGACCGCAGCGACGCGCAGCTTCACTCCGACCTCGGCAACGGGATGGGCACGCAGTCCGCGCTCGACAAGAACCGCGGCTCGCTGTCGGCGGGCAAGGAAGCACAGCTCGAGATGGCTGTGAAGATGGAGCAACTCGGCGCGGGCTACAACGCGCAGTCCAAGACGATGGGGACGTGGACGAGGAAGCCGCCGCCGGGCGGCGGCGTCGACGACCGCGACGACTACCCCGGTGACCCGGGTGGTGTCGCGCCCGTTCCCATGCCGATCCCCTCCGAGGTCGGCAGCCCCCGACCCAGCGACACCGGCCGCGGTAGGACCGGGGGCACCACGGGCACCCTCACGCCGTCGCGCGAGGTGAAGTCGCCCCGTGAATCCGGCATCTCCGGCGGTGTACAGAAGCCGGTGGCCAGCACCAAGCCGCAGGTGGGTACCGCGATCGACGGCATCGCCGGAGGCACGGCCGGAACCGGCGGGTACGGCGGCGGGACCGCGGGTGTCGGTGGCGGGGTCGGCGGTGCCGGTGGTGTGGGCGCCGGTGGCTCGGCCGGTGCCGGAGCCGGCGCGGGTGTCCCCGGCGCCCTGGGCGGCCTCGGTGGACGTGGCGGCACGGCGGGCGGTGCAGGTGCAGGTGGTGCCGGTCGCGGTGGCGCTGCGGGCCGCGGCGGTATGCCCGGCGCCGGTGGCGCGGGCGCGGGTGCAGGCGGCAGGGGTGGCGCGACTGCCGGGCGGGGCGGCAGCCTCGCCCGACGTGGCGGCGGCGTCGTCGGTGCCGCCAAGGGCACCGGTTCGGGCACCCGCGGTACGCCGGGCGGCTCGGGCCTGCACAGGAGCCGCGGCGCGGCGGGAGCCGGCAGCGGCGGCAACGTCGGCAAGGGCGCGAACCGCATGATGGGCCGCGGCCAGACCGATCGGACGGAAGAGGAAGAGCGGCGCGATGGCGAGCGTCCCGACTACCTGGTCGAGGACGAGGAGACCTGGACACCCGAGCGCAACAACGCTCCCCGGGTCATCGAGTAGTCAGTCGGTGCCCGTCAGCATGTAGAAAGTGTGGGGGTGCGGCACGACGGAGTGTCGCACCCCCACACTGCCCTGAGAGAGGACTGGAGATGCCCTTCGCACGGACGCTGCGCACAGCAGCCGGCGCAGCTCTCGTGAGTGCACTGATCTTCGCGTCTGCGTCGCCGGCCTCGGCGGACCAGACCCGGCAGGACCAGTGGCCACTGGAGGCCTTCGACGCGCAGTCGATCTGGAAGGTCTCGCAGGGCAAGGGAGTCACCGTCGCGGTCATCGACGCCGGGGTGAACGCCGACCACGTGGACCTCAAGGGCAACGTGATCAAGGGCAAGGACTTCGTTGACGGGGGGATGTCGGACCAGGACCCCAACGATGATCACGGAACCGGCATGGCCTCGATCATCGCCGCTCACGGCCACGGCGCCGGCGGGGCCGACGGCGTGATGGGACTCGCCCCGAAGGCCAAGATCCTGGACATCAGGGACGACGGCCGCCAAGGCGACGGCTTCGCCTCCTCGATCCGCTACGCCGTGGACCATGGCGCCTCGGTGATCAACATCTCGCAGGAGTTCGCCGGTCCCATCGCCGAGGAGGCGGAGACCAAGGCGATCGCCTACGCGCTGCAGAAGGACGTCCTCATCGTCGTCGGCGCCGGCAACGACGGCGGTCCGGCGGGCTACCCGGCCGGCTATCCAGGGGTCGTGGCCGTCGGCGGGGTCAAGAACAACGCCGAGATCTGGGAGAACTCGAACTACAGCGAGAAGATCCTCGTCTCTGCGCCTGCCACGTTCATCGTGTCGGCCGGTGGAAAGTCCGACACCACGTACCGATCGGGTACGGGCACGTCCGACTCGACGGCCTTCGTCTCCGCCGCGGCGGCGTTGCTCCGGGCCAAGTTCCCGGACCTGACCGCGGGGCAGATCGTCAACCGGCTGACCAAGACCGCCGGCCTGCCCCCGTCCGCAAAGGGCCTGTCCCTCCCGGACAAGCACTACGGCTACGGCTTCATCCAGCCCCTCGCAGCCCTGACCCAGGACATCCCCGCGGGGCCCGAGTTCGGCCCCCTCGAGGTGCCGGAGTCGCTGCAGGCCGGACAGAGCGGTGACGGCCAGGGCGCCACGGACGACCCCTCCGCCTCCGCCCCCAACGCCATCGGCGGCGGCATGAGCGACGACGAGCAGGCGGCCGCCGACCGCAAGCAGGTCATCGCGTTCAGCGTGATCGGCGTGGTGGGTCTGCTGGTGCTCGCGCTCGTCGTCTTCCTGATCGTGAAGCTGGCGCGCCGCAACAAGGGCAACAACGGTGGCGGCCCGGGAGGGCCCGGCGGGCCGGGGACGCCCAACGGCTGGGGTGGCAACGGCCGGCAGCAGTACGGGCAGCCGCCGCACCAGCAGCAGTACCCGGGCCAGGGCGGCAATCCGTACCAGCAGCAGCCGCAGGGCCCGGGGCAGTGGTCGAACCAGTAGCCGGGGCGGAGCGCATCGGCCGGGCGGGTCGGGCGGGCATCAGGAAGCGGGCGCCGAACCGCCGGCGGCGGCGCCCCACCCGCACACGGATGCGGAGACGGCGCCCACCGACCCCGTCAGCCGCGCCCCAGGGGACGCCCTGCTTGGACGGGACCCGCACGGACTGAGGCGTCCGCCTCACCGGCCCCGTCCGCACCCGCTGGCGGGCCGGCGGACGCTGAACCGCGTGCAGCGCGAACGGGTCCCGGCGACCGTCAGGAGAGCTTCGCGGGGCTGTCGCACCCGTGGCGGGCGGCCGACTGCTCGGCGAAGCGCTGCAGATCGGCCCGCTCGGAGGCGGTGAGCGGCTTCGAGGTGAAGTGCCGGTCGCTCCCGTCGACCGGCGACGCGTGGAAGTAGCCGACGCCCAGGGCCCCCGGGCAGGTGGCCGAGGTCCACACCGACGTACCGTCGACTCCCGAAGGCTTGTCGTGCCCCCCGTACGCGCCGTTCATGACGGCTTGGGAGTTGTCGTTGAAGGGGCCGTACGCGGCGGCCAGCTGCAGGTGCCCCGAGAGCACGCACTCCTCCACCGGCGCTGCCTCCGCCGGTGTCTCGCGTACCTCGGTGGCGGAGGTCAGCCCCTTGCAGGTTCCCTCGGCCTCGGCGGCCGGTACGGTCGTGGCGGACGCCGCCGGGGCCGTCAGCCTCTTCGCGTCCCCCGGCTTCGTCGCACACCCGGTCGTCTCCGCGGCCTTCCGTGCCGTCTCGGTCACGGTGCGGGCGAGCTGGAGGCGCACGGACTCGGTGACCTCGATGTCGTGGGGGGACTCGGCCGCGACGAGCAGGCCACCGCCCTGCTCGGGCTCCCAGTTGTCACAGCTCAGCAGTACGGACGCGGTCGCTCCGGCGTCCTTGGTGACCATGAAGCCCTGCCAGCCCGCGTCCAAGGGCACGGGGAGCGACTCCTGCTCGTCCTGGAACGTGTAGACGCCGAGGGCATTGAGGGCGCCCGCCGTGGTCTCGACGGATATCTCGACGCCACCGACGTCGCACCGCACGGCGAGGCCCGCGGGCTCCTTCACGTCGTCGGACACGTCGAACTGCCGGCTGCCGACCTCGAAGCCCCCGCCGAGCAGGCTCATCCGCGACTTCCCCGCGAGGTCCAGCACCGGATCGACCGGCAGCATGCCACCGCACGCCCTGCCTGCCTTCGCGGCCGGATACTGCAGCTGGAATCCGTAGCATCCCGCGCCCAGGGCGACGAGCGTCACCGCTGAGACGAGCAGCTTGCGCCTGCCGTTCTTCCGGAGCGAAATCCGGTCGTTCCACTTCATGTGCCGTAATCCCTGTCCGCGATACCTGGGCCGATCGTGTCGGCGGTGTCCCTCGTGGTGGCCGGGCCGCTCCGGGCCCCGGCGGTCAGCCCTGCCCGGTTCCCCTCTTGTCCTGCCCGTAGCCGTCCAGGTTGCTGTCGGCGGAGTGGAAGCCCACCTCGACCTCGTTGGCCAGGATGTTCTGGTAGTCGGCGACGTGGCCCTGTCCCTGGGCCTCCGCGGAGTTCCGGTAGGCGTCCTGGAGGACCGCGGTGGTGGAGTACTTCGCGTCCTCCCAGTCGGTGCCGCTGGAGTACACCGCGTTGCCCATGGTGTCCCGTTCGGAACCGCTGACGATCTGGTTGATCAGGTCCCCGGTGACGGTGGTCGCCACGCCGCCGACGCCCGCGCCGACGGCGGGTGTGGCGATGAAGGACGTGCCGACACCGATGCCGGTGCCCACGATCCCGGACGCGTAGCTGCCGGCCCTCCCCATGGCGTCGTTGTAGGCCTTGTCGGCCTCCACGGCGTCGCCGATGTCCGACTCGCGCCTGCCGATCGCGATGCTCCCCTGGACCTCGCCGGAGGACCTGGCGATCTCCCGCAGCGCGGTGTCCGTGGATCCGTCGAACGCTTCGGGGTGCTGCAGGTGGTAGTCGATGAGGTTGGAGGTGTACGCGCTCTCGGCGAGGTTGATCGCCGCGTAGCCGTCCGGGTCCTTTCCGACGGTCATGAGGAAGCGGGAGGTGTCCTGCTCGCTCAGGTTCGCCGCGGTGCCGCCGATCGGATAGAACTGGTCCCTGTTCCCCGAGCGGTCGTTCGTCAGGGACTGGTGGATGTCCGGCATGTACTCGCCCGCCATCCGGCCGAGGCTGTCCTGCATCCCGTCGTGGGCGAGCTCGGAGTCCTGGGAGACGGAGTGGACGACCTCCTCCATGAGGCGGGCCTGGGCCGTGTTGTGCGCCGGGGTGTCCGCCGAGGGGCTCGTGTCGTACGGGTGCCCCGTGGTCGCCGACTCCAGGGCGTGCCCCAGGTTGTTGTAGCCGCTGGGGTTCTTCGAGTCTCCGGTGAAGCCCGCGCCTTCCGGCCAGTGGCGGTCCTTCATCAGGTAGTCGAGGTGGTCGACCTTCTCGCCGTTGACCTCCGACTCGGAGGAGAGGAACTCGGTGGAGGCCGCCGGGTTGTGGCCCAGGGCGTCCATGAAGCCCGTCATGGGGTCGAGCGCGCCGATGTTCGCCGGCCCCAGGGAACGGGTCATGTTGCCGGTCCAGTAGGCGTCGGGGTTCTGGCCGCCGTTGGCGCCGTTCGCCTCGGCGGTGATGAGGTCGTTGCCGTAGGCCTGGAGGAAGTCCTTGTCCCACTTCCCGTGGCTCATCAGGCTGCTGGTCAGCTGGTAGCCGCTGAGGCCGTAGGGGGTCTCGGTGGGGTTGGCGTTGAAATCGCGGCGGCCGGCCTCGAGCAGGTCGTCCTGGAACTTGGTGACGGCCGGGTCGGGGTGGCCGGCGCGGTCGTCGGAGGTGGTGGCCGTTCCGATGGTGGTGCCCAGGTTCTTCTGGATGTCCTTGAGCCGGGCGAGCTCGCTCTTGGACAGGTGCGTCCCCGCGGGCGGGGTGACGATCTCGTTGTACTTGGCGAGCATGTTCTCGCCGCCGGTCTTCACCGCGAACTGCCGGGAGAACTCGGGGTCGTTCTTGTTCGCCGAGAGCAGCAGGTCGAGCTTGGTGAGTTCGGCGTCGGACAGCCGCCCCTTCTTCGTCATCAGCGCGGCCGCCTGGTCGGCCTCGACGGCGTCGAGGCTGGTGTAGACGCTGGTGTTGAACGACCGGCTGTCGCCGTTGGCGTCGCGCTCCAGGGCGGCGCTCGCGGCCTCGTCGGCGGCGGTGGCCAGTTCGAGCACGCGCGTCAGGCGTGAGGAGAGCGAGTCCAGCTTGTCCTTGCGCTCGGTGGCGAAGCCCGGGGCGGCGGAGGCGGTCGGGCTGTCCCAGCGGGAGTCGACGTCCTTGATCGCCCCGTCCTCGGAGACGTGGAAGCTGTCGGCCCGGGCTTCGTCGAGCAGGGTGCGGAGCTGCTTCTGGTACGCGGCGAACTCGGTGTGGGCGTCCTTGAGCAGCTTGGCGATGCGGCCGGCCTCGGTGGCGGCGTTCTCGTACTCCGTGCGGGCCTTGTCCATGGTGGCGAAGGCCGCGGTCGCGGCGTCGCCCTCCCAGTGGCCCTTGAGGTGGTTGATCACACGCTGCTCGAACTCGCGCTGGAGGGCCTCGTACTTCGCGGGCAGCGCGCCCCACGAGGTGGCGGCGTCGGACAGCGGCCCGAGGTCGGCCTTGTCGAGGTAGGGGATGGACACCATGTGTGCGTCAGCTCCTGTCCGTCCCTGCGGACGGGTGTGGGTTTGCGTTGCGGCCGTGCCACGTGTCCCGGGCGTCCCGGGCCGGAAGGCGGCCCCTAGCCGAAGGGGGTGTGGATCGAGGCCTGGCGGGCCTGTTCCTCCTGCTCGGCGCGGGTGTAGTGGCCGGTGCTGGTGTGGAGCTTGTCGCTGATGTCCTGCAGCATGCGCTTGAGGTCGAGGACCTGGTCGCCCCAGCGGACATCCATGCTCATCAGGGAGCCCGCGGTGGCCCAGGAGCCCCCCTCGGGCGGACCCGGAGCGGTGTGCTTGTTGAGTCCCGTGACGGCGCCGAGGGTGTCCTCGTCGGCCTGGTTGTCGACGTTCTCGGTGTCACCGCGCAGTTCGACCAGCGCGTTGGCGGCCTCGTCCAGGCGCTGGGTGTCGACCTTCGTCGTTCCGGCGGACGTACCGCCGCCTCCCGGATCCGCGGGAACGGAGTTCAGCCGCATACGCGTGGCTCCGCCGCCCTGTGAACCGTCGAAGGGAGTGCTCATCCCTTTGTCCCATCCCCGTTGACTGCAATCCCGGCACGCCCACCGCGCGGCCCGCGCGGTCCCCGGAACCCGGTACCGCGCGATCGCCCTAAGCGGGGACATGCCAATGGCACCCGAACATACCGGATCACGTCCGGGGCGCACCGTGCACCCCGCGTCCCGGACGGTGCCCGCGAGCCGCGCCCGTGAACGGCGCCCGCGAACCGCGCCCCCGCCAGGGCACGTAGAGATCCTGCGGGGAGCACCCGGGAGGGGGTGAAGCGGCACGTGGGGGAGCGGTAGCCTCGGTGGGTCGGCTGAAACCACCGCCCCTGGTGCTGAAGCACGGCGGGCGGTCCACGCGGGGGACACACATTGGGTGACCACTTCAAGGTCGAGGTCCAGGACCTCGACCGGCTGCTGAAGCAGTTGCACGACAGTCAGGACGACATGCGCAAGGCGCTTAACGCGCTGAAGGACGTGGGTCCGAAGAGCACCGGCAGCGAGGCGCTGGACAACGCCTGCGACGAGTTCCACGACAGCTGGGACAACGCCATCGGGAAGATCGCGGACGGCACGCAGCAGATCGAGGAGAAGCTCAAGGCCACCAAGGACAACTACGAGGCCACGGAGCAGGCGATCCGCGACGCCATGACGCAGGGCGCGGCGCCGAAGCCCACGCCCTCCCCGTCCCCCGAGGCGCGGCCCACGGCGGGTGCGCGATGACGGCGGTGGAATACCCCTCCATAGGCTTCGACCCGGCGCCGGGGAAGCTGGAGAGCGTCGAGGACCTCACCTCCAAGCTCTCGCGGGCCGCGACGGGCCTGGACAACGCATACACGACGCTCACCGGGATCACCAAGGGCGGCAAGACCTGGGAGGGCGAGGCGGCGAGCGCCTTCGCCGAGAAGGTCGGCGACCTGCCGCGCTACGTGGGCGACAGCCGGGACGCACTGCGCGAGGCCTCGCTCCAGCTGTCGTCGTGGCGCTCGAAGCTGGCGGAGTACCAGCACAAGGCCCGGGAGTACGAGGCGCAGGCCAAGGCCGCCAAGGAGCGGGAGAAGGCCGGGCAGGGCACCTACGACCGTGCGACGTCCGCCTACAACCAGGCGGCCGCGGACCCGGCGCTGCGCCTGGCGGGCCAGTACTACGCGACGCAGAGCGAACTCGCCGACGCCCAGGCGAAGATCGACGCGGCGTCGAACCGGCTCAACCAGGCGGGCAAGGACCTCGACTCCGCGGGGAAGCAGCTGGAGAAGGCGCAGCAGGAGCTCGAGGACATCATCAAGCGGGCCGAGGAACTGCTGGAGCACCACCAGTCCGACGCCCGGGGCATCGCGGACCGGCTGCGCAAGGCCAACGACAAGGCACCCGACACGGGGTTCTTCGAGGGACTGGCGGACGCGTTCACCAAGCTGGGTCACAGCATCCAGAACTGGTGCGTCGAGCACGCCGACCTGCTCAAGCAGATCGGCGACTGGCTCAGCATCGCCTCGACGGTGATGGGCGTCCTCTCCCTGCTCACGCTCTGGTGCCCGCCGCTCTCCGGTGCCTTCGCGCTCGCGGGCGGCGCGCTGTCGCTGGGCGCCCTGGCCACGCACGGGGCGGCGAAACTGGGCGGCGCGGACGTCAGCGCGATGGACCTGATCGGTGACGGTCTGGGCGTCATCCCCATCGGCAAGCTGGGGAAGGTCGCGATGAAGGGCGTCAAGATCCCGATGAAGCTCTACAAGGTGAACGGCAGGACCATCGCCTCCATCGAGCACGTGACCAAGATCCGGGCGCTGAAGAACGCCGGCTACACGGTCGAGAAGCTGGAGGGCAAGGTCGGCCTGCTGCGGCGGGAGGCACTGCCGGGCAGCAAGATGGTCAGCGCCGAGGGCTTCGGCAACCGCATGAAGATGGCCTGGGACAACCACGTCCTGGACACCGTCGGATCCTCCGCCAAGGAGAAGGCGCTGAGCTGGGCGGTGGAGAAGTTCGCCCCGCAGAGCGTGAAGAACTCCCTTGGCGCGGCCATCCGGGCCGACGGCACGCTCGACCCCATGTCGTGGTGGGCCAAGGGACCGCAGGTCGCGCAGCAGGCTCCCGGTATCGTGACCGGCGTCTACAACATGTTCAACAATTCGGACACGCCTGCGGCCGGGAGGCTTTGATGAGCACGTCGCTCCACGAGGCGCCGGGCGTGCTCGTCGAGTTCGAGTCCCCGGACGTCTTCCACGAGATCCCGCTGCACCTGCCGCCCGACGCCCTGGACGCGCAGGTGGCCGAACTGGCCGCGCGCATCTGGCCGGGCGGCACCGACTTCCAGCGGGAGGCCACCGCCGCGGTGTACCGCGAGGTCGCCGGGTCGCTGGACGCCGACGGAGTCCTGCACGCGGCCCTCGGCCTGTTCGCCACCGAAGACGACCGGATCAGCACGGCCAACCTGCTGGTGCGCATCGAGGAGGTCGAGCCGGGCGATCCGGGGATCGCGGCGGCGGCGCTGCACGAGATGCTCTCGCTGGAGCCGCACCGGGACGTCCACCAGGTGGACCTGGAGTGCGGTCCCGCCGTGGTGTCGTTCCACGCGACGGAGGTCGACGGCGAACAGATCGCGGCCCCCTTCGCGTTCCTGCACATCGAGCTCTACGTGCCGTCGCCGTTCGGCGGCTATCTCGTCGTCTTCTCGCTGAGCACCCCGAGCCTGGCGGACCTGCCCGTGTACGTCTCGCTGATGTCCGAGATCGGGCAGAGCGTGCACTTCGCACGCGACCGCGGCACTTCCGGCGGCGCCCCCGGCAGCCCACCGGAGCAGCCTGGCGCGGGCGGCGACGTCCGCTCCGTCTTCGGATGACACAGGACAGGACGTGATCGGATGAGTACCGGATGAGTGTCGTTTCGTTCCAGGTACGGCCGCCCTCCGAACAGGAGCGCCGACAGGCCGGGTTCAAGCTGCAGAAGGTCATCCGCCCCCGGCGGGGCGGCGAGACCGTGTACGTCGGGCACGGTGCTCCCGCCGGCGGCTCCGGGGCCGACGCGAAACCACGGTTCGCGATGTACCGGGACCTGGCCGGACGGGAGACGCTCGGCTTCGTCGTACGGCCGGTGGGCGGGCAGTCGTCCGGCGGGCGGCTGTCGGTGCTCGGGCCGGGCGGCGAGGAACTCGGCGAGCTGGGGACCCCGGCGAAGCGGGCGCGGTGGCGGCCGCGGTGGGAGATCAGGCTGCCGGGCGGCCGGGTGCTCGCCGGGCACGGCGGGACGACGACCTCGTGGGTGGTGTTCGTGCTGCTCTCGCCGCTGTGGCTCGTCCTCAACCTGTTCTGGGCGGTCGGGGGCACCGGGGACTCCGCCTGGTCGCTGCCCATCCGGACGGCCTGGCGGCAGGGGGTCGGTTCGCCGGCGTCGCTGAAGTACTACGGGATGTCCGAGCGGTACAAGGTGCGGACGGACCGGCTGGACGTACGGGTGGCGTACGCGCAGGCCGTGGTCCACCGCTCGCACGGCACCGCGTGACCGCCCCGCCCCGCCTCGCCGTCCCGCGCAGGAACCGGCCCGGGCTGCTCGCGCAGTTCGTCCTGCAGTGGCTCTGGCTGCCGCTGTGGGCCGTCGTCGCGCTCGCCCTGGGCCTGTTCGTCGCGCTCGCGTCCGCGGGGGTCAACCCGCCGCTCGCGTGGCTCAACCCGTGGCGCGGCGCCCTCACCTGGCCCCGGTTCCGGCTCGAGTGGGCCGCCGACCCCGCCCGGTGGGACGCGTACGCGACCGAGCGGATCCGCGTCCGGATCGCCGCCGCCGAGCGCCGGCCGGCGGCCCACCGGGCGCGGGACGCCGACGGCGGGGCCGTGCTCGCCGTCACCGTCCCCGCCCGGTCCTTCCGCGGTGCGGGCCCGGACCGCGCCGCCGCCGTCGCCGCCGCGGAGGGCTGGACGGCGGAGGTACGCGGCACGGGGCGGGAGCAGTGGAGCCCCGGCGCCCTGGACCTGCGCCGGTCGCTGCCTCAGCCCGGCAGATAGCCCACCAGAAGGTCCGCCAGCCCGCCCGGATCGGCGAGCGCCACCAGGTGCCCACCCGGCAGGACGTCCGGTTCGACGCCGAGCCGTTCCCGGGCCACCCGCTGCTGGAAGGCCGCGGGGAACAGCCGGTCGTCGCGGCCCACGACGACGCGGGTGGGCACCTGCGGCCAGGCGGGCAGCGGGAAGGGCACGCCGAACGGGGTGTCCGACTGCCGGTTCCCCTGGGCGAGGGCCTCGTCCGCCACGGGCCGCGGAAGGTCGTGGAAGAAGGTGACCAGGGGGTCGAACTCCCCGTCCACCGCACGCCCCTCGGCGAGGTCGAGGGCGCGCCGGGCCTCCGGCTGGCCGGTGGCGGCCCACCAGTCCCCGGCGGTCTCGCCGGGGACCGGGACCATCGCGTTGACCAGGACGAGCAGGACGAGCCGGTCCCCCAGCCGTTCGCAGGCCAGGGGCGCGCTGAAGCCGGCCATCGACTGGGCGACCAGCACCAGCGGCGCACGGTCGCCCGCGGCGGCGACGGCCGCGTCGGCGTACTCCTGCAGGCCCGCGGAGTCGTCCGCGGCGGGCAGGTCCACCGCGACCGCGGCGTGGCCGCGGCGGCGCAGCTCCGGCACGAGCAGGTGCCAGTACCAGGTGCCGCCGCCCGCCCCGGGGACCAGGACGAAGGTCGTCTCCGTCACGTCCGTCCGCCCTCCCTTCAGGACTTCGTCAGGACGGAGGTGAAGCTGTCCAGGATGTGGTTGGCGCCGGCCTCGGCCGTGGCGCAGTGCTCCTCGGGGACCCCGGGCTGGTGGTAGACGACCTCGGTCCTGTCCCCGCGGTCGGTGAAGGTGGCGTCCATGACGACCTCGGGTGCGCCGGGGACGTCCATCGTCCACACCAGCCGCTTGTGCACCTCCACCTCGCGGTACACCCCGCTCAGCGGCATCTCGCCCTGCGGCGTGGTGATGGTGGCGCGCCAGGCGCCGCCCGGGCGGACGTCGCTGGCGACGGTGGGCAGCGGGGCGCCGAACCACTGGGCGAAGTACTCCGGCTCGGTCCACACCTTCCACACCTTGGCGAGCGGGGCGTCGAAGACCCGGGTAATGGTGATGTCGTTCATGATGCTGCCTTCCTGGTCGAGCCGGGCCACTGCGGAACGGCTCCGGGAGGTGGGACCGGCCGGCCCGGCGAAACTCATCGGTGGCGGTGTCCGACCCGTGTGGTGTGATCGGCAGGAGCGACGAGGGAGCGGAAGATGGCAGCGCAGGTACGGATCGAGCCGTGGGCGGAGGGCGACCTCGACCTGCTGCGCCGGGCGAACGTGCCGGGGATGATGCGCCACCTCGGCGGCCCCGAGACCGAGGAGCAACTGCTCGTCCGGCACGAGCGGTACCTCGCGAGCGGCGGCGAGGGCGGTGGCGGGATGTTCAGCATCGTGCTGCTGCCCGAGAGGGTCCCGGCCGGGAGCATCGGCTACTGGGAGAAGTCCTGGCGGGGCGGGACGGTGTACGAGACCGGCTGGGGCGTCCTGCCCGAGTTCCAGGGGCGCGGGGTCGCCGCGGCCGCCGGGGAGGCCGTCATCGCCCGGGCGGCGGCCGAGAAGGGCCCGCGCTTCCTGCACGCCTTCCCCAAGGTCGACAACCACCCCTCGAACGCGATCTGCCGCAAGCTCGGCTTCACGCTGGTGGAGGAGTGCGACTTCGAGTACCCGCCGGGGCACCCCATCCGCTGCAACGACTGGCGCCTGGAGCTGTACGTCCCGTGACGCCGGCCGCGGTCACCACAGGTCGCCGTCGCGCCAGTCGCAGATGAGCGGGCCGGACAGGTCGAGCGGGGCGGGCCCGGGCAGCACGAGCACGCAGTCGTCGTCCTCGGGGGTGCGGACGACACCGTCCGGCGTCAGCGCCGCGGTGGGTCCGCGCCAGGGCCGCCAGCCGCGCGCGGTGTAGAAGACGGCGGCTCCGTCGGCGGCGGCCAGCGCCCCCAGGTCGTGGGCGCCGCGCACCAGCCGTTCCAGGGCGTCCATCAGCGCGGCGCCGTGCCCGCGCCCCCGGCGGTCGGCGCGCACGCCGACGGCCTCCACGTAACCGGCGCGCAGCGCCCGTCCGCCGTGCAGCATGCGGCGCTGGACGAGGGCGGCGTGCCCGACGAGGCCGCCGTCCTCCCACACCAGCGCGTGCATGCCGCCGAGGGCGTGCTCCCAGTCGGCGTCGGACAGGTCGCCCTCGAAGGCGGCGTCCAGCAGCGAGCGCGCCGCGTCGAGCACGGCGGCGTCCAGGTCGGCGGTGTGGGCGACGGTGACGCGGGCCATGTCCCCATCCTGGCAGGCCCGTCCGGGTTCGGCGGTGGCTGCCACAATCGACGCATGCTGACCCTCGGGACGATCGTGCTCGGAGTGACGGACGTGCGGCGTGCCGCGGCCTTCTGGGGCGCCGCCCTCGGCTACGTGCCCCGCGACGGCGAGGTGCGGGCGGAGGACGACTGGGCGGTGCTGGTGCCCGCCGCGGGAGCGGCAGGCCCCGGGATCGCGCTCGGCACGAGTGACACCCCGGTGCAGGAGCACCCCCGGGTCCACCTGGACCTGTACGCGGACGACGCCGCCGGACAGGCGGCGGAGGTGGAGCGGCTGGTCGCCCTGGGCGCCGGGCGGGTCGACTGGGACCGCTACCCGCCGGACCCGGACTTCGTCGTGCTGGCCGACCCCGAGGGCAACCGTTTCTGCGTCATCGACAAGAGCGTCGGCTGACCGCCGCCCCGTGCCTCACAGCGGTTCCGGCCCGACCTGCGGCGGGTCCACGAAGAAGCTGTCGTGGCGGAGCAGGAACTCCCGGAACGCCGTACCCCCGCGCTGCGCCATCTCACCGGCCCGCTCGAAGTACTCCTCCCGGGGCGCGCCGGGCGCGAAGAGCAGCAGCATCGACGCGGGTTCGTCGGAGTCGTTCTGGAAGGCGTGCAGTCCTCCGGGCGGCACGTGGAGGAAGTCCCCGGGACGGGCGGTGATCCAGCGCTCCCCGTCGAAGAGCTGCACCGCCCCGGAGAGGACGAAGAAGGACTCGGAGATCGAGCGGTGGAAGTGGGTGCTGGGGCCGGGGGAGCCCGGGCCCATGTCGATCCGGTACAGGCCGAAGCCGCCGTCCGTCGACGCGTGCGTGGCGAGGTAGTGGGTGCGGTTGCCCGAAGGCGCGACCACGTCCGCGGCGGTGTCGGCGGAGCGGAACAGCGCGCTGATCTCGCCCTGTTCTCCGAGGTAACGGGGCTCGGGGTAGGACATGATCGCTCGTCGCCTCCTTCGGCATCGTTCAGTCAGACCGTGCCACATCTGATCGAGGAACTGCGATCAGCGCTCCGGGAAGGACGGCCGAAAGGTTGACGAAGCGTGTCCGCGTTGCCGGGCCCGCGCATCCGTGACCGCACCCGCGACCGTGGTTGCGGCGTCCCCCTGATGGCACGATGGCATGCGCACACCCGTCACCACACTCTCGACCGGGGGAACGCACCGATGAGCAAGGAGATCAGCGACGCGGACCTGATGGACGTCGCGGACGACCCCGCACAGGCCCGCCGACTGCACAAGGCGCTCAGGACGCTCGCCGACAACCCCACCGCGGACGGCACGCTCAAGGAGATGGCGCGGGAGGTGCTCTCCGGCCGCCTCGGCATGCGCGAGGCACTGGGCTCCAGCGCCTACCTCGGCGCGATCGGCGACCGCATGGCCGAGCTGAAGCGGGCCGACGAACGGCTGACGCCCGAGGAGCGGGCCGCGCAGGAGGAGCGCGCCCGGCGCTGGTTCGAGCAGCAGGCCGAGGAGGAAGCCGGGGAAGCCGGGGACGACCGGGAGGACGAGGCGGCCGGCGGCCACCGCCCGGCCGTCGTCCGGCGCGACCCCCGGGACGTCCCGCCCGCCTACCGGCCGCCGTCCCCGCGGGACTGAACGCGGACACGCGAGCGGGGGCGGGCCGGACGGCCCGCCCCCGCTCGTGCGTCCCGGCGCCGCGCGCCGGAACGGGCTCAGCTCTCCGGCAGGAAGCCGGTCTGGATGAGCTGGTTGCCGCGGCGCCGCGTGATGAACTGCGCGCGGCCCGGGGGCAGCCTGGACGCCTTGACGTTGCCGAAGACGGGGCCCTCGCCCGGGTCGCCGGAGAGCAGCACACCGGTCGCGCCCAGCTCCTTGACGCGGGTCAGGAACGGCTCGAAGGACGACCGCGACGCACCCGAGGTGCTGCGCGACAGCACGATGCGCAGACCCAGGTCCCGGGCGAACGGCAGGTACTCCATCAGCACCTGCATCGGGTTGCCCATCGAGGTGGCGACCAGGTCGTAGTCGTCCACGAAGACCCAGGCGTCCGGCTCGGTGTACCAGCTGCGGTTGCGCAGCTGCTCGGGCGTGACGTCCTGGCCGGGCATCCGGCGGCTCATGGAACCGGCCAGCGACTCCATGACCTCCTGCAGCTGCGGGCCGGAGGCGCAGTACTTGTACATGTGGCTCTCCGGCACCTGGCCGAGCAGCGCCCGGCGGAAGTCGGAGACCACGAACAGCGCCTTGCCGGACTCGTAGCGCTCGCTGACCTGCTTGGCGATCAGCCGCAGCAGCGAGGACTTGCCCGACTCGCTCTCGCCGTAGATCACCATCAGCGGATCGGTCTCGAAGTCCACGAACACCGGGGAGAGCGTGAGCTCGTCCACGCCGATCGCGATGCCGCGGTCGGAGAAGTCGCCGCCCTTGGGCAGCTCGGTCGACGGCAGCATCGTCGGCAGCATCCGCACCTTGGGCGCGGTGGGCCCCGACCAGTTGGCGTTGACCGTGGCCACGAACTGCGCCATGCCCTCGGAGAGGTCCTCCACGTTCGAGGAGGCGTCGACGCGGGGCAGCGCCGCCAGGTAGTCCAGCTTCTCCGGGGACAGACCGCGGCCCGGCTTGCCGACCGGCACGTTCTCGGCGCGCCTGCGGTCGAACTCGGACTCCATCGGGTCGCCGAGCCGCAGCTCCAGCCGGCTGAGGACCTGGTCCCGCAGCGCGGGCCGGATCTCGGTGTAGCGGGTGGCGGTGATGACCAGGTGGATGCCGAAGCCCAGACCGCGGGTGGCGATGTCGTTGATGACCGGGTCGAGCATCTCGTAGTCGGTCTTGAAGGTGCTCCAGCCGTCGATGACGAGGAACACGTCGCCCCACGGCTGGTCGGGGAAGTGCCCCGAGGCCCGGCGGGAGCGGAAGGTGTTCATCGAGTCGATGACGTTGGTGCGGAAGAACTCCTCGCGGGCGTTGAGGATGCCGTGCACCTCGGCCACCGTACGGCGGACCTTCTCCGCGTCCAGGCGCGAGGCCACCCCGCCGACGTGCGCCAGCCCGTCCAGGGCCAGCATGCCGCCGCCGCCGAAGTCCAGTGCGTAGAACTGCACTTCCTTCGGGGTGTGGGTGAGCGCGAAGGACGCGATCAGGGTGCGCACCAGCGTCGACTTGCCGGACTGCGGGCCGCCGACGACCAGCGCGTGACCGCCGGAGCTCGACAGGTCCGCGTACATGACGTCACGGCGCTGCTCGAAGGGCTTGTCGACCAGGCCGACCGGCACCTGGAGCTTGCCGGTGGCGGTGTAGCCGTCGGCGTGCAGACCCCGCTCGGCGCTCACCGTCAGCGGCGGCAGCACCTGGTCGACGCTGAACGGCTCGTCCAGCGGCGGCAGCCACACCTGGTGGGCGGGCGGCCCCTGGCCCTCCAGCCGGCCGACGATGACGTCGAGCACGGTGTCGGCCAGCGCGTCGTCCACCTGCCCGGCGCGCGGCTGCGGCTCCGGCTCGGTGACGATGCGCACGGGCACGGGCGAGGCGGTGAACAGCACGGGGGAGCGGTCGATGCGTGCCCCGCTCGCCGTCCGCGTGCCCGGTGCCCGGTAGGTGCCGGACACGTACGCGGCCTTGAACTGCACCATCGTGTCGGTGCCGTACTTCAGGATGCCCGCGCCGGGGACGTTGGGCAGGTGGTACGCGTCGGGCACGCCGATCGCGGTGCGCGACTCGGCGGCGGAGAAGGTCCGCAGACCGATGCGGTACGACAGGAAGGTGTCCAGGCCGCGCAGCTTGCCCTCCTCCAGGCGCTGCGAGGCCAGCAGCATGTGCACACCCAGCGAACGGCCGATGCGGCCGATCTGGATGAACATCTCGATGAAGTCCGGCTTGGCGGCGAGCAGCTCGGAGAACTCGTCGATGATCAGGATCAGCGAGGGCAGCGGGTCGAGCGCCGCGCCCGCCGCGCGGGCCTTCTCGTAGTCGGTGATGTTGGCGTAGTTGCCGGACTGCCGCAGCAGCTCCTGGCGGCGGGTCAGCTCACCGGTGATGGAGTCGCGCATGCGGTCCACCAGGGTGAGCTCGTCGGCCAGGTTGGTGATGACCGCCGACACGTGCGGCATCGTGCCCATGCCGGTGAAGGTCGCGCCGCCCTTGAAGTCGGCGAGCACGAAGTTGAGGGTCTCCGAGGAGTGCGTCACGGCCAGTCCCAGGACCAGCGTGCGCAGCAGCTCGGACTTGCCGGAACCGGTGGCGCCGACGCACAGGCCGTGCGGGCCCATGCCCTCCTGGGAGGCCTCCTTGACGTCCAGCATGACCGGCTCGCCGGTCTCGCCCAGGCCGATCGGCACCCGCAGCCGCTCGTGGAGGGTCCGCGGCCGCCAGGTCCGCGCGACGTCCACCGACGAGGCGTCGCCGATCCCCATCAGGTCGGTGAAGTCCAGGTTCGCCAGCAGCGGTTCGTCGGCGTCCGCGGCGCCCAGCCGCAACGGTGCGAGCTGCCGCGCCAGCGACTCGGCCTGTACGGGGGACAGCACGTCGGGGACGCCGGTGAAGGTGCCGGCCCCGGCCTCCAGGTACAGCTGGTCGCGCCACACCTGGATGGACAGCGAGCCGCGCGCCTCGTCCAGCTCGCCGGGGACGACCTCCAGGATCGTGACGCCCTGCAGGCCTTCGGCGGAGGCGATCACCGAGTCCGCCGGCACGCCGCCGCCGTCCAGCACGATCACCACGTGCGGCTGATCCAGCACCGTCTGGCCCTCGCGGTTGAAGCGCGGCCTGCCGTCCAGCTCGTCCGCCAGCAGATCCTCGACCTCACCCAGGTCGCCGCATATCAGACGGCGCGAGCCCGCGCCGTCGTGCTCCTTGTGCTGCGCGTGCGGCAGCCACTTGACCCACTCCCACTCCGACTGCGCGCCGGGCGCCGCCACGACGGCGACGACCAGGTCCTCCGGCGAGTGCAGGGAGCACAGCTGGCCCACGATGGAGCGGGTCTGCCCGTAGACGGTGTCCGGGTCCCCGGAGACCGTCACGTGGTAGAAGGAGCGCAGGCCCACCGCCAGCGGCAGGTTGTCCAGCGAACCGTGCGCCGCGATGAACTGCTGCATCGAGTGCGCGGTCAGCGGTTCCAGCTCGTCCACCGGGGCGGTCTCCGGCGCCACCAGCGGCGTCGACAGCTGCTGGGGCCCGAGGCCCACCCGCACCTGCGCGAAGTCCGGGTCGGTAAGCCGGCGTTCCCACACCCGCGAGCCCTCGGTGACCAGCGCCCACAGCTGTTCGGGCGCGGGGTGCAGGTAATACTGTGCGTCGCGCTGCTTGCGGGCGGTCTTGCGCACCCCGCGGCGTATCTGCGCCAGGTACTTCAGGTAGTCCCGGCGGGCCTCCGCCATCTGCCCCGACGGCCCCTTGCGGGAGCGCACGATCTGGGCCACCACCATCGCCACGGTGGAGCCCATCATGAGCACGCCCATGACCTTCATGAACCCGCCGGAGGTCCCCGACCCCGTCGGCAGGAAGAAGAACGCCGCCGACGAACCCATGCCGAGCATCGGCAGCAGATTCATCAGCAGGCCCTGGTCCTCGCCGCGTGGCAGTTCGGGCGGGGCTTCGAGCCGTACCTCCTCATTCGGCACCTCCGGCGGGTAAACCCGCGGCGGGCGCTTGATGACGACCACGCTCACCGATGCACCAGTCCTTCACGCGAATCGCAGTTTCGGGCCGCCCCCGTGGCGACGGTCCCCCGTATGACACGTCCCGGTCGCGCTCCGCCCCCGCACGGGGCGGGCATCGGACCACAGGCAGGTGGCGATCCTACTGGGCATGACAGGCACAGGGCACTGGGACGGGTGAGGGACAAGGGACTTGGGGTACCCGGTAGGGTGACGGATCGCGAAGCGCGGAACGGGGGTCCGACCCTGGACGGCCGCGTGGACCCGACCTCAACCCATCCATCACCGGACGAGGGGGACCACTCCAGGTGAGCACGATCTCAGCGACGGGATTCTGCAGAGTCACGGTGGCGGCGCCGAACAGCCGGATCGATGTGGCACTTCCGGAGGACGTGCCGCTCTCCGACATCCATCCCGAGATACTGCGCCTGTCGGGCCAGACACCCGACGAAGCCGCCCCCACCGGCTACAACTTGGTCCGCCGTGACGGGCGTGTCCTCGACGACACCCTGTCCCTGGCCGAACAGCGCGTCCACGACGGCGAGTTGCTGCTGCTGCGTCCGTTCGCGGACTCGCTGCCGCCCGCCGTGTTCGACGACGTCGTCGATGCCGTCGCCGCCGCGGTCCAGACCGACCGCCGCAGCTGGAACGACGGCCTCATGCGCGGCGTGGGCCTGACCGCGGGCGTCATCCTGCTCGCCCTCATGGCCTTCGTGCTCTGGTTCTCCGAGCCGGTCAAGCACGACATGCACGGCCTGCCCGGCATCCTCGCCGGCGCCGCGGGCCTGGTGCTGGTGGCGCTCGCCTCGGTGCGCGCCCGCGTGTACGACGACCGGCACTCCGCCGTCGCCCTCGGCCTCGCCTCCCTGCCGCTGCTGCTCGTCGCCGGCTCCGGGGTCATGGGCGTCGGCAGGACCGAGGGACCCGGCCGGCTGCACTTCCTCATCGGCTGCGTCGTCGTGCTCATCGCCGCCGTGCTCCTCGTGCTGATGCTGCCGCAGGGGGACTCGCCGTTCGTCGCGGCCTCCTTCACCGCCGGCGTCGGCACCGTGGCCACCTTCGTGGCGATCCTCACCGATGCCGCGCCGCGCGAGGCGGCCGCCGTCACCGCCGTCGTCATGATCGCCGTCATCGGCTTCCTGCCCGGCTGGTCCGCCCGCTTCGCGCGGCTGCCCATCGGTTTCCGCTCGCCCGACCAGGTCCAGGCACGGCACCGCGGCGACGGCGACCGGCAGGGCGAGGAGGAGCCGGTCGACTTCGACCGGATCACCAACCAGGCCCGTCGCGGCCACGAGCTGCTGCTGGGCCTCGTTGGCGGCTGCGCGGCCGCGATCGTCGGCTCCGCCGGCGTCGTGCTCGGCTTCTCCGACAGCGCCTGGGCACAGCTGCTCGCCCTCGCCATGGGCCTGGCGACGCTGATGCGCGCCCGGCTGTTCCGCTACACCTCGCAGGTCGTGACGCTGATGGTGGCCGGTGTGATCACCATCGGGCTGCTGATCATCGGTCTCGCCCTCAACCTGCCGGCCGACGTCCTCACCGACCTGCTGCGCGGCAACCACTCCTCGCTCGACATCCGCACCGTGTGGCTGTCCGCCGCGGTGGCCCTGGGCGCCACGCTCCTGGTCGCGATCGCCCTCATCGTCCCGAGCAAGGGCGTCACCCCCTTCTGGGGCCGGATGCTCGACCTCGCCGAGGCGACCGTGCTGCTCTCCCTGATCCCGCTCGCCCTCGCGGTCCTCGACCTGTACGCCGAGGCCCGCGGCATGACCAGCGGCTGAGCCGGGGGACGCCCGCAAGCCGCCCGCGGTACCGCCACCCCGGCCCCGGACATCGCACCGGGCCCGGGGTGGTACTCTGTGTAACCGATGCGTCCGCCCATGCGCGGCGCGTCATGCCTTCCGAGTCATCGCAGCTTCTCCTGTGACGCAGACCAGGGGCGCTCGGAGGCACCGACACCACAAGGAGACCGTATGTCGCTCGACGTCGCGACGAAGAAGCAGATCATCGCCGAGTTCGGCACCAAGGAGGGCGACACCGGCTCCCCCGAGGTCCAGGTCGCGCTGCTCTCGCGCCGCATCTCGGACCTGACCGAGCACCTCAAGACCCACAAGCACGACCACCACTCCCGTCGTGGTCTGCTGATCCTGGTCGGCCAGCGCCGCCGCCTGCTGCAGTACCTGGCCAAGAAGGACATCCAGCGCTTCCGTGCGCTCGTCGAGCGCCTCGGCATCCGCCGTGGCGCGGCCGGCGCCCGCTGAGACGCCGTAAAGGGAGCGGTTCCCGTCCGGGAGCCGCTCCCTTGGCGTACGTACGGGACCGCGCTGGGCGCGAGACCGGGGCCGAAGCTTTGTAGTCTGGTCCCATACACAACGCCATAGAGCATGCGGAGGGAGCGTCCTCCTAAACGCCACCAGAGCCGGTCCTCGGTAGTGGCCCCCGGGCAGCACGTACGTCCCGGTGGCTTCGATCGAAGACCGGCCCGGCGGGACGCCCCTCCACCGACGGCTCCCGGGAAGACGCCCGGGGGCACGAAAGAGGAGAATCCCCATAGTGGAGAACGAGACCCACTACGCCGAAGCCGTGATCGACAACGGCAGCTTCGGCACCCGTACGATCCGCTTCGAGACGGGCCGCCTGGCCCGTCAGGCCGCCGGCTCCGCCGTGGCCTACCTGGACGACGACACCATGGTGCTGTCGGCCACCACCGCCTCGAAGCACCCGAAGGACCAGCTCGACTTCTTCCCGCTGACGGTGGACGTCGAGGAGCGCATGTACGCGGCCGGGCGGATCCCCGGCTCCTTCTTCCGTCGTGAGGGCCGTCCCTCCGAGGACGCGATCCTCACCTGCCGCCTGATCGACCGCCCGCTGCGCCCGTCCTTCAAGAAGGGCCTGCGCAACGAGATCCAGGTCGTGGCGACGATCATGGCACTCAACCCCGACCACCTCTACGACGTGGTCGCCATCAACGCCGCCTCCTGCTCCACGCAGCTGGCCGGCCTGCCCTTCTCCGGCCCGGTCGGCGGCGTCCGCGTCGCGCTGATCCGCGGGCAGTGGGTCGCCTTCCCGACCCACAGCGAGCTGGAGGACGCCGTCTTCGACATGGTCGTGGCCGGCCGCACCCTCGAGGACGGCGACGTCGCGATCATGATGGTCGAGGCCGAGGCCACCACCAAGACGATCAAGCTCGTCGAGGACGGCGCCGAGGCGCCGACCGAGGAGGTCGTCGCGGCGGGCCTGGAGGCCTCCAAGCCCTTCATCAAGGTGCTGTGCAAGGCGCAGGCCGACCTCGCCGCGAAGGCCGCCAAGGAGACCGCCGAGTTCCCGATCTTCCTGGACTACCAGGACGACGTGTTCGAGGCGCTCGAGGCCGCCGTCGCCGACGAGCTCAAGCAGGCGCTGACCATCGCCGGCAAGCAGGCCCGCGAGGCCGAGCTGGACCGCGTCAAGGGTCTTGCCGCCGAGAAGCTGCTCCCGCAGTTCGAGGGCCGCGAGAAGGAGATCTCCGCGGCCTACCGCTCGCTGACCAAGAAGCTGGTCCGCGAGCGCGTCATCAAGGACAAGGTCCGCATCGACGGCCGCGGTGTCACCGACATCCGCACCCTGGCCGCCGAGGTCGAGGCCATCCCGCGGGTGCACGGCTCGGCCCTGTTCGAGCGCGGTGAGACCCAGATCCTGGGCGTCACCACCCTCAACATGCTCCGCATGGAGCAGCAGCTGGACACGCTCGCGCCCGAGACGCGCAAGCGCTACATGCACAACTACAACTTCCCGCCGTACTCCGTCGGCGAGACCGGCCGCGTGGGCTCCCCCAAGCGCCGTGAGATCGGCCACGGCGCGCTGGCCGAGCGGGCGATCCTCCCGGTCCTGCCGGCCCGCGAGGACTTCCCGTACGCCATCCGCCAGGTCTCCGAGGCGCTCGGCTCCAACGGCTCCACCTCGATGGGTTCGGTCTGCGCCTCCACCATGTCGCTGCTGAACGCCGGTGTGCCGCTGAAGGCCCCCGTCGCCGGCATCGCCATGGGCCTGATCTCCCAGGAGATCGACGGCGAGACCCACTACGTCACCCTCACCGACATCCTCGGTGCGGAGGACGCCTTCGGCGACATGGACTTCAAGGTCGCCGGCACCAAGCAGTTCGTCACGGCGCTGCAGCTGGACACCAAGCTCGACGGCATCCCGGCGTCGGTCCTGGCCGCGGCCCTCAAGCAGGCCCGCGACGCCCGTCTGCACATCCTCGACGTGATGATGGAGGCGATCGACACTCCGGACGAGATGTCGCCGAACGCCCCGCGCATCATCACCGTCAAGATCCCGGTGGACAAGATCGGTGAGGTCATCGGCCCCAAGGGCAAGATGATCAACCAGATCCAGGAGGACACCGGCGCCGAGATCACCATCGAGGACGACGGCACCATCTACATCGGTGCCGCCGACGGGCCGTCCGCCGAGGCCGCCCGCGCCACGATCAACGGCATCGCCAACCCGACGATGCCCGAGGTCGGCGAGCGCTACCTGGGCACGGTCGTGAAGACCACCACCTTCGGTGCCTTCGTCTCCCTGCTCCCGGGCAAGGACGGCCTGCTGCACATCTCGCAGATCCGCAAGCTGGCCGGCGGCAAGCGCGTCGAGAACGTCGAGGACGTCCTCGCCGTGGGCTCCAAGGTCCAGGTCGAGATCGCCGAGATCGACCAGCGCGGCAAGCTGTCGCTGATCCCGGTCATCGAGGGCGAAGAGACCGCGGCCGACGACAAGGCCGAGGACGCGTCCGAGAAGTGACCACCGGCTCCACACGCGTGACGGCCCGCCCCTCCACCAAGGGGCGGGCCGTCCGCACGCAGACCCTCCTGCCCGGCGCCGACGGCATCGGTACGGTCCGGCGCAGCGTCCTCCCCGGGGGACTGCGCGTCGTCACCGAGACCCTGCCGACCGTGCGCTCCGCGACCTTCGGCATCTGGGTCGGCGTCGGTTCCCGCGACGAGACCCCGGCCCTCAACGGCGCCACGCACTACCTGGAGCACCTGCTCTTCAAGGGCACCGCGCGGCGCAGCGCGCTCGAGATCTCCTCGGCCATCGACGCCGTCGGCGGCGAGATGAACGCCTTCACGGCCAAGGAGTACACGTGCTACTACGCGCGTGTCCTCGACACCGACCTGCCGCTCGCCATCGACGTGGTCAGCGACATGCTGACCGGCTCCCTGATCCGCCAGGAGGACATCGACGCCGAGCGCGGTGTGGTCCTGGAGGAGATCGCGATGACCGAGGACGACCCCGGTGACCAGGTCCACGACCTGTTCGCCACCGCCATGCTGGGCGACTCCCCGCTGGGCCGCCCCGTCCTCGGCACGGTCGACACCATCAACGCCCTCACCCGGGACCAGGTCGCCCGCTTCTACCGGAAGCACTACGACCCGACCCGGCTGGTCGTCGCCGCCGCGGGCAACATCGACCACGCCACCGTCGTCCGCCAGGTCCGCAAGGCATTCGAGGACGCGGGCGCGCTCCGCGACGCCGAAGCCGTCCCGCGCCCGCCGCGCGGCGGCGCGCGCACGATCCGCGGCCAGGGCCGCGTGGAGCTGCTGGAGCGCCGCACCGAGCAGGCCCACGTCGTGCTCGGCATGCCGGGGCTGTCCCGGCACGACGACCGGCGCTGGGCGCTGGGCGTGCTCAACACGGCGCTCGGCGGCGGGATGAGCTCCCGGCTGTTCCAGGAGGTCCGCGAGAAGCGCGGCCTCGCCTACAGCGTCTACTCGTACACCTCGTCCTTCGCGGACTGCGGCCTGTTCGGCGTGTACGCCGGCTGCCAGCCGCGGCGCGTCCACGAGGTCCTGAAGATCTGCCGCGAGGAGCTCGACCAGGTCGCCGAGCACGGGCTGAGCGACGAGGAACTGCACCGCGCCATCGGTCAGTTCTCCGGCTCGACCGTGCTCAGCCTGGAGGACACCGGCTCGCTCATGAACCGGATCGGCAAGAGCGAGCTCTGCTGGGGCGAGCAGATGTCGGTGGACGCCACACTGGAGAGGATCGCCGCGGTCACCCCCGACGAGGTGCGCGCGGTCGCCCGCGACGTCCTGGGACAGCGTCCCTCGCTGGCCGTCATAGGCCCGCTGAAGGACCGGCAGGCCGCCCGCCTGCACGAGTCCGTCGTCTGAGCCTGAGCCGTACCGACCGTCTCGAACGTCTGGACCGGAGGACTGGAACGATGAGCAAGATCCGTGTGGGTGTGATCGGGGCCCGCGGCCGGATGGGCGCCGAGGCGGTCAAGGCCGTCGAGGCCGCGGACGACCTGGAACTCGTGGCGGCGATCGGCCGCGAGGACAAGCTGGAGACCCTCGCCGAGAACGGGGCCCAGGTCGCGGTGGAACTGACCACCCCGGGCTCGGTCATGGGCAACCTCGACTTCTGCCTGCGGCACGGCATCCACGCCGTCGTCGGCACCACCGGCTGGACCGACGAGCGCCTGGACACCCTGCGCGGCTGGCTCGGCGCCGCGCCGGGCACCGGTGTGCTCATCGCGCCGAACTTCGGCATCGGGGCGGTCCTGGCCATGCGCTTCGCCCGCCAGGCGGCCCGCTTCTTCGAGTCCGCGGAGATCGTCGAACTCCACCACCCGGACAAGGTCGACGCCCCCAGCGGCACCGCCGTGCGCACCGCGCAGCTCATCGCCGACGCCCGCCGCGAGGCCGGGCTCGGCGCGCAGCCGGACGCCACCGCCACCGCCCTGGACGGCGCGCGCGGCGCCGACGTCGAGGGCGTGCCCGTGCACGCGGTGCGGCTGCGCGGTCTCGTCGCCCACCAGGAGGTGCTCTTCGGCGACGCCGGCGAGGTCCTCACCATCCGTCACGACTCCATGAACCGCGGCTCCTTCATGCCGGGCGTGCTGCTCGGTGTGCGCAGGGTCGTCTCCACGCCGGGACTCACCTTCGGCCTGGAGCACTTCATGGACCTCGACTGACCGACCGAGAGACGACAGACTGAGAGCCGGTTCGCCCACCATGCGCGCAAAGATCACCTACTTCGTCCTCGCGGCCGTCCTGGTCGTGTACTTCGTGCTGGCCGGCGCCCGTGGCGTCTGGCTGATCCAGGACGGCCGCCCGGTCACGGTGGTCCTCGGCGTGGCGGTGCTCGTGCTGCCGTTGGTCGGTGTCTGGTTCCTGGTCCGCACGACGCAGTTCGCGCGCAACGCGGACCGGCTCGCCCGGGAGCTGGAGGCCGAGGGCGGCCTGCCGGAGGACGAGCTGGTGCGCACCCCGAGCGGCCGCGTCGACCGTGCCTCCGCCGACGCGGTCTTCGCCCGGCGCAAGGCCGAGACGGAGGCCGCCCCGGAGGACTGGCGGTCGTGGTTCCGGCTCGCGGTCGCCTACCACGACGCCCGCGACACCCCGCGGGCACGCAAGGCCATGCAGCGGGCGATCGCCCTGCGCGGGAAGGCGCCGCAGACGCCCTGAACGGGGCCCGGCCTCAGCCCGGCAGGACGGTCGTCCCGGCCTCCCCGGGGGCGCCGGTCAGCGCGCGCAGCAGGGCGTGCGGGGCGCGCCCGTCCAGCACCCGTGCGGTACGGACACCGGCGCGGACCGCGCGCAGGCAGCTCTCCATCTTCGGCACCATGCCGTCCCCGAGGGACGGCAGCATGCGTTCCAGCTCGGTGGCGGTCAGCCGGTCCAGCACCCGCTCCCGGCACGGCCAGTCCGCGTACAGCCCGGGCACGTCGGTCAGGACCACCAGGGCCTCGGCGCCCAGCGCGGCGGCGAGCGCGCCGGCGGCCGCGTCCGCGTTGACGTTGTAGACCTCGCCGTCCGTGCCGCGGCCGAGCGGCGAGACCACCGGGATGTGCCCGTGGTCCAGCAGCATGTCCACGGCGGCCGTGTTGACCTCCGTCACGTCCCCGACCAGGCCGATGTCCATCAGCTCCCCGCCGACCTCGGCGTACCGGCGCACCGCTGTGAGCGTGTGCGCGTCCTCGCCGGTGAGCCCGACGGCGTACGGGCCGTGCTCGTTGAACAGCCGCACCAGCTCCCGCTGCACCTTGCCGGCGAGCACCATCCGCACCACGTCCAGCGTCTCCGGCGTGGTGACGCGCTGCCCGCCCAGGAAATGCGCGGGTACGCCCAGCCGGTCCAGCTGCGCGCTGATCTGCGGACCGCCCCCGTGCACCACCACGGCCCGCACGCCGGTCCGCCGCAGCCGCACCACGTCCTCGGCGAAGGTGCGCAGCAACGACCCGTCGGTCATGGCGTGCCCGCCGAACTTCACGACGACGGTGCGGCCCCGCAGCGGTTCCAGCGCGGGCAGCGGCGCGGGAGGGGTGAGGAGCGTGTTCGGATGCGGCGGTGCGAGCAAGAGTCGCTCCAGGTCCTCGGCGGGCCGGGTCGGCCGGACGCTAACAGCCGCAGGCAAACCCCCGATGACGCCCGGCTGTCGCCTGTACGCCGTCTCCCGCCACCCGTGTGCCTCCCGGAGGGCCGGGGCCTCGTCGCACCCCTCGTCGACCGCCCGCCGAGACCTCAGCGGCTCAGCTCGGAGGCCCAGCCCTCTATGGCGTCGGCCGCCTGGTCGAAGGCCTCCGTACGGCCGAGGAAGTCCGCGTTGTGGTCGGTGAGCAGCGGTCGCAGCCGCTGGCCGTCCGCCCGCGTGACGACCAGGGCCTGGCCCTGGACGGTCCGGGGCAGCCCCAGCCACTTCACCGGCTGCTGGGCCGTACGGACGGCCCCGACCCGGTTCCAGGACAGCGTCGTGGTGTAGAAGAGCCCCACCTGCCGCAGCCCGCGCGTGCTCACCCAGAACCCCACGCGCAGCAGACGCAGCGCGCAGACGATGGCCAGCACGGCGGCGACGACCGTCGCGGCGACCCCGGGCCCGTTGCCCGCGAGCCCCATGATCACTCCCGCGATGAGCAGGTACGAGGCGAGCACCAGCAGCATCGCCGCCGTGGCGACCCGCCAGGGGCCCGGGCGGTAGGGACGGATCCACCCGTCCTGGACCCGGTGCGGAAGGGCGGCGTCCGCGGCGTACTCGTCGTGGCCGCTGTCGGCGGCGAGGAAGGGCAGAGACACATCGGTGAGGCTAGCGGGCCCCGCCGGGACCGGCCAGCAGTGGTCCGCCGGTCGTCTGCCTTGCTCCGCTTTGCGGGGGGTGGGGCCGAGTTCGACGGGTGTCGGGCGATGTCGGAGCGGGCGCATAGGCTGGGCGCCGCCCCAAGCTCCATGAGGAAGGACGCCCGGTGACCGACATCTCCGCCGACGACTCCGTGCAGTTCCGCGACGACGTGACCGTCGAGCTCGTCAAGCACAGCGCCGCCGACTCCGACGTGCTGTGGGCCGCCCGGGTCTCCACGGCCGGCGAGCAGTCCCTGGCGGAGCTGACGAAGGACCCGGAGCGCTCCAAGGGCCTGATCAATTACCTCATGCGGGACCGCCACGGCAGCCCCTTCGAGCACAACTCCATGACCTTCTTCATCAGCGCCCCGATCTTCGTCTTCCGCGAGTTCATGCGCCACCGCGTCGGATGGTCGTACAACGAGGAATCCGGCCGGTACCGCGAGCTGCAGCCGGTCTTCTACGTGCCGTCCACGGAGCGCAAGCTGGTGCAGCAGGGCCGCCCCGGGAAGTACGAGTTCGTGCACGGGTCCCCGGAGCAGCACCAGGCCGCCGTGGACGCCATGGAGGCCTCCTACCGGCATTCCTACGAGGCCTACCAGAAGATGCTGGCGGCCGGCGTCGCCCGCGAGGTCGCCCGGGCCACCCTGCCGGTCGGCCTGTTCTCGTCGATGTACGCCACCTGCAACGCCCGCTCGCTGATGCACTTCCTCGGCCTGCGCACCCAGCACGAGCTCGCCAAGGTCCCGTCCTTCCCGCAGCGGGAGATCGAGATGGTCGGGGAGCGGATGGAAGCCGAATGGGCGAAGCTCATGCCGCTCACCCACGCCGCCTTCAACGCCAACGGCCGGGTCGCTCCGTAGCAGGTCACCACTCATCCGGAATCTTCCGATTGCCGGGTTTCATGCAATTCGTCTAGTCTTCAGAAACGGATTCCGGTGCTGCTTGAACCCCCGAGCAGGCAGCGCCGGAGTCCTCATCGCAGGTCCCGAGGGGGTGTCCCGGCACCGGCACCGAGTAGCGTTGGACTCATGGCTCCGACCTCCACCCCGCAGACCCCCTTCGGGCGGGTCCTGACCGCAATGGTCACGCCGTTCACCGCGGACGGCGCCCTCGACCTCGACGGCGCGCAGCAGCTCGCCGCCCACCTCGTCGAGGCAGGCAACGACGGCCTGGTCGTCAACGGCACCACCGGTGAGTCGCCGACCACCAGCGACGTGGAGAAAGAGCAGCTCGTCCGGGCCGTACTGGAGGCGGTGGGCGACCGCGCCTTCGTCGTCGCCGGCGTCGGCACCAACGACACCCACCACACCGTCGAGCTGGCCCGCCAGGCGGAGCGCGCCGGTGCCCACGGCCTGCTCACGGTGACGCCGTACTACAACAAGCCCCCGCAGGAGGGCCTGTACCGGCACTTCACCGCCGTCGCGGACGCCACCGGTCTGCCGGTGATGCTCTACGACATCCCCGGCCGCAGCGGCGTCGCGATCGAGACCGAGACCCTCGTCCGGCTCGCCGAGCACCCCCGGATCGTCGCCAACAAGGACGCCAAGGGCGACCTCGCCGCCGCGAGCTGGGCCATCAGCCGCAGCGGCCTCGCCTGGTACTCCGGCGACGACATGCTCAACCTGCCGCTGCTCTCCGTCGGCGCCGCCGGCTTCGTCTCCGTCGTGGGACATCTGGTCAGCCCTGAGCTACGGGCCCTCCTCGAGGCGTATCTCTCGGGTGACATCCACAAGGCGGCCGAGATCCACCAGAAGCTGCTCCCGGTCTTCACCGGCGTCTTCCGCACCCAGGGCGTCATCACCACCAAGGCCGCCCTGGCCCTGCAGGGGCTGCCCGGCGGCCCGCTCCGGCTCCCGCTCGTGGAGCTCGGCGAGGCCGCGACGGCACAGCTGAAGCAGGATCTCGCCGCCGGCGGGGTACAGCTGTAACCACAGACTTAAGAACTGAATATCGCTCCATGAGGACAACGAAACAGAAAGCACGCTGTCATGCGCGCACGGTGTCCCCGGGTGTCCGCCCGGGGCCTGTGGCGTGCGTGGTGAGGAGATACTTTGAGCCATCCGCACCCTGAGCTCGGCCCGCCCCCCGCGCTGCCCGAAGGGGGTTTGCGCATCACCCCGCTCGGCGGTCTCGGCGAGATCGGCCGCAACATGACGGTCTTCGAGTACGGAGGCCGGTTGCTGATCGTCGACTGCGGGGTGCTCTTCCCGGAGGAGGAGCAGCCCGGAGTTGACCTGATCCTGCCGGACTTCACGTCCATCCGTGACCGCCTGGACGACGTCGTCGGCATCGTCCTCACCCACGGCCACGAGGACCACATCGGCGCCGTCCCCTTCCTCCTGCGGGAGAAGGACGACATCCCGCTGATCGGCTCGAAGCTGACCCTGGCCCTCATCGAGGCCAAGCTCGCCGAGCACCGCATCCGCCCCTACACCCTCGAGGTCGCCGAGGGGCAGCGCGAGCGCATCGGGCCCTTCGACTGCGAGTTCGTGGCGGTCAACCACTCCATCCCCGACGCCCTCGCGGTCGCCATCCGCACCCCGGCCGGCATGGTCGTGCACACCGGCGACTTCAAGATGGACCAGCTGCCGCTCGACGGCCGGCTCACCGACCTGCACGCCTTCGCGCGCCTGTCGGAGGAGGGCATCGACCTGCTGCTCTCCGACTCCACCAACGCGGAGGTGCCCGGCTTCATCCCGCACGAGCGGGACATCCTGCCGGTGCTGCGCCAGGTATTCGCCAAGGCCGAGAAGCGGATCATCGTGGCCAGCTTCGCCAGCCACGTCCACCGCATCCAGCAGGTCCTGGACGCGGCCCACGAGCGCGGCCGCAAGGTCGCCTTCATCGGCCGCTCCATGGTCCGCAACAT
This sequence comes from Streptomyces sp. NBC_00510, assembly GCA_036013505.1. Classification (NCBI taxonomy): domain Bacteria; kingdom Bacillati; phylum Actinomycetota; class Actinomycetes; order Kitasatosporales; family Streptomycetaceae; genus Streptomyces; species Streptomyces sp. NBC_00510. The sequence goes on along the minus strand of CP107851.1, from coordinate 3,357,516 downwards.
GGGCATCGCCCGTGAC